>DASXZP010000035.1:0-22307 GCA_036501825.1 Caulobacteraceae bacterium | reverse complement strand
GACGCCCTGGAGCTTGATGTCCTGGGAGCCCACCGTCGTCAGCGGGCTGACCGAGGTCAGGCCCGGGTGCGGAATGCGCGAACCCGTGACCACCACTTCCTGAACCGTCGAGGCTGCGGGCGCCGCGGCGGGCGCCTGCTGGGCGAAGGCTGGGGCGGCCGACAACGCCAGAAGCGTCGCTCCGCCGATCATCGTCGAGGCCATCAGGCGCTCGCGTACCGTGTGTCTATTCAACTTTGTTCCTCCTGAGCCTCGGCCGCGGTCGAACCACGGCGCTTTCAAGGCCGAATCTCACCAGCGGACGGATTCGCCCCCCAGAGTGACGAAACCCTAGGAGAATTAGTTGAACACGGTCAACGAGCATGTCTCAAACGCATAGCGTGTTCAGTGAACCTGTCACATTCTAAACACATCAAAGTGGCCGATCGGGGCTCCCGAGCGGCCCTCCCGCCCCGCCGTGCGCCTCCCGCCGGGCCGCCGCCGCTCAGGGGCCAAGCCGCGGGCTTGGAGACAGGCCCGGCCGCCGATTCGCCCCGCACACGAACCCGGGTCGAAGTGGCCGCGGACTCGGGATCCGACCGGCGTGATTCCCGGCCGCCTCGCGCCCAACCGGAAGCGATTGCGCCGCGGCGCGCATTGATCGACCATGGGGCCGGACGCTTTGGGGAAGGACCCGCAACCCATGAATCGGCTTCGTTTTGGGCTTCGCGCCGGGGTGATGGCGGCGGCCATCGCCGCCCTGACCGGAACGCCTCTTATCGCCAAGGACAAGCGCGCGGTCCCGGAAGTCGGCCGCGCCCAGGCCCTGCAGGACCTCGCCCATTGCCGCACCATCACCGACGACCAGGCCCGGCTGGCCTGTTTCGACAAGGCGGCCGCCACCTTCGACGAGGCCGAGAAGGCGGGCGACATCGTGGTGGTGGACAAGGCCCAGGCGGGCGAGGTGAAGCGTCAGGCCTTCGGCCTCAACCTCAACGGCGCCTTGGGAATCTTCGACCGCGGTATCCATGCGGAGAAGGTCGACAATGTGACCCTGACCGTCGACCACGCCTTCCAGACCGGCGACGGCAAATGGACCATCGTGACCCAGGAGGGCCAGGTCTGGCGTCAGATCGACAGCGACCCGCTCGACCAGACGCCCCGGGCCGGTGACAAGGCGGTGGTCAGCCAGGGCTCGCTGGGCAGCTTCTTCATCAAGGTCGGGCACGACCGGTCGATCCGCGCCCACCGCGACCAGTAAGGGGTTCCCAGGCGCTTCATGATGGACGTGAAGGCGGCGGTGGACCGCGCCTACCAGCTGATCGAAACCGGCCGCGCCGCCGACGCCCTGCCGGTGACCGCCCCGCTCGCCGCCGCGCCCGGGGCCAGCCATAGCGCCCTGGCCGTCCACGCCAGCGCCTTGAAGGCCCTGTCCCGCAAGAGCGAGGCCCTCGCCTTCGAGCGCCGGGCGGCGCGTGAGAACCCGAACAGCGGCGTCGCCTGGCACAATCTGGCGGGAACCCTGGACGATCTCGGCCAGACCGGGGAGGCCCGCCTCGCCGTCGACCGGGCCCAGGCGCTGGGGCTGGACGGGCCGGAGACCTGGCTGGTCAAGGCGCACATCCACCTGCACGCGCTCGAGACCCCCCAGGCGATCGCCGCCTACCGCCAGGTGCTGCGCCGCGCCCCCACCCACGAGGTGGCGGCCCAGGAGCTGGCGCGGCTCGTCTGGATCGAGACCGGGGACTGGCGCGAAGCCGCCGCCCCGCTCGAAGCCGCCCGCGCCGCCGGCAGCCGTTCGACCCCGGTCCTGCTGTTGCTCGGCAAGATCCACGAGGCGGCGGACCGGCGCGACGCCCTGCACGCCCTGTTCGACGCCGCCCTGGTCCAGGAGCCGGCCAATCCCGCGATCACCCGCGCCGCCGCCCACGCCTGGCTCGAGGACGACGACCTCGCCAAGGCCTCCGATCTGATAGAGCGCACCGTGCGTCTGGCGCCGCGGTCGTCGCAGGCGCTGATCGAGCTGGCGGCCATCCGCCTGGCCGAAGGGCGTGGTCAGGACGCGCTGGAGGCGGCGCGCCTGGCGACCACGGTCGAACCCCTGGACCAGTCGACCTGGGGCTGGCTGGCCACCGCGGCGCGGGCGACGGGCGATCCGGCCTACCCCGAGCTCTACGACTACGACCGCTTCGTGCGGCCCTACCGGATCGAGACCCCGCAGGGATGGCCAAGCCTCGAGGCCTATCTCGCCGATCTCGAACGCACCCTGCGCGGACTGCACCGGTTCAAGGCGCACCCGGCCGATCAGTCCCTGCGCCAGGGCACCCAGACCAATGTCAACTTCAGCCAGTCGAACGATCCCGTCATCAAGGCCTTCTTCAGCGTCATCGACGGACCGATCCGCCGCTATATGGAAGAGGTCGGTCGCGGCGACGATCCGCTGCGGTCACGCAACACGGGCGCGTACCGGATCGAATCGTCGTGGTCGGTGCTGCTGAAGCCCAACGGCTTCCACGTGAACCACTACCATCCGATGGGCTGGCTCTCGTCGGCGTTCTACGTGCGCCTGCCGGTCGCCGCCTTGAACAGCGATGCGCGCGAAGGCTGGATCAAGTTCGGCGAGCCGCCGTTCAAGACCACGCCCGCCCAGCCGCCGGCGCATTTCGTGCGGCCCGAGCCAGGACTTCTCGTGCTGTTCCCGTCCTACATGTGGCACGGCACCGTGCCGTTCACGACCGACGAGGATCGCCTCACCGTCGCCTTCGACGTGCTTCCGGTTTAGCTCGCCGGGTAGCCGTAACGCTCGATCCAGGGCGCAAGGATCGGCTCGACCGCCTTCAACTGTTCCGCGTAACGCCGCCACTGACCCATGCCGTCGCGATAGAGGCCGCGCGAAACCTGCACCGCGCTGGGGGTGGCCACGCCGCGGCGCTTCGAGGTCTCCGCGAAGTCCTTCAACTCATCGGTCCAGGCAAGGCCGAGGAAATCGCAGATGCGCCGCGCCTCGCCTTCGAAGTCGTCCACCAGCGCTTCGTAGCGCACCTCGTGCAGGTTCAGCGCCAGACGCTCGCGATAGACCACCGCCGACGCCATCACCGCGCTGTAGTAGCGCGCCGCCGCCTCGATGTCGGTGAACATGTACATGGACGTGTTCATGCGGAAGGTGCGGCGAAAGCAGCTCAGCACCACGTCGCGAGGATCGCGCAGCGCGAACAGCAGCTTGGCGTCGGGGAACAGCTTCACGATCAACGGGATCTTGAAGGTATTCAGCGGGAACTTGTCGAGAAAGGCCTTGCCGGCCGGCTCGACCCCGAAGCCGCGCACACGCCGCCAATAGGCTTCGCGATAGGGACGCAAGGCTGTGTCGTCGAGCTTGGCGAGCGTTTGCATACCGCCCGCCAGGGTGACGAAGTCCATCTCCGTGTCGTGCAGCGTCGGGCGTTCTTCCAGCGCGATCACATCCGGGTGGGTCGCTAGAATTTGCTCCAGCAGGGTGGTGCCCGAACGCGCGAAACCGAACAGGAAGCTATGCGATTGCACATCGCCGCGCGCGGCGGCGTCGGGCTTGCCGATCCAGTCGGTGGGGTCGGTCTCGGCAAATTCGGCGGCGAGCCGGCGCGCCGCATCCGCCGGCGAAGACAGGCCGCCCGCTTCGAACACCGGCCGGTAGAGCTGGCGCAGCCGGGTGTTGCCGTCGGTGTACGCCGCCCAGGCGTCGGCAATCCGGCCCTGACCGTCAAGCGCGTCGCCGAGCAGGATACGGGCGTTGGCGGCGGCGACCGGCGTCAGCCGCGCGTCGGCCAGGACGGCGCGAAGCCGTGTCTCGGCCCCGGCATAGTCCTTCGTCGCATTAGCCAGGCGCGCGAGGGTCATCTGCGCGTCGAGATGGTGCGGTGACAGGGCCAGGGCGCGCTCGGCCATGACCTTCGCGTCCTCGCGGGCGCCGCGCCGCTCGGCGAGATCGCCGAGGCCGCTCCACGCGTCGGCATAGTCGGGCGCCAGGGCCACCGCACGCTCATAGGCGGCGCCGGCGCCGATCAGTTCACCCAGCCGCTCCAGCGCCGAGCCGCGACCGAAATGCGCCGGCGGAAAGTCCGGATAGAGCGCGGCGGTGCGGTCGAACACGTCCAACGCCTCGGACCGCTGTTCTTTCTGGATCAGAGAGAAGCCGAGGGTGGTCAGCAGTTGCATATCGTCGGGCGCCAGCTCGAGGCCGCGGCGCAGCTCGGCGATCGAATCGTCGAGACGCCCCTGCTCTTCCAGGCGATGGGCGATCAGATTGTGCAGCAGCGGATGGCGCACGCCATCGCGCACCGCGGCCTCTGCAGCGTCGATCGCACGCGGAATGTCGTTGACGCTCAGCGCCGCCTCGACGCAGCGCATGTGTTCCTCAGGCGTCATGGCGCGTATCCGAAACGCTTGACCCAGGGATCGAGCCGCGGCGCGACGCCTGCCATCTGTTCGGCATAGCGCCGCCATTGCCCGGCGCCGTCGCGATAGAGGCCCCGCGCCACTTGTCCCCCGCTCGCCGTCGCCACCGCACCGCCGCGCGCGCGTCCAGCGAAGTCAGCCATGGCCGGCGTCCAGTCCAGTCCGATATCGGCGCACAGCCGGCGCATCTCGGCGTCGAAGTCGTCGACCAAGGTTTCGTAGCGCAGGTCGTAGCGCGCCGTCGTCAGCACGTCCGCGTAGCGCGCGGCCAGACTCATGGTCAGATCGTACGACCGCGCCGCCCCGTCGAGCGTCAGAAACTCGAACGTCGCGCCGTTGACGCCGAAACGGCGGCGGAAGCAACTGAACACCACGTCGCGCGGATCGCGCATGGCAAACACCACGCGCGCGTTGGGGAACAATCTGGCGATCAGCGGCAGCTTCAGGGTGTTGAACGGGTTTTTGTCGAGGAACACCTTGCCGTCCGGTTCGACACCGGCGGCGCGCACCGCATCCCAGTACGCCGCGCGATAGGGTTCGAGCGCAGCGTCGTCCGCGGCCTTTAACCGGTCGAGCGTTTGCGGCCCGCGCATGAAGTCGCGCAAGGCGGCGTCAAGCGTCTCACGCTCTTCGAGGGCGACGACCGCGGGATTGGCCGCCAGCGCCTGCTCGGCCAGGGTCGTGCCCGAACGCGGAAAGCCGAGAAGAAAGACGTGGCCCTGCGCCGACCCCTCACGGGCTTCATCCGGACCGGACCAGTCGGCGCCGGTCCCGGCGTGGAAATAATCGATCAGCCACTCGAGCATGTCCGACACCGTCGGCGTTCCAGGCGCCGCGAACCGCGGCGCATAGATCGCGCGCAGGCCTTGGTTGGACCGTGTGTAGGCTTCAAACGCCGCTTTCGTTTCGCCGAGCGCGTCGAGTGCGTCGCCTCGCTGGCCCTCGGCCATAGCGCGATCGTGCGGTCCGATGTCGTCGCGTGCCACGAGACCTTGCAGACGCGCCTCAGCCGCTTTCGCGTCACCCTCGCCAAGCTCCGCGGACGCCAGCGCCAGTTCCGCCGCGGGGCGTCGCGGCTCCAACGCCAGCGCGCGTTCGGCCAGACGCCGCGCCTGCGCGTAGTCGCCGCGCCGCGTCGCCAGCGTGGCGAGGTGCGCCATGGCGTCCACGTGATCCGGTTTCAGCGCCAGGGCCTGTTCGTAGGACCGCCGCGCTTCGTTCAGCTCGCCGAGCGGCTCCAGCGCCCAGCCGCGGTTGAAGTGCGCCGGCGCGAAGTCCGGCTTCAGCGCCGCCGCGTCCTCGAACGCGCGCACCGCGTCGGCCATGCGGTCGAGGCGCGCAAGGCACAGCCCCTCCGCGTTGGCCAAGGCGAAGTCCTTGGGCGCCAGCGCCCGCGCCTGCTGCAGATCCGCTAGGGCCTCGTCGAAGCGGCCCGCGTTCTCATGGTCGAGGGCGCGCAGGTTGAACAGCGCCGGGTGCCGGTCGCCGGCGGCCAGCGCCGCCACCGCCAGTCGCGTCGCCTGAGCCGTGTCCCCCGCCTGCAGCGCGCGCACGACCGCGGCCAGGCGCTCGCTCGCGCCGGCTGGCTGCCCGGACTGGTTCGGGGTCACGGTCATGGGGTTCTCGTGCACGCGGCGCGCCCTGCGATCAACGGCAAAGCGCCGAGCGGAGGTTTGCCGATCTCGAGTCCGGCCCTAAGTTCTCAGCCATGACCCAATCCTTCCACAAGGTGACCGACGGTTTCTGGGTGTCGCCCCAGCTCGAGGTCGAAGACGTGACCGCCGCAGCGGCCCAGGGCTTCCGGATGATCCTGAACAACCGCCCCGACGGCGAGGATCCGGACCAGCCCTCGGGCGCCGAGATCGAAGCCGCGGCCCTGGCGGCGGGCCTGGCCTATGCCGCCGTGCCGATCCGCGGTCGCCCGGGGCCCTCGCAGATTGTCGCCGCCGGTCAGGCGCTGGAGATCTCCGACGGTCCCGTGTTGGCCTATTGCCGCAGCGGCATGCGTTCGATCGCCACCTGGGCTTTGGTGCAGAGCGGGTCCGGCGCCATGAGCCGCGCCGACCTGGTCGGTCTGGCGCGCGACGCGGGCTACGACCTTTCGCAGGTGATTTAGCGGCTCACCGCCACGCGAACGCCTATCGGGTAGGATGCGGTTTCGCGGGTGCAACTCGACAGGACCAGCTGCACCGCCATGAGACAGAAGAAGGCCGCCGTGATCACCTGCAGCCGTTTTGAGACGAAAAGCGCCGCCCTGACCGCCATCGCGGCCTCCCAGTCCTGGTTTGCCCCTCGTCGTCGCAAAGACCGGGCCGCCCCATGAGCGTGCAGATCCCCTATGTCCGCGAAATCGACGTCGCCTACGGACGCCCGGATCAGGTGTCGCCGCGCATCCGCCGCGTGATCGCCAAGAACCCGGGCCCGTTCACCTTCACCGGGACCGGGACCTACATCGTGGGCCGCGGCGAGGTCGCCGTGATCGATCCCGGCCCGGCCATGGGCGAGCACCTCGAGGCGTTGATGGCGGCGCTGGACGGCGAGCGGGTGACGCACATCCTTGTCACCCACACCCACCTGGATCACTCGCCGCTGGCGCGGCCCCTGGCGCGCGAGACCGGCGCGCCGATCCTGGCGGCGGCTCCGCCGCAACCGCTCGGCGGCGGCGATGTGAAGACCGAAGAAGATTCCGACGAAACGTTCCGGCCCGACGTGATCCTTGCCGGCGGCGAACGGGTGACCGGCCCCGACTGGACACTCGAAGCCATGGCGACGCCCGGCCACGCGTCGAACCACATGGCCTTTGCGCTGATCGAAGAGAACGCGCTGTTCTCCGGCGACCATGTGATGGGCTGGTCGACCACGGTGGTCAATCCGCCGGACGGCGACATGGCCGCCTATTACGCGAGCCTGAAGGCGGTGATGGCGCGCGACTTCGCGACCCTGTGGCCGACGCACGGACCGCCGGTGACCGAGGTGAAACCGTTCCTCGACGCCTACCTCGCCCACCGGCTCGACCGCGAACGGCAGATTCTAGAACAGATCGCGCAGGGTCGCGGCCGCATCGCGGAGATGGTGCCGGTGATTTACGCCCAGGTGGATTCGCGGCTGTGGCCGGCGGCGTCCTGTTCGGTGCTGGCGCACCTGATCGACCTCGAACGCCGCGGCGTGGTGTCCAGCGGCGGCGAAGCCGGGATCGGCAGCGTCTACCGGCTCAGGGCCTGAACGATCCGCGTGACGTTTTCACAGTTCGCGCCGTAGTCGGACAGGCCCGCGCGCCGCGACGCCCGCACATCGGTCCGCTCCGGCCGGATGCGCACGGCAACGTCGTCGGTGGCCCCGAACCAGGTTCCGGTCTTGGTGCCTTCAACCAGGAATACCTGCGAGCCGGCGACCTGAAAGCCGTTGGCCTGCAGCGCCTTTACCGCCTTGTCGGCGTCGACGCCGTGCGGAACGGCCTTTGCGCCCGGACAGGTCTTGGCGTTCACGTCGGCGACGCGCATGCCGCCGTAGGGGGCCCCGGCTGAGGCGGGCACATGGGGATCGTCCTCGACCGGATTTTCGGCGCCCTCGCGCAGGTACATCAGGTGATCGGAGAACTCGACCGGATCGGCCCAGTTGGTCGACACGTCGTGCACCGGGACAGCCGAACCCGCCTGCAGGAAAAACCGCGCTTCGCCCGCGAGCGTCGCGCCGGAGATCAACAGCGCCGCCAGCGCCGTCAGGCCGAGCTTCTGGAAGTTCGAGAACGCCGCAAACAGGGCAACGACCGCGACAATGGTGGAAACCACCGCAACCGCGCCGGCGATCTTGGTCGCGATCAGATCGAACGCCGTGTCGAATGGAATCGCGTTGGTGTGGGCGCCGATCGCGCCGATGCCGATCAGGAACGGTGCGACCAGCGACAGGCCGAGCGCCCAGGTCACGATGGGGGCGGATTTCTTCATCTCAGCGCACCGGCTCGGTGGCCGGCAGCTTGTAGTCCTTGAACCGCTCGCGCAGGATTTTCTTGTCGATCTTCCCCGTGGCGCCCAGCGGGATATCGTCGACGAAGACCACGTCGTCGGGCGTCCACCACTTGGCGATCTTGCCGTTCAGCCACTGCAGCATCTCGTCCTTGGTCGAGGTCTCGCCGTCCTTTAGCTTGACGATCAACAGCGGCCGTTCGTCCCACTTGGGATGATGGATGCCGATGACCGCCGCCAGCGCCACCTTGGGATTGCCCATGGCGATGTTCTCGATGTCGATGGAGCTGATCCACTCCCCGCCGGACTTGATCACGTCCTTGGCGCGGTCGGTGATCTGCATCCATCCCTGCGGATCGATGTTCGCCACGTCGCCGGTATCGAAGAAACCCTCCTTGTCGAGAATGTTTCCCCCGTCGCCGCGGAAATAGGCCTTGGAGATAGCCAGACCGCGCACCAGCAGCCGCCCCGGCGTCTTGCCGTCGTGCGGCAGACGCTCGCCCGCCTCGTTGACGATCTTCATTTCGACGCCGATCGGCGCGCGGCCCTGTTTCAGGCGGTAGGGCATCTGTTGCGGGAACGGCAGGGCGGCGACCTCGGGGGTCAATGAGCCGGTGGTGCCGAGCGGCGAGGTCTCGGTCATGCCCCAGGCGTGCAGCACCTCGACGCCATAGTCGTCGTGGAAGGTGCGGATGATCGAATCCGGACAGGCCGAACCGCCGATGGTCACGCTCTTCAGCGTCGAGAACTTCAGGCCCTTCGCCTGCACGTGCTGCAGCAGCATCTGCCACACGGTCGGCACCGCAGCGGAATAGGTGCACTTCTCGGTCTCGAGCAACTCGTAGACCGAGGCCCCGTCGAGCTTCGGCCCCGGCATCACCAGCTTGGCCCCCACCGCCGGGGCGCCGAACGCGATGCCCCAGGCGTTGGCGTGGAACATCGGCACTACCGGCAAGACGGTGTCGCGCACCGACGAGGCCAGCACGTCCGCCTGCAGCCCGACCAGCATGTGCAGGAAGTTCGAGCGATGCGAATAGAGCACGCCCTTGGGATTGCCCGTGGTGCCCGAGGTATAGCAGAGCCCGCAGGCGGTGTTCTCGTCGAAACCGCCCCAGTCGCAGACCGCGGACTGTGCGCGCAGCACGCGCTCGTAGCAGTCGGCGCGCGGCAGGGTGGTCTGCGGCATGTTCCAGTCGTCGGTCATCACGATGACGCGCTCCACGCCCTTGCAGTGCGGCAGGACGCTTTCGAGCAGCGGCACGAAGGTCAGGTCGACGAAGATCACCTTGTCGTCGGCGTGGTTGATGATCCAGGCGATCTGTTCGGCGTGCAGGCGCGGATTGAGCGTGTGACAGACGGCGCCGATGCCCATGATGCCGTACCAGCACTCCATGTGCCGGTGGGTGTTCCAGGCCAGGGTCGCGACCCGGTCGCCGACCTTGATGCCCCAGTTTTTCAAGGCGCTGGAGACCCGTTTGGCGCGCTCGTGCAACTCGGCGTAGGTGGTGCGGACGATCGGGCCCTCGACCGTGCGGGTCACGATCTCGCGGTGGCCGTGCCAGGCCTTGGCGTGGTCGAGTATCTTGTCGACCGTCAGCGGCCAGTCCTGCATCAGGCCAAGCATTCCAAGTCCTCCCCGGCGCGCGCCCTCTTGGCGAAGGCGTCTTGATCCCCGGCAATGACCCTAGAACCCCAGGCCGCGCAAGGCAACGCGCCGCGCCGCTGGGGAGAATTGGCGCTCGCGGCTACTCGGCTTCGACGAGCTTGAAGGAGACCTGCTTGCTCTGGCCGTCGTGGGTGAACTGGAGGTCGATCTGGTCGCCGGGCGGACCGCTCAGCTTCCAATCGAGACCGGCGATGGTCCCGTCGCCGCCGGCATAGCCGTTGATGATGTCGCCCTCGCGGATGCCGGCCGCCCAGGCCGGACCGCCCTGGTAAACCCAGACCGCCGTCGGCTTGTCGTTCACCGAGCGGACGATCAAGCCCGCGCGATTGATCCGCTGCACGTCGTCGAACATGGCGTTCTTGCGCACGTAGAGGCAGCCTTCGCTCGGCACGATGGCCAGGTCGAGGCGGCGCAAGGATTCGATGCCGATCAGCCCGTCGATGTAGGCCTCGCCGTTCATATCGTAATCGTTTATCGCCTTGTCCTTAGGATCCTGCAGTGCGATCCGCGGCGCCGCGAAGACGATGTCGCCGAGTTTCAGGCTCTCCGCCTTCACCAGGCGCGCTGCGCTCACGTGGCTGGTGATGCCGCCGACCTGGGTTTCGCGCGCGCCCTTGTACTTGTCCCACAGGCCCGCGCGGTCGACGTAGCTGGCGTAGAGATAGGCGGCTTCCGGCGCGCCCGTATCGACGCGCAGCGTGACGGGCCGTCCGTCCACTTCGGCGCGGACATAAGGAAAGGGCGAGGTCTCGCGGACGTGACTCATCGATCCCGACGAACCGTTCCCCAGCTTGACGTAAGGCACGACGCTGAAGCCCTGCAGGCCCGAGGGTCTCTTGTGCGAGAGGTGCATCCGCTTCTGCACGAAGTCGAACAGCACGTTGTCCAGCAACGCGCCTGGAATGAGGCCCTGAAGGCCGTCCTCGAGCCCGCCGTTCAGCCCGATCACCAGGGCGTTGGGATCGCTGACGACGTTGGCGATGCTGACCGTCTGCGCGAGGTAGGTGTTCATATAGGCGGCGCCGGTCGCGCCGATCATTTCATCGGACGAGCGCCGCGTCAGACCGATCTCCTTGCAGATCTTGTCGTCGAGCGAAAACTTGTCGGCGCCGGTGTCGATAATCAGCTTGTACCAGCCGTGGCCGTTGAACTTCACGATGGTCCAGGCGCGGTCGTGGGTCAGTTCGAAAGGGACGATCACCTCGTCCGCCCCGGCGGCCTCAGCCCCGGCGCCCCAGAAACTGAGACCCGCCGCACCCGTCAATACGCCCAGCGCTTGCCGCCGCGTCGCCATACGGAAATCCCCAACTGAAGGTAGTCTCGCTGTCGCCCTGATCGGGACCCTCTCATGGCCGGGCGCCGGGGCGCAAGGCAGGGTTGCGGGGTCCGGCCCTTGCTAAGCCCAAATAGAACAAGGGTAATCGCGAGGAGGCTTGTTCCTGGGGATTACCTTATTCATCTTGTGTCCAGTTTCGGGTAGGCCGACAATGCTTGCGTGCACACGCGGGGGAGTGGTGCGGTACCTATGACGATCGACGACGACAGCGAGATCCGGTCCGAGCGCAAACGCCGGGACATTCTGGTCGCGGCGCGGCGCCGCTTCATGATCGAAGGCTATGCCTCCACCGGCATGGAGGCCGTGGCGCGTGAGGCGACCGTGTCGACAGCGACGCTCTACAGCTACTTCCCCAGCAAGGCGGACCTGTTCCAGCATGTCATCGAGGATGCGGCCGGGTCGTTTTCGCACCACATCACCGGGGTGACCCGCTCCGGCGGCGACAGCCTGTTGCAGTTGCGCGCCTTCGCCCGCGCCTACGCCCGGTTTATGGCCGAGCCCTTCGTCCGCTCCGTATTCCGCCTGGTGGCGGCCGAGCGGCGGCGGTTCGAGCAGGTGGCGCGCTATTTCTTCGAACGCGGCCGCACCGATTTCGGCGGCACCCTGATCAGCATCCTCAAGCGGCTGCAGGACGAAGGCCACGTGCATGTCGAGAAGCCGTCGTGGGCCGCGGGCCAGTTGCTCGGCATGATCGAGCACCCGACCTTCCTGGTGCCGATGGTCACCGGCGACGAAACCCGCGCCGCACGCAGCCTCGACGAGATCGCCGACGATGCGGTGGACACCTTCCTGGCACGCTACGGAACGGTCGCCGCGCGGGCAAGGGTCGCTAGCTAGGGATAAAGCCTGCGCCGCGTCCATCCGCCGGACACGCGCACGAACTGCAGGCGCTGGTGCAGGCGGAACGGCCGGTCGCGCCAGAACTCCAGCGTCTCGGGAATCACGCGATAGCCTGACCAGTGCGGCGGTCGCGGCACCTTGCCCAGGCCGAACTTCAAGCCGTATTCGGCGACGCGCTTTTCCAGCGCCAGCGGTCCGTCCATCTCGCGCGACTGATCCGAAGCCCAGGCGCCGATCTGACTCTCGCGCGCCCGCGTCGCGAAATAGGCGTCGGCCTCTTCCGCCGTGACTGTCTCGACCGCCCCGCGCACACGCACTTGCCGGCGCAGCGATTTCCAATGGAACAGCAGCGCCGCCTTCGCCTGACCTGCGAGCTCACGGCCCTTGTCGCTTTCGGTGTTGGTGTAGAAGACGAAGCCGCGCCCATCGACGCCCTTCAGCAGCAGCATGCGCGCATCGGGCAAGCCGTTCGCATCGACGGTCGCCAAGGTCATGGCGTTCGGGTCGTTGGGCTCCTTCGCCTTGGCCTGCGCCAGCCAGTCCTCGAAAAGCTTGAACGGCTCATCGCGGGCGAACACGTCCGCCTCGGCCGCATTGTCGGCCTCGAAGGCGTCGGGACTGGGCGGAATCAGGTCGGACCGGCTCATGGCGCGAACATAGTCCTTCCCGGCCCCTGTTTAACCCGGCCCATGCTTAACCCGTCGTTGAGGATGCGGCGTCAGCTTCCTGGTCCATGACTCACGACGCCATGACCGCCGACGAGGCCCTCGACCTGCTCGGTCTCAGCGGCCCGGTTTCTCCCGAGGCCGTGGCCGACGCCTTCCGCGCGCGCTTGTCCGGCCGCCCGGACCAGGCCGTCTTCCGCCGGGTGATCGAGGCCTATGCCCTGGCGCAGCGGCTGAACAAGCCCCGGGCCGCCACAGCGGCCAACGACGCCGGCGCGGCCGTGGAGGCGCCGCCGGAGGTCAGGGACACCCTCAACATCTCGATCAACGAGGCGCTGGGCGGGGTGAAGCGCAGGATCCGCCTGCCCGACGGCTCGCGCGCCATCGCCAACCTGCCCGCAGGCCTGCGCACCGGCGACGTGATCCGCCTGAAACGGTCCGGCGACCAGGACGCCCTGCTGAAGGTCCGCATCGGGGTCGAGCCGCACCGCTCGGTGGAGGGCCACGACCTCAAGCTCGTCGTCGCGGTCGACCGCCGGGTCCTGGCCCACGGCGGTCGGGTGGAGATCGAAACCCGCGAGGGTCCGCGCACGGTCTGGATCCGCTCGACCTTCTCCGAAGGCGAGAGCCTGCGCCTGCGCGGCCGCGGCCTGCCCGCCCGCGGCGACTACCCGACTGGCGACCTGGTGCTTACGCCGGTGCCGCTCGAGGCCGAACCGCCGGCGGGCGCCTCTGCCAAGCTCTCCGATTTCAAGACGGCCTGGGCCGCCTGAGGTTTGAGCCAGGGATTTGAGACGGCGGCCGGCTTCGGCTAAGCCCGGTCCATGTCGCACAACAGCTTCGGCCACCTCTTCCGCGTGACCACCTGGGGCGAGAGCCACGGGCCCGCGATCGGCTGCGTGGTCGACGGCTGCCCGCCGGGGATCGCCCTCGACGAGGGTGACCTGCAGGTCTGGCTCGACCGCCGCAAGCCGGGCGGCAGCCGCTTCGTCACCCAGCGGCGCGAACCGGACCACGCGAAGATTCTCTCCGGCGTGTTCGAGGGCCTGACCACCGGCACGCCGATCGCGGTGATGATCAAGAACGAGGACGCGCGCTCGAAGGACTACGGCGACATCGCCGACCGCTTCCGGCCGGGCCATGCGGACTTCACCTATTTCGCCAAGTACGGCGTGCGCGACTATCGCGGCGGCGGACGCTCGTCCGCCCGTGAAACCGCCAGCCGCGTCGCCGCCGGCGCCATCGCACGCAAGCTGCTGGGCGAACAGGTGCGGATCCGCGCGGCGGTGATCCAGATCGGGAAGCATCGGATCGATCGCGCGCGCTGGAACTGGGACGAGATCGAACGCAACCCGTTCTGGTCTCCGGACGCCGACGCGGCGAAACATTGGGAAGAGGTGCTGGACGCCGCGCGCAAGTCGGGCTCATCCATGGGCGCGGTTGTCGAAACGGTCGCGGAAGGCGTGCCGCCAGGCTGGGGCGCGCCGATCTACGGCAAGCTCGACGCCGAACTCGCCGGCGCTCTGATGTCGATCAATGCGGTGAAGGGCGTCGAGATCGGCGCCGGCTTCGGCGCGGCTGAACTGTCGGGCGAGGACAACGCCGACGAGATTCGCATGGGCGCCAACGGGCCGGAATTTCTGTCCAACCGGGCGGGCGGCATCCTCGGCGGCATCTCGACGGGACAGGATGTGGTGAGCCGCGTCGCGTTCAAGCCGACTTCGTCGATCCTGACCCCGCGCCGCTCCATCGACCGAAACGGCGCCGAGATCGAGGTCTCCACCAAGGGCCGTCACGATCCCTGCGTCGGCATCCGCGGCGCGCCGGTGACCGAAGCCATGACCGCCTGCGTCCTGGCCGACGCCTGGCTGCGCCACCGCGCCCAGACCGGCGGCGGCGCCTTCACGCCGGGCGGCGACGTGCGGCGCTGAGGCGCGCGCGCCGGCGGCGGAACTAAGCTATGCCTGCAAGCTCAGTCGTGGGGAGTGAGCCCGTGTTCATGCGTATCGCCGCCGTCGTGGTGCTTTTGTCGGCGACCGTCCTATCAGGATGTCTGGTGGCGACCGCGGGCGGTGCGGTGGTGGGCACGACCGTGGGGGTCGCGGGCGCGGCGGTGGCGACCACCGCCAAGGTCACCGGCGCCGTCGTCGGCGCAGGCGTCCACGCCGTCGCTCCGAAGAAGAAAAAGAAGAAAGACGAAAAGGCCGATCGCGACTCGGGCCGCTGAGCCGATCAAAGCTCGAACGCGCAGCTCTCGCCGACCGTCGGCCGCGACAACACAATGCGGCTGAGGTTCGGGAACGCCGGCTTCAGCTTGGCGGCGAAATAGACGCACAGGTTTTCCAGCGTCGGCGTCTCCAGCCCCGGCTTTTCGTTCAGCAGGCCGTGGTCCAGTTCGCCCGCGATCCCCTTCAATGCCGCATCCAGCTCGCTCAGGTCCGCCACCCAGCCCTCGCCCACGGTCGCGGGACCGCGCACGGTGGCCTCCACCTTGAACGAATGGCCGTGCAGACGCCGGTAGCGGCTATCGGCCGGGCCCAGGTTCAGGTGGTGGGCGGCGTCAAAGGTCGCCGCCTTGGTGATTTCGAAAACGCGGTCGGTCATGGGGGAGGCTGAAACGCTCAGGGCCAGAAATTCAGGGAATGCCGATGTACTTGTGGGTCTGGACGCTTAAACGCCAGCGGGGCCGTTCGAGGCAATAGCGGATCGCCGCCTCGGTGTTCGCCGCTCGCTCCGGCCCGTCCATGGGCTGGAGGTAGAACCGCTCGAAGGCCAGCTTCTCGAACCGCTCAGGGTCGACCCCGGTCTGGGGGTAGACCAGCTTCAGCTCCTGGCCGCGGGTCTGGGCCAGGGGCGCATCGGCCTTCGGGCTGACGCAGATCCAGTCGAGGCCGCGGGGCGCCGCGATGGTGCCATTGGTCTCCACCGCCACTTCGAAGCCGCGCCCGTGCAGGGCGTCGACGGCGGCCTTGTCGAGCTGCAGCAGGGGCTCGCCGCCGGTGCAGACCACCAGCTTGGGCTGGCCCGACACGCCCTTCCACGCTGCAGTGACCGCAGCCCCCAGCGCCTCGGCGGTCTCGAACTTGCCGCCGCCGGGACCATCCACGCCCACGAAGTCCGTGTCGCAGAAGCTGCAGACGGCGGACGCGCGATCCTGCTCGCGTCCGGTCCACAGGTTGCAGCCGGCGAAGCGCAGGAACACCGCCGCGCGGCCGGCCTGACCGCCCTCGCCCTGCACCGTCAGATAGATTTCCTTCACGCTGTAGGTCATCTCCCGACTCCGGAAGAATGGGCGCTCCACTCGGCCCAGCCCCGGGCGCGTAGTTCGCAGGCCGGACAGGTCCCGCAGCCGTAGCCCCAGGCGTGCAGTTCGCCGCGCTCGCCGAGGTAACAGGTGTGGGTCTCGCGGATGGTCAGGTTCACCAGCGCCGCGCCGCCGATCGCGTCGGCCAGGTTCCAGGTCTGGGCCTTGGTCAGGCGCATCAGGGGGGTGACGATGCTGTAGGGGCGCTCGATCCCCAGCCGCAGGGTCTCCTGCATCGCATCCAAGGTGTCGCGCCGGCAGTCGGGGTAGCCGGAGAAGTCGGTCTCGCACATGCCGCCGATCAGGTCGTCGATCCCCCGCCGATCGGCCAGGGCCGCGGCATAGGTGAAGAAGACGAGGTTGCGCCCCGGCACGAAGGTCGAGGGCAGGCCGCGTTCGTCCACCTCGATGGCCCGCTCGCGGGTCAGCGCGCTATCCGCCACCTCGCCGAAGCCCTTGATGTCGATCCGGTGGTCGGGACCCAGCCGGTCGGCCCAGTCCGGCTTGATATCGATGATCAGCTCACGGACCCGGTCGCGGGCCTGGAGCTCCACCGCGTGCCGCTGGCCGTAGTCGAAGCCCACCGTCTCGACCCGCTCGTACCGCTCGAGCGCCCAGGCCAGGCAGGCGGTGGAATCCTGGCCGCCGGAAAACAGAACGAGGGCCGCGTCGGAGGGCATCGGAAGCTCAATTCTTTCGGTAAAACAGGCGGCCTCAGCCCCTGAGAGACTGTTAAGGACCGGGCCCTATGTCGGAAGTTGTCGTCCTCTACACCACCTGGCCGGATGCCGGAACGGCCGAAACCGCCGCCGCCGAAGCCATCGCCGAGCGCCTCTGCGCCTGCGCCAACATCCAGGCGCCCATGGTCTCGATCTATCGCTGGGAGGGCGCGGTCGAGCGGACGGCGGAGACGCCGGTCCTGTTCAAGACCACGGCGGCCAAGGCGCATGCGCTGTGCGCCTTCCTCACCGGCAAGCACCCGCACAAGACCCCCTGCGTGCTGGCCATGAAGACCGGGGAAGAGGGTTCACACCCCCCATTCCTGGAGTGGATCACCGCTGAAACGCGTTAACGGAAGTTACTCCAAGCTTAACCGAACAAGTCCCGCCAAAATCGTGCTTTTCCTTCTTTTGCTTAACCACTCCGCAAAGGTGTTCGTGGTTTCTGCGAGGACTAGAAGTCACGGACGGCCGAATGCCGACCCTCGCGAGTTTGACTGAACGCGTCGTGCCCCTCACGCCGGATAACCCCGGTTTTGAGGCGTACCGCCGTTTCGTGCGCGAACCCGACGCCCTGATCCTGCCGGTGGTCAAGGACGGCGTCGCGGTCGGCGTGATCGAGCGCCATGCCTTCTTCAACGAATTCGCCGGCCCCTTCGGCAACGCGCTGTACGGCCGCCGCCCGGTCACCCTGCTGATGGATCCCGAGCCGGTGGTGGTCGAAGCCTCGACCGGCATCAGCGCCTTTTCCGAGTCCATGCTCACCGGCCGCATCTCGAGCCTGATGCGCGGCTTTGTGGTGTCCGACCAGGGCCGCTACCTCGGCGTCGGCACCGTGCTTGCCCTGTTGCAGGCGACGAGCCTGGCGAGCCGCACCCGCGCCGAAGAGCTGGCCGAGACCGTTCGCATGCTGGGCGAGGCCAAGACCATCGCCCAGACCTCCGCCAAGGCGAAGAGTCAGTTCCTGGCGGTGATGAGCCATGAGATTCGCACGCCGATGAACGGCGTGCTCGCCGTCGCCGAGTTGCTGCGCCGCCAGCCGCTGAACCCTGACGCGCAGTCCTATGTGCAGACGATCATCGACTCGTCGGAGTCGCTGCTGCGCATCCTGGGCGATGCCCTGGACCTGTCGCGCGCCGAAGCGGGCGAGCTGGAGATTTCACCGCAGCCGCACTTCCTGCGCGAGGTGATGGACGATCTGCAGACGGTGTGGACGCCGCGCGCGGCCCAGGACAATGTAAGCCTGATGGTCGGCTACGACGGCGACCCCGATCTCGCCGCCGAGTTCGACGCGCTGCGCCTGAAGCAGGTGTTCAACAATCTGATCGGCTCGGCCCTGCGCTTTGCCCGCAACGGCGTGGTGGAAGCCAGCCTGAAGGCGACCATCGACAAGGGCAATGTGCGTCTGGAAGCCCGCGTGCGCGACAGCGGCCATGCCGGTCCGCGCGATCTGCTGCAGAAGGCGTTCGAGCCGATCGGCTTCAACAACGAAAGCGGCGTCGCCGGCGACCTCGGTCTGTCCATCTGCCGCCAGCTGGTCGAGACCATGGGCGGTCAGATCCGCGCCGAGAGCAACGCCGGCAAGGGCGCGACCTTCGCCTTCGATCTCAGCTTCAAACGCGCCTATCTGGAGCGCGCCGGCGACTCCAACGTCTCGGAGCTGACCGAGCTGAACCTGCAGTCGCAGCCGCATATCCTGATCGTCGACGACAATGCGACCAACCGCGTGGTGGCTCAGGCGCTGTGCGAAATGTTCGGCTGCACCTCGGAGTGCGCCGAGGACGGCGTCGAGGCCGTGGAGGCGGTGCAGAGCCGCCGCTTCGATCTGGTGCTGATGGATATCAAGATGCCGCGCATGGACGGGGTGCAGGCGACGCAAGCGATCCGCGCCCTGCCCGGCCCCGAGAAGGGCGTTCCGATCATCGCCCTGACCGCCAACGCCGATCCGGACGACGCCAAACACTACGTCTCCATCGGCATGGCCACGGTCGTCGAAAAACCGATCAAACCCGAACGCCTGCGCGCCGCGATGAATGCTGCGTTCGAACAGGTAGTCGACGAAGACAGCGCAACGGCGCACAAGTCCGGCCGTTCAGCGGCGTAATCAGGCCTTCGCCTGGCTCTCGTCCAGGTCGCTCAAGATCGTGATCTTCTGCCAGATCTTGCGGCCGAGATCGGTCGAGAGGTTCTCTACGTCGTTTACCGCGCCGACGATCTGCGGATCGCGGGTGTATTCCGAATAGAGCGCGGCGAGCTTGCCGATCAGCGCCAGCATCTCGGCGCAGTATTCGAGATAGCGGGTGAGCTGGAACCGCGTCATCTCCCGCGCCGGCGAAGAGCTGGTGCGTTGTTTCGACAGCACCACCGTCGGGTCCTTGGTGAGCTGGTGCATGTCGATGACATGGGCGAACGAGCGCAGCTCGTGCAGGTCCTTCAGGGCGCGGCGGCGCTTCAGCCGCTGTTCCAGGCTCATCAGGAACCAGGTCGAACCGGCGGCGATGACCAGCAGGTTCACCACCGCGTTCAGCCCCTGGGCCAGGGCGGTGATGTCGGGACTGAGGGTGAGATTCTGCAGCGGTGAATGGATCACCACCCACCCCAATAGACCGATCGTGGCGACAATCACCACGCCAACCGCGGCGCGCAACAGGACGAACGGTTCGGACACGCGCCGCGCCCGCGCGGAGGTCGCCTTGGCGATGTCGACGAGTTCCTGGGCGACCTGGGTCAGGCCTGCGTCGGGAAAGCGTTCGCGGATGCGCGCGTGCAGACGCTCCAGCGTCTGGACCACCTTCGCCGCTTTCAGGCCTTCCCGCATGCGTCCCCCTGGCTAATCTTCGTCCTCTTCCTCGTAGCCGACAAGCGTCAACGCCCGGGCGGCGAACCCGCGGCTTTCGGCCCAGCGCTGCAGCGCCTCCTCGCGGCCGTGGGTAATCCAGACCTCGCCCGGCTTCAGCTCGTCGATGGTTGTGGTCAGTTCATCCCAGTCGGCGTGGTCGGAGATCACCAGCGGCAGCTCGACCCCGCGCTGGCGGGCGCGGGCGCGCACGCCCATCCAGCCCGACGCGAAACAGGTCACCGGATCGGCAAAGCGGCGCGACCAGCGGTCCTCGATGGCCGACGGCGGGGCCAGCACGATCTCGCCCGCCAGATCGCCGCGTCCGGCCTCCGTCGCCGGCTCGATCGGGCCGAGCTCGACGCCGAAGCGTTCATAGAGCGCATTGAGCCGCGCCAGCGCGCCGTGCGCATAGATCGGCTTGGCGTAGTCCGCCTCGCGCAACAGCCGGATGATCCGCTGCGCCTTGCCGAGCGCATAGACGCCGACGAGATGCGTGCGGTTCGGGAACTGCGCCACCGAGTGCAAGAGCTTGCGGATCTCGCCCGCATCGTCGGGGTGACGGAACACCGGCAGGCCGAAGGTCGCCTCGGTGATGAACACGTCGCAGGGCACGGGCTCGAATGGCGGACAGGTCGGATCGCGGCGGCGTTTATAGTCGCCTGAGACCGCCAGGGTCTTGCCGCGGTGGCGCACCACCGCCTGGGCCGATCCGAGAATGTGGCCCGCCGGCGCGAGGCTCACTTCCACCCCGTCGCGTTCGACCTTTTCGCCGTAGGCCAGCGCCTGGGTTCTACCGGCGAAATCGGCGCCGTAGCGCTCGGCCATGATCGCCAGGGTCTCCTCGGTGGCCAGCACCACGCCGTGGCCGGCACGCGCATGGTCGGCATGGCCGTGGGTGATCAGCGCCCGCTCCACCGGCCGCACCGGATCCACGTAGAAATCGCCGGGAGCGCAGTAGAGGCCGGCGGGCTTGGGACAGAGGATGCGGGCGGGACTGACCATCGGGGTTTCATAGCTTTCGCGCCCTCTTAGCTTTTGTCTCGGGCGGGCGCCTGTCTATAAGCGCGCCATGACCGACAGCGGCCTCACCGCCATCCTGCCCCAGCTCGTCTCCGGCGCGCCGCACACCCATGCGCTCGGCTTTTCGCTGGTGTCGCACGACGACGGGGTGGCGATCCTGAAGGCGCCCTATCGCGAGGAGATGATCGGCGACCCGGACACCGGGGTCCTGGCCGGCGGCTTCGTCACCACCCTGCTCGACCACACCAGCGGCGTGGCCGTCTGGCTGGCGCTCGGTCGCTACGTGTCGATCGCCACCCTCGACTTGCGCATCGACTACATGCGCGCGGCCAAGCCAGGGCTCGACCTCTATGCCCGGGCCCGGTGCTACAAGCTGACCCGCTCGATCGCCTTCGTGCGGGCCTGGGCCTACGACGAGACACCGGATGATCCGGTGGCGGCGGCGCAGTCCACCTTCATGATCGATTCCGACGGCGGCCGGACCCTGGGATCGAACCTGAAGCCCGCGCGCGGGAAGGCCCAGCCATGACCGGCCCGCCCGAATTCTCCATCGACAAGATTCCCTACGCCCGATTCCTGGGGGCCCGAATCGAAATGGCCGGCGATGAAATGACCGGGGTCCTGCCCTTCGCCCAGCACCTGGTCGGCAACCCCTTGCTGCCCGCCCTGCACGGCGGGGTGCTGGGGGCGTTCATGGAAATGACCGCCATGGCCCAGCTGGCGCTGACCGAGCAGCGGGCTCGCCTGCCTCGGCCGATCGGGGTGACCGTCGAGTACCTGCGCTCAGGCCGGCCGCTCACCACCTACGCCCGGGCCCGGGTAAAGCGCGTTGGCCGCCGGGTCGCCAACGTCGATGTCGAGGCCTGGCAGGAGGCGCGCGGCGCCCCCATCGCTACCCTGCACGCCAACTTCCTGCTCGGCGAAGCCGACAAGGGCTAATGCCCGCGACGGTTGCGACAATGCGCCACGTGCAGCTGTGGATATACGGCAAAGCCGGCGTAAGCTTTGGAAAACGTGGTTAATTTTGTGCGGCGTCCAAGCCACAAGCCCCTTGAGAACGAATAGAAATACTCGCTTTTTGCCCGCTGGGGGCGAAAAAACAGCGGTATGGGGCCTACCGGTGGGGGTTAGTCCGTGTTAAGACAGGCTTAAGCTTAACTTTCGGATTTCCTTAGGACAGGTGGGTTTGACTATGAGCAAGATCGAGACTGTGAAGGCCGTGGCGGCCAAGTTGTTCGCCACCGAAGAAGCGATCGATACGTCGATGGTGCGCGCGTCGCAGCTCCTCGAATCCATCGTCGAGGGCCGCAAGACCCTGAAGATGTCGGCCGTCGCCGCGGAAGCTGCGCAGAGCCGCATCGCCGAATCCATCGGCGCCATGGCCGAAGCCCGCCGCGCCATCATGGCCGCGCACTCCTCGCTGCAGAACCTGCAGCGCAAGATGGGCGTCGCCGACGAAGAAGCCGGTCCGCTGGAAAAGCCCGACGACGGCGACAAGGGCATCACCAACGAGATCAGCCCGCTGCGCGTCGCTTCCTAACGTCGA
>DASXZP010000034.1:0-205514 GCA_036501825.1 Caulobacteraceae bacterium | reverse complement strand
TCATCCTTGGCGTCGGACGGCGATCAGCCGTCCGACGCCAAGGATCCAGCAAGCGCGACCTCAACACAGCCTGGGCGACCCACCTTCGCCGTCCCATATGGACACCGTGCAAGTTCGAGTAGCGAGACCAGGAGACGAGCTAGGGGTGGCGCGGGTGCATGTGCGTTCGTGGCGGGCGGCCTATTGGGACCTGCTCGACCGCTCGATGCTGATGCGCATGGATCCTGAAACGCGTGCGCGCCGCTATACCTTTGCTGAGGGCGCGCGGCATCGGACGCTGGTCGCCGAGGACGCAGGCGTGATCGTGGGCTTCGCCACCACCGCGGCGTCGATGGATGCCGACGTGCCGGGCTGGGGCGAACTGAGTGCGCTCTACGCCGACCCGGACCATTGGGGCGAAGGTGTCGGACGGCTGCTGATCGACGCCGCGCGCGAACACCTGAAGGCGCAGGGCTTTCAGGACGCGGTGCTGTGGGTGCTGGAAGGCAACACGCGCGCCGAGCGGTTCTATCGCCGCGACGGCTGGCTGTTCGACGACCTGCATCGCCGGGAACGCATGTGGGGCTTCTGGGTGAACACGGTGCGGTACAGGCGAACGCTCGACCTGCCCGCGGGCATCACATCCTGAACACGCCGAACTGCGTTTCCGGAATCGGCGCGTTCAAGCTCGCGCTGATCGCCAGCCCCAACACGTCGCGGGTTTGCGCCGGGTCGATGACGCCGTCGTCCCAGAGGCGGGCGGTGGCGTGGTAGGGGTGGCCTTCGGTTTCGTAGCGGTCGCGGATCGGGGCCTTGAAGGCGTCTTCGTCCGCCTTGGACCAGGTCTCGCCCTTGGCTTCCATGCCGTCGCGTTTGACGGTGGCCAGCACCGAGGCGGCCTGCTCGCCGCCCATCACCGAGATGCGGCTGTTGGGCCAGGTGAACAGAAAGCGCGGTGAATAGGCGCGGCCGCACATGCCGTAATTGCCGGCGCCGAAGGAGCCGCCGATCAGGACGGTGAACTTGGGCACCTCGGCCGAGGCGACGGCGGTGACCATCTTGGCGCCGTCCTTGGCGATGCCGCCGGACTCGTATTTGCCGCCCA
This sequence comes from Caulobacteraceae bacterium, assembly GCA_036501825.1. Classification (GTDB taxonomy): domain Bacteria; phylum Pseudomonadota; class Alphaproteobacteria; order Caulobacterales; family Caulobacteraceae; genus JAFECT01. The sequence goes on along the minus strand of DASXZP010000034.1, from coordinate 204,430 downwards.
CCATAAAGCCCGAGATGTTCTGCAGAAAGATCAGCGGGATTTTGCGCTTGCAGGCCAATTCGATGAAGTGCGCAGCCTTCAGCGCGCTCTCACTGAACAGCACGCCGTTGTTGGCGAGGATCGCGACCGGGTAGCCCCAGATGCGGGCAAAGCCGGTGACCAGGGTCGAGCCGTAGAGCGGCTTGAACTCATCGAACTCGGAGCCGTCGACGATGCGGGCGATCACCTCGTGCACGTCGTAGGGTGCGCGCACGTCTTGCGGTACGACGCCGTACAGTTCGGCCGGATCGTAGGCTGGCGCGCGCGGTTCACGCACGTCCATGTTGACCGACTTGACCGAATTCAGGTTACCCATGATCTGGCGCACCATCGAGAGCGCATGCTCGTCGTTGGAGGCGACGTAGTCGACCACGCCGGACTTGCGGCCGTGCACGTCGGCGCCGCCGAGATCTTCGGCGGAGATCACCTCGCCGGTGGCGGCTCTCACCAGCGGCGGACCCGCCAGGAAGATGGTGCCCTGGTTGCGCACGATCACCGTCTCGTCGCTCATCGCCGGGACGTAGGCGCCGCCGGCGGTGCAACTGCCCATCACACACGCAATCTGCGGGATCGACTTCGAACTCATCCGCGCCTGGTTGTAGAAGATGCGGCCGAAGTGCTCGCGGTCCGGGAAGACCTCGGCCTGGTGCGGCAGGTTGGCGCCGCCGCTGTCCACCAGATAGACGCAGGGCAGGCGGTTCTGTTCGGCGACTTCCTGGGCGCGCAGGTGCTTCTTCACCGTCATCGGGAAGTAGGCGCCGCCCTTCACCGTCGGGTCGTTGGCGACGATCACGCACTCGCGGCCGGAGACGCGGCCCACCCCGGTGATCATGCCCGCGCCGGGCGCCTCGTCGTCGTACATGCCGCCGGCGGCGAGCTGGCTCAGCTCCAGGAACGGCGCGCCGGGATCGAGCAGGCGTTCGACGCGGTCGCGCGGCAGCAGCTTGCCGCGGCCGACGTGGCGCTTGCGCGAAGCTTCAGACCCGCCGAGCGCCGTCTTGGCCGTGCGCGCGTGCAGGTCCGCGACCAGGGCTTCGTTGTGGGCCCGGTTGGCGAGGAACGCTTCGGAACGGGGATCGACGGCGGAGGTGAGCTTAGGCATGGCCCCCGATTAGCGGGACCAGGGCCCCGGGGGAAGGCCGTTGAAGGGGCAGATTTTCTCAAGCACGGCCACAGGCCAGGGCGTGGCCATGCCGCGGCGGGCCAGGAACAGGTGTTCGACCAGGGTGGCCTGTTGTTCGATGTTGAGCGCCGACCAAGGGCGCTCGCCGCCCGGGTGGTAGGCGTAGGCCGCGCGGCTGTCGCCGGCGCGGAGCTTGGCGGTGAGGAGGTTCACGCCGGCCTGGGCCTGGTGGACGTGGACGAGTTCGTGGATCAGCGTCGCCTGGGTGTTGAGCGGGGCTGACGCGTAGTCGGTCAGCGCGTCTTTGGCCGGGTAGAGGATCCAGTCACGGCCGAACCACCGGCCGGCGACAAAGGCGCGGTTCCATCCGGGCGGGCAGGCGAGGATACGGACGGGATCGAGGTCGAGCGCATCGCCGAACGTCTCGCGCGCGAGGTTGCGTTCACCGGACGTGAGCGGGCGTGCGGTGCCGGGGCGCATGAGAGCCATCACAACAATATAGGCGTTGCACTCAAGTTCACCCTCACCCGAAGGGGGAGGGTCGCGCGGAGCGCGGGGTGGGGGCCCATCATCGCACTCTGCCGCATCGCCGTGCGTGGCAAACGCAACCCGTCAAACCGTGTGGAAGATCCCCCACCCGGCGCTTCGCGCCACCCTCCCCCTCCGGGTGAGGGTAACTTGAATTGCGCTATTGCTTTGCGGGCGCGGCCGCCGCCAGTTTTCTGAAGTCCACGTCACTGTCCGCGATCAGCCAAATCAGCGCCGCCCACGCCGCGACGTTCTGGTGCAGTTGTTTCGGGTCGATCTTGTCGAAGGTGTCGTCCGGGGTGTGGTGCAGGTCGAAGTAGCGGGTTCCGTCCTGGGCCAGTTCGAACACCGGGGCGCCGGCTTCGACGGTGGGGCCGACGTCTTCGCCGCCTTCCCCGGCGGGCGTTTCGGTGATCAGCACGCCGATGGGATCGAGCGCGCGGCGCACCTCTTCGGCGAACGGCGAACCCTGGGCGCCCTTGGGCAGGTTCACGGCATAGATGCGGTCCGAGCCGAAGTCGCTTTCGCCGGCGACGATGTGCTGGGCCACGTCGTTCCTGTGCGCGTCGAGATAGGCGTGGCCGCCGAAGGCGCCGCCGGGCGGGTTCGGCTGCGCCACCTCTTCGGAGCCGTAGAACACCACGCGGATGGTGCGGCGCGGACGCACCGGCAGTTCCTGGATCAGTTTCGCGGCGGCGACGATAATCGCATCGCCCGTGCCGTCGTCGGTGGCGCCGGTGCCCTGGTCCCAGCTGTCCATGTGGGCGCCGATCAGGATCACTTCTTCCGGATGCTCGCGGCCGCGGATTTCGCCGATGATGTTCTGGCTGTGGGTGTTGGTCACATAGGTCGCGCCGGAGAACAGGCGCACGCGCACTGGACCGCCCAGCGCCTCCAGCCTCTCGATCTGGTCCGCGTCGGGGATGGTCAGCGAGAACGCCGGGATCGGCGCCTTGCCGTCCTTGCCGTAGAGCGTGGTGCCTGCATGGCCGAGGCGATGGTTGTCGGTCGCCGCCTGGCGCAGCATGAACGCCGCCGCGCCCTTCTTCGCCGCGACCAGCGGACCGGCAGTGCGGATGTGACTGATCGGGCCGTAGCCCGAGCCGTCCTGCATGCGCACCATCTTGCGATCGACCAGCACGATCTTGCCGGCAAGCGATCCGTCGGGAACGGCGGCGAGACTTTCCAGATCGGGGAACACCGCGACCTCGCCCTCGACGCCGTTCGCACCGGTGCCGGGCGCTTCGCCCAGCGAGATCGCGACCATCGGCTGCACAATGCCCTGGGCGGTGACCAGTTCGGCGTGGTCCGAGCCGCGCGACCAGCCGGTCACCGGAAACGGCTGGATCGACACATTCTCGAAGCCCAGCGCGCGCAGCTTGTCGGCGGCCCAGGCGGCTGCGGCCTGTTCGTTGGGCGAGCCGGCGGGACGCGGGCCGAAGCGCGTGGTCAGTTCGCGCACGAAGTCCAGGGAGATGTCCTCGCCGGCCATGGCGCGGTCGCGCAGTTTCGCGGCGGTGGCCTCGAGCGGCAGGGCCGCAGCGGCGGCGGCCGGCGGGGCCTTCTTCGGCGGCGCGGCGAGCGCCGGAACGGCGAAGGCGACGGCGGCCAGAAGGGTCAGGCGCGCGGAACGGACGAGGATCGAGGACACGGACGACTCCGGAAAAAGGCTGAGGCTTGACCGTACGGGTTGGCGCCCCGGCGCGCCAGCGGGTGGGGACGAACGACCGGTTCGCCAGGGCAAGCGTCAGGGCAAGCGGCACGGCAAGGTCCGGGAAATGGAACCGGCCCACGGTGGCGCTCATTCAGACCACGGCTTACAGCGTAAGGCGATGCGCCCGCCCCGTTTTCTCCATCCGATTCTCAGCCGCCCCTCGTTCCTGGCCGCGTTCGCGACCCTGGTGGTCGTCCTGATCGTCACGCCCTGGGACTGGCGCTGGTCGACGCGCGCGATCGCGGGGTGGGACCTGGCGATGGTGGTGTTCATGGTCATGGTGCTGCGCCTGATGGGCCAGACGGTCGACGCCGACGTCATGGCCCAGCGCGCGCGACGGCTGGACGAGGGACGCGGCGCGGTTCTGATCATCAGCGTGCTGGGCGCCGCGGCTGCGATTGCAGCGGTGGTAGCCGAGATCGTCGCCAACAAGGTCGACAAGGGCGCGTTCCAATGGGCGCGGATCGTGGTGATGATCGCGACCGTCGCGCTGTCGTGGCTGTTCGTGCACACGGTCTTCGCCCTGCACTACGCGCACGACTACTACATGCCGGCGAAACCGCCGGAGCGGATCGACAACGTCACCGACAATTTTCCGGCGGACGAAACGCCGTACAAGCGCGCGCCGCTGCCCTATCGCGCCGGCCTGTGGTTTCCCGGACACGACCGGTCGCCCGACTACTGGGACTTTCTGCACTTCTCGATCGTGATCGGCGCCGCGTCGCAGACCGCCGACATCAACATCGAGTCGAAGGCGATCCGCCGGCTGGTCACCGGCCATGTGATCCTGTCGTTCGTGTTCAACGCCGTGATCCTGGGCCTGACCATCAATCTGTCGGCATCGTTGTTTTAACGGACATAAGAAACAGCCGTCATCCTTGGCGTTGCGCAGCGATCAGCTGCGCGGCGTCGAGGATCCAGCAAGCGCGAGTTTGACGCGGCGTTCGCGTTCAAAGGGCGCCCGGCTTTGAGCAAGATTTGCTGCTGGGTCCTCGGAGGATCGGCGCTGACGCGCCTCACCTCCAAGGATGACGAAATAATTGTGGACGAAACGCCTACTTCTTCGCGTCCTTTTCCGCCGCGTCGATGGCGTCGTCGTTGGTGAGGGCGTCGAGGTCGAAGGGGATCGGTTCGTGCATCTTGCCGGCGAGGCCTTCGATGGCCGAGCGCATCGCTTCGTTCTGGGCGTGGCGCGTGCGGATCGCGGCGGCGAGGGTGGTGTCGACCTCCTTCACGAGCTTCATCAGGATGTCGTTCTGGTACTCGAGGTGCTCGAGGATGACCTCGACTTCTTTTTCGGCCTTGATGTTGATCTCAAGGTCGCTCTGGGCGCGCCGGTCGGACGCTTTGCCCTGCACGTTCTGGCCCACCATGATCAGCGGCATGAGCAGGATCTGGATCACGTTCGAGATGAACAGATAGAAGACGAACGCCATGCCCGGGTCGAAGCGCCATTTTGCGGGCAAGAGCAGGTTCAGGCTCAACCAGACCACGGTCCAGCCGAAGATGAGAAAGAAAAACCCCATCGTCCCGACGCGGTCGGTGATGAAGACCGCCAGCTTGTCGAGCGTCGACAGCGAGTCCTGATGCTCCTGGGTCACGTCGCGGATCGGCTTGCGGTTCTTGCGGATATGCGCGAGCGGGGTCGGGGGGGCGGTCTTGGCGTCGGCCATGGCGGTCCTCGTGTGGTCGGCCTGACCTTAAACAGAGTCGCGCGGCTCGACAGCAGCGGCAGATCGCCCGTAGGAGACGGCCGTGGACTTCCCCTCCCCCCTTCTCCGTGGCCGCCTGGTCCAGCGCTACAAGCGGTTCTTCGCCGATGTGGACCTGGACGAGGGCGGGCTGGTCACCGCCCATTGCCCCAACCCCGGCGCCATGGCGGGCCTGAACACGCCCGGCCTGCCGGCCTGGGTCTCGCGGGCGTCGGACCCTAAGCGCAAGCTGCAGTACACTTTGGAGCTGGTGGAGACGGACGGTCGGCTGGTGGGGATCAACACCATGCACCCCAACCGCCTGGCCGCGGACGCGATCGCCGAGGGGCGCATTCCCGAGCTGGCCGGTTATCCGTCCCTGCGGCGCGAGGTGAAGTACGCCGGGGACAGCCGCATCGACATCCTGCTGGAGGACCCGGCGCGGGCGCCCTGCTGGGTCGAGGTGAAGAACGTCCACTTCTTCCGCGAGCCCGGCCTGGCCGAATTCCCCGACTGCAGGACCGCGCGAGGGGTCAAGCACCTGAAGGCCCTGGAGCGGATGGCCGGCGAGGGTCACCGGGCGGTCATGCTGTTCGTGATCCAGCGGGGCGAGGCCGAGCGCTTCGACACCGCCGACGACGTCGACAAGGCCTACGGCCCGGCCCTTCGGGAAGCGGCCGGCCGGGGGGTGGAAGTTCTGTGCTATGGATGCCATCTGAGCCCCGAGGCCATCCGCCTCGACTGCGCCGTCCCCTGGCGGCCCCGAATCCTTGAGAGCCCTTGAGAGCGTAGCTGTAATGACCGTCGACGCCGTCCACGACACCCTCGTCCGCTCGGAGCGGATCAAGCTGCATACGCCCGAAGAGTTCGAGGGCATGCGCTGCGCCGGGCGTCTGGCGGCAGAATGTCTGGACCTGATCACGCCGATGGTGATCCCGGGCGTCGTGACCGACGAGATCGACAAGGTGGCGCGCGAGTTCATCCTCGACAACGGCGCCCTGCCCGCGTGCCTGTTCTATCGCGGCTACGCCAAGACGGTGTGCATTTCGCCAAACCACGTCGTCTGTCACGGCATCCCCGGCGAGAAGACCCTGCGCGAGGGCGACATCGCCAACATCGACGTGACGGTGATCCTCGACGGCTGGCACGGCGACACCAGCCGCATGTATCCGGTGGGCGAAATTTCCTCGCGCGCGAAGCGGCTGATCGAGGTGACCTACGACGCGCTGGAGCTCGGCCTTGCGGAAGTGAAGCCCGGCGCGCATTTCGGCGACATCGGCGAAGCGATCCAGAAATACGTCGAGGCGCAGCGTTGTTCGGTGGTGCACGACTTCTGCGGCCACGGCCTGGGCCGGGTGTTTCATGACAGCCCCAATGTGCTGCATTTCGGGCGCCGCGGCACCGGCGAGGAGCTGAAGGCCGGCATGTTCTTCACCGTCGAGCCGATGGTGAACCTCGGCAAGTCGCAGGTGAAGGTGCTGAACGACGGCTGGACCGCGGTCACCCGCGACAAGTCGCTGTCGGCCCAGTGCGAACACTCCGTCGGCGTGACCGAAACAGGCGTCGAAATCTTCACCCAGTCGCCCAAGGGCCTGTACCGGCCGAAATTCGACTGAGCCGCCGAACCCCTATAGGGACGACGCGACAGCGGGGACCTGAGCCTTGAGCGACGTCGATACCGCAGGGTTTGTCGAACAGGCCAGCGCCTATGGCTTCGACGAAACGGTTCAGCGCCTGATCAAGGCGGTCGAAGACGCCGGCATGACCGTGCTCGCGCGCATCGACCACGCCGCCGGCGCGCGCAAGGTCGGCCTGGCCATGCCCAACACCGTCGTCATGCTCTACGGCCATCCGCGCGGCGGCACGCCGATCATGCAGGCCGCGCCACACGCAGCACTCGATCTGCCGCTGCGGGCGCTGATCCGCGACACCGAAGGCGGCAAGGTGATGGTCGCCTACCACCCGATCGCCGACCTGCTGCGCCGCGACGGGGTATCGGACGAGATGGCCCGCAGGCTCGAGCCGGCCCAGAAACTGCTCCTCGAAGCGATCCGCTAAGCCGCTTGGACTAGGCGCCGGGCATCGGGCCGCCGGGGCAATGCATCAATCCCCTCTCAGTCTGTATTGCGGACTCAGTCTTTTCGAACGCGCCCTGGATCTTATCGAAATCGCTCGACGACAGGCAGGACATGGCCTTGGTCTCGATCTTCGTCTCGTAGACGTAGGTTTCGTTCAGCAGCCTGCAATCTTCCGGGTCCGCTTGCGGGGGAGGCTGGGGTAGTTTCGCCTCGTATGCGTGCAACGCGTCGAGCCGATCGCCGATCGACCTGATGTCGCTCTGTATGGTCGAGCAATACTGGTCGTCGGCCGAAGCCTTAGCGTTCAGCAAGAGCGACGCCGTCACAAGCGCCACAACGGCAAGGCCGCGCCTAGTGTTCATGGCTCCCTCCGAATACCGCATCGCCCCCCGGTCCTTATACCCCGCAATGAGCACGCGGGACACGCCCCGCGCCCGGCGGCCGGCGGCCGGAAGTTGTCGACGGAACGCCCCTTGGCGGCCGCTCCATTCCAGTCTAGAACGTATCGGGAACATCGGAGCGCCAGGGGTGGACGACGCGGCCGTCAGGTTCGAAATCGAGACGGCGCCGGACAACTCGGGCCACCGGAGCCGGCTGCGCGAAAGGGCGCTGAAAGGCGGGGTCGAGGCGCTGCCCGACTACGAACTGCTCGAAATCCTGTTGTTCCGCTGTATTCCGCGCCGGGACGTGAAGCCGCTGGCCAAGAAACTGTTGGAGCGGTTCGGGTCGCTGAGCGCGGCCCTGTCGGCGCCAGTGGAGGCGCTGTTGCAGGTCCGGACGGTCGATTCTCAAGGCCGGCGCCTCAGCCTCACGTCCGAGTCGGCGCTGGATCTGCGGCTGCTGCACGAGGCGGCGCGGCGCATCGGGCTCGAGCCGTTGCGGAAGCGCTGTGTGATTTCCTCGTGGTCGGCGCTGCAGGCCTATGTCCGCACGACCCTGGCGCACGAACCGCGTGAGCGCTTCCACGTGCTGTTCCTCGACCGCAAGAACCAGCTCATCGCCGACGAGACCTTAGGCCAGGGCACGGTCGATCACGCACCGGTCTATCCGCGCGAAGTGGTGCGCCGCGCCCTGGAGCTGGGATCGAGCGCGCTGATCCTGGTGCACAACCACCCCTCCGGCGATCCGACGCCCTCGAGCGCCGACGCGGAAATGACCCGCCAGATCGTCGACGCCGCCAAGGCCCTGAACATCACCATCCACGACCACCTGGTGGTGGGCCGCGACGGCACGGCGAGTTTGAAGGCGCTGGGGTTGATGTAGGGAAGCAAGGAAGAAAGAAAACCGCGGAGATCGCGGAGGAAGAGAAAGCCGCAGAGATCGCAGAGAAGAATAGAGGGCACACGGGGTGGATGAAAACGAGCTTGGCGAGAGGATTCTGGGCTGCGCCCTGACAGTGCATCGGGCGCTCGGACCTGGACTGATGGAGAATGCCTATGAGGCTTGCTTAGCTCATGAGCTAAGCAAGAATAATTTGAACGTTAGACAGCAAGTGATTCTGCCGCTCGTTTACGACGGCATCACCATCGGGCGAGGGTATCGGCTCGATCTTCTTGTCGCGGATTGCGTCGTTGTCGAAGCCAAGGCGGTGGATGTGCTTGCGGATCTCCACCGGGCGCAGTTGTTGAGTTATCTAAGACTCGGCGGCTTCCGCCTCGGATATCTGCTCAATTTCAATGTCCCGATGATGAAAGACGGCATCGTCCGTTTGGCCAACGGTCTCTAATCTCTGCGATCTCTGCGGCTTTATCTTTCTCGGCGCTCTCTGCGGTTTTCTTTCCTATTTCGCGAGCGCAGCCGTCGGGGACGATGAGGCGGCGGGTGCGGGTTTGGTTGTGCTGGGGTCGGGGATTTTGGCGACGCCGGAGGCGATGACCGCGATCAGCAGGCAGACCAGGGACATGGCGGCGGCGGTCGGCGCGGGGCCGGCTTTCTTGAAGGCGGCGGCCAGGGCGCCGGAGGAGTCGAGGGTCTTGCCGATGTCGATGCTTGCGATCTCGGCTCTGGTTTCACCACCGACTTTGGTCGTGTGGTGCGTCATGGTCACGTGGTGCACGAGCTTTTTGATCATCGGCAGGTCGTGCAGCAGGGTCAGACCCAGAAACAGCAGCCAGTTCAGGCCGCTGAGCGTCAACGCAAAATAGGTGACGGTGGTCGCCATGTTCGAACCTCCCCTCAGTGCCCGGCGCGAAGCGAATTCGAGATCGCGGCGGTCACCGGATTCCAGTAGGCGCTCTGCGCGGACGGATAGGTGATCATGAAGGCGGTGACCAAGCCGTTGTGGATCAGCTCCTTCTCGTAGAGCACGCCCTGACTGCTCTGGCACGAGATCGCCACCAGGTTCGGCTTCACGACGCGATAGGACGCCTTATGGCCCGTGCAGTCGGCTAGAATCTCGTCGGCGAGTTGCGTGGGAGTCATGTCCTGGCCGGCATAGTTCGCCCACACCCGAAACTCGGCGCCGTCGCGCGTCGCGGTGAACACCCGGCCGTCGCCGCTGTCCGACTCCGGCTGGGGCTTGAACAGGCCCCTCGGGTACGAGACCGAATAGCCGTAGCGGGCGTTCACATAGGTGTCCGTCGCGCCTTTGGCGGCCGCGAGCGGGGGAACGGCCGCCATGAAGGCGGCGATCCCAAGAGCGAGGGCTGCAGCGTGTTTCATGCCGCCAGCATACGCTCACGCTTGGGGTGACGCCATGGGCGGCCTCAGGCCGCTTGACCCACCTCGGCGACGGCGTCGCGTTCCCACTCCAGAAAATCGGGCTCGTTCAGCAGCGTCGCGCAATAGGCGGCGGCTTCGCCCGTGTCGCCGTAGTCGGACAGTGCAACGCCGTAGCCGCGGAAACGCAGCGCGACCGGGGTGAAGAAGGCGTCGGCGACCGACCAGGTTCCGCACAGGTACGGACCCTGCGCGCCGAAGCGGCGGCGGCCCTCGGCGAACAGGGCGATGAGGCGGCGTACGTCCTTGACGGTGGCTTCCGACAGGTCGGCCTTGCTGCGCAGCGTGACGTTCATCGGGCATTCGCCGCGCAGGCTGGCGAAGCTCGAGTGCATCTCACACGCCGCCGAGCGGGCGTAGTCGCGCGCGACTAAGTCGGCGGGCCAGAGCCCGGCCTGGGGGTTCTTCTCCGCGATGTGGACGCAGATGGCCATCGAATCCCACACCACGTGCCCCTCGTCGGTGTGCAGCGCCGGCACCTTGCCGGTGGGCGAGTGCTTGGCGATCTCGGCGGCGGTGGTGGGAACATCCAGCATGATCACCGTCTCGGTGAAGGGCTGCTTGGTCCGCTTCAGCACCAGCCAGGGTCGAAGCGACCAGGAGGACTTGTTCTTCTCGCCGACGATCAGTTCCACGCGTGCGCACTCCTTGGGGGTTTTCGGTGGCGTCGACCCTTAGCCTGGGGCTAGGCTGGGGAAAAGCGAGATAAGCTCAAGAACAGCGCAGGGATTGGGGGGACCATGACCGACCATGCCGATACCGGCTCCGGGGCCGCGCCGTCCGCCAGGGGCGTGGCGGGGTGGGCGCTGTTCCTGCTGATGGTGGTCTACACCTCCAACTTCATCGACCGCCAGGTTCTGGGCATTCTTCAGCCCAGCATCCGCCAGGACATGCACTTCACCGCCCTGCAGAGCGGATTGTTGGGCGGACCGGCTTTCGCCCTGTTTTATTCGATCCTCGGCATTCCGATCGCGCGGCTCGCCGAGCGGTTCAACCGCGTGAACATTATTTCCATCTCGCTCGGCATCTGGTCGGTGATGACGGCCGCGTGCGGGCTCGCGACCGGATTCTGGCAGTTGTTTTTTGCGCGCATGGGCGTGGGCGTCGGCGAGGCCGGCTGTTCGCCCGCCGCCCAGTCGTTGATCTCCGACCACTACCCGCCGCAAAAGCGATCCACCGCGCTCTCGATCTATTCACTGGGCATTCCGTTCGGCACCCTGTTCGGCGCCATCGCCGGCGGTTGGCTCAATCAGTTTTTCGGCTGGAGGAACGCGTTCCTCGTCGTGGGCCTGCCGGGCCTGTTGCTGGCGTTGGTCACGCGCATTGCGCTGCGCGAGCCGCCGCGCGGCCGCTTTGACGCGACGCCGGCCACGGGCGTTACGACGCCGGCCCTGTCGGTCGTCTTCAAGCGGCTGTTCAGCGACCGGTCGTGGCGACATCTGGCCATCGGCGCCGGGCTCTGTTCGCTGGTGGGCTACGGCGCCGCCTATTTCACTCTGCAGTTCCTGCTCGCGGGCTTCCACCTGGAAAAGGGCGTTGCGGCGACCGGTTACGGCCTTGTCGCGGGCCTGGGAATCGCGATCGGAACGGCGCTCGGAGGCCTGCTGACCGATTTCGCCGGCCGCCACAACAGGCGAATGTACGCGCTGATCCCCGCGCTCTCGCTGTTCGCCGCAGGTCCGCTCTATGCCTACGTCCTGTTTCAGACCGATGTGACGCGGTTCGCTCTGTTGGCGCTGATCCCGCTGGTGTTGCAGTACTTCTATCTCGGCCCGACGTTTGCGGTGACGCACAATCTCGTCGAGCCGCGGATGCGCGCGTCATCGACCGCCCTGCTGTTTCTGGTCATCAACCTGATCGGGCTGGGCATCGGACCGCCGCTGCTCGGCTGGCTCAGCGATCTGTTCGGCGCGAGAGCCTTCACCGCGGCGGGCGTCTACGCGCAGGTCTGTCCCGGCGGCTTTGCGGGCCCGACCGCGGACGCCGCGCTGAAAGGCGCCTGCGCCGCGGCCACCTATACCGGCATCCGCAACGCCTTCCTGGTGGGCGCCGCGATTTTCGTCTGGTCGGGGCTGCACTATCTCATCGCGGCCTTGACCCTGAAGAAAGAGTCGCCCGCCGCCGCCTGATCAGTCGCCCATGATCGGCACGCCCTTGCAGGTGATGGTCTTCACTATCGTGCAGGCGCGCAGGTCGGCGCACTGAGCCTTTTCGATCGGCGGCGCCGTGCTCCAATCGACGAAGCCGCCGCCAAAGCCTTGTTTGCGGCACCAGGCCTCGCCGAGGTCCTCGTCGCACATCCGCTTGCCGTCGAGCACCGAGCAGCGAAGCATCGGCCCCTGATCAACTTGCGGATCGCGGATCGTCGTCTGCAGCGCCGGGAAATGGGCCTGGCCGTCGTCGGGCGCATCGAGATCGGGCGGCGGGGCCGCGAGCCCGAGCCACGCCGCCAGCAGGACAACCGCAAAAGCCTTCATGATCATAGTGTCGCCACTGGTCCCCGGTTCGGCAATTCCCGAACCGTTGCGTATGCACAATAAGCACATACATGAGGAACGCTCTGAAGCCAGGGGTCGTTCAGGACCACGCCATGTCGCGCACGCTCGCCCAAGGTCAGACCCCCGCCCGCGCGCTGAGCGGCGACGCCGGCGCGTTCTCCGCCGCGACCCTGGTCGGCGTGATGTTCATGGGCTCGACCTTGCTCACGCCGCTCTACGCGCTGTACCGGCGCGAATTCGGCTTCTCCATCGTCGTGCTGACGTTGCTGTACTCGGTCTATGTGGTCGGCAACCTGTGCGCGTTGCTTTTTCTGGGCGGGCTGTCGGACCAGATCGGCCGGCGCAAGGTGGCGCTGGGTTCGATCGCGGTGGCGGGCTTGAGCACAGTCATGTTCTTCTTCGCGCCGAATCCCGTGTGGCTGTTCCTCGCGCGCGCGGTGAGCGGCCTTTCCATCGGCGTCGCGGCCGGAACCGGCACCGCGTGGCTCGCGGAACTGATCGACGGCGGTCATCGCGCCCGCGCCTCGACCATTGCGACGACGGCGAACTTTCTGGGCGTCGCGGCCGGCCCGCTGCTGTCCGGCGTGCTGGCGCAATATGCGCCGTGGCCCACGCGTCTCAGTTTTGTGGTCTATTTCGTGGTCGTCGCCCTGACCGCGGTCCTGATGGCGCGCACCGCCGAGACCGTGGAACGCAAACCCGGCAAGCCGAACCTGAAACCGCGCATCGGCGTGCCGCCGGAGCTGCGTGTGCGATTCATTCCGCCGGCCGTCAGCGTGTTCGGGGTGATGGCGCTGGTCGGCTTCTACGCCGCGCTGGTCCCTTCGATCATGATCCGCGAATTGCACCAGACCAACCTCGCTCTCGGCGGCGCGGTGGCGGCGGCCATGTTCTTCATCGCCGCGGTCGTAATCATGCTCACCCAGGCGCTCAAGCCGCGCACGGCGATGTTGTGGGGTCTGGGCCTCATGCCGCCGGCTGTGGGCCTCCTGGTCCTGGCTCAAGCCGAGAAGTCGATGCCCCTGCTGCTCGTCGGCGCCCTGATCTCCGGTTCGGCCGCGGCGCTGGGCTATCGCGGCAGCCTGCAGGTGATCTATGCGCTGGCGCCCGCCGACCGGCGCGCCGAGATCGGCTCGGCCTATTACCTGTGCGGCTTTGCCGGCAACGCCTTGCCGGTGATCGGGGTGGGCGTGGTCACCGCCCTGGCGAGCGCGGTCGCCGGCAGCGCGGCCTTCGCGGCCCTGATTGCCGTCTTCGCGGTCACGGCCCTTGCCATCGAACTGAGGCGCAAGCCCGAGGCGGATGCGCGACCGAGAGCAAACGAGGCGCGTTGATCAATTTTCAAACGATCATTTACCGACGAGAATTTTGTATACTTCGTCAGAAATACCTGCCGACGCGTCGCCTACGTACTTCGACAACCCGCTCGCCGAGCCATCCAGATGCTGCTGGGAAAAAGCCTTCATTCTTTCCGAAAATTGCTCGTCGGAAAAATACTCGGATACGGGGCCTGGGTCATTGTGCCCCTGGGACACAAGGGCTTTTCTCCACTGACCATCGAACGAATGCGCTTCGATGTCAAAGGCCACGCAGCGACCAAACTTACTTCGTTCACGACTAGCAACGCTGTAACATTGAACGATGTCTGCTTGAACCGACATCATTCCGCCATGTTGAACGTCGGCTGTGAATTGCTTCGCGAGGCTGCGTATGTCCTCGGAACTGAATTTGTTCGGAGCGCCGGCATCGATCTCGTCATCCGACCTGTGACAGGCGACATTCAGCATGTCTTCCGAGATGGTGCCGGGCGGTATGTAGCTCCACGGATCTGAGCCGGAAAAACTCCAACCCGTATTCCCATCCATGTTATTTCTAAAATATGTATTTCGTTGAAGGGTTCGCATTCTGCGCTGAGCGCAGTCGACTTCCACGTACTGAATGTCGGATGCGTATGACGGCGAGACGTCTGTCATAGTCGACGCATATTCCCACCGCTCCCAAATACGGCGGTACCCCTCCGGACTGGAGGTTATAGGTTGCCTGTACAGAGCGATCGTGCCGTCAGAGGCGCTAGTAACGATCTCCCATCCGTTTAGCTGCACGGAGACGCCATTGGGAAGGGTTTGATCTACGGCGAGCGATGGACTGGGGATACACAACAAAGCCGTCGCTGCGAGCACCCCCGCCCCTGCCATCCGAACGAACTGCGCCATCGCCCCCTCCCGGTTGAGGCTACTATAACACGTCGATCGGACAGTGCTCCGGAACGCCTTTTCCTTGACTTGACCCGGGCAGAGGGTCAAAGGCGCGGCATGATCCCCCGTTATTCCCGCCCCGAAGCTGCGGCCCTGTGGTCGCCGGAAACCAAGTACGCCATCTGGTTCGAGATCGAGGCCCACGCCGCGACCAAGATGGCCGAGCTGGGGACCATCCCCAAGGACGCCGCCGAAGCGATCTGGACCAAGGGAAAGGACGCCAGGTTCGACGCCGACCGCATCGACGAAATCGAGCGCGAGGTGAAGCACGACGTCATCGCCTTTCTGACCCATGTGTCGGAGATCGTGGGGCCCGAAGCGCGGTTCCTGCACCAGGGCATGACCTCGTCGGACGTGCTCGACACCTGCCTGGCGGTACAGCTGAAGCGTTCGGCCGACCTGCTGATCGAGGGCGTGGACAAGGTGCTGACCGCGCTGAAGCGGCGCGCGCTCGAATACAAGATGACCCCGACGGTGGGCCGCAGCCACGGCATCCACGCCGAGCCCACGACCTTCGGCCTGAAGCTGGCCGGCTACTACGCGGAGTTCGTGCGCGCCCGCGCCCGGCTCGAAACCGCGCGCGAGGAGATCGCGACCTGCGCCATTTCCGGCGCCGTCGGCACCTTCGCCCAGGTCGATCCGCGCGTGGAGGCATACGTCGCCGAAAAGATGGGCCTGCGCGTCGAACCGGTTTCGACCCAGGTCATCCCGCGCGACCGGCACGCGGCCTATTTCGCAGCGCTGGCCGTCGTCGCTTCCTCGGTCGAGCGTCTGGCGGTGGAGATCCGTCACCTGCAGCGCACCGAAGTTCTGGAGGCGGAAGAGCCGTTCGATCCGGGCCAGAAGGGCTCGTCGGCCATGCCGCACAAGCGCAACCCGATCCTCACCGAAAACCTGACCGGTCTCGCGCGACTGGTGCGCTCGGCGGTGATCCCCGCGCTGGAAGACGTGGCGTTGTGGCACGAGCGCGACATTTCGCACTCGTCGGTGGAGCGCGGCATCGGGCCGGATGCGACGGTGCACCTGGACTTCGCGTTGCGCCGCCTGGCGATGGTGATGGAGCGCCTGGTCGTCTATCCGGAGAACATGGCCAAGAACATGGACCGCCTCGGCGGCCTGGTGAACAGCCAGCGCGTCATGCTCGCGCTCACCCAGAAAGGCGTGGCGCGCGAGGCGGCCTATGCGGCGGTGCAACGCAACGCCATGCAGGTCTGGCGCGGCGAAGGCAATTTCCGCGACCTGCTGAAGGCCGATCCCGAAGTCGGCGACAAGCTGTCCGATGACGAGCTCGAAGCCCTGTTCGACATCGCCCACCACACCAAGCACGTGGACACCATCTTCGCGCGGGTGTTCGGCGACTGAGGCGTCCCTTTTCTTGACTCCTCGGCCAATCGGCGCGTTTGTGACGGCCGTCGGGAGACAAGACCCTAGGGAGACACGCCATGAAGACTCGTTTCAGCGTTATTACCCTTTCAGTCATCGTGCTTGGTTTCGGCGGCATCGGAGCGGTTTCGCCGGTGGCGCAGGCCGCGCCCGTGCCCATGCAGAACCAGATGCAGCAGGCTCGAATGGAACGGGCCGCAACGGCGGCCGAAGCGCGGATCAACAAATCTCAGCAAGAAAAGAATGCGCTGGCCGACGCGGTGCGCGGCAAGAACAACGAGCAGGTGCGCGCGATCCTGCTGCGCAACGGCATGACCAACGCTGACCTGAAAGGCGTGACCCTGCGCTATGCCGAGCAAGGCAGCCCCGGTCACGGCGGCGAACGCATGGCGATCAAACGCGTCACCATCCGAGGCGGCTGTTGCCCGCCGTGGATCGAGATCACCATCTACTTCTGATCAGGGTCGGCGATGAAATGTGCTCCCGCTCCGGTTCACCCCGGGGCGGGCGTTCTCGTTGCAGCGCGCGGCGCTCAGGCGCCGGACTTCAACTCTTCGCGGGCGATGGCGAGCAGTTCGTCCAGTTTCTGTCGGATCTCGCCTTCGCGCACTTCCACCTTGGCGGCGCTGAAGTCCTGGGCAAGTTTGCGGATCACGTCCTCGTGGTCGGAATGCTCGACGTCGGTGCGGATGATCGCGCGCGCATAGTCCTCGCGATGCTCGCCCTCGAGGCCCATCTTTTCCGCCGCCCACAGGCCGATCATCCGGTTGCACCGGGCGATGGCTTTGAATTCGAGTTCCTGGTCGTGGGCGAACTTGCCCTCGAACCCTTTTTCACGATCGTCGAAAGTGGACACGGGCTGCTCCGTCGAGGCCCGGACCTCTACAACCCCGCCCGCCCGTCGCGCAACGGCGGATCGCAATAGAAGCTGAGGAAAATCAGGAACTCGCAGCGGGAAAACCGGCCGCGCTGAGCAACGCCTTGTCCAGCCTCAGGAAATCATCGCCCGGTGAATCGCAGCGGCCCGGCCCGGCTGGAGCTCAAAACCATCGGGCCGGGCCGCCGGACGCCCCGGCGGCGGGGGCTAGCAGGCCGCCGAGGGCGGCTTCAGCCCGGCTTGACCACGACCTTTCCGGTCATGTGCGGGTGGATCGAACAGAAATAGCCGTAGGTCCCGGGCGTGGTGAAGGTGAAGGAAAACTTGTCGTCGGTGTCGAGCGGCTTGGACCGAAATGTCTTGTGATCGTCGGCGACCACCGTGTGCGGCGTGTCGTCCTCGTTCACCCAGGTCACCGTCGTACCGGCGGGCACGGTGATGGTCGCGGGCGTGAAGGTGAAGTTGTCGATCTTTACCGTCACCGGCGCCGGCGCGGCCATGGCCGCAGGCGACAACGGAAAGAGGGCGAGCACAAGCGTGAAGGCGGCAGCGGCCGCACGCGCGGCGCCGGGTATCGTCGGTGTCATGGTCTGTTTCCGAGGTTGAGGAGGGATCAGGCGAGCGTCGTGTCGACGAGCGCGAGCGGTTCGCGGCCGCGCACGATGCGCGCGGTGCGCACGCCGAGCAGGGAGCGCAGTTGTTCGGCGGGAACTTTCAGCGGGCCGGGCGACGCCCCGGGCGTTCCCGGCGCCGGTTGCGGAAACGCGGTCGAGCGCGCGGTGTGGAAGGTGATGGCGCCTTCGGTCTTGGTGAGCACCTGATGGATATGGCCGTTGAGCACGGTCACCGAGCCGAAACGGCGCAACAGCGCCAGGGCCTGGTCGCTGTCGTCCACCCCCCAACCCCAAGGCTGATAGACGGTCCAGAGGGGCACGTGGGTGAAGACCACGATGGGCTGGCTGGCGGCGCGGTGGGCGAGATCGGCCTTCAGCCAGGCGATCTGATCGGCGCCCAGATGGCCCATGCCGCCGGCCTGCAGATCCTTAACCGTGATCAGGCCGACGAAGTGCACGCCGGAGTGGTCGAAGCTGTACCAGCCGTCGCCCTTGGTGTCCTTGCCGTAGCGCGCGAGGAACGCCTTGCCGCCGCCTTCGTCGAGCATGTCGTGTTCGCCGGGCACATGGAAAGCCGTGACGCCGGTTTCGCGCAGAATCTGATCGGCATCGTCGAACTCGGCGTCGCGCGAGAGCTGCGAGACGTCGCCGGTGTGCAGGATAAAGGCGGGCTTGTCCGGCAGCGCGTTGATCCTGGCCACCGCCTCGCGGAAAGTGACGCGCGCGTCCGGGTTCGGATCCTTCTTGAAACCGATGTGGCTGTCGCTGACCTGGACGAAGGTGAACGGCTTGACGCCGCCGGCGTGTTTCGTCCCTGCGGCGGCCGCTTGGTCGAGCGAAACGGAAGACGCAAGGCCGCCGCTGACGGTCCAGAGCGCGCCCGTGCCGGCCCAGGCCATGCACTCGAGGAAATGTCGGCGATTGTGGGTGTCGGTCATAGGGGCCTGCGCTGCTATGGGTTCGGACAGCAGACCGGGCGCCAGGCGGTATTATTCCCGCGAAAAAATTTGAGGCATGCTGGGAATAGATCGGCCCGGCCCCGAGTCTGGCCTTCAGTAGAGGAACCCGCGTTGCCCGAGCGGCTGCTCGACCCGACCGAGGCCAAGCGCTTCGAAGCCCTGGTGCTGCCGCATCTCGATGCGGCCTGGCGCCTTGCGCGCTGGCTGACGCGCAACGAGGCGGACGCGGAAGACTTGGTGCAGGAGGCCTATGTGCGGGCCTGGCGGTTTTTCTCCAGTCTGCGCGGCGATGACGCCAAGCCCTGGCTGATGCGGATCGTGCGCAATTGCTGGTTCAGCCGCGCCCGCACCGAGGCGGCGCGCGGCAAACACACCTCGCTCGAAGAGGCGGAGACCGAGGTGGAGACGATGCTGCAATCCGACGCCCCCGACGGGGCGGAACGGCGGCTGATCCGGCTGGAAGACACCGCCCTGGTGCGCCGCGCCCTGGACGGCCTGCCCGACGAGTACCGCGAGGTGCTGGTGCTGCGCGAGGTGGAGGATATGGCCTACCGCGATCTCGCCGAGGCGACCGGCGTGCCGATCGGCACGGTGATGTCGCGCCTGTCGCGCGCGCGCAAGCTGCTGGGCGAGCGGGTCAAGCGTTTGAGTGTGGAGGCGGTCGATGCAGCACGCTGAAGCGCTCAGCCTGATCGAAACCTATGCCGACGGCGAACTCGACGCGGCGCGCACCCGGGCGTTCGAAGCGCATCTGGAAACTTGCACGGCGTGCCAACAGGCCCTTGATGCCTGGACCGCGGAACGCAAGGCGGTGCGCACGGCGCTCGATGTTGGGCCTGCACCGCAGACGTTGCGCGACCAGGTGCGTGCGGCGACGGCCGGCGCCGCGATGCGCCGGCGCAGCGGCCTCCCCGCGTGGGCGATGCAGGCGGCGGCGCTGGCGGGGGTGGCGATTTTGTCGAGCGGGGCGACGTTTGGCCTGATGCAGACTGCGCGTGACGATCGCACCCAGACCCTGTTCGATGCGCACATGCGCGCGGAGGATCCCGGCCGTGCGATCGAGGTCGCCTCCACCGACAAGCACACGGTGAAGCCGTGGCTCGACGCGCGGCTCGATTTCGCGCCGCCGGTGAGCGATTTCGCGGCGCAGGGTTTCCCGCTGATCGGTGGGCGGCTCGACTATGTCGACGGACGGCGCGCGGCGGTGATGGTCTATGCCCGGCGCAAGCACATGATCGACGTCTTCGTGCGCCCGAGCGGCGATGCCGCCCCGCCGCCGCTCAAGGCCGACCGTCGCGGCTTCCACCTGATCGGCTGGCGTCACGGCGGGTTTGACTGGTGGGCAGTGTCCGACGTCGATCCCGCCGAGCTCGAAAGCCTGCATAAGCTGTTGGAAAGCCCGCCCGCCCCCGGCGCCTGACGCTCGACAGGGCGCGGACCCTCGACCACACTGGCGGTGGGGACAATCGAGGGTGGGAGCGGCGATGCGCGCAGGCGCAAAGGTCGTTTTTGGGATGATCACAGCGTTGCTGGCGACGGCGCCCGCCGCCATCCATGCCGCGCCCCTGCCGGTCCAGGGCGCCTATGTGGTCGTCGACCTCGACGCCTGGGGCCAGCGCGAAGCCCAGATTGCGCAGGATCGCGACGACCTGATGCGGACCCTGGACGCCGCCAACGTCGGCTACACCTCGCCCCGGTTCGAAGGGCCGGTGACCAGCTTCCGCCTCGACGACCCGGCCCAGTTCGACGCGGCCGAGCGCGCGCTGAAGTCCTTCACCATCAACGATGTCCCGGCCGTGATCACGCGCGAGCCCGACGGCCGCACCAAGGTGGTGATCCCCAACGCCTGGACCGATCCGGGCGGGGGCGCCGAGCTGGACGCGGCGGTGGACGAGGTGATCGAGCGGGCCCAGGCGCGCGGCTATCCGGAACCGGACACGGTCGATCTGAACCCGCGCCGGGTGCGCATCGACTTTCCGGGCGTCGCCGACGCGGAGCTGATGCACGCGCTGCGCCGGCCCGAGCCCCGGCTGACCATCCAGATGGTGGACGACCGCGCCCCGGTGGACGAGGCCGAGGACGGCCGCCTGCCGGGCGACGACGACCTGGCCCCCTGCGACCTGCCCGGCGAGCCGTTCCTGGTGGTGAAGCGTCAGGTGCTGCTGTCCGGCGAGAACATCCAGGACGCCCAGGCGGACACCGACCAACGGGGCCGGCCCAGCGTGCTGATGCGTTTCGACCGCAAGGGCGCGGCGCTGTTCGCCCAGGTCACCCAGCGGCACAAGGGCCAGCGCTTTGCGGTCCTACTGAACGGGCGGGTGATCTTCGCCCCGGTGATCTCGACGGTGGTCACCGACGGGGTCGGCCAGATTTCCGGCGACCTCACCGATGCGGAGGCCCAGGGTCTGGCCAAGGCGATCCGCTCCAGCGCGCCGCTGACGCCCCTGGTCGTCGAAGACGGCGCCCTGCCCTATCACGACGACCACGTGGGACCGCGCTGAGCGCCCTTAGAGTGCTGTTTTTTATGACGATTTTCCGCGACGTCCGCCGGTAAGGCGCGCGAGGGGCCGTCCGACGGCCGCCGCGAACGGCAAAGCCACAGCGCTGCTTTGTCGCGCTCCGGCGGTTCATTTTCCCGCCGGTCTCTCTATATTAGCGCGGAGGCCGATTCCGGACCGAGCGCGCGCCCTCCCGGCCGCGCTTTTTCAATTCCGGCACGGCGCTCCCTGCTCCCCGGGGGAGATCAATGATCCGCCGCAAGAAAATCTACGAAGGCAAGGCGAAGATCCTCTACGAGGGTCCTGAGCCCGGCACCCTGATCCAGTACTTCAAGGATGACGCCACCGCCTTCAACGCCGAGAAGAAGGCCGTGCTCGAAGGCAAGGGCGTCATCAACAACCGCATCAGCGAATATGTGATGACGCGGCTGAACTCGATCGGGGTGCACAACCACTTCATCAAGCGGTTGAACCTGCGCGAGCAGCTGATCAAAGAGGTCGAGATCATTCCGCTCGAGGTGGTCTGCCGCAACATCGCGGCGGGCTCGCTGTCGACGCGCCTTGGCCTGCCCGAAGGTCAGGCCCTGCCCCGCTCGATCATCGAGTTCTACCTGAAGGACGACAAGCTCAGCGACCCGATGGTCACCGAAGAGCACATCACTGCGTTCAACTGGGCTTCGACCCAGGAGATCGACGACATGCTGGCGATGACGCTGCGCGTGAACGATTTCCTGACCGGTCTGTTCGGCGCGGTCGGCATCACCCTGGTCGACTTCAAGATCGAGTACGGCCGCATTTTCGAAGGCGACTTCTCGCGCGTCATCCTGGCCGACGAGATCAGCCCCGACAGCTGCCGCCTGTGGGACTCGACGACCAACGAAAAGCTCGACAAGGACCGCTTCCGGCGCGACCTCGGCAATGTGATCGAGAGCTACACCGAAGTGGCCAAGCGACTCGGCATCATGGGCGACATGCCGCGTGTCATCGACGGAGGGGTGCATTGAAGGCGACGGTCCACGTTTATCTGAAGCCCGGCGTACTGGATGTGCAGGGCAAGGCCGTTGAAGGAGCCCTCCACGGACTTGGCTGGGATTCTGTGTCAGGCGTGCGCGTCGGCAAGACCATCGAGTTCGACATGGCGGGCGCCGACAAAGCCAAGGCCGAGAGCGACGTGAAGGCGATGTGCGAGAAGCTGCTCGCCAACACGGTCATCGAAGGCTATCGCGTCGAGGTCGGCTGATGCGGAGCCGCGCCATGCTTTCGGAGAAAGCATGCGCCTGAAACGATTCTCGTTGGCGCTTTCAGTTCTGAGTCTCATCACGTCCGCCTGCGGCCACCACGTCGGTCCGGCGCGGGACGAATGGGGCGATCCGAAACCGACCAAGAAGGCCGCCGGGGCCCAGAACCTGATGGACTGCAAACGCGGCTTCACCATCCTGGTCAACGCCGCCGCCTCGGCGGAAGGCTCGTCGGTGGTGCAGGCGCCGACAACGACCAACCTCAGCGCGTTCCAGGTGTCGAATGCGAGCGAACAGGCGATGTACACCATCACCCTGCCGCAGCATCCGGCCTATCCGATGATCGTGCACCGGGTGTTCCACCAGACCGGCAAGAAGATCTCCATCGACATGGACGCCTGCCCCTTCGGCGACAAAACCGCCTCGCTCGCGCTCTACCAGCAGTTCCACGATCTCGACGCCAAGATCATGGGCCAGGCCGCCAAGCCCACCGATCATCCGCATCGTGGTCGCCACCGAAACGCACAGGCAACGCCGCAATGACCCGCCCTGACACATGCTTAGCTACCCTCCCCCGACGGGGGAGGGTCCCGGCGAAGCCGGGGGGTGGGGGATCGCCCCCGCCCTACAACACATCGTCGCGCGCTCCACACCCGCATCGTGGGACGTCGTGGAAGGTCCCCCACCCCGCGCTACGCGCGACCCTCCCCCTTCGGGTGAGGGTAGAAATTTCTGGCACTCAGGAAATGAACTCATGAAAGCCGCCGTCGTCGTTTTTCCCGGCTCCAACTGTGATCGCGACTGCAAGGTCGCGGTGGAGCGTGCGACCGGATCGGCCGTCGACATGGTGTGGCACGGCGAGGCCGCCCTGCCCGACCGCGTCGACCTGATCGTGCTGCCCGGCGGGTTTTCCTACGGCGATTACCTGCGCTGCGGCTCGATGGCGGCTCTGTCGCCGATCATGGGCGCGGTGAAGGAGGCCGCCGATCGCGGCGTCGCGGTGCTCGGCATCTGCAACGGGTTCCAGATTCTGTGCGAGGCGCACATGCTGCCGGGCGCCATGCTGCGCAACACCGGACTGAAATACATCTGCAAGCCCATCGAGCTCGAGGTGACCAACGCCCAGACGCGGTTCACCGCGGCCTATGGCGGCAAGCGCACGGTGCGCTACACCCAGGGCAATGCGGACGGCAATTACCAGGCGCGTCCTGACGAGCTCGACCGGCTCGAAGGCGAAGGCCAGGTGGTGTTCCGCTATGTCGACAATCCCAATGGCTCGGCGCGGGACATCGCCGGCATCGTCAATGGGCGCGGCAATGTTCTGGGCCTGATGCCTCACCCGGACCGCGCGTTCGAGCCGGAACTCGGCTCCGCCGACGGCGCCGATCTTTTCCGCAGCGCGCTCGCCAGCGCCTGACCCCTTCATTAGAAGCCGCACCATGACGCTCGTCGCTGACAAATCCTCCGCCGACCTGGCCGCCGAGTTCGGGCTGAAACCCGACGAATACGCGCTGATCCTCGAACGCCTGGGGCGCGAGCCCAACCTGGTCGAGCTCGGCGTGTTCTCGGTGATGTGGTCCGAGCACTGCTCGTACAAGTCCTCGCGCGCGCACCTGCGCAAGCTGCCGGTCACCGGACCGCGGGTGATCCAGGGTCCCGGCGAGAATGCCGGCGTCGTCGACATCGGCGACGGCCCCGATGGCCAGAAAATGGCCTGCGTCTTCAAGATGGAGTCGCACAACCACCCGTCCTACATCGAGCCGTACCAGGGCGCCGCGACCGGCGTCGGCGGCATCATGCGCGACGTGTTCACCATGGGCGCGCGGCCGGTGGCGTTGCTGAACGCGCTGCGCTTCGGCGATCCGTCGCATCCGAAGACCCGGCGTCTGGTCGCGGGGGTGGTCGCGGGCATCGGCGGCTACGGCAACTGCGTGGGCGTGCCGACCGTCGGCGGCGAGACGCAGTTCCACAAGGGTTACGACGGCAACATCCTGGTCAACGCCATGTGCGTGGGCCTGGCCGACGCCGACAAGATCTTCTATTCGGCCGCGCCCGGACCGGGGCTGCCGGTGGTCTATTTCGGATCCAAGACCGGACGCGACGGCATCCACGGCGCCACCATGGCCTCGGCCGAGTTCGACGAAGCGTCCGACGAAAAGCGTCCGACCGTGCAGGTCGGCGATCCGTTCGCGGAAAAGCTGCTGATCGAAGCGACGCTGGAGCTGATGGCGTCCGGCGCGGTGGAAGCGATCCAGGACATGGGCGCCGCAGGCCTGACTTCGTCGTCGGTGGAGATGGCCGGCAAAGGCGGCGTCGGCATCGAACTCGATCTCGACAAGGTGCCGCAACGCGAAGAGGGCATGAGCGCCTATGAGATGATGCTGTCGGAAAGCCAGGAGCGCATGCTGGCAATCCTGAAGCCCGGGCGTGAGCCCGACGCGCACCGCATCTTCGACAAGTGGGGCCTCGACGCATCGGTGATCGGCGCGACGACCACCACCGGCCGCATCGTGTTGAAGCACCACGGCGCAGTGGTGTGCGACCTGCCCCTGGCGCCCCTGTCCGACGACGCGCCGCTGTACCACCGCCCCTATGTTCGGCCGCAGCCGGACAAGCGGATCGATCCGGGCCAGGTGCCCGCGCCGAAGGATTGGCGCGCGGCGGTGCTTAAGCTGATGAGCTGTCCCGACATGGCGTCCAAGCGCTGGGTCTGGGAACAGTACGACCGTCACGTGATGGCCGACACGGTCGCCGATTCCTCCACCGGCAGCGACGCCGGCATGGTGCGCGTGCACGGGACGAAGAAGGCGCTGGCGGTGACGTCGGATTGCACGCCGCGCTACGTCCAGGCCGATCCGTTCGAGGGCGGCAAACAGGCGGTGGCCGAGGCGTGGCGTAATCTCATCGCGTCGGGCGCCGATCCGATCGCGGTCACCGACAATCTGAACTTCGGCAATCCGGAGCGGCCCGAAATCATGGGCCAGATCGTCTGCGCCATCGAAGGCATGGCCGAGGCGTGCACCGCGCTCGACTTCCCGGTCGTGAGCGGCAACGTCAGCCTCTACAACGAGACCAACGGCCAGGCGATCCCGCCGACGCCGACCATCGGCGCCGTGGGCCTGGTGCCCGACTACGACCTGCGCATGGGCTATGCGTCGATGCGGAGCGGCGACGTGCTGGTGCTGATCGGCGAGACCCACGGCGAACTGGGCGCGAGCCTCTATCGCCGCGAGATGTTCGGTCTGGAAGACGGCGCGCCGCCCCCGGTGCACCTGAAAGCCGAGCGCAAGAACGGCGACTTTGTCCTGAGCCTGATCCGAGGCCGAAAGGTCGGCGCGGTGCACGATCTTTCCGACGGCGGTCTGGTGTGCGCGGCGGCGGAAATGGCGCTGGCCTCGCACGTGGGCGTGGCCCTGACTGCGACGTCGGAACACAACGCTGTTCCCTACCTCTTCGGCGAGGACCAGGGCCGCTATCTGGTGGCCGCCAAGGACCCGGACGCGATCCTGTCCGCGGCGAAACAGGCCGGCGTGCACGCCATCGTCTGCGGCGAAGCCTACGGCGACGTCTTCGCCTCGCGCGATCTGTTCAGCATCCCGCTGTCGGAGTTGCGCGCCGCGAACGAAGGCTGGCTGCCGGGCTATATGGGCTGAGGCGCGCATCCACCGCCGCTCTGACGCACGAATGTCACACGGGTTTCGGTTGATCCGTCTTCACCATACGGAACGGCTTCGGGGTGAGACGTTTTTAACCGTTGCGGCCTAATTGCCACCCATGGCGATTCCAATGCATCGCATCAGTTCAACCTCCCGTTTTCTCGACGCGGTCTCTAAGGCCGTCGCCGCGGTTCAGCTCGCGCCTTCCCTCAAGATCGCCCACGACGCCGACGCGCTCGAAGCGCTGTTCGGCGAAGACTCGATCGAGCGGGTGCGCGACCGCATCCTGCGCGCCGACCGCGCGCACCGGCGCGACCTCTACCGCCTGCACGACGAACTTGCCCGCCGGCGTCGCCAGGACGGCGGCTTCATCAGCGCGGGCGCCTGAAGCTTTTCCGAACTACGTCGTTTCCAGACTACTGGCCGACGCCGTTGCTGCGCGGGTGGTGGACCTCCACGCACATCTGACGGCCCTGATAGGTCGCGCCGTAGAGGGTGCCGGTCTTCATCGCGTCGCGACGCGCGCGATCGGCGGCGACGCTGTCAGGCGCCGGCTTTTCGCCGGGTCCGCAGACCGGGATCTTGAAGCGCATGCCGCTCTTGCAGGTGCAGAGGTCGGCGTCGTGCCAGACGTCGCCGCGCTGGCAGACCGCGGGCGTCTCGGCCCCGTTGGTCTCCAGGCAGATCATGCCCTCTTCCGGCTGACCCTGGCCCGCGCCTTCGGCATAGGCGCCGCCCATGCCCGCAAAGGCTGCGATGAGAACCCCGGCGATCAATCCGCGCATCTTGGTCTCCTTTTCGCTCGACAACGCTCTAACAGGTGAAGCGTTGCCGTGACCGGCCCCAGTCGGGCACGATCATAGCGCGAAACCGGCTCCAGCGGAAACGCCGCGGCTCTACCGCTCAGTTTTCGGCGTCGCGCACCCAGTGCATCTGCATGACCGGATCGGCCCAGGCGCGGCTCGGCCCCGCGGCGCCGCGCACGGCGGACTTGTCCTTGGGCGAGCAGGCGCCGTTGTCCATGATCATGCCGGGCAGCGGATGTTTGGTGCCGTAGGCCTTCGGGTCGTTGGCGTCCTTGTCCGCGGGCTTGGGCGGCGGCGGGCCGCACTGGACGAACCAGCCCTCGGCGCGGATCACGCGCCCGGCGCCGTCGTGGTCCAGCGGCTTCATGGCGATGAACAGGTAGATCGGGCCCTTGGTGGCGACGCTGACGCCCTGGCCGGACATATCGGACAGGTCCGCCTTGGCCTGCATCACCGCCGGATCGCCCGCGGCGATGACGTAGGGGCTGGCCTTGTCCGCGTGGCCCACCGACCAGGCCTTGCCGTCCTTCATCACCGAGCCGGACGCGCATCCGGGCCATTGGGACGCGGGCTTGGTCTCGTCGAAGTCTTTGCAGTCCTTGTCGGGCGAGGCCCAGAGCCCCGGCTTCATGACCGGCGCGCCGGCCATGTCGGCGGCGCCGAACACCGGCGTCGGCGACATCACCAGATTGCAGCCGCTGAGCGTCATCGCGCCCAGCAGGGCCGCGGCCGGCACGAAAAGCTTTGATCGGAACACTTGATCCTCCCCCAGGCGGCTCCTGCGGCCAAGCTGTCAGCGCCCGCGCAGGAAGTCCAGGGTCAGAGACCAACGTTCAGGGAACAGCGTCGCGCAGCCAATGGTAGACGTGGTGGTCGTCGTCCCAGGCCTTGCTGGGCCCGGCCGCGGCGCGCACCGTCGCCTGGTCCTTCGGACTGCACCCCTGTTTGGTCGCCGTCATTCCTGGCAGGAGCTTGTGGGTCGCGCTGTCGTCCATATTCACCGTCCCGTCGGCGCCCTTCGGCGGCGGCGGCCCGCACTGGATGAACCAGAACTCGGCGCTGGTGATGCGCCCGGCGCCGTCGTGGGCGCGGGGCCTCACGGCTGCATAGAAATAGGTCCAGGCCGGCGCCGGATGGGTCTCGGACGGCTGCAGCGTGGAGAGGTCGATATAGAACTGCAGGATGCGCGGATCGCCGGAGGCCAGGACATAGGCGCTGGGCGTGTTCGGGTCGGTGGGATCGTAGAGGTTCGTCGCCCCGACCCGGATGCCGTTCGCGCACTGGGGCCACTGGTCCGGCTCGTCGCTCGGGCTGAAGTCCTTGCAGTCCTTGTCCAGCGCGACCCAGAGCCCCGGGCGCAGCACCGGCGCGCCGGCGGCGTCCGCCGCGGTGAACATGGGCTTGGTGGACATCACCATGTTGCAGCCGCCGAGCGTCAGGGCGGCGAACACGACAAGGAGGCCGGCAAGGCTGGCGCGGGGCATGGGGCTCTCCGGAAGCGTCCCGCCAGCATAACTCAGCTTCGCGCGGGCGTCCGAACCCGCTAACAGAGCGCGCCATGCGTCTGTCCGATTTCGACTTCGACCTGCCGGAAGACCGGATCGCCCTGCGTCCGGCGAGCCCGCGCGACGCCGCGCGCCTGCTGGTGGTGCGGCCCCAGGCGCTGGAGGACCGCGTCGTCCGCGACCTGCCCGACCTTTTGCTGCCCGGCGACGCGCTGGTGTTCAACGATACGCGGGTGATCGCTGCGCGCCTGTCCGGCTGGCGCCCGCGCGACGACAGCAGCGTCGCAGTCGAGGCGACCCTGCACAAGCGGCTCTCGCCGGAGCGCTGGACCGCCTTCATGAAGCCTGGCAAGCGGCTGAAGCCCGGCGACCGCGTGCTGTTCGGGTCGCGCGCCGACAGCGCCTGCGAACTCGAACGCCTCGACGCGACGGTGGAGGCCAAGGGCGAGGACGGCGAAGTGACGCTCGCCTTCGATTTTTCCGGCGACACGCTCGACCAGGCGATCGCCCTGCACGGCGCCATGCCGTTGCCGCCGTACATCGCCGCCAAGCGCGGTGAGGACGAACGCGACTTCACCGACTATCAGACGGTCTATGCGCGCATGCAGGGCTCGGTCGCGGCGCCGACCGCGGGTCTGCATTTCACGCCGCAACTGATCGAGCGCCTCGGCGCGCGCGGCGTCTCGACCCATTTCGTCACCCTGCACGTGGGCGCCGGCACCTTCCTGCCGGTGAAGACCGACGAGGTGAGCGAACACCGCATGCACGCCGAAACCGGCGAGGTGAGCGCCGAGACCGCCGAGGCCCTGAACGCCGTGCGCGCCCGGGGCGGCCGCATTGTCTGCGTCGGCACCACCTCGCTGCGCCTGCTGGAAAGCGCCGCGCGCGAGGACCGCACGATCGCGCCGTTCAAGGGTGACACGGCCATCTTCATCACCCCGGGCTATCGCTTCCGCGCCTGCGACGTGCTGATGACCAACTTCCACCTGCCCAAGTCGACCCTGTTCATGCTGGTCTCGGCTTTCAGCGGCCTGGAGCGGATGCGCGCAGCCTATGCCCATGCGGTCGAGCACGGCTATCGCTTCTATTCCTACGGCGACGCCGGCCTGCTATTCCCCGCCGCCTGATGGCCGCCTTTCCCTTCGACATCAAAGCCACCGACGGCGCGGCGCGCACGGGCGTCCTGAAGACCCCGCGCGGCGACATCCGCACGCCCGCCTTTATGCCGGTGGGCACCGCGGGCACGGTGAAGGCGCTGACCGTTGATCAGGTGCGCCAGTCGGGCGCCGACATTCTGCTCGGCAACACCTATCACCTGATGCTGCGGCCGGGCGCCGAGCGGGTGGCGCGGCTGGGCGGCCTGCACAAGTTCATGCGCTGGGACGGCCCGATCCTGACCGACAGCGGCGGCTTTCAGGTCATGTCGCTGTCGAAGATCGCCAAGGTGAAGGAGGACGCAGTCAGCTTTCAGAGCCACATCGACGGCTCACGCCACGTACTCTCGCCCGAACGGTCGATCGAGATTCAAGCAGACCTGCTGGGCGCCGACATCGTCATGCAGCTCGACGAATGCGTCGCCTGGCCCGCGGAGCACGCGCGCGCGGCCGAAGCCTTGCGCCTGTCGGCGCGTTGGGGCGCACGCTGCAAGACCGCGTTCGGGACGCGCGACAGCCAGGCGCTGTTCGGCATCCAGCAGGGCTCGACCTTCGAGGACCTGCGCCGCGAGTCGGCCGAGCGTCTGATCGAGATCGGCTTCGACGGCTACGCCATCGGCGGTCTCGCCGTCGGCGAAGGCCACGAACAGATGAAGGCCGTGCTCGACTATGCGGCGCCGACACTGCCGGGTGACCGGCCGCGGTATTTGATGGGCGTCGGCAAGCCGATCGACCTGGTGGAGGCGGTGGCGCGCGGCGTCGACATGTTCGACTGCGTCCTGCCCACCCGCTCGGGCCGGCACGGTCAGGCCTGGACCCGCAAGGGTCCGATCAATCTGAAGGTCGCCGCCTACGCCGAAGACGAAACGCCGCTGGACGCTTCGGTCGACTGCCCGGCCAGCCGCGACTATGCCAAGGCCTACCTGCACCACCTGGTGAAGTCGGACGAAATTCTCGGCCAGGTGCTGCTGTCCTGGCACAACATCGCCTTCTTCCAGACCCTGATGTCGGAGATGCGCGCAGCCATCGCCGACGGTCGCTTCGAGGCCTATCGCAAGGCGTTCGCCGCGGGTGTCCTTCCACTGACTGCCTGATCATTAGCGCCCCTTCCACTAAGGCGCTGGCGGTATCGCCCTGCGGAACGCGTAAGCTTCTAGCGGAAAGTCCTCGGTGCCCATTAGAAGCTTTCCGCCTTTTTCACAGAAGTCTTGCAGCAGGTCCTGTGCGAGACGGATCGCCAAGCATAGGGCCTGAAAGGAATCCTCGCCGCGTATGTCCGACAGGCGATCGTAGAGCCCGCCGAGGGCAACGGGACATGCCCATTCGCCAGTCTCGCATTGATAAGGCATGCCCACCGCCAGCTCGACTACGAACGTCTCGCCCTCTGGAGAAACCGCGTCGATCGAAATGCTGGCCACAACCGGCATAGCTGGAATCCTATCCCCGGGTTCTGGTTTGGCCCACGCCAGAGATAAACCACCAGTCTTCACCGAATGGCCACAACTCAGCTCGAATGCTTGCGCCGGGGCTTCGGGGCCGGCGTGGCCGCGTCCTGCAGGCGCGTGGGGCGGTACCAGCTCGGCGCCGCGGGCGGGGCGCAGTCCATGCGCATGCCGATGCCCTTCAGATAGGCGCGGCGTTCGGATCCGGCCTTGATCGCCGACTGCACCGCCTTGGAATGTTTTTCGGCGCCGGTCAGCATGCGCACCCAACTGCGGAACGGCACCACGCTGTGGCTGGCGCCGCGCACGACGTCGAGGGTGGTGGCGGCGGCCTTGTCGCCCTGCTGCTGTTGCGGGGTCAGCGGCGGCGGCGGTTCGTCGAGATCGGGCCCCAGCGCGTCGTCCAACGCCCCCACCTCGGCGGCGACCGCCTCGCAGCTCTTCATCCGGGTCAGGTCGTAGGCGTTGGCCTCGGACCGCAACAGGACCGGCGGAATCTCATGACGCTTGATGTTGAGGTCTTCGAGCGGGGCCGAGACCGCGTCGCCGAAGCCCGCGCGCACCTTGGACGCCCCCTCGCCCATCTCCTGCTGCTGGTCGGTGCTGCAGGCTGCGAGCCCGAGGGCCAAGAGCCCTAGGGCGGCGCCAAGCACGGCAACCGAGCATGTGGCGGTCAGGCGGGACGTCATGAATAGTTCCCCGGGGCGACCCATTGTTGCCGCAGAACCCCCGGATTCGCAAATGAAACACAGGAAAGGCGGGTGTAAGCCTCACCCCCGGCTTGCCCCCATCGAGCCCCCCCGCTAGAGGAGTGCCCCGCGCCCGAAAGCCGCGTTGGAGCCCCTAGCTCAGCTGGTTAGAGCACCTGACTTTTAATCAGGGGGTCCTGGGTTCGAGTCCCAGGGGGCTCACCACTCCCAGCGGGCCACAGCGGTCGACGGACCAAGCCGCATCGGTCAGGATCGCGTCATGACCGAACTCAGCCTGGTGCGGGGCGCGCAAACCCCCTCGCTGCTCGAAACCACCATCGGCGAGGCGTTCGACGCGGCGGTGCGGCGGTGGCCGGAGCGTGAGGCGCTGGTCTCGGCGCACCAGGGGATGCGGTACAGCTTCGCGGAGCTTGGCCGGCGGGTCGATGCGGTGGCGGCGGCCTTCGTTGCACTGGGGTTGGAAAAGGGCGACCGGGTCGGGATCTGGGCGCCCAATTGCGCCGAGTGGGCGATCACCCAGTTCGCCGCCGCCAAGGCCGGCCTCATCCTGGTCACCATCAATCCCGCCTATCGGCCGCACGAGCTGGTGTTCACTCTGAACAAGGTCGGGGTCAAGGCTCTGGTCTGCGCCAGCCGGTTCAAGACCAGCGACTATCCGGCCATGGTCGAAGAGGTCGCGCCCGACGTCGCCGCGTCGAAGACGCGCGAGCTCAATTCGAAGTTTCTTCCCGCGCTGCGCTATCTGATCAAGATCGGCGGGCCGGCGCGCGGACCGTTCATGGACTTCGACGACCTCTACACGCTCGCGACCCCTGAACATCACGGACGCTTGGCCGAAATCGCCCGAGGCCTCGATCGTAACGAGGCGATCAACATCCAGTTCACCAGCGGCACGACCGGTCTGCCCAAGGGCGCGGTGCTGTCGCATCGCAACATCCTGAACAACGGGTGTTTCGTGGGCCTGGCGCAGGGGTTGAGCGAGAACGACCGTCTCTGCATTCCCGTGCCGCTGTACCATTGTTCGGCATGGTGATGGGCAACCTGGCGTGCATTACCTTGGGCGCCGCGATGATCTATCCGGCGGCGGGGTTCGATCCGCTGGCGACGCTCGAAACGCTCGAGGCCGAGCGCTGCACCGCGGTCTACGGCGTGCCGACGATGTTCATCGCCATGCTGGAGCATCCCGAGTTCGCCCGTTTCGACCTGACGTCGCTGCGCACCGGCGTCATGGCCGGCGCCCCCTGCCCGATCGAGGTGATGAAAAAGGCGATCGGGCGCATGCATCTGCGCGACATCACCATCGCCTACGGCATGACCGAGACCAGTCCGGTCAGCTTTCAGACCGGCCTGGCCGACCCGCTCGAACGGCGCGTCTCGACCATCGGGCGGGTGCAGCCGCACCTAGAGGTGAAGATTGTCGATCCGGAGGGCCGCGTCGTGCCGCGCGGACAGTCGGGCGAGCTGTGCACGCGCGGCTATTCGGTCATGCTCGGCTATTGGGACGATGCGGAGAAGACCGCGGCGGTCATCGAAGACGGTTGGATGCACACCGGCGACCTGGCGGTCATCGACAACGAAGGCTACGGCAACATCGTCGGGCGGCTGAAGGACATGATCATCCGCGGCGGCGAGAACATCTATCCCCGCGAGATCGAGGAGTTCCTGTTCACCCATCCGAAGGTCGAGGACGTCCAGATCGTGGGGCTGCCAGACGCGCGCTTCGGCGAAGCCGTCTGCGCCTGGATCAGGCTGCGCACGGGCGAACAGGCCGAGGCGGAGGAGATCTTTGAGTTCTGTCGCGGACAGATCGCCTACTACAAGGTCCCCCAACACGTCCGGTTCGTGGACGCCTTTCCCATGACGGTGACCGGCAAGGTCCAGAAGTTCGAGATTCGCAAAGCCATGATGGCCGAACTCGGCCTCGATGAGGAACGAACCGCCTAGATGACGCACGAGGCCGTCAAGGAGCGGAGCCGGTGAACGCCAAGGTCAGCGATCAGCGGCTGCTGCGCCCGATCGACCCGCGGCGCGATCACATACGCGGCAAGGGCGTAGGCAAGGGTGCGGTCACCGTGCTGGTCTACGGCGACTATCTCTGTCCCTACTGCCGGCGGCTGCGCGAGGTGCTGGAGCAGCTGCGCCGCGCGCTCGGCGACCGGCTGGCCTATGTCTTCCGGCATTTTCCCAATGAGCACGCACACCCGGGCGCGGAACTGCTGGCCATCGGCGCGGAGGCGGCGGGGCGGCAGGGCAAGTTCTGGGAGATGCACGATGGGCTCTACGAGCGCGAGCCGCCGCTGAACCGCGACACCCTGCTGGAGATCGCGGCGTCCCTGCACCTCGACATGGACCGTTTCAAGCGCGACCTCGACGATCCCGCGCTGCGCCGCCATGTCGAAGAGGATCTGGCCGACGGGCGCCACAACGGCGTATCGGCGACGCCGACGATCTTTGTCGACGATGTGCGTTACGACGGGGCGTGGGACTTCTATTCCATGCTCGAATCGCTGGAGCGCCCGGTGGGCGCACGGGTCCAGCGCACCGCGCGCGCGTTTGCAAACCTGCCGACCTCGGCGGGTCTGGTGCTGTTGCTGGCCGCCGCCGCCGCCCTGGTCCTGGCCAACAGTCCGCTGGCGTCGCTCTACCATCGCTTCGTAAGCGCCCAGCTCGGCATCGGCCCGATGACCGGACCCCTGTCGCTGAGCGTGGCCGACTGGTGTTCCGAAGGCCTGCTCGCCATCTTCTTCCTGATTCTGGGTCTCGAAATCCGCCGCGAAATGACCGCGGGCTCGCTGCAGGACAAGCGTGCGGCGGCGGCGCCGTTTTTGGCCGCGATCGGCGGCGTACTGGCGCCCGCGGCGGTTTACCTGGCGATCAATCCAGGCGTCACCGCTGCGGGGTGGTCGGCGCCGGCGGATACGGGCGTCGCCTTCACCTTCGGCGTGCTGGCGTTGTTCGGAACGCGCGTGTCGGCGGGCCTGAAGGTGTTCATCGCGACCTATGCGGTGGCTGACGACGTGTTGTCGATTGCCATCCTGGCGGTGTTCTATCCGCACGCCATTCACATTGTCTGGTTTCTGATGAGCGCCGGCGCGCTGGCCGTGATGTTCACGTTCAACCGCTGGCGCATCTACGCGCTCTGGCCCTACCTGATCGCCACGCTCGGCCTGTGGGTGTCGCTGCATCTGGCCGGCGTCAGCGGCGCGATCAGCGGTGTCGCGCTGGCGGCCTTCCTGCCGCCGCGCCCGGTTCCGACCGCAGGGCCCTTGCTGGCCCAGGCGGCCAGCGCCCTGGCCGAACTCGAACGCGCCGAACGCGAGATCAAACACGCCGGCGGCGACAAGCGCCACGTGCGCCAGTCGCCGATCTGGGATTGGGCGAGCCGCAACCTGTCCGCCGCGGCGGAACGTCTGCTGTCGCCCTCCGAGCGGGTCGAGCGCGCGGTCGAGCCGTGGTCAACCTATCTGGTGCTGCCCTTGTTCGCCTTCACCGCCGCCGGCGTTTCCCTGATCAGCGACCTCGGCGCGCCCGCCGCGCCGCGCGTGTTCGTGGGAACGATCCTGGGCCTCGTCATCGGCAAGCCGCTCGGCATCGTGCTGGCGACCTGGATTGCAGCGCGATTGAAGATCGCGATCTTCCCCGCCGGCGCGTCGCCGCTTGCGTTCATCGGTGCGGCGATCCTCTGCGGTATCGGCGATCCCCTTTCCTTGCTGATGGTCGAGCAGGCGTTTCACGACAGCCCCTACGCCGCCGTCGCCAAGGTCGGCGTGCTGGCGGGTTCCGCGCTGGCCGCCGTACTCGGCGCCGCGACCCTGAGTTTCAGCCCGCGCCCGGTGACCGTCATGGCGGCGGAAAAACCTGCGGCCGAGCACGCAGCGCCTTGAAGCAAGGCCGCGGGGCCTGACAGCGACGCTGGAAGCTTGGCCGTATTGGCTTGGACCTGTTGTTCCATCTTGTAACAACTTTTCCGCGAAGTTTTTTACCCGAAATTCACTGAACGCGCTCAGCGTGGGTCCCGAGACAGGCTGAGAGCGTCATGACCGCCTTGAACGCCAGTATCGATCACATTGTCGACGCCGAAGCGTCGAGCGCGCTGGAACGACTCGAAGGCTCCGCCCTTGTCGAGGCCGGCCAGGTCAATC
This sequence comes from Caulobacteraceae bacterium, assembly GCA_036501825.1. Lineage (GTDB taxonomy): Bacteria > Pseudomonadota > Alphaproteobacteria > Caulobacterales > Caulobacteraceae > JAFECT01. The sequence continues at coordinate 168,802 of DASXZP010000034.1, read as the reverse complement.
TCATCGGGCTCAACTCGATCAAGGCGCGGTTGGGCGAGCGCTGGGCCGTCCGGGCCGATCAGATCCACGACCATGTACACAAGAGCCTCACGCGGTTTCTGAGCGGTCGCGGTCATTTCGTGCGCGTGTCGCAGACCGACTACCTCGTCGTGCAACCGGACCGCAGCCGCTACCAGTGCCAGGCCGCATGCCTGACCTACATGCGCGATCTGCTGACCCACTTCCTCGGCGAAGCGACGCCGGTCGACATCGACGTTCGCGAGGTCAGCACCCTGTCGCGTAATCGCCTCGAGGCCAGGCTGATCGACCCGGCGGCGATTCGGGAAGAGCCGGCTTCGTCGACGCCGCAAGCCGATCCGAAGCGTCCATCGGCGTCGTCGCCGGACCAGTGGTCGCCCTTCGTCACCGGCGATGGACGGCGGATCCATGTGTCGTGCGCGCTCGAGCCGGTGTTCGCCCTCGAGGCCATGCAACAGGTGGGCTATCGCCTGACGCGGCGCGTGTTCGATGAAACCAGCAACGTCGCGCTTTCAAAGGAACAGCAGGATCGTCTCTCGCCAGCCGATATCGAGATCATCGATCTGGCGGCGATCTCGCGGGGCATGAGCCGGCTGAACGCGGAACACGCCTCGCGCAAGCCGCCGCTGCTGCTGATCCCCGTATCCTATTCGACACTGTGCACGCGCCGGGGCCATGCCGCGGTGTTCGCCTGTCTGAAGGAGGCGCGCGGTTCGAGCACCAGCCGCGCCGTCTGCGAGATCAAGAACATCGAAGGCGTGCCGACCAACGTGCTCTTCAACACCGTCGCGATGCTGCGACGCGCCTGCTATGCGGTCATCGGCCGCCTTGAGCAACGCCCCAACCGGACGGGCGAAGTGTTCAAGGGCGTCGGGCTTAACGGTTTTGCGTTCAAGTATCGCGGACCGCGGGACCAGGACGTCGCCATGGTCGCCGCCCTCGCGCCGGATGTGGCGGCGATGCAGGACGCCGCGCGCAGCACCCTGGTTCTGGGCCTGCGCGCGCCACGCGAGATTGCCCTCGCCAAGCTGGTCGGCGCGACGCACGCGAGCATGCGGGTGGTCAACTAGCGACGGGCGTCGCCCGGACCCTCGCGCTACCCTGGCTTTTTGCATAGATCGCGAGTCTCGTTAGGCTTGCGCCGTGCAACCGCCGCCGCCTCGCCCCGATGAGAATGTCCGGCATGGACCGCTCACGGGCCTGCGCGTCGTCGAGTTCGCAGGCCTGGGACCCGGCCCGTTCTGCGGCATGCTGTTGAGCGACGCGGGCGCCGACGTGATCCGCATCGACCGGCCGGGTGGTCGCGCGGGCCCGCACGACGTGACACAGCGGGGCCGGCGCAGCATCGCGCTCGACCTGAAGCAGCCGGCCGCGATCGAGGCATGCCTGACCCTGCTGAAGACCGCGGACGCGACGTTCGAGGGCTTTCGCCCCGGCGTGATGGAGCGGCTGGGACTGGGCCCGGACGCGGCGCTCACGCGCAATCCCAAGCTGGTCTACGGCCGGATGACCGGTTGGGGCCAGAGCGGGCCGCTGGCCCTGCGCGCCGGGCACGACATCAATTACATCGCCCTCTCCGGCGCCCTGCATGCGATCGGCACGCCCGAGCGGCCGATCCCGCCGCTCAACCTGGTCGGCGATTACGGCGGCGGGGCGATGTTCCTGGCCTTCGGTCTGCTGGCCGCGATCTTTCACGCGCGCGAAACCGGGCGCGGCCAGGTGATCGACGCGGCGATGACCGACGGCGCCGCCAGCCTGATGTCGATGTTCTACGGCTTTCACGGGGGTGGCCAGTGGCGCGACGTGCGGCGCAGCAACTTCCTCGACGGCGGCGCGCCGTTTTACGACGTCTACGAATGTGCGGACGGGCGCTGGCTGTCGCTCGGCCCGCTGGAGCCCCAGTTCTTCGCCGCCCTGTGCGAAGCCCTCGACCTCGGCGCCCCGTCGCAAGACAACACGGCCGCCCTGCGCGACGCCATCGCCGCCGCCATCGCGCGCGAGACGCGCGACCATTGGGAGACCAGGCTCTCCACCCTCGACGTCTGTGCCGCCCCGGTGCTCTCGCTCGACGAGGCGCCACGCCACCCGCACAACCGTGCGCGCGAGACCTTCGTCGAACGCGACGGCGTCACCCAGCCGGCGCCCGCGCCGCGCTTCTCCGCCACCCCCGGCCACATCCAGGGCCCGCCGCCCAACGCCGGCGACCACAACGACCAGGGGCTCCGCGACTGGGGCTTCCCGGCCGAGGCGATCCAGGCGCTGCGCGACCAGAAGGCCTTGATCGATCCGGCGTGACGCCACGATATTCGTTCTATCGGCAGTGAAAATATTGACCGTGGCCGCGCCCGGCGCAACAGTGAGCGCCTATGGGGCCTGCGGAGGTTGCCCGATGACGTTCGCGAAACTGGCGGCCTTGATCCTCGGCGCGACCGCGCTCTTCGGCGGCGCATCCGCCTGTGCCCAGGCCGTCGCAATGCCGACGCCGCCGTCAGCGCCCCAGCCCAAGAACAACTACGCCGATCCCAAGACCTGGCTGTGCCTGCCCGGCCGCGCCGACGACGTGTGCGGGCGCTCCGACCAGGACGCGACGGTGGTGAGCGCCGACGGTTCGACCACGGTGGAGAAATTTCACGCCGACCCGAACGCGCCGATCGACTGCTTCTACGTCTATCCGACGGTCTCCATCGACCCGGGCGGCAACGCGACCATGGCGATCGAGAACGCGGAGGTCCGCGTGGTCAACCAGCAGTTCGCCCGTTTCGCGTCGGTCTGCCGGCCCTTCGCACCGGTCTATCGCCAGGTGACGCTGACCGCGCTGCGCGCCAACCTGGGCGGTCATCCGATGGCGGTCGATCGCGTCCTGCCCTACGACGACGTGAAGGACGCGTGGGACTATTACCTGGCGCACGAGAACCATGGCCGCGGCGTGGTGCTGATCGGCCACTCCCAGGGTTCGCTCGTGCTCGCCGAGCTGGTGAAGCGCGAGATCGACGGCAAGCCGGTGCAGAACCGCCTGCTGTCGGTGATCCTGGCCGGCTACTACCTGCAGGTTCCGGTGGGCAAGGACGTGGGCGGCGACTTCAAGGCGATCCCGCTGTGCAAGGCGGTCGGCCAGACCCAGTGCGCGATCAACTTCGCCTCGTTCCGCGCCGACAATCCGCCGCCCGCCAATACCTTGTTCGGCGCATCAAAGGGCCCGGGGCTGGAGGCCGCGTGCGTTAATCCGTCAGCGCTCGGCGGCGGGTCCGGCGCGCTGCACGCCTATCTGGGCGCGGGCGGAGAGTCCGTCGTCGCCGACGGCGTCGCGCACGGCGCCTGGACCAATCCTGCGACGCCGATCACCACGCCGTTCGTGGAGGTTCCGGGCCTGCTCACCGGCGAGTGCCGCAACCAAGGCGGCCACAACTATCTGGCCGTCACCCTGCATCCGACGCCGGACGGTCACCGCACCAATACGATTACCGGCGACGTGGTCATCGCCGGCAAGGTGCGGCCCGAGTGGGGCCTGCACATCGTGGACATGAACCTGACCATGGGCGATCTGGTCGACGTGGTGCGCGCCCAGGGCCAGACCTACCTGGCGCACAAACCCTAGCGGCTCTTCTTCTTCGCGGGCTTTCGCGGCGCGGGCTTTGCGTCTGCCGAAAGAACGCGCGGATCGGCGACGTCGCGAACGCGGCGCGCCTTGAGGTCGGCCAGCAGGCCCTTCAGCCAGTCGCGGTCGAGTTCGCGCTGGCGTTCGATGTGGCGCAACAAATGCTCGCCGCCGGTCGAGATCACCGGCTTCATCGCCTTGCGAAGGGGAGCGAGTTCGGCGATCAGCCGGTCGAGCCGCGCGATCCGTCGCCGCACGCTCGCCTCGGCCGCAGCCGGATCGCACAGGTGCAAGAAAAGCAAGGGGCCGTAAAGGGTCTGTGAAACCGGACCTTCTTCATCAAACTGGTGCTGCAGGATATCGCGAAACTCCGCCCGGCCCGCAGTCGTGATCTTGTAGACGGTGCGCACGCCGCCGCGCGCGACGCGCTCGCTGGAGACCTCGGCGATCATCCCGTCTTTTTCGAGCTGGCGCACCGCGTAGTAGAGCGTGCCCACATCGACGTCGATGTAGCACTCGACCATGGCATTCTCGAGCCGTCGCTTGATCTCGTAGGGATGGAAATCCCCCCGGTGCAGTACGCCGAGAATCAGCCCTCTTGCCTTCATAGTTTAATTATACTATTAGAATTCAACTAAACAAGCCTGAAGGGGTCGGCTATGTGGCGCAAAATCGGAGCGGTGCTCGCCGGACTGGTGGTCTGGATCGTGGTGGTGTCGCTGCTGAACCGCGGCCTGCGGCTCTGGCTGCCCGGCTACGCGGCGGTGGAACAGGCGATGACCTTCACCCTGACCATGAAGATCGCGCGCCTGGCGATCGCGGCGCTGAGCTCGCTCGCCGCCGGCGCCGTCACCCGCGCCATCGCGCCCGCGAGCAACTGGGCGCCGTGGATCGTGGGCCTGGTGCTGGTCGCCCTGTTCGTGCCCGAGCACATCCACATCTGGAACAGGTTCCCGATCTGGTACCACCTGACCTTCCTGCTCACCCTCGCCCCGCTCGTGTGGCTGGGCGCGCGGTTGCTGCCGCGTAAGAAGCCCGCCTAGTGTTTCGACCGTAGCGTCGGCTTCGTCGGTGCGTCGGCGACGGTTTCGGTCAGGGCGTAGAAGAAGCGGTTGAAATCGCGCGCCGCGATCGGGTCGAAGGGGGTGGCCAGGCTGTCCATCGGGCGGTGATAGCGGTCACGATACCAGGCGCGATAGATTTGCTCCGACTTCGTCCCCGGGTCATAGCCGAACACGAAGCCGACGGACGGCACGCCTGATTCCAGGAACGGCCAGTTGTCGGCGCGGTGCAGCAGATTTCGCTCGGGCTCCACGTCCTTGCGCGGTTCGATGCCGCGACTGCGGGCGACATCGGCGGCGGTTTGGCCGAGGCTGGATTCATCGAGCCCCTCGACCGTCATGATTTTCAGCGGGAACAGCGGACGCAACTGGTCGAGGTTGATGTCGGCGACGAGGCGCTCGCGCGCCACCGTCGGGTGCTTCACGAACCAAGTCGAGCCGAGCAGGCCCTTCTCCTCGCCGGTGAACGCCGCGACCAGCACGCTGCGCTTCAGGCCCTTGCCGCGATGACGATCGGCGAACCGCACCAGGGTGGCGACATAGGCCGCGTCGTCGAAGGTCCCGTGGTAGAGATTCTTGCCGTTCACCGGCTCGGCGTAGCCGTAACCGTCGAGGTGCGCGGAAATCACCACCACCTGCGGCTTCAACGCCGGATCGGTTCCGGGCAGCAGGCCCAGCACATTGTCGGAGCTGTAGTCGCGCTTGGAGATCGCAAAGCGCGCGTTCAGGCGGGCTGGAATATCGAACGACGGTAATGGCCGCTTGGCTGCGCCGTCGGCGAGGATGCGCTGCGCGTCCTGACCGGACGTGGCGATCACTGGGGAAAACGCCGCCGCGCTCAGGCTGATGACCGGCATGTTCGCCGCGGCCGGTTCACGCGAATCCCTGATCGTCACCGAGCGCGCATAGGCGGCCGGCCAGCGCGCCGGTTCGAGGGTGAAGCCGGTATCGTCCACGTTGATCAAGGCCGCCGCGCCCCCATCCATCGCCGCCTTCAGCCGTTCGCCGCCCGACGGCAGACCGGTGCGCCGCGCGCCGAAACAGACGACGGCTTTGCCTCGCACGTCGCCCATGTCCCTGGCGCCGCAATAGCCGCGGAACGCCAGCGGCGCGTCGAGGCTCGCCGGCAATGCGTCGGTGGGACGTACGGTGAGGTCGTGCAGAAACTTGAGCGAGGCGCGCGAACCGTCCGCACGCACCACGCCGATCGAGGTCCCGCTCTTGTCGACGCGCACCTCGTGCAGCGGCACGCTCTGGAACCAGCCGCCGTGATCGCCGGCGGGCTGCAACCCCGCGGCCTTGAAACGGTCGGCCACGATGCGGGCGGCGCGGGCATAGGCGGGCGAGCCGGTATCGCGGCCTTCCATCGAGTCGTTGGAAAGCTGAGTGGTCAGCGCCCACCAGGCCCGCGTGTCGGCGTCGTGGAATACCGGCGCCGCAGCGGCCGTCACGGCGAGAGCGGCCAGCGTCAGGCCGGCGGAAAACATGAGCTTCATGGCGGGCGTCTCCGATCGCACGGGGCGCCAGCATAGGCCCTAGGCGGGCGTGCGCGATACCTGGGCCATGCGCTCGAGGATGGCGTCGAGGATCGCCTGCGATGTCGCATAGTTCAGCCGCGCGTATCCCCTGCCACCGGCGCCGAAGTCGAGGCCCGGCGACAGCGCCACCCCGGCCTTGGCGAGCAGGACTGCCGCTGGATCGTCGCCCAGGCCCGCCTCGCGGAAGTCGAGCCACGCCAGATAGCCGGCCTGGGGCGCGACCATGCTCACGCCCTTGGGCAAGGTCGACGCCAACCGGTCGCGCAGACGCTCCAGATGCGCGACGCAGGCGGTCAGCCACGCTTCGCCCGCATCCGACCACGCCGCCTTCGCCGCGCGCACGCCCAGCGTCGAGAACGCGTTCCAGCGCGTGGACGGCAGCTTGCCCAACCGCGCGCGCGGCTCGCCCTCGGCGACGCAGACGGCGCAGCGCAGGCCCGCGACGTTGAAGGCTTTCGATGCGGCGTTCAGGGTGACGGTGATCGCGGCCACGTCGGCGCCGAGGCTCGCGAACGGGATGTGGCGGCGGCCGTCGAGGGTCAGGTCGGCGTGCACTTCGTCGCTAACGACGATGACGCCATGCTCCAGCGCGAGGCCGGCAAGGCGGCGCAGCTCGGCCTCACTGAAGACGCGGCCGGTCGGATTGTGCGGATGGCAGAGGATCAGCAACGCCGGACGCTCGGCGCGGATCGTTGCCTCCAGGGCGTCGAGCCCCAGGCCGTCGTCGCCGAGCGGCGTGGTGATCAGGCGGCGGCCGGCGACGCGCACCGAACTCATCAGCGGCGGATAGGCGGGCGTCTGCACGAGGACCGCGTCGCCGGGGTCGGTCAGGGCTTCGATGGCGTTGGCGAGGCCGCCCACCACGTCGGGCATGACCATCACGGCTTGCGGATCGAGCGACCAGCCCCAGCGGCGCGCGGCCCAGGCGGCGAAGGCTTGTGGGACGCCGCTGGCGTCGGCTGTGGGGCCGTAACCGAAGTCACCGGTTTCCAGCGCATCGGCGATGGCGGCCCGGATCGGCGGCGCCGGCGGAAAGTCCATGTCGGCGATCCAGGCCGGGAGCGTGTCCGGTCCGTGCTTGCTCCACTTGCGCCCGGTGCGGCGGCGGAGCAGGTCGAGCGGCGGCGCGAACAGGTCGCCGCCGTTGCTCACGCGTTCAGCCCGTTGATCCGCGCGCCGCGGCGGCGCAGCAGTTCGGCCGCGCCCAGCAGCACGATCGAGACGATGATGATCAGGGTGGCGGCGGCGGTGATGGCCGGGCTGATCTGGTCGCGCACGCCGTTGAACATCTGCAGCGGAATGGTGCGCTGGGCGGGACCGGCGAGGAAGATGGTCACCACCGTCTCATCGAAGGACGCCATGAAGGCGAACACGGCGGCGGCGGCCACGCCCGGCGCGATCAGCGGCAGCAGCACGCGCAGGAACACGGTGACCGGCGGCGCGCCCAGGCTGGAGCCGGCGCGCAGCAGGCTTGAATCCACGCCTTGCAGCGAGGCCTGGACCACCAGGATCACGAACGGCGCGGCGAGCGTCGTGTGGGCCAGGATCAGGCCGATGTGGCTGTTGGCCAGGTGCACCGGCGCGTAGAGGAAATAGACGCCGACCGCGGTGACGATCACCGGCACGAACAGCGGCGACAACAACAGCGCCAGCATCGGCTCACGACTCTTCGGCGGCAGGCGCATGAGACCCAGCGCAGCCAGGGCGCCCAGCGGCGTGGCCAGGGCCGCGGTCGCGGTGGCGATGATCAGCGAGTTGCGCATCGCTCCGATCCACTCGGGCGAATTGGCCAGCTCGCGGTACCAGCGCATCGACCAGCCGGCGAGCGGGTAGCTCAGGAACGAGCCGGCGTTGAACGACAGCGGAATGATAGCCACCACCGGCGTGACCAGGAAGATCAGTACGCCGACGCAGAAGACCACGAGCGCGGCGCGCCCGGCCCGGTCCGCCGGCGATGCGAAGGGCGATACGGCCATCAGCGCCACGCCGCGCTGCGAAGGCCCGAGAGCCGGCCGTAGAATTGCATCAGCACCAGGGTCGCCGCCAGCAGCACCACCCCCAGCGCCGCCGCCATGCCCCAGTTCAGCGACTGGTTGGTGTAGAAGGCGATGAAGTAGCTGATCATCTGATCGCGAGCACCGCCCACCAGGGCCGGGGTGATGTAGTAACCCAGCGACAGCACGAACACGATCAGACCGCCGGCCGCGGCGCCCGGGACGGTCTGCGGCGCATAGATCGACCAGAACGCCCGCGTCGGCGTCGCGCCCAGGGACAGGGCCGCGCGCAACGGCGTCAGCGAAATCCCGCGCATCACCGCGTAGAGCGGCAGCACCACATAGGGCAACAGCACGTGGGTCATGGCCACGTAGACGCCGGTGCGGTTGTAGACGAGCTCGAGCGGCTTGCTGATCAGGTGCGTCCACATCAGGGCGTCGTTGATCACCCCGTGGGTCTGCAGCAGCACGATCCACGCCGTGGTGCGCACCAGGGTCGAGGTCCAGAACGGCAGCAGCACCAGGATCATCAGCGGGTTCGCCCACTTCTGCGGCAGGGTCGCCAGGAAATAGGCCAGCGGATAGCCGAGCAGCAGGCACAGCATGGTCACCACGGCGCTGATCCAGAGCGTGCGGCCCAGCACTTCGACAAACACGGCCTGGTCGGCCGGCGCTTTCACGATATGCCCCGCCGCGTCGAGGCGGCGATCGAAGGCCGCGAGCAGGTAGAAGCTGGTCAGCGGCCCGGCCGCGTGTTTCAGCACCGCCCAGGTGGAGCGGTCGCTCCAACGCGGATCGATGCGTTCCAGCGCCTGCAGCCGCGAACCGGCGATGGTCGCCGGCAAGCTGTCTGCGGTGTGGAACAACAGCGTGCGCAGGCCGGCGCGGTCATAGTTTAAACGGTTGGCGACTTCGCTGAGGTTGCCTTCGTCCTTGGCCTTAGCGAGTTCGCCCACGAAGGTCGCCGCGAGCTGTTCGTCGGGGAGAGCGTTGCCGTCCCACAGGCGCAGCGCCGCAGCGGTCTGCGGCAGGGCGGCGTGCATCTCGCGGTCCTGGACGCCGCGCGCCAGCATCAGCGTGATCGGCGCCAGAAAGTTCACCAGCAGGAACAGCAGCAGCGGCGCGATCACGATCAGGCCGGCGATGGCGGTCTTGCGCTCGTTCTTCTTCACCGCCGCCTCGAAGCCCACCACGTCGGCGACCGGCCGGGGAACCGGCGCGAAATCGTCGTCGTCGTCGAAGGCGAGGTCGGTCATGGCCTAGCGCGCTAGCCAGGCGTTGAAGCGCTGGGTCAGCTGGTCGGAGTTCTCCACCCAGAACTGCCCGTCCAGACGCAGCGCGGTCTTCATGTTGGCGGGATCGAGCGGCGTTTCAGGCAGCACCTTCTGATCCATCATCGCCACCGCCTTGCGGTTCGACGGACCGGTCGGAATGTAGTCGGGCAGCTTGCTCTGGTTCTCCGGCCGCGTCATCCACCATACCAGCTTCATGGCGTCGGCCTTGCGCGGACCGCCCTTCAGCACCGCCCAATAGTCGACGGCCTGAATGTTCTCGTTCCAGACGACCTTGAAGTTCTTGTGCTCGTTGGCGTTGGCCATGTAGAGGCGCCCGGGACTGGTCACCGACATGGTGACCTCGCCCGAGGCCAGCAGATCCGGCACCTGCGACACCGACTGCCACCACACGATCTGGGGCTTGATCTCGTCGAGCTTCTTGAACGCACGATCGACCCCGGCGGGCGTGGACAGCACCTTGTAGACGTCGTCGGGCGCCACGCCGTCGGCCATCAGGGCGATCTCGAGGGTGTATTTGGGCGTCTTGCGCATGCCGCGCTTGCCGGGCCAGCGCTTCAGGTCCCAGAAGTCGGCCCAGCTCTTGGGACCGTCGCCCTTGATCTTGTCGCCGTCGTAGCTGAGCAGATACGACCACACCATGGCGCCGACGCCGCAGTCCTGCGTCGTGCCCGGCATGAAGGCGTCGCGGCCGCCGAGCTGTTTCCAGTCGAGCTTTTCGAACACGCCTTCCTCGCAGCCGAGGATGACCTCTTCGGTTTCCGCCTGGATCACGTCCCAGCCCGGATCGCCGTGGCCCGCGGTCTTGGCGCGCAGCACACCGATGCCGCCCGACCAGGTATCTTCCTTGATCGGCACGTGGAACTTTTGCGAGAACGAGGTCCAGTAGGCGTTGCGATGCGCCGCCTGCGAGCTCCCGCCCCAGCCGACTACGGTCAGCGGCCGCACGTTTTGCTTGCCGCATCCGGCCAGAGCAGCGAGCGCCAGGGTCGCGGCGATCAGGAGAGCACGGTTCATGCGGGGCTCCTCTTGGACGGCGCCGCGAAGGCGCGGCAGTCGGCGGCGCGCCAGCCGATGCTGACGAAATCGCCGACCTTCAGATTGGCTGCGGTGGCGGAATGGGTCAGGCGCGCAATGAAGGCGCCGTCGGCGCCCATGCCCAGGCGCAGCCGCGTGTGGTCGCCATGATAGACCAGTTCCTCGACGCGCACATCGAACACGTTCTCGCGGTTCTCGCCGCGGGGATCCAGGGTCAGCTTTTCGGGACGGACGGTGAGCGTCACGCGCGCGCCGCAGACCGCCTCGCCCACCTTCTCCGCGCGCACCAGGCGGCCCGCATCGGTGCGCACCACGCAGCGGTCGCCCTCGACGGCGAACACCACGCCCTTCATCCGGTTGGACACGCCCACGAAGCTGGCGACGAAGGCCGAGGCCGGCCGTTCGTAGAGCTCCTCCGGCGCGGCGAGCTGCTGGATCTCGCCGGCGTTGAACACCGCGATACGGTCCGACATGGTCAGGGCCTCGCCCTGGTCGTGGGTGACGTAGATGACGGTCAGGCCGAGCTGGGCCTGGATCGCCTTGATCTCGTGCTGCAGCTGTTCGCGCAGTTGCCGGTCGAGGGCGCCGAGCGGTTCGTCCATCAGCACCAGGGCCGGGTCGAACACCAGGGCGCGGGCCAGCGCGACACGCTGCTGCTGGCCGCCCGACAGTTGCAGCGGCCGGCGGCTTTCATAGCCGGTCAGACGCACGATCTTCAACGCATTGGCGACGCGTTCTTCGATCTCCGCCTTGCCCATGCGGCGCGCGCGCAGCGGGAAGGCGACGTTTTCGGCCACGCTCAGGTGCGGAAACAGGGCGTAGTTCTGAAACACCACGCCCATGTCGCGCTTGTGCGGCGGCATGCGCGAGATCGAACGGCCGCCCAGCAGGATGTCGCCGCCCGAAGGCGCCTCGAACCCGGCCAGCATCATCAGGGCCGTCGTCTTGCCCGAACCGGACGGACCCAGGAAGGTCAGGAACTCGCCCTTGCGCACGCTGCAGTTCAGGTCGGCGACCGCCAAGGTCTGACCGTCGTAGGTCTTGGAGAGATTGCGGAACTCGAGATAGGGCTCGCTCTCTTCGCGCACGGGCGGGGGCGTCTGCACCTCGCCGCCGTCGCCGTTACGCGCGCGGACGCGATCGGCCCAACTGGGCGCGGGTCCTTGTTCGAGGCGGTCCGCGCCTTCGCTCATGCGGCCTGCGACGCGGCATAGAGACGGCCGAGACGGCCCAGGCCCTCGTCGATCTGTTCGAGGGTGGCGAAGCTGTAGGACAGGCGCACGTGGTTCTTGGCGCCGCCGCGATTGGCCGGGAACTTGCCCGCGTCCGCGTAGAACTTGCTGCCCGGGATCAGGTTCACGCCCTGTTGCGCCGCGCGCGCGGCAAAGGCGTCGCCGTCGATGTGCGCCGGCAGGGTCAGCCACACGTAATAGCCGCCCTCGGGGATGGCGATGCTCACACCCGGCAGCTCGCGGCGCACGGCTTGCACCATGCGGTCGCGGTGGGCGGCATAGGTGGTGCGCACCCGCTCGACGTGGGCGGGAAAGGCGTCCGAGCTGCAGAACTCATAGACGATGCGTTGCATCAAGGCCGATGAGCCGCCGTCACTCTTCAGCTGGATCAGGCGCGCGATCAGGTCCGGCCGCGCGGCGACCCAACCCACCCGCAGGCCCGGTGCGATCAACTTGGAGAAGGTGCCGGTGTGCAGAACGATGCCGGTGCGGTCGAGCGCCTTCAGGGTCGGGATCGCCTCGCCTTCGAAGCGCACGCGGCGATAGGGGTTGTCCTCGATGACGTAGATGCCGCGCCGTTCGGCCAGGGCAATCAGCGCTTCACGCCGTGCGCGCGACATGGTCGCGCCGCTCGGATTGTGGAAGTCGGCGACGTTGTAGATGATCTTCGGCGGCTTCAGACCTTCCGCCTGACGCTGCGCCAACATCGCTTCCAGTTCGTCGACCAGCAGGCCGTCGCCGTCCTGCCCGACTTCGATGAAGCTCGCGCCGAAACTGCGGAAGATCGGAATGGCGGTGAAATAGGTCGGCGCGGTCACGACGACCGTGTCGCCTTCGTCCAGCAGCATGCGGCAGATCAGGTCGATGCCGTGCTTGGCGCCGTTGGTGATCATCAGGCTGTCGGGGCCGAGGTCGCAGCCGTCGGCGTTCATGTATTGCGCGATCCAGCCGCGCAGCTCGGGCTGACCCTGGTTGGCGGAATACTGCAGGGTTTCGCCGCGGTGGGTGGTGAGCGCCGCCTGGGCATAGGGGGTCAGCTCGGGCAGCAGGTGCTCGAAGGCAAAGCCCGAGTCGAAGGCGATGACGCCCGGCTCCAGTTCCGATGGGAAATGCGGCGCGGGGAAGCTGGTGGAAAGGCCCGCCGCCCGCCGCGCTAAGGTCGTGTCGCTCAAGAAGTCCCCCCGGATAGCCATGCCCGCCGCCTTCGCGCCACAGGCGAGCGCCGACGCGGCGCCTCGCTCAATAGGATGGACGGAGGGGCCAAATCCGCCAGCCCGGGCTGCGCCGCAAACGCTTATTCGCCAGGGAGCTTGGCCGCAGGTTGAGGCCCGTCGGCCCCCCGCCCTAGGCCCGCAACCGCGCCTCGAAGTCCTTGGCCACCTCGGGGCCGGCCACGTCGGACAGGGCCTTGAGGAACTCGACCGTGGTCTGGGGCGGGTTTCGCCCGATCACGCCCAGGAACTCGTCCATCTTGGCCCGGCCGATCCGGTCTTCCAGCCCGTAAAGCAGAACCGGGCCCTTGTTGTAGAGCACCGCCGAGTTCGGCTTCTTCTTGTTGCCGGTCAGGACCGGGCCGGCCTTGGCGGCGGAATCGCGTTTACGGTCGAGCAGGTCTTTGAACGCCGCCTCGCCATAGGCCTCGCGGACATAACGCAGGGCCGAGAACTCGGCCATGGACTCAACCATCCAGTAGTCGTCGCTCTGACCCACCGCGTTCCACCACCAGCCGTGCGCGATCTCGTGGGCGATGTGGCGCGCGGGGCCGTACTCGGGGAAGTGCGGATCAGCCTTCAGGTCGGCCTTGCCGTCGCCGGTCGAGATGAAGCTGCGGCGCTCATAGCCGCCCCCGCCGCGCGGCGCCTCCACCATGCGGATGGGCGTGGGAGCGGTCAGAGGGCCGTAGAGCTTCCGGTAATAGTCGAAGGCCGGCTTGGCGTTCTTGCGATAGATGCGCGCGAACGGGTCGTTCAGGTCCCGCGCATAGATCTCGAAGTCGGGCGCCGTGGCCCGCTTCAGCCCGGTCGCCGCGATGATCGGAATGTCGAAATCGGTGGTAGGGCGATGCAGCTTCACGTCCGAGCCCACATGGCGCACCTGGCCTTGGGCCACGACCACCATGTTGGGAGCGATGCCGGAGATGTCGGCATCCGACGTGAACTGCAGACGCAGCGTCGGATCGAACGGGAACCAGGCGGTTTCCAGGCCCAGTTCCATGAAATCCTTGCGCGCCCGGTCGCTGTCCTTCTCAAGCGGATCGGCCAGCGGGCCGGCATAAGCGAAGGTGAAGGTCACCGGGTGATCCGGCGCCTGTTTGAAGTCGAAGGTGACCTGCTGCAGGTGCGGCAGCGGCTTTTCCAGCGCGCCATAACTGATCTGGGCGTCGGGCCCGCCATCGACGCGGCTGAGCTGGAAGCGGTCGCCGAGCGCGAAGACGACCTGATGACCGACCTCGCTCGCCGGCAGGGTGATGTGCACCACCGACGAGACACGACGCGACGGCGTGATGTGCGCCTTCACGTCGTAGTGTGCGGGCTGCTCGACGGGTGCGGCCACGGCGACGCCGGCGGCGAGAATGAGGGCGGTGGCGGCTAGCAGGGCGCGACGCATGGCGGACCTTTCACGAACGGGTTCACGGCGCGCGCAGCGCCGCTTCGAATTTACGGGCGACGGCGGGACCCTCGGCCTCGGACAAGGCGGCGATGAGCTCGGCGGTCGTGTGTGGCGGATGGCGGCCGATCCGGCCCAGGAATGCATCCATGCGGGCGCGACCGATCTCGTGATCCAGGTCGAACAGCAGCACGGGCCCCTTGTCGTAGGACGCGCGGCTCGACGGACGGCCGTGGCCGATCACCGGACCGGCGGTCTTGGCGGCCACGATCTTGGGGTCGAGGCGCGCCTTCAGCGCCGCTTCGCCGTAGGCGGCTTCGGTGAAGCGCAGGGAGGCGTATTCGGCGAAGGACTCGTTCAGCCAGTTGTCCTGCGTCGTCGGATCGCCGTGCCGCCACCACGCGTGGGCGAACTCGTGCGAGATGGTGATGGTCAGCATCCAGTCGTCGATGTGGGCGAGCTTCTTCAGCTCCTCCGCCCTGCCCGTCCCGACCGAGACGAAACCGCGGCGCGCGAACGACCCGCCCGGCCGCGGCATGACCACCAGCCGGATCGGTAAGGTATCGGCCGGCAGTGGTCCGAACAGCTTGGAATAATAGGCGATGACCCGCGCCGCGTCCTTGCGGTCGGCGGTCTCCAGTTGGCCGTTCGGATCGCGCGCATAGACCTCGACGTCCTTGCCCGTCGCTTCCTTCAGGCCGGTGAGCGCCGAAACCGGCATGTCCATGTCGTCGAACGCCCGGTGGATGGTCAGCCGATCGCCGGTGTGACGCACCGCGCCTTGGGCGACCACGACCTCATCGGCAGGCACGCCGCGAATGTCCGCATCGACGGTGAAGCGAAGGCCGAAGTCCGGACGGACCGGAACCCACGCGTCTTCGAACCCGAGCTCCATCCCCTGCGACGGATCGATCGATGGCTTCGAGCCCGGGGCGATCAGAGGCCCGGCGTAATGGAAATGGAAGCGCACCGGCGCGGTCGGCGCCCGGGCGAAGTCGAAGACGATGCGGTTCAGGTGCGGTAGCGGCGCGTTGACCGGTTCGATGTGCGTTTTCGCGCCCGGGCCGCCATCGACGGCGTCGAGCTTCATCCAGTCGCCGATGACGAAGGCGGCTTCATGGCCGACAGCCTTGGGCGGCAGGGTGACGACGACGTCGGCGCTGACAGTCTGCGCCCTGTCATCGATCGTCGCTTCGATCTGGTAGTGCGCCGCGATCACGGCGCGCGGAGCTTGGCTTCGAAGTCGTGCGCGACCTGCGGCCCGGCGACGTCGGAAAGCGTCTTCAGGAACTGTTCGGTCGTGCGCGGCGGATTGCGGCCGAGGATTCCCAACAGCTTGTCCATCTTCGCGCGTCCGATCTCGTGATCGAGTTCGAACAGCAGGAGCGGCCCCTTCTGGTAGGAGGCGTAGCTCGATGGGCGTCCCTTGCCGATGACCGGACCCGCCGTCTTCGCCCGCTCGACCTTGGGATCGAGCCGCTTCTTCAGCGCCGCCTCGCCGTAGGTCGCTTCGGTGTAGCGCAGGGACGAATATTCGGCGAAGGACTCGTTCAGCCAGTTGTTCTCGGTCAGCGGATCGCCGCTCGACCACCAGCCGTGGGCGAACTCGTGCGCGATGGTGCCGGTCAGCATCCAGGGTTCAATGGGACCGATCGCCTTCAGATCTTCAGGGGAAGCTTCGCCGGTCGAGATGTAGCCGCGCCGCTCGTAGGACGCGCCTTTGCGGGGCAGAACCACGAGGCGCGCGGGCAGCGCGCTCGCCGGCAGCGGACCGAACAGCTTGGTGTAGTAGGCCACAATGGGCCCGGCGTTCTTGCGGTAGGAAGCCTCGAGCAGACCGTCCGGATGGCGTGCGTAGACTTCCACCGCCGGCTCCGCCGTTTCCTTCAGACCCACCAGCGCCGAGAAGGGCATGTCGATGTCGGTGAAGGCCCGATGGATGATCAGGCGATCGCCCTCATGGCGCACCTGGCCCTGGGCGACAGCGACTTCGTCCGCCGGAACACCCTTGATGTCGGCGTCGACGGTGAAATGGAGGCCGAAGTTCGCACGCACCGGAACCCAGGCGTCCTCGAACCCCATCTCGAAGCCCAGGCTCGGGTCGATCAGCGGCTTGTCACCGGGCGTGTGGATCAGCCCCGAGTAGCGGAAATGCAGGGTGACGGGACGGTCGGGCGCCTTGTCATAGCTGAAGACGATCTTGCTCAGCCCCTTGAACGGCTTGTCCGTCGGCTCGACGTGCATCTTGGAACCGGGCCCGCCGTCGGCGAGATCGAGCTTCATCCAGTCGCCCAGCACGAAGGCGGTCTCGTGACCGACCTCTTCCGGCGGCAGGGTGATGGCGACGTCGGCGCCCACCGTCTGGGCCGGGATGTCGAGCCGGGCGTGGATGTCGTAATGCGCCGGCTGGGCCAGCACCGGCGTGGCCGCTGCGAGCACAAGGCCGGCTGCAAAGATCATGGGTATGCGCATCGTTCGCCCTCCACCGGCGACTGGTACGAGCGCCGAACCGACGCCTTCCCCCAGGTGAGCCGCATTAAACTTTGGTCATTCGCCGTTGCGATAGACCGTTCCGCCCTTCATGACGAAGCGTACGCGTTCGAGTTCGGTTACGTCCTTCAGCGGATCGCCCTTTACCGCAATCAGGTCAGCCTGTTTGCCGGGCGCGAGCGAGCCGATGTCTTTCGAGAGTTGCAGGTGGTCGGCGCCGGCGGTGGTCGCGGTCTGGATCGCTTCCAGCGGCGTAAAGCCGGCCTGGACCAGCAACGAAAACTCGTGGGCGTTCTGACCGTGGGGGCTCACGCTGGAATCGGTGCCGAAGGCGATCAGCACGCCGGCCTCGTGGGCCTTGCGCGCGGTCTTGATCATCTGCGGCCCGACCAGGAACGCCTTGGCGCGCGCTGCGGGGCTCAGGTAGGAGGTCGGATCGTTGGCCCATTTGGTTACCGTGTAACCGGCCATCAGGGTTGGGACGTAATAGGCGCGCTGCGCTTTCAACAGCTTGATGGACTCGTCGTCCATGAAGGTGCCGTGCTCGATGGAGTCGCCGCCGGCGCGCAGGAAGGCATTGATGCCGCCGGCGCCGTGGGCGTGGGCGGTAATGCGACGGCCCAGCATGTGGGCGGTCTCGACCATGGCCTTCATCTCGTCGTCGGTGAACTGCTGGTCCACGCCCTGGGCCGCGTCGGAGAGCACCGCGCCCGTGGCCACGATCTTGATGATGTCGGCCCCGCGCTGCACCTGCTGGCGCACCACCCGGCGGCAATCGTCGGCGCCGGAGCACAGGTTCGGCCGTTCGATGGTCTTGATGACGTCCCAGCGATAGCCGTAGAGGTCGCCTTCGCCGCCGTGGGGGCTGATCACATTGCCGGCGGCGATGATGCGTGGCCCGGGCACATCGCCCTTGGCGATGCCGTCGCGCAAGGCGAAGATCGCGTCGTTCTCTTCGCCGAGATCGGCGACCGTGGTGAAGCCCGCGCGCAGGGTAATGTTCGCAAAGTGCGCGCCGTCAATGGCCAGATCCGCGGCGGTCTGGCTCACCCGGTTCATCTTGTCGCTGGGGCCGTTCTCCGCGCAGATGTGCACGTGGCTGTCGATCAGGCCCGGCAGGACGAAGCTGTCGCGCAGGTCCACGACCTTGCCCTGGCCGGCGCCCACAAACCCGTCGCGGATTTCGACGATGCGGCCGTCACGGATCACCAGGGTCTTGTTGGTCTCGACCTTGCCGGTGGCCGGATCGGCCAGCAGACGCCCGGCCTGCACGAAGGTCAGCGCCCCGGCAGGATCAGCGAAGGTTTCGCGGGCGGTGAACAGGGCGCCGGCGAGGACGGCGAACAGCGCGATGACGAGACGTTTCATGCGGGTCTCCCCGGCGGGAAGCCACCGCCGGCCTTGATCCAGGTGTCGACGTTCTCTTCCAGGATCGGCAGCGGCACGGGGCCATTGCCGACCACCACGTCATGGAAGGCGCGGATGTCGAAGCGCGAGCCGAGCGCGGTCTTGGCCTGTTCGCGCAGGCTGACGATTTTCAGCATGCCGACCTCGTAGGCCACCGCCTGGCCCGGGATCACGACGTAGCGGTCGATCTCACGCTGGTTGTCATAGTGGGTGGACGGCATGTTGTCGTCCATGAACTTGATCGCCTGGTCGCGCGTCCACTTCTTGGCGTGCATGCCGGTGTCGACCACCAGGCGCGCGGCGCGCATGACGCTGAGCGCGAGCCGTCCGAAGTCGGAATAGGGATCCTGGTAGAGGCCCATCTCCTTGGTCAGCCGCTCGGCATAGAGGCCCCAGCCTTCGCTGTAGGCGGCGATGGAAGCGAACTTGCGAAACCGCGGCAGGCCCGGGATTTCCTGACCCACCACCGTCTCCACGTGATGGCCCGGCACGGCCTCGTGGTAGAGGGTCACGGCCAGTTCGTACTTGGGCGCGGCGCCCATGTCGTAGAGGTTCACGTAGAAGATGCCCGGCGCGGAGTCGTCCTCTGGCGGCGACGAATAGAAGGCCTTGGGCGCCGACTTCTCGCGCCAGGATTCCACCGGGCGCACTTCGACGTCGGCTTTCGGCTGAATATCGAGCACCTCGTGGGCGCGCGAGCGCACCTCGGCCAGCAGCGCCTTGGCGTCGCCGATGTACTGGGCGCGGCCCTCGGGCGTGTCGGGGTAATAGAACTTCGGATCGGTGCGCACGTATTTGAAGAAGTCCTGCAGCGAGCCGGTGAAGCCGGTCTTCTGCATGATCGCCCGCATGTCACCGTGCAGACGCTCGATCTCCTTCAGGCCGAGGCCGTGCAACTCGTCCGCCGTCATCGGCAGGGTGGTGTAATGCTGCAGCATGGCGCGGTAATAGGCCTCGCCGTCCGGCAGTTTCCACACGCCTGCATCATCGGTGGCGGTCGCCTGCGCCGATTCCAGGTGCGCGATCAGGCCGCGATAGCCGGGGCCGACGCCTTCGTTCAGGCCCGCCAGCGCCTTGATGATCAGTTCGTCGCGTTCGGCCGGCGCAAAGCCGGCTTTCTCGACCTTGGCCTTGAAGTCAGCGTAGAGCGGGCTGTCCTTGGGGCCGTCGTCGAAGGGCCGGCCGGTGACCACGTTGCGCGAGGCGTCCAGCGTCAGGGGGAAGATGAACTTCGGCGGAACGACGCCCTTCAATTCCTGGGTCTTCAGCTCGACGACGAGCTGTTCCATCAGCGGCCTAACGCCGTGCAGGCGCGCCACATAGGCGTCGGCGTCGGCGCGGGTTTTGATCGGATGGTTGTTCTGCAGGGTGATCGGGACGCGCGAATGCATGCCGCCCATCTGGGTCACCAGATAGTCGTTCCAGCGCCAGTCGAAGAGGCGGCGCTGATCCTGGCAGGCCAGCTCGAACATGCGGTAGCTGAGCTTCGCTTGCGGGTTCAGCCGCGCCACATCGAACTTGCGCAAAGCCTCAAGGTCGCCGCGCACCAGGGCCGCGTCGGCGATGCGATGGGCGTCGGAGATGTCGTCCCACTTGTCGTTGTCGTGGCCGAGGCCAAGGCGCGACTGACGGATCGGGCTCCGCGCCAGGTCGCGCTGGAAGATCACCTCGAAGAAGGCGTTGAGCCGCACGCTCTCGTCGCCATCCGCGAAGGCCGGCGCCTGCGCCGCGGTCGCGAGCAGAAAACCGCCCGCCAGCTTGGCGAGGCTGCGCCGGTCGATCGCGGTCATTGGCTCAGGTCATCCCCTTCTTTCTTGGCCGGGGGCGACTTCACGTAGGTGTCGAGGAACTTCTTGATCGTCTCGTAGGCGACGGCTTGGTTCGCCTTCTTGCGGAAGCCGTGGCCCTCGTCGGGGAATTCGACGTATTCGACCGGTACGCCGTTGGCGCGCACCTTGGCGACGATGTCCTGGGCCTCCACGGGCTTCACCCGCGGATCGTTGGCGCCCTGCAGCACCAGCAGCGGCCGCTTGATCCGCTCGGCGTGATAGGACGGCGAGATGGCGCGCAGATAGTCGCCCTCGGTCTTCCAGTCGCCCATTTCCGAGGCCATGTAGCGGCGCAGGTCGTCCCACCACGGCGGCGTGTTGGGCAACAGCCGCGTCCAGTCGGAGATGCCGTACATGTCGATGCCCGCGGCAAAGGCGTCGGGGCGGAAGGTCACGCCCGCCAGCGCCATGTAACCGCCGTAGCTCTGGCCCTGGATGGCGATCTTGTTCACGTCCACGTCGGCGCGTTCGGCCAGCATGTCCTTGGCCGCGACCACGTCGTCGAGGTCGGCGTCGCCGTGCTTGTGGTCGTCGAGGTGGTTGAAGGTTCGGCCCGAGCCGCGGCTGCCGCGGTTGTTGATCTCGTAGACCACGTAACCGTTGTTCACCAGGTACTGCACGAGCGGCTTGTATTCGATCGAGCTCTCGTCGCCGGGGCCGCCATGCACGGAGATCATCGCCGCGTACTTGCCGCCGACGTCACCTGGTTGATGCGGGCGGTAGAGGATGCCCGGCACCACGACGCCGTCGTAGGACTTGAAGCGCACCACCTCTCCGCGCACGAGGTCGGCGGGGTTCACATCGTCGGCCAGCGACTTCAAGAGCCGCGTTTTGCGACCGCTCGCGAGGTCCATCTCGTAGAGATCGCCGGGCGTGTCGCCGTCTTCCTCGACGAGGGCGGCCTCGCTGCTGTTGTCGGCGATGGCGAAACCGCCGACCGAGCCATGGCCGGTGTCGGGCGTCCGCAACGGCTTCAGCGTGCGCGCATCGAACAGGCGCAGCGTCGAACGCGCGTCCTCATCGACGCTGGTGACCAGATAGCGGCCGTCGCGGGTGATGTGGGCGCCTTCCACATCCCAGTTCAGTTTCAGGATCGTCTGCTGCGCGCCGGTCTTCAGGTCCTGGCGCACCAGGTACTGGAACTCGGCGCCGCGGTCCGTCGTATAATAGACCGCCGATCCGTCGCGGGCGAAGGCGCGCGGCACGTTGATCACGCCCTGGGTCTCGGGCGTCATCGGCGTCAGTTGCTTGGTCGCGACATTGTAGAGATAGGCATAGGTGGTGGCGTTGTCGTAGATGCGCGAGACGCCGACCCAGTTGCCGTCCGGACTCACCGCCTCGACCTGATAGCCCTTGTCGTTGGTGAACAGCAGCTCGCGCCCGTAGCCGTCGGCGGCGTAGCGATAGAGATCGAAATACCGCGGGTCGCGCTCGTTGGTCACCACGAAGAAGGACTTGCCGTCCGGCGACCAGCCGACGAACTTCGCCTTCAGCTTCGCGCCCGGCGTGATGTCGTGCACGCTCCCGTCGGGGTCGCGCACGAAGATGTGGTTCAGCTCGTCGCCGCCGTGGTCGGAGGTGTAAAGGATCCGCTCGTCATGCGGAAAATAGCCGATGCCGCCGATGACCTCCTTTGTCGAGGTTGTAATCGGGGCCAGGGCGCCGCCGTGGGCAGGCATGACGTAGATGTTGCCGATGCCGGTCTTGGCGCTGTGCACCAGAAGCTTCTTGCCGTCCGGCGAGAAGCCGATGACGCCGTAGCCGTCCGAGGCCATCAGCTGTTCGAGACTGTAGTGCTTCACCGGGGGATCCGCCGCCATGGCCGCGGCAGGCAGGGTCAGGGCCAGAAGGCCCGCGATGAAGAAAGCTCGCACGGTTTACTCTCTTTCGTTGAAAACAATTCGGGGGCGCGCCGTGCAGGACGCGCCCCCGAACCTTTCGCCGTTTAGAAGCTGGCGGTAAGCCTGAACATGTAGCGCCGGCCCAGGATGTCGTAGGTCGAGAACAACCGTTCATCGAGCGCCAGTGCCGGCATTTTCTGGTCGAACAGGTTATCGACCGTCAGCTGCGCCTTCAGATTGTCGGTGATCTTGTAGGAGAAGCTCGAGCTGACCAGCCAGTAGTCAGGGATGTAGCACTGCGGCAGGACTTCAATGGTGCAGGTGTTGTCGATCGAGCTCTTGCCCGTCCACTGGGCCTGCCATGACGTCTCGAACTTCCGGTATTGCCAGGCCACGGTGAAGGCGCCGCGGTTACGCGGAGCGGCGGCGGTGCCGGCTTCGTGCGTCACCGGATCGCCGACCAGGTCGAGTTGGTCGAACTTCTCAGTGTAGAAGTACTTCGCGCCGAGGTTCATCGAGCCCATGTCCGATGGCAGGTCGAAGCCGTACTCGGCCGCCAGGATCACGCCCTCGAACTTGATCGATGCGTTGTTGAAGTAGCCCTCCAGATAGCCCGGCGCGACGTCGCCAACGACCCGGTGCTTTGCATCGGTGCTCAGCGTCGCCGGCGTCAGGCGGGTGAAGGCCGAGCAGGTGGGTGCGTTCGGGAAACTAGTCGAGTCGTAGCAGGCCGCCAGCTCCTCGTTGATGCCGAGCAGCTCGATGGCGTTCTTCATTGAGATGGTGGACCAGTCCGCGGAGAACCTGAACCGCGGCAGTTCCACCGGTTGATAGACGAAGCCGGCGGACCAGGAGTCGGCCACTTCGTTTTTCAGGTTCGGATTGCCGCCGCTGGAGCCCACCTGAGAGAGAGACTGGGTGGTGGAGGAGAAGGTTCCGGCCGGAGCCGCGCCCGCCGCCGCCAGGGCCGCCGTACAGTTGGCGGTGCGCACGCTCGGATCCGGACCCAGGCCGATCTGGCCCGCGTCGCAGGGATCGGTCAGGCCGTTGAGCGAGCTGGTCTGCGGCAGACCGAACTCGGTGATCGACGGAGAGCGGATCGAGTGGGTGAACACACCGCGCAGGGTCAGGCCGTCAATGAAGCTCGGCGAAAGCCGTCCGCCGCTCGACCAGGTCGTCGCGCCGCCGGTGATCGAGTGATCCACGTAGCGGACCGCGCCTTCGTACTGGGCGCTCTTGATCAGCGGCACTTCTTCGGAAGGCGAGATCAACGGAACGACGGTTTCGGCGTAAAGCTCCTTGGTGTTGAAGCTTCCCGAAACGTTGCCGTAACCCGGCGCGCCATCGAGCACGTCGCCGGCGATCCAGCCGGCGGACGCCTTGAACGCGTCGCCCTCTTCCCGATATTCCGCGCCCACGTTGAAGGCGATCTTATCGGCGCCGCCGATCGAGAACGGCAGGTTGCCCGACAGGTTGGCGTTCAACACGAACTGGGTATTGACGCTGACTGACGAGACCGGATCGGAAACGTAGGATATGGCCTTGCCCGAGGCGGCGCCGGCGCCGAACAGGTCGATCGGAACGCAGTTTCCGCCCGAGGCGCAGACGATGTTGCCCGAAGAGTCCTTCACGGCGTCGATGGCCAGGAGCAGGTGGTCGACGTTGATGAAGTTGTCGTGGGATTCAGTGTGGCTTTCGCCGTAGTTCGCCGACACGTTCCAGGACCAATCCTGGCCGAACGGATGCACCTTGCCGTCGAAGCCGGCAACGATGCGGTACACGTTCTCCATGTTGGTGGCGGGATCTTTGTCGACGATGTCGTTCAGGTTCCGCGACAGCTGGAAGGTCTGCAGCGGCCCCAGGAACGGGTTGTTGTTGTAGCCCGCCGTGATGATCGAACGCGCCTGTGACGACAGGTACGGGTTGTTGACCGAGAAGTTGAGCGTGTAGGCGCCCGAGCTGATCAGGTTCGGCGAGTCGATCGAAGTGATGTCGCTGAGGTCGGTCGACTGGGTGTGGGCGAAGGAGCTTTCCCAGAAGAAGCGGGTGTCCGAATCCAGGTCGTAGTGACCGTTGAAGTTGAACAGCGCGCGCTTGGTCGGCGACAGCAGGGCGAAGTGATAGGCCGCATTGACGCCATCGCCTCCGACGCTTTCGATCGGAAGACCGCCGCCCAGCGCCGACGCGACCACGGTGCCGACGTTGAAGGGCACCAGCTCGCCCTTCGAGTTGAACTGCAACGGATGGCCCGAGGCGTCGTGGATGTAGTTGCCGCCGGCGCCGGTGAACGGCGGGTAGGTGACGCCCGGATAGTTCAGAAGGTTGCCGTCGTAGGGCAGGCCGCCTTCGGTCGCGAAGGAGAAGTGAACGTTCCCGTAGAACAACTCGGCCGGGATCCCGTCGTTCGGACCGGTGTCGGCCGGGTTCGGGAAGTCGAACACCAAGCCCGCGCGGTTGGAGTAGCGCAGGCCCTCCTGGGTGTCGAACTCCGCAGAGAAGATCATGTTGCCGCGGTCGTCGGCAAAGTTCTTGCCGGCCAGGACGCTGACCCGCGCGCTCGGCGCATCACCCTTTTCGGTTATGCCGTACTGGCCCGACATCTGCACGCCGCTGAAGTGCTGCTTCAGGATGATGTTGACCGTACCGGCGATGGCGTCCGAGCCGTAGACCGGCGCGCCGCCGATGGCGATCGTCTCGACGTGGTCGATCAGGCCGACCGGGATGAGGTTCAGGTCCACTTCATCGCCGGGAGGGCCGTTGGAGCCGGCCGTCTGGGCGGTGTTGGACGACACGAAGCGCTGGCCGTCGACCAGGGTCAGGGTGCGCTGGGCGCCGAGACCAAAGATGTTCACGAAGCTCTGCGCGATGCCCACGCGCCCTTGACCGGCGGAGAGCGGGCTGGAGCCCGGGATGCCGAAGCCGGGCGTGTCCTGCAGGGCGTCGGCGATGTTCTGGTAGCCGCGGTCTTCGATTTCCTTGGCGTTGGTCGATAGCGCCGCTTCCAGGGTGTCGAAGCCCGGACGCTTAATGCGCGTGCCGGTCACCACCACTTCGCCGACCGTGTTCGACTGATCGGAGGCGGCCGGCGGGCCGCTCTGGGCGGAATTGGTTTGTTGCGCGGCCTGGCCGTCCGGCGTGGCCCGGCGGATGGTGACGGCGTTGTCGCCGGTCTGCACCGCGTGCAGACCCGTGCCCGCGAGCAGGCGGTTCAGCGCCTCCATCGGGCGGAACGAGCCGTTCACCGGGTTGGTGCGCACGCCCTTGAGCGCGTCGGTCGGCGCGAAGACCTGAAGACCCGACTGGCGCGCCAGCGCCGGGATCGACGCAGTCGCGTCCTCCGCCGGGATTGCAATCCGTTTGTCCTGAGCCTCTGCGGACGCGGCTGTCGCCGACACCGCCAAAAGGCCTGCCGCCGCAGCGGTCGCCAGCCAAAGAACGCGACGGCCCTTGCGGCCTTGTTCGCCCCCCGATTTCATCGGCTTCTCTCCTCGCCTCGTCGTCGTGAATGTTCCGACGACCCCGCTTTCGATGATGGGCTGGAGAGAGAAATCCGCCACTCCGGGCGGAACTTTCAATGCGAGACGATGTGGAGGCCGTCTTCCTGCTCGATCACCTGGTCGTCGTAGGCGGCGGCGGCGGTGTCGGCAAAGGCCTTGGAATCGCCCATGCGGAACACGCCGACAAAGGTTTTCTGGCTGAGCCGCGGGTCATCGACTATCACCGGACGGGTTGCATAACGGTTCACTGCAGCCGCGGCCTGAACCACGGACTCGCCATTGAAATCGAGCTGGCCGTCGCGCCAGGCGAGCTGGCGGGCCACGTCCTCGCCGCTCAGGACCGAGGCCTTCATCGGCTGCGCGCCCTGGGCGACCAGGGCCCCGTTGCGGGTGACGTAGTGGCGCTCTTGCCGGCCGCCGCCGATCGGGCGTTTCACCAGGACGGTGCCCTCGGCCACGGTGACCGAGACCTTGTCCGGCTGCAGCTTGACCGCGAAACTGGTGCCGACGGCGCGCACGGCCACATCGTTGGCGTGGACGATGAACGGCCGGGTCTTGTCGTGGGCGACCTGGAACGAGGCTTCGCCCTGGCGCAGGAAAACGGTCCGCTCGCCGCCGGGGTGGAACTTCACCTGTACGATGGAGTCGCTGTCGAGGATGACGGTCGAACCGTCGGACAGGGCCACGCGCCGAACCTCGCCGTGGGTCGACACCAGCCGCCCGTCGAAATGATCATAGACGCCGAAGGACACGGCGCAGACCAGCACGGCGGCGGCGGCGGCGGCCAGTTGCAGCTTGCCGGCCAGGGTCCGGGTCCAGTCGCGGGCGCGCGTGCGCGGCTCGCGCTTGCTGACGATTTCCAGATGCCGTGCGTGGCCGGCTTTCATGGCGGCGACCCGGTCGAGGTCGACCCAGATCGCCTGGGCGCGCACCAGGGCGCCGACGTGGCGCACGTCGCCTTCCAGCCACGCCTCGAGGTCGTGGCGATCCGCGTCCGTAAGCTCGCCCGCCTCGAGCCTCACGGCCCAGGCGGCAGCCTCGGAATCGACGTCAGCGTTTCTTGCGACGCGAGTCATAGGCCCGAACGCTCCAGCTCGGCTCATCCCCCTCGGGGAACGGAGCCGCCATTTCCTTCATCACCAGGCGCAGCGCCTTGGCGAGGTGTTTCTCGACGGTGCTCTCGGCTATGCCCATCTTCTGGGCGATCTCACGCTGAGACAGCCCGTCGAATTTGCGCAGCTCGAACGCTTCGCGGCATTTCGGCGGCACCGTTTCCAGCACCCGCTTGAGCCGTTCCACGTCCTCACGGCCGCTGAGCCGTCGCTCGGGACCGCCGTCATCGTCTACGATGTTCAGGGAATCGATATCCGCCACCGTTTCGATCTGCACGATCCGCGAGCGCCGCAGCGCCTCGCCGACCAGATGCCGGGCGGTAACGAAGAAATAAGCCCGCGGATTGGCGATGCGGTCGGTGTCCGCCGCCCACAGCCGCGCATAGGCCTCCTGCACGACCTCGTCGATGTCGCAGTTGGGCAGGCCCCTCACGTTGCGACCCAGCCACTTTCGCACGGCCCCCTCATGCGGGAGCACTTCGCGCGCGAACCAGCGGATGCGGTCGTCCCGTTCCATGTCCGGACTGCGACAGATTTAAGGCAAATCGTCAAGCCGGCTCTCCTTGGCGATGCTTCGGATTCAGCACATGAATCCTGCGGTTATTCGCCGCGATACTCAGCTGATTTGCAAAATGCTTAAGCCCGCAACGCGAAAGCGATGCGGGCGGCTGTCCTCACGGCGGGGAGATAACCGTCCCCGAACCGTTAGAGGAGCGAGCCGTGGATTTCCGCTACTCGTCCGCTCAATAATTCCACTGCGCCGTGTTCTCGCCCTTGGGCGCATTGGCTTTCACCTGGTCGGCCATCTCGCGGACCACGCCGTCCCACGTCTTGTGGTGCCAGCTGTGGCCCTTCTTGGGGCGGCCGTAGACGAAGCGGGCGGGATAGTCGGGACCGGCGGTCGCCTTAAGCATGTCGTCGAAGTCGTAGACCGCAAGGTTCAGGTAGAAGTTGTCCATCTCGCCGGAGATGATGTTCAGCTTGCCGCGCAGTTTCGGCCCGAGCGTTGACCAATTGCGCCGGGCGTAGTCGGTCAGGTCCATGCCGTTGGCGCGCCAGGCCTCGGCCACCGCAGGGTTCATCTTGCCGGTCTGCTTGTCCCACAGTTCTTCCGGATAGCCGTCGGGGCCGACCGGCGAATGGATCGCCTCCCAGCCTTCGAACTGCCCGCCGGAGCGCGCGTGCGAGCCCATCACGTCCTCCCAGCGCGACAGTTCGCGCATGGTCAGGTTCGACTGACCCTCGACGGTACGGCGCATGGAGCGTTCGACCGTGACGCCGGGCGCGACGGTCATGGTGAAGGCGTTGTCGTCCTTGTAGGCGTTGAGCAGCTGGTCGTGGTGGAAGTCGATCGGGTCGGGATTGAACACCCAGGCGCCGCCGAAATAGTCCGGGTACTTGAGCTGGAGGTTCAGCGCTTCCCAGCCGCCGGTCGAGGCGCCTTCGACCAGCCGCGCGTAGGGCTTGCCGATGGCGTGGTATTTCGCTTCCAGATACGGGATCAGTTCCTTGGTCAGCGCCTCGCCGAAGGGGCCGCAGTTGGCCGAGTCAACCGAATAGGCTTCCAGGAAGAACGGACAGGGCTGCTCCAGGGTGATCCCGATGATCCGCGGAAAATTGTCGGAGGTCCACGAGCGGTAGAAGTCGTAACCGCTCTGCAGATTGTCGCGCGCCAGGGCCGCAGGGTCGGACTTGGCGTTGGGATCGTCATCGAAGAAGAAGGGCCTGCTGTCGAAGCTGTTCAACAGCGCGACCGGGTAGCGCGCGTCCGGATGCTCGGCCCAACCCTTGGGCAGCAGCACATTGGCCGACAGGTACATCGGCACGCCCCACCAGTCGGAGAGGATCTTGCTCTTGATCCGCACCCGCTTGATCCACGGCGTGTCGGGCAGCGGCGTGTTCTTCACCACGTGGTCGAGCACGAGCTTCACGTCGAAGCCCTGGGCCGGATCGAGATGGACCTTCACCGGGGTGCTGTAGAGATTGCCGTCGAGCTCGGTCATGTCCGTGCGCGCCAGTTTAAGCGGCGCCCAGATGGTCCGCCCGTCGGCGCGATGCGCTTCGCCGTAGGTGATGACCAGGGCCTGCACCCAATAGTCGCCGGCAGGCAGGTCTTTCAGAGTCTGCAACGGGAAGGCCTTGGCTGCGTCGTCGAGCACGCCCGCCTGCCCCGGCGCCAGCGCGGTCAGGTCTACGCCGAACATCGGCGGCCCGTAGAAGCCGGGACGGATCTTGTCGCCCTTGGGCTCGGTCGGCGACGCCACGACGACCAGGCGCCCGGTCAGGGGACCGTCGTGCATCGACGGCGCAAACGTCACCTCGAACCGATCCGCCGCCTGCGCGGCGCCGGCGAGGCTCGCGACCAGCAGACCAAACGCAAAGGCCGCGCGCTTCAAACCGGCAAACCGCATCGAGGACTCTCCTGCCTTCCGACTACTTGTCGGTGATTTCCTTCGTCACCTTGCCGTCGGCGTCGAGGAATTGCACCACCGGGTGGCCGTCGGCGGCGACCTTCATCACCAGGCGCGCCTTGCCGTGCGCGTCGTTCAAGCGGACCAAGGCGTCGCCGACCTGCTTGCCGGCGAAAACACGCTCCGCGAAGTGATCCTTCCATCGGTTGCTGAGGTCGTTCATCTTCTGCTTGATGGCGGCCTTCTCTTCCGGCGTCTTGGCGTTGACGTACTGATCGTTGAGCTCGACCGCCGGCATCAGCGATTCATCGGGGCGATCCCACACCTCGAGGCCCGCCACGCGCTGGCCGTCCTGGTCGCGGTACTGCAGGCCCATGGTCTGGTCCTGGTGGTACTGGTCGAACAGGATGCCCGAATAGGCGCCGTAGTGACCGTCCTTGTGCTTGTCGGACCAGCTCATGCCGCCGGCCTCGGTGCCGTCGTCGTCGAAGAACAGCACCCCGCCTTCGTCGCGTGTAGCGTGGTGGAACTCCTTGCCGTCCCAGATGATGCCCGGCATGTGCGCCTTGTCGGAAATGATGAAGCGCGGCTTGCCGTCGGCTTCGACCACGTCGATGCGATGCACCTTGATGTGGTCGAAGGTCGCGATGTTCGCGTCCGAATGCGCCTTGCCCCACAGCAGGAACACGAGGCCCGCGCTGATCAGCGCCATCCAGACGAAGGTGATGTTCTTGCGCAGCGTCATGGTCATCGGATCGGTCCTCAGTAGTTCCATTGGGCGGTGTCTTCACCCGCCGGTGCGTGTTTCTTGGCGGCGTCGGCCATTTCGCGGATCATCTGCGAGAAGTCGGTGGCGTGCCAGCCATGGCCCTTCTTCGGACGGCCGTAGCGGAAGGTGATCGGATAGTCCGGCCCCGCCACGTCCTGCACCATGGCCTGGAAGTCGTAGACCCCCAGATTCAGGTAGAAGTTGTCCATCTCGCCGGAGATGAAGTTCAGCTTGCCCGACAGCTTGGGCCCGAGCGTCGACCAGTTCTTCCGCGCGTATTCGGTCAGGTCGTAACCGTGGTCGCGCATGTATTCGGCGACCTTGTGGTCGATCTTGCCCGTGCGGTCGTCGAACAGCGGCACGGGATAGCCGTCGTCGCCGAGGGGACCGTAGCTCGCCTCCCAGATCGCCAGTTGGTGGCCTGAGCGGAGGTGGTCGCCCTGCACCGCCTCGAACTGGGCGAGCTGGCGCTGGGTGATGGTGGTCTGGCCTTCGACCGAGCGGCGGAAGCTGCGCTCCTGGGTCAGGAACGGCCCGGCCGGCACGGTGAACAGGTTGTCCTCGTTGTAGAGGTCGATGTTCTGCCAGTGCGCAAAGCTGATCGGGTCGGGATTGAACACCCAGGCGCCGCCGAAATAGTCCGGGTACTTCAACTGCAGCGCCAAAGTCTCCCATCCGCCGGTGGACGCGCCCTGCACGAAGCGGGCGTAGGGCTTGGGGATGATGCGGAACTGCTTCTCGAGGAAGGGGATCAGTTCCTGGGTGACCGCGTCGCCGTAGGGGCCGTTGTTGGCCGAGTTCACGTCATAGGCTTCGAGGAAGTACGGGCTCGACACGAAGGGCGCGATGGCGATGAAGCGCGGATAGCCGTCCGAGATCCAGGTCTTGTAGAAGTCATAGCCGGTCTGGACGTTGCCGGTCTTGGCGTCGGCGATGTCTTCCGCCGTCGCAGGCGTCGTCGTGAAGCTGTACGGCTCTTCGCCGTGGCTGTTGGCGTAAACCGCCGGGTAGTGCGCATTCGGGTGGCTGTCGTAGTCGCGCGGCAGCAGCACATAGGCGTTGAGATAAATCGGATAGCCCCAGAACTTCGACAGCATCTCGCTCTTCACGCTGACGTACTTGATCCACGGCGTGTCAACGGGTTTGGGCGGCGCGGGAATCTCGTGCTCGAGCACGAACTTCACGTCGAAGCCCTGGGCCGGGTCGAGGTGCACCTTCTGCACGTCGCTGTAGAGGTTGCCCTGCAGGCTGTAGAACGGATAGCGCGCGTGGTGGACCGGCACCCAGATCGACTTGCCGTCGGAGCGGTGCACCAGGCCGTAACGGATCAGCACCGCCTGAACGTAATAGTCGCCGGCCGGCAACGCGGTGAGGTCGGCCACCGGATAGGCGCGCGAGGATCCGTCAGCGACCGAGGGCGTTTCCGGCGCGGCCTGGTCCCGGCTGGCGCCGAAGATTGCGGCGGGGCCGTTGATGGTGATCTGGGTTCTGGGCTCGGTCTTGTTGGTGGTCGACACCACGAAGACCACGTGACCGGTGGTAGGGCCGGGCTCGGCCTTGGGCGACACGGTGGCCTCGAAGCGGACCGGCGCGGCCGTGGCCGGAGCAACGGCGGAAAACGCGAACAGTGCGCCTAAGGCGGCGGCGATCGCGCCAAGGCGGCTAAAACCCATGATCTTGGACATTCCGTCCCCCACTGCGAGCGTAACCTGCGCCCGATCATTGGGAGGGCCGAGCAGGCGAAATCCGCTATTCCCCCAGGCTTGGCGGCCGCACCCCGACGTTAAATTTCGGCAATGCCGCACTCCCGGTTGGCGGATCGGCGCACGGGGGTCATCGTCCCGGGCAATGGGCCCGCGACCTGCGGCCCGCAAGGGAGGCTGCGGCCATGGCGTTACCGTACAACAAGATCCTGCTGGCTTACTCGGTCGTGCTGACCACGGTGATCGCCGGCATCACCGCGACCCAGGCGTTCAGCGACCCGCAGAAGCAGACCATCGACACCCTCGACGTCCATCGCATCAACCTGGTCGAGGACGACGGGACCCTGCGCCTGGTGCTCGCCAACAAATCCCATTTCCCGGGCGCCATCTTCAAGGGCAAGGAATACCCGCACCCCAACCGCGATTCCGCCGGCATGATCTTCTTCAACGACGAAGGCACCGAGAACGGCGGCCTGATCTTCGGCGGCCAGAAGGGCAAGGACGGCAAGGTGCAGAGCTATGGCCACCTCAGCTTCGACCAGTATGAGCAGGACCAGGTGGTGACCCTGGACCAGAGCGAATACGACGGCCACCGCGCCGCGGGCCTCGGCATCAACGACTATCCTTCGGAGCCCATGGACATCGAGAAGCTGTCCAAGCTCGAATCCATGCCCGACGGGCCTGAGAAAAAGGCCGAACTCCAAAAGCTGATCGCTTCCGGCGCCGGCGGGACGCACCGCGCCTTCTTCGGCAAGAAGGAAGGCACCTCGCTGCTGGCCCTGCAGGACGCCAAGGGCAAGCCGCGCCTGGTCCTCAAGGTTTCGCCCGAGGGTGAGGCGACGATCCAGTTCCTCGACGCCGACGGCAAGGTCCAGCGCACGGTAACGCCGGCCGGCTGAACGGCGCTCGGCCGATTCATGTCCGTTTGATTGGGGGAAAACGCCCCGTCGAACGTCTAACTGTGCGGGGGCGGCTCGCGGTGTCTGCGTGAAGCCCCCGCATCCTCCTGATGCAACGTCCGTCCCGGCGCGACCCTCAAGGCGCCGTGACACATGAAAGCCCCGCTCGGTCGTTCCCCCGCAGCGGGGCTTTTTTTGACCCGCGTCCAGGCCGCCACCCTGGCGGCCCCGTCCGTTCCGCCCTAGCGTCCGCCGGTGGTTCCGCGTCAGGGGGCCGCGTCAGGAGGGGTCGGTGAAACGGGCATCCATCGTTTTGGGCATCCTTTCGGGCATCGTTTCGGGCCTGGTTTTCGCGCTGGGCGTAGCGCTCCCGTCAAGCCCAGCCCTGGCCGCCCCATCCGACGAAGCCGCGCGCTGGCGCCAGGAAGCCTCGGACACCACCATCACCCGCGACGACTGGGGCATCGCCCACGTGCACGGCAAGTCCGACGCCGACGCGGTGTTCGGGATGATCTATGAACAGGCCGAGGACGACTTCAATCGCGTCGAGCAGAACTATCTCGTCTCGCTCGGGCGACTGGCCCAAGCGGATGGCGAAAGCGCGATCTATCAGGACCTGCGCGCACGACTCTACGTCAGCGACGCTGGCCTGAAGACGCAGTACGCCGAGAGCCCCGACTGGCTGAAGCGGCTGATGGACGCCTGGGCCGACGGGCTCAACTATTACCTGGCGACCCACCCGGACGTGCACCCGCGCGCGATCACCCGGTTCGAGCCGTGGATGGCGCTGAGTTTCACCGAAGGCAGCATCGGCGGCGACATCGAGCGCATCTCGCTGAAGCATCTCGAGACCTTCTACGGCCCGTTGCAGACCGCCCAGATCGATCCCCTCGCCCCACCCGACGCTAATTTACCGTTGCCGGACGTGACCGGCTCCAACGGCTTCGCCATCGCACCGTCGAACGCCAAGGATCATCACGCCCTGTTGTGGATCAATCCGCACACCTCGTTCT
The DNA here is from genome assembly GCA_036501825.1 of Caulobacteraceae bacterium. GTDB lineage: Bacteria > Pseudomonadota > Alphaproteobacteria > Caulobacterales > Caulobacteraceae > JAFECT01. The sequence goes on along the minus strand of DASXZP010000034.1, from coordinate 135,456 downwards.
ACTTCCGCTCGGAAACCCAGATGTCGAGCGATGAGGGGCTCGACGCCTATGGCGCGGCGACCTGGGGCCAGTTCTTCATCTACCAGGGGTTCAACCCGAACGTGGGCTGGATGCACACCTCGACCGGCGCGGACGTGGTCGACGAGTTCACCGAGACCATCGTGCACAAGGACGGCAAGCTGTTCTATCGCTACGGCGCCGAGCTCAGGCCCGTGACGGTATCGTCGATCACCGTGCCCTATCGTGCGAGCGACGGCGCCATGAAGTCGAAGACCTTCACCGTCTATCGCACCCATCACGGCCCGATCATCCGCGCCGACGGCGACAAGTGGATCGCTTTCGCCATGATGGACAAGCCGATCGCGGCGTTGGAGCAATCCTACCTGCGCACCAAGACCTATGACCTGGCCGACTATCTGAAGGTCGCGGACCTGAAGGCGGATTCCTCGAACAACACCATCTTCGCCGACTCCAAGGGCGAGATCGCCTATCTGCATCCGCAGTTCGTGCCGGTGCGCGACAACCGCTTCGACTACACCAAGCCCGTCGATGGCGCCGATCCTTCAACCGACTGGAAAGGCCTGACGCCGTTGAAAGATCTGCCGCAGGTCATCGACCCCAAGAGCGGCTGGATCGAGAACACCAACAACGCGCCCTGGACTGCGTCGGCGCCGCAGGACAGTCCCAAGGCTGCGGACTTTCCGCGCTATATGGACACTGCCGGCGACTCGCCGCGCGGACGCCATGCGGTGATGGTGCTGAAGGACCGCAAGGACTTCACGCCGGCAACGCTGCGCGATGCGGCGTTCGATTCCTATCTCGTCGGTTTCGCCGAGCTGCTGCCGGGCCTGTTCGACGCCTACGACCAACTTCCGGCGAGCGATCCGCTGAAGGCCAAGCTGAAGGATCAGATTGCCGCGCTGCGTGCTTGGGACGACCGCTGGTCGACCACGTCGATCCCGACCACGTTGGCGGTGTTTTGGGGCGACGATCTCGCCGAACGCATCGGCGTGGACGTCAAGCTGCGCGACAACGTCGTGCAGCAGGAGATGGCCGCCTATCCCATGTTCGAACGCCTGCGCCGTTATGCGACGCCGCAGGAACGCCTGGCCTCGCTCGAAGCTGCGTCCGACCGCCTGGCCAACGACTTCGGAACCTGGCGTACGCCCTGGGGCGAGGTGAACCGCTTCCAGCGTTTGACCGGCGACCTGGTGCAGCCGTTCGATGACGCCAAACCCTCGATCCCGATCGGCTTCACCTCATCGCAATGGGGATCGATCGCTGCTTTCGGTGCGCACCGCTGGCCGGGAACCAAGCGCTACTACGGCACGCTCGGCAACAGCTTCGTCGCGGTGGTCGAGTTCGGCGACCGGGTCGAAGCGCGCGCGGTGACCGCCGGCGGCGAAAGCGGTCATCCGGCCTCGCCCCACTTCGACGACGAAGCGCAACGCTACGCCGACGGCAATCTGCGCCAGGTCTACTTCTGGCCGGACGAGCTGAAGGGTCACGTCGAACGGACCTACCATCCCGGTGAATAGAGCACCCTCCCAGGGAGACCCGCGTTGCCGTGCGCGATGACCCTAACTCCGGAACCGGAACGGCGCCTGGCGGTTTGAGGCAAACCCTCACCGTCAGGAGTTCGAGCCATGACCATCAGCGAAGGCGGCGTTTCGCCCGGCGCCGAACAGGCCGCCCAGGAAGAGCGCGGCCTGCAGCACCGCCGCGATGCGAGCGAGGCGAAAAGCTTTGCCGGAGACGAAAAGAAAGGCGACGGGCAAAAGAAGCAAGGCGCCATGCAGGCCGGCGCGCGCCGCTATCCCGAACCGCCCTTCCCCGGCCAGCACCTGGAAAAGACCGGCTCCGAAGCGGCCATGCAACTGAAACCGCTCTACGACGCGCCCTTCTACAAGGGTTCGGGCAAGCTGGAGGGCAAGGTCGCGATCATCACCGGCGGGGATTCGGGGATCGGCCGCTCCGTCGCGGTGCTGTTCGCGCGCGAAGGCGCCGACGTTGCGATCTGTTATCTCGAATCCGACGAGGACGCGTCCGACACCAGGGCAGCCGTTGAAAAGGAAGGCCGCCGCTGCATCCTGATCTCCGGCGACGTGGCCGACCCGGAATTTGCGAAGCAGGCGGTGCGCCGCACGCTCGACGATCTCGGCGGCCTCGACGTGCTGGTAAACAACGCCGCGTTCCAGGAGCACACGGATAACTTCGAAGACCTGTCCGAGGACCAGTTCGATCGTACGCTGAAGACCAACCTCTATGGCTATTTCCACATGGCCAAGGCCTGCGTGCCGCACATGAAGCAAGGCTCGGCGATCGTGATGACCGGCTCGGTCACCGGCATCAAGGGCAACGAGGAATTGCTCGACTATTCGATGACCAAGGGCGGCATCCACGCGTTCGCGCGCTCGCTGTCGAGTCATCTGGTGGACAAAGGCATCCGGGTGAACGTAGTCGCGCCCGGTCCGGTGTGGACGCCGCTCAATCCGGCCGACAAGGACGCCGAGGCCATCAAGCATTTCGGCGCCAAGACCAAGATGCGCCGGCCGGCCCAACCGGAAGAGATCGCGCCCGCCTATGTGTTCCTGGCCTCGCCCCAGTGCTCGAGTTTCATCACCGGCGAGATCCTGCCGATCATCGGCGGCTACGCCGGCGGCTGACTGTGCTATAGCCTCCCGTTCACACGGATGGGGAGGCCTGCATGCGTTCCGGTAAAACCGCGATTTTCGCCACGGCGGCGGCGGGGTTGGTGCTTGCTTTCGGTTCTGCAGCGACGGCCGCGGGCGGCGCCGACACGCCCGACGCGCTGATGCGCAAGATCATGGCGTCATACAAGGTGACGGCGAAGGGGTCGAACGCGATGATCGGCCAGAAGTACTTTGATCCGGCGCTGACCAAGCTCGATCAGGACAACTCGAAGCTGATGGACGGCGTCGATGTGCTCGATTGGGATCCGGTGTGCGGATGTCAGGACGTGGGCGGAACCTATAAGTGGTCGGGCCATAGCCAGGGCGCCGACTGGATCGCGACCGTCAGCGACAGCGAAGCGAAGGGTTCCTGGCAAGTGGTGTGGAAAAAGATCGGCGGACGCTGGCTGATCTACGACGTCATCGAACCCGACCAGGGCAGCATCCGCGGCCTGCTCGAACGCCACAACAAATGCGCCCGCGAAAAGATCGCCAAACACCAAAAACCGGATGCCTGCACCGACGTGAAGTAGGCGCCAGCGGCGCCCGCCGCAGGCGGATTTTTACCGCAGAGATCGCAGAGAAAGAAACCGCGGAGAACGCAGAGAAGACACCTCCGCGATCTCTGCGTCTTTCTTCTTTCTCTGCGATCTCCGCGTTTTTCTTTCTTCTGCGTTGACGCGCGCGGGTCAACGGCCAAGTTGGGTGTTTTCCCCGGTTCACCCCGATGAACCGAAGGTGAAGCTTGGGCCTTGAGGGCCGTTCAGACGCCGCGATCTAGTCTCCAATCACCGTCGATCGATCGACGGATCGACAAACGGAGATTGGAGTCATGAAGACCAGTATCAAAGCCGCCCTGCTCGCCATGGGTTTCGCCACCCTGCTCGCCGGCGCCGCCAACAGCGCCTCGGCCGAGACCGTCTGGCAGCGGCATCACCCCGCCCGCGTCGAGGTGAACCATCGCCTCAACCACCTGCATCGCCGCGCCGTCATCGAGCGTCGCGACGGCGTGGTGGGCGTGCACAAGGCGCGGTTCATCCATCGCGAAGAGCGCGGCATTCGCTTGCAAGAGCGCCGCTTCGCTTCCCGGCACGGCGGCCACCTGACGCGCCACGAAGCGCGCCGGCTGAACCGCGAGGAGAACGGCGTCAGCCGCCAAGTCGGCCGCTGATTCCGGTCCGGGAAGCCCTAACCGCCTCCGGCGCCCGCGCGTTGCGCAATGGCGACGGAGGCGGTTTTGTGCGCGGCTTTCCATTGCGCGACATGATCGAGACGGCTGGCTAGCGACGGGTGGTCGTAGAACAGCGTCTCTTCCAAGGGCGTCGGATCGGGCTTGTCGCCGTTCCAGTCGTGCAGCAGCCAAAGCGCCAGGCCGTCCGGCTCGTGCGCATGATCGAGCGAATACTGATCGGCGCCGACGTTGATCAGGCGCACGAAATTATTGGTCGCCACCGCCGAGGCCGCCAGCCACGCCACCAGAAACATGGCCATCACCGGCATGCCTTCGGGATCCGACGGCCAAAGCGGCCGCTTGTAGCTCAGCAGACGCTGAAACGTCGCAAAGAACCGATCGGTGACGAAGAAGCCGAGGAACGCCAGCGCGCTCAGCAGGATCGCGTAGGAGAACAGGTCGCGGTGCGCCTGGTGGCCCATCACGTGTCCCACCGCCGCGCGCGCCTCCGAGGCAGGCTCCTTCAGCATGGCTTGCGTCACGTCCACGTGCGCCAGACCCAGGCCGCCGGTCACGTCGGCGTCGAGGCCGGGCCGCGGCGAAACCTGAACGCCTTCGGCCGGCAATCCTTCGCTGTGAATGAGATCGAGCACCCCGTCGCGCACCGCCCCCGCGGGCGCCTCGGCCATGCCGGAGGTTCCCGACGCCAGCACATCGGGCGCCCAAAGGGTGGCGAAGAAGAAAATGCTCAAGGCGCCGGCGGCGATGGCCCACCAGGCGCGTGGCAGCCGCCGCATCAAGGCGTAAAGCACCGAGCCCGCGACCGTGAAGCCGAGGATGGTGATCCCCGCGCGCGACCAGAAGGACAACAGAGTCGGCAGCAGGTTCGAGATCGGCGCGCCGTTTTCGTCCCAGGCGCCGAAGGCCGCGCAGGTCTCCCACACCTCGACCAGGATCGCGCTCATCACCAGACCGCAAACGGCGGTGACCAGCCAGGGCCGCCGGCGTTCCCCCTCGATGTGCTGGCGCACGCGCGCGAGCAGGCCGGCGCGCAGGACGAGGTCGGCGACCACCAGCAAGGCAAGGCCGGTGACCACGGCATCGACCTGGTGCAGACGCGTCGAGGCCGCCGCGGCATGCAGGCGCGCAGGCGAAAGGCTCGAAAGCCACGCGGCCGCTTCGGTGGTCAGCGCGACCCTCACGCGCCCCCCGAGCCGAAGCCCGGCGTGGGCGCGCGGCGCGTAAAGCGCGTGATCAGCGCCGCGAACGGATAGGCCATCTGGCCGAGGAAATTCGGCGGCACGCCTTCGGCCCCATAGTCGCTGGGCAGGCGGTCCTTCGGCATGTGGAAGGTGCCGAACATCAGGTCGAGCACCGGAAAGGTCGGCGCAAAGTTCTTGTTGCACAGCGCCGGATCGTTTGAGTGGTGCCAGCGGTGGAACACCGGCGTCGCGATCACGTAACGCAACGGCCCCAGCGTCCAGTTAAGGTTGGAATGAACGAAGGTCCCGACGAAGAAGTTCACCGGCGCCACGACCACGAAGGTCACCGGCGAGAAACCCATCACCGCGACCAGCATGGCGACGCCGGCGCTGTAGATCAGAAACTGCACCGGATGCACCCGGAAGGTCGTGGTCCAGTCCACGCTCTCGGCGCTGTGGTGCACGGCGTGGAACGGCCAGAGCACCGAGGTGTGAAAGGCGCGGTGCAGCCAGTACTGGATCACGTCGGTGACCACGAACACCAAGAGCACCTGCAGCCAGATCGGCAAGCTGCGCTGCGGCCCATAGCCGTGCTGGATCGCCTGCCAGACGCCGGCGGCGTTCCCGGCGAAGGCCCAGTCGATCAGGATCTTCAGCAGCGCGGCGCTGAGTCCGGTGTAGAGGAAGGTCCCCACCAGATAATAGAGCACGTCGTCGGGCAGATCCCGGCTCAGCACTTTCTGGCCCGGGTTGCAGGGCGTGAGCTTGGCCAGGCCCGCGAAGACCACGAAGGCTATGGCCACCAAGATGATCGACCAGGGCATCCGAACCGCCGACTGTTGGGGACCTGAGCCTAGGCCGGGCGGCTCTAACGCCGCGTAAAAGGCTCGAATCCGGCGGCGGGAAGCCTTATCAACGATCAGAAAGCCCTTACCGGAGCGGCCCCCGATGACCGTCGACGCCACCCAAGACGCCCGCCCGGACGCCCTTGGGTCCTGGCCTGCCCTGTCGCTGGCCCAGGCCCATGCCCTGATGACCCAGCCGGGCGCCGTGTTCGAGATCGAGGAGCTGGACATCCGCGGGGTGAAGACGCGGGTCTGGAAGAACGGGCCCAAGACCTTCGTCGACCTGTTCGCCGCCGGCCGCGCCTGGGGCGAGCGCATCTTCATGGTCTACGAGGGGGAGCGGGTCTCCTACGACGCCTTCGCCCGCGCCGCCCTGGTGTTCGCGCGCGAGCTGCAGGAGGCAGGGCTGAAAAAGGGCGACCGGGTCGCCATCGCCATGCGCAACATGCCGGAGTGGCCGGTGGCCTTCTTCGCCGCCTCGCTGGCGGGCGCCGTGGTAACGCCGCTGAACGCCTGGTGGACGGGTCAGGAGCTGGAGTACGGCCTGATCGATTCAGGCGCCAGGATCGCCATCCTCGACGCCGAGCGGCTGCATCGCCTGGCCGAGCGCCTGCCCGAATGTCCCGCCCTCGAATGCGTCTATGTCGCGCGCGACGACGAGGAACTGTCGCGTCCGCGTCTGAAAAAACTCGAAGACATCATCGGCCGCCCCGACGCCTGGGCGCAGCTCCCCGACACACCCCTCCCCGATGTCGCGATCGACCCGGAAGACAACGCGACCATTCTCTATACTTCTGGCACCACCGGCGCGCCGAAGGGGGCGCTCGGCACCCACCGCAACGCCATGTCGAACGTGCTGACCGCCGCGATCTCGCAGGCGCGCAGCTTCGTGCGCCGCGGCGAGGCGCCGCCCGCGCCGGATCCCAACGCGCCGCAAAAGGTGGGGCTGCTCGCCATCCCGTTCTTCCACGTCACCGGCCTGTGCGCGGTGCTGGGCCCGACCATCTTCGGTGGGTCGCGCATCGTCATGATGCGGCGCTGGGAGCCGGAGGCGGCCTTCGCCATGATCGAGAAGGAGCGCGTGACCCTCACCGGCGGCGTGCCGACCATTGCCTGGCAGTTGCTCGAACATCCCGCGCGCCTGAAATACGACCTGTCGTCGCTCGACACCGTCAGCTACGGCGGCGCGCCGGCGGCGGCGGAACTGGTGCGGCGCCTGAAGGAAGCCTTCCCGAAATCGCAGCCCGGCACCGGCTGGGGCATGACCGAAACCTCCGGCAGCTTCACGCACCACTACGCCGAAGACTATCAGCACCGGCCCGAGAGCTGCGGCCCCGCGTCACCCGTCTGCGAGATGAAGGTTGTTGGCTCGAACGGCGAAACCGTGCCGCCGGGCGAAGTCGGTGAACTGTGGGGCAAGGGCCCCGGCATTGTGGTCGGTTACTGGAACAAGCCGCAGGCGTCGGCGGAAACCTTCGTCGACGGCTGGGTGAAGACCGGCGATCTCGCGCGTATCGACGAAGAGGGCTTCTGCTACATCGTCGACCGCGCCAAGGACATGATCATCCGCGGCGGCGAGAACATCTATTCGGCGGAAGTCGAAGCGGTGCTCTACGAACACCCCGACGTGCTCGATGCGGGCCTGGTGCCGATCCCGCACCAGACGCTCGGCGAAGAGCCCGGGGCGGTGGTGACGCTTAAGGCGGGATCGACGGCGAGCGAGGACGATCTGCGCGCCCACGTGGCCGACCGGCTGGCGGCGTTCAAGGTCCCCGTCCGGGTGATCCTGAGCCGGGACATGCTGCCGCGCAACGCCAACGGCAAGATCCTCAAGGGCGAGCTGAAAAAGCTGTTCGTTCCGGCCCCGTAACCCTTACATCGTAAGGGGTTTTAGCCCCCGGGGTTGCGCAAAAAGCCTATCCCTGTAGGTTCCGCGCCGCATGCGGATCCTTAGCGAAGACAAGACCGTGCTCGACGCCATCGCCGAGCGGGGCGGCGCAATCGTTTCGCGCGCCGTGGACTGGTGCGCGATCAATTCCGGCAGCCGCCATCTGGACGGCCTGGAGCGGCAACGCGCGGTCCTCGAAGACGCGCTGAAGTCACTGCCCGCCACCGTCGAACGCAAGCCGCTGACTCCCAGTCTGGAGATCGCCGACGACGGCTCCGAACGGCGCCAGACGCATCCCGATGCGCTCTATGTCGAAGTGCGGCCGCATGCGCCGGTGCAGGTCGTGCTGACCGGCCACTACGACACCGTCTATCCGGCTTCGAGCCCGTTCCAGATCGTGCGCCGCCGCGACGACGGCGCCCTGTGGGGACCGGGCGTCGCCGACATGAAGGGCGGCATCAGCGTCATGCTGGCCGCGCTTGAAAGCTTCGAGCGTCACGCCGCGAAGGACAACGTCGGCTATCGCGTGCTGTTGTCGCCGGACGAAGAGATCGGCTCGCTGGCTTCGGCGCCCTACCTCGCCGAACTCGGCGCCCTGGGCCACGTCGGCCTGACGTATGAGCCCGCCCTGTCCGACGGCACCATGGCCGGGGCGCGCAAGGGTTCGGGCAACTTCCACATCGCGGTGAAGGGCAAGGCGGCCCACGCCGGGCGCGATTTCGCCAGCGGCCGCAACGCGGTGGTCGGCGCCGCCACCATCGTCGCGCGGCTGAGCGAGCTGAACGGCCAGCGCGAGGGGGTCACGGTGAACGTCGCCGCCGTGGCGGGCGGGTCCCCGCTGAACGTCGTGCCGGAAAACGCGGTGGTGCGCTTCAATGTGCGCGTGCCCGACGCCGCCTCGGCGCAATGGGTGCAGGACGCGGTCGACCGCATCGTCTCGGCCTCGGTCGGCCTGCACGACCTGCGCGTCTCGCTGCACGGCGGCTTCACCCGTCCGGCCAAGCCGCTGGACGCGGCGCAAACGCAGCTGATCGGCGCGGTCGAGGAGACCGCGGGGCTGCTCGGCCAGGCGATCCAGTTCAAACCGTCCGGCGGCGTGTGCGAGGGCAACAACCTCTATGCCGCGGGCCTGCCCAACGTCGATACGCTGGGGGTGCGCGGCGGCGACATCCATTCCGAAAACGAGTTCGCCTGGCCGCAAAGCTTCGTCGAGCGGGCGCAACTCTCCGCCCTGATCCTGATGAAGCTCGCCTCGGGCGAGATTGACGCCCCGGCGCTGAAGGCGCTCAGACTGAAAGAGGCGGCCTGACATGCTGTTCGTCCGACCCGCCGGTCCCGCCGATTTCGACTCCCTGATGGAGCTCGCCGTGCTGTCGGGCCAGGGTTTCACCAGCCTGCCCGAGCACGAACCCACGCTGCGCGAGCGCCTGGACGTCTCCGCCGCCAGTTTCTCCGGCCGCCTGGCGCCGCTGGAGTGCTGGTACACCCTCATGCTCGAGGATTCCGACACGGGCGAGGTGGTGGGCGTCGCCGGGGTGAAGGCCGCGGTCGGGCTGAAGCGGCCGTTCTTTTCTTTCCGCATCGTCACCTTCGCCCAGTCATCCCCGACGCTGCAGATCCGCTTCGACCACCAGGCCATCGTGCTGGTGAACGAGTGCGCGGGGTGGTCCGAGGTCGGCTCGCTGTTCCTGAAGCCGGAACGCCGCCGCGGCGGCGCCGGCCAGTTGCTGGCGCAGTCGCGCTATCTGCTGATGGCGACCGATCCGTCACGCATCGCGGAGAACGTGCTGTCGGAACTGCGCGGTTGGTTCGATGACGACGGCTCGTGCCCGTTCTGGGACCACGTCGCCTCCACCTTCTTCCACATGCCCTTCGCCGACGCCGACCGGATGAGCGCTTCCACCGACGGTCAGTTCATCCTGGACCTGGCGCCGCGCCACCCGATCTACGTCGAGCTGCTGCCGGAGCCGGCGCGCGAGGTAATCAGCCGCGTTCACCGCGAAGGCGAAGGCGCCAAGGCGCTGCTGGAGCGCGAAGGCTTCCGCGCCAACGGCCTGATCGACATCTTCGACGCCGGCCCGACCATGATCTGCCCGCGCGACGAAATCAGAACCGTGCGCGAGAGCCTGCGCCTCACGGTGCAGTTCGAAGACGCCGTCTCCACCGGCCCCGCGCTGGTCGCCATCGACGATTTCCAACGCTTCCGCTCGGTGCGCACGCCCGCGGCGGTGGACGGTGACACGGTGCTGATCGGCAAGGAAGCCGGCGAGGTGCTGGGGGTGAAGGCGGGCGACCGGGTGCGAGTGAGGATCTGAACGTGGACGGCAAACTCTTCATCGGCGGAAAATGGGTCGACGGCTCCGGCGCGCGCTTCGAGTCCAAGGACCCGGCCACGGGCGAGACGGTATGGAGCGGCAACGCCGCCATCGCACCCGACGTTGAGCGCGCCTTCGACGCGGCGCGCGGCGCCTTTGCGGATTGGGCGGAGCGTCCGGTCGCCGAGCGCATCGAAGCGGTGAAGCGCTACCAGACCGTGCTGAAAGAGCGCGCCGAGCAAGGCGCGGAGCTGTTGTCGCGCGAGACCGGCAAGGCATTGTGGGAAACCCGCGCTGAACTCGGCGCCATGGCCGGCAAGGTCGACATCTCCATCCGCGCCCACGCCGAACGCGCGGGCGAGCGCGAGGCGGCCATGGGCTTCGGCCGCGCCGTGCTGCGCCACCGCCCGCACGGGGTCGCCGCGGTGCTCGGCCCGTTCAACTTCCCGGGCCACCTGCCCAACGGCCACATCGTCCCCGCCCTGCTGGCGGGCGACACGGTGGTGTTCAAGCCGTCGGAGGAGACCCCCGCCGCCGGCCAGTTCATGGCTGAGGCGTTCGACGCCGCCGGATTGCCCGCCGGTGTGGTCAACGTCGTGCAAGGCGCGCGCGAGACCGGTCAGGCTCTGCTGGACCAGCCCATCGACGCCCTGATGTTCACCGGCTCGGCCACGGCGGGCGACATCTTCCGGCGCAAATTCGCCGACAATTCGCATGTGATCCTGGCGCTCGAACTCGGCGGCGACAATCCGCTGGTGGTCTGGGACGCGGGGGATGTCGAGGCTATCGCGAGCCTGGTGGTGCAATCGGCCTATGTCACCACCGGCCAGCGCTGTTCCTGCACGCGACGCCTGATCGTCAAGGCCGGCCCCGAAGGCGACGCCGTCATCGACGCAGTCGCCGCCCTGTCGGATCGGCTGGTGATCGGGCCGTGGAACGGGGCGGTCGAGCCCTACATGGGGCCGCTGATCTCAGCCCGCGCGGCGGCAAACGCGCTGGAGCGTGCGAACGCGCTCGGCGGCAAGGCTGTGCGCGAATTCCGCGCTGCGGATGACCTCGGACCGGCCTTTGTACGTCCAGGCCTGATCGACATGACCGATGCGCCCTCGACGCCGGACGAGGAGATCTTCGCGCCGGTGTTGCAGGTGTTCCGCGTCAACGACTTCGACGCCGCGCTCGCCAAGGCCAACGACACCGCCTTCGGCCTGTCCGCGGGCTTGATCAGCAACGATGAAGCGCTGTGGCGCAAGTTCTCCGCCCACATCCGCGCCGGCGTGGTGAACTGGAACCGGCCGACCACGGGGGCGGCGGGCGACATGCCGTTCGGCGGCCTCGGCCGTTCCGGCAACCATCGGCCCAGCGCCTACTACGCCGCCGACTACTGCGCCTTTCCGGTCGCCAGCTTCGAAGCGACGCAGGCCAAGAACATCCTCGGCGAGATGAAGGGCGTGCGCGCGTCATGAGCGCCGTCGAAGCCAATGTCGACGGCCTGGTCGGGCCGACTCACTCCTACGTCGGTCTCTCGCCCGGCAACCTGGCGAGCCAGATCAATGCGGGCATGACGTCGAGTCCGCGCGCCGCCGTGGTGCAAGGCCTGGCCAAGATGCGCCGCCTCGCCGACCTCGGCCTCGTACAGTTTGTGTTTCCGCCGCACGAGCGCCCGTTCACGCCGTTCCTGCGCGCCATCGGCTTCTCCGGGAGCGACGCCGAAGTGGTCGAACGCGCCTGGAAGGATGCGCCGGCGATCGCGTCCGCCGCCTGTTCCGCCTCGCCCATGTGGGCGGCCAACGCCGCCACGGTGACTCCGTCGAGCGACACGGCCGACCATCGCCTGCATCTGTCGGCGGCAAACCTGATCACCAACCTGCACCGCAGCCTCGAGGGCGAGCAGACCACGCGCGCCCTGCGCCGCCTGTTTCCCGACCCGCGCCGCTTTGCGGTGCACGAACCGCTGCACCCCTCGGCCCATTTCGGCGACGAGGGCGCGGCCAACCACACGCGCCTGTGCGCCGATCACGGCGAACCGGGCGTCGATCTGTTCGTCTGGGGCCGCGAGGCCTGGGAGACCTGGACCGGAAATTATCCCGCGCGCCAGACCCTGGAAGCCTCGCAAGCCGTCGCGCGGCGCCACGGCGCCCAACGCCCGGTGTTCGCCCGCCAGAGCAAGGCAGCCATCGCCGGCGGCGTGTTCCACAACGACGTGGTCTGCGTGGGATCCAAACGTTGCCTGCTGTTCCACGAACTCGCCTTCGAGGACAAAGCCGCGACCCTCGACGCGATCCGCCGCGCCGCCGACGGCCTGTTCGAGCCGGAGTTCATCGAGGTCTCCGCCGCCGACCTGCCGTTGGAAGACGCGGTGAAGTCCTATCTGTTCAATTCGCAGCTGCTGGCGCTGCCGGGCGAAGCGCGCCTGGTGCTGCTGGCGCCCACCGAAACCCGTGACAACCCACGCGCCCACGCCGCCGCTGAAGCCATCGCGAGCTCAAACGGTCCCGTCGGCCGCATCGACTACGTGGACGTGCGCGAAAGCATGCGCAACGGCGGGGGCCCGGCGTGCCTGCGGCTCCGCGTGGTCCTGAACGAACAGGAGCTGCATTCCGCCAACGGGTTTCAACGCCTTGACGCAGGCCTGCACGACCGCCTGATCGCCTGGGCCGAGCGCTGGTATCGCGAGACGCTCGAACCGAAAGACCTCGCCGATCCGCACCTGCTCGACGAAACGCGCGGCGCGTTGGACCAGCTCACCGCGATCCTGAACCTGGGCTCGGATTTCTATCCGTTCCAGCGCGAGCGCAACGCGAGCTGACTAGATCCGCGCGTGGTCGAACCAGCCGACCACGACCTTCTGTCCCTGCTCGTTGAAATAGGCCAGGGACAGCTTGGTCTCCGGCGATCGGTGGGGATGGGTCTCCTTCTGATATTTTTCGTTCATCATGACCGCCAGCATGCCCAGGACGCCTTCGTCCGGGTTGGCCAGCGACCACGCCTCTAAGGTCTTCAGCGAATGCGCGCTGATCATCACCGCCATGTTCTTGCCGCGGAAATCCGGCGCGACGGCGCAACGATAAACCGCCATCTTGCAGCGCAGCCGGGGAATGGTCTCGATCTTGGCGGTGGACACCGCCACCAGCCGCTCGCCCGCGTAGGCGGCAAGCACGATCTCGGATGTCCGCTCAGCGGCGATCTCGTCGCGGTTGATGATCTCGTATTGCTTCCAGAACGCCTTGGCGTCGGCGGCGATGGCCGGGTCGTTGCGCAGCCAGCCTATGCGCAACTCGACACCGAGCGTCGCCGGATCGGTGGGTTCGGGATAGATCGGAAGCCGGGTTTCGTCCTGATCCTTGGTCACGCCGCGCCCCTTTTCTCAGACTCCGTGGTCCCATATCCGGCGGCCCGACCGCAAGAGCCTGCGTTCTCAGGCCCCGGCCTCCGGCGCACGCAGGGTCTGCAACGCCTCGGGAAAGCGCCGCGACAGGGGCGCTTCGCCGCCGCCGTCGAGGGTTATGAGGAAATCGCCCGACCCTTCCGCGGTGAGGCCGCGCACGCGCAGGGGGTTGATCAGCCACGAGCGGTGCGTGCGCACGAAGCCATGCGGCGAAAGCTGGCCTTCCACCGTCGACAGCGTCGCGCGCATCAGCGGCTTGCGCCCGTCGGCCAGGTGGAACTCGACGTAGTTGCCGGCCGAGCTTGCGGCCACGATGTCGGTGACCGGCGCGCGGATCAGGGTCGCGCCGTCACGGATGTCGAACACGGGACCACCCCGCACCGCCCGCGTCTCGTCGGCGCGCGACCACCGCCGCGCCAGAAAATCGCCGAGCCAGAACACCCACAGGATCAGGGCATAGGCGGCCAGATCCTTGGGATACTCGTAGAGCAGCTGGAGCTTGCCGGTGTAGTGGGCGCCCGCGGCGAGATAGACCGCGCGCCGCAGCAGGTGAAACCCGCCGACGTGGATCAGGCAGTAGGCAACGGTCGCGGGCGGATGCACGAGGGCGAAGGCGAGCCAGCGTCCCGGCGCCGGCGGCCAGCGGCGGCCGAGCCAGGCGACCGCGGGCGCCAGCGCGATGGTCATGGCCGCGCTGGTCAGTTCCCAGACGAAGGGCTCGCGCGGATCGACATGCTGACCCGACCAGTGGAACTCGGTGTTGCGCGAGACGGCGTTCACCAGACACTGGATCACGACAAAGGCCGCGATCCCGGCATAGGTCATCCAGAAGACCTGCCGCCGGCGCGCGCCGCTCGTCCCGGATTGCTCGCCGCTGGTCACCGCCGCCGCCCGCCTGTCACCGCCGTCGCCCCGAACGCCCCGAGGCCCTCGCGCGGCCCGCAACCTTCGGCCTTAATGCCCTGGACGGGGTAAGGAAAGCACCGCCCGGCCACCCCGACTGGAGATTTCGCATGCTGAGACGAGCCCTTCTGAAACAAGTCGCCGCCGCCCCGCTTTGGGCGGCCTTAGGCGCCGCCGCGCCTGCGCTGGCGGGGACGGGCTTTCGCCGGGTGCGGCCGGGCGAGGCGGGCTGGCCCAGCGAGGCCGCGTGGCAGGCGCTGAACGCACGGGTCGGCGGGACGCTGGAGAAGCCGGTCTCGCCCTATGGCGCCTGCGCGGTGGCGGGCGGGGGCGCGGACTGCGCCAAGCGAGCCCCCCTGCTGCAGAACCCGTTCTGGCTCGGCGACCAGGCCGGCGCGACCCAGGCGTACGGCTGGCTCGATGCGTGGGTGACCAAGCCCAGCGCCTGGGCGGTGCGCGCCCGCAACGCCCAGGACATCGCCGCCGCCGTCGACTTCGCCCGCGAACATCGCCTGCGCCTGGTCGTGAAGGGCGGCGGCCACAGCTATCAGGGCACGTCGTGTTCGGCGGACTCGCTCCTGGTCTGGACCCGCGCGATGAACCAGGTCGAGCTGCACGACGCGTTCACGCCGCAAGGCGGTGAAGGCCGCGTCGCGCCCGTGCCCGCCGCGACCATCGGCGCGGGCGCGGTGTGGATCGACGCCTATGATGCGGCGACCACCAAAACCAACCGCTACGTCCAGGGCGGCGGTTGCACCACCGTCGGCGTCGCGGGCCACATCCAGTCGGGCGGCTACGGCTCGTTCTCTAAGGCGTTCGGATCGGCCGCGGGCAATCTCATCGAGGCCGAAGTGGTGACGGCCGACGGCAACGTGCGCGTGGTCAACGCACATCAGGACCCGGATCTGTTCTGGGCGATCAAGGGCGGCGGCGGCGGCACCTTTGCGGTGGTGTCGCGCGTGACCGTGCGCATGTTCGACGCGCCGGCGACCGTGGGCTACGCGGAAGGCGGCATTCGCGCCAAGTCGGACACGGCGTACAAGGCGCTGCTCGCCCGCTTTGTCGATTTCTACGCCGGGAGCCTGTTCAACCCGCACTGGGGCGAACAGGTCGCGATCCGTCCCGACAACGGGCTGGGGCTCAAGTTCGCCAGCCAGGGTTTGACCCAGGACGAGGCGACGGCGCTCTGGAAGCCGTTCCACGACTGGGTGAAGGCGCGGCCGCAGGACTACGACATCGTCGACGACCTCGACATCGGCGCGCGCCCGTTCCAGACGCTTTGGTCCGCGGACTTCTGGAGGAAACGCGACGGCGGTCCGATGAAGTTCGACACCCGCCCGGGCGCGCCCGCGCACCACAGCTGGTGGGCCGGCGACGGCGAACAGACCTGCATGTTCCTGCACGGTTATGAGTCGGTGTGGCTGCCCGCGTCGCTGCTCGAACCCGGCGAGCGCGCAAAACTGGTCGACGCGCTCTACGCCGCGAGCCGCCACTTCGAAGTCGGCCTGCATTTCAACAAGGGCCTGGCCGGCGGCGATCCCGCCGCCATCGAACGCGCCCGCGACAGCGCAACCAATCCCGCGTCGCTCAGCGCCTTCGCGCTGGCGATCATCGCCACCGGCGGCTATCCGCCGCTGCCCGGCATTCCGATGAAACCGCCCAGCATGGAGCAAGCCGAACACGACGCCCGCGCCATCGACGCCGCCAACGCCGAACTGCTGAAGGTCGCGCCGGAGGCGGGCTCGTACGTGTCGGAGAGCAACTATTTCAACAAGGACTGGGGCCACGCCTTCTGGGGCCCGAACTTCAAACGCCTGCAGGCGGTGAAAGCCAAGTACGACCCCGAAGGCCTCTTCTTCGTCCACCACGGCGTCGGCAGCGAACGCTGGAGCGCGGATGGGTTTGCGCGCTTGACGTGAAGGATTGAACCACGAAGCGCACCAAGCGCACGAAGAAGAAAGATTACGCCCAAAAAACGCGGGCGGGTCTGACCTCGAATGCGCGCCTTCGGCGCGCGATCGTCCTAGTAAACGATCAGGGTCGGGTTGCCCTTGAAGCGCTGTCTTCGTGCCCTTCGTGCGCTTTGTGGTTCATCTTACGTTGCGAACCGACCGCCCGCGTTCGCATAGGCCTGGTCGCCGCGAGTAAAGGCGTGGTCGGTTGGCAGCACCGCGTCGATCGGGATGTCGGCCGCGTCTTTCAGGCCCGCGTAGATCGGGCCGAAGTCTTGCAGGGTTTCCGTCAGCAACGTCTGGAACGACGGGATCACCACATAGACCTGCTGGAAGTCGTCGATGCGGTAGGGTGTGCGCATGACGCGCGCCATGTCGAAGCCGATGCGGTTGGGCGACGCACTCTCCAGCGCGAACTTCGATTCCGCCGACGACGACACGATGCCCGCGCCGTAGAGGCGCAGCTCTCCCGCCTCTTCGATCAGGCCGAACTCGACGGTGTACCAATACAGACGCGCAAGGTTGTGCAGTTGGCCCAGGCCCAGCGCGCGCAGACCGCCCTTGCCGTACGCTTCCATGTAGTCGGCGAACACCGGGTTCGACAGCATCGGCACATGGCCGAACACGTCGTGGAAGACGTCCGGCTCCTGGCTGTAGTCGAGTTGGTCCGCGCGGCGGATGAACTGCCCCGCGGGGAAACGCCGGTTGGCCAGGTGGTCGAAGAAGACGTCGTCGGGCACCAGGCCCGGCACGCACACCACCGTCCAGCCGGTCAGGGCCTTCAGCGCAGGATTGAGCTTGCGCAGATCCGGGATGCCGCCGCCGTGCAGGTCGAGCGCGTCCAGGCCCCGCATGAAGGCGGAGCACGCGCGCCCGGGCAGCACCTTCATCTGCCGCTCATAGAGCGTGACCCAGGTGGCGTGATCGTCGGCACTATAGGCGTCCCAGCCCTGGGGGATGGTCCAATCGGCGGCCGCGCCGGGGGGCGGCGTCTCGTGGACGTGGAGGAAATCGTTCATGGAGCGGTCCCGGCGGCGGATCAGGGGGTGATCTAATGCCGCCGGGACGTTCACGCTAGCTTATGGCCTGAGTTCATTGGGCTTAGTTCATCGGCCGGGGGCGCGGCCGATAGGCGCCGTGGTCGAAGCCCGCGAAGACGTAGTCGGCCTCCGGGTGGTGGACCGGCTGCCCGCTTTCGTCGGGCACCAGGTTCTGCTCGGACACGTAGGCGACGTAGGTCTCGTCGGCGCATTCGGCGAGCAGGTGATAGAACGGCTGGTCCTTGCGGGGACGCTCAGCCTGCGGAATCGAGAGCCAGCGCTCGTCGCTGCTGGCGTACTCGGGGTCGACATCGAAGATCACGCCGCGGAAAGGAACGCTCCGGTGGCGAACAATCTGACCGATGCCGAATTTTGCGATGTGCGTATTCATGCCAGGCACTCTGAGCCCCCGGCAATGACCCTATCCTGAGGCTTAACCGCAACCGCCGTTCAGGCTTGGGGCCAAATTGTGGCGGACCCTATTGCCCGGGGCTGGCGGCCGCCCCGACCGTCAGACCGCTCCGTTGACCACAGGCGGTCCTCCGTTGAACGCGATGTGGACGATGCGATGCGCGTCCGCGTCGTATTCCACACCGAAGAAGGACGGCCCTCCGTCGCAGACCATCATAGCTTGCGAACGCCAGTCGAGGTCATTCTCTCCCCACGCTTTGAAGTAGTTGCCATAGATCATGTGACGGCCGTGCTTGAGGAAACCGACATACTGCCTGCGCCAGCCAGTGGGCGCCTTGGCGAGATGGGGTTCATTGACGACCTCGGGAGCCAGCGCAGCAGGAAGTTCCGTCTCAAGCCGCCTGATTTCGGCCGGCGGCGGGGACCAGGGCGCGTCTGCGTGCGGGGACGAGCGCGAACACTGGGCGAGAAGGGTGTTGGTCTGACTTTCCGGCAGAATGACCGTGTCTGGAGACACGGCCGGTTGGGAATGGCTCGGGACTGCGTTCGGCCCACCATTCGCAATGACGAAGGCGGTCGCCGCGACCACGCTCGCCACCAGCACGGCGCCCAGAACCCAGCCCAACGGCCTCATGACGAGCCCCTCTTCCGACGTCCCTACCGTAGGCAATCCCGTCCCCACGGCAAAGCTCCGCAACGGCAGAGCTTGTCCCGCCCGCCCCGCTTGCTAGAGTTGCAGGCGAAGCGGGCCGGCCTTGGCGCCTTGGCCCGGAGAGGGTCGAGCCAATGTCTGAGGCTCCCGTCGAGCGTCGCGGCGCGTCCGCGGACGCCAACCGGGTCGAGAAGGCGCGCTGTTACGGCGCCCTGGACCTGGGCACCAACAATTGCCGCCTCTTGATCGCGACCCCGTCCAAGGGCGGGGGATTCCGCATCGTGGAAGCCTTTTCCCGCATCGTGCGCCTGGGCGAGGGCCTGTCGAGGACCGGCGAGCTGCAGCCCGAGGCGATGGAGCGGGCCATGGCGGCGCTGAGGGTCTGCGCCGACAAGGTGCGCCGCCGCCAGGTGGTGCGCCTGCGCGCGGTGGCCACCCAGGCCTGCCGCTCGGCGGCCAACGGCCAGGATTTCGTGGACCGGGTGGAGCGCGAGACCGGGCTGCAGCTCACCGTCATTTCGCCGGACGAGGAGGCGCGTCTGTCGGTGGCCGGCTGCGCCAACCTGCTCGACCCCGAGGCGGAAGCGGCGCTGGTGGTCGACGTCGGCGGCGGCTCGACGGAGTTGTCGTGGGTCACCATCGATGGGCAGAACCCGCACCGCGTGCGCGCCGACTTGAAGGCATGGCTGTCGATTCCTATGGGCGTGGTGACGCTGGCCGAACGCTTCCCCGAACCGGACGCGGACAAGATCGTGTGGTTCGACGCCATGGTCGCCGCGATCGCGGCAGAGATCACCGCCTTCCGCCGCGCCGACGGCATGCGCCCGGTATTCGACGCAGGCCGCGCGCACATGGTCGGCACCTCGGGCGCGATCACCAGCCTCGCCGGGTTGCACCTGGGCTTGGCGAAGTACGAACGCGCGCGGGTCGACGGTCTTTGGATGAACGCAGAGCAATGCCGGGCGGCGGCGACGCGTCTGATCGAAGTCGACGTGACGGCGCGCGCCGCGGAGCCGTGCATCGGCAAGGACCGCGCCGACCTGGTGCTTGCGGGCGCGGCGATCCTGCAGGCGGTGCAGGACTCCTGGCCCTGCGACCGCGTCCGCGTCGCCGACCGCGGTCTGCGTGAAGGGATGCTGCTATCGCTGATGAAAAACCGCCGTCGCAGACGCCGCCGCAGTCGCTAGATTTTGACCACGGAAAACACGGAAAGCACGGAAAGAAGAAGGATTGTCCACGAACCACACGAACCACACGAACAGGTCGCGTTTCCTGGGTCCTATCTTCGGCGCGAAGCGCCATTCAAAATGAAAGCGCCTCCGGCGCGAAGGTGAAATCGTTCGTGTGGTTCGTGTGGTTCGTGGACAAATTTCTTGGATCGCGCGACGCAAGGCTCAGGGCCCGCATTTCCGTGCTTTCCGTGTTTTCCGTGGTCAAAATTTCTTCGTCAGCTCTCAAGCCGACGTGAAATCACTTCACCTCGACCGGCGGGATCACCGAGCAGATGTTTTCCAGGTAGCCGGCGTCTTCGGCTTTTTCGACGGCGGCGTCGAAGGTGGGGCTCGACGGGTCGGCGATGGAGACTTTCGGGCGGTCGGCTTCCGGCATGTCGGCGGCGATGTGCGCCTTCACGAGATGGTCGGGCGCGGCGGGCGGCTCGCCGGGCGCCATGGTTTTCAGCACGTCCTGGCCCGCAACCACGCGGCCCCAGGCGGTGAAGGTGCGTTCGAGGTTGTTGGCGGGGCCGGTCAGGAAGAAGATCTGCCCGTCGGCGCTGTCGATGTCGTCGTAATGGCCGATCGAGGCCGTGCCCGGACAGAACTTCGGCCAGGCGGTTCCGTCGGCATCGACCGCGGCGGGCATGTCGCCGGAGAACCCGGCGCCCATCGCCAGCGGCTTGATCGGGGTGGCCGGATGGAAGCTCAGCTCCGCCTTGATCGGGCCCAGGCCCGTGGTCGGATTGCCGCCGGCGACCTTGGTGCCGGTCTGCACCACGAAGTTCGGCACCACGCGGTAGAACGCGTTGTCGTCGTAGTAGCCCTTGCGCACCAGCGCCCTGATCCGCGCCACATGGTTGGGCGCAATGTCGGGTCTGAGCTCGACGATCACGCGACCCTTCGACGTATCGATGACCAGCAGGTTTTCCGGATCGACCGGATGAAAATCCTGGGCGAACGCCGGCGCGGCGAACAGCGCCAACGCCGCCGTTGCCATCGCTAGCATCCGCATCGCGATCACCTGACCTGGCTCGGAATGTCGACGTCGCAGATCGAGAAGTCGGCGCCTCTTGCCTTGCGCACGCGGTCGACCATGGCCTGGAAGGTCTTGCTGGTCGGCGACAGGACAAGAATGCGCGGGCGGCCGGCTTCGGGCATGTCGGCCAGCACCTGCACCTTGGTCATCACGTCGGGATCGACCACCGGTTCGCCCGTCTTCAGGTTCTTCACCACGTCCTCGCCCGCGACCACGCGGCCGAAAGCCGTGTAGCGCTTCTCGAGCGAGGGATAGGTGTCGCGCATCAGGAAGAACTGGCTGTTCTCGCTGTTCTCTTCCTCACCGCGCGCGGCGCCGGCCACACCGGCGCAGAACAGGCCCCAGGCCCACACCTTGTGATCGGCGGTGATGTCCATCACCGCGTCCGGCTGGGTCTGGATCGGCAGATCGCCGAGGAAGCCGACCACGGCGCCCGAGGGTGCGGCGATCGGCGCATAGGGCACGCTCGCATCACGCCGGAAGGTGAACTCGGATTTCACGTTGGGATACTGCGACTGGCCTTCGCCGGTGCCGAGCGGATCGCCGGTCTGGGCCATGAAGCCGTCGATCACCCGGTGCCACTTCAGCCCGTCGAAGAAGCGCTGACGCGTCAGGAGCTTCATGCGCTCGACGTAGAGCGGCGCCGCCTGGGGGTCCAGTTCGACGTAGATCCGGCCCTTGGTGGTGTCGATGACCAGCACGTTTTCAGGATCGAGCTGGCGCCAGTCGTCGGCCGAGGCGACCGGCGCGTCGGCGGGCTGGTCCTTCTTGGACTTGGACGGGCCCAGGTGCAGGCCGGCGAAGGCGGGGACGGCGACACAAGCCGCCGCGGCGGCTGCGGCCAGCGCACGCACGGCGCTACGGGAAGTCGACATCGTTCTCATCCTTTGAATTTCGCCCGCACCTTATTCGCCACCCTCGGCGGCAAAAATGGGTCAATGTTGCCCCCCAGCCGCGCGATCTCTTTCACCAGACGCGAGGCAATGGCCTGGTGGCGCGGGTCGGCCATCAGAAACACCGTCTCGATCTCGCGATTGAGTTGCTGGTTCATGGCGGTCATCTGGAACTCGTACTCGAAGTCGGCCACCGCGCGCAGGCCGCGCACGATGATGCCCGCCCCGACCTCCTCGGCGAAAGCCATCAGCAGGCTGTCGAATGGTCGCACCTCGATCTTGCCGTCGAAGATGTCGCCGCATTCCTCGCGGACCATGGTCACCCGCTCATCGAGGGTGAACAAGGGTCCCTTGTCGGCATTGATCGCCACCCCGATGACCAGCCGGTCGACCAGCTTGACCGCCCGGCCGATGATGTCGATGTGGCCGTTGGTGACCGGGTCGAAGGTCCCGGGGTAGAGCCCGACGCGTTCTTTCATCGCCGCCCCCTCTTCGCTGCGTCAGGCCTGATCGCCCGGCGCCTCGCCTTCCGTTCCGTCTTCGCCGCCCCCATCGTCATCGCCCCCGGCCGCCTCGGCAAGGTGCTCGACGGAGACCACGCGCTCGTCCTGGGCGGTGCGGAAGATGATCACGCCTTGGGTGTTGCGCCCGGCGATGCGGATACGGCCGACCGGCACGCGGATCAACTGGCCGCCGTCAGTGACCAGCAGGATCTCGTCGCCCTGCTCCACCGGGAAGGACGCCACCAGCTTGCCGCCCTTGCGCGACAGGTCGTGGGCCAACAGGCCCTGCCCGCCGCGGCCGGTGCGGCGATAATCGTAGGACGAGGTCCGCTTGCCGAGGCCGGTGTCGGCGACGGTCAGGATCACCTGCTCGGCCGCGCCGAGTTCGACCTGACGTTCGGGCGAGAGGTTGGCTTCGTCGCCGCTCTCCTCGTCGTCATCGGGCGCCGCGGGCGCATCGTCGGCTTCCTCGCCCTGCTGCGCTTCGAGCAAGGCGCGCTGGCGCTTCAGGAAGGCCAGGCGTTCGGCCGGCGTCGCATCGACACTGCGCAGCACCGCCATGGAGATCACCTGGTCGCCGTCCTTCAGACGGATGCCGCGCACGCCGGTGGAGTCGCGGCCCTTGAACACCCGCACCTCGTCCACCGCAAAGCGGATGCAGCGCGCATCGGCCGTGGTGAGCAGAATGTCCTGGTCCTCGGTGCAGAGCGCCACGCCGACGATGGCGTCGCCCTCTTCCAGCTTCATGGCGATCTTGCCGGCGCGATTCACCGTCGCGAAGTCCGACAGCTTGTTCCTGCGCACGTCGCCCGAGCGGGTGGCGAACATGATGTCGTAGCGGTCCCAGGTCGCCTCGTCCTCGGGCAACGGCAGCACGTTCATGATGCTGTCCCCGGGCTCGATCGGCAGCAGGTTCACGAAGGCCTTGCCCTTCGACGTGGGCGTGCCGAGCGGCAGACGCCAGACCTTCAGCTTGTAGGCCTTGCCGTTGGAGGCGAAGAACAGCACCGGCGCGTGGGTCGAGGCGGAGAACACGCCGACCACGGCGTCCTCGTCCTTCATCGCCATGCCCGAGCGGCCCTTGCCGCCGTGATGCTGGGTCCGGTAGTCGGCCAGGCGCGTGCGCTTCACGTAGCCCGAGTGGGTGACCGTGACGACCATCTCCTCGCGCGGGATCAGGTCCTCGTCCTCGAGGTCGCCCTCGCCTTCGATGAAGACGCTGCGTCGCGGCACGGCGAACTGATCGCGCACCTCGACCAGCTCTTCGCGCACGATGCCGATGACGCGTTCGCGCGACGCCAGGATTTCCAGCAGGCCGCGGATGTTGTCCGCCAGGGTGGTGGCTTCTTCGAAAATCTCGTCGCGGCCGAGGCCGGTGAGGCGCGCCAGGGTCAGCGCCAGGATCGCGCGGGTCTGTTCGTCGGTCAGGTGGATCAGACCCCCGTCGAGCACGATGGAGCGCGGATCGGCGATCAGTTCCACCAGCGCGATCATGTCGCCCGCGGGCCAGTCCTTGGCCTGCAAACGCTCGCGCGCCTCGGCGGGGTCCGCGGAGGTGCGGATGATCTGGATCACCTCGTCGATGTTGGCCACCGCGATGGCCAGACCGACCAGCACGTGACCGCGGTCGCGCGCCTTGGCCAGTTCGAACTTGGTGCGGCGGACCACCACCTCCTCGCGGAAGGCGAGGAAGGCGTCGATCATGGGCTTGAGGCCCATCTGCTCGGGCCGGCCGTGGTTCAGCGCCAGCATGTTCACGCCGAACGAACTCTGCAGCGCGGTGAAGCGATAGAGCTGGTTCAGGATCACCTCGCCGGATGCGTCGCGCTTCAGCTCGACGACCATGCGCATGCCTTGGCGCGAGCTCTCGTCGCGGATGTCGCTGATGCCCTCGAGCTTTTTGTCGCGCACCAGTTCCGCGATGCGCTCGATCAGGGTCGCCTTGTTCACCTGATAGGGAATCTCGGTGACGATGATCGCTTCGCGGTCTTTGCGGATGGTCTCGACCGAGGCCTTGCCGCGCACCGCGACCGAGCCGCGGCCGGTCATCAGCGCCAGGCGGCTGGCGCCCTGGCCCAGAATTTCGCCGCCGGTCGGGAAGTCGGGGCCCGGCACGATGTCGAGCAGATCGCTCACGCTGATGTCCGGATTGTCCAGCGTCGCCAAGCAGGCGTCGACCACTTCGCCCAGGTTATGCGGCGGAATGTTGGTCGCCATACCGACGGCGATGCCGCCGGCGCCGTTGACCAGCAGGTTCGGAATGCGCGCGGGCAGAACCGTCGGCTCTTCTTCCTTGCCGTCGTAGTTCGGTTGAAAGTCGACGGTGTCCTTGTCGATGTCGGCGAGCAGCGACAGCGACGGCTTGGCCATCTTGCACTCGGTGTATCGCATCGACGCGGGCGGATCGCCGTCGACCGAACCGAAATTGCCCTGGCCGTCGATGAGCATCAGGCCCATCGAGAAATCCTGCGCCATGCGCACCAAGGCGTCATAGACCGACTGGTCCCCGTGCGGGTGCAGGCGGCCCAGCACGTCGCCGACCACGCGGGCGCACTTGGAATAGGTCTTATCCGGGGTCATCCCCAGTTCGTGCATCGAATAGAGGATGCGGCGGTGGACCGGCTTCAGCCCGTCGCGGGCGTCGGGCAGCGCGCGGGCCACGATCACGCTCATCGCATAGTCGAGGTAGGAGCGCTTCAGCTCGTCCTCGATCGCAATCGGAGCAATGTCGCGTCGGCCCGACTCGTCGGCGGGCGGGAGGGTGGTGTCGTCGTTCAAGGGAAACTACTGAGAATCGGAGCGTTTTTGCCTGTTTACTAAGTAGCAATTGGGGGGGCGCGGCGCAATGAAATCAGGGGGTTTTTCGGCCCGCTTTTGCCGAATATAGTGCTTTGTTTTTGCTGGGAAAACTCGGCCAAAACCGGAGCGCGTCCGAACGCCGCGTTCGGAGCGTCTCCGCGGCGCCGAAAATCGACGCCTCAAGGCTCTGAATCGCGGGCTTTTCGAACCTGTTTTCAGTCCGTCCGGCAGGGGCCGTCCGGCGCGGTGCAGCGCAGGATCCAGGCGGCGACGGTGTCGTTGAGGCCCGGCGCCTGGCGCCACCAGAAGAAGGGATCGCCTGCGGCCGGATGGACCGAGAGGTTGTGCTCGGCGCGCGGGACGATGAAGGCGGCGTAGGGCGCGCCGTTGGCGTCCAGGATGTCTTCCAGACGGTGGATGGTCTGGTCGACGGGCATGAGCTGGTCCTGCTCGCCGTAGATCAGCAGCACGGGGCGCTTCACCCGGGTCCACAGGGTCGCGATGTCCAGGTGGGCGCGCGGGCGGTACCAGGCCCAGACCCAGGAGTCCTTGTCGGGCAGGCCCATGTACTGGAACCAGGCGGCGTCCTTGTACTTGGCCCGAGCCGCTTCGTAGTCCGCCATGGGCCGGTCGCCGGCGGCGGCGTCGACGAACAGTTTGTAGGTGTCGAGCGCCAGAGCCTTGTCGGCCGTGCTCCAATCCTGGCTGCTGATATCGTTGCCGACGCGATAGACGTCCTGTTGCTTGATCACCTGCGCCGGCGTGTCCTCGGCGACGAGGAAGGCGACCTTGCCGGGCGCGAGCGTCTCCACGATGGGCGCGACGATGCCGCCCTCGCTGTGGCCGAGCACGCCGATGCGTTTGGGATCGACGCCCGGGCGGTGCGCCAGCGCATCGACCGCCGCCAGGGCGTCGCGTGCGAGATCCTCGTAGGACGCGGTCTTCCAGTCGCCGCTCGACTGGCCCGAGCCGCGCTTGTCGTAGATCAGCGCCGCGACGCCGGCGCGGGCGAAACGGTCGGCGACGTAGCGGCTGGTGCCCCAGCGCGTTTCCGGTCCCGAGCCGTGGGTCATCACCACCGCCGGATGACGCCCGGGCGTGCGCGGCATGACGATCGTGCCCGACAAGGTGACGTCGCCGTCCTTGAAGGTCACCTCGGTCACGTCGTAGGGCGCAGGCGTGCGCGCCGTGCGATGCAGGGTGAACGTCCCGGTCCCGTCGTTGCCCTTGAAGGTTCCGCTGATCGTGTCGCGTGCTAGCGTGCCATCGAGTTCGAGGCCGTTGAGGCCGAAGTCGAAGGACGCGCCGTCGAGTTTCATGCCGCCGATCGGATAGTCCATCACCTGCCAGCGGTCGGCGCTGAAGCGGCCGCTCGGCGCGCCGGGATCGGCCACCAGGTCGAAGCTCACCGCGAGCGCCTGGCCTTGCTGCACCAGTTCGCCCTGCCAGTGGCCGGCGACGGCAGCGGGGATCGGCGGCGGCGCATCGGCCGCCTGGGCGGGCGCGGCGGCGAAACCCGCAAGGGCGAGCGCGAAAAGCCAGGCGCGGATGGTCATGGCAAGAATTCCCCCTGATAAGCCGAGAAGCTTAGCATAACCGCGCAGGGGCGGCGCAATTGGGGCGAAGCTTGTTCTAGGGGGCCTCGGCCTCGATGGCGGCTTCGGCGGTGCTCGAGCCGCCCGAGCGGCGCTTCAGACTCCGCTCCGCCAGGGCAACGACCCCCACCCCGGCGATTGAGGCGGCGCCGCCGATGATGATCTGCGGCGTCAGCACGTCGCCCATGAAGGCCACGCCGATCAGGCACGAGACGATCGGGCTGGTCAGCATGTACGGCGTCACCCGCGCCGGTTCGCGCCGCTGCACCAACCAGAACATCAGCGCCGTCGCCGCCACCGTCGAGGCGAAGGCGGAGAACAGGATCGCCGCCCAGATGGTCCAGTCGGCGTGGCCAAGCGCGCTCCAGCGCGTCCGCTCGAACAGGAACGACCCGGCTCCCATCACCGGCGCGGCGAGCACCGCGGCCAGCGCCTGCATCTTCAGCGGATGCACCGCGGGCGTGCGCCGCGCGGTCACCGTGCCCAGCGCCCAGCAGAAACTCGCACAGGCGGCGACGGCGAGCGCGGGCCCGTCGCGGAACACGTTGGGATCCAGCGCCATCACCGCCACGCCCAGGAACGCCACGACCAGGCCGACCAGCACGCCCTTGCTCGGCGCCTCCTTGTGCAAGAGCCACGACAACAGCGCGGTCATCGGAATCCACAGCTGCAAGCTGACCGACAGCGGGCTCAGGTCATGGGCCATCCAGAAGCTGAGATAGAGCAAGGAGAAGTGCAGCGGCCCGCAACAGACCGCGATGATCAGGAGGTTCTTCGACCAGGGGATCGGCGGCTTCAGGAACGGCAGCAGCACGATCAGCGCGATGGCGAACCGCAGCGACCCGACCAGGAGCGGCGGCAAAACGCCGGTCGCGAGCTTGGCGCAGGCATTGTTCAGACCCCACACGATCGCGACACCGAAGGCGACGGCGTATTCGATGCCGGTGAGGCGCGACGGGAGAGACGATGTGGGCGGCGAGGACGGGGGCATGGGCTCGGCGCCGCTTATAGCGGGAACCGCGGCCGCGGCCAGTCAAGCCGTGCGAGCGTCTGTTTCTCTAGAATGGAATCTCGTCGTCGAGTTCGAAGCTTTCCTTCGGACCCGAGGCCTTCGCGGGGCCGCCGCCGAAGCTCGCGGCGCTGTAGTCGTCGCCGGCGCGGGCGCCGCCCGAGTCGTTGCGGCCGCCCAGCATGGTCAGTTCGCCGCGGAACTTCTGCAGCACGATTTCGGTCGAGTACTTCTCGACGCCGGCCTGGTCGGTCCACTTGCGGGTCTGCAGCGCGCCTTCGACGTAAACCGTCGAGCCCTTCTTCAGGTACTGCTCGGCCACCTTCACGATGTTCTCGTTGAAGATGACCACCGAGTGCCACTCGGTCTTTTCCTTGCGCTCGCCGCTGGCCTTGTCGCGCCAAGTCTCCGACGTGGCGATACGCAGGTTGGCGACCCGGTCGCCCGAGTTGAGGGTGCGGATCTCCGGGTCCTTGCCCAGGTTCCCCACCAGGATCACCTTGTTCACACTGCCCGCCATCGGCGTCGTCCTTCGTTCTTGGATTCGAGTTCAGCCAGCACCCTAGCCGCCGGGAGCAGGCGCGGACACGATCAAATTAACGCATCCACACATTTACGTGTTCTTATTTTGTTCCCAATGTCAAGGCCCCCCCCGCTCGCCGGCGGAAGGTCCGGCCGCGCCGCCTTACTTCTTCGCTGCCGACCGCGAGCCCGGGACGTTTTTCTGCAGGGTGGGGTCCTGGGTGATCATGATGCCGGCGCCCTGCGGGCCAGGCTGGGGAATGCCGCCGGGGATGACCAGGCGCCCGTCGTCGCCGCGGGGCACTGCGAAGAAGCGGCCGCCGTCGTGCGCCTGCGAGGTCGACAGCCCGCGCCCGTCCAGGAACAGGTACTGGCCGTTGTAGGCGCCTTCGATGCTGTCGCGGTTGCTGCCCAGCGCCATGAACCGGTAGCGGATCTCGTCCAGCTGGGCGGCGCAGTAGTACATGTTCTTGTCGTTGTCGGCGATCTTGAAGAACTTGACCGAGCCGTCCTTCTGGGTCGCCACGTGATAGCAGGCGTTGTGCACGTCGGGCGCTTCGGCCGCGGGCTTGCAGCCGGCGGCGGCGAGGCCGGCCAGGCCGACGGCGATGAGGACAAGGCTGCGGTTCATCGGGATGTTCCTCAAGCGGGGAGCTCAGTGGGCGGAAGGGATTTCGCAGTTCCCCCGCCGCTGTTCCACGACGGTATGGAAGTGCAGATTGTCGTTGGCCTGCTCCACGCGGCCGGGCACCAGGCGCAAGGTGGTCTCGCCGTAGCGGCCGTAGTCGGCTTCGCCCGGATGCACGCAGCGGCCGGCGAACAGGGCCTGGACGCAGTCGTTGAGCCCCATGGACCCCGACACCTGACGCCACTCGCCGCTGGAATAGCGCAGGCACGCGGCGACCGGGCCGCTGACGCGGGCCTGGGCGGGGAGCGGGGCCGGCTGCGCCGTGGCCTGGTGCGTTTCGGACGGTGAGGCGGCGCCGGGCGTCGCAGGCGGGACCGTGGTCGGTTGCGCTATGGCCGGCGGCAGCGCCGGCGGCGGGGCCAGCGAGGCGGTGGGCGCGGCGGCCAGGTTGCCGTTGTCGTCGAGACCCACGTCCAGGGCGCCTTCCAGCACGCCGTTCTGCTTGGCGCATTCGGCCAGGCTGAGCTCGCCGACCGGGGCGTCGTTCACGTAGCAGAGCATCTTTTTCGAGCTGTTCGGCGTGGGCGTGTTGTTGACCGAGATCTGCAGCCCGCCCTGAGACGCCGCGGGTGGCCCCGAGGGCTTGGGGCCCCTGGCGACGAACAGGACCGCGAGGCCCACGCCCAGGACGAGGGCGACCCCCGCACCGGCGGCCAGGACGGTCTTCTGATTGCTCCAAGCCATGGGAATCCGTGTGTTCGCGTCGCGCCGCCCCGCGCAATAAGGCGCGCGCCCAGGCTGGCGTCAACCGCGCCGGAGCGCGCAGGCCGAACCGGCGCCTAGGCTCAGGTCCGAATGTCAGCTCTGAATGTCAGGTTTGGCCGGTCAGGCGCTGGAGGGCCGCCTGGTAGTTGGAGATCTCGTTGGTGAGATAGGTGGGCACCGGGCCCGAGGCCGAGGCGGCGGCCGGATTGGCCGGCGGCTGGTTCTTGTTCACCAGGTCCTCGTAGGCCTTCTGGATCGTCTGCAGGGCCTGGTCGAGGACGCCCTTGGCGGTCGAGATCGAGTCCTTGGTCAAGAGGTTCAGCGACGACGTCAGGTTCAGGCCCAGCAGCGGATCGCTGTCGGCGCTCGACGACGACGAGGACGTGTCGGGCGGGTTCTGGATCACGCCGGTCTTGAGGCCGAGCCCCGCCAGCGCATCCTTGCCCGCCGGCCCCTGCCCCAGCGTGATCGACGAGGTCTGCAGGAACGGCTTGATGTTGAGCTGCGCGACCGAGCCGTTGCTGAGCACCTGCACCGTCGCGTTGTTGCCGGACGCGCGCTGAATCTTGGTGGCCAGCGTCTGCAGGGTGTCGTCGGCCTCAATGGTCACCGTGGTCGGCGGTCCGCCGTTGGCGGCGACGGTGAACTGATCACCCGCGCGCAGCGAGGTCGCCGAGGTCAACAGGTTCGACGGATCGCCCATCTGCAACGTGCCCGACGGCAGGCCGAGCCGATCGAGAATGCTCGCGCCGCCCGACGCCACTGCGATCGACTCCGGCGCGACATTGCCGCCGGGGCCGCTGAAACGCTCGGTCCAGGTCGCGGCGCCGGTCGACGGGTCGAGCTGCACCAGAAACCCGTCCTGCTTGCCGATCGGAGTCGTGCCCGGAAGATCGCTCGCCGTCTTGCCCGCCACATAGACGGCGCCGTTCGCCACGGTCATCGCGGTGGCGGTGTCGTCGCCGGAACCGCCGTACCAGGCGATGGTGTTGCCCGAGGTCGAGGTCAGCGACGGATCGAGCGAAGCGACGAACACGTTGGAGCCGCCGGGCGCACTGTTCACCGCCGTCGCCACGCCGGACCCCAGCGACGTGTTGCGCGCGCTGCCGGCCACGACCAACTGGCCGTTGTTCAGACCGATGCCGACCAGGCTGCCGCCGCCCAGGCTGCCGAGATCCTGGCTTGCGGTCTGGGTCACCGCCTTCGGATTGGTCGTGTCGAAGCTGCGCACGACCGCATCGCCGTTGTCGACGCTGCCCACATAGACGGCGTTGCCGTTCACCGCGATCGAGGTCGCGCTGTCCGTTCCGGTGGTCCCGAACTGCTGAGTGAATTCCAGCGCGCCGGTCGAAGAGAAGCCCTGCAGATAGTCGTCCCAGCCGCCCTGCTCCACGCCGCCGCCCTGCATCGGCGACTGGGTCTTGCCCGCGACGAACACCTGGCCGTTGGCGCCGAAGGCGACCGCGTTGGCCTGGTTCGATTGCGTGCCGCCCGCGCTCTGGGTCCACAGCTCGTTGCCGGTGGAATCGAACAGGGTGACGAAACTGTCGGGCGTGCCCGACGACGAGTTCGACGTTTCGTTGACGCCGTTCACGGTCGACTGCAGCTCGCCCACGTCGGTGCCGGTGAGGCTGCCCGTCACGCTGCCCGCGATCGCCACCTGGCCGGTGGAGGACACCGCCAGCGACAGGCCCTGCGCCGCGGTCGAGGCGCCCAGGGTGCGCGTGTAGATGAGGTTGCCCGAGGAGTCGTACTTGGTCAGGGCGACGTCGCTCTGGCCCGCGATCGCCTGGCCTTCGACCGAGTCGTCGATGTTGCTCAGCACATAGACCGAGCCGTCCGGCCCCGTCGCGGTGGCCAGGGCAGAAGTGGTCGCGGCGGCCAGGGTGTCCGACCACGCGCGGCCCGCCACGCTGTTCGCATCGCCCGGACGCGGCGCCGTGTCCGTTGGCGGCGTGGCGGTCGACGAATTGTCGGTCTGGAACTTGAGCAGCTGCTGGTCGACCGTCGTGGTCGTGGTCTGCGAGCCGGTCGTGGTGGTGGTGACGTTATCGGTGGTGGTGGTCGTGGTGCCCATCACCGGCGTCGTCGCCGTCTCGGTGTCCGTTGTGGTCGCCGACTGCGTAACATAGACCGCGTCGGCGGTCTGCGGCGCGCTGAGGCTCACCGTCTCCAGCGACGAGGTGTTGAGGGTGAGCGCGTACTGCGTGGGCGAGTCCGGCAAGGTCACCGTCTTGCCGCCGACGGTGATTGTGTTCGGCGGCGCCAGCATCTGCTTGTCGGCGAAGCGCGTCTGCACGCCGGCGGCGGCGAGCTTGCCGTTCAGGTAGCCGATGACATTGGCCAGGGTGCGCGGGGTCGAGCCCATCTCCGACAGGTCGAAGTTCACCGTCGTCGTCGGCCCGTTCAGGGTCTTGGC
This sequence comes from Caulobacteraceae bacterium, assembly GCA_036501825.1. Classification (GTDB taxonomy): domain Bacteria; phylum Pseudomonadota; class Alphaproteobacteria; order Caulobacterales; family Caulobacteraceae; genus JAFECT01. Next base: position 103,613 of record DASXZP010000034.1, on the reverse strand, counting down.
GGTGAGGGCGAACTGAACGTCGTCGGCGAAGGCCGGAATCGGCTGCGACGGGTCGCCGAGGTACATGGGCTGGCCCACGTAGGTGGTGCTGTTCGCCGCGGTCGATACGCCGGCGGAGCTGGTCTGCGAGGCCGAGGTCTGGCCGGACGCCAGGGTCAGGTTGTTGAACTTCATGCCGCCGATGGCGCTGATCACGCTGGATAGGCCGGTCTTGAAGGCGTTGGCGTACTGGCTCTGCTGGATCGCGGTCAGGTTCGGCTGCGACGCGTCGGTGGCCAGGCCGTCCAGCGCATTCAGGCCCTGGTAGAGCGCGAACAGGTTGCGATAGTCGCTGTTGTCCGGCGTGTTGGTGTTCAGCGTGACGGCGTTGGCGTTGACCAGCGGCTGTTGCGCCAGGGCGGTGGTGACCAGCGCCGCCTGCTGCGCCATCGTCGATCCGCTCGCCCACGGCGGGGTCGGCGGAACGGGCGTGTTGATCGAGGTGGTGACCGCGGACGTGGAGCTGCTCGACGCCGACGCCTCGGCCGCCCAGGACGACGACAGCACCGACAGCAGGTTGTTCGTCGTCGAGGTAGACGACGAGCTGCTGAACAGGTTGAGCAGATAGCTGTTGTCGACGGTGGACACGGCTCGGCTTTCGAAGCTTCGGAGCCACGTTGGCGCCCGAGCGCTTACGAACCGTTAAACCGCGCGTGAGCGCGCCTCACGTACGCGCGCGCGAGGAAGCCGCGTTTTCACACGTTGCGACAGGGCGCGGCGCCCGGCAGACTTGGCAGGGCTCGCCCGGCAGGAATTGCCGCACGCTTGGATCACCCGGCATAAATTGCCCGGCGCCGGGGCATGGTAAAGCAAAAGTACCGCATATAATTCAAAGAGATAATGTCATTTTCCGGGGTGGGCAATTCTGGCCCCCGGCTTGCTTGTTCCGACGATGGGCAAAATGCCCCCGGACGCCAAAACGGCGCCCGGACATCCGGAATAAGGAACTGTGTAATGTCGCTGAACAGCGTCAATACAAATGCCGGCGCCATGATCGCGCTGCAAAACCTCAACAGCACCAACACCCAGATCAACTCCATCCAGAACGAGATCTCGACCGGCCTCAAGGTCGCGAGCCCTCAGGACGATGGCGCGACCTGGGCTATCGCCCAATCGCAGCGGGCGCAGGTCGCCTCGCTCGACGCCGTCAACGACTCGCTGAACCGCGGCATTTCCGCGGCCGACGTGGCGATGACCGCGGGCCAGACGGTTTCCGATCTGCTGACCCAGATGAAGCAGAAGGCGCTCGCCGCGTCCGACACTTCGCTGGACACCACCAGCCGGGCCGCGCTGAACAGCGACTTCCAGTCGCTGCGCAACCAGATCACCCAGGTGGTCTCCAACGCCGACTTCAACGGCACCAACCTGATCTCGTCGGGCGCCAAGAACTACAACGCCCTGGCCAACGCCAAGGGCACGTCGACGATCACGGTTCTCGCTGAAGACCTGTCGCTCGGCGGCGCCAACATGACGGGCATCGCCGCCACGTCGACGATCGGCACCGTGACCCTGGCTACGGGCATGGTCGGGACCCTCGACACCGCGATCAACAGCGTGTCGGCCGCTCTTGCCAACCTCGGTACCGGCGCCAACGCCCTGCAGACCCAGCTCACCTTCACGGGCAAGCTGCAGGACACGCTGAACACGGGCATCGGCAACCTCGTCGACGCCGACCTCGCGCAAGCGAGCGCTCAACTCCAGGCGCTGCAGACCAAGCAGCAACTGGGCGTGCAGGCGCTTTCGATCGCGAACTCGTCGACGTCGACCCTGCTCAGCCTGTTCCGGAACGTCGCCTAATCCGGGGAACCTGGAGGCGGATCGCAAGGTCCGCCTCCGATCTCCAGATCAACCCGGGAGGCGCCGGCGTAATCGCCGGCGCGCAATGAGATGGCCGCCAACGTCGACAAGATCGCGTCGGTCGCCCTGTCGCTCAACCAGTCGCCGAAGCAGCAGGTCGCCGACCCGCCACCACAGGAGACCGTCACACCGCCGACCGACACCGCGCCGGATCCGGCCGACTACCGATTCGTGATCGAGGAAGACGCAGCCGCAAGGACCTACGTCTACAAGACCATCGATCGGACGACCGGCAAGGTCGTGAGCCAGTTCCCCCGTGAGGAGCTTCTGAAACTCATGGAGGACCCGTCCTACAAGGCCGGGTCGGTGCTCAAGACCCAAGTGTGACCTAGGCCGTCTTTCGTCAGAAAGAGGCCAAGCAAAGTCTTCTAGGCCGACCCAGACCGGCCGCCACTGTCAGGGATTTGGACCGAACCGCCGCGCAGGGCTTCCCGCGCGGCAAAAGGCGTTTCCGCGGCGTTAACCATAAAATCACCTTCCCGGCCCCAGCATCGCCCCCGTCGGAAAACCGAGTCCCGCCGGAGGCGACCCATGACGATCAGCGTGAACACCAATTCCGCCGCAATGATCGCGCTCGAGAACCTGAACTCGACCCAGAACAACCTGAACATGGCCCAGAACGAGATATCGACGGGCCTGGCGGTCAACACCGCCCAGGACAACGCCTCCGTCTGGGCCATCGCCCAGGGGCAGCGGGCCGACGTCTCGGCCATGGGCGCGGTGTCCTCGAGCCTCAACCGGGCGACCTCCATCGCTGACGTGGCGATGACCGCGGGGACCTCGATCTCGGACCTGTTGAACCAGCTCAAGGCCAAGATCGTCTCGGCCATGGACCCGTCCCAGGACGCCAATTCCCGCACCCTGCTCAACAACGATTTCCAGTCGCTGCTGCAGCAGATCACCAACACCGCCAACAACGCCGACTTCGACGGGGCCAACATCCTGGACGGGTCGCTGACCAACAACATCCAGTTCCTGGCCAACACCGACGGGACCTCGGTGATCACGCTGTCGGTCCAGAACATGTCCCTGGGCCAGGGCATCGTGACCATCCCGTCCAGCAGCGACATTCTGACTGTTACCGACGCGACCGCCATGCTTGCGGCGGTGAACACCTCAATCACCAACGTCAACGAGTCGCTCGGCAACCTGGGCTCCCAGGCGAACGAGATCCAGGCGCAGAACACCTTCGCGTCCAAGCTCACCGACGTGCTGCAGACCGGCATCGGCAACCTGGTCGACGCCGACATGGCCAAGGAGAGCGCGAGCCTGCAGGCCCTGCAGGTGCAGCAGCAGCTGGGCGCCCAGTCCCTGTCGATCGCCAACCAGACGCCGGACGTGATCCTGTCGCTGTTCAAGAGCAGCTAATCGCGCTCTTTAGGTTTTTCAGGCCGCTCCCAAGACCCCTTGGGGGCGGCCTTTTTCGTTTCAGCCCAGAAGGGGCGTTCCGATGATCCTGCGTCTGTCGAGCTTCGTTCACCTGGTCCCCGTCGGCGCCGACCGCGTGCTGGTCATCCACGCGCTTTCGCACCTGCGCATGGTGGTCGACCGCGAGCTGGCGCAGATGATCGGCTTCTTCGAAGCCCCGCGCGAATTGGCCGATGATGATGACGGACCGCCGGCCTTCGCGGCCCTGCGTGAGCGCGGCATCCTGACCGAGAAGTCCGTCGAGGCGGAGCTGGCCGAGATCTCGAATGAACTGGGCGCCCATCACGGGCGCGATCCCGCCGAACTGCTCGAACGGTTCCGCCGCGAGGCCAAGGAAGGCGGCGAAAGCTACTGGGCCGCGGGCGCGGCGCTCAGCGAAGCGGACCTGGCCCGGGCAAAGGCGCGCCTCGACATCGTCCTGTTCGGGGACTGCGACGTGCATATGGAATCGGATTTCCTGCGCCGCGAAGCCCGCGCCCGCGGCATCGATCTGCGCGTCGCCGCCACCTTCCCCGACGATCTCGACTTCGTGGCCGAGCACAGCCACGACGCGGTCCTGGTCGGCGCGCTGCGCGCGCGCCACGCCATCGCCGAGCCCTTCGACACCTCGAACGAACAGCCGCCCTTTGCGCTCTTCCTCGCCCAGGCGCGCGCGATCATCGAGGGTCTGCGCCAACGCACCGCCGCCCCGATCCTCATCGACAACCTGCCCGAGCCGACGGTGCAGCCGCTGGGCCTCGCTGATCGCGGCCTGTTCGGCCACCGCAACCGCTTCCGCCTCGCCAACCTGGGTCTCGCCGAGATCGTCGAAACCTACGCGGACGTGCACGTGGTCGACATGGCCGCGACGCTCGCGGGCGCCGGCGCCGAACGCCTGCTCGACGACGGCCAGACCGGCTACACCCACTTCGGCTCGCCCGGCTGGATGCTGCAGCGCGCCGAGGCCGAGAAGGCCGCAACCCACGGCCTGTTCCCCGACACCGCCCCGCTGGCCGCCAGCGTCGGCGGCGATCCCTATGGCCGCGAGGCGGTCAGCGCCCGCGCGCACATCGACGTGCTGACAGCGGTGACCGGAACCGGGCGCAAGAAGTGCGTCATCGTCGATCTCGACGGCACGCTGTGGCCCGGCGTGCTCGCCGAAACCGGCAGCCCCTTCGCCTGGGCGCCCGACGTCAGCGGACCCTTCTCCTATGTCGGTCTCTGGTTCGGCCTGCACGAGGCGCTGAAGAGCCTGAAGGCGCGCGGCGTGCTGCTGGCTTGCGTCAGCAAGAACGACGAGTCCGTGGTGCGCGACCTCTGGCGCTACGATGAGCACTATCCGCGCGAACGCTTGCTGACGCCGGACGACTTCGCCACCTGGCGGGTGAACTGGGACGACAAGGCGGAAAACATCCGCTCCATCGCCGACGAGCTGGGCTTTGCGCTCGACGCCTTCCTGTTCATCGACGACCACCCGGTCGAGCGCGAACGCGTGCGCCAAGCCCTGCCCGAGGTCGAGGTCTGGGGCGAGGATCTGTTTGCCCTGCGACGGCGCCTGCTCAGCGATCCGCGCCTGATGGTCCCGCGCCTCACCGACGAATCCAGCAAGCGCACCGAAACCGTGAAGGCCCAACTCGGCCGCGATCGCGCGCGTGTCGCCCACGGCGACGAGGCCGCCTTCCTCGCCTCGCTGAACGTCGAGACCGAGATCTTGCGTTTGGCGCCGGGCGCACCGCTCGGCCGCATCGAAGAGCTGTTCCAGCGCACCACCCAGTGCAACACCACCGGAATCAAACCCTCGCTCGCGCGTCTCGAAGCCCTGGCCGCCGGCGTCGACAGCGGCGTGCATGCGATGTGGGTGAAGGACCGCTTCGGCGACCACGGCCTGGTCGGCGCAGCCCTCGTCGAGGGCGCCGAGATCACCGGCTTTGCGCTGAGCTGCCGCGTGCTGGGCCTGAAGGTCGACGCCCGATTCGTCGCGCACGTGTTGGCCGACATCGGAACCCGCCACGGCGAGGCCATCGGGCGAATCACCGAGACCCCGCGCAACCTGCCGGTCCGCAACCTCTACCGTGACAACGGTTTCGCCCTGGGCGGCGACGGCGTCTGGCGCCGGGCTCTGGAAAATATCCACAGGTCCGCGCTCGCAGGCTGACGCGCCGGGCGGTAAGCTCCGCCCCATGACCCTCCACGCCGTCCCGCCCCGGTCCCCGGCCACGCTCGACCATCCGGAACAGCAGTACCTGGGCCTGCTCGCCGACATTCTCGAGCACGGCGTGCGCCGCGAGGATCGCACCGGCACGGGGACGCTCGGCGTGTTCGGGCGGCAGATCCGCTTCGACCTGCAGGCCGGCTTTCCGCTGCTCACCACCAAGAAGCTGCACCTGAAGTCGATCATCTATGAACTGCTCTGGTTCCTGCGCGGCGACACCAATGTGCGCTGGCTGCAGGAGCGCGGGGTTCACATCTGGGACGAGTGGGCGGGCGCCGACGGCGAGCTCGGCCCCGTCTACGGCAAGCAATGGCGCTCGTGGGCGAAGCCGGATGGCCGCTCGATTGATCAGATCAGCAAGCTCGTCGAGGGCATCCGCAAGAACCCCTCCAGCCGCCGCCACATCGTCACCGCCTGGAACCCAGCCGACGTCGACGACATGGCGCCACCGCCCTGCCACTGCCTGTTCCAGTTCTTCGTCGCCGAGGGCCGGCTGTCGTGCCAGCTCTATCAGCGCTCCGCCGACGTCTTCCTGGGCGTGCCGTTCAACATCGCGAGCTATGCGCTCTTGACCATGATGGTGGCGCAGGTCACGGGCCTGATGCCCGGCGAGTTCGTGCACACGTTCGGCGACGCGCACCTCTACGTGAACCACCTCGACCAGGCGCGCCTGCAGGTATCGCGCGACCCGCGGCCGTTCCCGGCCATGCGCATCGCACCGAAGACCGACCTGTTCGCCTTCGACTACGAGGACTTCACCCTCGAAGGTTACGACCCGCACCCGCACATCAAGGCGGAGGTCGCGGTCTGATCCCGCTGGCCATCGTCGTCGCGCGTGCGAAGAACGGCGTGATCGGTCACGCCGGCGGCCTGCCGTGGCGGCTGAAATCCGACATGGCGCTGTTCAAGGCCTCGACCATGGGCAAACCCATCCTGATGGGCCGCAGGACCTGGGACTCGCTCCCGAAAAAGCCCCTGCCCGGCCGCATGAACCTGGTCCTCTCGCGCGACCTGACCTTCGAAGCCCAGGGCGCCATCGTCTGCGAAAACTTCAGCGAAGCCCTCGGCATTGCACGCGAGCAGGCGGAGGAAGACGGCGCCGAAGAAGTCTGCGTCATCGGCGGCGAAGCGCTGTTCGACCTAGCGCTCCCGAAAACCAAGCGCCTCTACCTCACCGAGGTGGACGCGTCACCCGATGGGGACGCACGCTTTCCCGCAATCAACGAAAGCGAATGGCGCGAGGTGCGTCGCGACGAACACCCCGCCGGCGAGAACGACGACCACGCGTTCGTGTTCCGCGTTTTAGAACGCCGATAACCCCCACCCCCTCCGCTCATCCCGGCGAATGCCGGGACCCAGATCATATGGCTCCGAAGCGCAGTGATTGGCGTGGACGCGGATAACGCTTCGCGTTTGCGCTTTATGATCTGGGTCCCGGCATTCGCCGGGATGAGCGGAGAATAAGGGGTTAGACGCGCGTTGTTTCTAGATAGGTTTCGAGTGCTGAAATCGTGCTTTGGTCGTGATATAATCGAGCCTTGTTCGCCGCGACCTTCGCCGACATCGCCTCGCGCAAACCCGCGTCCAGGCCCAGCCGTACCGCCAGGTCGACATACCCGTCGACCGTATCCGCCACGCCCTCCATCACCCCCATCATCTCCAGGATCGCGCTCGTATGCCGCCCGCGCATGAAGCGTCCGCGCAACGTCACGATCGGCAGGTTGCCGCCCAGGCTTTCCAACGTTGAATTACAGCCCGACCATTCCGGGCTGTCCAAAAACACGTCCGCGCATGCTATCGCGCCCAGGAACTGGCCCTTGGTCAGGCGCGGGAGGAAAACGCAGTGCCGCGACGCGTCTAGCCCATGGGCAATGAAAGCGTGGACCAGGCGTTGTTTGAACAGACGGTCGGCTTCGCTCGCTTGCGGCAGGCCGATGAAGACGAACTGGCAGTCGCCGGCGGCCTTGGCGATGCGCGGGTAGAGGTCGTCGAACTGGGGCTGGTATTTCGGTAGCGACTGGCCGCACCAGTAAACCACGGCGCTGTCGCGATAGCCCAGCGTTGCGCGGTCGAGCGGTTCGGGGTCCGCGTCGGTTTCATCGACCCAGACGCCGAGGTTCGGCAGGCGTACGAGACGTTCGGTATAGGCGTCGTCGCCGTCGCCGGGCTCCATCAGGGCGCTCGACAGATAGGCGTCCAGCGTCGGGAAGCCTGAGGTGTCCGGGTGTCCCCAGGACGCGCATTGCAGACGCGCCAGCCGCTGCGCCGCGAGGCGCACGGCGACCGGGTCCATGCCGACTTCGGGATAGATCAACACGTGCGGCTTGTCGGCCAGGATGGTTTCGCGCCATGCCTCGATGGGCAGCGGGCCCTGTACGAAGCGGTCGCACAGGCGTTTCGCCTCGTCGGTGGCGGCGTCCTGTTTTGCGGCCGTGTGATAGCCGGTGACCTCGAAACGTGCGCGGTCCAGCTGGCTGATCCAGCCGCGGATCGGAATCTTCCAGTTCGAGTGAGCGGAGAAGAACCCGCTGACGACGCCGACACGAATGCGTTCGCCCGCCGCCGGCGCCGGGGCAACCTCGGCGTCGCCGAAGCGCGCACGCATGACCTCGCAGACGAAAGCGCCGTAGCGCGCCTGAAGCTCGCGGTCGTTCTTGCCCTGGTAGGCGAGGTAGAACGGTTGACTCGCGCCGATCGCGCGCGCCCAGGCGTCCGGCCGCGGGTCGGCTCGCCAGCAGGCGATGAGCGCGTCGAGCGCCGCGGCGTAGCGCACGTGGCAGGTCTCGATCTCCACCTCGTCGGCGTACATCAACGGCAGCTCCGCCATGCACAGCGACAGCAAGGCCGACGGATCGGTCGGGTCGAGCTCGAACGCACGCGCAAAGGCGGCCCGGGCAGCGGCCGCGTCGCCGCGGTCGCGCAACAGGTGCCCGAGATTCAGCTGCACCGCGGCGCTGTCGGGGCGCAGCGCTTCCGCCTGGCGATGGCAAGTCAGCGCGCCGTCCAAATCATTCGCCTCGCGCAACACGTTGCCGAGGTTGGTCCAGGCGTCGGCGTAGCGTGGGTTCAACTCCAGCGCCGCGCGGAAATAGGTTCCGGCCTCCTCGAAGCGGCCGAGCAGCTTCAGCGCATTGGCGACGTTGTACGACGCCTCCGCCGACTGCGGCTGCAGGGCGAGCGCCAGGGCGAACCGCTCCCCCGCCTCGCGCGGCCGGCCCTGCGCCATCAACAGCACGCCGAGGTTGGTCAGGGCCGTGGTCAGGTGCGCGTCCGCCTCCAGCGCGCGCAGATAAAGCGCCTCCGCCTCGCCCGCATCGCCCCGCGCCGCCGCCAAGTCGCCGAGCCCGCACAACGCGACGCCGAAATCCGGCTTCAGCGCGATCGCGCGTTCGTACTCCGCGCGCGCCTCGTCCGCACGGCCGGTCCGCTGCAGCAGCGCCGCCAGGTTGGCGTGAGCCTCCGGCGTGCCCGGTTCGGCCTCTATGGCGCGGCGAATCAGCCCCAACGCCTCATCCGCCCGGCCCTGGGCGGCGCGCAGGATGCCGAGGTTGTGCAGGGCCGTGGCCTGGGCCGGTTCGCGCGCGATCACCTGGGCGTAGAGCCCGGCCGCCGTCTCGGTCTTGCCGCGCGCATGGGCGCCCAGCGCGTCTTCGAGCAGCACCTGAGCAGAGTTTTCGCCGCCCGCCATGGCCTTCATCGCCTCCTGGGCGTTATGGGGGCAGTCTTGGCGCGAATCAGCGCCCAGGAAAGAGAGACTCGGGAAAGAGAGAGCGGGGGAAAGTGGCGGCGACGGTCCTGGTCACGGGGGGGGCGGGCTATATCGGCTCGCACACCTGTCTCAAGCTCGCGGAGGCCGGCTTCACGCCGGTCGTCTACGACAACCTGTCGAACGGCCACGAGGCCTTCGTGCAGTGGGGCCCCTTCGAACGCGGCGACATCCGCGACGGCGCGCGCCTGGATGAGGTCTTCGCCAAGCACAAACCCCAGGCCGTGATCCACTTCGCCGCCCTGATCGAGGTGGGCGAGTCGGTGAAACACCCCGGCCGCTTCTTCGAGAACAACGTCTCCGGCGCCATCAGCCTGATCGAGGCGGCGCGGCGCGGTGGGGCGAACGCGCTAGTCTTCTCTTCAACGTGCGCCACCTACGGCGATCCGGTGCGGGTGCCGATGGACGAGACGCATCCGCAGGCGCCGCTCAACCCGTACGGCCGTTCCAAGCTGATGGTCGAACAGGCGCTCAGCGACTACGACCGTTACGCCGGCTTCCGTTCGGTCGCGCTGCGCTATTTCAACGCCGCCGGCGCCGACCCCGAAGGGCGCATCGGCGAACGGCATCATCCGGAAACCCACGCCATCCCGCTGGCCATCGAGGCGGCCATGGGCAAGCGCAAGGGGTTCAAGCTGTTCGGCACGGACTATGACACCCGCGACGGCACCTGCGTGCGCGACTACATCCACGTCCTCGATCTCGCCGACGCCCACGTGCTGGCGCTGAAGCGGCTGCTGGACGGCGGCCAAAGCGACGTCTTCAACCTCGGCACCGGAACCGGCACCACCGTGCGCGAACTGATCGCGACCATCCGCGACGTCTCGGGCCGGCCCTTCGAAGTCGAAGAGGCTGCCCGCCGTGAAGGCGACGCCCCGGTGCTGGTCGCCGACAACCGCAAGGCCCGGGAGGTCCTGGGCTGGACGCCCAAGCTCGACCTGCAAGCCATCGTCGAGAGCGCCTGGGCCTGGCACAGCCGCGAGGCTTGACTACCTTTCGCCGCTATTCGGCGTATCCTGCCGCGCGGGAGGATGAACCGATGCGTCTATTGATCGCTCTTGCCGTGGCCCTGGTCGCCATGCCCGCCCTGGCGGCGTCCGAAATCGTCACCACCCCGCCGACCCAGGACGGATACGCGGCGCCACCCGCGTTCAGCGATGCGATCGCGCTGCGGATCGACTCGTTCCACGGCGAAGGCCCGGCCCATGGCCTCGAAACGTGCACGCTTAAGGGCGAGGTCGTTACGGTCTATCGCGGCCTCCACTACCGCAACGGCGAAACCGCGGTAATCAGCGTGCCGTGCGCCGTCGCTCACCTCTCGCCGCTGGCTGCGCCGATATCCGAACGCTTCGCCGTCGATCGCGACTGGCTCTCCACCGCGCGCAACGTCATCGTGCAACTCGACGACAAAGGCCGCGTGGTGTTGCTCACCGACACGCGTGGGTTTACGCGCGTTTACTGAGCGCCCAATACCAGCCGCTCGCGCACCTGTGCGGCGATGTCGAGGAAGGCCTGGGCCGTCGCGCTTTCCGGATCGGTCGCGACCAGGGGGCGGCCCGCGTCGGCGCCTTCGCGCAACGCCATGTCGATGGGGATTTCGCCGAGGAACGGCAGTTTCAACCGCCCCGCCTCCGCGCGGGCGCCGCCGCGGCCGAAGATCGGGATCTCCGCGCCCGCGCTGTCGCGGAAGAAGGCCATGTTCTCGATCAGGCCAATGACCGGCGTCGACACCTTTTCAAACATGATCGCCGCGCGCCGCGCATCCGCCAGCGCCACTTCCTGCGGCGTCGAAACAATCACCGCGCCGTCGAGCTTGGTGCGCTGCACGAGCGTCAATTGCACGTCGCCGGTGCCCGGCGGCAGGTCGACCACCAGCACGTCGAGCGGCGCGTCTTCGGTTCCCCAGCGCGTTTCGTTCAGCATCTGCGACAGGGCCTGGGACGCCATCGGCCCGCGCCAGATCATCGCCTGGTCGGCGTCGACGATCAGGCCGATCGACATGGCCTTGATGCCCCACGCGGCCTTTGGGACCATCTTCTTGTCGGCGCCGTAGTCGGGGCGGTCGTGCACGCCCAGCATCACCGGCGCCGACGGCCCGTAAACATCCGCATCGAGCAGCCCGGCGCGCAGACCCAGATGCGCCAGCGCGCAGGCGAGATTGACCGCGACGGTGGACTTGCCGACGCCGCCCTTGCCGCTGGCGACCGCGATCACCGCCTTCACGTACGCCGGCCGTCCCTCGGGCACGGGCGCGCGCGGGCGGTTCTGATTCATCGCTTCGTCGGAGAGGCGAGCGCCACGCGCCGGCTTCGCCGCCGGCGCGCTTTCGGCGGTGAGCACCACCTGCGCCTGCTCGACCCCCGCCACAGACAGCAGCGCCTGTTCGGCGGCTTTGCGCACCGGCGCGTAAAGCTCCGCGTCGCCGCGCGCGACCTCGAGCATGAAGCCCGCGCGTCCGGGACCCAGCGCCAGGCCGCGGACCAGGCCGGCGCGATGCAGGCCCTGGCCCGACTTCGGGTCGCTGACCCGGTCGAGCGCCTCGAGCACGGCGTCGCGGTCCGGCGTAGAACTCATGTGCGTCCTTGATCACCCACGGCGGGCCGCTTCATATCCGGGACCCCCGCCTCGAACTCAAGGCCTTCCGTGACCCTGCCGACGCCCGCCGCACTGAACGTCGAGGGCCCGCCGGTGCGCCTGATCGCGGGACCGACGGCCAGCGGCAAGTCGGCGGTGGCGCTGAACCTGGCGCTGCGGACCGGCGGGGTGGTGGTCAACGCCGACGCCCTGCAGATCTATCGCGACCTGCGGGTGCTGACCGCGCGGCCCACGGCTGAAGAGGAAGCCCGCGCGCCGCACCGGCTCTACGGCATGGCCGACGCGGCCGAGGCCTGGTCGGCCGGACGCTGGCTGACCGCGGCCACCGGCGTGCTCGAGGAACTGCGGGCGCAGGGGCGCACGGCCATCGTGGTCGGCGGCACCGGCCTCTATTTCAAGAGCCTGACCGGGGGCTTGGCGGAGATTCCACAAATATCCACAGAGGTCCGGGCCGCGTCCCGCCGCGATCTCAAAAACCTGGGGGAAGCCGCTTTCCGCGCGCGTCTGGCCGAACGCGATCCCGAAGCGGCCGCCAGGATTTCGCCCGGCGACCTGCAGCGGCTCGGCCGCGCCTGGGAGGTGGTCGCCGCCACCGGCCGTCCGCTCACCGCCTGGCAGGGCGAGACCACGCCGGTGCTCAGACCCGGCGACTACGCCGCGGTGGTGATCGAGACGCCCCGGCCGGAGCTCTACGCCCGCTGCGACCGGCGGATGCAGGCCATGGCCGCCGAGGGCGCGCTGGAGGAAGCCGGCCTGCTGCTGGCGCGGGGGCTGGACCCGGACCTGCCGGCGATGAAGGCGGTCGGGTTGCGCGAACTGGGCCGCCACCTGTCCGGGGAGCTATCCCTCGAAGTCGCCCTCGACCTGGCCAAGCGCGAAACCCGCCGCTACGCCAAGCGCCAGCTCACCTGGCTCCGCGGCCAGACCGCCGATTGGCCGCGCTGGACGCCGGCCTGACTTTGGGCTTGGCGCGGCGAATTTGTCCCAGGGCGAGCCCGCTTGACGGAATGCCGTGCGTCCATTGAATATGCTCAACCAAAATATTCCAAAACCAAGACCGCTCAGGGAAACGCTCATGATCACCGCCCTCGTCTTCTCCGCCCTTCTCGGCGCCGCGGGCGAACCGCCGGCTCCGCCCTCCGGCCAGACCCAGGGCCAGGTCACCGCGCCGGCGGCCAAGCCGGTGAAGACCGACGACAAGGACCGCATGGTCTGTCACCGTGAGGATTCCGAGACGGGCTCCCACCGCGTCATGAAGATCTGCCATACCAAGCGCGAGTGGGATCAGATGACCGAAGACGCCCAGCGCCTGTTCCGCGAAGGCGGCATCCAGGCCGTGGGCTCGCTGCCGGCGGGCGGCGACGGCGCGCACGCCCCGATCGGCGGCGGGGGCGGCGGCCCGCATTAAGCGGCGCTGTTCGAGCCCCCTTTGCCGCGCTTCTAAATTAACGTCCGAGGCCCTATATTGGGTGGGTTCGGGCTTGCCCGGACTATGGAGATAAACGCGCGCGCAATAAGCGGACCGGACCCGGGTGCGATTCCCGGCGGCTCCACCACTTCTTTCCCCCGGTTATCGCGGGCAAGTCTGGGGCCGATCAGCATCGACGGACGTGTAAAGGCGTTGCTTTCTTCCGGATTGGCCCACCGTACCGGGCTTTTTCTAACTGCGAACGATAACTTCGCTCAAGAGACCGCCCTCGCCGCGTAATGCGGTGCGGATAGTCTCAGCCTACAAGCCCTAGGGTTTTAGCAACCCTAGGCGGGGTTCGGGGGAGACCTGGCAACAGAACTCCCCCACTTCTCCTTCACAACCGAAGCTGAGCCGCATTCCCGACGCGCGAGCGTGCTTTTCCGCGCCCAATCCGCGCGTTAAGATCATGCGGTGAAGGGGTAGAGGCCGGATGTCCCAGGACGGTTTCGCAAACGATGAGATGCGCTACGACCTGCTCGCGCAGGAGGCTCTGCGCGGCGTCGTCCGCTCAGCCCTGAAGCGCGCGGCCCAGCCCGAGGGCCTGCCCGGCGAGCACCACTTCTACATCACCTTCAAGACCACGGCGCCGGGCGTGTCCCTGCCGGCGGACCTCGCGGCCACCTATCCGAACGAGATGACGGTGGTGCTGCAGAACCAGTTCTGGGACCTGGCGCCGGGCGAGACCTTCTTCTCGGTGATGCTGAGTTTCGACCGCCAGCCCAAGCGCCTGTCGATCCCCTACGCGGCGATCACCCGCTTCTTCGACCCGAGCGTCCAGTTCATGCTGAAGTTCGAGGTCCCCGAAGGCGCGGCGCCCGCCGAACCGCCAAAGCCCGTGCCGGTCGAGGCCGACGCCGAGCCGGTCGAAGAAGGCCCCAAGGTCGTTTCGCTTGACCAGTTCCGCAAGAAATAGCGGCCCCTCTTTTCCGGATTCCCCCTCTTTTCTGAAATCCCTGGCGCGTCCTAAGCTGCCCCAACGATCGGGGTTGGCGATGCGACGGTCTTTGCCGATAGCGCTCCTGGTTTTACTCGCGGGTCTGCTGGCCTGTTCCAGCCCCAAGGCGCAGCCGCATGCGCCCGCCGGCGACTTTGCGAACTGGGCGGCGGTGGTCATCGCCGGCGACTGGCGCGGGCATGACGGGGGCGAGACCCAGGCCTTCGAGAACACGCGCCGCGACGTGTCCGCCGCCCTGGTCAACGCCGGGTTCGATCCGCAGAACGTGCTGCAGTACTCGCTGCGGCCGCGGAAGCCCGGCGACGATCCCAAGGTTTTCGTCACGCCCCACGACGTAGTCATGGGCTTCGACGCGCTGGGTAAAAAGGCGACCGCGGGGTGCCTCTTCTACGTCAGCTCGCACGGCTCTCCCGACGGCGCCGTGTTCGGTCCGACCGCCATGCTTGACCCGCGGACTCTGAAGGTGATCCTCGACGGCGTTTGTGGCGAGCGGCCGACGGTGGTGGTGGTCTCCGCCTGTTTCTCCGGCGTGTTCGTGCCGGTGATCGCCGCGCCCAACCGCATGGTGATGACGGCCGCGCGCGACGATCGTTCGTCCTTCGGCTGCAGCGACAAGGACCGCTATCCGTACTTCGACGCCTGCATCCTCGAGAGTTTCCCCACCTCGCCCGACTTCCTGGTGCTGTCGAAGAAAACTAAAGCCTGCGTCACGCGCAAAGAAACCGAACAGAAAGCAGAACCACCCTCCGAACCCCAAACCTCCATCGGCGGCCAAGCCAAACTCTGGCTCCCCTTCATGCGTTTTTCCAACCGCAGCGCAGCGGCGGGGCCGTGACGGAAGGCTTGGAACCACGAAGACCACAAAGGCCACGAAGAAGAAAACCGATCCGCCAGCGGCTATCGCGCCGAAGGCGCAGGAAAGCGCGTGAGCGCTTCGCGCTCGATGAGTCCTCTTTTTCTTCGTGGTCTTTGTGGTCTTCGTGGTTCAACACTTTTCCCGCGGCGTCACCCGCACCGTTATCCGTTCGCGCTCGCCTTGCACCCGTTCCACCAGCAGCCGGGCCACCTGGGCGTCGTCGTGGAAGACCCAGCCTTTCAGGGCGTCGAGCAGGGCCTTGGCCAGGTTGTCGAGGTCCATCCAGGGAGGGTCGCCCTGGTGCTCCATGCGGATCTCGACGGAGAAGTCGCCCCAGGCCGGGCGCGCGCCGCGCCACTCCTTGCGGAAGAACTCGTAGACCAGCGGCTTGTAGTAGCGCGCCTGGGTGGTCAGGCCGTCGATCATCACCTCGACGCCGCCGTCGGCGGTCTCGCGCGCCCGCACCTTGCCCGACACCGTCCAGGCGGCCTCGGCCGTCACGGGACGGCTATCCATGGCGTCTATCCATGGCCCGATGCTAGCGCCGGCGGGTCGTGAACGACAGGGCCGGCCGGTTCGAAGGAGCCCGATGCTCGACTGGCTGGCCGCCTTGTTCGGGAGGCGGCGCGTGGTGCATACCGCGCCTGACGCCACCCCCGATTCCAGACCGAGCGAGACCATGGCCGCGACCCGCACCGAAACCGACACCTTCGGCCCCATTGAGGTCCCGGCGGACCGCTACTGGGGGGCTCAGGCGCAGCGCAGCCTCGGCAACCTCAAGATCGGCTGGGAGAAGCAGCCGGCGCCGATCGTGCGCGCCCTGGGCGTGGTCAAGCGCGCCGCCGCCGAGGCCAACCTCGCGCTCGGCAAGATCGACCCGAAGATCGCCGAAGCCATCATCAGGGCCGCCCAGGAGGTGATCGACGGCAAGCTGAACGACCATTTCCCGCTGGTCGTGTGGCAGACGGGCTCGGGCACCCAGTCGAACATGAACGCCAACGAGGTGATCGGAAATCGCGCCATCGAAACCCTCGGCGGCGAGATGGGCTCGAAGAAGCCGGTGCATCCGAATGACCACGTCAACATGAGCCAGTCGTCGAACGACACCTATCCCACGGCCATGCACATCGCCTGCGCCGAAGGCGTCATGCGCGAACTGATCCCGGCATTGCATCACCTGCACGCGGCGCTGGTCGCCAAGCAGGAAGCTTTCAAGGACATCATCAAGATCGGCCGCACCCACACCCAGGACGCAACGCCGCTGACCCTGGGTCAGGAGTTCTCCGGCTATGCCGCGCAGGTCGCGCGCGCGATCAGGAATCTCGAAGCGACGCTTCCGGGTCTTTACGAACTCGCCCAGGGCGGCACCGCCGTCGGCACCGGGTTGAACGCGCCGATCGGCTTCGCGGAAAAGGTCGCCGAACGCGTGGCCGCGATCACCGGCCTGCCCTTCGTCACCGCGCCCAACAAGTTCGAAGCCCTGGCCTCGCATGACGCCATGGTGTTCAGCCACGGCGCGATCAACGCGGCGGCGGCC
The DNA here is from genome assembly GCA_036501825.1 of Caulobacteraceae bacterium. Classification (GTDB taxonomy): domain Bacteria; phylum Pseudomonadota; class Alphaproteobacteria; order Caulobacterales; family Caulobacteraceae; genus JAFECT01. The sequence continues at coordinate 86,918 of DASXZP010000034.1, read as the reverse complement.
GCGCTCTACAAGATCGCCAACGACATCCGCTTCCTGGGTTCGGGCCCGCGCTCGGGCCTCGGCGAACTGTCGCTGCCGGAGAACGAGCCGGGCTCGTCGATCATGCCGGGCAAGGTGAACCCGACCCAGGCCGAAGCCCTGACGCAGGTCTGCTGCCAGATCTTCGGCAACCACGCGACCCTGACCTTTGCGGACTCCCAGGGCCACTTCGAACTGAACGTCTACAATCCTGTGATGGCCTACAACTTCCTGCAGTCGGTGCGCCTGATGAGCGACGCGGCGATCAGCTTCACCGACCACATGGTTGTCGGCATCACCGCGCGCGAGGACAACATCAAGGCCGCGCTGGAACGTTCGCTGATGCTGGTCACCGCGCTCGCGCCCAAGATCGGCTACGACAACGCCGCCAAGATCGCCAAGACCGCGCACAAGAACGGCACCACCCTGCGCGAAGAAGCCGTCGGCGGCGGCTATGTCACCATGGAAGAATTCGACACCCTGGTTCGTCCGGAAAAGATGATCCACCCGGGCTGATCACATGACAACGCCGCCCGCGTGAGAGGCGGGCGGCGTCGGTCTCGGTGTCGCGATCAGGTTCTAGTGCTTGGCTTCTTTGATCCACTGCTCCTTGGCCTGATCCTTGGTCATGGTCAGGAAGACCTTGTCGTCGGCGACCCGCTCGACCCAGCTGATCGGCACCAGGTGGTGCGCGAGGCCGGCGCCGAAGTCGAACTTGGCCAGCTCGATTTCCGAGCCCTTCACGTGATCGACCTTGCCGACGTGCTTGCCGTCGGAGCCGACGACTTCCATGTGTTCGCGAATGCTCGAGGTTTCGATCATGGGATTGTCCTTTCACCCTGGGAGGTTGACCCGCCGCCCGGCGGTTGCTGTCTCAACCCCCGCCTTTGCCGGAAGTTCCCAAGCTGGACAGGAGCCGTAGCTTCGCCATGATCGGCGCGCTTTCCAGGAAACGCCTATGCTGACCCTGTACACCGCCCCCAAAACCCTGCCGGCTCGATGACCCCGCGCGACAGCACAAGAGAGCCCTTCTTCGGCGCCGCCTTCGCCGCGGCGCCGGCCGCCATCAGCCTGCCGATCGTGCTCGCCCTCTGTTTCGCGGGCCAGCTCGCCTACGGGATGAGCGACGCGCGACAGAACGAACTGTTCCAGTGGGGCGCCCTGTCGGGCCAGGCGCTGCAGCAGGGGCGCTGGTGGACCCTGTTCACCTCGATGTTCCTGCACGGCGGCTGGCTGCACATCGGCATGAACATCGCCGTCGCCCTTTCCGTCTCCACGCCGGTCGCTCTGGCCATGGGCCGCGGCGTCATGGGCTTTCTGAAGTTCTGGGTGCTGTTTCTGGTGTGCGGCCTTGCGGGCGGCCTCGCCTTTGTCGCCATCCAGCCCGACAGCGCCCTGCCCGCGGTCGGCGCCTCAGGCGCGATTTCAGGCCTGTGGGGTGCGATGGTGCGCATTCCGTTTTCACCGGGTCCGCTCGATGCGCCATGGTCGCGCAAGGCGCTGGCCATGAGCGTGCCGTTTATCCTCGTGAACGTGGTGGGCGCAGCGGCGCTGACCCATTTTCACATCCTGCCCATCGCGTGGGAGGACCATCTCGGCGGCTTTCTCGCGGGCCTGATCCTGATAAACGTCTTCGCGGTTCGCACGCCGCGGCAGAGCGCCGTCGGCGGACCGTGGGGAGATCGCCGTGGCTGAGGTCGTCAACCTGAACAAGGCGCGCAAGGCGAAGGCCAAGGCGGAGCGCACGGACCAGGCGAAGACCAACCGCGTCAGCTTTGGTCGCACCAAGGCTGAAAAACAGAAGGCCGAAGCCGAACGTCAGGTCGCCAAGCGCAAGCTCGACGACCACGAGCGCGAGTAGGTTCTGTCGTAGGATTCAACCACGAAGGCCACAAAGACCACGAAGTCGCGCCGAAGGCGCATCTAGAACGCGTGAGCGCTTCGCGCTCGAAAGCTTTTTATCTTTCCTCTTTTCTTCGTGGTCTTTGTGGTCTTCGTGGTTCCTCCTGAAGACGCCAACTAAGCCGCGACGATTCCCGTAAACAACGCGATCCGATCACGCCTTCTTGGCGCGGATCAGCAGCACCTGGCCGATCACCACCAGCGCCACGCCGAATGCCGCCTCGATGCCCCAGCGCGCGTGCTCGAACACGGCCGAGATGGCCATGGCGATCGGCGGGGTGATCGCCGAAATATACGACGCGAAGCCGTAGCCGCGCCGCCGCGCCAGGCCGAAGTAGAGCACAAACCCGAACACCGATCCGAACAGCGACAGATAGGCCAGCGAGAGCACGTAGCCGGGCCGCGGATCGAAGCTCCAGGCGTCGCCCCTGACCACCGCCCAGAGCGCCAGAAACACCGTGCCGTACAGCATCGCCCACGCCGTGCTGGTGGCCGTCTCGACACCCTGCTCGGTGGCGCGGTAGGCGAACAGATTGGCGATCGACGACCCGAGCACGCCGATGAACAGGAGCCCGAGGCCCATCAGCGCGCCGGTGTCGAGGTGCGCGCGCTCCAGCTCCGCCCAGGACATCACCACGACGCCCAGCACGCCCGCCACCGCCGCGAGCCACGCCGCGGGGGGAACTCTTTGTCCGTACACGACCCGAAACAGCACCAGGTTCACGAACGACAGCGCCGCAAACCCCACGGCCGCTGCGGCGGACGCGATGTGCTGTTCCGCGAAATAGACGCAGGCGTAGTTGACGGTGAAGACAAAGACGCCCTGCAACGCGACGGTCACATGCTGTCGTGCGCTCAGCCGGACTTGCTTGCGCGTCGCCAAGAGCCACACGAACAGGACCAGCGCAGCGGACCCGAAGCGGTAGACCAGCGACACCAGGGGCGCGACCGCCAGGCGCCCGTCCGGCCCGCCCAACTGGAAGGTGATCGCGAACCAGGTCGTGCCCCAGATCAGGCTGCAGGCGACCATGGCGAACAGGTCGCGGCCCAGCGTCGGCGCACCTTGGGCGGCGGGCGTCGCGGTTTTCGACTCGGTTTGTTCGGACATGCGCCGCCCGATAGCAGAGCCTGGGCCGGGGATCGTCTCGAATCTTGTTGCGGCAGGTTTCAGCCTGCTGCGGCCGACCCGAAAAACACGCCGACCAGCACGGCGCTGAAATGCAGGCCGGCGCCGACGCAGACCATCCCGTGCCAGGCCGCACGGCGGAACGGCAGGCGGCGGATCAGGAACATCACGCTGCCGGCGGTATAGACGAGGCCCCCGGCCAGCAGCAGCAACAGCGCCGCCACCGGCAGACTGCGGCGCAGCGGCTCGAGGGCGATCACCGCGACCCAGCCGAACAGGACATAGAGCCCGGTCCACACCCGCTCGGAGATCCGCGGCGCGGCGATCTTGCCGACGATGCCGGCCAGCGCGATGGCCCAGACCAGCAGCGTCATGCTCCAGGCCCAGCCGCCGTGCAGGCGCTGGGTGGTGAAGGGCGTGTAGGACCCGGCAATCATCAGGAAGATGCCCGCCTCGTCCAGCCGGCGCAGGAACGGCCGCGCCGCGCTCTCGCGGCTGAGATTATAGGCGGTGGAAAAGGCCAGCATGGCGATCAGCGCCGCGCCATAGACGGCGGACGCCACGATCAGCCCCGCCTGCCCGCGCGTCGCCGCCAGGAACACCAGGACCGCCGCGCCGAGACCGAAGACCGCCAGCGCCGAGATATGAACCCACTTGTCCGCGGCCCGCTCCCAGAGGTTGGGATAATGCGGGACCGGAAGGCCGGGTTGGGCTTTCTGGACGAGGTCGCGGCTCATGGGCTCACTCTAACAAAAGCACTTGAACCCACGCTTAACGCGCGAGCGGGCCCCGGGACGCCGCAAGGTCGATGGCGTCGAGCACCTGGTCCCAGAGCGGCGGCGGCAGGTCGTGGCCCATGCCAGGGATGATGCGCAGCTCCGCGCCCTTGATATTGGCCGCCGTGTCGCGGCCGCCTTCGACATTGACCAGCGGGTCCTTCTCGCCGTGCACCACCACCGTGGGCGCCGTGATCTTGTGCAGCGACGCGCGGCGGTCGCCCGAGGCGTAGACCGCTGCGATCTGGCGCGTGAAGCCGGCCGGATCGTAGGCGCGATCGGCGGACGCCAACACCCGCGCGCGCACCTCGGCCTCGTCCGGCGGATAGTCCGGGCCGGCGATTGTGCGCCATATCTTCTGGCTGTGTTCGACGTAGGCCTCGCGGTCCGTGCGCGGATCGGGCCGCGGGCCAAACAAGACCGCGGCGGCTTCCGGCGTCGGCGGCGGCACGGCCGGATTGCCGGTGGTGGACATGATCGAGGTCAGCGACGCGACCCGCTCCGGCGCGATCGCCGCGAGCTGTTGCGCGATCATCCCGCCCATGGAAACGCCGACCACGTGCACGCGTGCAAGCCCGAGCACGGCGATCAGCCCGAACGCATCGCCCGCCATGTCGTCCAGCAGATAGGGAACCTCGGCGCGCTTGCCCGCCGCATAGGCCGCCGTCACCGCCGCGAGATCGACGCTCACGCCGTCGAAGTGGGTGGACAGACCCGCATCGCGATTGTCGAAAATCAGCACCCGATAGCCGCGCTCACCCATCCGCGCCAGCAAGGCCGGCGACCAGCGAATGAGCTGCTCGCCCAGCCCGTTGATCAGAACCAGCGGCGCCCCGTCCGGTGCGCCGACCCACTGGTGCTCGATGTCGATTCCGTTGGCGCGAACCTTGGGCATCCGTTTCAATCTCCGCTCAGCGCCGCGGTGACGATAATCTCGACCTTGTAGTCGGGCGAGGCCAGCTTGCTTTCGCCGGTGGCGCGGGCCGGTGCGTTCTCGCCGCCGATCCAGGCGTCCCAGACCGCGTTCATGTCGTCGTAGTCGGCGATGTCGGCCAGCCAGATGGTCACGAACAGGAGCTTCGACTTGTCGCTGCCGGCCTCGGCCAGCAGGTCTTCGATATAGGCCAGGGCGGAGCGGGTCTGCTCGGCGATGGTGTCGCCCTCGCCGATCTGGCCGGAGAGATAGACGGTGTCGTTGTGGATGACCGCTTCGCTGTAGTGGGGGCCGGGTTGGATGCGCTGAATGCTCATCTGCGCACCTTACGACGTCAGGCCGCCGGCGCCATGCCCTGGAAGCTCAGACGCGCGCGCACCTCCGCCGGCACGGAGAGATAAACCTTCGGGTCCGCCAGCCCCAGCCGTTGGCGCGCCGCTTCGAGCGGTTCGGCGAACAGCTTTTCGTAGTCGACCGCCGGCAGCCAGCGCGCCTTGCGGCCGTTGCGCCAGGCTTCCCACGCCGCCTTGCGCGCCGGGATCGAACGCAGCCCCTTGGCGACGCGGAACGCCGACGCCGCGCCGATGAAGCCGAAGCCGAGATTGCCGGTCTGGGCGTAGGAGAAGGACACCAGACAGGTCTCGCCCAGGGCGTCGCGGCCATAGCCGGTCAGCACATGCCAGACGTCGTGGATGTCGCGCACGCGCCGCCCGTACCAGGCGTAGACGTGGGGCGCTTCGATGAACGGCGAGATCGCGCGGTTGTCGCGGGCCAGCGCATCCACCGACAGGTTCTCGCGCGCCATGAACTCGCGGTAGGCGCCGCCCACGGTGCCCGGCGCGAACTGGGCGAGCCAGGCCGGGTCGCGGAACTTGTCCGACAGTTCCTCGCGCTTAAACGCGATGCCGCCGGCCACCCGGGTCAGCTTCATGTAGCCCTTGGGCGTGGCCATGCCGCTCAGCGCGTTCATGATCTCGAACACCTGGACGGTGTCTTCCTTGTCCCGCATCAGCTTGCGATAGGCGCGCCAAGCGTCGAGCGGCCGGATGCGGCGACCCTTGTACTCGCGGGCCGCGTCATCGGCGCTGGGCGCGCGGGCGCCCTGGGGCGTCACGACAGCGAGCCTTGGCCGGTCGGCCGGCAGGGACGTAAGGTCGTCGAGCATGGGCGATAGGTTATCGCCGATCAGGACGGGCGCAAGATCACCTATGGTCAACCTGAGAAAACGGTCCCTGACCCTGGCCGGCCATTCCACCTCCCTGGCCCTGGAGCCCGAGTTCTGGACCGCGCTCGAAGCTATGGCCGAAGCCGAGCGCCGCAGCCTCGCCGCCCTGGTCGCCGACCTCGACAAGGCCCGCGCCGATCGTCCCCTGGCGTCGGCCTGCCGGCTGGCGGCCCTGGCCTGGGTGCAACGCTCGCGCGCCTGAAGCCCGCGGAACCGGCGACGGCCGGGTTCGTTCGTGTACGGACGTTAAAGCGAGGTCCGTCCCATGCCCAAACTGACCAGGCTCGATCACGCCCTGAACGAAAAGACCCGTGTCTGCCGGGTGGTGGTGGAGACCTCCAAGGGTTGCCGGACCAAGTTCGACTACGATCCGAAGACCCGCATGTTCATGGCGCACAAGCTGCTGCCGGAGGGCATGTCCTTTCCGCTGGATTTCGGTTTCGTCCCTTCGACCCTCTGCGACGACGGCGACCCGCTGGATGTGATGATCATCGCCGACGAACCCAATCCGACCGGAGCCCTGATCGAAGTGCGTCTCATCGGAGTGCTGCAGGTCGAAGAGCGCGAGCACGGCAAACGCGAGCGCAACGACCGCCTACTGGGGGTCTCGACCCTGTCGCACCTGTACGTCGAGGTGCAGACCGCCGACGACCTGCCGAAGGGCTTCATCGACAATCTCGGCGACTTCTGGAAACACAAAGCCCTGTTGGAGGATAAGGCGCTCGAGATCATCGGTGTCGCCGGTCCAGCGGTCGCCGTCGAGGCGGTCGAACGCGCGTCCAGGGCGGCGAAGTAACTTGGGCTTTCGGTCGACTTGAAGGACGGTCGTGTTCGTGTTATGTTCTCTCGAGCCGATAATATTCATTCCGCAATGTCGGAGGCCGGGATTGACCGAACGGAGTTCATCGGAATAGGCGTTTTTGGCTCGATCGCTGGAAGATCGCCATGGCCTACTACCGGCTCTATTTTATGAGCGGCGACCAGATACGGCGCGTCATCGAACTTGACTGCAAGGACGATGACGACGCGATCCAGACGGTGGAAAAGCACCGCGACGGCCACCCCATGGAGCTATGGAACCGCGCCCGTCTGGTTCAGCGGTTTCCCGCGCCGCCTCCGATCCGGTCGGGATCGCTTGGGGGCATCCGGGTGGGACCGGTCCTTCGGCGCTGAGGCGGCTTTAGTCCGGCGCTTCAGCTTCGCCTTGAACGGGGGCTCTCTCCCAGTGCGCAAACGCCATCCGTAACTACGGTGGATTTACGGTGCGGGTGGCGCCGCCCCGGTCCGCGTCCTTGAGCCCCGGTCGAAGCTGGTTTCCGCCACCGAGGCCGCACCCTATGTTCGCGACTCGTCCATGACCGACCTCCCCGCCCCGCCCCGCGTTTCCGACCTTGCCCGGCCTCAGCCGGCGGGCGGCGACGCCTATCTGGAGGGGCTGAACACCGAGCAGCGCGAGGCGGTGCTGGCGGTCGAGGGGCCGGTGCTGGTGCTGGCGGGGGCGGGCACGGGCAAGACCCGGGTGCTGACCACGCGGCTGGCGCACATTCTCTCGACCGGCCAGGCGCGGCCGTGGGAGCTGCTGGCGGTCACCTTCACCAACAAGGCCGCGCGCGAGATGCGCGAGCGGATCACCCACCTGATCGGGCCGTCGTCGGAAGGCCTGCGCTGGCTCGGCACCTTTCACTCGGTCGCGGCCCAGATCCTGCGGCGGCACGCCGAGCTGGTGGGACTGAAGTCGAGCTTCACCATCCTCGACGTCGACGATCAGGAACGGCTGATCAAACAGATCCTCGAGGCGGAGAATATCGACACCAAGCGCTGGACGCCGCGCGCATTGGCGGGGTTGATCGATCACTGGAAGAACCGCGGCTGGACCCCGGACAAGCTGCCTGCGTCGGAGCACGACTTTGCGATCAACCGCGGCCAGAAGCTGTACGCGCTCTATCAGGACCGCCTGCGCATCCTGAACGCCTGCGATTTCGGCGACCTGTTGCTGCACAACCTGACCATCTTCACCAAGCACCAGGATGTGCTGTCGGAATATCACCGCCGCTTCCGCTACATCCTGGTGGACGAATACCAGGACACCAACGTGGCCCAGTATCTGTGGCTGCGGTTGCTGGCGTCCGAGCGCAAGAACGTATGCTGCGTCGGCGACGACGATCAGTCGATCTACGGCTGGCGCGGCGCCGAGGTGGACAACATCCTGCGCTTCGAGCGCGACTTCCCCGGCGCGCGGGTGATCCGGCTGGAGCGCAACTATCGCTCCACAAAACATATCCTGGCCGCGGCCTCCGGCCTGATCAGCGCCAACAAGGGCCGTCTCGGCAAGACCCTGTGGACCGAAGGCGACGCGGGCGAAAAGGTGCGCGTGCGCGGCGTCTGGGACGGTGAGGCCGAGGCGCGCCTGATCGGCGACGAGATCGAGGACCTGCGCCGCAAGGGGCGGCGCTACAAGGACGTGGCGGTTCTGGTGCGCGCCTCGTTCCAGATGCGCGCCTTCGAAGAGCGCTTCGTGCTGCTGCAGATTCCCTACACCGTGGTCGGCGGCCCGCGGTTCTTCGAGCGGGCGGAAATCCGCGACGCCCACGCCTATCTGCGCCTGATCCAGTCCCAGGACGACGACCTCGCTTTCGAGCGCATCGTCAACATGCCCAAGCGCGGCATCGGCGACGCCTCGGTGCAGAAGATCCTGTCCCACGCCCGCCGCTCGGGCGTGTCGGCGATGACGGCGTCGCGCGAACTGATCGGCGCCGACGAGCTGCCGGCGCGCACCCGCACGGCCCTGTCGAACTTCATCCGCGACGTGGACCGCTGGCATACGCTGGGCCAGTCGGTGCGCCATTTCGAGCTGACCGAAACGGTGATGGAGGAAAGCGGCTACACTGATTTCTGGCGCAGCGACCGCGCCACCGGACAGACGCGCCTCGACAACCTGAAGGAACTGATCCAGTCGATGCAGGCCTTCGACACGCTCGAGGCCTATCTGGAGCACGTCTCCCTGGTGCTCGACCTCGACCGCGGCGCCGGCGAAGACGCGGTGCAGATCATGACCCTGCACTCGGCCAAGGGGCTGGAATTTCCGATCGTCTATCTCCCCGGCTGGGAGGAAGGCGTCTTCCCCTCGCAGCGCTCCATCGACGAGAAGGGCGAGAAGGGTCTGGAGGAGGAACGCCGCCTTGCCTACGTCGGCATCACCCGCGCCCGCGAGGAAGCGCGTCTGTCGTTTGCCGCGAACCGTCTCGTGTACGGACGCTGGACGACGCAGCTGCCGTCGCGTTTCGTCGACGAGTTGCCGCTCGACGCGGTCGAGGCGTCGAGCGAGACCGGCTACTACGGCGGCGGTCCGGGCATGCAGCAGGCGGCGAGCCGCTGGGACGAGGCGCCGGCCTTCAAGTCAGGCTACGATTCACCGGGCTGGCGCCGCGCGCAGGAACGCGGCGCGGTCGGTGGACGCCAGAACGGTGGAAGATTGGGCGGCGGCGGTTCGCGTCAGCCGGTGATCGACGGCCAGGCGAAACTGGTCGCGGTGTCGGAGCCCTCCGCCGGCGCCGGCTGGTCGAGGGGCGAGCGCGTCTTCCATCAGAAGTTCGGCTACGGCCTGATCAAGGCCATCGAAGGCAACAAGCTCACCGTCGCCTTCGAAAAGGCCGGCGAGAAAAAGGTCATCGATAGCTTCGTTGATAAAACCTAGCTGAACCTCGGCGGCCCGCCCAGGCCGCCCATGATTTGGCGGAACATGTCGGCCATGCGTCCGGCGTTTTCCAGGTCCATACGGAAGGCGATGTGGCCGCCGCCGATGATCTCGAAGCTCATCACGACTTCGCGGCGGTCCGGCGTCGGGCCCAGCGTCCACCAGTCCACCGGGAACGGACGCAGGTTCAGCGGCTCGCCGGCGGAGGGCGGCGCGATGGTCTGCAGCCGCAGCACCATGGCGGTGAGGCGCAGCAGCGCCTCCTGGTCGAGCTGAAGGATCGTCGTCCCATCGTTGTGGACGATGTCGATCTCGCTGGCCCCCGTCTCGGAGCTGGCGCGCCCTTCGGCGACGGTCTTCACTTGCAGCTTGGCGGCGGTGCTCATGGTCTCGAACCCTGATTTGCGGCGAACCGACCGCGTCGGCCCACCCGTGTCAAGCGTGCTCGTTCAGTGGCCTTCGAAGGTCACCAAGGTGGAGACGCTCACCCCCATGGCGCGTAACCGGTCGGCGCCGCCGAGATCAGGCAGATCGACGACGAAGCAAGCCGAGACGACCTCGGCGCCGGTCTGGCGCAGCAGCTTGATTGCGGCCTCTGCCGTGCCGCCGGTGGCGATCAGATCGTCGACCAGCACCACCCGCTCGGCTGCCACCAGGGCGTCGGCGTGCATCTCGATCACGTCCTGCCCGTACTCCAGCGCATAGGCGACCTGCAGGGTGCGGTGGGGCAGCTTGCCCTTCTTGCGGATGGGCACGAAGCCGGCCGAGAGCTGATGCGCCACCGCGCCGCCCAGGATGAACCCACGCGCCTCGACGCCGGCGACCTTGGCGATGGCCTGCCCCGCCAGCGGCTGCACCAGTTCGTCCACCGCGCGGCGGAACGCCTTGGGATCGCCGAGCAGGGTCGAGATGTCGCGAAACATGATCCCGGGCTTGGGATAGTCGGGGATGGTGCGGATGGCGGTCTTCAGGTCCATGGCGTGCCCGCAAATGAAAACACCCGCGAAGCCGTGAGGCTCGCGGGTGTGATCGTGGTCATGGCGATGCGTCTCAGTGCGAAACGTTGCGCCAGATCCGCTTGTACGAAAAGAACGTCAGCCCCGACAGGATGATCAGGAACGCGAGCGCGCCCAGGCCCACCTCCTTGCGATCCTCCGAATGCGGATCGGACGCCCAGTCGAGGAAGGCGGCGACGTCGGCGGCCTCCTGCGGCAACGTCGACTTGGTCCCGTCGTCGAAGGTCACCTGCCCCGCCTTCAGCGGCGGCGGCATGGCGATGAAGCTGCCCGGAGGCACCGGACCCTTGCCGGACCAGAAGCCCGACAGATCGCCCGGCATGTACGAGTTGTAGTTCTGCGCGGCGGTCTTCTTCAGACCGGCGGGCGCCGGTTCATAGCCGAAGGCGATGAGGGAATAGATGTAACGCGCGCCGCCTTCGCGGGCCTTGGCGATGGTCGAATGGTCCGGCGGCGCCGCGCCGCCGTTCGCGCCCGCGGCGACGAGGTCGTTCGCATAGGGCGCCGGAAAAGCGTCGGCAGGAATCCCCGGCCGCTTGATCGCGTCGCCCGTGGTCGTGTCGATATCCGAGACCTGGTACATCGCCGCGAGCGCCTTCACCCGCGGGTTATCATTCGGGTTCGGATACTTCGGATCCCAGAACGGACCGCCGTCCGTGCCCAGGTCACGGAAGTGGACGAGGTTCATGGAGTGGCACGAGGAGCAGACCTCCCGCCAAACCTTGAAACCACGTTGCAGCTGCTCCTGGTTGTGCCGCCCGAATGGCCCTTCGAAGGTGAAGCCTTGGGAGGGCTGGCGCGGTTCCTTGGCGGTCTGGCCGGCGAAGACGGGCGCCGCGAGGCCGGCGATCAGCACGCCGGCGGCAAAGACCGTGGCGAGGCGAGTGATGCCCTTGAACGTGGAATGTTTCATCGGGCTCAACCGTTCTTCTGGTCGGCGGTGGACAAGACCGGCGTCGAAATCGAATCCGGTATCGGCAGCGGCGTCTCGCGCAGTCCCATCCACGGAATGATGACCAGGAAGAACGCGAAGTAGTAGGCGGTCAGCACCCGGGCGAGCCACAGGAAGCTGTTCAGATCTCCGTCCGCCAACGTGATCGTCTTCAGGCCCGGGATCACCTGGCCGTCCGGCTCGTTGGCGCCGCACCAGCCCAGGAACAGGCAGTTGAGCACGAAGATGAAGAAGAACCAGCGCATCGCCGGCCGGTAACGCAGCGAGCGCACCTTCGAGGTGTCGAGCCAGGGCAGGATGAACAGCATGAAGATCGAGCCGAACATCACGAACACGCCGCCGACCTTGTTCGGGATGGCGCGCAGCATGGCGTAGAACGGCAGCAGGTACCATTCCGGCACGATCCGGGCCGGCGTATGCAGCGGGTTTGCCGGGATGTAGTTGTCGGCGTGCTGCAGCGCGTTCGGCATGTAGAACACGAACACCGCGAACATGATCAGGAACAGGGTCGCCGCAAAGCCGTCCTTCACCGTGAAGTACGGATGGAACGGCAAGGTGTCCTGCTTGGTCCGCTCTTTCGGGATCAGGATGCCGACCGGGTTGTTCTGACCCGAGGTATGCAGCGCCCACAGGTGCAGCACCACCACGCCCAGGATGGCGAAGGGGAGCAGATAGTGCAGCGAGAAGAAGCGACGCACCGTCGGCTCGTCCACCGCCGGGCCGCCCTGCAGCCAGGTCAGGATACCCGGGCCGATGACGGGGATGGCGCCGATCACGTTGGTGATCACCACCGCGCCGTGGAACGACATCTGCCCCATCGGCAGCACATAGCCCATGAAGGCCGTGGCCATCATCAGCAGGAAGATCACGCAGCCGAGCAGCCAGATCATCTCACGCGGGGCCTTGTAGGACCCGTAGTAGAGACCGCGGAACATGTGGACGTAGACCGCCAGGAAGAACATCGACGCGCCGTTGGCGTGGACGTAGCGGATCAGCCACCCGTAGTTCACGTCGCGCATGATGCGCTCGACGCTGTTGAACGCCGCGTTGGTGGTCGAGCTGAACGCCGGCACATAGTGCATGGCCAGCACGACGCCGGTGATGATCTGGATCATCAGGCAGATCGAGAGGATCCCCCCGAAGGTCCACCAGTAATTCAGGTTCCGCGGAGTGGGCAGCGCCATGTAGTCGGCGCTGAAGCGGATGATCGGCAGACGCGTATCGAGCCACTTCTCGATGCCGGTCTTGGGGACGTAGGTGGATTCGTGATCGCTCATGAGCTTCGCTTATCCCCTCAACCGACCTTGACGCGCGTAGGCGTGAGATAGGTGTAATCCGGCACCGCTAGGTTCAGCGGCGCAGGGCCTTTGCGGATCCGGCCGGAGGTGTCGTACTGCGACCCGTGGCAGGGGCAGAGCCAGCCGCCGTAATCGCCGGTGCCGAAGTTGGGCACGCAACCGAGGTGGGTGCAGACGCCGATCACCACCAGGTACTGATCGTGGCCGGGCTTGACCCGCTGCTGATCGGTCTGAGGATCCCTGAGCTCCGACAGCGGCACCGCGCGGGCCTCGGCGATTTCCTTGGGGGTGCGGTTGCGGATGAACAGCGGCTTGCCGCGCCACTTGATCACCACCTGCTGGCCCAGGGTCACCTTGGTCACGTCGAACTCGATGGACGACAGCGCCAGCGTGTCGGCCGCCGGGTTCATCTGATCGATCAGAGGCCAGGCGATCGCCGCCATGCCGCCGACCGCCATGGCGCCCGCAGCGATGTTGATAAAGTCGCGCCGGCTGGGGTCCTGGCCCCCGTCGGGCGCGTGCTCGACCGTATCGGTCACTGCGTCACCTTTTTTCCTGAACCGGCCGCGTCCCCGCTTGCGGGTCGGGCCGCCTCACTTACACCTTGCTCGGCCCGTCCGGGCATCGGCCGCTCGCTTCCGCCGCGGCTGCAAAACCCCAGCCTCGACGGCGCGAGGACCCCCGGGTCGCGCGTCGCGGACCCCGCTTAGAATGCGCCTCGCCCTTTTTCAACCGGACATTCCGCAAAACCTGGGCGCTTCCATACGATTGGCGGCCTGTCTGGGGGTTCCGCTCGACGTGATCGAGCCCTGCGGCTTCCCCCTGTCCGACCGGAGCCTGAAACGGGCGGCCCTGGACTATGCAGACCAGGCCGAGGTGACGCGACATGATTCGTGGTCCGGGTTCCTGGCGAACCGTGTTCCGGGAAGGCTGGTGCTGCTCACCACCCGCGGCGCAACCCGGCTCGACGCCTTCCGCTTCGAGGCCCCCGACACCCTGCTGCTCGGCCGCGAGAGCGCCGGCGTCCCCGACGAGGTCCACGCCCGGGCCGATGCGCGCGTGGTGATCCCGATCCGGGCCGAGACCCGCTCGCTGAACCTGGTGACCGCCGCCGCCCTGGCGCTGGGGGAGGCGCTGCGGCAGACCGGCGGCTGGCCGGTTTGAAATCAGTTGGAGAAATCCCACCGTCGGGCCTAACACCCGGCAGTGACCGAAACCGCCCTCATCGAAGACCGCAAGCAGCAGACCCGCGCCTGGTTCGAAGCCCTGCGCGACCGCATCTGCGCGGCCCTTGAGCGCCTGGAGGACGAAGCGCCGGAAGCCCTCTACGGCCCCGGCCCGGGCCGCTTCGTGCGCACGCCGTGGACGCGCGAGGAAGGCGGCGGCGGCGTGATGGCCATGCTCCACGGCCGCTTCTTCGAAAAGGCCGGGGTCCACGTCTCGACCGTGCACGGAACCTTCTCGCCCGAGTTCGCCAAGACCATGCTCGGCGCCGAAGACGACCCGCGCTTCTTCGCCACCGGGGTCAGCGTGATCGTGCATCCGAAGAGCCCGCGCGTGCCGGCGGTGCACATGAACACCCGCTACATCGCCACCACCAAGGCCTGGTTCGGCGGCGGCGCCGACCTGACGCCGGTGCTGGACTATCAGCGCAAGCCCGACTTCTACGACTCGGTGCGCTTCCACCACGCGATGGCGGCGGCGTGCGAGTCGCACGATCCGACCTGGTACGCGAAATATAAGGCCTGGTGCGACGAGTACTTCTTTCTGCCGCACCGCGACGAACCGCGCGGCGTCGGCGGCATTTTCTTCGACCGCCACGACAGCGGCGACTTCGACCGCGACTTCGCCTTCGTGCGCGACGTGGGCGAGGCGTTCCTGGCGGTCTACCCCGAGATCTGTCGCGGCCGGATGGAAGAGCCCTGGGGCGACGCGGAACGCGAAGAGCAACTGATCCGCCGCGGCCGCTACGTCGAGTTCAACCTCCTCTACGACCGCGGCACCTTGTTTGGTTTGAAAACCGGCGGGAACGTCGAATCGATCCTGAGTTCGATGCCGCCGCAAGTGAAGTGGCCCTAGGACAGAACCCTCCCTCCTCGATGGAGGGAGGGCAGGGAGGGAGATGTGGGCAAATGATGTCAGGAAGGATCGCGGGCGGCGCCACCCGCGCTAATCCGGAAACGCCCTGCACTCATCTCCATCCCCGACCCTTCCTCCATCGAGGAGGAAGGGAGACGCATTGACCGGTTAAGGCCTTTCCAAGAACCGCCGTATCCAGCCGCCCACGCGGGCGTTGTCGTTCGGGCGCGTGTACGTCGCCATCGCGGCGCGGCCTTGGGCTTCGGTCAGGACGGTTTCCAGGCGCCGTTCGATCAGCGCGCTTGCGTATTCTGGTGCGAACTCCGGGTGCGGCTGGATCGAGATCGCGGGTTGGTCGCCGTAGGCCAGGGCGGCGTAGGGCGTGAAATCGCTGGCGGCGACGATGCGGGCGCCCGGCGGCAGTTCCACCACCTGGTCCTGGTGCGACGCAGCGAGCGCGACGCTGGCGACCGGGTCCATCCACGGTTCGACGTCTTCGACGGCGTAGTCGGTCAGGCCCAGGCCCCAGCCTTTCGGCGACTTGATCACCTTGCCGCCGAACGCCTCGGCCATGACCTGGTGACCGAAACAGACGCCGACCAGTTTCGCGCGGCCCTTGGCCGAGCGCAGAAAGCCGATCAGCGGCGCGATCCACGGTTCTGGATCGTAGACGCCGGCGGCCGACCCGGTGACGAGATAGGCGTCGAAGGCTTCCGGCGTCGCCGGGAACTGGTTCTTCACCACGTCGATCGTCTCGATCGCGCCGGTAAAGCCCGCATCGCGCAACATGTGCTTGAACATGGCGCTGTAGTCGCCGAATTCCTTTTCGAGGCCGCCCGGCGGCGCGCCGGTCTCCAGAATGCCGAGTTTCACGTCTTTCGCCTCAGGAACTTGAGCCCGGACCAGTCTTCGTCCACCGCCGCCACCTTCACGTCCACCAGCCCGGTCGGCAAGACCAGTTTGCGGATACCGTCCTCGGTCAGGTCAACGAACTTTGCCGACGACTTCTTCGGCCAGGAAATCCACAGCGCCGCGCCGGCCGGGAGCGCCGCGACCGTCGCCTTGATCTTCGCCTTCAGCGCCGCCGTGTCGGCGACGAACAGGTGAACGATCTGAGCCTTCGCGTCGGGCGCGGTCTTCAGTGTCGCGCCGTCGGGAAGCGGCGAGACGAGCTCTCGATAGTGCTTCGGCGCGCCCACGGCGCAGAGCACGCCGCCGGGCTTCAGACCCAGCTTGTCGATCAGAGCCTTGCCGGAATAGCCGACGGGCGCCTTGGTCACGCGTGCGCATCCTTGGCGAGCGACGCCAGCTTTTCGCGCAGGCCCTCTGCGGGAAAATCGTTGGCGATCCACCAGTCTTCGGTCTCGCGCAGCAAGCGCCCGATCTCGGGCCCCTTGGCCACGCCGAGCGCCATCACGTCCTCGCCGCCGAGCGAAAACGTCGGACGCGTCCAT
The DNA here is from genome assembly GCA_036501825.1 of Caulobacteraceae bacterium. GTDB lineage: Bacteria > Pseudomonadota > Alphaproteobacteria > Caulobacterales > Caulobacteraceae > JAFECT01. The sequence continues at coordinate 70,444 of DASXZP010000034.1, read as the reverse complement.
TGCGCCGCGAGATCGAGCAGGCTCTGCGCCTGCGCCTCCGCATCGGGCGTCCGCGCCCAGGCTCGCTTTACGCGATCGGAAAAGGTCTGCACGCCCATCCGGTAGATCGCGGCGCGGGCAGCCTGCGGCGTCAGATCGAGCGCGATGTCCTGCGCGGCCGCTTCGAGCCGGTCGCGTTGGGCGGTGGACAGGCGCAGCGCCTCGGCGACGCGCACGACCGCTTTCGGATCGTCGGGCAGCAGAGCCGACAACCGGAGTTCCGGGTCAGGATCGATGCCGACCATGGCGTTGCAGCGGTCGAGATCGACGGCGGCCGGAACCGCCACGGCCAGCACGCCGCTCGCCGCCATGAAGAACATCGCCCCGGTGGGATCGGGCGCTTCCAACAGCCGCAGCAGCTCCTTCGAAACCCGCTCAGCGGACAGCCGCGCCACGCCGTCCTTAAGCCGCTTGCACGCGTCGAGACCTTCGGGGTCCGGCGCCCCGTCGCCGTACCAGGCGAAGAAACGGAAGAAGCGCAGGATGCGCAGATAGTCCTCGCGGATGCGCGTTTCCGGCTCGCCCACGAACACGATACGGCCTTCGAGCGCGTCGTCGACGCCGCCGCCGACGTAGTCGTAGATCATCCCCGTGCGGTCGGCGTAGAGCGCGTTGAGGCGAAAGTCGCGGCGCTGGGCGTCCTCGGCCCAGTTGGTGGTGAAGGCGACCACCGCGCGGCGGCCATCGGTCTCGACGTCGCGGCGCAGGGTGGTGATCTCGTACGGCGTGCGATTGCAGATCGCCGTCACCGTGCCGTGCTCGACGCCGGTGGGAACCACGCGGATCTTTGCCGCTTCCAGCGCCGCGATCGTCGCCTGCGGCGTCAGGGTCGTCGCGATGTCGACGTCGGCGACGTCGAGGCCCATCAGGGTGTTGCGCACCGCGCCGCCGACGAAACGCGCGCAATCATGGCCGCCGACGGCTTCCAGCGCGTCGATCACCGCGGTCACCGCGGCGTCGCTCATCCAGTCCTGTGGCGGAAGGCGCTCGTTCATACGGGCAAGCTGGCCTGTATCGGCGGCGCGATCAACCGGCGGCGTCCCGTTCGGCCGGGGTGGCCTGGTCGCCGTAGAGGCGGATCCACAGCGCCCGCAGCATCCCCGCGGTCGCGCCCCAGATATATTTGCCCTCCCAGGGCATGGCGTAGAACCAGCGCTTGTGACCGTCGCGCTCGTAGAATTCGCGCTTGTGGTTGCCGGGATCCATCAGGAAGGCGAAGGGCGTTTCGAACACCTCGGCCACCTCGGCGGGACTGGGGATGAGCACGAACCCGGGCCGCACCAGCGCCACGACCGGGCTCACGGCGTAACCGGTGATCGTCTCGTAGCGGTCGGACAGGCCGACGGGATCGACGAAGGCGGGGTCGAGGCCGATCTCCTCGTGCGCTTCTCTGAGTGCGGTCTGCACCGGCGTCTCGCCGTCGTCGCAGCGGCCGCCGGGAAAGGCGATCTGGCCGGTGTGGCTGGTCAGGGTGTCGGCGCGGCGGGTCAGCAGAACGCCGAACCCTTCCTCGCGCGCGACGATCGGCACCAGGACGGCGGAGTCGCGCAACTTGGGTTTCGCGGCCGGGCGGAAATCGGGGTTCAGATCGAAGTCGGAATAGAGCGGGTGCGTCGTGGCGCTCCAGCCGGGGATCGGGTCGAGCCGCGCCTCCAGCAAGGCGCGCAGTTGGGCCAGCGTCTGCGCCGTACTCATGAACGATGAAATCCTGCCGGCGCCAACGCAAAGAATTCGCCCCGCGACACGACGCCGAGCACGGGGCCGTCCGGCGTATCGCGTTCTTCCGCGAGGTCGACCAGCTCGTAGAACACCGCACGGTCGATGCGCGCCTCCAACCCTCTGCGCACATGCAGATAAGGCGCGGGTTCACCGGTTTCGGCGTCGGTTTCGACGCGGATTGCGTTCTCGGGCCCGGCGAGCACCTCGTCCTCGACGTTGGTGAGGAAACGCAAGCCCGCGTCCTCGCGGTCCACGCGCACGGCGCGGAAGGGCGCGTCCTCGACCGTGATCCGCATCTTCTCGACCGGCGTCACCAGCCAGTAGCCGTCGGGGTCCTTGCGCAGCACCGAGGAGAACAGCCGCACCAGCTCCTTGCGCCCGATCGGGGTCTTTTCGTGCAGCCAGAGGCCGTCCTTGCGGATGACGATGTCGATGTCGCCGCAGACCTCGGGGTTCCACAGGTGGACCGGCGGCAAGCCGCGCCGTTTTTCGCCAGACGCGCGCGCGCCCTCGACCAAAGCGGCCAATCCTTGACTATCGGGCCCGGTTTTATCGGAATTGTCGCCTTGGCCGTTCACAGTGCCTGCCTAAACCAAAGTCCGTGGTTCATGTTCGAGTTCAGGGTTTGAGGTAGGCCGATGGAGCCCGCCAGGGAAGCGTCCAACGAAACCATCGCCGCCTTCGAGCGCGCCGCTGAGGCGCTGGGTCGGACGCGGACGGCGTTGCGCGGGGTGGTGTTCGGCCAGGACCGGGCGGTGGACCTGGGCCTGGCTGCGCTGGTCGCGGGCGGCTGGGCCATGGTCTCCGGCGGCCCGGGCTCGGCCAAGACGCGGCTGGTGGAAGGGCTGGCGCGGGTTACGGGCCTGAGTTTCGGGCGCGTGCCGTTCACGCCGGACCTGGATCTGGCCGCCGCCGCGCGGCCGGCGCCGGTCGTCCGGGGAAAGCGCGCCGACCCGCCCCTGTTCGCCCAACTGCTGCTCGCCGACGAACTCGACCAGGCCTCGCCGGCGGTGCGCGCGACTCTGATCGAGGCGGCCCATGACGGAACGCTGATGGTCGACGGCCAGCGGGCCGCGCTGGCCAAGCCGTTCCATCTGTTCGCCACCGGCGGCCGCGACGGCCTTTCCGGATTCACCGAGGCGGAGATCGACCGCTTCCTGCTGCAGATCGACCTGGGCGCCCCCGACCGCGACGGCGAGCGCCGCATGCTGATCGAGACCGCCTCGCGCGCGGCGGCGCCTGCACCGGCGATCGACTCCGTTTCTCTACTGGCCGCACAACGCGTTGCGGTCGAACTGCCGGTAGGCGAGCATGTGGTGGAAGCGATGCTCGATCTGGTGCGCCGCGCCCGCCCCGACGATCCGTCGGCGCCGCCCATCGTGCGCAGCGAAGTCGCGCGCGGTCCGGGTCCGCGCGCCGGCCAGGCGCTGATGCGCCTCGCCCGCGCCACAGCCCTCATCGACGGCCGCCCCTCGCCCTCCGCCGCCGACGTCCGCACCGTCGCGCCCGCGGTCCTGGGCCCACGCCTGGTGATGGCGGAGCGCCACGGCGCACCGGGCAATCGCGCAGCGGTGCTTGAAGCGCTGGTGTCGGGGGTCGGCTAGGGCCGCCGCACGTCGCCGACCGGCGCCTCGCGGCCGTCGCACGGGCGGATCAGCACGCGGCGCGTGTCGACCGGGCCCGGCAGGCATGCGGTGCAGCGGACGAAGCCGAAGCGGCCGAAGTAGGGTTCGTCGCCGACCAGCAACACGGCCGCGACGCCTTGCGCCTGCGCCGCCGTGCAGGCCTGCTCGACCAGGCGCGCGCCGACGCCGTTGCGGCGCTGCGCATCCTCGACCGCGATGGGACCGAGGAAGGCCGCCGCTGTTTCGCCGATCTTGACCGGCCACAGGCGCACCGATCCCACCACCCGTCCGCGCTCGCGCGCGACGAAGGACAGGCCGGCGATGGGACGGTTGTGCTCGCGCAGGCGCTCGGCGGTCTTGGCCCAGCGGCCGGGGCCGAAGGCGTGGTCCACCAGATAGGCGACCGCCTTCGCGTCGGCCTCGGTTTCGAGGTCGATCACGACAGGGTCCGGCTCTGAGATCTGGGCGGCGGCCATGGCCCGGCTCCGGTGGAGCGCGGGCACATAGGGCGCAAGCGCTGCCGCGTCTATCCCGCTTTGGAAAAATCAGGCCTTGGAGACAGTCAGACCTTGGAGAAGTCCGGCGCCCGGCGCTGGACGAAGGCGGCGAAGGCCTCGGCCGCCTCGGGGCTCTGCAGGCGCTCGTGGAAGACCGCGCCCTCCTCGCGCATGATCGACCAGATCATCTCCGCGTCGCGCATCAACCGCTTGGTCACGATCAGCGACCCGGGCGGCCGCTTGGTCAGGGCCACCGCCGCCTCGCGCGCCGCGCGATCCACCTCGTTCGCGGGCAGGGCCGCGTTGGCCAAGCCCCACTGCGCCGCCGTCTTGCCGTCGACCACATCACCGAGCGCGAACATGGCGAAGGCGCGCGCATAGCCGATGCGGGCGGGCAGCAGCAGGCTCGACGCGGCTTCGGGCGCCAGGCCCAGGTTCACGAACGGCGTCGAAAGCTTGGCGTCCTCGGCGACGAAAACCAGATCTGAGTGCAGCAGCGCCGTGGTGCCGATGCCGACGGCGACACCCCGCACCGCCGCGACGATCGGCTTTTCGAAATGCGCCAGGGCCTTCAGAAAGCGGAAGACCGACAGGTCCTGGGTGTTCACGCCCTGGGACCGCTGGCCCATGAAGTCGCCGATGTCGTTGCCGCCGCTGAAGGCCTCGCCCTCGGCGCGCAACAGCACCACGCGCACCGCCGCGTCCTTGCCCGCGCCATCGAGCGCGTCGGCCATGGCCGCGTACATCGCGTCGGTGATGGCGTTGCGCTTGTCCGCCCGGTTCAGGCTGAGGGTCAGCACGCCCTCGGACAGCTCAGTGGTCACATGCTCGGTCATCGTCGTCTCATTCTTAGGCGGCGCGCCACCAGATCACGCCGTCCGAGTCGGGCTCGGCCACGGCTAAGCCACGGTTGCGCAGGCAGTTCAGGTGAGCAAGCCCCTCGCCGGTGGCCATGCCCAGCAGGTCGTCGCCGATCGGCCGCGCGAACAGGGAGCCGAACACGTCCACCGCCCGGCGCGGAGTCGCCAGGGTGCGGATCAGCCGCTGCAATGACTTTTCATGGCCGCGCTCCAGCGCGTCGAGCCGTAGGTGCAGGCCGCGGAACGGCTCTCCGTGCGAGGGCAAGACCAGCGTATCGGCCGGGAAGGTCGCGCGCAGCTTCGCGATGGAGGCCAGCCAGTCGGCCAGCGGATCGGCGTCGGGCTCGGTCGGCCAGACCGAGACGTTGGACGAGATCTTGGGCAGCACCTGGTCGCCGGAGATCAGCACCCCGTCCTCTTCGCGCCACAGGCAGGCGTGTTCGGGCGAGTGGCCGTTGCCGCTGACCACGCGCCAGGCCTTGCCGTCGATGTCGATGACGTCGCCGTCGCCGATGCGGCGGAAGCTGTCGGGCAGGTGATGGACGCCGCGGCCGAAGCCGCCGAAGCGTTGCCGGTAGCCCTCGATCTGCGCCTCGCTCCAGCCCGCGGCGCGGTAGAAGCGCACCCCGTCCTCGGGCGCCGGGCGCCCGGTGTCGGCGGCGAGCAGGCGGCAGGTCACGTACTCGAGCCGGCTCATCCACAGGCGGCAGTCGAAGCGCTCGACGAACCAGCCGGCGAGGCCCACGTGGTCGGGGTGCATGTGGGTGACGATCACCCGCTTCACGGGGCGGCCTTCCAGCGGCCCGGCCAGCGCCGTTTCCCAGGCCTCGCGCGCGGCGCTGTTGCGAACGCCGGTATCCACGATGGTCCAGCCGTCGCCGTCGCGCAGCGCCCAGACGTTGATGTGGTTGAGGATGAAAGGCAGCGGCGAGCGTAGCCACAGGACCCCGTCCGCGACGGTGATCGCCTCCCCCGGCGCGGGCGTTCCGGCGAACGGATAGTCGAGGGGCGCGCGGCGCGCCTCGGCGGCCTCAGCCACGACGTCGGTGTCCGGCGTCCCGTCCAGCAAGCAAGTCTCCAATCGAAACCCGCCCGCACCATGGGCGCAATCCGGGGTCGCGTAAAGGCGGCGTCCCGACGCCTATAGGCGTCCTGACAGGCGCTGCGGTCTTGCTTCAGCCGCGCCTCGCATGCAATTTCTCCTCAAGCCGCCGGCGCGCCGGCGGAACCAACAATAACCTTGTGGATGAGGAGGAAGGGCGATGAAGAGACTGATGTCGGTTCTCGCCGCGGTCGCCGCCGCGAGCGGCCTGCTGGTCGCGGGCGCATACGCCGCCAAGCCGGACGCGCCGAAGGGCCCGCCCGCGGAAAGTATCAAGAAGGGTATGGCCGACGCCCCGGCCGCGATTCAGGCCGCGGGTCTTGCCTGCACCCTGAAGAACGCCGCCTGGCTCGGCTCCGGCACCGAGATGATCGATAAGAAGTCGGTCAAGGGCGACAACTACGAAGTCGCCTGCGCCGAAGGGCCCGGCTACCTCGTCACCAAGCTCGCCGACGGCACGGCGCAGAGCTACACCTGCATCCAGCTCGCCGCGGCGGCCGCGCAGAACAAGAAGGGTCCCCAGTGCACCCTGCCGGAGAACGCGTCGCTCGCCACCCAATTCCAGCCCGCGGTCGATAAGGCCGGCGTGAGCTGCAAGGTTGCGGACGTGACCTTCCTGGGCACCGGCCAGACCGATCACCTCGGTCACTACGAAGTCTCATGCGGCGGCGGGGGCGGCTACTTCGTCAACGTCGACGCCAAGGGCCAGGAGAGCGGCGAGCCGACGTCCTGCCTGCAGGCGACGTCGGACCCGAGCAAGTGGATGTGCAAGCTGACCACCAAGGCGCAGGCGGTTGCCGCCATCGGCGATCTGGCCAAGCCGCTCGACCCGGCCTGTCAGGCGTCGGACGCCCGCTTCGTCGGTCGCGACACCAACAGCAAGGCCGACTACTACGAGGTGGGCTGCAGCAACAAACCCGGCTTCATGCTCGAGGTCGACAACGGCAAGCCCGCGCGCGTGCTCGACTGTCTGTCGGCCAAGGGCATCGGCGGCGGATGCACCCTCACCGACGTCTCCAAACTGCGGGTGGCGGCGGGTACGGGCTTCGCCGGCGCGCTGGCGGCGAACCACGTGCCGTGCACGGTCACCGACACCAACATCTACGGCAAGGAACCGCAATCCAAGCGTGACGTGGTCGAGTTCAAGTGCGTCGAACAGCCCTGGGGCCTCGTCGCGGTGATCCCGGGCGCCGGCGCGACCGGCAAGTTCGAGCACTACGACTGCCTGGGCGCCGCGGAACGCGCCATCGACTGCCAGCTGACCTCGAAGAAGGAAATCTTCGAGAAGCTCAAGCCGATCTTCGCGGTCATCGAGCGGCCGTGCGATCCGCAGGCCTTCCAGATGCACGGGCCTGACGAAGGCGACGGCGACTACGTCGAAGTGAAGTGCGGCAAGGGCCAGGGCGGGTTCATCCTCGACCTGCCGGCGAACCGCGCGAAGACGATCAAGACCCTGACCTGCGAGGAAGCCGCCCGCACCGACGACAAGTGCATGATCCCCGGCAACCCCGCCTGATCGCGGTTACCGACTGACGACAAGGCCCGCGGCGTTCGCGCCGCGGGCCTTTTTCTTTGGGCGCCGACAGTCCACCCGGGGCCGCTCCTAGGGCCTGTTGCGCAACATCCTCGTCGGGCTCATGGTTGGCGGATGCCCACCGTCATTCAGTTGCGCGCTGGAGAAGAGCCGCCCGAAGAGGAATACTGGCTGACGATCGAGCGTGATGTATCGGGCCTCTTCTTCGGAACGGGCGCGGGGAGGACAGTGGACGGGACGGCGATCTTTTACGCGTCGTTACCGGAGAATGATCAGAGCCTCGAACTCGCCCTTGCAGCCGCGTCCGCATGGGCGGATGCTCATTTCGTCGAGCACATCTACGTTCAAGTGAACTGACCTAGGGACGGTTGCTAGAGCACCGTCGCCGCGACGTCGGCGCAGGCGAGCGCCACTCACGATGCGGCCAGAGTTTCCTGGAAGCGGCAGGGCTCGCCCAGCGACGGCTTCACGATCTCGTCGTCGCGCATCACGACGTGGCCGCGGATGATGGTGGCGACGGGCCAGCCGGTGATGTCCATGCCGTCGAAGGGCGTCCAGCCGGAGCGGGTCGCCATGTCGGCGTGTTTGAACACGCGTTTGGCTTTCAGGTCGACCAGGGTCAGGTCGCCGTCATAGCCCTTGGCCATGCGGCCCTTGTCCGCGACGCCGAACACGCGTTGCGCGCCGGTGGACGTCAGATCGACGAACCGTTCCAGGGTCAGCCGGCCGTGCGCCACGTGATTGAGCATCACCGGCACGAGCGTCTGCACCCCGGGCATGCCCGAGGGCGACGCCGGGTAGGGCCGCGCCTTTTCTTCGAGCGTGTGCGGCGCGTGGTCGGAGCCCAGCACGTCGGCGACGCCCTGTTGAATACCGCGCCAAAGGCCGGCCTGGTGCTCCGCGCCGCGGATCGGCGGGTTCATCTGGGCGAAGCCCTTCAGGCGCTGGTAGGCCCCGGGCGCGGTCAGGGTCAGGTGCTGCGGGGTGAGTTCGACGGTGGCCACGTCCTTGTGCCGCGCCAGCAGGTCGATCTCCTGGGCGGTGGTGACGTGCAGCACGTGGATGCGCTTGCCGGTCTCGTGCGCGATGCGCAGCAGGCGTTCGGTCGAGCGCACGGCGGACTCCGCGTCGCGCACCTCCTCGTGGCTGGTCCAGTCGCCTTCGCGCGCGAGCGAGCGCCGCTCGGCCAGGCGGTATTCGTCCTCCGAGTGGAAGGTCGCGCGGCGATTGACGTGGCGCAGGATCGCTTCGACGCCCGGATCGTCAGGCACCAGCAGCGTGCCGGTCGAGGCGCCCATGAACACCTTCACTCCGCAGCAGCCGGGCAGACGCTCCAGCTCGCCCAGCACATCGGCGTTCTCGTGGGTGCCGCCGACATAGAAGGCGTGGTCGCAATGCATGCGTCCGCGCGCACGGCTTAGCTTGTCGGCCAGCGCTTCGGGATCGGTGGTCGTCGGCTGGGTGTTCGGCATCTCGAACACCGCAACCACGCCGCCCAGCACCGCCGCGCGCGATCCGGTCTCGAGATCTTCCTTCCACTCCAGCCCCGGTTCGCGGAAGTGCACCTGGGTGTCGATGACGCCGGGCAGCACCGCCAGGCCCTTGGCGTCGATGGTCTGCGCCGCCGACGCCTGCGACAGGTCGCCGATCTCGACGAAACGGCCGTCGCGAATGCCCACGTCGGCGATGCAGCGGCCGGCGTGGTTCACCACCTCGCCGCCGCGCACGATCAGGTCGAAGGTCTCAGCCACGGCCGGTCTCCGTATCCGCGATCAAGGTATCCGCAATCAGAGTCTGGGCTGCGTTCAACACCGTCTCGACCGGCAGGTCCAGCATGTGGTTCAGCGCCTGGCTCAAGGTCGGGTCGGCGGCGACGAAGTCCTCATAGGCGCGTGGGCCGCGCACCGCCCGCGCATCCGGCCCCCAGGGCCCGCGGCGGCGCTCGTCGGACGGCCCGAACAGGCCCAGCGTCGGCACGCCCGCGGCGGCGGCCAGGTGCATCAGCGGCGTGTCGTTGCCGATGAACAGCCGCGCCTTTTTCAGGCAGGCGTAGGTGGTCAAGAGATCACCCTTGCCGGTGAGATCGATCACCCGTTCGCGCGGGATCGCGGCGCGCACCGCCTGCGCCGCCTCGCGGTCGCCCTCGCCGCCGACGATCAGCAGCCGTCCGCCTTCGAGCGGGCCGTCGGGGCCGAGCAGGCGCGCGGTGACCTCGTTGAAGCGTTCGCCGGGCCACATCTTGCCGACCCAGTCGCCGCCCGGACCCAGCGCCAGGATGGGACCGCCGGAGCCCAGCATTTCGTCGGCGCGCTGTTCGGTTTCGGAGCTGAGGAAGAGATAGGGCGCGGGCGGATCGTCTTCGAGTTTCAGGGTCCGCGCCGCCTCCTCCACCACGTGGGGAATGTGCTCGGGCGTCGGGACACGCTGGTGCACCACCCGTTTCTTGGCGCTGAGAAAGTTGGGCAGCGACGAGCCGCGGCCATCGACCACCAGGCCCCAGCGCCGGCCCCGCAGCTGGCCCCACATGGGCAGCAGCTTGAGCCCCTTGCGCCCGCGCCGCCCACGCACGAAGCGGTCGAGCCGCGGCATGTCGCGGAACAGCGGATCCAGCTTCGAATCGCCGGCGATGGTGAAACGCGCGTTTGGGATCTCGTCGTAGAGCCGCTTGATCACCCCCGACCACAGCACCGCATCCCCAACCTTGTCAGGGACAATCACGAGAATCGGAAAGGCGCCGGCCATCGCCCGCTTATAGCGGCTCGGGCCCGCCATGACTAAATGGTGACGATGAGCAGCAAAGTCGCACGTTTGGCCCGCCGGGGCCTAGTCGGAGTGTCCGGGCCGGACGCCGCAAGCTTCCTGCAAGGGCTTCTGACCTGCGATGTGGAGGGTCTGGCGCCCGGCGCCCTGCGATTCGGCGCCCTGCTGACGCCCCAGGGCAAGTTCCTGTTCGACCTGTTCGTGGCCCACTCGGGCGATTCGCTCATTCTCGACGTCGAGGCCGAGCGCCGCGACGCCTTCATCCAACGCCTGTCCCTCTACCGCCTGCGCGCCAAGGTGGAGATTGCAGCCATCGACGGCGGGGTGTGGGCGCGGTGGGGCGCGGACAAGCATGCCGCCTCCCCCTGGATGCAGGATCCGCGACTGCCGGCGCTGGGTGGGCGCGCCTACGGCGACGAGGTCGAGTCAGAGACGGCGAGCGAGGACGACTACGACGCCTGGCGCTTGTCGCTCGGCGTGCCCGATCCGGCGCGCGACTGCGAGGTCGACCGCAGCTTCCTGATCGAGGCGGACTTCGACCTGTTGCACGGCATCGATTTCCAGAAGGGTTGTTTCGTCGGCCAGGAGACCACCTCGCGCATGAAGCGCCGCGGCCAGATCCGCTCGCGCACCGTACCGATCACCTTCGAAGGACCGCCCCCGGCGCAAGGCGCGGAAATCTTGGCGGGCGACTTGCGCGCGGGCGAAGTGTTGTCGGGCCGCGAGGGCCGCGCCCTGGCGCTCGTGCGGCTCGATCGCGTGGAGAATGCGGAGCTCACTGTCGATGGCCGCTCGGTTCGCGTTGAATTCCCCGAATGGATGACCGAGCGCTAGAGCTCGCCAGGCCGGCTGCGATTTTGAGCAGGATGCGTTGAGGTGGCGCTTGCTGGGTCCTCGACGTCGCGCGGCTGACCGCCGCGCAACGCCAAGGATGACGACACCCTTTAAATGTTGCCGTCATCCTTGGCGGGGAGGCGCGCCAGCGCCGAGCCGTCGAGGATCCAGCAAGCGCGACCTTACGGCGCGTCGTGTTTTTTCGCCTAGCGACCCGCGAAGCCCGGCATGCCGCGGCCGACGCCGTTCAGCCAGCGCAATGTCGGCTTCTCGAACAGTTGCCGAACGATCAGGCCCGCGGCGACCGAGGCGATCGCCGCTTCCGGAATGAACACCCATGCCTGGTCGAGCGGTCCCAGCCGCGCCAGCGCCTCGATGACCAGCGGGTGGCAGAGATAGATGGAGAAGGACGCGTCGCCGAGCCACTTGAGCGGCAGGACATTGGGCAGGCCGTGCGCCGCCTCCGCGTCGACGGCGCCGGTGACCAGGATCGCCGCCGGCACGCCCCAGAACAGCGGGCGCCAGTCGTAATCGCGGTAGTCGACGGTCTGCAGCACGACGAAACAGGCGATCGCCAGGACCACAAGGCTGCCGCCGCGCCGCACCGATCCCAGCTTGCCGGTGCGCCACAGGGCGGCGAGCAGGACGCCGCCGAGGAACTCGAGCATCAGCGGATTGCACAGCAGCACCGACGCCCATTTCGACAGCATGCCGAGCACGGTCATGGTGATCAGCGCCAGGATCAGGAAGATCATTCGCCCCCTGCGCGCAAACAGCAGGCCGGCCGCGAAGATCAGATAGAACGCCGCCTCGTAGCAGAGCGTCCAGCCGGGCTTCAGCAAGGGAAACGCGTCGCCGATCGGATCGAGGTGCGGGATCAGCAGCATCGACAGCACCAGATTGCCGGTGCTGAACCGCACGTCCTGGAACACGCGCGGCAGCGTCAGCGCCAGCACTGCCGCCAGCAGGGTGAACAGCCAGTACGGCGGCAGGATGCGCACCGCGCGCCGGCGAAGGAACTCCAGCGGCTTGGGCGGATCGCGGTCGGTGGTTACCCACATCACAAAGCCGGAGATGCAGAAGAACACGTCCACGCCCGCGGCCCCGGTCGGAAAGTCCGTCGCCGTCAGCCCCGCGGCATTGGTCCACTGGAAGGCGTGAAAGCACACCACCGCAAACGCGGCGATCCCGCGCAGGTACTGGATCGACCGGAACGTCGGCCCGAACGCAGAGTCTGGCGGCGGCGGCGCCGCGACGGTCTCAGCTTCGCGGCTCATCCCCAGCGCAGGCTCACTGGCAGGCGACGTTGTCCGGCTCGCCGTCGACCAGACGCAGGTCGCTGATCATGATTTCGGCGAACGGATAGGGCCAGTTCTCGAAGCTCGGTTTGCCGGACATGACCTCACACACGTCGGTGGGCTCGATGGTGTCGCCCATCTTCAGCATGCGCGCCTTGTACTGCAGCTTCTTGTCGTAGCCGTTCTCCACGAACAGGATCATCCAGGTCGTGCCCGGAACCTGTTTGAAGGTCAGGCGAATGGTGTTCTTTTCCAACGGCGCGGTCAGCGGCAACTCGCTCGGCTTCAGGTCTGCCTCCGTGACGGCCTCCGGCGCCATCACCGTGCCGGGCGCAACGCCTTCCTGCGGCGGATGCTTCGACGCCGCCATCGCCTTCACCTGATCATCGGCGTTCACCGACAGTTTCGAGGGCGGCACGTCTTGGGCGCGGCCGTGGCTGAGGATCACCGCGTTCGGCTGGCCATGATCGTCGAGACGAACGACGACGCTTTCGCCGGGCAGCAGTCCCACGGCGCGGTCGTCGCCCTTGCCGGTCATGATCTCCAGCGGCTGGTCCGCCTTCAGATGCCAGACGCCGCCGTTGGGCATCTTCAGGTCGACGCTTTTTGCGAAGCGGCAATCGGGCCGCTTGTCACAGTTTGCCGGCGGCGGGTCCTGCGCCACGGCGGCGGGCGCGTCGGTGGCGGCGGACGCCAAGGCGAGCGAGATCAGGGCCATCGCAAGCATGTCGGTTCTCCCCAGACGCCAAGGGGAACCCGTTACGGTTGCGAAGGCAAGGGCGATCTCTCCGCGGGGGACTTAAGCGGGGACAGGCGTCCGCTCGGCCCAGGGCGGCGTGGGCAGGCCCTTGCCGCGCAGGAACTCAGCGTTGAACAGCTTCGACGCATAGCGCGAGCCGGGATCGCAGAGCATGGTCACGATGGTCTTGCCGGGGCCGAGCTCGCGCGCGAGCCGGATGGCGCCCGCGACGTTCACACCACTGGAGCCGCCGAGCGACAGGCCTTCCTCGCGCACGAGGTCGAACAGCACCGGCAGAAACTCGGCGTCCTCGATGCGCCAGGCGTGGTCGGGGCGGAAGCCTTCGAGGTTACCGGTGACGCGCGACACGCCGATGCCCTCGGTGATCGACGATCCCTCGGCCTTCATCTCGCCGTGGGTGAAATAGTTGTACAGACCCGCGCCGGCCGGGTCGGCGAGCGCGAGCTGAACGTCCGCGTTGCGCTCCTTGAGGAACGAGCCGATGCCGACCAGCGTGCCGCCGCTACCGACGGCGGAGACGAAGCCGTCGATACGGCCCTCGGTCTGTTCCCAGATCTCGGGGCCGGTGGTGCGATAGTGGATGCGCCGGTTGGCCTGGTTGTCGAACTGGTTGGTGTAGTAGGCGCCGTTCGGCTCCGAGCGGTCGAGCTTTTCCGCCAGGGTGCGTGAATAGTGCACGAAGTGGTTGGGGCTGGAGAACGGCGCGGCGTCGACCTCAATGAGCTGGGCGCCCAGGGCGCGCACCGCGCCCTTTTTCTCTTCCGACTGGGTGCGCGGCATCACGATCACCACCGGATGACCGAGGGCGGCGCCCACCAGCGCCAGCCCGATGCCGGTGTTGCCGGCGGTGCCTTCGACGATGGTCCCGCCGGGACGGAGCGCACCGCTTTCGCGCGCGTCGAGCACCATGCCGAGCGCCGCACGGTCCTTGATCGACTGGCCCGGGTTCAGATACTCGGCCTTGCCCAGGATGGTGCAGCCGGTCAGCTCCGACGCCCGGCGCAGCTTGATCAGCCGCGTGCCGCCGATGAGGTCGATGACGCTATCGGCAGACCCATTTTGAGTGGGACTTGGGGTCGGGTCGGCCATGAAAACTCCTCACGGGACGGTCAGGAGGCGCGACGCGCCTGTTCCGCGGCCCACCTGGACGGCATGTGGATGCCGCACTCGGATTTTTCGAGTCCTTTCCAGCGTCCGGCGCGAATGTTTTCTTCGTCCGACGAGGGTTGGGTGCAGGGCCAGCAGCCGACGGAGCGGTATCCGCCCTGGGTCAGGGGGTGGCGCGGCAGGTCATAGGCCTCGAAATGGGCCTCGATGGCCTCGGCGCTCCAGTTGGCCAGGGGATTGACCCGGATCTGGGCGCCCACGGCCTCGAACACCGGCAGGCGCAGGCGCGAGCCGCCATGGAACCGCTTGCGGCCGGTGATCAGGGCGTCGAACTGGGGCGCGACCTCAGCCAAGGGCGCCACCTTGCGCAGCGAGCAGCACGCGTCGGGATCGGTGCGCCACAGGTCGCCGCGCGGATCGGCTTCGGCGGCGTTCTTCGGTTCGAGCACGCGCAGGTCGGAAAGACCGAGGTGCTGCGTGAGCCGATCGCGGTACTCCAGGGTCGGCACGAAATGACGGTCAGTGTCGAGGAACAGCACGGGCGTATCGCGATCGACGCCGGCCACGATGTGCAGGCCCACCGCGGCTTCGGTTCCAAACGACGAAAGGACAGCTATGCGTCCGGGAAATCGCGCCACCGCGGCGCGGACGATCTCCTTGGCTGAGGCGTCGCGATATTTCGCGTTCAGTTCGGCGGCCAGCTTTTGCGCCTCGGCGGTCTTGCGCGCCGCTTCACGCTGGGCCCAGACGGTGACGGCGCCGTCGGCGGCGGGTTGATAGGCGGCGCTGAAACTCTCCAGCGCGCGCGTCCAGTCCTGCTGCGAGGCGCCCAGCGGCGGATCGACGGCGTCGAAGCCGCAGCGCGCCAGCATCGGCGCATGGTCGGGGATCAGCTCGCCCGACGCGACCAGTTCGCCCGCGAAGCCACGCTCGCGCAGCATCTGGCCCAGCGAAAAGCCGCGGCCGTCGCGGAAGCCCGCGAACACCACGGCGATGCGGCCGATGCGACCGAGCCGCGGCCACAGGGCCTCGACCTCGGCGTCCGCCGCGACGCGCACGCGGATTTCGCGGCGCGGAGTTTCCTCCAGCGCCGCCTCGACGCCTTCGATGGAAAACGCGGCCCAGGGCGCAGTCGCGCCCGGATCAAGCCACCGCATAGATAGCCTCCTTGAACGGTTCGTTGCCGACCCGGCGCAGGGTGTCGATGAATGCTTCGCCGTCGCTGCGCAGGTCGAGATAGCGGTTCAGCGCACGCTCGATCGCGGGCGCGACGGCGTCGCCGGCCAGGCCCTTGCCCACGATGGTGCCGATCGACGCGGTTTCGTCCGCGGAGCCGCCGAGGGTGATCTGGTAGAACTCTTCGCCCTGCTTATCGACACCGAGCACGCCGATGTGGGCGACGTGGTGATGACCACAGGCGTTGATGCAGCCCGAGATGTTGATGCGCACCGGCCCGACGCGCTTCTGGAAATCGGGATCGGAAAGACGTTCCGAAAGCGCCTGCGCCACGGGGATGGAACGCGCATTGGCCAGGCTGCAATAGTCGAGGCCCGGGCAGGAAATAATGTCGCCCGCCAGCCCGCTGTTGGCGGTGGCGAGGCCCGCCTCCGCCAGCGCGCGAAACAACCCCGGCGCTTCATCCAGGCGGACATGCGGCAGGATCAAATTCTGGTCGTAAGCCGCGCGGGCCTGACCGAAACTGAACCGCTCAGCCAGATCGGCCACGAGGTCGAGCTGCGACGCGGTCGCATCACCCGGAACGCCGCCCACCGGTTTCAACGATACGACGACCGCGCTGTATCCGGGTTGTTTGTGCGGCTTCAGATTGCTGTGCGTCCAGTGCGCGAAATCCGGATCGCGAAACAGGGCGGTGTCGAAAGCGTCGCTGTTTTTGGACAGAGTCGCGAAGGGCGGCGGTGCGAAATAGGCGCCGATGCGTTCCGCTTCGCCCTGGGGCAGATCGAGGGAGGCCTTAGGCAAGGCATCGAACTCCGCCTCGACTTCTTCACGGAACTTCTCGATGCCGAGGGAGGCGACGAGGATCTTGATCCGCGCTTTGTGGATGTTGTCGCGGCGGCCGTGGCGGTTGTAGACGCGCAGCAACGCGGTCAGATAGGCGAACAGCGACGCGGCCGGAACGAACGGGCTCACCTCCTGACCGATATACGGGGTGCGGCCCTGCCCGCCGCCGGCGAACAGGCGAAAACCCAGGCTGCCGTTGAGATCGCGCACGGCCTGCAGGCCCACGTCGTGGGTGCGCATCGCGGCGCGATCCTTCGCCGCGCCGATCACCGCGATCTTGAACTTGCGCGGCAGGAAGCTGAACTCCGGATGGAAGGTCGACCACTGGCGAATCAGTTCCGCCCACGGTCTGGGATCCTCCACCTCGTCGGCGGCGACGCCGGCGTAGGGATCGGTGGTGACGTTGCGGATGCAGTTGCCCGAGGTCTGGATGGCGTGCATCTCGACCTCGGCCAGGGCTTCGAGGATCGCCGGCACGTCGACCAGCGCGGGCCAGTTGAACTGGATGTTGCTGCGGGTCGTAAAGTGGCCGTAGCCCTTGTCGTACGTGCGCGCGATGTGGGCGAGCGCGCGCAGTTGCTTCGCGTTCAGCTCGCCGTAGGGAATGGCGACGCGCAGCATATAGGCGTGCAGCTGCAGATAGACGCCGTTCATCAGCCTGAGCGGCTTGAACTGGTCTTCCGTCAGGCGGTTGTCGAGACGGCGTTCGATCTGGTCGCGGAACTGCGCGATGCGTTCGCGCACCAGCCGCGCATCGAACTCGTCGTAGCGGTACATCAGGTGCGCTTCCGGCTGTGGCCCGCGGACGGGCCGGCGGCGCGGATCGCCTCGCGCAGGCGCTCGCGCTTTTCGACCGACACGTCGGCGTCGACCTCGACCAGATAGGGCGCGACCAGCAGGCCCGGGTCGTCCTGGGCGGCCGCGAGCGCGCCGTCGGCGGTGGCGGCGTCGAGCAGGGCGGCGCTTTCGAAGTCACGCGACCAGGCAGCGTCTTCGCCGAGCCAGAGCACGGCGCCGTCGGTCAGGCGGTTGGCGGTGAGGATTTTCATGCTGCAGCCTCTGCGATCAGGTGCGCCGCGGCGGCGAAGGCGGCCGTTCGGCCGACGAAGATCATCGACGGGCCTTCCGCCTCGTGCAGAGCAACCAGGAGTTCCAGTTCATCGAGGGAGCCCGCAACCACGCGCTGGCCCGGACGGGCGCCGTTCACGACGACGGCGACGGGCGTCTTGGGATCACGTCCCGCTTCGATCAGGCGATCGGCGATCGAACCCGCGCGGTCGGCGCCCATGTAGATGGCGAGCGTGTGTGCGGGCGACGACAACGCGGCCCAATCCACCTCGCCGGCGCCGCGCTTGGCGTGACCGGTGACGAAGGTGACCGCTTGGGCATGATCGCGGTGGGTCAGGGGCACTTCCGCAGCCGCCGCGCAGGCCAGGGCCGAGGTAACGCCCGGCACCACTTCGGTCTGGACGCCCGCGGCCTTCAGGGCTTCGAGTTCCTCGCCGCCGCGGCCGAAGACGAACGGGTCGCCGCCCTTCAGCCGCACCACGCGAAAACCTTGCCGCGCTTCGTCGATGAGGATTTTTTCGATCTCGTCCTGGGGCACGGGATGGTCTCCCTTGGCTTTACCGACGTCGATGCGGCGCGCGTCGCGGCGGGCGAAGTCGAGAATGGCTTCGGGCACCAGGCGATCGTGCACGATCACGTCGGCGTTCTGGATCAGGCGCAGCGCCTTCAGCGTCAGCAGTTCCGGGTCGCCGGGGCCGGCGCCGACCAGCCAGACGAAACCGGTCGCAGGCGCATGCGGCGCGTTCAGTTCGCGCAACACTTCGCGGCGAGCGCTCGCGGCATCGTTTGCATCGGCGGCGTCAGAGGCGCGACCGCGGAAGGCGCGCTCCCAGAAGCGGCGGCGGGCGACGCCCTGGGGTGCGGAAGCCTTCACCGTCTCGCGCAACTCGCGCGCCACGCGGCCGAGGGTTTCGACGCCGGGCGGCAACACCGCTTCGATGCGCGCGCGAAGGTCGCGCGCCAGCACGGGCGCCGCGCCGCCGGTGGCGACGCCGATGGTCACGTCGCCGCGGTCGATCAGGGCGGGGGTGTGAAAGTCGCTGAGCTCGGGCCGGTCGACGACATTGACCAGGGCGCCCGCGGCGCCGGCCAGATCGGCGTACCAAGCGGCATCGGCCGGATCGTCGACGGCGATGAACACGAGGGCGGCGCCGTGAAAGTCGGGGGCTTCGGGCGCGCGCTCCACGAGCGTCAGGCCCTGGGGCCGCTCACGCTCGGCGGGGACGCCGTCGGGGGCGAACCAGCGGACCTCGGCCGGGGTCTTGGCGGCCAGCCGGGCCTTGGCGACAGCGGCGTCGCCGGAGCCCACCACGACCACCGATCGGCCGTCGAGGGGAATGGAAGCCAGAAAACTGCGCATGGGATGCCAGGAGGTTTTCTAAAGGTGGCGGCCGACCCGAGGAACGAGGGGGCCGACCGCCAGTCACACGGAGCAAAGGGTTTCTCGGCCTTTCCCCCGGTCCGGACAAACGATATGATCTGGATCGTCGATTTAGAAATTCTGCTGGAACTTCCCTCCCCCATGGCCGGCCCGCGAAGACTCCTCCCCCTTAACGCCCTGCGCGCCTTCGAAGCCGCGGCGCGCCACCTCAGCTTCACCAAGGCGGCCGATGAGCTGTCGGTGACCCCCGGCGCCATCAGCCAGCACGTGCGTCAGCTGGAGGAGCACGCGGGCGGCGCCCTGTTCCGCCGCGATGGCCGGGGTCTGGAGCTGACCGAAACCGGCCGCGCCGCCCTGCCGTTGTTGCGCGAGGGATTCGAGCGTCTGCTCGACGCCTCCGCCCTGCTGCGCGAACCGCCGCGCCGGCGCCAGTTGTCGGTGAGCGTGCCGCCGTCGTTTGCGGCGAAGTGGCTGATGCCGCGCATGGACCGCTTTCACGGCGCCCACCCGGACGTGGAAGTATGGATCTCCGCCGACATGGCCATCGTCGACATGAGCGAAGGCGCGGTGGACGTCGCGGTGCGTTACGGCGCCGGCAAGTGGCCGGGCGTGAGCGTCGAACGGCTGCTCAGCGAAACCGTGCTGCCGGTGTGCAGTCCGTCGCTGCTGGAAGGCAAGCATCCGATCCGCGCGCCGAAGGACCTCGCCCACCACGCCCTGCTGCACGACCTGTCGGTGGACCGCGACCCGAGCTGCCCCGACTGGGCGATGTGGCTGCAGGCCCGCGCCGTCAGCGGCGTCGACGGCCGCCGCGGTCCCGGCTTTAACCAGTCGGCCCTGGTGATCGAAGCGGCGGTGATGGGCCGCGGCGTAGGGTTAGCGAAACGCACGCTGGCGCAGGCGGATCTGGAAGCCGGAAGGTTGGTCGCCCCCTTCGCCGACGGCTCAACCGCCATCGACTTCGCCTACCACGTGGTGCTGCCGAGGAATCGCCCGGTGTCCGCCGGCGCGCACCGGTTCGTGGACTGGCTGAAGCGCGAGGCGGTCGCGTACGAGAACAACATGGACCAGCTGTAGCTGCGCAGATCCTCCCCCGCGCGAAGCGCGCAGGGGAGGTGTCGGCGAAGGCCGACGGAGGGGCCGGCGCGACGGTTGGTGATTGGCGGTTAGACGGTGCGCTTGCGGTCGACGGAACGCGGCCAACGGTGGCGCTGGCCCCTCCACCGCCTTCGGCGGTCCCCCTCCCCTACGCGCTTCGCGCGGGGGAGGATTGCGCGTTACTTCACGCCCAACTTTCTTTGCAGGTCTGATGAGCTGGTCGTGTACTGGAACCGCAGCTTCTTGTCCGGATACACGATCCGGAACGCCTGTTGCGCCATCAGGGCGGTTTCGTGGAAGCCCGACAGGATCAGCTTCAGCTTGCCGGGGTAGTGGTTGATGTCGCCGACCGCGAAAATCCCGGGCGTCGAGGTTTCGAACTTTTCGGTGTCCACCGGGATCAGGTTTTCGTGCAGGTTCAGGCCGAAGTCGGCGACGGGGCCCAGCTTCATGGTCAGGCCGAAGAAGGGCAGGAAGGCTTCGGCGTCGATGGGGCGCTGACCCGAAGCGTCCTCGATCACCACGCGCGACAGTGAACCGCCCTCGCCTTCCAGGGCAACCGCCTGGCCGATGACCAGGTCGATGTCGCCGCTTTCCACCAGGGCCCGCATGCGCGCCACCGAGTGCGGCGCGGCGCGGAAGTCGTCGCGGCGGTGCAGCAACGTCACGCGCTCAGCGAGCTCGTGCAGGTTCAGCGTCCAGTCGAGCGCGCTGTCGCCGCCGCCGGAGACGACCAGACGCTTGCCACGGAACAGGTCGCGCTTGCGCACCGCGTAATGCACACCGTCGGCTTCGAAGGCTTCGATGTTGGGGATCGGCGGCTTCTTAGGCTGGAACGATCCGCCGCCGGCGGCGATGACGATCACCGGCGCTTCCAGCACCGTGGCCTGGTCGGTGGTCAGCCGCCACTTGCCGTCAAGGGTCTTTTCCAGCGCGGTCGCCATCTCGCCGAAATGGAAGGTCGGACCGAAGGGCGCGATCTGTTCGAGCAGGCGGTCGGTCAGCGCCTGGCCGGAGATCACCGGGTAACCCGGAATGTCGTAGATCGGCTTCTCGGGGTACAGTTCGGCGCATTGGCCGCCCGGCCGGTCGAGGATGTCGACCAGGTGCGCCTTCATGTCGAGCAGGCCGAGTTCGAACACCGCGAACAGGCCCACCGGGCCGGCGCCGATGACGATCACGTCGGTGGAAAGGGCCGCGCCCGCATCGGCGGGGCGCTCAACAACGTCGGTAGCGTCGAACACGGGAGGTCTTCCTTGAACGGAGCGCCGCACTTAAGGAGCGCGCCGGCCCGCCGCAATGGAATTTATCTGAAGGGTAGGATCAGTTTCCTTACCCCGCCGCCAGCCGCAGCGGCGACGACGCAACCCTGAGCGCGTGTTCCAGGTCGGCCAGCAGGTCTTCGGGGTGCTCCAGGCCGATGGACAGGCGCACGAGGCCGTCGGTGATGCCGGCGCGCACGCGGGCTTCAGGCGTCATGGAGGCGTGGGTCATGGTCGCCGGGTGCGCCACCAGGCTTTCCACGCCGCCGAGCGATTCCGCCAGGGTGAACAGCGACACCGCTTCGACGAAGCGGGCCACCTCTTCGGTTCCGCCCACCAGTTCGGCGCTCAGCATGGCGCCGAAGCCCGACTGCTGGCGCCTGGCCAGGGCATGGCCCGGATGATCCGCGAGGCCGGGATAGTGAACCTTGGCCACCGCGGGGTGTGAGGCGAGGAACTCCGCCACCTTCGCCGCCGTCGCCTGCTGGCGTTCGACGCGCGCGAACAGGGTGCGCACGCCGCGCAGCGTCAGATAGGCGTCGAAGGGCGAGCCGGTGATGCCGGTACAGTTGGCCCACCAGGTCAGCGTCTGATGATCTTCCGCCGTCCTGGCCACCACCGCGCCGCCGACCACGTCGGAGTGGCCGTTCAGGTATTTGGTGGTCGAGTGGATCACCAGATCGGCGCCCAGCGAAATCGGCTTTTGCAGCGCCGGCGAGAGGAAGGTGTTGTCCACCGCCGTCTTGGCGCCCGCCGCCTTGGCGCGCGCGCAGATGTTGGCGATGTCGACGATGCGCATCAGGGGGTTGCTGGGCGTTTCCACCAGCACCAGGCCCACGTTGTTCTTGAGCGCTTCATCAAGCGCATCGGCGTCGCCCTGGTCGACCCAGGCCAGCTTGAACGCGCCCTTGCGCGCCCGCGCTTCCAGCAGGCGGTGCGTACCGCCGTAACAGTCGTGCGGCGCGATCACCGTCTGATCCGGTTCGACCAGGTTCAGCACAAGGTCGATGGCGGCCATGCCTGACGACACGATCACCGCACCGGCGCCGCCTTCGAGATCGGCCAACGCTTCGCCCAGCACGTCGCGCGTCGGATTGCCCGAGCGAGTGTAGTCGTAGGCGCGCTTTCCGCCGAAGCCGTCGAAGCTGTAGTTCGACGAGAGGAACAGCGGCGGCATCACCGCGCCGTGGGTCGGGTCCTGGTTGACGCCGGTCGAAGCGGCAAGGGTCTCGGGCTGATAGGTGCGGGTCATCGTCAGGCGTCCAGGAAGTTACGAAGCAAAGGGGTGAGGCGGTCCACGTCCTTCAGGAAGGCGTCGTGGCCATAGAGAGAATCGATTTCGGCAAAGCGGTGCAGGTCCGGCAGGCGCTCGGCGAGGTCGCGCATGTCGGAGAGCGGCGTCAGGCGGTCGGTGATCGAAGCGATCAGGGTGGTGGGCGTCTCCACCGCTTCGGGCGCCACCGCGTGGCGGTCGATCGACGCCGACAGCGCAGCCCAGCGCTTGGGCGCAATGGCCGACGGATAGGCGCGGCCGCGCGAGATCAGATAGCGGCAGACATCGCTCAGACCTTCGTCGTCGATGCGGCGATCAAAGCGTGTCTCGAATTCCTGGGCGCCGCGATAGGTGGTCATCGCCAGTTCGCGGGCGAGCGCGAGACCTTCTTCCGGACGCCCGGCTTCAGCGGCAAGCGCGGCAATGCGCCGCTGAATGCCGCGCCAGGCCATGCCCAGCACAGACGGACGGTGCGCCGCGGAGATTACGCACAGACGGCCCAACCGCTCGGGCGCCAGCGCCGCGAACGCGAGGCCGATCATCCCGCCGTAGGACGCGCCGGCCCAGGCGTAGGCCTGGTCTTCGCCGATTGCGGTGAGCGCGAGATCGACCAGACGCGCCTGATCGTTGGTGGAAACCGCAACCTCCGCGTCGGCCAGCGGCGCGAAGTCGAAGGCCAGCACGCGCCAACGGTCGACGTCGATGGCGAGGCCCGGACCGACCAGATCCTGCCACCAGCCCGAACCGTCCGGGGCGTAGGGAATGCGTCCGGCGGAAATGCCGCCGGCGACGATCACCAGCGGCGCGTCGGCGGGGCCGTAGACGCGGGTGCGGAACTCGCGGTCCGGCAGGCGCTCGCCGCTGTCCAGGCGGAAGTCGGCGGGAATGGGAATGAACCAGTCGGTCCCCGTGCGATCGGGCGCACGACATCGCGCGCTGCGGGCGGTGGTATCGATCTGTTCAAGCGGTTGGCCCACTGGCCTTCTCCTTCGAACCCGCTCTTCGAGGAGACTTGCGGGACGAAGGGTGGATGCGGACAAGCATGTCCGCGCTCCACTCATCTGTCGCGGACCTGAGGTCCCCGCAGGAATTGGCACCTTGCGACGGATCGCAGGTTGCCCCGGCGTCAAAGGGCCTTTCCCTCAGCCGGTCTCGATGAGTGCCTTCAAACTACGGAAATGCTGCAGCGCGTCAAGACCCAGGCGGCTTGCGGTCGCATACGGCTCTGCTAAGAAACCTAGCAACAGTTCGGAGGACCCCAATGCGCCGCAAGCTGATCCTGGCCGCCACCGCCGCCCTGACCGCCGCTTCGATCCTGGCCGCCGGCGCGGTCTGGGCCGACCATCCGGCCGCCCCGGCCTACCTCGCGGCCGCCATCGCCAACCCGAACCGGGGCGCTGACCCGGGCCTCGACGCCAACCGCAAGCCGCTCGAGGTCGTAGGCTTTGCCGGCGTGAAACCAGGCATGAAGGTCGCCGACCTGATCCCGGGGCACGGCTATTGGAGCATCATCTTCTCCGACATCGTGGGGCCCAAGGGCCACGTCTATCTGGTGTGGCCGACGGCGTACGAAGCCGACGACAAGGACGACTTCGCCGTCACCAAGACCCTGCCCGGCAAGTTCGCGAACATCAGCGTGCTGGAACAGCCCGCCGCCGCGTTCTCAGCGCCCGAGAAACTCGACGTCGTGTTCACCGCGCAGAACTATCACGACTATCCGGACAAGTTCATGGGCCCGACCGATCCCATGCTGCTGAACCGCGCCGTCTATCGCGCGCTGAAGCCCGGCGGCGTGTTCATCGTCATCGACCACGCGGCCGAAGCCGGCTCAAGCTTGCGCGATACCGAAACCTTGCATCGCATCGACCCGGCCATCGTAAAGAAGCAGGTCACCGCCGCCGGCTTCGAATTCGTCGGCTCGAGCGACGCCCTGCACAACCCCGCCGACGACCACAAGCTGCTGGTCTTCGACAAGAAGATCCGCGGCCACACAGATCAGTTCGTGTTCAAATTCCGGAAACCGCTGAAGAAGCGTTGAGGCGCCTCTTTGATTCCGCTCATCCCCGCGAAAGCGGGGACCCAGGCTTTTTTTGTTTCAGGATGAAGCGGCCGCTGCGGTGGCGGACTCTTCGCGCGACCAAACATTCGCTGGGACCGAGGGAAAAAACCTGGGTCCCCGCGTTCGCGGGGATGAGCGGATTTCAGGGAAGGCAAAGATGCCGCCTTGCAGGAGGGCCCCGCGGGCTCGATGCTAGCGGCCATGGCCGAATCCGTGCGCTGCGCCTGGGCGACCTCTGAGCCGATCTATGTCGCCTACCACGACGAGGAGTGGGGGGTGCCCGAGTTCGAGGATCGGGCGCTGTGGGAAAAGCTGGTGCTGGACGGGTTCCAGGCGGGGCTTTCCTGGATCACCATCCTGAAGAAGCGCGAGGAATTCCGCCGGGCGTTTCACGACTTCGACCCGGAGAAGGTTGCCCGTTACGGCGCCAAGGACCGGGCGCGGCTGATGGCCGACGCCGGCATCGTCCGCTCCAACGCCAAGGTCGACATGGCCATCGAAGGGGCCAAGCGGTTCCTTGAGATGCGCGAGGCGGGCGAGGACTTTTCCGCGTGGCTGTGGGGCTACGTCGACGGCAAGCCGCTGCAGAACAACTTTTCGAAAAAGGACCACATTCCCGCCCAGACCCCGCTGTCGGTGGAGGTGTCGAAGGCGCTTAAGGCCAAGGGCTTCAAGTTCACCGGGCCGGTGATCGTCTACGCCTGGATGCAGGCGGTGGGGATGGTCAATGACCACGTGACGCCGTGCTTCCGCCATGACCAGGTGGCGCGGTTGGGTAGGAAGAAAAAACGCTGATGCCGACGCTGAAGCTCGAGCGCGGGTGCGGGATGACGCCCGTATGCGGCATCGATGAAGCCGGACGCGGACCCTGGGCCGGGCCGGTGTGCGCGGCGGCGGTGATCCTGCCGGACAGCAAGATTCCGCGCGGCATCCACGACTCCAAACTGCTCTCGCCGGCGGCGCGGGAGGAGATGGAAGGCAAGATCAAGGCGCGCGCCATCGCCTGGGCTGTCGCCTTCGCCAGCGTCGAAGAAATCGCGGAGCTGAACATCCTGCACGCGACCGGCCTCGCCATGCGGCGCGCGGTCGAACAGCTGATGCCGCAGCCGGTCCTGGCGCTGATTGACGGCAACTACGCCTTCGCCATGCCGTGCACGGTGAAGACCGTGGTCGGCGGCGATGCGCTCAGCCTGTCGATCGCGGCGGCCTCGATCCTGGCCAAGACGGCGCGCGACCGGCTGATGGTGGAGATGGACGCGCTCTACCCCGGCTACGGCTTCGCTTCGCACAAGGGCTACCGCGCGCCGATCCACTGGAACGCCCTGAGGACCTTCGGCCCTTCGCCGATCCACCGGATGGCCTGGCGCCCGGTGAAGCTGGCTCTGCAGGGCGAACTGGCCTTCGAGGCGTCTGACGAAGCCGGCCCTGGCTGAGGCGAGCCGAAAGAGAATCGCCCGTTCCCCGGGAACCTTGACCGTGAACCCGCGTTTTTTCGGCCAGGTGATCCACTCCCCTGAAAGGATATCCCATGCGTCGTATGTTGATGGCGTGCGTTGCCCTGGCCGGCGCGCTGGCCCTTCCCTCCGTAACGAGCGCCGCCGACGCCCGCGTCAAGATCGGCACCCTGTCGTGCAATGAATCGAGCGGCTGGGGCTTCATCGTCGGTTCCCACGAGATCCGCTGCGCCTTCGATAACGGCCACCGGGTCGAGTACTACAGCGGCCATATCTCCAAGTTCGGCGCCGTGGCGGGCTATCAGAAGTCCGGCGTGCTGGTGTGGGCGGTGCTGGCCCCGACCGATCACATCAATCCGGGCGCGCTGAAGGGCCACTACGGCGGTCTGACCGCCGGTGCGTCGGTCGGCGTCGGCGCGGGCGCCAACGCCCTCATCGGCGGCAATAACCGCACCATCGTGCTGCAGCCGATCAGCGTCGAAGGCCTGTCGGGCATCAACCTGGCCGCCGGCATCGGCGAGCTGACCCTGCATCAGCGTCCCCGGTAAGGACTGGCCTCAGCCCTTAACGAAACGGCGCGGCCCTCCCTGACCGGGGGGCCGCGTCTTCGTGTTTGGAGGGAAACTTAACGCCGTTTTCACCAAGCCGGGTCACGGATGAGGATTCTCCGGGGCTGGGCCATGATCGAGACGGACATCCTTCACACGGGCGACTGCATCGCGGTGCTCAAGACCCTGCCCGACCGGTCGGTCGACCTGGTCTTCGCCGACCCGCCCTACAATCTTCAGCTCGGCGGCGACCTGCTGCGGCCCGACAACTCCAAGGTCGACGCGGTCGACGACGCGTGGGACCAGTTCGAGTCCTTCGAGGCCTACGACGCCTTCTGCAAGGCATGGCTGACGGAATGCCGGCGCGTGCTCAAGGACGACGGCACGCTCTGGGTGATCGGCAGCTATCACAACATTTTCCGTCTCGGCACGGCGATCCAGAACCTCGGGTTCTGGATCCTGAACGACGTGATCTGGCGCAAGACCAACCCGATGCCGAACTTCAAGGGCACGCGCTTCACCAACGCGCACGAGACCCTCATTTGGGCGGCCAAGGGGCGCGGACAGAAGCGCTATACGTTCAACTACGATGCGCTGAAGGCCTTCAACGAAGATGTCCAGATGCGCAGCGACTGGACGCTGGCCCTGTGCACCGGCGACGAACGCCTGAAGGACGAGAACGGTCAGAAGCTGCATCCGACACAGAAGCCCGAGGGGTTGTTGCACCGCGTGCTGCTGTCCGCGTCGAAGCCCGGCGACATCGTGCTCGACCCGTTCTTCGGCGCCGGGACCACCGGCGCGGCGGCAAAGCGTCTGGGTCGCCGTTGGATCGGCATCGAGCGTGAAGAAAACTACGCGGTCGCCGCGCTGGCGCGCATCGCCAAGGTGACGCCCGCCTCGCCCGAAGACCTGGCGGTGATGGGATCGAAAAAGTCGGAGCCGAAGATCCCTTTCGGCGCCGTGGTCGAAGCCGGCCTGCTGCGTCCGGGCGACCGGCTCTACAGCCCCAAGGGCGAGCATGAGGCCCGCGTCCGCGCCGACGGCTCCCTGGTGTTCGGCGAGTGGTCGGGGTCGATCCACAAGGTGGGCGCCCTGGCGCAACAGGCGCCGGCCTGCAACGGCTGGACCTTCTGGCACGTGAAGACCGACCGCGGCCTGACCCCCATCGACAGCTTCCGCGCCAAGATGCGCGCGGAGATGAACTAGCGCAAACTCCTCACCGCTCATCCCCGCGAAAGCGGGGACCCAGGTGTTTTAGCCCACGCCGATCCAGGCGACGTTTGACGGCCATGCCGGGCACTCCGTCGATGGCATCGCAGTCCGAACAAAAAAAGCCTGGGTCCCCGCTTTCGCGGGGATGAGCGGAATTTGGGATTGGCCTTGAGATCGCCGCAAGCCCGCGGCAGAAGCGTGAGCGTGATGTTGCGCTTCGCCCTTGTCCTGTCCCTGCTCGCGACCCCGCTAGCCGCCTACGCGGCCGAGCCGGGAGACGGCGCGTCGGACATGCTGCTCTCGCCGTCGGAGGTGAAAGCCCAGACCCACAAGGCGCAGGCCGGTGACAAGGACGCGGCCGAGCGGCTCTACATCCACTACGACGCCTCCAACGCCCCGAAGCTGGCCCTGAAATGGCGGCTGACCGCCGCCAAACTCGGCGACTGCGCCGCCGCCGAAATGGTGCTCGACGACAAGAGCAAGGCGATCACGCCGGAAGCGAAACAGCTGGCGAAAGCGCAGTTCACCCAGTGGGCCTGCAAGCCGGGCGCGTCGAAGAAGTCCCCGCCCGTGCCGGTGATGTACTAGCGCCCACAAAGCTCGATCTCCTTTTACATCCGCTCATCCCCGCGAAAGCGGGGACCCAGGTGTTTCCCCTCAGCCCGAGCGAATGTTGGCTGGTGAGTACTCACCGCCGTTGCGGCGTCTTGGATCGCGCAACAAAAAAAGCCTGGGTCCCCGCTTTCGCGGGGATGAGCGGACCTAGGGGTGTTTCTCACCGCGACCCCAACACGAACCGGTTGCCGTCCGGGTCTTTGAAGATGGCGTAGGTTCCCCAGGGCTGTTTTTCCGGCTTGCCCTCGAACTCGACGCCGCGTTCGGACAGTTGGCGCCAGGTCGCCTCGACGTCGTCGCAGGCGAAGGAGCCGTTGTGGAACTGGCCGATGCGGTCCTCGTGGCCCTCGGGCGTGAACAGCACCAGGCCGGTCGTCGAATTGCCGATGCCGAGTTCGATCCAGCGCTGGGGCCCCATCGGGCTGTCGGTCATGACGCGGAAGCCCATCTTCTCAGTCCAGAAGGCCAGCGCCTTGTCCTGGTCGCGGGTGGGGATTCCGACGAACTTGATGTGGGTGATCATGGCGGCCCTCGCTGCTGCGGTTTCGGGGGCGAGGATTGCCGGAGCGCCGGGGGAGGCGACAAGCCGTGCAATATATACTATAGTAACAGACACGATGCAGACTCTGCCGCTCGACCCTTACATCCTCGACGTTCTGATGCGTGACCTGGTAGGCCATGACCGCTCGACCGCGGCCTTCGTGGTCTACCTCTGGCTCTGGAGCCGCAGCCGGGGCCTGGGCCGCGCGACCATCGGGGCCAGCCTGCAGACCATCGCCACCGAAACCGGCCTGTCCAAGTCGTCGGTGCAGAACGCCGTGCGCCGCCTGAGCTGGCGGCGGCTGATCGACGCCCGCCGCGAAGGCCCGACCACCGCGCCGATCTATGAGGTGCGCGAACCCTGGCGGCGTCCCGCCGAAGCCGACGCTCAAGGCTTCACCGGCTAGCTTCCCTCGCCTCGTCGTGTTCACATCGGCGGGAATTCGTGAGGAGGCCGGCATGCGCAGACCGATCGGCGAAGAGGCGCGCGAAGATCTGCTCGCCCGCGGCTATTCTCGGCGACAGCTCGCCGGCATCGCCGCCGTATTCGGCGTAGGCGCGGTCGCCGCCGCGTCAGGCCGCCCGAGCTGGGCCGCCGTCGAATACCCCGCGCCGACGCCGGGCGCCAAGGTGCGCATCGACAAGAACGAGTGCTGGACCGGGCCGATGCAGATTGGTCAGACGGCGGCGATCGCGATGGTCGCGCAAGGCAACCGTTACTTTCCGAGCAATGCGCGCAACGACCTGTTGAACGCCGTATCCGCCGTCGAACACATTCCGCCCGATTACGTATCGCCATGGCCAGGCTCGAGCGACGCCCTGTGCCGCGCGGTGGTGACCTTCTGTTCGCCGAAGCGCAGCCTGGTCACCGCCGATCCGGTCTTCGAACTCGCGGGCGCCACGGCCGAATGGCTGGGCGCGCCGGTGAAGCGCGTGCCGCTGACGCCCGACTATCGGCACGACGTGAAGGCGATGCTGGCCGCCGATCCGCATGCGGGCGCCTATTACATCTGCTCGCCGAACAATCCGACCGGGACGCTTACCCCGCTCGCCGACATCAAGTGGCTGGTGGACAACAAGCCCGACGGCGCCTTCGTGATCGTCGACGAGGCCTATATCCATTTCGCCGACATGCCGTCGGCCTCGGCGCTGGTGACGCAAGGCAAGGACGTTGTGGTGCTGCGCACCTTCTCCAAGGTATTCGGCATGGCCGGCCTGCGCATGGGCTATGTGATGGCGTGTCCAGGCGTAATCCAGAAGTTTCAGCGCTACGACGGCGGCATGGGCTCCGGCGCCCTGTGCGTCACCACCCTTGCCTGCGCGGTCGCCAGTATTACCGCAAAGGACGAAGTCGCGGCCCGCGTGGCGCACCTGCGCGAGACGCGCGCGTTCACGGTGGATCACGTGCGCAAGCGTGGCCTCGCGGTGGTTCCAAGCGAAGCCAACATGATCATGATCGATTGGAAGACAAAATCCGCCGCCCAGATGCGTGAAGCGTTTCACGCCCAGGGCATCGAAATCGGCCGCGTCTTCCCGGCGTGGCCGACGCATTCGCGCGTGAGCATCGGGTCAATGGACGACATGAAAGCGTTCTGCGCAACCCTGGATCAGATCTGGGTCTAACCCCCTTCAATCCGCTCATCCCGGCGAATGCCGGGACCCAGATCATATGGCGCCGTCGGCAATCCGCGTTGGCGCAAACAAAGTCGAACGTCACCGCCTTACAATCTGGTTCCCGGCATTCGCCGGGATGAGCGGAGTGTGAAAGTTAGAGCGCCGCGCGCGCCGCCTTTAGGAACACGCTCGGGAGCGCCTGCAAATCTTTGCGCGGGGACCAGATCACGCCGTCGATCTTGCGCGACGGTCGTGCGCGGCGCACCGACAGGGTCAGCGCGAAATGGGTGAAGACGTGCTCGATGCTGCCGGCGTCGTGCCAGGTCGCGCTGACTGGCGCGGCGTCGATCGCCTCGGCTTCGGACCAGGGCGTTGCGCGCCAGTCGCTGGTGGGCAGCGCGAGCATGCCGCCGAGGAGGCCGCGCGGGGGGCGGCGGACCAGGGCGACTTCGCCGTCGCGTTCGAGCACATAGGCGACGCCGTAGCGGCGCGGCTTGGCCTTGCGTGCGTCGCGGCGCGGCCAGGCGTCCGGCGTTCCCGAGGCGCGCGCTTCACAGGCGCCGGCAAGCGGACAACGGTCGCACAGGGGCGCCTTGGGGCGGCAGACCACGGCGCCCAGGTCCATCAGCGCCTGGGCCCAGTCGCCGGGACGTTTGTCGGATGCGAGCGTCGCAGCGAGACGCTTCAACTCGGGCTTCACGCCGGGCAGTGGCGCATCCACGGCGAACAGGCGCGCGATCACGCGCTCGACATTGCCGTCGACTACGTTGGCGGGGCGGTCGAAGGCGATGGCCGCCACCGCCGCGGCCGTATAGGCGCCCACGCCCGGCAAGGCGCGCAGGCCGTCTTCGCTGTCGGGAAAAACGCCGGCGTGATCAGCCGCCACCGCCCGCGCGCAGGCGATCAGGTTGCGGGCGCGGGCGTAATAGCCGAGGCCCGCCCAGGCGGCCATCACCTCAGCTTCGGGGGCGGCCGCCAGAGCCTCGACCGTGGGCCAGCGGCGCGTGAACTCCAGAAAATAGGGGATCGCGTGCGGCACCGTCGTCTGCTGCAGCATCACCTCCGACAGCCACACCCGGTAGGGGTCGGCGCGCGCGCCCATCGCATGCGCCTTGGGCCCCACGCGCCAGGGAAGGTCGCGCGCCTTGGCGTCGTACCAGGCGAGCAGCTCGCGGCGGAGAGAGGCGGGTTCGGCCACGGGCGGTTGGTAGCGCGCGCGGGGGCGCGGTAGAAGGGCGGATGCCCCGCCGCAGCCTTCCGTCTCCGGAAGAGACCCGCCGCATCCTCGCGGAAAAGCGAACCCGCCCCCAGCGCCGGCCGCCCCCGGTGGCGGGCCGTTCGCTGGCCCCGCTGATCAAGGCCCTGGACGAGCGGTTCGGCCGCGGCGCCGGGGTCCTGGAAGCCCGCTGGCGCGAGATCGTGGGCGACCTGCTGGCCGACCGCACCGAGCCGGCCAAGCTGACCAAGGGCCGGGCCGGCCAGCCCGGAGCGCTGGAAATCCGGGTCCAGGGCCCCGCCGCCGCCCTGATCCAGCACCAGTCCGGCGACATACTGGCGCGGGTGAACCTGTTCCTGGGCGAAGGGACCGTCGGAAAGCTGAGGATCGTTCAGGGGCCGGTGAAACCCCGCCCGGCCGCCAACCGGTCCCCGCCCGCCCGCGCCCGCAAACGGACCCAGCCCCTTGATGCGGCTCAGGAAGAAGCGCTCGAGGCCTCGGTGTCCGAGGTCAAGGATGAGGGGCTGAAGGCCCAACTGTTGCGGCTCGGCCGCAACCTGCAGCGCCCGTAGGGGTGGCGAAGTCCATTGACAAAACTCGGCCCCCTTTGTTCACGAGAAAGCCTGCCGCGCGGCGCCCCACAGTCCGGGACTCGGGTCCGGGACTCGGATTTGGGAATCGCGCTTAACTGACCTGTCGAACCGGGAGGCCCCAGCGGTCCTTCCGGCGACGTCCGAGGAGAGCCTCTGAGATGCGCATCATCGCCCGCACCGCGGTTGTCGCCGCCGCCGCCCTGGCGCTCGTCGCCTGCCAAGACAAGAACAAGGCCGCGGCCAACTTCGACCAGGACATGACCATGGGCCCGGCCAAGGCGCCGGTGACCGTGATCGAATACGCCTCGGTCACCTGTCCGCACTGCGCCGCCTTCAACGCCGACGTGTTCCCGGCGTTCAAGTCGAAGTACATCGATACCGGCAAGGTGCACTATGTGTTCCGCGAAACGCCGATCCACGGCGCCATCGACGTGACCGGCTTCCTGCTGGCGCGCTGCGCGGGACCGGACAAATACTTCCAGGTCATCGACGGCATCATGCGCGCCCAGCAGCAGGTGTTCGCCACCCCGCGCGAGGCCTACCTCTCGATCGCCCAGTCCGCGGGCATGAACGAGAAGCAGTTCGACGCCTGCGAAAGCGACGAAGCCGCGACCAAGAAGTTTGTCGAGCGCAGCAAGGCCGAAGAGGACGAATACAACGTCAATTCGACGCCGACCTTCGTCATCAACGGCAAGACCCTGCCCCCCGGCGACACTACCCTGGACGCCCTGTCGGCCGAGATCGATCCGCAACTCGCGAAGAAGTAAGCCATGATCCGCACGCGTACCCTTCTTGCCGCCGTTGCGATCGCCGCCCTCGCGAGCGCGGTCGCGGCGGCGCCCGCCCAAAAGGCCGCACCGAAAGCGGCTGCGGCGGGCCCGGCGTTCACCGACTACTCCATCGGCGATCCGCACGCCAAGGTGACGGTGATCGAGTACGGCTCGGTCAGCTGTCCGCACTGTGCGCACTTCGCCGCCGACGTCCTGCCCGAGTTCAAGAAGAAGTGGGTCGACACCGGCAAGGTGCGCTACGTGTTCCGCGAGACGCCGATCCACGATCAGATCGACGTCGCGGCCTTCATGCTGGTGCACTGCACCGGGCCGCAGAACTACGCCGCGGCGGTCGACGCCCTGTTCCAGGGCCAGGACGAGCTGTTCAAGACCCAGGACGTCAAGGCCTGGCTGATCGGCGCCGGCGCCAAGTTCGGCATGGACGAAGCGAAGGTGCAAGCCTGCGTCGAAAACCAGACGGTGGGTCAGGCCCTGGTCAGGCACATGCAGGCCGAAAACGCCGAGTACAAGATCAACCAGACGCCGACGCTGATCGTCAACGGCAAGAAGATGAAGGGCGATCCGACCTTCGCCAATCTCGACGCCGCCGTCGTCGCGGCCGAATCGCCCCACAAGGCGCCCGCGCACAAGAAGAAATAGGACCGCAGTGCACTTCCAGCGTCTTCGTCTTTCGGGCTTCAAGTCCTTCGTCGAACCCAACGAGTTCCGCATCGAACCCGGCCTCACCGGCGTGGTCGGTCCGAACGGTTGCGGCAAGTCGAACATCTTGGAAGCCCTGCGCTGGGTGATGGGCGCCAACTCGGCCAAGGCCATGCGCGGCACGGGCATGGACGACGTGATCTTCTCGGGCGCGTCGAACCGTCCGCCGCGCAACCACGCCGAAGTCGCCCTGACCATCGACAACTCCGACCGCAAGGCGCCGGCGCCCTTTACCGACGCGCCGATCCTGGAAGTGACGCGCCGCATCGACCGCGGCGAAGGCTCGACCTATCGGGTGAACGGCAAGGAAGTGCGCGCCCGCGACGTGCAGCTGCTGTTCGCCGACGCGTCCACCGGCGCCAACTCGCCGGCGCTGGTGCGTCAGGGCCAGATCTCCGAGCTGATCGCCGCCAAGCCGCAGAACCGCAGGCGGATCCTGGAAGAGGCCGGCGGCGTCGCCGGCCTGCACAACCGCCGCCACGAAGCCGAGCTGCGCCTGCGCGGGGCCGAGACCAACCTCTCGCGCCTGGACGACGTGACGCGCGAGCTGGAAACCAACTTCAACCGCCTGCGCCGCGAGGCGCGCCAGGCCGAGCGCTACAAGAAAATCTCCGGCGAGATCCGCGCCCTGCAAGGCGCCGTGCTCTACGGCCGCTGGCTCGACGCCAAGACCGCGCTGGAACGCGCGTCCGAGGAACTGGCCGAAACCACCGCCGCCGTCGAAGCGACCGCCTCCGCCGCCGCCCAGGCCCAGACCGAAGCGATCAACGCCGCCGAGGCGCTGAAGCCGCTGCGCGAGGAGGACGCCGTCGCCGCCGCGGTGCTGCACCGCCTCACCCTCGAACGCGATCGTCTCGAAGTCGAAGAGCGTCAGGCCCGCGCCGAGGTCGAGCGCCTCGAAGGCGAGATGATGCGCATCGACACCGACTCTGACCGCGAGGCGCGGATGGTGGAGGACGCGGGCGCCCAGCTCGCCCGGCTGAACGCCGACGTCGCCGCGTTGGAGGCCGAGATCGCCCGCTCGCCGAAACGCGGTCCGGAACTGGAAGCGGCCTTCGCCGCCGCCGAAGCCATTCGCGTCGACGCTCAGGCCGAGGTCGAACGCATCGCCGGCGCCATGGCCGCCGACCGCGCCCGCGCCGAGGCCGCCGCGGCGCGCCGGCGTGACGCCGAAGCCCGCCTGGCGCGCGCGCAACAGGCGCTGGATCAGGCCCGCGCGGAACGCGCAGCGCTGGGCCCCCTGGAAGACCCGCAGATCAACGCCGCCCGCGCGGCGCTGACCCAGGCGGTCGAAACCCTGCAAGGCGCGCGCGCGGCCCTCGAAGCCGCCGAAGCCAAACGCTCCGCCGCCCAACAGGCCGAAGCCGCCGCGCGCCAGAGCGTGCGTCAACAGGAAGACCGCCTCGGCCGCCTGGAGACCGAAGCGCGCGGCCTCGCCCAACTGCTCACCGCGTCAAAGCGCGAATTCCCGCCGGCGCTGGACGGCGTGCGCGCCGACAAGGGCTATGAAGCCGCCCTCGCCGCCGCCTTCGGCGACGACCTGGACGCGGCGCTCGACCCTCACGCGCCGGCCTATTGGGGCGGCGCCGACGCCACCGCGCCCGCGTGGCCCGCCGGCGTCGAGCCCCTGTCGGGCCATATCGAAGCGCCGGCGGCGCTGGCCGCACGTCTCGCCTTCATCGGCGTTGCGAACCAGGCTGACGGCGCGCGTCTGGCCGCGTCGCTGCCGACCGGCGCGCGGCTGGTCTCGAAAGAAGGCGACCTCTGGCGCTGGGACGGTTTCGTCGCGCGCGCCGAAGCGCCCAAGCCCGCCGCGGTTCGTCTGGCGCAACGCACGCGTCTCGCCGAACTCGAAGCCGAGATCGACAAGCTGAAGCCGTCGCTCGATGACGCGCAGCAAACCCACAAGGCCGCGGTCGCCGCGGTGCAAGCCGCCGAAGGCGAACTCGCGCCTGCCCGCCGCGCGCCGCCGGAAGCCGAACGCGCCGTCGCCGCCGCCCGCGACACCGCCGAACGCCTCGCCCGCGAACAGACCCGCCGCGAAGCCCGCGCCCAGACCCTGGACGAAACCACCCAGCGCCTCGAAAGCGAGACGGCCGAGGCGTCCGACATTCTCGAACGCGAAGCCGCCGGCGAGAACACCGGCGGCAGCGACGAACTGCAGG
The DNA here is from genome assembly GCA_036501825.1 of Caulobacteraceae bacterium. GTDB lineage: Bacteria > Pseudomonadota > Alphaproteobacteria > Caulobacterales > Caulobacteraceae > JAFECT01. The sequence continues at coordinate 34,699 of DASXZP010000034.1, read as the reverse complement.
TCGAGCTGGACGCGGCGCGCACCCGCGCCGAAACCGCGCGCAGCGACGCCGCCCAGGCGCGCCTGGAACGCGACGCCGAAACCCGCGAACGCGTCGGCCGCGAACAGCGCCTGTCGGGCCTCAAGCGCGACCACGCCGACTGGGAACGCCGCGCCAAGGAAGCGGCCAACCACGTCGACATTCTGGTCAACGACCGCCAGCGCACAGTGACCGCCCTCGAACGCGCGCGCGCAACGCCGGACACCATCCGCGAGCGCCGCGAACAACTGCTCGACGGCTTCAACCAGGCCGAAGCGCGCCGCAAGACGTCCGCCGACGCCCTGTCCGAGGGCGAAGCGCTGGCGTCAAGTTCCGACAAAGCTGCACGCGCCGCCGATCACGCCGCCAGCGACGCCCGCGAACACCGCGCCGGCGCGGTGGCCCGCGACGAAGCCGCGACCCAGCGCCTGACCGAAACCGAAGCCCAGGTGCGCGAGACCGCGCACATGTCGCCCGAAGAGCTCGGCCAGAAGCTGAAGGACGAGGCGATCGCCCAGCCCAAGGACGCCGCCGGCGCCGAGTCGCTGCTCTACGGCCTGGAACGCGAGCGCGAACAGCTGGGCGCGGTGAACCTGCTGGCCGAGGACGAGGCCAAGGAACTGAACGAGCGTCTGCAGTCGATGAAGGCGGAACGGCTCGACCTGACCAACGCCATCAAGAAGCTGCGCGACGGCATCGACGAACTGAACAGCGAAGGCCGCGAGCGCCTGTTGGCCGCCTTCGACGTGATCAACGAGCATTTCAAGGCGCTGTTCCAGGCCTTGTTCGACGGCGGTCAGGCCGAGTTGCGCCTGGTCGAGTCGGAAGACCCGCTGGAAGCCGGTCTGGAAATCTACGCCTGCCCACCGGGCAAGCGTCTGTCGACCATGAGCCTGATGTCCGGCGGCGAGCAGGCGCTGACCGCGACGGCGCTGATCTTCGGGGTGTTCCTGGCCAACCCGGCGCCCGTGTGCGTGCTGGACGAAGTGGACGCGCCGCTGGACGACGCCAACGTCGACCGCTTCTGCCGCATGCTCGACGAAATGCGCCGCCGCACCGACACGCGCTTCGTGGTGATCACCCACAATCCGGTGACCATGTCGCGCGTCGATCGCCTGTTCGGCGTCACCATGCCCGAACGCGGCATCTCACAGCTCGTTTCGGTCGATCTGACCCAGGCGGAAATGCTGGCCGCGCAGTAAGCGGCGACAACCTCAGAACTTCGCCTCGCTCGATACCCGTTGGGCGCGGCCGGTGATGTAGGCGACCAGCGGCGGCCCGGCGGGGCTGTTGGCGTCGATCTCGGTCAGGCCCGCATGTTTGAGGAAGTCGGCGATCGCCTGCGGGTCCTCCGCGCCGTGATCGACGGCGCGATCGAGGAAGCTCTGGCGCATGGCCGGGTCCATCCCTGCCCAAGCGGCGCTCAGCTGGTTGCCGGTCGCCACTTTCAGCGCCTCCATCCGCCGGACCGCGGCGACCTCGATCAGAAGCCCGTCGAGCGCCGCAGCGGCGGCCCGCCCGGTGGCGGCCGTGACCCCGCATTGCTTCAGAATTGCGTCGCTGCTCACGGCCTGGGCGAAGGTCACGAAGTCCGCTTCTTCCGGCAGGCCGACCTCGGCCTTGGCCAGGAAGGCGGCCTGTATGTCTTCGGGCGCCGCGTTCCAGAAACAGGCCGCGTCGCCCGCGAACGCCGGTGCGGCGAACAACGCGAGGGCAGCGACGGCGCATGACAGTTTGATGACCACGACGTCCTCCCCCCGTGTCGAGAGCAACGCTAGGCCATTCGCGGCTGCGAGTCAGTCCTTCTTCTTCGTCGGCTTCGGCCGCAGCGACAGGGCGTAGGCGTGGCTCGCCTTCACGAAGGGCGCGAGTTTTTTCGTGTCCTTCAGCAGCGCGTCGGGGATCGCGGCCATTTCCTTGTTGGGCGGCCACTTGGGATCGGCGCGGTAGAGGGTGGTCTTGAACTTGGCGAAAAAGGCTTCGAGCTCGGCCTTGGGCAGGCGCAGGCCCATCACCCCGTGCTTGGACACCATCGAGTACATGTTGCCGTTCACCGCGGTATAGGCCGCGCCGAAGTTGGCCTTCGCCTCGACGCCCGCCGCTTTCAGCACCGCGTGATAGAGCGCAAGCTTGTCGGGCGGGACGCTGGTCTTCGACTCCGCCGCCATCAAGCGACCGCCTTCGACAGCATCTCCATGCCGACGGTCCAGCCGTTGGTCAGGATCGAGGAGTCGAAGCCGTCGGCGATGTTGGAATGGGTCAGGGTCATGCGGCTGCCGGTTCCATGCGGCATGATCTCGACCTCGATGCGTTCTTCGCCGTTCCAGCGGTAGGCGAGTTTGGTCGGCGCCTCCACCTCGAGGAACTCGCCATGCACGACGAACGGACCGTTGGGGAACTGCAGGCTGACGTGGATGGCGCCGCCGGGGCGCACGTCCCATTCGTGCACGGTCCATAGCATATTGTCGCCGCAGCCGAACCACCGCGTCAGCGTGGCCAGATCGGTCCAGGCTCTGAACAGGCGCTCGGGTGCCGCCGCGTAGTCTCGGCTCAGGGTGAAGGTCTGGCTCATTCGCTCTCCCCCAAAATCGTGTCGAGCCGGTCGAAGCTGGCGCGCCAACCCTGCCGGATCTCCGCCACCCAGTCGGACACACCGACCAGCGGCCGGGGCCGCAGCGTCAGCAGGTGCGCACGGCCCAGCGGGGTGCGTTCGACCACGCCGGCCTCTTCCAGAAGCGCCAGGTGACGGCTCAGCGCCTGTTTGGTGAAGCTGAACTGTTCCGCCAGCTCGCGGGTGGGCAAGCCGCCGCCGGAAAGACGGGACACGATCTCGCGCCGGGGCTGGTTTGCGAGGGCGTCGAAAGTCCGGTCAAGGGCGACGGGGTTCATGCCTCACACCGTATCGCTGGAGACTCATTAGTCAACTAACTTGTTGACAATTCTCAAGCCTCGCTTTCAGGAACCGTGTCGGCGCGCTTCGAGCCAATGAATTCAATGAGTTATGACCAGATGACAGTGTCTTGACGCACTGCACCACGAACTATAGGTTCCGCGCCGACCTAACCGGGCCGCGACGGCAACGCCGCGGCCGCTTTCTTAGGCGCCCCATGTCCCGCAGGGATGATCGAAACGACGACGCGCTCAAGCGTCTCGACAAAGGGCTCGACGCCTTCGAGGCGAGTCGGGCAAAGCCTTCGTCGACCGATCTCTCCGGACAGGCGGGCGCCTTCCGCTTCCTGGGGGAAGTGATCGGCGGGGTCTTGGGCGGGCTGGGGCTTGGCTGGTTGTTCGACCGGTTTGCCCACACCAGTCCGTGGGGCCTGATCGGCGGCACGCTGATCGGTCTGGTTTTTTCCGTGATCCTCGTCGTGCGCGGGGCTTCACGGATGGCGGATGACGCGTCGAAGCGGTCGGGGCCGGTGCCCTCCGTTCCCGACGATGACGATGACGATTGAAGCTTAGGACGTCGGGAAAAAGAGCATGCCGGCCATCCAGCCGATGGAACAGTTTCTGGTTCACCCGATCGTCCCCTGGACGGTCGAGATCGGCGGCTATGCGCTGAACCTGTCGATCACCAACTCGACGATGATGATGTTCGTCGCGGCTTTGACGGTGTGCCTGATCCTGGGCCTGTCGTCGCGGGGCGCGGTGGTGCCGGGCCGTATGCAGGCGGTGGGCGAGATGCTGTTCGATCTGGTCGACGGCGTCCTGGTGGGGCCGATCATCGGCGATAAGGGCCGCCCCTATCTGCCCTTCATCTTCACGATCTTCATGCTGATCCTGATGCTGAACCTGATGGGCGTGGTCCTGGCGTTCGGTAACGTCGGCGGCATGCGCTGGACGTTCACGCCGACGGCTCAGCTCGCAGTGACCGCGACGCTCGCGGTGGTCACCTTCCTCAGCGTCCTCGTGATCGGCTTCATGAAAAACGGCCTCGGCTTCTTCAAGCTGTTTGTGCCCTCGGGCATGCCGTTCCTGATGCTTCTGCTGGTCGTGCCGATCGAGTTGCTCTCGTTCCTGATCCGCCCGCTGACCCTGGCGATGCGTCTGTTCGGCAACATGCTGGGCGGCCACGTCGTCATGTACATCTTCGGCAGCTTTGTCGTGATGCTGGGCCTGATCGGCGCCACCGGCGGCCTCGCCACCCTGGGCTACCTGGGTTCGGGCCTGAGCTTCGCCATGGTGATCGCGCTGACCGGCCTCGAGCTCGTCGTCGCCGGCCTGCAGGCCTTCGTCTTCGCCGCCCTGGCCACCGTCTACCTGAGCGAGGTCGTGAACCTCGGCCACGGGCACTGAAACCAACTTCAACCGACTGACTGTCTCAAAGAGGAAAGCACTATGGATCCCGTTGCAGCGAAGTACATCGGCGCCGGTCTGGCGGCCATGGGCATGATCGGCGCCGGCGCCGGCCTGGGCGCCCTGTTCGGCGGCTATCTGCAAGCCGCCATCCGCAACCCGGCAGCCGCCGGTCAGGAACGCGTGTGGCTGTTCCTCGGCATGGCGCTGACGGAATCGATGGGCATCTTCGCCCTCGTGGTCGCGCTGCTCCTCCGCTACGCCTGATCTGAGCGAAGGGCATTAGCCTGATGGCGCTCCCCGCCCCCGAAAGCGGCTTGCCGCAGTTCGACGTGCAGTGGTGGCCGGGCCAGATTTTCTGGACCCTGGTCACCTTCACGGTCCTGTTCTTCCTGATGCGCTGGATCTTCGTCCCGCGCATCGGCGGCGGTATGGCGAGCCGCGAGGACAAGATCGCCGGCGACATCGGGCTGGCGCGCAAGCTGAAGGACGAGGCGGAGGCGCAGGCCGCCGCCGCGCAGGCGGAAAAGGCCGAGGCGCACGCCAAGGCCCGCGCCATCGGCGTGGAAGCCAAGACGAAGGCGGACGGTGAAATCGCCGCCGTGCGCGCCGCGGAAGACGCCAAGCTGGCCGAAACCCTCTCCATCGCCGAGATCGCGATCCGCACGGCGAAGGAACAGTCCATGAGCAATGTGCGCACGATCGCGTCGGACGCCGCGCGTCAGATCGTGGGCAAGCTCACCGGCGCGGAGGCCAGCGCCTCCGAAGTGGACACCGCGCTGGCGGGCAGGAGCTGACATGGACAAGGTGATGGACCTGCTGCAGGACGCCGAGTTCTGGGTCGGCGCGGCGTTTGTGATCTTTGCGGGTCTGCTGGTCTGGCTCGGCGTGCACAAGACGCTCGGCGGCATGCTCGACGCGCGCGGTCAGAAGGTGCGCGATCAGCTCGCCGAAGCTGAGCGCCTGCGCCGCGAAGCCGAACAGCTGCTCGCCTCCATCACCAAGGAGCGCGAAGCGGCCGAAAAGACCGCCCACGACATCATCGCCAACGCCAAGGAACAGGCCAAGCGCCTGAAGGCCGAAGCGAAGATCCAGCTCGAAGAACAGATCAAGCGCCGCGCCGAACTGGCCGAACGCAAGATTGCCCAGGCGGAAGCCCAGGCCGCGTCGGAAGTGAAAGCCGCCGCCGCCGACCTCGCCGCCGAACTGGCGGAAAAGGTGCTCACCGCGCGCCTCGGCACGCAGAGCGGCGACCCGCTGATCGACCGCGCGATCAAGGAAATCCCCGCGAAGCTGAGCTGAGCGGCGTACTTCACGACGTAAGATGAACCACGAAGCGCGCTAAGCGCGCCAAGAGGGCGGCGGCCGATCGGCTTGAAACCACACGAACCACACGAACGCGCGGCGGTTCCGGTGCATCTCATCGGCGCGAAGCGCCATTTACTGAAGCCGCGTCTGCGACGCGGGGCGCCAGGAACCGTTTGTGTGGTTCGTGTGGTTCGTGGACAATTCTTCTTAGTGCGCTTGGTGCGCTTGGTGGTTCATCTTGTTCTTGAACACCCGCTTGAGCCACCGCCGTGTGGCGCTGAGCACGTGCAGGCGCCGGGCGAAGAAGAAGCGTTCGCTGCGCAGGCTGGCGTGCCACATGACGCGCAGCACTTCAGGCTTGCGCCGCATCAGACGCCGCAGCGGAAATACCCAGTTCGGATGCCGGCGTTGCAGGCGCACGAAGCTGCGCTTGGCCTGGAACGAGCTGCGCAGCATCACCGCGAGGCCCACCACCACCACCGGCAGGCCGAGGTGGCCCGGCAGCACCGATCCCACCGCGCCCACCAGCAACAGGGCGACGCCGGCCGACATCAGCGCCCAGCGCCGCATCCAGCGCAGCAGACCATGCGGGGGGTGCGCCCAGGGGCGCCCTGGCGCGTGCGGATGATGCAGAACGTAAGACATGGACGGAGCGGCTCGGACGGTGGAGGGTCAATAACGCCTGACCCGGGTTCGGGCTGCGCATGTGGGTCGTGGACCCGGCGGGAATAAGACCCCGGCGGTGCTTTACGCACCGTTCACGCGGGACTGTTGCTGCAATGCAGCATAAAGCCTTGCCGCAGGCCGAAAACCCTTGGAACGATCACGGTTACAGTCGCGAAACCGTGTTGTCCGATTTAACCTTTGCCGTGTTGAACGCGCCCGGGTCGCCCATACGTTTTGGGGGCTACGCTGTTTCCAGACGGGCGAGTTTCGCCGGGTCCGGCGTAGGTTGAGGTCTTCCATGTCTTCGCTTTGGGGTGCAGCGCAGCCTTGGGCCGCGCTGTTTCTGCTTGTCCTGATCGCCGTCCTTGTGAAGGCGTCGGGCATGTTCCGCTACATCGGCAACAACCGGGTCGCCATCGTCGAAAAGCTATGGAGCGCCAGAGGCTCCATCCGCGGCGGCCTGATTGCGTTGAAAGGAGAAGCAGGCTTCCAACCCGACGTGCTGCGCGGCGGCATGCACGTGTTCTTCCCGTTCCAATACCGTCTGCACGTGCAGTCCCTGGTGACCATTCCCCAGGGCCGCATCGGCTATGTCTTCGCCCGTGACGGACGCCCGCTCGACGCCGACCAGGTGCTGGCGTCGAACCTGGCGGGCGCGGACGACTATCAGGACACGCGCGGCTTTCTCGAAGCCGGCGGCCAGAAGGGTCCGCAACGCAAGGTGTTGCGCGAAGGTTCGTACGCGCTGAACCTCGCCGAGTTCGTGGTGGTGACCAAGGACCAGACCTTCGGGCTGCGGCTCGACAAGGCCGACGCCGCCCTGCTCGACGAAATGGCCGAGGTGATCGAAGAACGCGGCGGGTTCGAACCCGTGGTGATCAAGGACAGCGACGACCAGATCGGCGTGATCACCGTCCACGACGGTCCTGCGCTGCCCGCCGGCGAGATCATCGCACCGACGGTCGGTGAAGATCCGCACGCGGACGGGACCTTCCACAACAGCTTCCAGGACCCTGAGAAGTTCCTGGCGGCGGGCGGCCGTCGTGGTCGTCAGCTGCAGGTGCTGGTGGAAGGCACCTACTACATCAACCGCCTGTTCGCGACGATCGAACGCGTCAACAAGACCGTGGTCGAAGTCGGCCAGGTGGGCGTGGTGGTGTCCTACACCGGTGAACTCGGCATCGACAACTCCGGCGAGGGCTATCGTCACGGCGAGCTGGTCGACAACGGTCACCGCGGCGTGTGGTGCGAGCCGCTGCTGCCCGGCAAGTATGCGTTCAACACCTATGCCGGCCGCATCGCCATGGTGCCGACCACCAACTTCATCCTGAAGTGGGAAGCGGCGACCGCGGGTTCGCACCGCTTTGATGAAAACCTGGCGGAAGTGTCGCTGATCACCCGCGACGCGTTCGAACCGACTCTGCCCGTCTCGGTGGTCGTGCACATCGACTACCGCAAGGCGCCGTTGGTCATCCAACGCTTCGGCGACATCAAGAAGCTGGTCGAGCAGACGCTGGACCCGATGGTCTCGGCCTATTTCAAGAACATCGGTCAGACCCGGACGCTGATCGAACTGCTGCAGGACCGCAGCGAGATCCAGTCGCTGTCGTCCCAGGACATGAAGCAGAAGTTCAGCGCCTATAACCTGGAGCTGCAGGAGGTGCTGATCGGCACGCCGCGCCCTGCCGCCTCCGGCGACGACCAGATCGAGCGGATCCTGACCCAGTTGCGTCAGCGCCAGATCGCCGACGAGCAAGTCGGCACCTATGAGCGGCAGAAGCTCGCCGCCCAGAAGGAACGTGAACTGCGCGAAGCCGAGGCCTGCGCAAAGCAGCAGACAGCGATCACCGAGTCGGAACTCTCGATTCAGGTGAAGGCCAACGAAGGCCGCGCCGCGCTCGCCCGCTCGCAACAGGACGCCGACCAGACGCGTACGCTCGCCAGCGCCGACGCGGACCGCATCCGGTTGTTGGGCGAAGGCGAGGCCAAGAAGGTCGTCGCCCTGGCGTCGGCCGAGGCGGAACGGGTGAGCAAGGTCGGTCTCGCCCAGGCGGAAGCGATCGAGAAACAGGTCGCAGCCTCCGGCGGCGCCCGCTACCAGCTCACCCGGCAGGTCGCCGAACGCTTCGCCGAAGCGCTCGAAACCAGCGGCGTCGACGTGGTGCCGAAAGTGCAGATCAGCGGCTCCGGCGCCGACGGTCAGGGCGGCGGCGTCATGCAGGCCCTGCTGACCCTGCTGATGGCCGAGAAGCTGAACGTGCCAGTGGACGACGCCACGCCGCCGGCGGGGCCGGAGAAGAAGGCGGCGTAGACCGCCAGGTTGCGCCCGGTTAGACCGGGCGCAACACCAACTAAGGGATCGTCATTCTCGACGCGCCGCCGGTAGCCAACGTCACCCAGCTTTGGAGGTTCAGAGATATCCCGCCGCGGTCATTTTTGCCACGATCTCGTCAGTGAGCTTCTTGGCGCGACCTTGGGCGCCTTCGTCGTTCTTCCACCAGGTCAGGTGCTTGCCCACGTAGAAGGTTTGCCAGACGGTCTTGTTGGTCGCGCAATCGATGAGGACGAAGCGGATCTGATAGACTTGCCCAGCGCCCATCTGTTCGAAATTCGAAGGAAAGATGATCAGGCGATAGTTGGCGCCCGCCAACGCTTCGTCAGAAAGGTTCGAACGGACGGTTTCGTTGACCGGCACCTGGTCGCTCGTCTGCATCGAGCCACGCATCGGGACGTTTCGCCCAAAGGCGTAGTACTGGCCGGTCTGGCTGTTCTTGAACCGCAGGACCTTGGCGTGGGCGCCGCCCTTTTTCAGATCGGCGATGAGTTGCGCATCGATCTGGTCGAGGAAGCGGGGACCAAAGTCGCTTTCGCGCACGTCCAGGAACGAATAGATGTAAATGAATTTCCCTTGCAGGCGCGGGGCCGCCGCCGGGGGTGTGCTCACGTCATCGGCGCGAACACTCAACGGCGTTGCAAGCGCAAACGCCAAGGCGACGGCGACCGCCCTCGTGCGCCGCGCGATCACAGATAACCCGCAGTCTTGAGTTGCTCCAAGACCTCCTCGGTCATTTTCCGCGCCCGGCCCTCGGCGTCTTCGTCGACCTTCACCCAGATCAGATGCTTGCCGTGGTTCACCACCTGCCAGACCGTCTTGCCGGTGGCGCAGTCGATCAGCGTGTAGCGGATGGCGTAGTACTCATGCGGACCACGCACTGAAACGCTGACGGGGAATTCCACCAGGCGATAGCGGGCGCCGACCGCAGCTTCGTCGGCCAGGTTCGACTGGATCGTCTCGTCGACCGAGATCGGGTCGGTGGAATAGACGCTGCCGCGCACCGGGAACTGGGTTTTGAACGCGTATGCCTGGGCGGGCTGACTGGCCTTGAAGCGTAGCACCTTGGCGCGGGCGCCCCCCTTTTCGAGATCGGCCATCAACTGGCTGTCGAGTTGGTCCAGAAGACGCGGACCGAACTCGACCTCGCGCACGTCCAGGAAGGTGTAGATGTAGACGAACGAGCCCGAGAGGCCGGCGTGCGGCGCGGCCGCGTCGTCGGCGCGCGCAGCACCCAAGGGCGCCGCAAGCGCCCAGGCCGCGGCCAGGATAGCGAACACCGTTCTCATCAGCTCGCCCCCACGCGAATGCCTGGGCCGCACTCTACGGCGAATGCGGGCCGGCGCAACCGTGCAACCTGCGCTATTCCGCCGCTTCCGCAACCGGCGGCGTCCAGCGCAGTTTCGGGGCGCGCGCGGCGCGGGTTTCGTCGAGACGGCGCAGCGGCGCGTGGTAGGGCGCGCCTTTGAAGCGTTCGACGTCGCCGGCCTTGGCCGCCTTGGCGAGCGCGCGCAGGGCTTCGACGAAGCGGTCGAGTTCCTGTTTCGGCTCGGTCTCGGTGGGCTCGATCAGCATCGCGCCGTGCACGACCAGTGGGAAGTACATGGTCATGGGGTGGAAGCCCTCGTCGATCATCGCCTTGGCGAAGTCGAGGGTGGTCACCTCGGTGCCTTCCAGCCAGCGATCGTCGAACAGGGCCTCGTGCATGCACGGGCCGTCAGGAAACGCCGGGGTCATAAGGTCGGACAGGCGCGCCTTGATGTAGTTGGCGTTCAGCACCGCGTCCTCGGCGACCTGACGCAGGCCGTCGGAACCGTGGCTCATCATGTAGCTGAGCGCGCGCACGTACATGCCCATCTGGCCCTGGAAGGCGCACATGCGGCCGAAGGACCTGGCGGCTTCGTCGCGTTCTTCCTCGATCAGGTGGAAGCCCTTGTCGTCGTGCACCACCCAAGGCGTGGGCGCATAGGGCGCCAGCGCCTCGGACAACACCACCGGACCTGCGCCCGGACCGCCCCCGCCGTGGGGCGTCGAGAAGGTCTTGTGCAGGTTGATATGCATGGCGTCGACGCCGAGGTCGCCCGGACGCACGCGCCCGACGATGGCGTTGAAGTTGGCGCCGTCGCAATAGAAGTACGCGCCCGCGGCGTGCGCCAGACGCGCAATCTCGATCACGTCGCGTTCGAACAGGCCGCAGGTGTTGGGATTGGTCACCATGATCGCGGCGATGTCGGGCCCGAGCTTGGCTTCCAGATCAGCGAGGTCGACGCGGCCGTCGGCGGTCTGAGCAATCTCGCGCACCGCATAGCCGACGAAGGCCGCGGTGGCGGGATTGGTGCCGTGGGCCGAGGTGGGCACCAGAACGACGCGCCGCGCGGTATCCCCCTTGGCGTCGTGGGCGGCGTGGATGGCGAGCAGGCCGCAGAGTTCGCCGTGAGCGCCGGCCTTGGGCGAAAGCGCCACCGCCGGCATGCCGGTGAGGGTCTTCAGCCAGTGCGCCAGCTGGTCCATCAGTTCGATCGCGCCCTGCACGGTCGACTGCGGCTGCAGCGGATGCACGTCCCCGAAACCCGGCAGGCGCGCCATCTTCTCGTTCAGGCGCGGGTTGTGCTTCATGGTGCACGAACCGAGCGGATAGAGCGCGAGATCGATGGCGTGGTTCTTCTGGCTGAGACGCACGTAGTGGCGCAGCGCCTCGGGCTCGCTGAGACCCGGAAGGCCGATCGGATCACCTCGCACCAGATCGCCGAGGTCCGACGCGTCGCGGTCCGCCTTGGGCAGGTCGAGGCCGGTCTTGTCCCAGGCGTTCAGTTCGAAGATCAGCGCCTCGTCCTGCAGCAGCCCGCGGCCGCCGGTCAGCGTCGCGTGCGCGTCGTTGGACGTTGTCGTTTCGGGCCGCGTGGGGCGTCCGACATTGGCCATGGTCGTCGTGGTCATGCCAGCACCTCCGAAAGCGCAGTCTGATAGGCTTTGATGTCGGCGTCGGTGACCGTCTCGGTCGCGGCGACCAGGATCACATCCTCGAAACCGCCCTCGGGATGCAGCCGCGCGTAGGGCACGCCGCCGAGCACGCCCTTTTTCGCCAGGGCCTCGACCACCGCAGTGGCGGACCCGGGCGTCCGGATCGCGAACTCGTTGAAGAAGCGCGGCGTCAGGATCTCCACACCCGGAACCGACTTCAGCGCATCGCGCAGCTTCAATGCCTGGGCGTGGCTGATCTCCGCCACGCCGCGCAGACCCTTTTCGCCCATCAGGCTCATGTGGATGGTCCAGGCGAGCGCGCAGAGGCCCGAGTTGGTGCAGATATTCGAGGTCGCCTTGTCGCGGCGGATGTGTTGCTCGCGCGTCGACAGGGTCAGCACGTAACCGCGCTTGCCGTCTGCGTCCACCGTCTCACCGCACAGGCGGCCGGGCATCTGGCGGGTCAGCTTTTCGCGCACGGCGAACAGGCCGACGTACGGGCCGCCGAAGTTCAGGCCGACGCCGATGGACTGGCCCTCGGCCGCCACGATGTCGGCGCCCATGGCGCCCGGCGACTTCAGCAGGCCCAGCGACACGGCCTCGGTCACCACCACGATCAGCAGAGCGCCGGCCGCGTGCGCGGCCTCGGCGATCTTCGTCACGTCGGTGGCCGTCCCGAACACATTAGGCGTCTGCACCACCACGCAGGCGGTGTTCGCGTCGATGGCGTCGATGACCTTGGCTTCGCCGTCGATAGCCGGCTCGAGCGCGACGGTTTCGATCTGGGTCGCGTGAGCCAGGGTTTCCGCCGCATGCAGATAGTGCGGGTGCACGCCGCCGGAGAACACCGCCTTGCCGCGCTTGGTCACCCGGTGGGCCATCAGGACCGCTTCCGCCGTCGCGGTCGAGCCGTCGTACATGGAGGCGTTCGCCACCTCCATGCCGGTCAGGTTCGCGACCTGAGTCTGGAACTCGAACAGCACCTGCAGCGTGCCCTGGGCGATCTCGGGCTGATAGGGCGTGTAGCTGGTCAGGAACTCCGAACGCTGGATCAGGTGATCCACCGACGCCGGCACGTGGTGCTTATAGGCGCCGGCGCCGCAGAAGAACGGAACCGAACTGGCCGCCGTGTTCTTGGCCGCCAGCCTGGTCAGCGCGCGCTCGACCTCGAGTTCGCCCATGTGCAGCGGCAGATCGACCAGCCCCGTGCGCCGCGCCGATTGCGGCACGTCCACGAACAGGTCGTCGATCGAGTTCACCCCGATAACGCCGAGCATCTCGGCCCGGTCTTGCGGGCTCAGCGGCAGATAACGCATTCAGAAATCCTCAGAGCGTAGCGAGAAACGCGTCGTAGGCGGCGCGGTCCATAAGCGCGTCGACGTCGGCGGCGTTGGCGACCTTGATCTTGCAGAACCAGCCGGCGCCTTCAGGGTCGGCGTTCACCGTTTCCGGCGCCGAGCCGAGCGCTGCGTTGCCTTCGACCACTTCACCGGACACCGGCGAATAGACGTCGGACGCGGCCTTGACGCTTTCGACCACGGCGCAGCCGTCGCCCTTGTTCACGGCCTTGCCGGCTTCCGGCGTTTCGACGAACACCACGTCGCCGAGCTGTTCGGCCGCGTAGCGGGTGATGCCGATGGTGGCGACGTCGCCGTCGAGGGAGACCCACTCGTGATCCTTGGTGAAGCGCATGTCCGGGTTCCTCTCTCAGGGTTTGCGGTAGTAGCGTTGGGCGACGAAGGGCATGGCGACGACGGTCGCGGCGTTGGCCTTGCCGCGCACCAGGACCTGCAGGTCCGTGCCCAGTTCGGCGAAGGCCGGCGGGACATAGCCCATGGCGATGTTGTGGCCGAGCGTCGGCGACGGGCCACCCGAAGTGACTCGACCTATGACGTTTCCGTCCTTGTCGGCGATCTCGGCGCCTTCGCGGGCGGGCGCGCCTTCTTTCACGTGCAGGCCGACGCGCTTGCGTTTCAGGTTGCCTGCGAGTTCGGCGAGGATGCGTTGGGCGCCGGGGAAGTTGGCTTCTTCCTTGCGGCGTTTAGACAGGGCGAAGGTGAGCGAGGCTTCCACCGGGCTGGTGGTCGCGTCCGCGTCATGGCCGTAGAGCGGCAGACCCGCTTCGAGACGCAGGCTGTCGCGCGCGCCGAGGCCGATGGGCTTCACCCGCGCGTCCTTCAGTATGGTGGTCCAGATGCGTTCGGCCGCAGACGCCGGAACCGAAATCTCGTACCCGTCTTCGCCCGTGTAGCCCGAGCGCGAGACGAAACAGTCTTCGCCGAAGAGCGTCATGCGTGCGCTGTCCATGAAGCCCATTTCGGCGAGCTTCGGTTCGTGCGCGGCCATGACGTCTGCGGCTTCGGGCCCCTGGATCGCCATCAGTGCGCGATCGTCGAGCCGTTCGAGTTGCGCTTCACCGGCCAGGTCGCCCGCGATCTTGGCGAAATCGCCGTCCTTGCACGCGGCGTTGACCACGATGAACAGACCGTCGTCGTCGGGCTTGCCCGCCATCAGGTCGTCGAGCATGCCGCCGTCGTTCGCCAGTAACAGCGAATAACGCTGCTTGCCCGGCTTGAGGCCCTGGTAGTCGCCGGGGACCAGCTTCTCGAAGCTCTTGAACGGGTCGGCGCCGCGCAGCTTGGCCTGGCCCATGTGCGACACATCGAACAGGCCCGCGTGCTCGCGGGTCCAGCGGTGCTCGGCCAGCACGCCCTCGTACTGGACCGGCATGTCGTAGCCGGCGAACCCAACCATCCGGGCGCCGAGCGCACGATGCGCCGCGTTCAGGGGGGTGGTTTTCAGGGTTTCGCTCATCGGGCCTCCAGGTGGGAACGCGTGCACAGGACCTCGCCCTGCACGCCCCCGCTGTCCTGAAGCCTGAGAGATTCCGGGACCTAAGGTCCCTTGCTCCGTCGGCGAGCCCCAAGGGGCTGCTTTCCAGCGTTTCGATGCCCTGCGCGGTCCTTGGAGCCTGAGCGTTTCCGGGGCGGTTGCGCCTTCGGCGTCGGGGCCTTGGAATCGACCCCGATCTCTCCCGCGAGAGCGGCCGGAACCTGGGGGAGAGGGGGTTTGGAGTCAAGCGGGACGGAGGGTCTCAGCGCCCGTGAAACCCGTTCCGGGGCCCAAAACGGGTCGGCCGCCGCAGGGCGCTTGCAACCGCGCCGCCAGGCGGCGATTGCTCGCCCACGTTCGAGGAGCCCGACCCAATGATCACCTGCGTCGTCGACTACGTCATCGACCCGAGCAAAATCGCAGCGTTCGAGACGTTCGCCACGCGATGGATCGACCTGGTCAACCGTTATGGCGGGCGCCACCACGGCTATTTCCTGCCGTCGGAGGGCGCCAGCGACCGCGCGCTGGCCCTGTTCAGCTTTCCGAGCCTTGCGGACTACGAAGTCTATCGCCGCAACTTCGGCGTCAACCCGGAGTTCATTGCGGTCGACCGCTTCCGCGACGAGGCCGGTTGCGTCCTGCGCTACGACCGCACCTTCATGCGCCCGGTGCTTGGCGAAGCGTGAGCCTTAGGTTCGCGACCGGCTTGGGTTGCACGCACGCTCATTGTTGCGCCTTTCCACACGAAGCTGGCTTCTGCGCCGCCTTCGCGGCCGCGTCCCAGGCGGTGTGAAAGAGCACGTCGCGGGCGGCTTTGTCGTCGAAGTCGAACTTGTTGCCTGCAATCATCTCTTCGATCTTGGGCTGCGGTCCGTCGCCATGGCCGCCGATCAGAATCGTGGCGGCGTGCGCGGTCGTCAGCGCCTGGATGAGATCGACGTTGCGCGCGGGGTTACCCGGGGCGCCGGCGAAGGCCATCGGAACCACGCCGAAAAAGCCCGCGGGTTGTGCGCCCGGCGGAAGTCCCTTGGTGGAGTGAAGATTAGCGATGTTCTGGTGGTACATCCCCCACTCGTGCGACCACATGGCGTCGCCGTCGAGTTTCATCAGGATCACTGCCGCAGGCGAGTGCGGCGGCTGCTTCGCGTCGATCATGGCGCTAATGGAAACACCGGTGATCGCGCCCAATTTTCCATCATCGACCGTGTAGTCGATCATCAACATCGGGAACGGCGAGGCGCCGGACGACGGCGGCGACCAGGTTGCTTCTCGCTCGCCTGCGGACCCGTCGGCGGCGACGTCGATCCGCACCTGGACGGATTCATTGTGAGCGCCCTTGGCCTCGCCCTCGCACGACCGCGCCGCGCCAAACGCCGGACCGGCCAATAGACTTGCAACGGCAAGGGTCGCGATCATCGTACGCATGTTGTAATCCCCGCTTCAGTCAGTCCGCACACAATGACTAGGGTCCTGCAGCGCCTTGGACGCGTCCGCCCATGCGGCGCGGAGCAACGCATCGCGCGCCGCATGGGCTGAAACCTCCACCACGGTGGCGGCGCCGACATCCCGCTCATTCTTGATGAAGCCGATACGGATCGATTTCGCCGTCTCGAGCGCCGAAAGGAGGTCGGGGTTGACAGGGCCCTGATCCGACGTTGCGGCAGCAACCAGGCCAAACGCCGTGGTGACCGAACCCGAAGACTTTCGCCCGCCGAGGTCGAACCGCGGAGGCGCGCTCCACCGGCGCGCCGCGCTGCCGTCCAACATCGCGACAAACGCTCCGCCGTCGAGTGTGCTTTCGTGGAACGGAAAGACGCTGATCGCGGAGAGCGTCGCAGGCGTCCCGATGTCGCTGAGAGTCGTCCCACGATAACCGATCCCGATCGTGGGCGCGCCCTTCAGCGCAGAAGCGACGCCTCCGGATTTGACCGGCGGAAACCAGTCGGCTGTCGTCGATGTCACCGCGCCGGACGCATCGACCGCGAACACGACGCTCACCCGGGCGCGGTCGGAACCGATCGCCTCGCCCGAACAGAGAAGGCCTTCGGCGAGCGCGGGGGTAGCCGCCACCAGCGCCGCAAGGGCGCAGAAAATCCCGATCTTCATGCCCCTCCCCTCAACGCCTGCCGCGAGCATTGCCCAGGCCAAAGCGGAACACAACCGGCGACTACATGCGCTCGGGCGTCTCGATGCCGAGCAGTTGGAGGGTTTGTTCGAGCTGCTTCAGGGTCGCTTCGGCCAAGCGGAGGCGGGAGGCGCGCAGGTCCGGGGTCGGCGCCGCGAGGACGGGGCAGGCGGCGTAGAATTTTGAGAAGCTCTGGCTGAGGCGGTAGGCGTGTTCGGCGAGGTGGTTGGGGGCGCGTTTGTCGTAGGCTTCTTCCAGGGCGGTTTCGAACGCGTCGAGCGTCAGCGCGAGGTCGCGTTCGGCGGGTTCGGCGATGACGATGGCGCCGGATGTGACGCCTTCATCGGCGGCCTTGCGCAACAGGGATTTGATCCGCACGGCCTGGTACAGCAGGTAGGGGCCGGTCTTGCCTTCGAAGCTGGTGAAGCGGTCGAGGTCGAAGACGTAGCTGGTGCCGCGGAAGTTCGACAAATCCGCGAACTTCAAAGCCGCGATGGCGACCTTGTGAGCGGTGTCTTCGAAAGCTTCGGGCGGCAGTTCCGAGCCGAGGTCGGCTTCGCGCAGACGCGCGCGCGCCTTTTCGGTGGCCATCTCGATCAGGTCGCCCAATTTCAGCACGCCGCCGGCGCGGGTCTTGAACGGCTTGCCGTCCGGCCCGTTCATGGTGCCGAAGCCGAGATGCTCCAGCGAGCCTTCCTTGGCGTAGCCCGCGAGATAGGCGGCGCGGAACACCTGTTCGAAGTGATCCGCCTGACGCTGATCCACGACATAGAGCATCAGGTCGGGATTCTGCTCGTTCCTGCGATCGAGGATGGTCGCGAGGTCGGTGGCGCCGTACATGGCCGAGCCGTCGCGGGAGACCACGATCAGCGGATTGACCTTGGCCTTGTCGCTGTCGCGCGCGACGTGCACCACCAGCGCGCCCTGATCGGGAACCGCCAGACCCTTGGCCTTCAGATCCGCGACCATCGAGTCCATCAGATGGTCCGCGTCGCTCTCGCCCTTCCACAGGTCGAAGTGCACGCTGAGGGCATCGAAATCGCGCTTGAGCGCCGCCATCGACACGTCGTGCATGTGCCGCCACAGCGCGACATAGCCCGCCCGCCCCGCCTGCAGCTCCGCCGTCGCGCGCCGCGCAGCGTCACGGAACGCGATGTCGAAGTCCGGGTTCGGGATGCGTTCGCCGTCCACCTCGATGAACTCTTTGGTGCGCTTGGACGCGACCGGATAGATGCGGTCGAGGTCTTCGATGCTGACCGGACTTTGCACCGGGAACGGCCCTTCGCCATCCGCCAGGAAAGCGTCCGCCTTACCCTCTTCGGTGATGGCGACGATCAGCAGGCCCATCTGAAAGCCCCAGTCGCCGAAGTGGGCGTCGCCCCACACCTCGTCGCCGCCGAAACGAAACAGACGCTTCAAGGACTCGCCGATGATCGAGGCGCGCAGGTGGCCCACGTGCATAGGCTTGGCGACGTTGGGACCGCCGTAATCGATCACCACCCGACGCGGCTGCGCGACTTGACCGGCGCCCGCGCGCGGATCGGACGCCACCGCCTCGGTGCGTTCGGCCAAGGCCGCGTTGGTGACGCGGAAATTGATGAAGCCGGGTCCGGCGATGTCGAGTTTCTCGACCCGCGCGTCGCCCTTCAGCGCCTCGACCACCTGGGTGGCGATTTCGCGCGGATTGCGGCCGGCGGCCTTGGCGGCGGCGAGGGCGCCGTTGCACTGGAAATCGGCGAGGTCGGGGCGGTCGGACGCGGTCACCCGCCCGAAGCTCTTATCCAGACCAGCCGATGCGAAAGCGGCGGCCGCCGCTTCGCCGAGAGCCCCCTTCAGATCGCTCATTTGCCGGGGGTCTGGGCCTCGGACGCGACCTGCTGGCCGGCGGTGATGCGGAAGCGCTTGCCGTCGCGGTTGAACGCGGCCTGGTCGGGCGTCACGTCGAAGCCGACGAGGACTTCGAAGTTGTTGCCGCTCACCGTCGCCGACGCGCGTGGGATGACGATTTCCTTGATCACCTGGTTGACCGAGACGCGGTCCTGACCGTGTTCGAACTTCACCGGCAGGTCGAAGAACTCCTTCGCCAGCACCGAGCGGTTACGGTCGGTCACCGCAACCCAGTAACGATAGGTCTTGTGGTCGCCTTGCGCCTGCGGGCCGCGGCCCAGGTCGAAGGCCACGTTCGCCGCCACGTGGATCGGGCTGTCGGACTTGTAGGAGCAGTCCGACGAGATGCCTTCGATCTCGCCGGTCCAGGCGACCGCGGCAGAGGCTTCCTTGTTGTCCTTGAACTCGACGTCGCGGGCGGCGTCGTAGAGCACCTTCACATAGGGGCACGGGCCCTCGGCGTGGGGCGAGGCGAGCGGCGCCGGGGCGTGCTTGTCGCGCTTGGCGGCCTTTTCCTTGTCGGCCTTTTCCTTGTCGGCTTCGCGCTTTTCCTCGTCCTGGCGATCCTGCTTGGTCTCCTGGGCGTAGGCGATGAGCGGCACGGCGGCGGCGCCGGCAAAGGCGGTGGCGCACAGGGCGATGAGGATGCGACGCATGGGTATACCCGCGAAAAAGCGGCCGCACCTGGGGCGGGCCTTGGGAGTTAGGCTCCTGATAAGGGCAAAAGCGCGGCCCGGCAATGAAGGGAACCCGCTGGCGAGACGATGCGACGCGGCCTAAATTGGCCCCATATGAACGCCCTTCCCCCGAAAAAGCGGCCGGTCCGCGTGCTCCTGGCTGCGCCAAGGGGCTTTTGCGCGGGAGTCGACCGCGCCATCCACATCGTCGAGCGGGCCGTCGAGAAGTATGGCGCCCCGGTCTATGTCCGCCACGAGATTGTGCACAATAAGCACGTCGTGGAACGGCTGAAGGCCCTGGGCGCGGTCTTTGTGGACGAACTCGACCAGGCCCCGGACGACCGGCCGGTGGTGTTCTCCGCCCACGGGGTGCCCAAGGCGGTCCCTGAGGCGGCCAAGCGCCGCGCCATGCTCTACCTCGACGCCACCTGCCCCCTGGTCTCCAAGGTGCACCTGGACGCCGAGCGGCACTGGAAGGCCGGCTGCGAGGTCGTGCTGATCGGCCACGCCGGCCACCCGGAGGTGATCGGCACGCTGGGCCAACTGCCCGAAGGCGCCGTGGTGCTGATCGAGACCGCGCAGGACGCAGAGCGGTTCGAACCGCGCGACCCGACCCAGCTCGCCTACGTCACCCAGACCACCTTGTCGGTGGACGACACCGCCGAGATCGTCGCCATCCTGCAGCGCCGCTTCCCGGCCATGGACGCGCCCCACCGCGAGGACATCTGTTACGCCACCACCAATCGCCAGGAGGCGGTGAAGCGGATGGCGGCGGATTGCGACCTGGTGCTGGTGGTGGGCTCGAAGAACTCGTCGAACTCGCAGCGCCTGGTCGAGGTGGCGCTGAAGGCCGGTGCGCGCAGCGCGCAACTGATCGACGACGCCGGCCAGGTGGACTGGGTCTGGTTCGACGGGGTTTCGACCGTGGGCGTCACCGCCGGCGCCTCGGCGCCCGAGAGCCTCATCACCGGCCTGATCGATGCGATCGGCGAGCGCTTCGACGTCAGCGTCGACGAAGACCCGAGCGCACGCGAAACGGTGACCTTCAAACTGCCCCGCGTGTTGGCCTGACGTGAGCGCGCGAAAGTGAGTCTGGGCGAGGTCGTGATCTACACGGACGGCGCCTGCCGCGGGAACCCGGGTCCCGGCGGCTGGGGCGCGGTGCTGCTCTCAGGCAAGCACGAGAAGGACCTGTGGGGCGCCGAGGCGCACACCACCAACAACCGCATGGAGCTGATGGGCGCGATCGAGGCCCTGAACGCGCTGAACAAGCCGTGCCGGGTGAAGCTGCATACCGACAGCAAATATGTGATGCAGGGCATCACAGAATGGATCTCCGGCTGGAAGGCGCGCGGCTGGAAGACCGCCGACAAGAAGCCGGTGAAGAACGACGACCTCTGGCGCGCGCTCGACGAAGCGCGGCTGCGTCACGAGGTGAAGTGGTTCTGGGTCAAGGGCCACGCCGGCGACGAAATGAACGAACGCGCCGACAGGTTAGCCAACCGCGGCATCGACGAGATGCTCGGCATCGAGCGCGCCCCGGTGGACGTCGAGGCGGTGGTGAAACGGAAGAAGAGGTAACCGCGACCTAGGTCGGCCGCACCACAAGGCGCGAGCCTTCGATCGCGGTCACGATGACCTGGACGCCGACGGCGAGGTCGCCGCCGCTTTCCAGGTCCGCTTGCCACTCGGCGTTGCCGACGTAGGCGCGGCCGTGGCCCTTCACGAAGGCCGCGGTGGTCTGGCCCTTCTTGCCGACCAGCCTCAGGTTCGGATCGTTGATGTCCGGCTGCCCCTTGGGCGAATGCACCAGATAGCGCCGCGCCACGAAGGTGGTAATCAAGGTCAGGCCCGCGAAGATCGCGACCTCGCCCAGCGCGCCGATGTGCATGCCGAGCAATGAGATCACCGCAACGACGCCCGCGGATGCGGCCGGCCAGAGCAGCCAGCCCGAGCCAGTCGCGGCTTCGACGCCCAGCAGCACCGCGCCGAGCGCGAGCCAGACCCAGAAGGCGTGGGCGGCGTAGAGTTGAGCGATGTCGGCCATGACTCAGCTTCCAGGGGTTGGCGGCGGCGTGGGACGCGGCGCCGGGCGCGGCGGGGGCGGCGTGGCGGCGCCGGAAGCGGGCGTGTCGAACCGGCCTTCGCGCACCAGTTCCTTGATGCCCGACAGCATGCCGACCAGCGCGCCCATCTCGGCGGGCACGATCACCGTCTTGGCGGTGGGCGAAGACGCCAGCTGGCCGAAGGCCTCGACGTACTTCTGCGCCACGAAATAGTTGATGGCGTTGACGTTGCCGCCGGCGATGGCGTCGGACACGAGCTGTGTGGCCTTCGCTTCGGCGCCGGCCAGACGTTCGCGCGCATCGGCATCGCGGAAGGCGGCTTCCTTGCGCCCGTCCGCCTGCAGGATGGCGGCTTGCTTGGCGCCCTCGGCGCGCGCGATGGCGGCCTGTTTCTCGCCCTCGGCCTCGGTGATCACCGCGCGCTTTTCGCGTTCGGCCTTCATCTGCCGGGCCATGGCGTTGGTGATGTCCACCGGCGGCGTCAGGTCCTTGATCTCGATGCGATTGACCTTCACGCCCCACGGCTCGGTCGCCGTGTCGATGGCGGTGAGCAGGCGCGAGTTGATCGAGTCCCGCTGCGACAACACCTCGTCGAGCTCCATCGAGCCGACCACCGTTCTGAGGTTGGTCATCGCCAGCTGCTGGATCGCGTTCATCAGGTTGTCGACACGATAGGCGGCGGCGGCGGCGTCCATCACCTGAATGAAGACGATGCCGTCGACCTTCACCGAGGCGTTGTCCTTGGTGATCACCTCCTGCTGCGGCACCTCCATGACCTGTTCCATCATGTTGATGCGCCGGCCGATGCCTTCCACGAACGGGGTCAGGATGGCGATGCCGGGCTTCAAGGTGCGCATGTAGCGGCCGAAGCGCTGGACGGTGAACTCGTGGCCCTGCGGCACGATCTTGATCGAGCCGAACGCGACGATGACCGCCAGGAAGACCAGCGCCAGGACGAAGTAGCTGATGACCATGGGGATTGTATCCTAGAGTGCCTACAGCCAAGCCTAGAGCGCTTTCGGACAAAGGGAAATCCGGTTCGCGGCCGAAAGCCTTTTCCCGGATATGGCCCTGCTAGTGATCCCCCGCCAGGGCCCGGGCCAAAGCCTCGCCCTGGACGGCGATCTTGGCTTCCAGCCTGGCGGCCTTGGGATCGCACTTTGGATATTGGGCGTGGCGGGCGGTGAAGCCGTCGTTGAAGCGGGTGGTGAGCCGGGCCTCGAAGTCCGCGTCGGGCGCCTCGACCTCCAGCATCCGCTGCATCCGCTCGCGCCAGCTCTGGTCGTCCGGCGCGCAAGCCTGTTTCAGGGCATGCGCCTCGCCCAGGACGTAGGCGAGGTCGAGCATCTGTTTCTTCTGGTCGGGGGTGCGGTCCTGGGCGTGAGCGGCGACCGCCAGGGCGACGGCGAAAACCGCGATCGCTATTCCTGCAGATCGAGCGTTCGCGCGGAGAGGGTGCACAGGTTGACGCCGTCCTGCTCGATCGAGGTCCCGCCGTGGAAATCGGCGCGCACGTCAAACTGGCACTGACGGTCGAGCGGGTCCACCTTCGCGTTAGCGCGGGCGCCGGCGGCGACCGGGCCGCCGCCGAGGGTCACCGAGCGCCACAACCGGCTGGAATGGCTCCCGATCGACAGGGCGTCGAGGGTCTGGCCGGTATGGTTGGCGACCGTGAAGCTGAGCGGCCGCTCAGGATCGGCCAGCGCGCCGATCGCAAAGCTGGTGAGGGCGACGGCGGCGGCGATGGGGACGATGACGGCGCGTCTGTTCATGACAAACCTCTCGCAGCCTAAACGCCCCGCGCGGCAAAGCGCTCAATCCCGCAGCAAGAGAACCGCCATCAGGATCACGCGCCGGGTCTCGTCCCAGGCCACCAGCTCATCCAGCTTGGCCAGCGGGTGGAAGGCCGCCTCGGCCGCGTCGTCGCCGGCGCGCGGCTCACCCGCCACCCAGCGCGCGGCGTAGTCGATCAGGACGTAGTGGCGCGCGACGTCATCGGGCCCTTCGGCGGGGAACAGGCCGTCGACCACGTCGATCAGGCCCGCGAGCTCGGCCTCGATGCCGGTTTCCTCGCGCAGCTCGCGCAGCGCCGCGTCGGCGGTTCGCTCGCCCCATTCGAGCCGCCCGCCCGGAAGGCTCCATTCCCCGACCCGGGGCGGCGTCCCACGACGGATCAGCAGGACCTCGGCGCCGCGCAGGCAGACGACGCCGACGGCCGCGACGGGGGTGCGTTTCTCCATGCTTCGCGCCTACCGCATTGCGAAAGCCAACGCTATGGTCCGCGCGCCAT
The DNA here is from genome assembly GCA_036501825.1 of Caulobacteraceae bacterium. GTDB lineage: Bacteria > Pseudomonadota > Alphaproteobacteria > Caulobacterales > Caulobacteraceae > JAFECT01. The sequence goes on along the minus strand of DASXZP010000034.1, from coordinate 11,241 downwards.
GACCCTCCCCGTCTCTGCTCCCGGACCGCGCCTCGCCGCGCCGGTCACGCCCGAAACTCTCGACCTTCTGAAGGCCGCGCTCGGCCCCGGCGGCTGGAGCGACGATCCCGACAAGATCGAGGGCCGCCTGACCGAATGGCGCGGGCGCTGGCGCGGGGAGACGCCGCTGCTGGCGCTACCTGATTCCGTCGAGGCGGTGGCGCGGCTGGTGAAAATCTGCGCCGAGCGCGGCGTGGCGATCACGCCCCAGGGCGGTAACACCGGCCTGGTCGGCGGCCAGATTCCGCACGGGGAGATCCTGGTCTCGACCGCCCGGCTGAACCGCGTGCGCGAAGTCTCGCCCGCCGACGACTGCATGGTGGTCGAAGCCGGCGTGACCCTGCTGGAAGCCCAGGAGGCGGCGGAATCGGCCGGGCGCTTCTTCCCGCTGTCGCTGGCGGCGGAAGGTTCGGCCACGATCGGCGGCAACATCTCGACCAACGCGGGCGGCACGGCGGTGCTGCGTTATGGCGTGATGCGCGACCTGGTGCTTGGCCTCGAGGCGGTGCTGCCGAACGGCGAGGTGTTCAGCGGACTGAAGCGGCTGCGCAAGGACAACACGGGCTACGATCTGAAGCAGTTGCTCATCGGCGCCGAGGGCACGCTGGGAATCATCACCGCGGCGAGCCTCAAGCTGTTTCCGCAGATGCGCTCGCGCGCCACCGCGTTCGTGGGGCTGGAAGACCCGGCCAAGGCCATCGACCTGTTGATGCGCGCCAAGGAAGAGACCGGCAACGGCGTCGAGGCCTTCGAACTGATGGGCCGGCTCGGCATCGATTTCGTGCTGAAGAACATCCCGGGCACGCGCGAGCCCATGGCCAGCCGCCATCCCTGGTACGCGCTGATCGAGATCGTCTCGTCCGAGCACGGCGGCGCGGAAGCCGGCCTGGAACGCATCCTCGCCCGCGCCTTCGAGGACGAGCTGATCACCGACGCCGCAATCGCCCAGAACGCGCAACAGGCCAACGACTTCTGGCGCATCCGCGAGGACCAGTCCTCGGGCCAGAAGCCTGAAGGCGCCGAGTGGAAGCACGACGTGTCGGTGCCGGTATCGCAGATCGCCGACTTCATTCACGAGGCGTCCGACGCGGTGCTGAAATTCCATCCGGGGTCGCGGCTGGTCATCTTCGGCCACGTCGGCGACGGCAACATCCACTTCGACGTGATCCAGCCCTCAGGCGGCGACGGTGCGGCGTTCGCGGCGCTGCGCGACCAGGGCGCGCGCGTGGTGCACGACATCGTGGCCCGCTACGACGGTTCGATCTCGGCCGAACACGGCCTCGGCCGCATGAAGTCGCAGGAGGCCACGCGCTACAAGTCTCCCGCCCAGATCGAAGCCATGCGCGCCATACGCTCGGCGCTGGACCCCAAGCGGATCATGAACCCGGCGGTGTTGTTTTAGGTGAAGACGTCCTTGGCGGCGTCGCGCTTTATCTGATTGAGACGCCGGCGATAGGCGATCGATTTCGGCGCCTGGGCCAGCGACATGACCGCAAAAATCAGCGGGACCAGCAGGATCGATAAGATCCACCAGCCCCATCCCCGCGGCCGCGAGTAGCACAACTCCGCGATGGCCAGGACGACCAGCACCAGATCGGTGATGGCGAAGATCTCAAAACCCGACACGCTCGCCCCAACCCTGATCTCTGCCGCCCGACGGTGTTGGTCTAGGGCGCCGGATTTGCCGCCGCTTCCTTGGCCGCGGCGGCCTTCATCTTGTTGATGCGCCGGCGATAGGCCAGCGACTGGCCGCTCTGACTGAGCGAATAGAGGGCGAATACCGGAATCGTAACGGTGGCCACAAGCCCCGCGGCCGAGCCAAAGTTCAAACCGCTGCCGATACTGAATCCCAGAAAGCTCACGTTGAGCAGTCCAAACGTCAGCTGGCCGCTCACCAGGTTCACGCCGATCTTGCAGAAGCCGATCAGCACCGAGACCAGCCACCAGATCCATCCCTTCGGCCGCGAGTACAACAACTCGACCACGGCAAGCAGCATGACCAGCCAGCTGGCTATGGCGAGACCCGTCACGATCTTTCGATTTCTGTCGATGCGTGCGCGCAAGACGGATTCCTGAGCGATCTGCGCCGGCGTTTCGCTGCGCAGGTCGACGTAGATCATCTCCTCGGTGGCGGCGCCGGGCGCGCGCAGGAACCGCGTGCGAAGGACCGCATAGTAGTTGTCGGGATAGTCGTACTCCGTCTCCAGCAGCGTCACCGCGCCCTTATTCGACGGGACCGTGAGCACATCGACCGTAGCGACCCGGATCAGCTTTTCCGACGACGCGGAGAGACCGATCTGTTTCATCGCCTCGGGCGTGATCTGTGCGCGCAGGTTCGGCGCGACCAGCGACTGAAGTTTCGCGACGTCGCCCGCCTGGATCGCGGCATAGGCGGCGCGCGACTGGGTTTCCTCGCTCGGAGACGCCTTCGGCGTGCAAGCGCTCAGCGCCAGGCAAAGACAGAGCGCCAGGCCGCACCCGGCGAAAAACCGTCCGACAATCGACATGCAAACCCCCAACCCCTGGTCGCCGCCAGCGTGGCCGCTCGCCTGCCGCTTGTCCACCGGCGCGACGGGTCTGGCCCCCGGGACGCGTGTAGGCTAGAGCGTGCTGCACCGCAGCAGCCCCTCCCCATCCTCTCGCTGAAAGGTGTTTCCCATGGCCGCCGATCCCTTCGCCTCGCTCAAGGACCAGGTCGCGATCGTGACCGGCTCGACCTCGGGTATCGGCATGGCGCTGGCGGGCGCCCTGTCGGAACGCGGCGTGAAGGTGGTGCTGAACGGCCTGGGTGATCCGGCCAAGATCGAACAGGAGCGCGCCGGCCTGGAAGCGCGCACGGGCGCTGCGGTCCGCTATCACGGCGCGGATATGACCAAGCCGGCGGAGATCGCCGACATGGTCGCCTTCGCCAAGCGCGAGTTCGGCCGCCTCGACATCCTGATCAACAACGCCGGCGTGCAGCACGTGGCGCCGGTCGATCAGTTCCCCGACGACAAGTGGGACCTGATCATCGCGATCAATCTTTCGGCGACCTTCCATGCGACCAAGGCGGCGATCCCGATCATGAAGGCGCAGGGTCACGGGCGCATCGTCAATATCGCCTCGGCCCACGGCCTCGTCGCCTCGCCGTTCAAGTCGGCCTATGTGGCGTCGAAGCACGGCGTCGTCGGCTTCACCAAGAGCGTGGCGCTCGAGGTCGCCGAAACCGGCGTGACGATCAACTCGATCTGCCCCGGCTATGTCGAGACGCCGCTGGTGCAGGGTCAGATCGCCGACCAGGCCAAGGCGCGCAACATGACCCCCGAGCAGGTGATGCGCGACGTCATCCTGGCGGTCCAGGCGACGAAGAAGTTCGTCACCTTCGAACAGCTGGCGGGGATGATGCTGTACCTCGTGTCCGACGCGGGCGCCTCTGCAACCGGCGCGTCGTTCTCCATCGACGGCGGCTGGACCGCGGCCTGACCCGCGAATGAAGCTGCCCAGCCGAAGCAAGGTGACGGAACAGGCCGTCCCCGCCCCCGCGGACGCGGCCCCCACTGAGGCGATCGGTCCGCGCCCGATCAGCATCGGCCTGCAGGGCGGCGGTTCCCACGGCGCGTTCGAATGGGGCGTGCTCGACCGCATCCTCGAAGACGGCCGCCTGTCGATCTCTGCGATCACCGCCGCCTCGGCCGGAGCGATGAACGCCCTGGCGCTTGTGACGGGCATGGCCAAGGGCGGCGCGGACGGCGCCCGCGAAAAGCTCGAGGAGCTCTGGCGCTCGGTCAATCAGTCCGGCGGCCGCAACGTGTTCGGCGACAGCGCGCTGTGGACGGCGGCGTTCAATCCGCAATGGCTGCAAGCCAATCCGTTCTATCGCTACTACGAGACCATGCTGCTGAACTCGTCGCCGTACGACTTCAACCCGTTCAACCTGAACCCGCTGCGCGACGTCCTGACCAAGGTGATCGATTTCGACGCGGTGCGCGCATCGCCGGTGCATCTTTTCGTGTCGGCCACCGACGTCTTGAAGGGCAAGGAGCACATCTTCACCAAGCGCGACCTCGACGTGGAGGCGGCGCTGGCGTCTTCGGCCCTGCCCTATCTGTTCCAGGCGGTGGAGGTGAAGGGCGAGCCCTATTGGGACGGCGGCTATCTGGGCAATCCGCCGCTGTGGCCGCTCTACTACGAGGACACGCCGCGCGACGTTCTGATCGTCATGCTGAACCCGTTCCGGCGCAAGACGGTGCCGCGGACGCCGGGCGAGATCGTCGACCGCCTGAACGAGATCACCTTCAACGCCGCCCTGACCGCGGAACTGCGCGCGGTCGCCTTCGTGCAGAAGTTGATCGAGGACGGCATGCTGACGGCCTCGGCCCAGGGCCGCTATCGGCACATGCTGATCCACGCCATCGAGGCCGACGGCCACCTCGACGACCTGCCGCTGACCACCAAGTTCGACACCGAGTGGAACTTCCTGCTCGACCTGAAGGAACGCGGCCGTAGAGCCGCCGAGACCTGGCTGAAGGCGCACTTCGACGACGTGGGCGTCAGGTGCAGCGTGGATATCCGCGAGCGATTTCTCTGAAAGAAGTTTTTGAACCACGGAGCTCACAGAGAACACGGAGGGCGTCGCCTCGACTCGCGTGTGCTCTGTGCATGAGCGGGCAAAGCGCGCTCTATAGAGTTCTCGAGCACTCCGACCGATCCGCGCACGGCCCTCTCTGTGGCCTCTGTGTCTCCGTGGTTTTCCCTTAACCCACCTGACCGGCGGCGCGGCGTAGGCGGTCGTTGAGGGCTTCGCCTAAACCTTCGTCCGGAATAGGCGCGACGGCGATGGCGAGCGGTTGCGCGCGGTCGGCTTCGCGCAGCATGCGGAAGAGGTTCGTCGCCGCCTCGCGCAGGTCGCCGGCCGGGCTCAGGTTCCACACGAGCGGGCCGGCCGCGTCCGTCGCGCCGAACGCGATATAGGCCTCGCCCGCTTGCGGGGCGTCCGCATCGACGCGTACGGGCGCATTGGGCGCGTAGTGCAGGGTCAATCGCCCGGGCGAGCGGCCGGCGTCACCCCCGGCTTCCGCAAGCGGACCTGAAACCGCGGCGACCTCGTCGCGCGTCACCACGCCGGGGCGTAGCCAGCGCACGCGGTCGTCGAGCACGGCGACCACGGTGGACTCGATGCCGACCGCACAGGCGCCGCCGTCGAGCCAAGCTTGGGCTGACGCGCCGGTTTCTTCGACCGCGTCGTCGAAGGTCGTTGGGCTGGGGCGGCCGGATCGGTTGGCCGACGGCGCCACCACCGGTCGTCCGATGGCGCCGATCAGCGCATGCGCCGTCGCGTGTTGCGGCGCGCGCACCGCGACCGTCGACAGGCCCGCGCGCGCGAGATCACAGGACAGGGCTTCGTCGCGCAGCGGCAGCACGAGGGTGAGCGGCCCGGGCCAGAACCGCTCGGCCAGCGCCTCGGCGCGGTCGTCGAACACCGCGACCTTGCGCGCCATGGCGACGTCGGCGACGTGGGCGATCAGCGGATTGAAGCGCGGCCGACTCTTGGCTTCGAACAGCTTCGCCACCGCCATGGCGTTCGACGCATCGGCGGCGAGGCCGTAGACCGTCTCCGTCGGCATGACCACCAGGGCGCCGCTCGCGAGCGCCTTCAGCGCCTGATCGAGGGTCGAGGGGCTCAGCGGCCGGCCTTGGCGACGACGGTGACCACCACGGTCACCTTGGTTCCGACCTCGGCGGGATCTTTCCACTTGCCGGAGCCGACGTTGAACCAGGTGCGGTCGATGACCAGTTGGCCCGACATCTTCGCCGTGTCGCCGGTGATCGCCAGGGTGAACGGAAGCACCACCTGGCGCTTGACGCCCTTGATCGCGAGGTCGCCGATCGCCTGATAGCGGCCGCCGCCCTGATCGACGAACTTGCTCGCGGTAAAGGTCGCGGTCGGAAAGCGCTTGGCGTCGAACCAGACGTCGGTCGGCAGATAGGCGTCGCGGTCCTTGTCGCCGGTGACGGCCGAGGCCAGCGCCACGTTCACGTTCACATGCGACGCCGCCAGATGCTTGGGATCGAAGCTGATCGCGGCATTCCAGCTGCGGAAATAGCCTTCGAAGCCCGCGTCCTCCTGGGTGGCCTTGAAGCCGATACGCGAGTGCGCCTGGTCCACCACCCAGGTGGCCGCGTTGGCCATGGCCGGCGCCACCAGCCATGCGGCTGCGATCAGGCCTGCGAGAATCTTTCGCATCATTCCGCCTTTCACTGCGCCTTCGGGGGCGCCGGCTCACGCAGGAACGGGATCATCCGTCCGAGTTCGCCGTCGCGATCGAAGACCTGGTGCTTCAGCGCGCCCAACACGTGCAGCACGATGAGGGCGTAGCCGAGGTAGAGAATATAGCCGGTATGCGCCTGTTCCAGCGTCTCGTGCATCTGATGCATCTGGTCGTGCGCCAGGGTCGAGACGTAGGGGAAGGCCGGGAAATCGAACAGGCCGAAGAAGGTGACCGGATTGACCCGGATCTTCGGCGACGCCGACGCCATCGCCCAGCCGGTCAGCGGCATGGCGATCATGAACACATAGAACAGCCAGTGTACGATCGTCGCCAGCACCCGCTCCCACGGCTTCAGCCACGGGCTGATCGGCGGCGGCTTGTTCATCAGCCGCCACAGCAATCTCAGCACGCTGAGGATCAGCACGCTCATGCCGATCGACTTGTGTACATTGACCGTAGAGAGCTTGGTCGGGCCGTGCAGATAGTCGAACGACCAGCCCAAGACGATGTTGGTCAGGATCAGGATCGCGATGGTCCAGTGAAACAGGATCGCCACGGTTCCGTAGCGGTTCGAACTTGTCGTCGCCATGCTGACTTCCGTCTCCCTAAATCCTGCGCCCGCCCCCGCGGGCCGCTACTTGCTGAACTCGGCTTCGATTTCCAGCCGCGCCTCGTCGGAGACGAACTGGGTGAACTTGTCGGCGCCGAAGGCGCGCTGGCTCAACCCGCCGGTGGCGGAAAAACCCATGCGCTCTTTGCCGAAGGGCTTGCCGGCGCCGTCGAAGGTGGCGTCGAGGGTGAGCGGCTTGGTCACGCCGTGATAGGTCAGATCGCCGGTGATGCGGCCGGTCGTCGGTCCCGTGCGCTCGATGCGCGTCGAAACGAAATGCACCGGCGGCTCGTCGGTGAAGAGGCCGCCCAGCACTTCTTTGTCGAGCTCGGGCACGCCCGTGTGGATGGTCTTGGGATCCAGGGTCACGTCGACCTTGGACTTGGTCGGGTCGGCCGGGTCCCAGGTCAGGGTCCCGCCCTCGACGCCGAAGCGGATGGCGAAGTGCGAGAAGCCCATGTGCTGGACGCGGGCAATGACGCTGGTGTGGCGCGGGTCGAGCTTCCACTCGCCGGCTGAGGCGGTGGCCGGATCGTGCGAGACGCCGGCGCCGGCTTCGGCCAGAGCCTGGGGCGAGGCGGCGGCCAGAACGGCGGCAAGGGTCAGACCGGCGGCGAGGGCGGGGAGGAGACGTGAGTTGGGGCGGGACATGCGAAGCCTCAATCAGCTACAGTTTCGGTTGCGGTAGACCCCTAGATAGGACGCCGCGACCCCCCGCAAAGCTTCCAGCCCTCACGAAACTGTGAGCGGGGCCAAAATTTTTCGCATGGGGACGAAGCGCATGGAAAGCCCTTCCCCCAAATCGTGTTCGATCGCCGGTCCCGCTTCAAATCCGAGCGTCTCATAGAGCAAAAGACCGCCGAGGGTGGCCATCAGTTCCAGGGACCCGAACCCGGCCGCCCGCGCCTCGACCTCGCACCGGTCGTACAGCGCCCGGCCCACGCCGCGCCGCGACCAGGCGGGATGGACAAAGAAGGCGCGGATCCGCGCGGCGTCGGTCGCCGGATCGAGCCGGGCGGAATCGCGGCCCGCGCCCGCATCGGCGCCGAACAGCGTCTTGCGCGCGCTCCAGCCGCCGCAGCCGGCCAGGACGCCGTCGATTTCGGCGGCCAGATAGGTCCGGTCCTCGATCAATTCACTGTCGACCCCGAACACCGTGCCGATCGCCCGGTCGAGTTGGGCGCCGGAATAGTGCGCCCCGCCGAGTTCGCGCGCCGAGACGGCGATCAGGGCGTCGAGCGCCTCGCGTTCGTCCATGCGCGCCGCGCGCACCGTCAGGTTTCCACCGGCCATCAAACGGCTCTAGAACCCGGCGCGTAGCCCAGCAAGGCCAAGACCCAGCAAGGACTCCTCCATGACCTATCGTTCGCCCGTGCGCGACCTTGTCTTCTCGCTCACCGAGGCCGCGGGCCTGGACGCGCTGATCGCCACCGGCGCCTTTCCCGACCTCGACGCGGAGACGGCGGGCGCGGTGCTCGACGCCGCGGGGCAACTGGCCGACGGCGTGTTGGAGCCCCTGAACCGTCCGGGCGATCTCGCGGGTGCGACCTACGCCAACGGGACGGTGACCGCCGCGCCGGGTTTCGCCGCGGCGTACAAGGCCTTCTCCGAAGGCGGTTGGAACGGCATTGCGGCCGACCCGGCCTTCGGCGGCCAGGGCATGCCCAAGGCGCTGGAGCAGGCGTCCTATGAATGTTTCCACGCGGCGAACATGGCGTTCGGCCTCTGCCCGATGCTGACGCTGGCCGGCATCGAGGCGCTGCACGCGCACGGCACCGAACGGCAGAAGACGCACGTGCTGCCGAAACTGATCTCCGGCGCGTGGAGCGGCGCCATGGTGCTGACCGAGCCGCAGTCGGGCTCGGACCTGGGCACGATCCGCGCCATGGCCAAGCCGAACGGCGACGGGACCTATGCGCTCGAAGGCCAGAAGATCTTCATCACCTGGGGCGACCACGACTGCGCCGACAACATCGTGCACTTTGTGCTCGCGCGCACGCCCGATGCGCCGGCGGGCACGCGCGGCATCTCGCTGTTTCTCACCTCCAAGTTCATGATCGCCGATGACGGCAAGCTCGGCGCGCGCAACGGCTTTCGTCCCGTCGGCGTGGAGCACAAGCTCGGCATCCATGCGTCGCCGACCTGCGTGATGGCCTATGAGGGCGCGACCGCGGAACTGGTCGGTGAGTTGAACCAGGGCCTGGCGCACATGTTCGTCATGATGAACGCCGCGCGCATGGCCGTCGGCGTTCAAGGCGTGGCGATTGCGCAGCGCGCCTGGTCGCGGGCGTTCGACTATGCCCGTGAGCGGCGCCAGGGCCGCTCCGCCTGGACCGGCGAGGCCTCGGCGCCGATCTTCGACCATCCCGACGTGCGCCGCATGCTGGCGGTCACCCGCGCCAAGATCGAAGCGGCGCGCGGCATCTGCCTGTCGGGTTCGGCCGCGGGCGATCTCGCGCGGCACGCCAAGGGCGACGACGAGCGCGCGTTCTGGAAACGGCGCGAAGACCTGCTGACGCCGATCGCCAAGGCCTGGTCGACCGACATCGGCGTCGAATCCGCCTCGATCGGCGTGCAGGTGCACGGCGGCATGGGCTTCATCGAAGAGACCGGCGCCGCCCAGCACTATCGCGACGCCCGCATCGCCCCGATCTACGAAGGCACCAACGGCATCCAGGCCATGGACCTTGCCGGCCGCAAGCTCGCCGGCGACGGCGGCAAGAGCGCAGGCGAACTGATCACCGATATCCGTGCGACGCTGGCCGCGCTGAACGGCGCCTCTGACGCACGGCTGAAGACACTCGGCGCGCGTCTCGCCGCCGCGACCGACGCCGCGGAAGCCGCCGGCAAGCTGCTGCTCGAACGCAAGGGCACGCCGGACGCGCTCGCGGGCGCGGCGGGCTATCTGCGTCTGATGGCCGAGACCACCGGTGGCTGGATCCTGGCCAAGGGCGCGCTGGCGGCTGAGCGCAGACTCACGAAGGGCGGCGAAGACGCCGCCTGGCTTGGCGGCAAGCTCGACCTCGCCGCGGTCTATGCCGAGCACGTGCTTGCGCAGACGCCGTCGCTGCTGCCGTCGATCGCACAGGGCGCGGCACCGCTCGAAGCGCTGCACGCCGACGCGCTGGCCTAGTTCGCCTACGTAGAGATGCCGAAAGCGGACACCAAGGTCGGCAGCTATGGGGGGAAAGCGGCCCTGAGCGTTTCTTGCCGAGGGGCGGCTTTGATGGCACAGTGCAACCAGTCGGAGCCGTATGTTGCCCATTACCATCACGGCGCATGGACCGCCCCCCGAAGGGTGTCCGCAACGGGTGGTGGGCGGCGATTCGCCGGCGGGATTCTACGGATCGCGATACAGGCCGAACCTGAAAGCTCAACGGGTGGGGGTACATGCGGACGTTCTGGAGGGTGGTGGTGACAGCATGCTCATTGGCCACCTTCGAATTGGCCCCGCTCGCCGCTCACGCGCGTGCCTTGGCCGAACGCAATGGGCCCAGAGGTTTCGCATGTCAGGCGATGGCTGCGGTTCTGAAGGATGGTTACAAGTGGTCCTCTCCTGACTGGAAACCCGTTCAGCATCCCAAGATTACGCTTGCGGTAAGCGACCCCGATGCCCAACCGGACTGCGATTGGGCGGGACTTGGTCTCTCTGTGGATTACAGCTTTGGGCCTGACGATTCTAAATCGAACGAACCAGGCCTTGGATACGTTCATTGCCCAACGTTTCGATCGAAAGTTGGGTGCGGGCGTGAACAACTCATCCAGGCCAAGGGAGTCTCGTTTTCACGCCCAAGGGTTTTCGACAATACGGTCAGCTTCGAATCAGTAACCGACTGCGGCTGGGCAATGTGCGGCGCTGGGATAGAGTGGACCGTGACCCGAAAGTCGGATGGATCGTGGGTGCCAAATGGACAGCCGGGTTGGATCAACTAAACGCGACGGTGCTGGGGCTATGGTCACGGGCGCAGCGCCCGAAAGCAAACTATGTGAACGTCCGCTATAGGGGAAAGCGGACGTCCTTATTTCAGCGCTTGCTTCGATGCGGTGTCGGCTTCGGCTTGGGCTCTTAGGCCCGCTCGGCCATCACCAGACCCCGACGTTGGCCGGCGGCGCGGAAGCCATCGGCAGGCAGGTGAGCCGCTGGCTCAGGTTCGGCCCGACCGCCGGCGCTATGCCGAGGCGCTGCGCGTTCCGGGACGCCAACCTGTCGGTGAGCTTCATCCGGAAGTTCTCGTACTCGGCATCCTCCAGCGCCAAGCGCAGGTTCGCCACCATCTCCGGGGTCGGGCGGCGCGGTCCGACGAGGGTCTGCAGGTGCGCCCAGCTGATCTGCTCCGCCTTGCC
>DASXZP010000033.1:0-3129 GCA_036501825.1 Caulobacteraceae bacterium | reverse complement strand
ACCTCGACATAGCCGGTCATCGGGAAGTCCTTGCGCAGCGGATGCCCCTGGAAGCCGTAGTCGGTGAGGAGGCGCCTGAGGTCCGGATGGCCGTCGAAGGGGATGCCGAACATGTCGAAGGTCTCGCGCTCGTACCAGTCGGCGCACGGATAGACGCCGGTCACGGTGTCCACCGCCTCGTTCTCGGCCGCCTCGAGCTTGACCCGCACCCGCCGGTTGGCGGTCATCGAGAGCAGGATATAGACCACGTCGAAGCGCCTGGACCGCTCGGGATAGTCGATGGCGGTCAGGTCCAGCAGCTGCTGGAACGGGGTCTCGGCGTCGTCGCGCAGCCCGGTCAGCACCTGGACGATGCGGCTCCTGTCGGCATGCAGGGTCAGGTCGCCGAAGGCCACGCTATAGCCGTGAACGGCGCCCTGGCTGTTGGCCTGCAGGCGCTCGCCCAGGCTAGTCAGCACATCGTCGGCGACCGCGAAGATCATCGTTCGATCGTCCCGGTGCGGCGGATCTTCTTCTGCAGTTGCAGCACGCCATAGACCAGCGCCTCGGCGGTCGGCGGGCAGCCGGGCACATAGATGTCGACCGGCACGACGCGGTCGCAGCCGCGCACCACCGAATAGCTGAAATAGTAGTAGCCGCCGCCATTGGCGCAGGAGCCCATGGAGATGACGTAGCGCGGCTCCGGCATCTGGTCGTAGACCTTGCGCAGGGCCGGGGCCATCTTGTTGGTGAGGGTGCCGGCGACGATCATCACGTCCGACTGCCGCGGCGAGCCGCGCGGCGCGAAGCCGAACCGCTCCAGGTCGTAGCGCGGTGTCAGTGCCTGCATCATCTCGATGGCGCAGCAGGCCAGGCCGAAGGTCATCGGCATCAGCGAGCCGGTGCGCGCCCAGTTGATCAGGTCGTCGAGGCCGGTGGTGACGAAGCCCTTGTCGGCGAGCTGGTTGGCGACGCCGTCGAAATAGGGGTCGTGCGGCTTGACGTCGGCTACTCCCATTCGAGCGCGCCCTTCTTCCATTCGTAGATGAAGCCGACGGTCAGCACGCCGAGGAAGCTCATCATCGACCAGAAGGCGAACACCTCGGTCGGATGCGGCAGCTTGGTCAGCGCCACCGCCCAGGGAAACAGGAAGGCGACCTCGAGGTCGAAGATGATGAACAGGATCGAGACCAGGTAGAAGCGCACGTCGAACTTCATCCGCGCATCGTCGAAGGCGTTGAAGCCGCATTCGTAGGCCGAATTCTTCTCCGGATCGGGCGCCGAGGGCGCCAGCAGCAACGAGCCGATGATGAACAGCGAGCCGATCGCCCCGGCAATGGCGAAGAAGATCACGATCGGCAGGTACTGAAGCAGGAAAGCGTTCATTGATAGTCCCGGGGGAGCGGGCGAGAGTCGGGGCCTTGTAGCCCATGGCCGCCAGGGGTTCAAACGCCGCCGGGCGCTTTCGGAACAATGCCCCGCACGCGCCCTTATTGTTGACATGCCGAGCCGGCGCGACCTATGTCACGCGCCTCGCGCAGCGGGTCCTCCTTGTCGAGGACGCGGGCTTCAATGCGGGTGTAGCTCAGTTGGTTAGAGCGCCGGCCTGTCACGCCGGAGGTCGCCGGTTCAAGTCCGGTCACTCGCGCCACATCTCCAAACCTCTCCCAGAGGGAGAGGAAGGGACCCAGAGCGAAGCGAATGGGAGGGTGAGGGGTTACGGCCTCACCGATTCAAGCTCCAATACACAACCCTACAGGACGTCAGCTGCGCCCGCCTGTCGAGGCGGCAACCCCTCATCCTCCCACGCGCGTTCGCGCGCGGGCCCCTCCTTCTCCCTCTGGGAGAAGTCTGGAAGCGCGGCCCCTTCCCTTTGCGATGTGGTTTTGGTGGGCGGCGAGGGGTTCGAACCCCCGACCTTCTCGGTGTAAACGAGACGCTCTAACCAGCTGAGCTAGCCGCCCTGCCCGTCCGCCGGCTCGTGGCCTTTGGCGCATGCAAAAAGGGGCGACCCGCCAACCCCGCGGACCGCCCCGTCTTTTCAGCCGAGATCGCGCCCTAGTTCAAGGCGGTCTTCAAGCCTTCGCCGACGCGGAAGCGCGCCGTCTTCGACGCCGGACGCTGGACCGTCGCGCCGGTGCGCGGGTTGCGCGCCGTACCGGCCTTGCGGGCGACCGGCACGAAGCTGCCAAACCCGACCAGCCGCACTTCCTTGCCCGACTTCAGAGTAGCCGTCACTGAACTCAAAAACGCCTCCAGCGCATCTCTCGACTGGTTCTTGTTTAGCCCCGCCTTTTCCGCGATCGCGGAAATGAGTTCGGCCTTGGTCATTGATGTCTCCCAACCCTGTGCATAGGCGGTTCTCCCCGATCGTCGTCGACCGCCGTAAATCACTATGAGCGGGCGAAAAGCGTGACGTCAAACAAGAGCGGCGCCGGAAGGCCCGGCGCCGCTCAAGTTAACATCGTTCAGGTTGATTTAGTGGGTGACGACGGTCTCGGCGTCCAATTCCTCAACCGTCAGGGGCGCCACCGGCGGGGCCAGTTCCTCGTTCCACTCGATCGGCGTCAGCGACCCGGCAAGCGCGTGAGACAGCACCTCATCCACGGTTGCGACCGGGATGATGGTCAGCGCGCCCTTCACGTTCTCGGGCACGTCGGCCAGGTCCTTCTCGTTCTCCTTGGGGATCAGCACCGTCCTCAGGCCCGAGCGCGTCGCCGCCAGCAGCTTCTCCTTCAGGCCGCCGATCGGCAGGACCCGCCCGCGCAGGGTGATCTCGCCGGTCATCGCCACCTCCTTGCGCACCGGCACGCCGGTCAGCACGCTGATCATGGCCACCGCCATCGCCACGCCGGCGGACGGACCGTCCTTGGGCGTCGCGCCTTCCGGCACGTGGACGTGGACGTCGGTCTTGTCGAACAGGGTCGGCTTGATCCCGAAGTGCGGCGACAGCGCCCGCACATAGGAATTGGCCGCCGAGATCGACTCCTTCATCACGTCCTTGAGGTTGCCGGTGATCGACATGCGGCCCCGGCCCGGCATCTTCACCGCCTCGATGGTCAGGATGTCGCCGCCGAAGTCGGTATAGGCCAGGCCGGTGACGATGCCGACCTGATCGACCTCGTCGGTCTCGCCGTGGTGGAAGCGGCG
>DASXZP010000032.1:0-487627 GCA_036501825.1 Caulobacteraceae bacterium | reverse complement strand
AACGGTCGGCTGGCTGCTGGTCCTGCCGGGCATGGCGATCTGCCTGGTGGCGCTCATCGAGGCGATCATCTACCTGACCAAGTCGGACCAGCAGTTCTATCAGGACTATGTGGCGGGAGACCGGGCGTGGTTTTGAAGCGGAACAGGCGGAAGACCGGTGATACGGACAGCATCGTCCTGCGATATCTGCGACGCCTGGATCAGAAGGTTGTGCGCTTAGGCAAACGAATTGAGAGCCTTGGGACTTCGATGAGCGGCCTGGAACAGAGTTTGACCCGAATTGAAATGGGCGTGGCGGCCATCCACCCGCGCATCGACAGGGTTGAGCGAAGCCTTGGCCGCATCGAAAAACGTCTCGAATTGGCGAATAGCCCCTGTGGCGGAGTACGCGAATAATGCCGACCGCCAAGGTCAACGGGGTTCCGGTCGAGTTCCAGCCAGGCATGACGGTGCTGCAGGTGGCCGAGTTGGCGGGCGAGGAGATTCCGCGCTTCTGCTATCACGAGCGGCTGTCGATCGCCGGCAACTGCCGCATGTGCCTGGTCGAGGTGAAGCCGGGGCCGCCGAAGCCGCAGGCCTCCTGCGCCCTGCCGGCCGCCGAGAACCAGGAGATCTTCACCAACACCCCGATGGTCAAGAAGGCCCGCGAAGGGGTGATGGAGTTCCTGCTCATCAACCACCCGCTGGACTGCCCGATCTGCGACCAGGGCGGCGAATGCGACCTGCAGGACCAGTCGATGGGCTTCGGCCGCGACTCCACCCGCTATGTCGAGAACAAGCGCGCCGTCGAAGAGAAGTTCATGGGTCCGCTGATCAAGACGGTGATGACCCGCTGCATCCAGTGCACCCGCTGCGTGCGCTTCATCAGCGAGGTCGCCGGCCAGTCGGAGATCGGCCTGATCAGCCGCGGCGAGGACGTCGAGATCACCACCTATCTCGAACAGGCGGTGACCAGCGAGCTGTCCGGCAATGTCATCGACCTCTGTCCGGTCGGAGCGCTCACCTCCAAGCCCTACGCCTTCGAGGCGCGGCCGTGGGAGCTGGAGAAGACCGAGAGCATCGACGTGATGGACGCCATGGGCTGCGCCATCCGGATCGATTCGCGCGCCAACGAGGTGATGCGCGTCCTGCCGCGCACCAATGACGAGATCAATGAAGAGTGGATCTCCGACAAGACCCGCTATGCCTGCGACGGCCTGATGCGCCAGCGCCTGGACCGGCCTTACGTGCGCGAAGGCGGCCAGCTCAGGCCGGCGACCTGGGCCGAGGCCTTCGCGGCGGTGGCGGTGAAAATCAAGCCCGCATCGCCCGATCGCATCGGCGTCATCGCCGGCGACCTGCAGGACGCCGAATCCATGAAGGCGGCGCTCGATCTGTTCAGCGGCCTTGGCGTCAAAAGCCTCGATTGCCGCCAGGACGGCGCGAAGATCGGCGCCGGTCCGCGCGAAAGCTGGCTGTTCAACTCGACCATCGCCGGGCTGGACGAGTGCGACGCGCTCTTGCTCGTCGGGACCAATCCGCGGCTGGAAGCCCCGGTGCTCAACGCCCGCATCCGCAAGAACTGGCTCTGGCGCGACCTGAAGATCGGCCTGGTCGGCGAGCGGGCCGACCTGACCTATCCCTACGCGCACCTGGGCGCGGGTCCGAGCTCGCTGGCCGATTTGCTGAAGGCCAAGGACGGGTTCGCCAAGGCGTTCAAGGATGCGTCCAAGCCCGCCATCATCCTGGGCGCCGGCGCGCTGGCGCGCGAGGACGGCGCGGCGGTGCTGGCGGTGGCCGCCGAGCTGGCCGGCAAGGCCGGCGTCGTCGTCGAGGGCTGGAACGGCTTCAACGTGCTGCATGCGGCGGCCAGCCGGGTCGGCGGCCTCGACCTGGGCTTTATCCCCGGCGAGGGCGGTCTTTCGGCGCTGGAGATGGTCGGCAAAGGCGCACTCGACGTGCTGGTGCTGCTGGGCGCCGACGAGATCGACCTTTCCGGCACGGACGCCTTCGTCGTCTATCTCGGCGCGCATGGCGACGCAGGCGCGCATCGCGCCGACGTCATCCTGCCGGCCGCCGCCTATACCGAGAAGGACGGCCTCTATGTGAACACCGAGGGCCGGCCGCAGTTCGGCGAACGCGCGGTCTTCCCCAAGGGCGAGGCGCGCGAGGACTGGGCGATTTTGCGGGCCCTGTCCGAGCGGCTGGACGCGACCTTGCCCTACGACACCCTCGAACAGCTGCGCGCCAGGCTCTATGCCGACCATCCGAGCTTCGGCCAGGTCGACCATGCGCCGACCGGGGCCGCGCTCGACCTGGCGGCTGTCGGGGCCAAGGGCGAGGTCTCCGACGCCCCCCTCGCCAGCCTGATCGCGGACTTCTATTTCACCAACCCGATCGCGCGGGCGAGCGTGACCATGGCGGAATGTTCCGCCAGCGCCGCCGCCGCGCGCGGCCAGCAGATCGCGGCGGAGTAGGGCGGATGGGCGCAAGTCACGCCGGGACGTTCTGGGCCACGCCGGGCGGCTGGACCCTGCTGCACGCCGGCCAGATCCTGCTGATCGCCGTCTGCGTGCTGCTGTCGGTGGTCGTGGTGCTCTATGCCGACCGCAAGATCTGGGCCGGCGTGCAGATGCGCAAAGGCCCCAACGTGGTCGGCCCCTTCGGCCTGCTGCAGTCCTTCGCCGACTTCTTCAAGTTCGTGCTAAAGGAAATCGTGGTCCCGGCCGGCGCCGACAAGACGGTGTTCCTGCTCGCGCCCCTGGTCAGCTTTATCCTCGCCTTCATCGCCTGGGCCGCGATCCCGTTCGCGCCGGGCTGGGTGGTGGCCAACCTCAACGTCGGCATTCTCTACCTGTTCGCGATCTCGTCGCTCAGCGTCTACGGCGTCATCATGGGCGGGTGGGCTTCGAACTCGAAGTATCCGTTCCTGGGCGCCCTGCGTTCCGCCGCCCAGATGGTCAGCTACGAAGTCTCCATCGGCTTCGTGATCATCACCGTGGTGCTGCTGGCCGGGTCGATGAACCTGCAGACCATTGTCGAGAAGCAGGACGGCGGCTTCTGGAACTGGAACGTCCTGGGCGGTCACGGCCTGCGGAACCTGCCGTTGGCGATCGTGATGATCCCGATGTCGATCGTGTTCTTCATCTCGTTCCTGGCCGAGACCAACCGTCCGCCTTTCGATCTGTCCGAGGCCGAGTCCGAACTCGTGGCCGGTTACCAGGTGGAATATTCCTCCACCCCCTACCTGCTGTTCATGATCGCCGAGTACTCGAACATCGTCCTGATGTGCGCCTTCATCTCGACCCTGTTCTTCGGCGGCTGGACCGCGCCCTACCCGACGACCAACTGGGACCACAACTCGATCTGGTTCCAGCTCCACGCGCTGCTCTGGTTCGCGATCAAGACCGTGTTCTGGTTCGCCATGGTCGCCATCGCCAAGGCCGTGGTGCCGCGTTACCGCTATGACCAGCTGATGCGCCTGGGCTGGAAGGTGTTCCTGCCGGCCGCGCTCGTCGCCGTCGCCGCGGTTGCGGCCTGGCGCGTCTATATGGGGACGCCCGCGTGAGTGCGCCCTCGACCACCTTCGTCTACGAATACCCCGACGGCCAGCAGCCGGTGTTCTATCTGAAGGACGCCTGGGTGCTCGATTATCCGGGCGGCGAGCGGAAGTATCTCGCGCTCGGCCCGCACTGGCATGAGATGCCGCAGGGCGGCAAACCCAAGCTGCGCGTGCACGAGGGATTTGTGTTCGACTACCCGACGGCGCCCACGCCGCGGTATTATCTGCGCGAGGTTCCGCAATGAAGCGCGTTGTTCAGGCCGTCAAAGGCGCCATGCTGATGGACATGGTGGGCGCCTGGGGCCTCGCCTTCAAATACATGATCCGTCCAAAGGCGACGGTGAACTATCCGTTCGAGCGCGGTCCTCAATCGCCCCGCTTTCGCGGCGAACACGCCCTGCGCCGCTATCCCAACGGCGAAGAACGCTGCATCGCCTGCAAGCTCTGCGAAGCGATCTGTCCGGCGCAGGCGATCACCATCGAGGCCGAACCCCGCGCCGACGGCTCGCGCCGCACCACGCGCTACGACATCGACATGGTGAAATGCATCTACTGCGGCCTCTGCCAGGAAGCCTGCCCGGTGGACGCCATCGTCGAAGGCCCCAACCAGGAATTCGCCACCGACACACGCGAAGAGCTGTTCTACGACAAGGACAAACTGCTCGCGAACGGCGACCGCTGGGAACGCGAAATCGCCAAGGCGCTGGAAATGGACGCGCCGTACCGGTGAAGCGCGAGGGGACAGGTCAAGGTGTCCCAAGGCCTGATCTGATCAATTGCACGTCGTTCATCGGGGACACCTTAACCGGTCCCCGATGTTCCGCTTGACTCCAAACTACGACTGTAATCTAACGAGATTACAAACGTAATCGGAGGACGTCCATGACCGTTTCCCGTTCCCTTGGCCCCGTTGGCCTTTTGCTCGCTTTCGCCTTGCCGGCTGCAGCCGCGGCGGAGCCCCTGACGCCGGCGGCGATCATCCAGAACGCGGCGCCGCTGGTGAAGCTCGACATGCTCGGCCTGGCCCTGGCGGCGGCGGCGGCGGTCGCGATCTGCGCGATAAAACTGGCGTCCGGCCCACGGCTGACCGGCGGGTCGGCGTTTCTGTCGGGCTTGCGGTTGGGCGGGCCGCTCGCGGGGCTGCTCGGCGCGGCCTATGGCGGCGTGAACATGGCGCTCGGCGTGGCCAACCTGCCGGTGACGCCGCCGATGCGTGTGCTGGCGCCGGGCTTTGCCGAAGCGATGACGATGATCCTGCTCGGCCTCATCGTGGGCTTCATCGCGGTGATGACCAACTGGGCGGTCGAGGCGCGCATCGACCGGGCGGTGCTGACAACCTGAGCATGGCCGAGATCCACGTCACCGAGGCGGAGAGCGTCATTCTCGAGACGCTCTGGCGCTGCGGACCGCTGCCGCCCACGCGCCTAATCGAAGAGGTCATGGCCGCGCGACCGTGGGGCGGAGCCACCGTCAAGACCTTGCTCGGGCGCCTGATGCAGAAGAGGGCGGTGCTTTCGGTGCGCGACCAGCACGGCGTGCGCTACCACCCGGCGTTCGATCGCGAAGCCTATGTGCAGGCCGAAGTCACCGCCCTGGTCGATCGCCTGTTCGACGGTGACGAAGCGAAACTCGCGGCCGTGCTGAAAACCCGTCAGCGCTGATCCGGATGCTCTTTGAAGTACGGATCCATATCGTGCGCGATTTTGCGCATCTGATCGTCGCTCAGCTTGTCGATCTGTTCCGCTGCGGGGACTGAGGCGTCGTAGCCGGCGACCTCGCCCTTGTGCGCCGTGATCCAGTCGGCCATCCCCGTCATGATCCGCGCGTCGGCCACGCCGTGCGCCGTATTGTCCCCGACGTCGGCGGAAAGGATGTTGTTCAGCGGCATTCGCGGGAAGGTCGCCAGTTCGATCTCCGACAGCTTGGCGCGGAACTCGAGCTCCGGACCCTGCAGCGTGCGCAGGCCCTTGAACTCCTGGTGGTCCAGCGCGTGCCGGCCTTCGTGGATGTAGATCGAATGGCCCACCTCGGCGTCCCAGTACATCTTCAGGAACACGCGCTCGTACGGCTGGCCGGTCTTCGCCGCCTCGGCCTTGGCCGCCGCCGCCAGCTGATCGCGCGCCTGATCCTGCAGACGCATCTGCAGGGCAGGCAAGTAGACGGCGCCCGGCTTCTTCAACGCTTCGCGATCGCGCGTCTCGGCGTCGGCGAGATCCTGCGTGCGCTTTTTCGCCACCTCTGGATCGTAGGTCCCCAGGGCCTGCAGCGGTCCGTTGGTGTAGGAGGCGCGGATCTGGACGATGTCGTTTTGGTTCTCGCTCCAGCCGCCGGTCGCCGCCAGGCCGTCCCACAGCCAGCTCTGATAGCCGTTGGAGATCATGTTATCGATGGAGATGAAGTGCACCTCGCCGTGGCGACCGTACTGGACGACCTTGTAGGGCGCGTCCTCGACCACGTGGCCCATGTGCACGCTTTCCACGCCGCCGGTCTGACCCTCCATCCAGTGCAGGCCGAAGGCGTCGCGCAGCGTCTTTTCCGGATCGCCGCCGCCGACCTGGGCCGCCGTGTCGGCGAAGATGCGCCTTACCTCGGCGGCATAGGCTCGCTCGTCGCCGTGGCCGCGGGCATAGGCGCGATTGAAGGCCAGCGTTGCGTCATCGAACCGCTTGCGGAAGCTGAAATAGGCCGCGACCGGCCGATAGGCAGGATCGTTCGCGGCGCGCGCGGCGACCTTGCGCGTCGCATCGAAACGCTGTGCTGCGTCGTAGAAGCCGCCGCGGATGAGCAGCCGCTCGAGGTTGATCTCGTCGGCAACCGCGGCCTGGTCGGCCGCTCCCGCGTGGAAGGCCTGCGCCACCGCGTCGTCGCTCAACCCAAAACTCGCCGGGGCATTGTGCTCGGTCAGCCAGAAGAAGCCACGCCACGCGTCGAGCGCCGCGTCGGCGTCGCCGTTCTGTAGCGCGAGTTCGAGCTTCAGCCGCGCCGTCGCCGGCGCCAGCACGCCGAGCCTGGAAAGGCCGGCCAGGGTCGCGGTCGCATGCGCCAGAGCGTCACGCCGCCCCGCCGGATCGCTCGCTTGCGCGGCCCATTGCAGTTCATCCTTGGCCCGGCCGATCGCAAAGAGGTCGCCTTGGGCGGCGCCGGGGCAGGCGGCGGCGAGCTCCGCCGCGCGCTTTGCGCCGCGTTCGGGCTGGTCCATCTCGCCGAGATACCGCACCTCCATCGCCGCCGTCGGGCACTGGTCGGCGCCGGTCGCATAGGCGGCTTCCAGGGTCGCCAGAGCGGCGTCGCCCTGGCGATCGATCAGCCACTGGATGCGCGCCAGGCCTCGCCCCGCTGCCGCCCGGTCGCGCGCCGGCGCGTTGGGATCGGCGACGATGGCGCGGAACATCTGTTCGGACGGGCCCACCTGCATCTGAAAGAAAGCCGCGCCGGCGGCCTGAATGCTGGGGGCTGCGGCGGGTGCAGGCGCCGGGCCGGCCGCGCTCGCCTGACCGGCGAATGCTGCGAGCGACAGAACCATAACGAAAAAGACACGTGGCATCGGGCCGGCCTCCGGTAAGCTCGGCCAGTTTCCGGTCCCTGGGGCGTGCGGTCTTGGACGATACGGCGTTGAGCGATAACCAAGGGTCGGCCCGGCGCCTGGGCGCCAGCAACGGCGCCATTGCCAGCCTTACCGCCCTGTCGGCGGGGCGCAGGCTCGACGAGCACACCCACGACCATGCCTATCTCTCACTCTATGTGCTCGGCTCGTACCGCGAGGCGGGCGAGGAGGGTGAGACGGTCATCGATGGACCCGCCGCCGCCTTCCATCCCGCCGGTTCGGCCCACGCCGACGCGATCGGCGCCCGCGGCCTTGCGACGGTGATCGTCGAGTTCGATCCCGCCTGGCTGACGCAACGGCTGGGACCGTGGGCGCGGCTCGACCGCTCGCGTTACTGGTGCGGCGGTGGAGCGGGTCGCACCGCGGCGCAGTTGGCGCGCGCGTGGCTCGGCGGCGCAACGCCGTCGCGGTGCTGCACGATGACCGAGGCGTTTCTGCAAAGCGCGTCACGGCATGAAGAGACAGGCTGCGCGCCCGCGTGGCTCGATCGTCTGTCGGACAAGGACGACGCGACCGACCCCGACATGCTCGCGGAGCAGCTGGGCGTCAGCCGCGCGTGGCTGGTTCGCGCCTATCGTCACTGGCGCGGCGAAGGCCTCGACGAAGCGCGCCGCCGCCGGCGCGTGGAAACCGCCGCGCGTTTGATCGAGACGTCGAAGGCGGGACTCGCGGAGATCGCCGCCGAAGCCGGCTTCTGCGACCAGAGCCACATGAACCGTGCCTTCCGCCATCTTCTCGCGCGCACCCCTGCGGCGCTGCGGACGTCACACCTGGGACTGACGGGCGCGGCCTAGACGTCCGAGGGGCGGTTGCGTGACCCGTTCGGCGTCTGGAGACCGGGGTCCTATTCGACTAGGCTGGCCCCAGGGGAATCGGAGGGAACGCCTTGCCCATTACGATGCGCTACGACAAGGCTCTCAACCGAGCGTGGTACAAAGTTTCAGGCCCGGTCACCGGAGCTGAAGTCATGTCCGCGTGCATGGCGCATCTTCGCGACGAACCCGCGCTGGCGACCTGCAACACGCTCTGCGACCTCAGCGGGTACACGGGAGATGTCACGGCCGGCGATCTGGCCGCGGTGGCGACGGTCACGAACAAACATTGGCCGCCGGCGTCTCGCGCCCGCACCGCCTTCGTGACCAAGGACCCCGGCTTTCCCAACTGGGCGCGGATCATGTGCCACCAGTTCGACGAGCGCGAATTCAAAGCGTTCGAATCCGCCGAAGCCGCCGAGATGTGGTTGGCGCAGACCTGACTTGCTCGGAACTACCGGTCCGTATTCGGCCTCCCGGAGAAGCCGGCCGCGGCGCGGAGCGCGTCGGAGTCCATCAGCTTGCCGTCCATCATCACCACCCGCGTGTTGTGCAGGTCACCTATGTTGCGCGACGGATCACCCGCGACCAGCAGCAGGTCCGCGGTCTTGCCGACCTCGATGGAGCCTGTGGTCTTGTCCGCATGGACGTTGCGGGCCGCGACGATGGTGCAGGCCTGCAGCGCTTCGGCGGGGGTGAACCCGGCCTGGACGTAGAGTTCGAGTTCATGGACGAGTTCCATGCCCATGCCGTCGGTTCCGGCCACGATCGGCACGCCGGCCTTGTGCATGCGCCCGACCAGTTCGACGAGCTTCGCGAAGCTCTTGCGGTAGTCGGCGCGGGTATAGCCCTTCGGCGGCGCGTCGCCGCCTTCGCGGAAGCCGCGCTCGACGGCGGGCGGCATGACGCCCTCGTAGGGCGCGACCGCGGCGGACAGCTTGCCGTTCTCGCCGACGTAGAGGCTTTCGACCACCACCAGGGTGGGATCCGCCACGATGTGGCGGGCCGCCATTTCGGCGATGAGCGACTTCATCGGATCGGCGTCGAGGTTCACGTCCTTCGCGTACATGCCGGGCCCGACGAAGCGGCTGCTGGTGTTCGACGTCTTCACGATGTCGTCGGGCATGGCCTCCATGATGACGAAATAGATGTGGGTGATCTCGTCATAGCCCGCGTCGATCGCCTCGTGGGTGCGCATGCCGAACGGCAGGTGACCGTGGACGTGCAAGCCGAGCTGGTGCGCCAAGGCCGCGGTAGGCTTGACCCACTCGGGGTGAAAACTGCCGTAGATCTTGATGGCGACGAAGCCCTCGGCCTTGGCCAGGCGCACGGCGGCGAGCGCCTCGTCGAGGGAATTCACCGAGGTTCCGATCTGCGCCGTGTAGGGACTCTTTCCGTCGATCAGCGATGACGGATAGATGTGCGGCATCAACAGCTCGCCCTTCGCGCGGCGCGACAGGCGCGAGAGCGTCAGCGCATTGTCGTTGCCGGGGTCGCGCACAGAGGTGACGCCGAGCGACAACAACAGCGGGCCGCTCGAATCGTCGATGACGTGCTGGTGCGAGTCCCACAGGCCCGGGACCAGCGTCTTGCCCGTACCGTCGATCACCTGGGCGCCGGCGGGCGCGGGCGTGGAGGCGGAGGCTCCGACCGTCACGATCCGGCCCTGGTCGACCACCACCGTCTCGTCCTCGACGAAGCGGTCGCCGTCGACGAAGGCGCGCACATGGGTGAAGGCCACCGGCCCGGCCGGCGTCTTGGCCAGGGCCCGTTCCAGCGCGGGGCTGCGGGCGGCCATCGCCTCGTCCTGGGCCGTGTCGAGCGCGGCGAGCGAGTCCTGGTAGGCCGCCGGCAGCATGCTGAAGAGGGCGATCCAGGCGAAAAACTTGCCGTCCTCGGTCGTCCACACGGGCACCGGACCGGTGCCGTAGATGCTGCCGAGACCGGTGATCTCCCAGAGCACGACCTTCTTCTTCAGCGCGCCCTGGCCGACCTCGAACTCGGTCAGGCGTTCGGCGTGCGCCTTGCCGCCGGGCAGCAGCGGCAGGGTATGACCGGGGGTCGCCGCCAGCGCTTCGACCGCGAGCGCCGGCGCCAGGAGAAAGCCGCCGCCCAGGGGCGCGTAGAGGGCAGGGGGGGCGAAGGGCGCATGGCCCTGGTCCACCTTGCTCTTCCAGCTCGCCACGCCATCGACGACCGTGAAGCTTTCGGCCGCGTCGCCGCCGGGGCTAAACCCGCGAATGTCCACCGACACGGGCACGTGGTCCGCGCCGAACTGGATCGTGTCGTCGGATTCGAAGATCTGGCCGCGCAGGTTGAGGCTGTCGCGGACCCGCATGGTCCCGCCGGCTGGGCGCCAGATCGCCGAATGGCCCATGGTCCCCGTCTTGGAGGCGATCACAAAGCGCTCGGCGTCCGCCGGCGGCTTGCTCAGCTGGTCGGCGGTCGGCTGGGCTTGAGCCGCCGAGGCGGCCGACAGGACGGCAACGGCGACGGCCGCCTTGATGAACGCACGCATTGTTCGAAACTCCTCACCCTGATTTTGAGATGGGCGGCAAGGCCGGAACCGCCATTGCAGGCCCCGCCCGCCGGGCTTTTCTTGCGCCGGAAACCCCTTTGCAAAGCCGCGTTTCGCGGTCTAGAACCACCCCGGCTCGCCCGGCCCCGTCCGGGCGAGATTCGCGGCCGGGAAACCGGTGTGATTCCTCAGTTTCCGCGTCCTCGCGGATCGCCACGGAGCCGAACCGCCCGATGCCGCTTCAGGCGATCGCCTTCTATGTCTTGGCCGCGGTCACGGTCGTGGCCGCCTTGCGGGTGGTGACGGCGAAGAGCCCGGTCCATTCGGTCCTGTTCCTGATCCTGACCTTCGTGTCCGCCGCGGGGCTGTTTGTGCTCCTGGGGGCGGAGTTCCTCGCCATGCTGCTGGTGGTCGTCTACGTGGGCGCCGTCGCGGTTCTGTTCCTGTTCGTGGTGATGATGCTCGACATCGACTTCGCCAAGCTGAGGCAGGGCTATGTCCAGTACCTGCCGATCGGGCTGATCGTCGCCGCGGTGCTGCTGGGCGAGATGATCATGGTGTCGGGGGCGGTGGCGACCAAGGGTCCGGCCGCGGGTCACGAGATTCTGGCGGCGCCGGCGAACATCTCGAACGCCCAGGCGATCGGCCGCGTGCTCTACACCGACTATGTCTATTACTTCCAGGCGGCGGGCATCGTGCTGCTGATCGCCATGATCGGCGCCATCGTTCTGACCCTGAGCCACAAGGCCAAGGTGAAGCGCCAGGACATCGGCTCCCAGGTCAACCGCCCGCGCAAGGGCGCCGTCGCGGTCGTCAGCGTCAAGTCGGGCGAGGGAATCGGCGGATGACCATCGGGCTAACCCACTACCTGACCGTCGCCGCCCTGCTGTTCGTCATCGGGGTGTTCGGCATCTTCGTGAACCGCAAGAACGTCATCGTCATCCTGATGTCGATCGAGATGATCCTGTTGGCGGTGAACATCAATTTCGCGGCCTTTTCGGCCTATCTGCACGACATATCGGGGCAGATCTTCGCCATGTTCGTGCTGACCGTGGCCGCGGCCGAAGCCGCTGTCGGTCTCGCCATCCTGGTCACCTTCTTCCGCAACCGCGGCGACATCGCCGTGGACGACGCCAGCGTGATGAAGGGCTGATCCGCGTGGACCTGACTTCGCCTCAGACCCTGGTCACCATTCTGGTGTTCGCGCCGCTGGTGGGTGCTGCGATCGCAGGCCTGTTCGGGCGGCGGATCGGCGACAAGCTGTCGATGACCGTCACCACCGGACTGTTGTTCCTGTCCTGCGCCATCGGCTGGTGGATGTTCTGGCTGCACAACTGGGGCGGCCAGGGCGATTTCCTGGTTCAGCTGTTCCCCTTCATCCAGGTCGGCAAGTTCATGTCCACCTGGTCGGTGCGCATCGACACCTTGTCGAGCGTCATGCTGGTGGTGGTGACGACGGTCTCCGCCCTCGTGCACCTCTACAGCTGGGGTTACATGAGCGACGACGACAGCAAGCCGCGGTTCTTCGCGTACCTGTCGCTGTTCACCTTCGCCATGTTGGCGCTGGTCACCGCCAACGACTTCATGCAGCTGTTCTTCGGCTGGGAAGGCGTGGGCCTGGCCTCCTATCTGCTGATCGGCTTCTGGTTCAAGAAACCGACGGCCAATGCCGCGGCGATCAAGGCCTTCATCGTCAACCGGGTGGGCGACTTCGGCTTCGCGCTCGGCATCATGACGATTTTCTGGATGTTCGGGACCATCCGGTTCGACGTCCTGTTCCCCATGATCGCGTCCAAGGCCAACACCACCTGGACCTTCGCGGGGCAGAGCTTCAGCGCGCTCGACCTCGCCGCCTGCTTCCTGTTCGTGGGCGCCATGGGCAAGTCGGCCCAGTTCTTCCTGCACACATGGTTGCCCGACGCCATGGAGGGCCCGACCCCGGTCTCGGCCCTGATCCACGCCGCGACCATGGTGACCGCCGGCGTCTACATGGTCTGCCTGCTTTCCCCGCTGTTCGAGTACGCGCCGGTCGCGCGCGACTTCGTGCTGGTGATCGGGGCGGTGACCTCGCTGTTCGCCGCCACCGTGGGTCTCGCGCAGAACGACATCAAGCGGGTGATCGCCTATTCGACCTGTTCGCAGCTCGGCTACATGTTCATTGCCGCCGGCGCGGGCGCCTATCAGGCGGGCATGTTCCACCTGTTCACCCACGCCTTTTTCAAGGCGCTGCTGTTCCTGGGCGCGGGCAGCGTGATCCACGCCATGCACCACGAGCAGGACATGCGCGCCATGGGCGGCCTGCGCAAATACCTGCCGGCCACCTACGGCGTGATGGTGTTCGGCACCATCGCGATCACCGGCCTGGGCATTCCCGATCTGCATCTGGGTCAGCTCAACGGCATCGGTTTCGCGGGCTTCTATTCGAAGGACTCGATCCTCAACGCCGCGTTCCAGACCGGCCAACACAATCCGATCGCGCTGTTCGCCTATTTCACCGGCCTCTTCGTCGCCGGTCTCACCGCCTATTACTCCTGGCGTCTGGTGTTCATGACCTTCTGGGGTACGCCCAAGTGGGAGAGCGGCCACGCGCATGTGCATGACGATCATGCGTCGAGCGCGCAGATCGAAAGCCACTCCGAACCTGACGGAGATCAGCATGCGGTCGACGCGCACCACAAGCCGCATGAAAGCCCGTGGGTCATGCTGGTCCCGCTGCTGCTGCTGGCGCTGGGCGCCATCGCATCGGGCGGCATTTTCGCACCCGACTTCGTGGGCGAGCATCAGGCGGCGTTCTGGGGCCACTCGATCTTCAACGCGCCGGGCAATCACGCGCTGAGCGAGGCGGGCATTCCGCAGTGGGCGGTGTGGGCCCCGCTGGCGTTGTCGGTCGGCGGCCTCGTGGTCGCGGCCTGGTTCTACATCCTGCACGAAGGCCTGGCGGCGCGGATCGCGGCGCAGAAGGGCCCGCTGTGGACCTTCCTCTACAACAAGTGGTTCTTCGACGAGCTCTACGACTTCGTCTTCGTCAAAGGCGCCAAGGCGCTGGGCGACCTGTTCTGGAAGGTCGGCGACCAGAAGATCATCGACGGCCTCGGCCCCAACGGCTTCGCGTGGCTGTCGCTGCAGTGGGCCAGGCGCCAGGGCAAGATCCAGTCGGGCTACGTCTATCACTACGCCTTCGTCATGCTCCTCGGCGTCGTGGGTCTTTTGACCTACGCCCTGTACTACTGGCGCTAGGGGAGGGCCGATGATGGATCACATTCTCAGCATCGTAACCTTCCTGCCGCTGGTCGGCGCGGCCATCATCGGCCTGCTGCGCTTCTTCTCGCGCGCGGACGATGCGCCGGCGATCGAGAAGAACGCCAAGTGGATCGCGCTGTGGACCACGCTGGCGACGCTGGCGGTCTCGGTGTTTTTGCTGACGCGCTTCGACCGGTCGGTCCCGGGCTATCAGTTCATCGAGAACTACAGCTGGTTCGCCGGCGCCGGTTATCACATGGGCGTCGACGGGATTTCGATCCTGTTCGTGCTGCTGACTGCATTCCTGCTGCCGATCTGCATCATCGCGAGCTGGAACCCGATCAAGCAACGGGTGACCGAGTACCTGATCTGCTTCCTGGTTCTCGAGACCCTGATCATCGGGGTCTTCACCTCGCTCGATCTGTTCCTGTTCTACATCTTCTTCGAGGGCGGCCTCGTTCCGATGTTCCTGATCATCGGCATCTGGGGCGGCAAGAACCGGGTCTATGCGGCCTACAAGTTCTTCCTCTACACCCTGCTGGGTTCGATCCTGATGCTGGGCGCCATGCTCTACATGGCCGCCACCGCCGGCACGACCAGCATCCCGGAACTCACCGCCTACAAGTGGGATCCGAACACGCAGATACTTCTGTTCATAGCCTTCACCGCCTCCTTCGCGGTGAAGCTGCCGATGTGGCCGGTGCACACCTGGTTGCCGGATGCGCACGTGGAGGCGCCGACAGCCGGCTCGGTCATCCTGGCCGGCATCCTGCTGAAGCTCGGCGGCTACGGCTTCATCCGCTTCGATCTGCCGATGTTCCCGCACGCGTCGCAGGTTCTGACGCCGGTGATGTTCGCGCTCTCGACCATCGCCATCGTCTACACCTCGCTGGTCGCCTTCCGGCAGACCGACATGAAGAAGCTGATCGCCTATTCGTCGGTGGCCCATATGGGCTTCGTGACCATGGGCATCTTCGCCGGCAACGCCCAGGGCATGGAAGGCGCCATCTTCCAGATGCTGAGCCACGGCCTGATCTCGGGCGCGCTCTTCCTCTGCGTCGGCGTGGTCTACGACCGCATGCACACCCGCGAGATCGCCTTCTATGGCGGTCTGGTGAACCGCATGCCCTGGTACGCGGCGACCTTCATGCTGTTCACCATGGCCAACGTCGGCCTGCCCGGCACCTCGGGCTTCATCGGTGAAATCCTGACCATGGTCGGGGCCTACAACGTCTCCACCTGGACGGTGCTGTTCGCCGCCTCGGGCGTGATCTTCTCCGCCGCCTATGCGCTGACGCTGTATCGGCGAGTGACCTTCGGCGAGATCACCAATCCGCAGCTGGCCACGATCACCGACCTCGACTGGCGTGAGATCGTGGTGTTCGCGCCGCTGATCGTCGGCACCCTGTTGCTCGGCGTCTATCCGAAACTGGTCTTCGACGTGACCCACGCCTCGGCGGACGCGGTCGTTGCGACCTACCAACTCGCGATCGGGGGCCGCTGAGATGGACTACGCGACCCTTTCCGTCTGTGCGCCCGAACTGATCGTCTCGCTCGGCGCCTTGCTGGTGATCTTCCTGGGCGCGCTCGGCGGGCCCAAGGCGACCGGCGCCCTGTCGCTGGTTTCCGGCGTGATCCTCATCGGGGCCGCCTATGCCGCGGCCATGAGCCCGATGGGCTCCGCCTTCCATGGCGCCTTCGTCATGGACGCGACCGCGCGCTTCTCGAAGGTGGCGATCTACGTCGCCGCGGCCTTCGCCATCGTGCTGGGTTACGGCTGGCTGCGCCGTTCGGGCCAGCCCAAGTTCGAATATCCGGTGCTGATCCTGCTCGCCACGCTCGGCATGAGCATGATGGTCTCCGCCGCCGACCTGATCTCGCTCTATGTCTCGATCGAGTTGCAGTCCCTGGCGCTCTACGTGCTCGCCGCCTTCCAGCGCGACGACGCCAAGTCGTCCGAGGCCGGCCTGAAGTATTTCGTCCTCGGCGCCCTCTCGTCGGGCCTGCTGCTCTACGGCGCCAGCCTGATCTACGGCTTCGCGGGCTCCATGCGCTTCACCGACATCGCTGCGGCGACCCACGGCGGGGCGCACATCGGCGAGCTGTTCGGCCTGATCTTCCTGATCTGCGGCATCGCCTTCAAGGTTTCCGCCGCGCCGTTCCACATGTGGACGCCCGACGTCTACGAGGGCGCGCCAACCCCGGTCGTGGCCTTCGTCGCCGCCGCCCCCAAGCTCGCCGCCATGGTCCTGTTCGCGCGGACCCTGGACCAGGCCTTCCCCGGCGCCATCGAGCAATGGCGCGGAGTCATCCTGATCCTGGCGGTCATTTCCTTCGTCGTCGGCGCCTTCGGCGGCCTGGTGCAGAAGGACTTCAAGCGTCTGCTGGCCTATTCCTCGATCGCCAACATCGGCTATGCGCTGCTCGGCATCGCGGCCGGCACCAGCGTGGGCATCCAGGCGATGCTGGTGTTCATGGTGCTCTACATGATCGACGTCACCGGCTTCTTCGCCTGTCTCGAGGCGCTGAAGCGCGACGGCAAGCCGATCGTGCTGATCTCCGAACTCGCCGGGCTCAAACGCGAACGACCGGGCATCGCCCTGGCGCTGACCGCGCTTTCCCTCTCGGTGCTCGGCATGCCGCCGTTTTCCGGGTTCTGGGGAAAGTACTTCGTGTTCAAGTCGGCGCTGGCGGTCGACGGACTGTGGCCCTACGCCATCGCCGGTCTCGTCGCCTCGGTCGTGGCCGCCTTCTACTATCTGCGCGTCATCAAGCTGATGTGGTTCGACCCGGCGCCGGGCAAGGTCGATCGCTCGCCCGCCGAAGCCCGTTGGATCGCCTACGCCTGTTCGCTGTTCGCGGGCGTTCTGGTGTGGGGCGCACTGGTCTGGCTCACGCCCGCCGCTGAGGCAGCGTCCAAGTCGCTGGGCCTCCACTGACTTCCCTGCCGATACCGATCCTCGCGTTCGCCGAGATCGACTCGACCAACGCCGAAGCGCGCCGCCGCGCCGAAGCCGGCGCCGTCGAGCCGGTGTGGATCACCGCCAAGCGTCAGACCGCCGGTCGCGGCCGCCGCGGCCGCGCCTGGTCCACCGAACTCGGCAATCTCGCCGCGACGCTGCTCACCTTCACCGCCAAGCCGCCGGTCGAGGCGGCGCAGGTCGCGTTCGTCGCCGCCCTGGCCATCGCCGACCTGTTCGACGTGTACGTCCCGGTCAACCTGGTCAGCATCAAGTGGCCCAACGACGTGCTGATCGGCGGGCTGAAGGCGTCGGGCATCCTCATCGAGTCCGGGACGCGGGCGGACGGGACGCTGTGGCTCGCCGTCGGTTGCGGCCTCAACCTCGACCACACGCCCACCAACACCGAGCGCCCCGCGACCCGCGTGGCCGATCACCTGCGTCACGACGTGGCGCGCGCCCCCAAGGTCGACGACGCCATGGCCGCCTTCGCGCCCCTGTTCGCCCAACGCCTGACACAGTGGGAACAGCAGGGCTTCGCCTCGATCGCCCAGGACTGGACCGCGCGCGCTGACGGCCTGGGCCGGGCCTGCGTCGCTCAGCTGGGCTCGGAAACCGTGCATGGCGTGGCCGAAGGGCTGGAGCCGGACGGCGCGCTGCGGTTGCGCCTGGCGGACGGATCGGTGCGCAAGATCACGGCGGGCGACGTCTTCTTCGAGACGGCGTAGAAGGGGTTCCTATGCTTCTCGCCATCGAACAGGGCAACACCAACACCCTCTTCGCCGTCCACGACGGCGCGGACTGGATCGCCCAGTGGCGCACGGCCACCGAAAGCACCCGCACCGCCGACGAATACGCCGTGTGGCTGAGCCAGCTGCTCCAGCTCGGCGGCCTCAAGTTCACCCACATCGACGCCTGCATCATTTCCAGCGTGGTGCCCCAGTCGCTGTTCAACCTGCGCAATCTCGCCCGGCGTTATCTGAAGATCGAGCCCCTGGTGGTCGGCGACAACGCCGAGCTCGGCATCGCCATCCGCATCGAACAGCCGTCCGAGGCCGGCGCCGACCGCCTGGTCAACGCCGTCGGCGGTTTCGTCAGCTATGGCGGACCGCTGATCCTGGTCGATTCCGGCACCGCCACCACCTTCGACGTGGTCGGCCCCGACGGCGCCTTCGAGGGCGGCGTGATCGCGCCCGGCATCAACCTGTCCATGCAGGCGCTGCACAGCGCCGCGGCGAAACTGCCGCGCGTCGCCATCGCGCGACCGGTGCGTAACCAGGTCATCGGCAAGGACACGGTGACCGCCATGCAGTCGGGCGTGTTCTGGGGCTATATCGCCCTGATCGAGGGTCTGATCGCGCGCATCAAGGCCGAGTACGGCAAGCCGATGACCGTCGTCGCCACCGGCGGCGTCGCCTCGCTGTTCGAAGGCGCGACTTCGAGCATCGACCATTTCGACGGAGACCTGACCATCAAAGGCTTGCTCGAAATCTGGCGCCGCAACGGCGGCAAGCCGGCCGCATGACAAAGTCTTCCGAGAACGAACTCGTCTTCCTGCCGCTTGGTGGTTCGAACGAGATCGGCATGAACCTGAACCTCTACGGTTATGGACCGCCGCGCGCGCGGCAGTGGATTGTGGTGGATGTGGGCGTGACCTTCGGCGACCCGACCACGCCGGGCGTCGACATCATCATGCCGGACGCGAGTTTCGCCGAGGGCGAAGACATCCTCGGCATCGTGCTCACCCACGCCCACGAGGATCACATCGGCGCCATCGGCTGGCTCTGGCCCAAGCTGAAGGCGCCCGTCTACGCGACCCCGTTCACCGCCTATCTGGTGCGCGAAAAGCTGCGCGACGCCGACATCCTCGATGAGGTGGACCTGCGCGAAGTGCCGCTCGGCGGCACGATCAAGCTCGGACCGTTTGAGGTCGCGCTGGTCACCATCGCCCACTCGATCCCCGAACCCAATGGTCTCGCCATCAAGACGCCGCTGGGCACGATCCTGCACACCGGGGACTGGAAGATCGACGACTCTCCGATCACGGGAAAGCCGGTTGACGCCGACGCCATCCGCCAACTTGGCGACGACGGCGTGCTCGCCATGGTCTGCGATTCTACCAACGTCTTCGTGGACGGCACCGCGGGCTCCGAGATCGAGGTGCGCGACAAGCTCTCCGAACTGGTCAAGACCCTGAAGGGCAAGGTCGCCGTCGCCTGTTTCGCCTCCAACGTCGCGCGCGTGGACTCCGCCGCCCGCGCCGCCGAGGCCGCAGGCCGCAGCGTCTGCCTGGTCGGCCGCTCGATGCACCGCATCACCGCCGCCGCCAAATCAGTCGGCCTGCTCAAGGATGTGCCGGAGTTCATCGACGAACAGACCGCCGCGTCCCTGCCGCACGATCGCGTCATGTACCTGTGCACCGGCAGCCAGGGTGAGCCGCGCGCGGCCCTCTCGCGCATCGCCGACGACGCCCACCCGCACGTGAAGTTGGGACAGGGCGACAGCTGCATCTTTTCCTCGCGCGTGATCCCCGGCAACGACATCCCGATCCGCAACCTGCAGAACAAACTCGCCGACCGCGGCGTGCGCCTCTACACCGAGCGCGACCACCCGGGCATCCACGTCTCCGGCCACCCGTGCCGCGATGACCTGAAACAGATGTACCAGTGGGCGCGGCCGCACATCGCGGTGCCCACCCACGGCGAACGCCGCCACCTGCTCGAACACTGCGCGCTCGCGAAAGACATGCAGGTCCCGCAAGCCATAGCACCCCGCAACGGCGAGATGATCCGCCTCGCGCCGGGCAAGCCCGAGGTTATCGACGAGGTCCCGTCCGGCCGCCTGTTCGTCGACGGCAACGTCCTCGAACCCGAAGGCGGCGCGGCGCTTCGTGAACGCCGTCACGCGGCGTCGAACGGCGTCCTGGTCGTGTCGCTTGTGCTGAACGCCAAGGGCAAACTCGCCGCCGACATCGAAGTGCGCGGCATCGGCCTGACCGGCGACACCGACTACCCGCTGGAAGACGCGCTCGGCGACCTCGCAGAAGATGCGGAGAAAGCCTTTGAGCGGCTGAAGGGCGGAGAACGCGACGACGACGAGGCTGTGGAGTCTGCGGTGGCCCGCGCGCTGAAGAAAGCGTCCCAGAGAATTTGGAACCGCCGCCCCATCGTCGAGACCGTGGTGCTGCGCATCTAAGTCTCTCCCCCCTCTGGGGGGAGACCGGTCGCGAAGCGAGCAGAGGAGGGCCGCCGCCGCCACGCTCAGTGATGAGCGCAGCTACGCCAACCTTCCATCGCTGTGGCGGCTGCCCGCCTCTGGCGCGCGTGGCGCGCCGGTCTCCGCCCAAAGGGCGGAGGGGCGTGCGTCTTTAGTTAAAATCCGCGTGCAGCATCACCGCTGAACGGACCTCGCCCACGCCCTGCACCGCACTCATGCGGTCGATCAGTTCCGCGAGCGCGTCAGTGTTCTTCACCTTCACGACCACGAACGCGTCCACCGGCCCGGTCACCGAATAATAGTTCACAATCTCCGGCCAGTCGCGGAAGCGCTCGACCACGGGAAAGCATGGCCGCTGGTTGAACACCACCGACAGCACCGCGCCCAGCGCGCCGGCCTCGATCCGCTCGCCCAGCACTGCGCGATAGCCGACGATCACCCGGTCGCGTTCCAGCCGCGCCATGCGCCCCTGGACGGCGGTGCGCGACAGGCCGACGGCGTGGGCCAGGGCGGTCAGGGTCATGCGCGCGTCGGCGCTGAGAAGCTCGACCAGCTTGCGGTCCACCGCGTCCAAACTGACGTTTTGCCTATCCGACATGCGTTCTTCGTGCGTTTCGCCAGGGTGTTCCGCCGTCTTGTTTGTAGCGGCGGTCGGTGTCCCGCGTCACAATCGTCTCCGCTTCCGGACTGTCAAGTCCGTTCGCGGAAGGATGTTCAGTCGCATGCGTGTCGGCGTGGTGGAATGGCCGGAAGATCTGGCGCCGGAGGGACCGGCCTGGACGGCGCTCGGTGAAACGGTCACCGAAGCGGAGCTCGACCTGCTGGTGACCAATGAACTGCCCTTTGGCCGGTGGCTGGCGGACGCCGATGTGTTTGACCGCGCGTCCGCTGTAGCGAACGTTGCGGGCCACGTAGCGGGATTGAAGGCCCTGGCGCTCCTGGCTCCGGCTGTCCTCACCTCGCGCCCGACGCTTCGGCGCGAGCGAATGGTCAACGAGGCGGTGCTCGTCGCCGGCGACGCCGTGCGGGTCGTGCATCGCAAAGTCCATCTGCCGTCGGAGCCCGGCTGGTACGAGGAGGACTGGTTCGCCAGCGGCCGCGGCGGTTTTCGCACGGTCGATCTGGAGGACCTTCGCCTGGGCGCCCTGCTGTGCACCGACGCCATGTTCACCGAGCACGCGCGCCGTTATGCCTCGCGCGGCGCCCACGTCATCGCCATTCCGCGCACTACCGGAAGCCAGGACATCTGGCTGGCGGCCGGCAAGATGGCTGCGATCGTCTCGGGGTGTTGGGTGGTGAGTTCGAACCGTGCGGGCGTGTCGCGCAACGGCGCGCGCTTCGACGGCGGCGGTTTCGTGTTCGATCCGACCGGCGCGCTGGTCGGCGTGACCTCGGCGCAGCAACCGTTGCTCGTCGTCGACGTCGATGCGGCCGCGTCAGAGCGCCAGAAGTCCGCCTATCCCTGCTACCTCGCCAAGACCTGGGCGCCGTGGCTGCGCGCGGACGCCGCCATCCGCCGCTGACGCCCGAACGAACATCGCGTCCCAACCGCGATGACGGCTTTCGCGTCTGGCCCCCTCGACGCCGAGCCGTGCACCCCCTCCCTCGTCCGCGAGCGGGGGAGGGGGACTCTTTCCTTGCCGCCCGGCGCGTGGCTATATCCCCGGATGATCGGACGCGCTTTGTTTTCCGCCGTGCTGACGCTTCTTGCGTTCGCCGCCGTCGCGGGCCAAGAACCGGTCGATTACGCCCGCGACGTCTATCTCAAGCCGCAGACTCTGGCGGTGCTGCCTGACGGTCGTCACCTCAACTTCTTCTGTGAGGGCGAAGGCGCACCCGTCGTGCTCGTCGCGCCAGGCTGGCACATCCCAGACATCGGCTGGCGCGTCCTTCAGGGCGAGATGGCGAAGGTGACCAAGGTCTGCGTTATTGACCGCGCCGGCTATGGGTTCAGCGATCCCGGGCCGATGCCGCGCGACACGGCGGCCGAGGTGAAGGATCTGCACGACGGGTTGAAGGCAGCGCATCTGGCTGGCCCCTTTGTCCTGGTCGGCCATTCGCTTGGCGGGTTCGACGCGCGCTTGTTCGCCTATAAATTCCCTTCCGAAACCGCGGGCCTGTTGCTGCTCGACCCTCCGACCGAGCGGATCTATCAACGGACGCGCGCGCCGGATGAGGATGTCGGTCTGATGCAGCGCTGCGCCGTGCTTGCGCGCACGCAGACGCTCATGCCCCACGGCAAGGATGGCTGTATCGAGACCGCGCTCGGGCCCGGTTGGTCGGACGCCATGCACGCGCGCTACGCTGCGGACGAGGGCCGCGCGGCGTGGTTCGAAACCCTGCGATCCGAAGACCTCAGCATGGTCGGCCGTTCATCCGACGAGATGGTCGCCGCGCGCAGGTCGCTGGGCGACATTCCGTTGATCTTGCTGCAGGCGGATGAGGACTGCGGTCCGAGCGGCGATCGCGGCGATCACGTGCGCTGCGCCGAACTTCTCAGCCAGGCCCGCGACTCCGGCCGCGGCCAGCGCCGCATCGTCGCCGGGGCCAGCCACATGATCCAGCAGGACAAGCCCGACGTGTTCCTCGCGGCCTTCCGTGAGGTGGTGTCCGACGCGCGCGCCTCGGGCTTAGCGACGGCCGACAAACCGCGTAAAAGACGCCCATGATCGGACGCTTGAACCACGTCGGGGTTGCGACCCCGTCTATCGACGAGGCGGTGAAGCTCTATCGCGACCTCCTCGGCGCCACCAAAATCCACGCCAAGTTCGCCCTGCCGGAACAGGGGGTGTGGGTCTGTTTCGTCGACACGCCCAACAGCCAGATCGAGCTGATCGAGCCTCTCGGCGAGCAGTCGCCCCTGCACGGCTTCCTGGCCAAGAACCCCAAGGGCGGCCAGCATCACGTCTGTTTCGAGGTCGACGACATCTTAGCCGCCCGCGACGACCTGCGGGCCAAGGGCTGCACGATCCTGGGCTCGGGCGAGCCGCGCATCGGGGCCCACGGCGTCCCGGTGATCTTCGTCCACCCCAAGGACATGGGGGGCGTGCTGATCGAATTGATGCAGAAACCGCAGGCCCATTGATCACGGGGCCACTGATGCGCCGGAATTCAAGCTTAGCCGCGTTCCAGGAGGGGGCTCCAAACGGGAGAAACGCCATGAAGCGCCTCATGATCGGACTGGCGGCGGTGATGATGACCTCGGCGGCTTGGAGCCAGGCCCCAGCCCAGGAGACCGTGCAGGGTCCCTTCCAGTGCACCCTGGCGGTGACCAACTTCAAGGACGGCAAGACCCAGGTCCTGACCGCACGGCTGAAGACCGTGGAAGCCTGCAAGAGCTGGGGCCTGGACGCCACCCACCTGGACGGGACGTCGAACCAGTACGAACTCGCCATCCATGACCCCGACGGCCACCAGGTCTCCCACCAGCGCTGCACGGTCCAAGGCGCCCTGGTCTTCGATTCGAGCCATTCGAAGTTCAACTGCAAAGACGTCGCGGCCTGATCCAGGGTCTGATCCGGGCCTGGGCGAAGGGCCTTGGGTCCGCCCCGATTTCGCGCTAGGTCAGGGCCATGCACGAACTGCTCAACCCCTTCACCATGCTGGCCATCTACGCGACCATCTGGTGGGTCGTCGTCTTCGCTGTCCTGCCGCTGGGGGTGAAGAGCCATGCCGAGATGGGCATCGACCTGAAGGACGGCGGCGACCCCGGCGCGCCGGTCAATCCGAACCTGGTCAAGAAGGCGATCACCACCTCCTGGGTCTCAGCCATCGTCTTCGTGGTGATCTACGCGGTGCTGTTCAGCCACGTGCTCCCGTTCATCCAATACTGACCCGCACTCAGTGCTTCAGGGCGTCGACGACCCGTCGCGCGATGGCTTGCCGCGCGAACTCGGTGCGCTTGCGCGGGTCGATGTCGTAGAGCGCTTTCAGGAAGGCCAGGTCGGGTTCGGTCAGCCCCTTGGGCTTGTCGGTCTCGGCGCAGTTGTCGCTCAGCAGATCGAGGATGCTTGCCAGGTCGTTGCACGTCGCCACCGCCGCGCGATGGGGTTGGGACAGAGTCAGCATGGCGACATAGTCGCCGATGGTGCCGACTTCGAAGTCCTGGGCCTTGTTCCAATCGACCACGATCAGCGCGCGCACCAGGGTGCTGTTGTAGGGCGTGACGTTTTCGCCGTTGCCCCACACGGAATCGACCTGCTCGTCGCCGCCTTCGGTCTTCGACGCGGTGACGTACCAGGACTCGATCGGATGGTTGAACGACTTCAGCCGGTGGGTCTGCGACGCGTAGTGCCAGCCCAGCAACTGCGGATGCTTGGTCGCGATCTCGTCGAGGTAGGCCTGCGGCTCGGTCGTGAACACGATAAGCACGTTCGTTCTGCAGGGTTTGTGCGGGTCGGCGACCGGCGCCCCGATCGCCTTCGCCGTATTCAACACGCGCTGGCTGATGAAGGCGTTGTACGCGGCAGGCAGGCCGGCGGTCATCGGACAGATCGGATCCTGCCAACGCAGCAGGTGGTGCGCGATGGGCGCCTCGACCACGTGGGATTCCACGTACTGCCTCGACGCCTCTTCGAGGGTGGCCGAATGCGGCCGGCGCGCGGTCACCGTAACCCCTGGCACAGTCACCGGCGGGGTGGTCGCACCCGCGGCAGGCGGCCCCAGTCTG
This sequence comes from Caulobacteraceae bacterium, assembly GCA_036501825.1. GTDB lineage: Bacteria > Pseudomonadota > Alphaproteobacteria > Caulobacterales > Caulobacteraceae > JAFECT01. The sequence goes on along the minus strand of DASXZP010000032.1, from coordinate 463,067 downwards.
GCGTCGGGTTTGACCGCATCCTGAGCCCCGGCGGCCGAGGCAGCGGCGGCCAGGAACAGGGCAATGGCGAAATTTAATGATTTCAAGGCCGTGTTCCTCGCAGGAAGGAAGCTCTCTGCCATTCTAACGGCCAAGTCTGCCGCCACCAGTCGGGACCCGGCCGGCCCCGTTGCACCCGCGACCCCTGGCGGGCTAAGGGAACCCTCTGTTTCGAAGCGGATACTCGCCCATGCGCCTGTCGCGCTACTTTCTGCCTGTCCTGAAGGAGACCCCGGGCGACGCCCAGATCGTCTCCCACCGCCTGATGCTGCGCGCGGGGATGATGCGCCAGGAGGCGGCGGGCATCTACGCCTGGCTGCCGCTGGGTCTGGCGGTGCTGAAGAAGATCGAACAGATCGTGCGCGAGGAGCAGGTGCGCGCCGGCGCCGTCGAACTGTTGATGCCGACGCTGCAGCTCGCCGACCTGTGGCGCGAGAGCGGACGCTATGACGACTACGGCCAGGAGATGCTGCGCATCACCGACCGCCACGAACGCGAACTCCTCTACGGTCCCACCAACGAGGAGATGATCACCGAGATCTTCCGCTCCTATGTGCGCAGCTACAAGGCGCTGCCGATGAATCTCTTCCACATCCAGTGGAAGTTCCGCGACGAGCAGCGGCCGCGGTTCGGCGTCATGCGCGGGCGTGAGTTCCTGATGAAGGACGCGTACTCGTTCGACATCGACGAGGAAGCGGGCCGCAAGGCGTACAACCGCATGTTCGTCGCCTATCTGAACACCTTCGCACGCATGGGCCTGCAGTCGGTGCCGATGCGCGCCGAAACCGGCCCCATCGGCGGCGATCTCTCGCACGAGTTCATCATCCTGGCCGACACCGGCGAGAGCCAGGTCTACTGCCACAAGGATCTGGTGGAGATGGGCTCGCCCGGCGCCGGCGTGGACTGGGACAACCTGCAGCCCATCGTCGACAAGCACACCAGCCTCTACGCCGCCACCGAAGACGTGCACGACGCGGCGCGTTTCGACAGCGAGGTCCCCGCCGACAAGCGCCTCAGCGCCCGCGGCATCGAGGTCGGCCAGGTGTTCTTCTTCGGCGACAAATACTCCAAGCCGATGAAGGCCGTCGTCGCCGGTCCCGACGGGGTCGAGCGTCCGGTGCAGATGGGTTCCTACGGCGTGGGCGTTTCGCGCCTGGTGGGCGCCATCATCGAAGCCTCGCACGACGACAACGGCATCATCTGGCCCGACAGCGTGGCGCCGTTCGATGCGGCGGTGATCAACCTGCGCGTCGGCGACGCGGCCTGCAACGCGGCCTGCGAGGACGCGTATGCGCAACTGACCAGGCGCGGCAAGGACGTGCTCTACGACGACACCGACGAGCGACCCGGGGGCAAGTTCGCCACCGCCGACCTGATCGGCCTGCCCTGGCAGCTCATCGTCGGGCCCAAGGGCCTGGCGGAAGGCACGGTCGAACTGAAACGCCGGGCCACCGGGGAAAAACAGAACCTGTCGCTGGACGCGGCGATCAACCGGATCTGCGGGTGAGCCCGGCAGCGCTAAAATCCTCCCCCGCGGCGAAGCCGCGTAGGGGAGGGGGACCGCCGCAGGCGGTGGAGGGGCCGGCGCCACGCGCGGTGATTATCGCCGCTCGAGAACGCCAACCTTCGAATGTCGCGCCGGCCCCTCCGTCGGCCGTCGGCCGACACCTCCCCTACGCGCTGCGCGCGGGGGAGGATCTGTCATGAACGACGTGTCCTCCATCAAACCCGCGCCGGCCTTCTCCGCGTGGGAGTTCGGCCTCGCCATGCGCTATCTGCGCGCCCGGCGTAAGGACGGCGGCATCGCGCTGATCGCGATCATCTCGACCATCGCGATTACGCTGGCGGTGATGGTGCTGATCATCGTCACCTCGGTGATGAACGGCTTCCGCAGCGAGCTTCTGACCCGCATCGTCGGCTTCAATCCGCACATCTATGTGGAAGGGCCGCCGATCGAGGGGCCCGGTCGCGACAACCTGGTGGCCCAGATCAAGCGCATCCCCGGCGTCGTGCAGGTGGCGCCCATGGTGGTGAACCAGGCGCTGCTGCAGGGCGGCGGCCAAGTGCAGGGCGCCATCGTCCGCGGCGTGCCGCGTCAGACGCTCTACGAAACCGCGATGGTGCACAAGAACATCAAGCACGGTTCCGACGCGGGCTTCGGCGTCGGCGAGGACGGCGGCGACGAGATCCTGCTGGGCGACCGCCTCGCCGATATTCTCAACGTGACCGCGGGCCAGCCGGTGACCGTCATCTCGCCGTCGGGCACGACCACGGTGATGGGCGCCATGCCCACGCAAAAGCCGTACATCGTCGGCGGTCTCTTCTCCATCGGCATGGCCGAGTACGACCAGACCTTCGTCTTCATGCCGATCGAACAGGCGCAGCTGCTGTTCGGGAAGGACGGTCAGTGGGACCAGATCGCGGTCAATGTGAAGGACCCCGACCACCTCGACGCCATCAAGTCACGCATCGCCGAACTCGCCGGCCACGACGCCCAGGTCACCGACTGGCGCGACAGCAACTCCAGCTTCTTTACCGCCCTGCAGGTGGAGAAGTACGCCATGCTGATCATCCTGATGTGCGTGGTGCTGATCGCGGCGCTGAACATCATTACCGGCATCATCATGCTGGTGAAGAACAAGGGTCGCGACATCGCGATCCTGCGCACCATGGGGGCGGGCGAGGGCTCGGTGCTGCGCATCTTCTTCATCGCCGGCATGACCCTGGGCGGCATCGGAACGGTCACGGGCCTGGTGCTGGGCGTGCTGTTCTGTTTGTTCATCCAGAACATCCAGAGCCTGATCGAACACGTGTTCGGGGTGAACGTCTTCTCCTCCGACGTCTATTTCCTGTCACATATCCCCGCGCGTATCGACCCGCTGGAAGTCGTGTTCGTGGTCGGTTGGTCGCTCCTTGCAGCCTGTATCGCCACCCTGCCGCCGGCCTGGAACGCCTCGCGCCTCGATCCGGTGGAAGCGCTCCGCTATGAGTGAGCTGGTCCTGCAAATCCGCGGCCTGTGCCGCAGCTATCCCGTAGCCAACGGCCGCCTCGAGGTGCTGTCGGGCGTCGACCTCGACGTGAACGCCGGCGAGCTGGTCGGCCTCATCGGCCCGTCGGGCTCGGGCAAGTCATCATTGCTGCACGCCGCGGGCCTGCTCGAACACCCGAACGAAGGGCGCATCGTCATCGCCGGTCACGAGTGCGGCGACCTCGAGGAGCATGAACGCACGCGTCTGCGTCTGGGCGAACTCGGTTTCGTCTATCAGTTCCACCACCTGCTGCCCGAGTTCACCGCGCTGGACAACGTCGCCCTGCCGATGCGCATTGCGGGGCAGACCCTCGCGAGCGCGCGCGAACGCGCCATGGCTTTGTTGCAGCAACTCGGCATCGACCAGCGCGCTGACCACCAGCCCGCCCAGATGTCCGGCGGCGAACAACAGCGCGTCGCCGTCGCCCGCGCGCTGGCCAACCGTCCGCGCCTGGTCCTCGCCGACGAACCCACAGGCAACCTCGACCCCACCACGTCAAAGTCCGTGTTCCAGGCCCTGCACGACCTCGTCCGCCGCGAAGGCGTCGCCGCCCTCATCGCCACCCACAACATGGAACTCGCGGGCTACATGGACCGCGTCTTCGCGCTCAAGGACGGCCGGCTGGAAGAACGCGCGGCGAAGAGCCAGACTTTCTAAAAAAAACCGCGCCCTCTCCCCCCTCTGGGGGGAGACCGCTCGCGTCAGCGAGCAGAGGAGGGCCGCCGCCGCCACGCCAAGCGACGAGCATCGCAACGCCAACCTTCCCACGTCGCGCGGTTGCCCGCCTCTGGCGCGCGTTGCGCGCCTGTCTCCGCCCAAAGGGCGGAGATCGCGCCCGTCAATTCGCTTCCGCCGCGGCCTTGTAGAGCCCCATCATGCCGCTCCAACCGCCGTCGCTGTCCAGCGCGGCGCGCGTGGGGGTAGTCTTGTCGCCGTAACGTTCCAGGTCGCGATGTTCCAGGGTCACGCGGATCGCACCGTCGTCTTCCGGCGTGAACAACACCTCGACGTGAGTCACGAAGTCCTTGTCGTACTTGAAATCGCCGTTCAGTTGCCACGCCAGCAGCACGCGCCGCGGCGCTTCCCACGCCACCACGCTGCCCCATTCGGTCTCCGAGCCGTCCTCACCGATCTCGTACCAGCGACCGCCGTCGCGGGGCTCCATCACCACCTGCTTCTGGGGCGAGGCTGCGGTCGAGTGGGTCTTGGGCCACCACTTGCCCATGTTGACGGTGAAGGTCTCGAAGGCGTGTTCGGGTGTCGTGCGCACGACCACCGTTTTCACCACCGGCGCCGGCCGGATCATCGCGTCGCTCATCGTTTGCTCCCCGGTTTGCGCGGCTTGGTGCGTTCCACCTCGGCCGCAAAGTTGGTCATGGCCTCGTCCCAGAACTGATCGAGCCACGCGCGCAGCGGGCCGAGCCCCTGCGGGTCGATGCGGTACACGCGCCGCGTCCCTTGCGCCTCGTCGGTCACCAGTCCCGCCGCCTTCAGTACGCCCAGGTGCTGCGACACCGCCGGCCGCGAGACGGGCAGCCCTTCGGCGATATCGCCCACCGCGCGGGGCCCGTTGCGCAGGCGCTCGAACACCTTGCGGCGCGTGGGGTCGGCAAGGGCGGCCAGGGCCGCGGACGTGGCGACAGAACGGTTAGCCATAGCTAACCGTAAGTGACCGCTGACAGTTAGTCAAGCCTCAATGCAACGTCACCCCCGGGTCCTTGCCGCCGGCGGCGATGAACTGGTCGATGCGGCGGTCTAGGACCGGCAGCGGCGCCGAGCCCATGCTCAGCACCGTGTCGTGGAAGGCGCGAATGTCGAACTTGGCTCCGAGTTCCTTCTCCGCCTTGGCGCGCAACCGCTCGATGTCGATCTCGCCCAGCTTGTAGCTCAGCGCCTGGGCCGGGGATGTTGCCCCACCGCCGTTGCAGCCAGGAGAGCTCTGGTCATTTCGCGATCTTCCGCGCCACCGGCGCGAGCTGAGGGAGAACTGCTCTCACCGCCTGCGGAACAGCCTTGTCCGAGCCCATGTCGGGGCCCGCATTGGCGACGACCAGCACGCCAGATTCAGTGGAGGGAAACAGCACCGCGTCGGCGTACATTGTGGTGTCGGAACCGGAATGAGTGAGGACGGGTCCTTCGCGCCCCGCGGCCGAAGGCAGCACGACCCAGCCCAAGGCGTACCCGGAGCCGTCGTCCGCTACGGGCGTCTGCAGCCGCCGGTAGCTTGTGGTCTTCAGCAGGCGGCCATGACCGTTCGCGCCCGCCATCTGGTCCAGGCAGAATTTCGCCCAGTCTTCGAGCGACAGGTGGACGTTCCCCGCCGGAGCGATCAACAGCGGATTTCCGTCGCCCGGTCCGGCGACACGGCCCGCTAAGTGGCCGCGCGGCTGCCCCTCGCCCGTCACGCCGAAGGCTACGGAACGCATGTCGAGCGGACCAAAGACCTCGCGCCGCATCAGATCCTCATAGCTCTTGCCGGTGGCGCGCTCGGCGGCGACGGCTGCAATGACGTAACCCGTGTTGCTGTAGCTGTACGCTGTGCCGGGCGGGTTAACCGGCGATTCCTGAAGCGCCGCGGCGATATAGGCAAGCCGCTGAACGGGCAGGGGGCGTGTGTCAGCGTAGAAATTATTGAACGCCTTCTGATCGAGCAAATCGTGCGGCAGACCCGCGTGATGCGACAGCAGCTGGCGCAATGTCACCGCGCGATATTCCGGCCGCATGCCTGCGGCCAGGTCGGGCAGCATCTTCTCCAGCGGCGTGTCCCAGTCCATCACCCCGCGTTCGACCAGCCGCGCGATCATGGTCGCGGTCATCGCCTTGGCGTCGGAGCCGATGTGCCAGACGTCGTCGGGTCGCACAGGATCGGCGCCGTCCTGGCGACGCACGCCGCGCACCACGACCTCGCTGACCCGGCCATGGCGCATGATTAACATGCCCATGGCGGGAATCTTGCCCTCGCTCATGGCGGTTTGAAGCACCGCGTCGGGGCTTCGCGCCGAAGGCTGCGCAGCGGCGATCAACAACATTGCGGCGAGAACGGCGATCCAGCGAGCGGGCATGGTTGGGTCTCCGGGACGCAGTGCTAGCCTGCGGCCGTCGTCCGGACACAAGATCCATAGAGGGCGTGGTCGTCGGCCAGGATATCATGCAGATCCGAAGCGGAAGGTGAGATGTGCATGGCCTTGAGCTGTTGCAGAGATTCCTGCGCGATTCCCGTAGCGCCGCCCGAATAAAACTTAAGCTCGTCCAATGCTTTGTGAAATCGGTCGCGCGAGGTTTCACTCAGGGCGGTGTCCTGTTCAAGATCGCTCAGTTGAAGCGCTGCGAGCTGCTCCTGGATATTCATTTGGTGCATGTCGCTGATGTCCCCATAGACCGCCGCGTAGGCGAGCATCTCCTCTGGAGACATGCGGCTCGCCGCGCCATTGGCCACGGCGTTTTGCCAGGACTGGCCGGGAAAGTTTCGCCACGCCACCGGGTACACGGACCGTTTCGCGGCGCCCGGCAGGACGGCTTCGGCCTTCCAGTCGTTTCCGGGCTGCGCCAGCGCCGCCTCCAGCAACCCACGCCGCGCAGTCAGACAATCGGCGATTGCCACCCGCTCGGCAAACCAGTTGGCGTTGATCACCAGTTCACGCCTCAGGGCGGTGCGCTGGACATCCATCTGGTGCGCCCAGTGCATCGCCTCAACCGCCTGTTCGGCGCCCAGCGCGATCAGCACGCCGATCACGATGATGCCGACCTCCTTGCCGAGCTCGCGTAGGCTGTGCACCGCCGTCTTCGGATGATGGACTTCCATGAGCTTCCCCTAACGCGTGATCAGCAATGCCCGGCCTTCAAGTGATGTGCTTTTCTGAGTTGCGTCGCGGTCCGCGCGACCAAGGCTAACGCGGCGCCTTTCATCAGTGCAACGTCACCACCGGGTCCTTGCCGCCGGCGGCGATGAACTGGTCGATGCGGCGGTCGAGCACCGGCAGGGGCACCGAGCCCATCGACAGCACCGTGTCGTGGAAGGCGCGGATGTCGAACTTGGGTCCGAGTTCCTTCTCCGCCTTGGCGCGCAACCGTTCGATGTCGATCTCGCCCAGCTTGTAGCTCAGCGCCTGGGCCGGCCAGGTGATGTAGCGGTCGACCTCGGTTTCGATCTCGTGCTCGGGCAGGGCGGTGTTGTCGCTCATGTATTTGATCGCCTGCGCGCGCGTCCAACCCTTGTGGTGGATGCCGGTGTCGACCACGAGACGGCAGGCGCGCCACATCTCCCAGCTCAGCCGCCCGAAATCGTCGTAAGGCGTCTGATACAGCCCCATCTCCTTGCCGAGTTTTTCGGTATAGAGCGCCCAGCCTTCGCCATAGGCCGAGATATAGCTGTGACGGCGGAACGCAGGCTGCGCCTTCTGCTCTTCGGCGAGCGAGAGCTGCAACGAGTGGCCGAGTTCGGCCTCGTGCAGCGTCAGCGCCGTCAGCTGATAGAGCGGCCGGTGCGGCAGGTCGTAGGTGTTGAGCAGATAGACATGCGCCCCGCCGCGGCCCGAGGTGTAGAACGGCGCGATGTTGTCGGGCACCGGCACGATGGTGAAGCGCCCGCGCGGCAACAGGCCGAAATACTGCGACAGCTTGCCGTCGCCGCGCTTGGCGATCAGCGCCGCATCCGCCAGCAGCTCCTGCGGCGTCTTGGCGTAGAACTTCGGATCGGTGCGCAGATAGGTGAGAAATTCCGGGAACGTTCCGGTGAACCCCGTCGCCTTCATCGCATCCAGCATCTCGACGTGAATGCGCGCCACTTCATTCAGGCCGATCTGGTGGATCTGGTCCGGCGTCAGATCCAGCGTGGTGTATTCGTGGATCTGCTGCTGGTAAAACGCAGCGCCGTCCGGCATGGCCTCGGCCGCCAGAGTGCGCCGCGTTTTGGGCCAGTACTCATTCTGCATGAACTTGTAGAGTTCCTGGTGCGCGGGGATCACGCTGGTCGTAATCGCCTTCAGCGCCTCGTCGCGGATCGCCGCCTGGTCGGCGGTCGAAATCGACGCCGGCATCGTCTTGAACGGTTCGTAGAAGGCGTTGTGCGTCGGGTCCGGATCGGCAAACACGTCGGCGATCGACTTGTCGCGCCCTTCGATCGCCTCGCGCGGCACGGAGAACCCGCGCGCCAGGCCCGCGCGCATATTGGTCATCTCATCGCGGAAATAGCGCCGCATGTCGTTCAACTGGCCGATATAGGCGCGGTACGCCGCCGCGGTTCGGAAACTCTCGCGCCCCGGCGACAACTCGGCCCAGAACGAACTGTCCGAGTTGAACGGCATCTCCCACAGCCGAAAGCGCTGGTCGGCGGCCAGGTTGCCGACCTGGGTACGATAGACTTCGTAATTGACCTGCTCGTCCGGCGACAGCGCGTCCAGCTTGATCGCGTCCAGCTTCTTCAACACGTCGTTCCAGTAGGCGAGCCGCGCCGCCTGGGTCTTCGCGTCGATGGCGGGCAGGTGATCGGGCATCGTCCCTTCGCCCTCGCCGCCGGCTTCGTCGATGCGGCCGAACTGAACTTCGCGCCAATGCCACTCGGTCGAGTAGATGGCCTTGAACCGCGCGTCCGCCGAACCGGTCGATGCGGCCGGCGCCGCCGCCGTGGCCAAACCCGCTCCGGTCGCCAGCACCACCGCCGCAACCGAAGCCACCAGAAGCCTTTTCACCCGACCGCCCTCCGCCAAAAACCGTATACGCGGCTATCTAGCGCCGTTTCGGCAGCGACAGGAAGGCGCGGCGCTCACCGGGGCTGGCGCCCGGCCATTCATGATAGGATAGCAGCGTTATCCACCGGGGGAGGGCCGGATCATGAAATCCACAGGACTTGCCGGGTGCGCCGCCCTGGCCTTGGTGCTTGCCGCCGGCGGGGCCGCCGCGCGCGACCTGCCGTCGGGCGGGGTCACCCGCCAGGAGGTTGCCGGCTGGCTGCAACAGCAGGGCTACAAGGCCAACATCCACAACGACAGCTCAGGCGAGAGCATCGTCTCCAGCACCTCGTCGGCCGGGGTGAATTTCGACATCTATTTCTTCAGCTGCACGAGCGGGCGTTGTTCGTCGCTGCAGTACGCCGCCGGCTGGGATCCGCTGACGCTCGGCACGGCGGACCACATCAATGCGTGGAACCGCGACAAGCGCTACCTGCGCGCCTATCTCGACACGCACAACAACGTCTGGGCGGAATACGACATCGACATCGATCCCGGCGGCAGCTGGGAGCAGATGAATCAGAGCCTGGCGCGCTTCAACGCCCAGGTCGGCGATTTCAAAACCTATTTCAACGGCGGCTAAGCCCCGATCAGTGGGGCGTCGCGACCTTGTCGGGGTCCGGAGGATTGACCAGCCCCTTGTCGGGATCGGGCGGATTGACCGCGCCGGCCGAACCATAGCCCGGATGCACCCGCGTGACGGGCGCATTGCTGGTCGTCTTCATGCAGGTCTTGATGAACTGCGCCTTGCGCCCCGGCGGGGGCAGGGCGGGGAGTTTGTGAATATAGGCTTCCCACTTGGCCTGGCAGACCTTCATCGCCCGGGATTCCGCCCCGGCGTCGCTCGCCGCCAGGGTCAGGACGCTCACGACCGCCGTCAACACCAACACGCGCATGACGCATCTCCGTCGGTTGCAACGGCCTCAGTCTACCACGAACATCGCTACCACGAAGATCGCCGGCCGCGCTCCAGCGCAGGCGGCGGCGGCGCGGTGCGCCAGATGCCTTCGAGCAGGTCCGCCAGGTCCTCGGCCGCCTGGGCCCGGTGAATCAGAAACAGCGACGGCTCGACCAGCTCGAGCTCCATCAGCATGGGCCCGTCGGCGCTGGGGATCAGATCGACCCGCGCATAGGCCAGCCGCTCCTCCAGGATGGATTCCGCCGCCGCCAGGGTTTCGCGCGCGAAATCGATCTCCGCGTCGGACGCGTCGAACGGGTCCTCGCTGTGCTCGCCGCCGGGGTTGAAGGCGGTGCGCAGCACGGCGTGGGAATACTCACCGGCGACAAACATCAGCGATCGTTCGCGTTCGAAATTCACCGCCGGCAGGAACGGCTGGATCATCGCGATGCGCGTTTGCGTAATCGCCGCCAGATGCGCGTCGCCCTCGTCGTCGATGGCGCGGTCGGCAAAGCGCTGGGTGTCGTGCGCGGCGCACGAAACCGCGGGCTTCACCACCACGTCGTTCCAGTCGCGGATCTCACAGATCTCGCGCAGGGTGCGCCCATCGCCCCGGTCGACGAACACCGTTGGCGTCGTCAAAATGCCCTTCGCGGCCAGAGCGCGCAGATAGCGCTTGTCCAGGTTCCAGCGCGCGACCGCGGCCGAATTGACCAGGCGCGTCTGAAACTCCGCCGCGTCGAGCCAGCCGAGAAACGTCTCCGGCTGCTTGTGATAGTTCCAGGTCGAGCGCAGCACCGCGACGCCGACGCGCGTCCAGTCCACCGTCTCGTCGTTCCAGCACAGGAAGCGCACCTGGCGGCCGCGCCGCTCCAGCGCCTCGAAGAGCGGACGGTCGTCGGCGGCGCCGTCGGGCAGGTCCTCCCACGTCACCAAAGCGATTTCGCACGGCGGAAAGTCCGCCGCGTCGGCCTGATCGAAGGGGGGCGCCTCGGCGGACATCGCCTTCCATAACCGCGCGCCGGAACGCGGTCGAGGCTTGGGTCGCCGGCCCTGGGATTGCTCCGAGGATCTCTGCTGTCCCGGCGACGCGAACGTGGGGGGATCGGGGCCGGCGCTGGGGTAAGCCACCGGAACCGATGTGTTCGCCGCCGCGAGAGGTCCCCGGGACAAACCCGAGGCCGGCGCAGACCATGACGCCGCAAGGGATGGCGCGGGTCAATGGCTGGAATTTGCTATTTTAGTGGAAAATCAATGCGATGATCCGAAAATACCTAATCATGGGTCAGACTGAGGCGTATTCGATCGCGCCGCGGCAAAAGGGCGAAAAAGCACACAAATACAATCAGGTTGCGCGCACTCTCCCATCGGTTGATACCGAAGGAGGGGTATGAATTACGGCGGCGCTTCCTGAATTGGGTACGCGTCAGACGGTTTCGATCGAGTCGACTCGGTCGGGGTAGAAGGCGAGGTGATCGCCGATCGCCTCGACCGCCTCGAAGGGCGTCTCATAGGTCCAGACCGCATTCACCGCCCGTTCGCCCCCGGCCGGAATCGAGAAATAGGACGCCTCGCCCTTGTACGGGCACCAGCTCGTATGGTCGGTCCGGGTGAGCGCCGCCATGTCCGCATCCTTGCGCGGCACATAGAGCACCACCGGATAGCTCGCCTCCTTCAGCGCCAGCGCCCCCCGCGTATCGACAATCGTCTTCCCCCCAACCTTCACCACCACCCGCCCGCTATGCGGCGTGATCAGGATGGGGTGGTCGGGGCCAGGCAGTCGGTGCGGGCGATCGGTCATGGGGGAGCTCCTCCAGGCCCCTCTAGATGGGCGCCCGGCGGCGGGAAGGGAGTCCGCATCGGCGCGCAGCGCCCTTCAAAGAATTTACCGCAGAGATCGCGGAGCTGTCTTCTCTGCGTCCTCCGCGGCTTTTTCTTTCTCCGCGATCTCCGCGATTTTCTTTTCTTCCGTGTTACGCCTTCGGCGCGCCCGCCCGCCGAACATTGCAAATCCCTAAGCTGCAGCCCACGCCCCCCGCTGCTACAGCGCGCCCATGAAAGTTCTGATTCAAAGCTTAGCCGTCGCAGCGCTGCTCTTCGCCAACGGCGCCGACGCCCAGACGCCGCCCGATCCGCACGCCATTCTCGCGGAGGCGCAGAAGGTCGTCTCGCCCAACGGCATCGACGAAGCCAAGGCCGTCGAGATCGGCGGTATCCGTCAGTGGATCACCGTGCGCGGCCGCGACCGGCGCAATCCGATCCTGCTGGTCATTCACGGCGGCCCCGCCGCGCCGGAACTGCCCAACCGCTATCTGTTCGAGGCGCCGTGGACCGACTACTTCACCGTGGTCGAATGGGACCAGCGCGGCTCGGGCAAGACCTACGAACTGAACGATCCCGCGGTTGTGGCGCCGACCATGAACAAGGTGCGCATGGTCGAAGACGCGGAACAGCTCGTCGACTATCTGCGCACCACCTACGCCAAGAAGAAGATCTTCGTCATCGCCCACTCGTGGGGCACGATCCTCGGCATGGAACTGGCGCGGCGTAAACCCGACGCCCTCTACGCCTACATCGGCGCCGGCCAGATCATCAACATGCAGCAGGGCGAGATCGCGGGCTACGCCTGGACACTCGCCCAGGCGAAGGCGGCGCACAACGCCCAGGCGGTGAAGGAACTCGAGGCCATCGCGCCCTATCCCGAACCCGATGGCGCGATGCCGATCGACAAGCTCGGCGTCGACCGAAAATGGTCGGTCTTTTTCGGCGGCCTGACCCACGGCCGCAACACCTTCGACGTATGGGAGAACGCGGAAAAGATTTCACCCGACTACACCAGCGAAGATTTCAAGGCGATCGACAAGGGCAGCGCGTTCTCACTGCCGAAACTGCTGCCCGACCTGATGGCGGCGGACTTCACCGGCGTCACCAGACTGAACTGCCCCGTCATCATCTTCGCCGGTCGCTTCGACTACACCACGCCGTCCGAACCGGTGAAGCGTTGGTTCGACCGCCTGCAGGCGCCGCAGAAGAAATGGGTGTGGTTCGAGAACTCAGCCCACATGATGTATGAAGAGGAGCCGGGAAGGGTGCTGGTCCACCTGGTCCAGGACGCGCGACCGATTGCGGTGAGGGCGGGCGATGCGGCGCCGGAGTAGGACGCAAGCCTCTGTTCACCCCGTACATTCAATAATTGTCGTCACCCCGGCCTTGTGCCGGGGCCCATTTGTCCGTCGCAGAGGTGTTTGACAGTGACACGTTCGCGCACAGCTGCTCGCACCTGAGTTTCGCCACCAACCCTGGGCCCCGGCACAAGGCCGGGGTGACGACAATTGGATTGAGGTTCACGCGTGGGTTTAACGTGAGCGCGAGCTACAGTCCCGCCGCATCCAGTTTCGCCATCGCCTCGTCGTCCAGCTTCAGTTCCGTCGCCCGCGCCAGCTCTTCGAACTGCGCCACGCTCGTCGCGCTCGCGATCGGCGCGGTCACGTCCGGCTTGGCCATGATCCACGCCAGCGCGACCTGCGCCGGAGTCGCGCCCACCGCGTGCGACACCTCGTCCAGCGCCGCCAAAATCTTCAACCCCTTCGCGTTCAGAAACCGCGACACCACGCCCTGTCCCCGCGCGCTCTTCGCTGCGTCCGCTTCGGTGCGATACTTGCCGGTCAAAAACCCCGCCGCCAGGCCGTAATAGCTGATCACGCCCACCTCCGCGTCCCGGCACACCGGCAACAGGTCCGCCTCGATCTCGCGCTGATAGAGGTTGTACGCGGGCTGCACGCTCTCGTACCGAGGCAACCCCTCGCGCGCGCTGACCGCCAACGCTTCCTGCAACCGCGCCGCCGAGATGTTCGACGCGCCCACCGCGCGCACCTTGCCCGCATCGATCAGATCGCGATAGGCGCCGAAGATCTCCTCGAAGGGCGTGTCGGGGTCATCCGAATGCGTCTGGTGCAGATCGATGTAGTCGGTCTGCAGCCGCAGCAGCGACGCGTCCACCGCCGCCTTGATCTTGTCCGCCCGTAACAGCCCCGCCGGCCCGTCGCCGGCGCGCCAGCCCGACTTGGTCGCGATGATCACAGTCTCACGCCGCGCCTCGCCGCCCTTGGCGAGCCAAGTCCCGATCACCGTCTCGGACTCGCCGCCCTTGTGCCCGGGAACCCACGACGAATAGGCCTCCGCCGTATCCACCGCATTGAACCCGGCGCCCGTGAACGCATCCAGCAACCCATGCGACGTCGCCTCATCCGCCGTCCATCCAAACACATTGCCCCCGAACACCAGCGGCGAGATGGAGAGGCCGGACCGGCCGAGCGAGCGAAGGTTCATCGTGAGAGACTCCGAAAGGTGAGGGGAGGGAAGCGTGACGCGCGCGATACCTATCCCATTTTTACTCCGCTCATCCCGGCGAATGCCGGGACCCAGATCATAAAGCGCAACCGCCTGCCGCCCGTGCGCTGCTCGCGATCCCAAAGTGCGGAGCCATACGATCTGGGTCCCGGCATTCGCCGGGATGAGCGGGGGTTATTAGATATTCGCTCACACAATAATTAGTATTGCCGGAACCCCGACCCTGAGCCAGCCTCACCCCCACGAAAACCCAGGGAGATCCGCCGATGTTGACCCGCCGCGCCGCCCTGGCCGCCGCCTCCGCCGCGGCCCTCGCGTCCCCCGCCGCCGCCGCCGAGACCCGCCGCAAAGCCCCGCCGGGCTTCCTCTGGGGCGCCGCCATCTCCGCCTATCAATCGGAGGGCAACAACACCAACACCGACACCTGGCTGATGGAGAACGTCACCCCCACGATCTACAAGGACCGCTCGGGCGACAGCATCGACAGCTACCACCGCTTCGCCGAGGACATCGCGCTGAACGCCGCGCTCGGCTTCAACGCCTATCGCTTCGGCATCGAGTGGGCGCGCATCGAGCCCAGCGAGGGCCACTTCTCCAACGCCGAGCTCGACCACTACGAACAGGTGCTGAAGACCTGCCGCGCCCACGGCCAGACGACGATCGTCACCTTCAACCACTTCTCGTCGCCGCTGTGGTTTTCCAAACGCGGTGGATGGGAGCGCGACGACGCGCCCGACCTGTTCGCCCGCTACTGCGGCAAGGTCACGGAGCGTCTCGGTCACCTCATGGACATGGCCACGCCGTTCAACGAGGCCAACATCCAGCGCCTGCTGAAGATCTGGGTTCCCGGTCTGCGCGCGGCGACGCAACCGATGATCGACGCGGCGCGCAAGGCCTGCGGCTCCGAGCGCTTCACCTCGCTCACCTTCGCCGATCCCGACGCGTCGGAGCACCTGCTGATCGCTGGCCACCAAAAGGCCTACGCCGCAATGAAGGCCGCCGCGCCGCATCTGAAGGTCGGCATGAGCCTGACCACCCAGGCGGTCGAACCGGTGGGCGAACACTCCATCGCGCCCAAAATCGAGCACGACCTCTACGGCCCCTGGCTCGACGCCGCGCGCGACTATTCCGACTTCACCGGGGTGCAGCCCTATTCGCGCTTCCGCTTCGACGACAAGGGCATGGTCCCGCCGCCGCCGGGCGCGGAACTGACCGCCGCCGGCTACGAGTTCTATCCCAAGGCGGTGTCGGCGGTTATCCGCTGGGCGCACCGCGAGATCCCGGGCAAGCCGATCTACGTCACCGAAAACGGCATCGGAACCGACGACGACGCCCGCCGCATCGCCTTCGTGGACCTGGCGCTGGCGCAAGTGCGAGCGTGCCTCGAAGAAGGCATCCCCGTGCACAGCTATCTCTACTGGTCCCTGCTCGACAACTTCGAATGGACCTCAGGCTACAGCAAACACTTCGGCCTGGTCGCGGTAGACCTGCAAACCTTCAAACGCACCCCAAAACCCAGCGCCATCTGGCTCGGCAAGCGCGCCAAGTCGAACCTGATCTGAGCCGTCCGCGCCCGTTGGCAAACGCCACGGTTGCGATTAGATTTGCGGGCAGGGGGTTCAACCATGCGACATATCACTGTTCTTATCGCTCTCGGCGCGGCGCTCTTTGCGCAACAGGCCGCCGCCGAGGAAATTCATCTGGTGTGCTCCGGCGACAGCTCGCGGAGCATGATCGACGCCACAGCGAATGTGAGCGGCTCCAACGGCCGGGGCGGTTTCGTGGATGGCAGCGCGACGAGCGAGCACCGCGAACATCAGGCCGACGAAGTGTACGTCGACATCGTCGATGGCCAGGGCCGCATCAAGCTCCCTGACAGCCTCATCCCCATCCTCAACGGCCACAGCGCCGACGGCTGGCGAAACTTTGAATCCCTCAGTGTCGGCGCCGACACCATCACCGGTAAGGTCAGTCTGAACCTGATAAACCACCCGAAGATCTCGATCAGCCGCCTGACCGGGCGCATCGCAATCGAAGAAGTGAAACGCAGCTTCTCCGGCCAGTGCGACCCCTACGACCCCAAGACGGTGGCCCGAAAATTCTAGGCCACGGTTGCGCGCCGAAGGCGCCAGGAAGAAGAACGCAGAGATCGCAGAGAAAGAGACAGTCGCAGAGGACGCAGAGAAGACCGCTCCGCGATCTCCGCGGCTTTTCTTCCTCCGCGATCTCCGCGGTTCTCCTTCTTAGGGCCGCTTTCGGCGGGGGCGGGTTACGCTCTCAATTCACGAAACACAGCGCGCAACCGCGAGGTCGGCGGCGATGTCGCTGCTGTCCGTTTTCACGCCCAACGCTTTGAAGTGGCGCTGCATGTAGCCGTTGTTGGCGACCACGGCGTAGAGCTCGCCGTCCATGTCCCTCAGGGCGACGCTCAACTCACGCCGTCCCTGCGCGTCCGTCGCGAGCGGCGTGAGGGCCTGCACGTGCGTCATCGTGTCGTGGGCGCGTTGCAGGTCCCTCTGGCGGTGGGCCACGCCGTCGTAGAGCGCCGCGAACGCGAGTTGTTCATCCATGGGGAAATGATCGAGCGTCTGGCTTCCCGTCGCGAGGTTCCAGTTCGCCGAGTGCATCCAGAACAGGTTCTCAGGCCTGATGTTGCGCGCCATGGGCTGAACGCCCGCGCCGCCGCCCTTCAGCCAGGCGTCGAGCGCCAGCATGTCCTGGTGGGCGCAGCGCGCCGCAACGAGATCGACGTCCCATCGCGCGCGGTCGTTCGCCAACTCGCCCATCAGCGACCTGCGCACCACCTCGACCTTGTGGCGCCAATGAAAACTCTCGACCACCGATTCGGCCCCGAGCGCGATCAGCACCCCCAGCACGATGATCCCCACCTCGCCTACGAACGCGCGCCAGCCGTGCAGCGGTTTGGGAAGATGGATGTGCATACGCTAAACCCCCGGCCGGTCGCGCGACGGTACCAGAAGGACCAGGGGCCGCAACGCCAACCCATTCAATTCCGCTCATCCCGGCGAATGCCGGGACCCAGATCGTATGGCTCCGCAATCAAGTGATTGGCGGAAATCGAACAAGCGGCCTGCAGCAGCGCCTTATGATCTGGGTCCCGGCATTCGCCGGGATGAGCGGAGATTAATGGGAGGGCTCCGGTGCGCGTGATCCGCGTAAGAAACCGAAACCGTCCTTGATCCCGCCTCGTCCGTGTTTTCCGTGTGGTCCGTGGACTCTCTTTTCCCGATCCGTTAGTCGCGCCCCCACAGTGATGGAGTCGGGCGCGTGACCACCGAGGCTAACGCAGGAACGGTCGACAAGGCCGCCACCACCGTCTTCGCCGTCCTGGTCGCCATCAGCGCCTGTCACCTGATCAACGACATGATGCAGTCGCTGCTGCCCGCCATCTATCCCGGGCTGAAGGTCTCGCTGGGCTTGAGCTTCGGCCAGATCGGCCTGGTGACCCTGGTCTATCAGGTCACCGCCTCGATCCTGCAGCCGGTGATCGGGCTCTACGCCGACGAGCGGCCGACGCCCATGGCGCTCCCGATCGGGACGCTGTTTTCGCTCGCCGGCCTCACCGTCCTGTCGATGGCCCACGCCTATCCCGTGGTGCTGATCGGCGGCGCGCTGCTGGGCGTGGGTTCGTCCGTGTTCCACCCGGAGTCCTCGCGGGTGGCGCGCATGGCCGGGGGCGCCCGCCACGGCCTTGCGCAATCGCTGTTCCAGGTCGGCGGCAACCTGGGCTCGGCGCTTGGGCCGCTGGCGGCGGCGCTCGTGGTCGGGCGCTGGGGTCAGTCGAGCCTGGTCTTCTTCGCCCTGCTCGCGCTCGTGTCCGGCGCGATCCTGTGGAACGTCGGCCTCTGGTACAAGCATCACGGCATGGAGCGCCTGCGCGCGCGCAGGCCCACGGCGCACCTGCATCTGCCGAAGGGCGCCGCGCGCAACGGCATCCTCATCCTGCTCGCCCTGATCTTTTCGAAGTACGTCTATCTGGCGAGCCTCACCAGCTACTACACCTTCTACCTGATCCACCGCTTCGGCGTGTCGGTGCAGAACGCCCAGCTGCATCTGTTCGCGTTCCTGGCCGCGGTGGCCGTGGGCACGATGCTCGGCGGTCCGATCGGCGACAAGATCGGGCGCAAATACGTCATCTGGTTCTCGATCCTGGGCACGCTGCCGTTCACGCTCATCCTGCCGCACGTCGACCTGTTCTGGACCGGACCGCTCACCGTCCTCATCGGCCTGATCCTCGCCTCGGCCTTCTCCGCCATCGTCGTCTTCGCCCAGGAGCTCGTCCCCGGCCGCGTCGGCATGATCTCAGGCCTGTTCTTCGGCCTGGCCTTCGGCATCAGCGGCATCGGCGCCGGCGTGCTCGGCCTGCTCGCCGACCGGGCAGGGATCACGACGGTCTACCAAGTCTGCGCCTTCCTCCCGGCGATCGGGTTGCTCGCGGGCCTGCTGCCGGATCTGCGTCGCCGGGGGACATGATCCAATTTCGCAGAAATTGGTTCGTGTCCCCGATGTTGCTGTTTTTCTATTTCCGCCAAATATTCCATTCCTGAAAAATCCATCCTAGGATCGGGTCCGGGCGTCCCCGTCTCAAAGGATTGGCGATCATGAACCGATTAGCTGTGACCCTGGCGGCGTTTGCCGCCTTGCTGATCCTGCCCGCCACGGCCTTCGCTCAGGCCGGGGCCGCCGCCGATACCCCCGGCAAGACCCCCTCCGGCATCGCCTACACCCAGCCCAAGGACTGGTCGGTGACCGTGAAGGGGCCGGTGACCGTCTTCTCCGCGCCTGAAAACAATCTGAGCCTCGCCGTCGTTGACGCGGGCGCCGCCCCCACGGGCCAGGCCGCCGCGGACAAGGCCTGGTCGCTCTACAAACCCGGCGCCACGCGGCCCGTGCGGCTGGTCAGCCCCGGCACCGCCGGCGACGGCTGGGATGAACGCGTCGGCATCGCCTACGAGACCTCGCCCAGCGAGAAGGCCGTCGTCGGCGCGGTCGCCATGCGCAAGGGAACGGCCTGGACCGTCGTAATCACCGACGGCGCGGAATCGACCGGCAACAAGCGCGCCGCGGCGGTCGGGATCATCGAAGCCAGTCTTCGCCCCGCCGGCTTCGCGCGCGAAACCTTCGCCGGCCTGACGCCCCACCACCTGACCCCCGAACGCATCCAGGCGCTCCGCGATTTCGTCGCCCAGTCCGCCAAGGAACTGCAGGTGCCCGGCGTCGGCATCGCGCTGATCGACAACGGCAAGGTCGTCTACGTCGGCGGCTACGGCGTGCGCGAACTCGGCGGCACTGAGCCGGTCGACGCCCACACCAAGTTCATGATCGCGTCCAACACCAAGGGCATGTCGACCCTCTTGCTGGCCATCCTCGCCGACGAAGGCAAGCTCAAGTGGGACCAGCACGTCACCGATCTCTATCCCACCTTCCGCCTCGGCAGCGACGCCACCACCCATGCGACGCTGGTGCGCCATCTGGTCTGCGCCTGCACCGGCCTGCCGCGCAAGGACTACGCCTTCATCCTCGGCGACGAGGGCGCGCCGGCGGTCGACACCTTCCGCCAGCTTTCGGAAACCCAGCCCACCAGCAACTTCGGCGAGCTGTTCCAGTACAACAACCTGATGGCCTCCGCGGCCGGCTTCCTCGGCGGCTCGCTCGCCTATCCGAACATGGAAATCGGCGCCGCCTACGACAAAGCCATGCAGACGCGCATCTTCGACCCGCTCGGCATGCACGACACGACGTTCTCCAACAGCATCGGCGAGAGCGGCGACTGGGCGCGGCCGCACGGTTTCGACATCGACGGCAACATGGTCGAGATGTCGAACTACTTTAACCACCTGATCGTGCCCTTCCGCCCCGCCGGCGGCGCCTGGTCGAGCCCCGCGGACGTTGCGAAATACGTGCAGCTGGAATTGACCAAGGGCATCGGCCCCGACGGCAAGCGCATCGTGAGCGAAGCCAACCTGCTCGAGCGCCGCAAGCGCGGCGTGCCCACCGGCCCGGACGCCTGGTACGGCATGGGCCTGTTCGACGAAGAGATCTCAGGCGTGCACGTGGTCACCCACGGCGGCACCCTGCAGGGCTTCCACAGCGACTGGTGGGCGTTGCCCGACAGCGGCATCGGCGCCGTGATCCTGACCAACGCCGACAGCGGCCCGTACCTGCTGGCGCCGTTCCTGCGCCGCCTGATGGAAGTCGTCTACGACGGCAAACCCGAAGCCGCCGACGAAGTCGCCGCCGCCGCCGCGCGCCTGAAGCTGCAGTCGAAAGCGCGCCGCGCCAAACTGACCATCCCGGGCGATCCCGCGATGCTCGCGGGCCTGGCCGCGAAGTACCACGACAGCGTGCTGGGCAACACGATCACCATCACCGACAAGAACGGCGCCAAGTGGATCAAGGCCGGCTTCATCGAAGGCCCGGTCGCGACGCGGAAGAACGCGGACAACAGCGTGTCGCTGGTCTCGATCGGCCCGGGCAGCATCGGCGTCGACGCCCTGATCGGCAGCAAGCACGGCCTGCGCACCCTCACCATCCACGACAGCCAGCACGACTACGTCTACACCGAGGTGCGGTGATCATCGGGGACATGATCCAATTTCGCAGAAATTGGTTCGTGTCCCCGATTTTGGACTCGCCCGTCGAAAGCCCTGCGATTCAGAATGCACGCCCAGTCCGAGCAGTGTGGCCGAGTCGAGACCGCGCCGGCCGCGGCGTCAGCGCCGTGGCGAGACAGAGGCCAATCGCGCTCAGCAGAATGAGTTGCAGGACGAAGTGGTTGGCGTCGGGCGGAAGATGGTGCGGATCGTGCGGCAAGATCTGTGTCGTGCCGGAGAACCACTTCGCCCAAGTTTTGGCCCAGCCGGGGGAAGCGCCGGTGAAATAAGGGATCCACCAAGTCTGCACCTGGAACCACAGCCACACTGCCAGAAGAGCCGCGCTGATCAGCGCAACGATGCGCCCTACGTAGGCGATACGCCCTGCGAACCAGAGCGCCGCGGTCATCGCAGCCAATACGACGCCGACGATGATGTCGAGGGACTGCTGGCCATTGTCGCCGTGGGTGATCGCGAAGCTCGTCGTCCATGGATAGAGATCGAGCCACTCAACAGCCTCCAGGTAGACGCCGACCACGCCCGTCGCTACGGCGGCCCATCGATTCAGGCTCATCGTATTCCCCTCTGTGCTATGCAAACCTCATCATCCTGTGATGATGCGGTTGGTCCAGGATAGCCGTCGGCCATTCTCTTGCCGAGCGACGCCGACGCGGTTGGCCCCACAAGTCCAGCAAGAAAGCGATGGAGATCAATACCGCTCCAAGGCCTGGCGCACGGCGTGTTCCACCCACGGAGGCGCAGCATCCAAACCAAGCCATTGCCCGGCAAGATAAGAAAATTTAATTTTTCCGGCTGCATCCGATGCCGCCGCCGGGTGTGCAGCACCGCTTCCTGTGCCTCGGCTAACAGTCATTGCGCCGCCGCCGGCGAACGGCGAATACGGGGATAGGAGCACTATTCGGCGCCGCGATAATAACGCGCGCTCCCCCACCGGAGGGACAAGTGCTCCTGTCACCGATTTTCGAAGTCCCATCCATCCGAGGCGAGGGACATGATCCGATTTCGCAGAAATTGGATCATGTCCCCGACACCTTCACGCACATTCAGTCAAAGTTATCCTGGCCAGCCTTTTTCGACTGACAGAAAACCTTGGGCGAAAAGGCCTGGTACGTCGGTGGCGGGAGGTGCGTGGCGCGGTCGATAACCAACAGGCGGCAGGATGTGCTGCTCGTTCTCTGTTGTACGTCGTAACTGTGGCCGGCTTCCGGAACGAACTGCGCCGCGTTCTCGCACCTGCGCCGCGCGCCTACGTACCACTGCAACACCACGGACCCCGAGGTGACCGGCGCGTCCCCAACCATCCATAGATAGGCGACCTTGCCTGCGGGGATGGCGACCGGACCCTTGTCGTTGCCATAGAGCATGCCGAAGGCGCCAATGTTCTTGGCTCCGAATTTGCCCCTGCAACTCGTGTCCTTGGCCAGCCAAAGAATCTCCTTGGTGGCGCTGATCGCGTTGTCGTCGAGGTCAGGCGTTCGAAGCAACTCGATCTGAGCCGTCTGCGTCTGCTCTCCAGCGGCCACGGGCTCGGGGGCCGGTCCCGCCCCAAGGCATAACAAGGGCGCCAGCACAGCGGCGGCCAATCTGACGGCGAGGCGCATGCGAAATCCCCCTCACGGTCAGTCTAGCAGAGGCGGCGACAGATCCAATTTCGCAGAAATTGGTTCGTGTCCCCGATTTTCGGTCTGACGGTAGCGTTAGAGCAGAGAGGGCTGCGGGTCTTCTTCGACGCCCGCACGCTTGAACGCCGCGCCGGTATCAACATGTGGGATTGCCGGCTTCATGCCGTGCAACGCCTGTTCAATCGTAATAATCTGAAGCCGTGGATACCTTCTTCCGGCGAGTTCATAAAAGCCCGCTGAGGCTGCTTCGGTCTCCATCGGCCGAGTCGGCGGAGTCAGCGTAAGGAAGACGCCGATTGGCGCATTCTCTCGGTCCAGAACGCCTTTCAGGTCGCGGATCATTGGAACACTCACGTTCTCACCGCCCTTAACGCTCACAATCGCGCGCTCTGTTGTGCGCGAGTCTGACCGGAAATAGATCAGGCCATCGATTCCGCCATCCGCGCCCTTCTTCTTTCCAGCGAACGGTTGCGCCTCGACGAGCGAAACCGCCCACCATTGGAATTGATATTTGTCGCGCATAGCCAGGTCGCGCGCGCCGTCCAAATCCTTTGGCGTGCCATGAACCTCAAACTTGATCTCAGGGAAGGCGTCTTTCAGTCGCCGCTCAATCAGCGAGATTGCAAGATGCGTTACGTCGATACCGATCCAGGGTCGACCCAGCTTTTGGGCCGAGTGCACCGCCGTGCCGCATCCGCAAAAGGGATCAAGCACCACATCGCCAGGGTTCGAAGATGTGGAGAGAATGCGATCAAGCAGCGCCACCGGTTTCTGAGTCGGATAGCCTAGACGCTCCTGCGCCTGGGAATTGATTGCCGGAATATCGTCCCAAATATTCTGCAAGCGAGTACCGGGTCGCTCATCCAGGTATTGCTTCACTCGAAGCTGGCCATCGGGCTTTGCCGGGAAATGAAGCCGCTTTTCTTTGTCATACTTTTCGAGACGTTCGCGGCCGACAGCCCAGCCGTTAGGATGAGGCGTGTAGGTGCGCCCATCGCTCGCGGTATAGTCAAACTGTAGATTTGGCCTAACGCTCGGATTTCGAAGCGAGACCGATTGCCACCGGCGTCCGTCTGGGTCGCGGCTGTTGAACTTCGTGGCGGCGTATTCCGCGCTGATGTCCGCGTATTGCTGGACCCAAGTGTACTTGTCCGACTTCGTGTAGAAAAAAATCTCGTCGCTAAGATTGCCATAGTTGCGGCCGACGTTGCCGTGGCTAGTGCTTCGCTTCCAGGTTATCTCGTTGCGAAATTGAAGCGGAGTGAAAACCGCATCGAGCAGGATTTTCAGGTAGTGGCTGGCAGTGGGATCGCAGTGAAGGTAGAGCGATCCGGTCGGTTTTAGCACTCGATGCAATTCAAGCAACCTGACGGCCATCATCGCGAGATAGGCCATCATATCGTTGTCGCCGAGGAACGTGCGCACGGAACGCAGCATGTCTGCTGCGTTCGTATTGCCGGACTGGATCACCTGGTCGAATGCGTCCTGCGCCTCGAGTCCCCAGTGCCACGTATCTTCAAACGCCTCGATTTGAGCCTGCGACCCAGCGCCGGTCGGAGACTTGAACAAGAGGTTGTAAGTCGCCTGCGAATTGAACGGCGGATCGAGGTAAATCAGATCCACACTTTCGGTGGCGATGCCCTCCCGAAGCACGGCTAGGTTGTCGCCGTAATAGAGGCTGTTGACGGTCACTAAAGGCTCACCTCCGCCGGGAAGGCTCCCGCGCGTTGCAGGGCCGTCGGTCTGTTCGGGCAAAATAGCCGTGACTCCCATAAGGTTGACAATAGCAC
The DNA here is from genome assembly GCA_036501825.1 of Caulobacteraceae bacterium. Taxonomy (GTDB): domain Bacteria; phylum Pseudomonadota; class Alphaproteobacteria; order Caulobacterales; family Caulobacteraceae; genus JAFECT01. The sequence goes on along the minus strand of DASXZP010000032.1, from coordinate 438,977 downwards.
AAAACCGGAACATAGAACAAACAGGCAACAATCATAGCTGGGGATTAAGCCATGTTCCGTGTGGTTCGCGAGGCGGCGGCGCTTGTGTCGGTTTCGGCTTTTGTCTGGATGATGTGTTCGGTGGCGCACCTGGCGGCCTCTTAAGGCTGCGACGCAGGAAACCGTCGCGCCGGGGCCGGGAATCGGTTCTGGTGTAAGGGGCCGGGACGGGAACGGCGGCGGGCGAGGGGGCCGGCTGCGGCGACCGTAAATACGGTGATTTGCGGTGGTGGCGCCCGGGGCTGAACCGGGGTGCGAGCACCGTAAATACGGTGGTTAGCGGCCTGGAGGCACGGTTGAGCGCGGAAGGGTTCGTCCATCTGAGGGTCCGGTCGGCCTATTCGCTGCTCGAGGGCGCGATCAAGGCGGACAAGCTCGGCAAGCTGGCGGCTGCGGCCGGCATGCCGGCGGTGGCCATCGCCGACCGGGCGGACCTGTTCGGGGCGCTGGAGTTTTCCCAGGCCTGCAAGGAGACGGGGGTTCAGCCGATCATCGGCTGTGCGCTGCCGATCGTGGGGCTGGGTTCCCAGGACCGCCATGTGCGGGCGCCGACGGTCGTGCTGCTGGCGCAGACCGAAGACGGCTGGCGCAACCTGATGCAGCTCTCGTCGCTGGCCTATCTCGAGGCCGCCGGCGACGAGCCGTCGGTAACCTGGGACACGGTGAGCGCTCACGCCGAGGGCCTGATCCTGCTGTCGGGCGGCCCGGACGGACCGGTCGATCCGCTGTTGGCGGCGGGCCAAAACAAAGAAGCCTGGGCCGCGCTGCAGGCGATGGAGCAGGTCTTTGGCGGCCGCTTCTACATCGAGCTGCAGCGTCACGGTCTCGCGTCCGAGAAACTGGTCGAACCGCGGCTCGTCGAATACGCCTACGAGCGCGATATTCCGCTGGTCGCCACCAACGACGTCTATTTCCCCGACCGCGCCATGTACCGTGCGCACGACGCGCTGCTGGCTATCGCCGAGCGCTCGTTCCTCGGCGAAGACAACCGCCGGCGCGTAACGCCCGAGCATTGGTTCAAGACGCCGTCGCTGATGCGCGAGCTGTTCAAGGATCTGCCCGAGGCCTGCGACAACACCCTCGACATCGCGCGCCGCTGCGCCTTCCTGGTGAAGAAGCTCGATCCCATCCTGCCGCGCTTCGACACGGGCGCGGGGCGCAGCGAGCCGGACGAACTGGCCTGGCAGGCGCGTGAGGGTCTGAAGGCGCGTCTCGCCGACGTCGAACTGGCGGTTCCGGAAGAAGAGTACTGGGCGCGGCTCGAGTTCGAGATCGCCGTGATCCAGAACATGGGCTTCTCCGGCTATTTCCTCATCGTGTCCGACTTCATCAAATGGGCGAAGGCGCACGGGGTGCCGGTGGGGCCGGGGCGGGGATCCGGCGCCGGGTCGCTCGTTGCCTGGTCGCTCACCATCACCGGTCTCGATCCGGTGCGTTTCGGTCTGCTGTTCGAGCGGTTCCTGAATCCCGAACGCGTGTCCATGCCCGACTTCGACATCGACTTCTGTCAGGAGCGGCGCGAAGAAGTCATCGCCTACGTGCAGGAGAAATACGGCCGCGATCGCGTGGCCCAGATCATCACCTTCGGCACCTTGCAGGCGCGCGCGGTGCTGCGCGACGTGGGCCGGGTGATGCAGCTTCCGCTCGGCCAGGTCGATCGCCTGGCCAAGATGATCCCGAACAATCCGGCCAATCCGACGACGCTGGCCCAGGCCATCCAGATCGAGCCGCGTCTGCAACAGGCCAAGCGCGACGACGAGGCGGTGGCGAAACTGCTCGAGACCGCGCTGTCGCTGGAGGGGCTCTACCGCAACGCCTCGACCCACGCCGCCGGCGTGGTGATCGCCGACCGGCCGCTGACCGAGCTGGTGCCGCTCTACCGCGATGCGCGCTCGGAGCTCCCGGCGACCCAGTACAATATGAAGTGGGTCGAGAGCGCGGGCCTGGTGAAGTTCGACTTTCTCGGTTTGAAGACGCTCACCGTGCTCGACCGCGCGCACAAGCTGTTGCGCAAGCGCGGCGCCGACGTCGACTTCGAGCGGCTGTCGCTGCAGGACCAGGCGACCTACGACCTCGCGGCCACCGGCCAGACCATCGGGGTGTTCCAGCTCGAAGGTCAGGGCATGCGCGACACCCTGCGCAAGATGCGCTGCATGTCGCTGGAGGAGCTGACCGCGCTGAACGCGCTCTATCGGCCGGGGCCGATGGACAACATCGACCTCTATCTCGACTGCAAGTTCGGCCGCCGCGAGCCCGACATGCTGCACCCCTCGCTGGAGCCGGTGCTGCGCGAGACCTACGGCGTCATCATCTACCAGGAACAGGTGATGCAGATCGCCCAGGTCCTGTCCGGCTACAGCCTGGGCGAAGCCGACCTTCTGCGCCGCGCCATGGGCAAGAAGAAAAAGGAGGAGATGGACCAGCAGAAGCAGCGGTTCATCGAGGGCGCCGAGCGCAACAACGTCCCGCGCGCCCAGGCGGATTACATCTTCGAGCTGGTGGCCAAGTTCGCGGGCTACGGCTTCAACAAGAGCCACGCCCTGGTCTATTCCTACATCTCGTTCCAGACCTGCTGGCTGAAGGCGCACCACCCGGTCGAATTCTTCGCCGCCAACATGAGCCTCGACATCACCAACACCGACAAGCTCGCGGTGTTCTATCAGGATGCGAAGCGGTTCGGCGTGACGGTGGCCGCGCCGGACATCAACCGCTCCAAGGCCGACTTCGACGTGGAGGACGGCCAGGTGCTCTATGCGCTGGGCGCCGTGCGCAACGTGGGCATGGAGGCGATGAAGGGCGTGGTCGAGGCGCGCGAGGCGGGCGGGCCGTTCCGCGACCTGTTCGATTTCCTCGAACGCGTCGATCCGCGCGCCCTGAACAAACGCGCGCTGGAAAACCTGGCCCGCGCCGGCGCCTTCGACCGCATCCACCCCAACCGCCGCCAGATCGTCGAGAACGCCGACCTGCTCATCGCCCACATGCAGAGCGTCGCCGCCGAACGCGCCTCCGCGCAAGAGAGCCTGTTCGGAAACGACCACGATGCGGTCAAACCGCGCCTGCCCAAGATCGAGCCCTGGGTCGGGCCCGAACGGTTGGACGAGGAACTGGCCGCCGTCGGCTTCTACCTCTCGGGCCACCCGCTGGAAGACATGATCGACGTCCTGCGCAAACGCCGCACCACGCTGTACGCCGAAGCCCTGCAACTGGCGGCGGAGGGCCACGAAGCCTTCCGCATGGCCGGCATCGTGCGCCGCAAACAGGAGAGGGCGTCCGCGAAAAGCGGCGACAAGTTCGCCTTCGTCACCCTGTCCGACCCCACCGGCGAATACGAAGTGTTGTTCCCGCCGGAGTCTCTGCGCGCCTGCCGCGACGTCCTGGAAACCGGCGCCGCCATCAGCCTGAAAGTCCGCTGCAAATCCGGCGACGGCGAAGTCCGCTTCTTCGGCGACGAAGCCCAACCCATCGACCGCGCGGTGGAACAAGCAGGGGCGGGATTACGCGTGCACCTGTCGCCAAGGTCGACGGAAGTGGACGCGTTGAAGGCCCGCCTGGAAACCGCAACGGCAGTGACGGGCGGCGAAGTGGTGTTCATCGCGGCGCTCGAGGGCGGGCGCGAAGTGGAAGTGAAACTCCCGGGCAGGTACCGGTTAGACGCGTCACTGCGCGGCGCGTTGAAAAGCGCCCCCGGCGTACTGATGCTGGAGGATGCGTAAGGACGGCCGATGAAACGCCCGTTTATAGCGGTCTATCTGCTCACCAATCGTTTTCACGGCATGCTTTACACGGGCGTGACGAGCAATCTTTTCCAGAGAATGGACCAGCATCGCGAAGGGCGTTTCCCGGGCTTCACGAAAGTGCACGGACTGAAGCGGCTTGTGTGGTTTCAAACGTTTGACCTGATCACCGAAGCGATTCCCCACGAAAAGCGCATCAAACGCTATCGCCGCGAGTTCAAGTACAACCTCATTGAGCGCGACAATCCCCACTGGGATGACCTGTTCGAAGAGATGATGCGCGATCCGGTGTGGAAGCTCGATTACGTGAAAGAAGAAGATCGCTTCCCAAATCCACTCCCTTAATTTCCGTCACCCCGGGCTTGTCCCGGGGCCTGCGGCTCGTGCTTGGCTCTTAGGGGGGAAGGTTCGCGCAAGCGCTCACACAACCCTAGTTGCGGGCGGACACGCAGGCCCCGGGACAAGCCCGGGGTGACGGAAAATTTTTTGGGAAGTGGGGTTTGGCAAAAGGAAAGGGCGCTGTTTCCAGCGCCCTTTCCCAAATCAGCAATCGTCTGAAGTTCAGACCGAACCACCCGCCGCCGCCACTTCCGCCGCAAAGTCTTCCGTCTTCTTCTCCACGCCCTCACCCAGCGCCAACCGCACGAACCCGGTGCACACCACCGGCACGCCCATTTCCTTGCCGGCGCTTTCCAGCAGCTGTTCGATCGTCTGGTCCGGGTTCATCACGAAGGCCTGCTTCAGGAGCACGACTTCCTCGTAGAACTTGCGGATGCGGCCTTCGACCATCTTTTCCACCACCTGCGGGGGCTTGCCCGAGGCGGCGGCCTGTTCGGCGAAGATGGCGCGTTCGCGTTCGACCGCGGCCGGGTCCAGGTCGTCGGTGCTGAGCGACAGCGGCGCCGTGGCCGCAACGTGCATGGCGATCTTGCGGCCGAGCTCTTTCAGCTTGGCCTTGTCGCCGCTCGACTGCAGCGCCACCAGCACGCCGATGCGGCCGAGGTCGGGCGCGATGGCGTTGTGAATGTAGGTCGCAACCACGCCCTGGCTCACCTGGAAGCGGGCCGCGCGGCGCACCATCATGTTCTCGCCGATCGAGGCGATCATGTTGGTGATCATCTCGCCGATCACTTCGCCTTCGTGCGTTGCGGCGACGATGGCGTCGACGCCCTCGGCGCCCAGAGCGGCCTGCGCGACCTTGCGGGCGGCGGCCTGGAACTGGTCGTTGCGGGCGACGAAGTCGGTCTCGGCGTTGAACTCGATGACCGCGGCGATTTCACCTGAGCCTTCATCGCGCGTGGCGATCGCGATCAGGCCTTCGGCGGCGACGCGGTCGGCCTTCTTCGCCGCTTTCGAGATGCCCTTGGCGCGCAGCCAGTCGGCCGCGGCCTCCAGGTCGCCGCCGTTCTCGGTCAGCGCCTTCTTGCAGTCCATCATGCCGGCGCCGGACTTCTCGCGCAGTTCCTTGATCAGACCAGGCGTGACTTCCGCCATTGGAGTCTCCGATTCATTCAGCTGTGCGGACGCGCGGGGGTGCGCGCACGCGGGTGTTTCAGGGTCGGGCCGCAAATGGGGCGGCCCGCAGAGAAAATCGAGGCCTTACTCGCCGGCCGTTTCGGTCGCGGGCTCCGGCGCCGGTTCAGCCGCGGCGGCTTCGGGCGCCGGTTCAGCAGCCGCTTCGACCGCAGGCTCGGCAGCCGCTTCGACCGCCGGTTCAGCAGCGGTTTCCGCCGGCGCCTCGGCAACCGGTTCAGCCGGCTTCTTCGGCGCGGCGGCCCGGGGCGCGGGCTTCTTCTCGACCTTCACCTTCGGTTTGTCGGCGCCGGCTTCTCCCGCAGGCGCGGCTTCGGCGCGCAGCGCCGGTTCGGCCGAGGGCTTCTCGGCGGCGCCCAGGTCCACGCCCATGGCGGCCTGACCGGCGGCCAGACCGTCGAGCACCGAGTCGGCGACCAGGTCGCAGTACAGCTGGATGGCGCGCGCGGCGTCGTCGTTGCCCGGCACCGGATAGGCGATGCCGTCCGGGTTGGAGTTGGTGTCGAGGATGGCGATCACCGGGATGTTCAGCTTGCGCGCTTCCTGGATGGCGATCGCTTCCTTGTTGGTGTCGATCACGAACATCAGGTCGGGAATGCCGCCCATGTCCTTGATGCCGCCCAGCGACAGTTCCAGCTTCTCGCGCTCGCGGGTGAGCTGCAGCAGTTCCTTCTTGGTGCGGCCTTCGCCGCTGCCGTCCAGCACGTTCTCCAGTTCGCGCAGGCGCGCGATCGAGCCCGAGATGGTGCGCCAGTTGGTGAGTGTGCCGCCCAGCCAACGGTGGTTCACATAGTACTGGGCGCAGCGCTTGGCGCCGGTCGCGATCGGCTCGGACGCCTGGCGCTTGGTGCCGACGAACAGCACGCGGCCGCCGCCGGCGGCGACTTCGCGCACCTTCACCAACGCCTGGTGGAGCAGCGGCAGCGACTGCGACAGGTCGATGATGTGAATGTTGGAGCGGCTGCCGAAGATGTAGCGTTCCATCTTCGGGTTCCAGCGGTGGGTCTGGTGGCCGAAGTGGGCGCCGGCTTCCAGGAGCTGGCGCATAGAGAAATCGGGCAGTGCCATGGGGTCGTCTTCCTTCTTCCGATGGGCCTCCGCAGGCAAAAGTCCGGTTTTGGACCTCGGAACGGACCTGGCGGGAACTCCCCGACCGGCCCGAGCGCCTACGTGCGTGATGGGCGCGCCGTTTAAGGGATCGCGCGGGATTTCGCAAGTGCGAAGGGGCCGCAGCAGGTAGGATTGGCCATGACCATCGCCCTGAAACGCGCCTACGACCCGCCGGCCAAGGCGGACGGCTGCCGGATTCTCGTGGACCGCCTGTGGCCCCGCGGCGTGACCAAGGACAAGGCCGGGATCGACCTCTGGCTGAAAGACCTGTCGCCCAGCGAAGCCCTGAGGAAACGCTACCACGGCCACCCCGACGACTGGCCGGCCTTCGTAAAGGCCTACGCCGCCGAGCTGAAGGGCGAAGCCCAACAGGCCGCGGTCGCGGAACTGCGCGCCAAAATGCACGCGGGCAAGGTCACCCTGATCTACGCCTCGAAGGACGAAACCCACAACAACGCCGCCGCCCTGCGCGACTGGCTCACGCGCTAGATCGACCTATTCTCCGACTTGCGTTGTTCCTGATATGTTCTATAGTAAGGGAGTCCACGGACCACACGGAAAACACGGACGTGCTTCAGCTTGAGGCCGAGACGTTTGAACTGCGCGGAGCGATCTTCGACGTGAGCCGCGAGATGGGGCACGGCTTCCTTGAGGCGGTGTACCACGAGTGTTTGGTCATCGAGTTTGAGCGGCGCGGCATCCCGTTCCAGACGACGCAGGCTCTTCACTTGTCCTACCGAGGCGTCAGACTCAAACAGACCTACATTCCCGACTTCATTTGCTACGATCAGATTATCGTTGAGTTGAAAGCCGTCCGCGAGACGACCCCTGAGCACCGCAGTCAGGTGCTGAACTATCTGAAGGCGACCAAGTTAAAGCTTGGATTTCTTGTCAATTTCGGATGCGCGCCGATGGCGCGCATCGAGCGTCTCGTGATGTAGCGCTAGCCCTTTTCCGTGTTTTCCGTGTGGTCCGTGGACTCTCTTCCTCCCCACGCCAAACCCCCCACGCTTCCCGTCTTGTCGCCACGCGCGGAACGGCCTAACCCCACGGTTTATGACCGTCTCGCAACCGACGCCGCTGCGCACCCCTCACTACCGGAAGATTCTGCTGAAGATCTCCGGCGAGGTGCTGATGGGGGACCAGGGGTACGGGATCGACATGAAGACCGTGGACGCCGTCGCCGCCGAGGTGGCGGAGGTGGTCCGCCACGGGGTCGAGCTGTGCCTGGTGATCGGCGGCGGCAACATCTTCCGCGGCCTGTCGAAGGCAGCGGGCGGGATGGAGCGCGCCTCGGCCGACTACATGGGCATGCTGGCCACGGTGATGAACGCGCTGGCTATGCAGAACGCGCTGGAGAAGATCGGGGTCGACACCCGGGTCCAGTCGGCCATCCCGATGCAGTCGATCTGCGAGAGCTACATCCGCCGGCGCGCGGTGCGGCACCTGGAAAAGGGCCGGGTGGTGATCTTCGCCGCCGGCACCGGCAACCCGTTCTTCACCACCGACACCGCCGCGGCCCTGCGCGCCGCCGAGATGGGCTGCGACGCCCTGTTCAAGGGCACCAGCGTCGACGGCGTCTACACCGCCGACCCCAAGAAGGACCCGACCGCCAAACGCTTCGACCGCCTGACCTACCTCGAGGTCCTGGCCAAGGACCTGAAGGTCATGGACGCGTCCGCCATCTCGCTGATGCGCGAGAACAAGGTGCCGATCGTCGTCTTCTCCATCCGCGAGCGCGGCGCCCTGCTGGACGTGCTGACCGGCGAGGGCGTGCACACGGTCATCTGCGAACAGACCTGAGACCACACCGACCAAGAGCCACACTGAGCAAGAGCCCATGAGCACTGACGGAAAACCGAATCTGGCCGGCTTCAAGGACCGCATGGACAAGGCCGTCCAGACCCTGAAGGACGAGTTCGCCGGCCTGCGCACCGGCCGCGCGTCGGCCGCCCTGCTGGATCCCATCCACGTGGACGCCTACGGCTCGTCCATGCCGCTGAACCAGGTGGGCTCGATCAGCGTGCCCGAACCGCGGATGATCACCGTCAGCGTGTGGGACAAGGGCCTGGTCGTCTCGACCGAAAAGGCCATTCGCAACGCGGGCTTGGGCCTGAATCCTATCACCGAGGGCAACCTGCTGCGCATCCCGATCCCCGCCCTCACCGAGGAACGGCGCAAGGACATCGCCAAGCTGGCCGGCAAGTACGCCGAAACCCAGCGGATCGCGGTGCGCAACGTCCGCCGCGACGCCATGGATGCGCTGAAGAAGGCGGAGAAGGACCACGCCATCAGCGAGGACGAGCACAAGCACATGGACACCGAGGTCCAGAAGCTCACCGACGCGGCCATCAAGCGGGTCGACGAAGCCTTGAAAATCAAAGAACAAGAGATCATGCAGGTTTGACGGCGCAGACCGTCTTCCGGGAGAAGGCCGCGCATGGCGCCGGCGTCCGACAGACCGTCTTCCCCCGCGGCGGAGCCCCAGGCTCCATCGCCCGCCGACCCTTGTCCGGGCGGACCGCGCCACATCGCCATCATCATGGACGGCAACGGGCGTTGGGCTAAGGCGCGCGGCATGCCCCGCACGTTGGGCCACCGGGCGGGCGTCAACGCCCTGAAGCGCACCGTCGAGGCGGCGCCGCACCTGGGCGTCGAATGCCTGACCGTCTTCGGCTTCTCCACCGAGAACTGGCGCCGGCCCGTGGCCGAGGTGTCCGAGTTGATGGGGCTGGTGAAGCTCTACGTCCAGACCGACCTGGCGCGGCTGTCGCGCGAGGGGGTGCGGGTCAGAATTCTCGGGCGTCGTGAAGGGCTTCCGCCGGATATCTGCGACATCGTCGAGCGGGCCGAGCGCGAGACCGCCCATAACGACCGCTTCCTGCTGCAGGTGGCCTTCAACTACGGGGCCCGGGCCGACCTGGTGGACGCGGCGCGCAAGTTCGCCCGCGAGGTCGCCGCCGGCGCCGATCCCGAGAGCCTGGACGAGGGCCGCTTCGCCTCGCTGCTGGCCACCGCCGGCGGCCCGCCGGTGGACCTGGTCGTGCGCACTTCGGGCGAGCGGCGGATTTCGAATTTTCTTTTGTGGGAAGCGGCTTACGCCGAATTCGTGTTCCAGGACGTGCTCTGGCCCGACTATGGCCCGCAGGCCCTGACCGACGCGATCGAAGAGTATCGCCGGCGCGAACGCCGCTTCGGCGGGCTAGGCGCCCATGGCGTCCTTGCCGCTGGCTAGGCCCGTCCAATGGAACGACCTGGGCGTGCGCGTGCTTTCCGCGCTCGTCCTGATTCCGTGCGCCGCGGCGGCGGTGATCTGGGGCGGCTGGCTGTTCCTGCTGTTGGTGGCGGTGGGCTCGGCCCTGCTGTCGATGGAGTGGGGCATCATGTCCGCCCCCGGCGCCTCGGTGCGCATCGGCGGGGCGGTGATGTTCGCCGTTCTCGCCGGTTTGTTCGCAGGTTACGTGGACAACTTCCCGGCCGCTCTGCTGCTGTTGGGCTTCGGCGCCGCGGCCGCCGCGCTCTATGCGCGGGTGCTGAAGGTCTCGCCGCTGGATACCGCCTACGGCGTTCTCTACGTCGGCTGGCCCTGCGTGGTCCTGATGTGGTTGCGCAAGTCGCCGGAGGGCGAGGGGTGGACGCTGTTGCTGTTCGCCATCGCCTGGTCGTCGGACATCTGCGCCTATCTGATCGGCAGCTGGCTGAAGGGGCCCAAGTTCTGGCCCCGGTTCTCGCCCAACAAGACCTGGTCGGGCTTCATCGGCGGGGTGATCGCGGGGATCGGCGCCGCGGTCATCTTCACCCTCTACGCCCCTGAGGTGGTGCGGATCGCGCCGTTTCTTCGCAATCTGGATGTAGGCCTTTCGCCCCGGGTCGCGGCGGTCGTAGGCTTGCTGGCGGCGCTGGCCACCATGGCCGGCGACCTCTGGGAGTCGATGTTGAAGCGCCGCTTCGGGGTCAAGGACGCGGGCAACCTGATCCCCGGCCACGGGGGCCTGATGGACCGTGTGGACGGCATGATGTTCGCCGTCGTGGCCCTGGCCGCCTGCAAGCTGGTCGTCGTCCACTGGGGGCTGGCATGACGCTGCGCCGCCGCGTGACGGTGCTGGGCTCCACGGGCTCGGTGGGGGTTTCGACCCTGGACCTGATGCGCCAGGCGCAGCAGGCGGGCTCCGGGTCCTTCGAGGTCGAGGCGCTGACAGCCGGCTCCAACGTCGTGCGGCTGGCCGAACAGGCCCTGGACTGGCGGCCCAAGCTCGCCGTCGTGTCCGATGCGCGCAAGCTGCCGGAACTGCGCGAGCGGCTGGCCGGGTCCGGGATCGAGACCGCCGCCGGCGACGCCGCCGTCGCCGAGGCCGCCGGACGGCCCGCCGACTGGATCATGGCCGCGATCGTGGGGGTCGCAGGCCTGCGACCCACCTGGGCCGCGGCGCGCTCCGGCGCGGTCGTGGGGCTGGCCAACAAGGAGAGCCTGGTCGTCTGCGGACCGGCCCTGCTGGAGACCGCACGCGCGGCCGGGGGCACGGTCATCCCGGTTGATTCGGAGCATTCGGCCATCTTCCAGGTGCTCCACGACGCCTGCGCGGGGCGCCTGCGTCGAATTATCCTGACCGCCTCGGGCGGCCCGTTCCGCACCTGGGCCCGCGCCCAGATGGCCGGCGTCACCCCCGAACAGGCCGTGGCCCACCCCAACTGGAGCATGGGCGCCAAGATCTCCGTCGACAGCGCCACCATGGCCAACAAGGGCCTGGAGATGATCGAGGCCTCCTATCTGTTCGGCGCCGGCGAGGACCGGATCGAGGTGCTGGTGCACCCTCAGTCGGTCGTGCATTCCCTTGTGGAGTATGAGGACGGCTCGTCCCTGGCCCAGCTCGGCCCGCCGGACATGCGCACCCCGATCGCCTGCGCCCTGGCCTGGCCCGACCGCCTGCCCTGGCCCGCGCCGAAGCTCGATCTCGCCGCCATCGGAGCCCTGACCTTCGAAAAGCCGGACGAGGAGCGCTTTCCGGCGCTCAGGCTCGCCCGCGCCGCGCTCAGGGCAGGGGGGACCGCGCCGGCGGTGTTCAATGCGGCAAATGAGATCGCCGTTCAGGCCTTTCTTGACCGGCGTTTGGGCTTTCTCGATATTGCCGCCGCGGCCGAAGAAACGCTCGATCGGGCCGCGGGGGATCCAGAGCTGAAGTCCGCCGCCGGGGCCGATCCGGTCGAGGGCGCGCTCCACGTGGACCGGCTGGCGCGCCGGACCGCGGAGGAGGCGATCCGAGGCCTGGTCAGAGCGGCCTGATCCCGCAGGAGGTAATCGTTCAGATGCATTTCGTGACGGCCGTCCTGACGTTCATTCTGACGACGGCAATCCCGTTCCTATTCGTGATCACCGTGGTGATCACCATCCACGAGCTGGCGCACTACTTCGCCGCCCGGCTGTGCGGGGTGAAGGTCGAGCGGGCGTCGCTGGGCTTCGGCAAGCCGATCTTTGCCTGGCAGAACCCGAGGACCGGGGTGATCTGGCAGATCTGCTGGATCCCGCTCGGGGGCTACGTGAAGTTCGCCGGCGACCCGAACGTGGCAGGCGTGCCGGACGGGCGCGACCTCGAGGACATGCGTCAGGAAATCATCGCCGACCAAGGCCCCGGGGCCGAGAAAAAATACTATCATTTCAAACCGGTCTGGGCGCGCGCCTTCATCGCCGTCGCCGGTCCGATCTCAAACTTCGTGCTCGCGATTGTCCTGTTCGGGGCGGCTTACATGGCGGCCGGAGAGCCGCTGGTGCCGCCACGGGTCTCGGCGGTCAGCCCGGGCTCGCCCGCTGCGGCGGCCGGGTTCCGGGCCGGCGACCTGATCACCAAGATCGGCGACCGGCCGGTCGACAACGAAGGCGACGTGCGCCTGACCATCCTGCTGCACTCGGGCGATCCGCTGGCGTTCACCGTCGACCGGGGCGGACAGACCACGGTCCTGACCGCCACGCCCAAACGCGTGATCCAGACAGACGCCATCAACGGCACCCAGCACATGGGGCAACTCGGCTTCTATCTGGGAAGCCCCAGGGACGCGCGTCTGCAGGGCTACGATCCCCTTATCGCGCTTAGGTTCGGCGTGCATCAGAGCTGGGTGATTGTTGCAACAACCGTGACCTATATCGGCCGCATTTTCACGGGAAAGGAATCCGGCGACCAGATCGGGGGCCCGATCCGGACCGTGACAATGGCCAGGGGGGTCACGCAAACCGCAATCGAAGGGGGGCGCGGCGTGGAGGAGCAAAGCGTCAACGTCGCGTTCGGGCTGGTGCAACTCGTGGCCTATGTGTCGGTCGCCGTCGGCTTCCTGAACATCCTGCCCATCCCCGTCCTGGACGGTGGGCATCTCCTCTTTTATGGCTACGAAGCCGTTGCACGTAAGCCTCTCCGGGCCCGCATCCAGGAGGTCGGCTACCAGGTCGGTCTTGCTTTGCTGTTTGGACTAGTGTTGTTCGCAACCTGGAACGACCTAACCAGGCTCAACGTGTTCAAATTCCTCGGCGGGCTCGTCTCCTGATGTCCGCCGCTCGCCGATGGTAACCATACGCATGCCTTTGAACTCGTCGTCCCCCCGCGTCCGCGCCCTTGCCTTGGGCGTCAGCCTGGCCGCCCTGGCCGGCAGCGCGGCCCTGAGCGGTCCCGCCGCCGCCCAGACCGACGCCGGGCCCCCGCCCGCTGCTGCGCCGGCTCCGGGTCCAGCTGCGCCCCAGCAACAGCAGTCCGGCGTGGTCAGCCGGATCATCGTCCAGGGCAACGAGCGGATCGACACCCAGACGATCACCTCCTACCTGCCGATCGCCGTCGGCGACACGGTCGACGGCGCGCGCATCGACTTGGCGATCAAGACCCTGTTCCGCACCGAACTGTTCTCGGACGTGCAGGTGACGCTCGCCGGTTCCGACCTGACCGTGAAGGTGGTCGAGAACCCGATCGTCAATCAGGTGGTGTTCGAAGGCGAACACGCACTGGCCGAAACCAAACTGCGCGACGAAGTCACCATCCATCCGCGCAGCGTGTTCACCAAGGCGCGCGTCCAGCAGGACGTGTCGCGCATCATCGAACTTTATCGTCGCGCCGGCCGCATCAATGCGACGGTGACGCCGAAGATCGTCGAACTGCCGCAAAAGCGCGTCGACCTGATCTTCGAGATCAACGAAGGCGGCAAGACCGGCATCAGCCGGATCAACATTCTCGGCAACAAGGCGTTCTCGGACAGCCAGTTGCGCGACGTCGTCGTCACCAAGGAATCGGATTGGTGGCGCTTCCTGTCGTCGAACACCAACTTCGACCCGGACCGCCTCGACTACGACCGCGAGCAGCTGTCGAAGTACTACACCAACCGCGGCTACTACGACTTCCGCGTCACCTCCGCGGTGGCCGAGCTGAAGCCCGACCAGAAGAACTTCGACATCACCTTCACGGTGGACGAAGGCCGCAAGTATACCTTCGGCGAAGTCAAGGTCATCACCGAGAACAAGAAGCTCGACGCCGACTTCCTGCGCGCGCTGCTGCCGATCCATAAGGGTCAGTTGTTCCAGAGCGACAAGATCGAAGACGCGATCGATGCGCTGACCTTCGCCGCGGGCTCCGCCGGCTATGCGTTCGTCAACGTGCGTCCGCGCGAGACGCCGAACCGCGAAAAACGCACCGTCGATCTGGTGTTCGACGTGCGCGAAGGCCCGCACATCTATGTTCAGCGCGTCGACATCATCGGCAACACGCGCACCATCGACCCGGTCATCCGCCGCGAATTGCTGATGAGCGAGGGCGACGCCTACAACAAGGTGCTGCTCGACCGCTCGCGCAACAACATCCGCGCGCTCGGCTTCTTCAAGGACGTCTCGATTAAGACGATCCCGGGCGATTCGCCGGACAAGACCATCGTCCAGGTGCAGGTCGAAGAGCAGCCCACCGGCGAGTTCTCGTTCGGCGTCGGCTTCTCGTCGATCGACAAGTTCCTGTTCGACGTCGGGGTGACCGAGCGTAACTTCCGCGGCCGCGGCGAACAGCTTCGTCTGCGGGCGCAGACCGGTTCGCTGTCGCAGACGGTGGACGCATCGTTCACTGAACCGCACTGGCTCGGCCGCAACCTGCAGGCCGGCTATCAGGCGTTCAGCTATCGCTACGATTTCGCCAACGAGGCGGACTTTACCTCGACCTCGACCGGCGCCGGCGTGCACGTCGGTTTCCCGATCAACTACAACACCTACTTCAACACCCACTACCAGATCCTGCAGAACGGCGTGCAGGTCGACGACTCGATCTGTCTGACCGACGAGATCCTGTGCCAGCAGCGCGGGTATTTCTGGGCGTCGCAGTTCGGCTACGACCTGAAGACCGACCGCCGCAACGACCCGATCTATCCGACCCGCGGGTGGAAGGGCACGTTCAGCCAGAACTTCGCCGGCATCGGCGGCCAGGTGAAGTACCTGAAGACCGAAGGCGAGTTCACCTGGTACTGGGGCTTCAACCGCAACTGGGTGTTCACCGTCCAAGGCCTAGCTGGCTTCGTCAAAGGCTGGGACGGTGACACCGTCCGCATCAACGACCGCTTCTTCAAGGGCGGCGACACCTTCCGCGGCTTCCAGGTGGCGGGCATCGGGCCGCGCGACACTGGAACGCACGACGCCCTCGGCGGCAACATGTATGCTATCGGCACGGTCGAATTCGCGTTCCCCAACGGCTTGCCGGAGGAGTACGGGATCAAGACCGCCTTGTTCACCGACTTCGGGACCGAGGGCATTCTCGACGACGTCTACAAGCGCACTTCGGTGGGCGTACCCAATGATCTGATCAAGGATAACGCGGCGCTTCGCGCGTCGGGTGGCCTCAGCATCAAGTGGAAATCACCGATGGGTCCGGTCGAATTCGACCTTAGCCAAATTCTGGCCAAGACCGATTACGACAAGACCGAGCTCTTCCGCTTCTCAACCTACGCACCCTTCTGATCGCGATCATCCCATGAAAACCGCACTCACCACCGCGCTCGCCGCGACCTCTCTTCTCGCCATTGCAACGTCTTCGCTGGCGCAAACCACCGCGACGCCGTCGGCGATTGCCGGCGGTCCGCCGATCACCGGTCTCTGCGTTCTGTCCTCAGAACGCGCCGTGGAAACCTCCGCGGTCGGCCTGACCGTGCTCAACCGCATGAAGCAGCTCAAGCAGGCGGTCGACGCCGAGCTTCAGCCCGACGCGGCCGCGCTGCAGCAGGAACAACAGGCCATTCAGGCGCAACGCGCCAGCCTGACCCAGGACCAGTTCGCCCAAAAGGCCAATGCCTGGGGCGCCAAATACGAAGCGCTGCAGCGTAAGGCTCAACTCCGCGAACAGGAGCTGCAGGCCACCCAGCAAGTGCAGATGCGCAAGATCAACGACCAGCTGGAGCCGATCGTGCGCCAGATCTACGGTCAACGCGCCTGCTCGCTGCTGATCAACGCCGACGTCACCTTCGGCAACTTCTACAATCAAGGCATGGATATCACCCCCACGGTGATCACCGCCCTGAACGGCAAGATCACGTCGCTGTCCTTCGACCGCGAACATCTTGACCAGCAGGGCGGCCAGGGCGTCGCGGCGGCTACTCAGCCGACCTCCGTCGCGCCGGCCGCGCCGAGGAAGAAGAAGTAAGAACCGGAGCCGCCGGCCAGAATGCCCGATCGCCGCTTCTTCGAGCACGCGGGACCTTTTGCGCTGGCGGACCTGGCGGGCCTGAGCGGGATCGCCGCCGATCCCGCCTCGGCCGGCCTTCAGGTCTATCGCGCCGCTCCGCTCGTCCGCTCGGATGAGCGGAGCGTTTCGTTTCTGAGCGACCGCAAATTCCTGCCCGACCTCGCGGCGACCAAGGCGGCCGCGGTCTTCCTGCCCGAAGCTTTCCGCGACGCGGTTCCGAACGGCTGCGTCGCCATGGTCACGCGTGAACCCCAGGCGGCCTGGGCGCGGGCGGCGGGCAGGCTGCATCCGCTGGTCCGCGGCGAGGGGCAGAATCCCATCCATCCCAGCGCGGAGATCGAGGAAGGCGTCGATCTCGGTCCTTCCGTGACGATCGGACCGGGCGCGCGGATCGGGCGCGGCACGGTGATCCGCAGCCAGGTCGTAATCGGCCCCGGCGTCGCCATCGGCCGCGACTGCGACATCAGCTCCTTCGCCAGCGTGCACTGCTCCCTGGTCGGCGACCGGGTCCAGCTCTCGGCCGGAGTACGGGTCGGCGAGCCGGGCTTTGGGGTTGCACCCTCGGCCCGGGGTGCGGTCTCGGTTCCGCAGCTTGGCCGTGCGATCCTCCAGGACGGGGTGGCGGTCGGCTCCAACACCTGCATCGACCGCGGCGCCTTCGACGATACGGTGATCGGGGAAAACACCAAGATCGACAATCTGGTGCAGATCGGCCACAACACGGTGGTCGGACGCAACTGTGCGTTGGCGGGCCAATGCGGCATCTCCGGCTCCGTAACCATCGGCGACGGGGTCATGATGGGCGGTCAGGTCGGCGTCGCCGACCACGTGACGATCGGCTCCGGCACGAGGATCGCGGGGAACTCCGGGGTCATCGCGGATGTGCCGGGCGGCGTGACCTGGGGCGGTTTCCCCGCACAGCCGTTACGGGAGTGGGCGCGTCAAATGGCGTGGCTGCGCCGCTACGGCGAGAAGCGCGGCGAAGGCGAGAGGGAATGAACGAGCACGGTAAGGCGATCGAAGCGGCGAGCGAGTCCATCGACTTCGCCGAGATTCTGCGCCGCATCCCGCATCGCTATCCCTTTCTGCTGATCGATCGGGCCGAGGAATACCGGCCGAGTCAGTCGATCGTCGGGATCAAGAACGTCACCAACAACGAGCCGTGGGTGCAGGGTCACTTCCCGGACAATCCGGTGATGCCCGGCGTGCTGATCGTCGAGGCGCTGGGCCAGACCGGCGCGGTCCTGATGTCGAAGTCGCTCGAGATCGCGCATTCGGGCAAGACCATCTTCTTCATGTCGATCACCGAGGCGCGCTTTCGCCATCCGGTGCGGCCGGGCGATACGCTGCGCATGCCGGTCGAGGTGGTCAGGCACCGCGGCGACGTGTTCAAGTTCCGCGGGGAAGCGCACGTGGACGGCCGCATGGCCGCCGAGGCCGAATTCGCCGCCATGGTGGTCGAGAACAGCTGATGTCGAAAATCCATCCGACCGCGATCGTGCACGATGGCGCGCGCCTGGGCGCCGACGTGGAAGTGGGGCCATATTCAATCGTGGGGCCGAAGGTGACGCTCGACGACGGCGTGCGTCTCATCTCGCACGTGGTCATAGAGGGCCTGACCGAAATCGGCTCCGGCTCATCGATCTATCCGTTCGCCGTGCTCGGCGCTGCGCCGCAGCATCTCGGGCACAAGGGTGAGGATACGCGGCTCGTCGTCGGCAAGAACAACATCATCCGCGAACACGTGACGATGCACACCGGTACGACCGGGGGTCGCGGCGTGACGACCGTGGGCGACAACGGCCTCTTTATGGTCGGCATCCACATCGCGCACGACTGCATAATCGGAAACAACGTGGTGATGGCCAACAGCGCGACGCTTGGCGGTCAGGTGCAGGTGGCCGACTTCGTGTTCATGGGCGGCCTATGCGCTATCCACCAGCACTCACGCATCGGGCGCTACGCTTTCGTGGGCGGCGCTGCGGGCGTACAAAAGGACGTGATCCCTTACGGATCGGTATGGGGCAACCACGCCCACCTCGAAGGCCTGAATCTGGTGGGCTTGAAACGCCGCGGCTTTTCGCGCGATCAAATTCGTAATCTGCGCTCCGCCTATCGATTGCTGTTTGCCGAAGAAGGCTCTTTCCAAGAGCGGATCGACGATACGGCGGCGACGTTTGCCGACTCGCCCGAGGTGATGGAGATCGTCGACTTCATTCGCGCGGACGCGGCGCGATCCATTTGCCTGCCGCACGCCGAAGAGTGACATGGAAAAGCTCGGCCTGATCGCCGGCGGCGGCGCGCTACCCGTCGCGGTCGCGCAAGCCTGCGAACGCATTGGCCGGCCGCTGTTCGTCATCCGCCTGCGCGGCATGGCCGACGATACGCTCAAGGCCTTCGACAGCGTCGAAATCCCGATTGAACAGTTCGGCAAAGGCCTCGCGGCCCTGCACGCGGCCAAGTGCGAGGCGGTGTGCATGACCGGCGTCGTCAAGCGTCCTGATTTCGGCTCGTTGCGTCCGGACTTGAAGGGCATGTCCATTCTGCCCGGCGCCGTTGCCGCTGCGCGTCACGGCGACGACGCCCTGATGCGCTATTTCGTGGTGCAGTTCGAGAAGGAAGGCTTCCGCGTCGAAGGCGCCACCGACGTTACCGGCGCCCTGCTGCTGGGCGAGGGTGCGCTCGGCAAGGTGTCGCCGACGCCGGCGCAGATGGCCGACGTCGAAAAGGCGATGGCGGTGGTGCACGCGATCGGCGCGTTGGACGTGGGCCAGGGGTCGGTTGTGGCCGACGGCCTCGTGCTGGCCGTCGAGGCGCAGGAGGGCACCGACGCCATGCTCGCGCGCGTCGCAGGGTTGCCCGAGGAAATCCGCGGCACCCGTGCGAAACCGCGCGGCGCGCTGGCCAAAATCCCCAAGACCACCCAGGAACGGCGCATGGACCTGCCGACCATCGGCGTGCGCACGCTCGAGGCCTGCGCCGAGGCCGGTTTGTGCGGCGTCGCCGGCGAGGCGGGCGCCATGGTGGTGCTCGATCGGGACGCGGTGATCGCCACCGCCGACCGGCTCGGCCTGTTCGTCTGGGGCGCCTGAACGTGCCGCTCAAGGTCATGCTGGTCGCCGCCGAAGCGTCCGGCGACAACCTTGGCGCAGGTTTGGCGCGCGCCTTGAAGGCAAGGCTCGGCGACGGCGTGAGCTTCTGCGGCGTCGGCGGACCGAAAATGGCGGCGGAGGGGATCGAGAGTCCCTTCGACATTACGCAACTGTCGATCCTCGGATGGGTTGAAGGCATCCTCGCCTATGGCCGTGTGAAGGCGCGCGTGCGCGACACCGCGGACTTGGCCGCCCGCGAAAAGCCCGACGTCGCGGTGCTGATCGACAGTTGGGGCTTCACCATCCGCGTCGCGAAGGCCCTGCGCGCGGCTTACCCGTCGATGCCGCTGGTGAAGTTCGTCGGGCCGCAGGTGTGGGCCTCGCGCCCCGGTCGCGCCAATACGCTCGCCGCCGCAGTGGACTATCTGCTCGCCATCAACGAGATGGACGTGGCGCCGTTTGAAGCGGCGGGTCTGCGCACCACCTTCGTCGGCAATCCCGCCCTCGGCATCGATTTCTCCAAGGCCGACGGCGCGCGGTTCCGCGCCTCGATCGACACGGGCCCCGACGATCGGGTCCTGTTGGTGCTGCCGGGCAGCCGCCCCGGCGAGGTCGCGCGCATGACGCCGCCCTTCGAACAGGCCGTGGCGCTGCTGCGCGAAGGCCGGCCGGATCTGAAGATCGCCGTGGTGATCGCCGAGACCGTGCGCGACGACGTGCTGGGCCGCATCTCGACCTGGCCGTTCCGCACCTATCCGATCGAAGGCGACGCGGCCAAGTTCGACGCGATGAAGGGTGCGACCGTATCGCTCGCCTGTTCCGGCTCGGTGTCGACCGAACTCGCTTTGGCGGGCTCTCCGATGGTGATCGCCTACGCCGTCGACAGGCTCAGCTACTGGCTGCTGCGCAAGGTCGTCACGGTCCGCTTCGGAACCCTGTTCAACATCGCCGCCGACGAAGAGATCGCGCCGGAATTCCTGCAGGACCAATGCACCGGTCCGAACCTCGCCCGCGCGGTCGCCGAGCGCCTCGACGATCCGCAACTGCGCGCCGATCAGGTCGCGCGCCAGTCCGCAGCGCTGGAGAAGATGGGCCGCGGCGCCGGCGATCCCTCCGATCTCGCCGCCGACGCCCTGCTCGACTTCCTCAAGACGCGGCCGGCTGCGCCATCAGCTTGATCACCCACGCCTCGAGCGCCGCAGTCTTCCGCTCCGAACAAGTTGATGGTCTCAGAATTCATAAAAAGATCTGTGGCGCAGGCCTCCGCCGCAATTGGCTTGACGACGATATTCACCAACCAGCGTGGCCCGCCCGTACGATTATTCCGGCGATTTCGCTAAGCATCAGACCGAATTGCCGCCAAGGGGCTCGCCATCTTCACAAGAAAGTGTTTGAGTTTTGGAGGTAAGTACCTTCGACATTTTGCAGCTCACAAGAGCGCGCAGAAGCTTGTGTTGAAAACATATTCATACAACCATACACTTACCAGTGTATACGTAAGTGAGTTTCGGCGAAAAACGGCGGATAAAGTCGTACATGCGAGATAAAATACCACGCAACTTTCATCTTGAAGATATTAATACTGTTTCGTAGTGGCGCCTCATCCCGATCATGAGCAGTATCCACCCTGTCATTAGTAGTGGCACAACCGGGACTTGATTGCATTTAGCGGAAAAGCAACTGTATGCTATGGCGGCGACGTGTGACGTTCCAATCCAGCGTGGCATTGCGCGCCGCCCCCGGGAAACAGGAGAGTTGAATGACGAAATTGATGTCCCGTTCTGAAGCGCTCGGCGCACAGCCAGTCGAGTGCGTTGTGATCGAAGCATGGTGCGATGCAGGTTTATCGCGGCGCCTTTGCGAGAGTCGCGCGGCAGCGGCGAAAATTCTTGATGAAGAGTTTGGCGTGACTCTTTCTCGCGCCGAACTCACCACCTTTTTGAAGCGCGTGCGCGAAAATCCAGCGGGCACCGTGCCGATCCCGCTGCATGACGATGACGACACGCCGCGGCCCACCCTGACAACGGCAACTTGTTCGAGTTCTGAAATCGTCTGCACAACAAACGACCTCAACTGCACAAACGCCTACACCTGCTATGGCGGCAACTGCTAGCGTCGGATGTGGGCCGCTTGACGCGGCCCACAATCTCTATCGTTTAGCTACGTGGCATCGGTACTCGTGCCCTGACCATTGATCCGACAGACGAAGCAATATGCAATGCTTGGTCGCTTGCACTGGGGTTAGATTCCTCAGACGTACGCGAACGAGTGGAATCGCTGTTCGATAGTGCGGCGAACGGTATGCCTCACGTCGACTGTGCTGCCTGCCCCGAACTATATGACGACGTTGCTACGCCCAACTCTACGATAGAAGCTTTTTCCGCCCCCCATTTGGCGTGGGCAAGTGATTCATTTTATGCCCGCTCCGCAGCCTTCGGTTTGCCAAGAGCGTTGCAAGCCGCGATGCAAACAAATCTCGCCGCCTATTTGAAACAGCGGTTCGACATTATGGCGGGCCCGTCATTAGCACTAGCCTACCACGCTTGGCTATTGAGAGCGCCGGGTACGATCTCGCCAGCGGCAGAGTTCCGAGCTCGTCTTACACGTGGAATGACACGCTCGGATATTCTTCGTTATACGCCTTTGCTGGACCGCGCTGCAGCCATAGTGACGGAACAGACAATTAATGCGTTCATAGAATTGGCAGACCGTGCTCTTTCAGACGCCATCGAATTAGAGGATAGATTTGACGTTGATCTCTCGAAGATTGTCTCCGTTACCTTTGGCCTGGGTGACCCACACAAGAGCGGGCGGACGGTAGCGCTGCTTAGAACCGACACAGGCAGTGCCATTTACAAACCGCGATCGCTTGCTAGCGAGGATCTTTTCTATGGCTTCCTCCGCTGGCTGTCGCCAAAACTACGAATTCCATTCCGCACGCTGAAAATTTCCGACCATGATCAATATGGTTGGATGGAGTTCGCCTCCGTCATCGATTGTAAAAATGCAGAGGAAGTTAATGCGGCCTTCTATCGCGTGGGCGCGCTCCTCGCCAGCTGTCACGTGCTTGGCGTGCACGATGTCCACTACGAAAATCTTCTAGTGTCGGGAGCTCACCCATTCCTAATCGATCTCGAGACGATCCTCGGGGCATGCGAAAAGGATGTTGCGCAAGGCTATAGAAGTACTCGCATAGAGGTGTTTCATCAGAGCTTGATGAAAATCGGTTTTCTGCCGCAGCCCACAGTAGTAGGGGTGGATATGAGTGCGGCAGGGCTAACTAGAACCCAGAGGGTTCGTAACCGAGGCCGCAAATTCTCCGATGGTGCGGACGGACCGGCAATCGTCGAGACGGACGTCGAGCTTGCTCCCGCAGCGAATTTACCCCGTCTCAATGGGGTCATTCAGTCGCCGAAACGCTACCGACATATTTTCGAATGCGGCTTCCGGGAAGCCTACAATGCTATCCTCGGTGCGCGCGCAGAACTACTCGCCGCCGATTGGTTGTGGACTGGCGTTGACAACGTTCAGCCGCGTTGGATTCCGCGCCCCACACAGATATATGCAGACCTTCTTCGAAAATTGCGCCACCCCTCTTCTTTGCGCTCCACGGAGTCGTTCGCAAATGTGCTAGCTTCAATCCACCAGCAACACATCGATGGGTTTCGATCGACTGACTTTCGGGTTGCTGAATTTGCTCAGCTCTTGCAGTTTGACATCCCAATATTTCATTCTGCACCACGCCACCGAGACGTCCTTGTGGGGCGTCGACAGATCGCTCAAGGAATGTTTCGGCGGTCGGGGGCAGAGGAGGTGAAGTCGCGGGTTGAGTCATTAAGTCAAGACGATCTCTTGCGCCAACTGAACGTTATACGCCTCGCCTTCAAAAGTGCGGGCGTTCGAAGGCCGGTCCGTTCGCCGCGGCGAATACCGGCGGTGCCGCGCCACATTGACTGGCTTCAGGAAGCGGTTGAGTTGGCAGAGGTCGTCGATAACCTCGGGTTTAAGGTGGACGATCAAGTTGTATACATAGATCTGGTCGTATTAGGCCGAAAAGCCCAAATTGCCGCGCCAATTACGACGAATTTTTACAATGGAATTTCAGGCGTCGGCTTTGCATTTGGATATTTCGGCGCAGTGAGCAGCGACAAGCGTTATCGAGAGTTAGCTAGGCGCTGCCTTCGCGCACTTTTGGACAGCACTGAGGCGAACATACCTTCGGGGGTCGGCGTATTTGACGGACCGATGGGTGTCGTATTGTCGCTCATCCATATCTCAAAATGCCTTGATCTGCGGGAGCCGGCGGATGAAATATCGCGACTGCTCACGATCACAAGTGAGCGCCTCGACACTGACCAAACTCTAGACCTTTTGGGCGGCTCTGCCGGAGTGGTACTCGCGAGTCTGTCCCTTGCAGCGAGAGGGGCGGAGACGGCGAGCAAATTGAGGTCTCTCGCAGTCCGTGCTGCGGAGCGTCTTCGACAAACTGTCAAAATCATGCCCGCGGGCGCCTGCTGGCCGTGCAATGGCCACCCGCATCCGCTAACTGGCCTCTCGCATGGAACAAGTGGAATAGGGCTCGCGCTGGCGACTTACGGCAACGCCTTTGGAGAAGACTGGGCTATGGCGATGGCTGCCGAAGCGCTGCGTTTTGAACGGCCAACGTTTGATCGGCGTCGAGGCCTTTGGGCTGATCTTCGCCGTCGCGGAACATTTCCAACTGCTTGGTGCCACGGTGCCCCGGGGATGACACTCGCCAGACAGCGAATGTTTGAGCTAGGTCTCGAGCCATACTATTCCGATATTCGGGAGGAGATTGATTTAGGAATGAAAGCGACGGCAAATTCTCTCAGCGGGACGTCGCTAAGTCTCTGCCATGGATTAGCTGGCAACTTAGAGCCGTTGTTGGAAGACAGCAAATATGCAGCAACAGTGAACCAGGCGGAAATGAGGCTCGTGACGCTCGGGCGGCAACATGTCCGATCGCGGGACTCCTTGTCGCCAGGATTTATGACTGGTTTAAGTGGAATAATGTATGCATTTCTCCGGCGCGCGGTGCCTTCGCTTCCGAATATGCTCACACTTCAATGTGACACTGCTTGGTGCGAGAGTGCACCGAGGAGGATAGCGAAGTAGCCTTCAGACGTCGCTACGAAGTGCACTTGCCCCACTCACGCTTTCGAACTCCCTTGCAAGAGTGCGACCTCTAGGTCTCCGATCGGTCCCGGTGATATGGCACGAGTGATAAGCCGGCTCTTATGCTCTGCAACGTCCGCAATAGCTTCGTTAAACGTTGCCGGGGACGACACCATCTCGCCGAGCGACTCAAGAAGGGAGTGGATTTCCGTTCGCTGTATCCACGCGTTTCCGCGATATATAGCCCGTCGAAACCTTCGATCCTCGAGAGCAGCTCGACTCGCTAGGCGGTGAAGGAGGTCGATCACTCGGATCGGTTCAATTCCATACGTCACGTGGGCGGAAAGCGTGTCGGTTGCGAATGCAGCATGTAGTTGTCCGCGAGGTATGTACAGCATATCACCAGGTTTCATCATAAGCCGGCGTGCAGGTTTTTTCTCATACTCGAAGGTTTCCATTGCCCCGTATTCTAACGGGAGTTCTTTTCCTTCGCCTTGGTGGTTGTAAAAATTCCAAAGCTTTTTTCCGTGTATCTGGTAAATTATAACGTCATGCTGATCGTAGTGAACATTGAGGCCTTTTCGATAAGGCGGAGTAATGTAAAGGTTGGCGGCAGTTGTGGCTTTAAATGTTTGTGCCAGATATTCGCAATTTTGGGTAATCTGCTTTGAGAGGTGATCAATTCTTGTGATTCTTATAGTGGAACCTCGCTTCAGGCAGTTTTCAATCTCGTGGGGCGGGACAGGCTCTTCCATCGTTGTATAGGTAGGGGCTTTGCGCCCCAACCCATCAGAATAGACATCCACTCGTGCTGAGGTTAGCCTCTGCTGAAACAGCCACTCTTCAACATCAGTTATGTTGAAATAATCCGTGGAGCATCGGGTCGCCTTTTGATATAAAACGCCTCGTTCAAAATATTTCGCGAAGAACGTGCTCGTTGAAAATGGCTTAAACAATTCCATTGTTTCTGCGGACGAAGTTGCCGTTCCTGGCGGTTTCATCTTCACCTTATCTCCTGACGCCGAAGCTATGGTGCGCCATTGCGCTTAACGCTGGCGGAAAACCTTAGCGCCATGAAGAGGCGCGGCCGTAACGTTCTCGTGTTCGGACACGGCGTCGTTTGTCTCGACCGGATTCGTTGGAACACGCTATAAACTTTGCGCCGTCAGCTAACGGACGCTTCATTGCCAGCTCGGAGCGCCGTTCCGGCGATCCGGACGACCTCACCGTCGCTGTGCGTTCTTGCCCTTCCTCAAGACGCGGGCGGTTGCGCCGTCAGCTTGATCACCCAAGCCTCCAGCGCCGCGGTGTCGGCGATGTCATTGGGGTACGAGATTTTGGGAACGAACGGTCCCTGGTGCGGCCGGGCGTCCGGGGTGATCACCTGCAAGGTCGAGAACTTGGAAAGACCCGACGGGAGCGTCTCCTCCCGGACCTCCGAATAACGCGTATCCGAATCCGTCGTTTGGCCGAGGTGCAGCGCGCCGAGCTTCAAAAAGTCCTCGGAAAGATCCAGGCAGGAGGAGAAGCAGCGGTTATCGGTGAGCAGCACCAGCCGCCCGCGCAAGGTCGATACGGCGGCAGCCCTTGTCTTCGCCGGCGGCTTGCTCTTGCAGACAACCGGTCCTGAGAAGGTCTTGCCGGCCGCCGCCGCAGCGTGCGCCTGGGCGTTGATCTTGGTGATCATCTTCACCGCATCGGGACCGATCTTCGGCATCAGCTCGTTCTGATAAAAATCGAGTTGGCGCAGGTTGCCGGGCGACACCCGCCAGGCGCCGTCGCAGTCGCTCACGCTTTCCTCGTCGCCCACGACCTGAACGACGTAGGGCTTGCCGTAGAGAATGTTGGCGATCTGCGTGCCGAACTCGGAACTGCCGCCGCCATTGCCTCGAACATCGAGCACGACCCAGGGCGCGGCGCGCAGCGCGTCGGCCTGGGCTTTCACCTGGGCGACCACGGAGGGTGCGCCCTCCTGAAGATCCTGCAGCGCGATCCAATAGCCGTCGCCGACCTTACGCACCCCATAGCCGGACGCGCCGCCCTGCGCCGCCTTGCGCAGGCGCGCGATGATCGCGTCGCGGCGCACGTGTTGCCAATGCAGGACCGCGGTCTTGCGCGCACCGCCGACGTCGAAATCGCAGGCCCTGGGCCGGGTCAGGAACGGGTTGTGTTCGTCGATGAGCAGCCACGGCGCCTGCTGCACCTGCTGCGCGCCGATCGACCAGACGCCGCGGAAGCCGCCGAGCACCTCGCGGGCGAAGTCGTTCACCGGCTTGCCGTCGCAACTGATCAGCTTGGCGCCTACAAGGCTCTCGCCGCCTTGGGCGTCCTGGTCGGTGATCACCCAGTCGTCGCCTTGCTTGCTGACGATCAGGCCGGCCCAGTCAGGGAACGCGATCGTGTAAAGCGGTTTCGACCAGACATGCTTGTCGCCGAAGCCCCAGGCGAACGCCGCGAGCGTGGCCACATAGCCGTCATAGGTGCTGACCGTCGCCGCACGCTGTTTGGCCAGGGCGTAGCCGTCCTTGAGCGCCTTCTGAAATTCGACGTCGCCGACCTCAACCGTGGCGCCGGGGTGGTTGTCGTGGACCAGGGTGAAGGCGGCGTCGACGTCACGCTGGGTCCAGGTGCGCCAGAAGGCCGCCATTTCAGGCGCCGCGCCCGGGTCGCCCGCCGATTCCTGCGCGAGCGCGGGGCCCGCCGCCAGGGCGACCACCATGCCGAGCGCTGCAATCAATCGCTTCATCACCTGCCTCCGTGAGAGTCGACGGCGACTATGGCGGCGGGCGGTCGCGGCGGAAAGTTACCGTCACGCCATGTCGCAAACGGCGCCGCATCGGCGTCGAACGGCGTTCGATCGACGCAGCGGCGAACCGGCCTCGGCGATGTAACAGATTACCTGGAATTCACGGGCAAACCCTCCGTCGGGACCCTACGGTTGGTTCCTCTCAATTGAGGGTGCAAAGGCGCGGAGTACGGACGTATGCGACGGTTAAACGGTCTAGCGGCTGCGGTGGCCATGATGCTCGCGGGTTCATCCGCCTTCGCCGCTGAGACCGCGCCGCAACAGACAAACATTGCCGCCGCGTGGAACGCGCCGGCGACAACGACCGTCGTCAGCTCTGAACGAACCTTCTACAACGGCGCTACCCCACTAAGCGGAACGCTGTTTGCGCCGGCGACGGGTCAGAATTTACCGGTTGTGGTCGTCTTCCATGCGGCGACGATCGCGACGCGCGACCAGCCGCTCTACCGGCACCTGGTCCAGATGCTGCCCGCGCTCGGCGTCGCCGTGTTCATCTTTGACCGCCGCGGCAGCGGCAAGTCCGGCGGTGCGCCGGCGGATGGCGACTATGAGGCGCTTGCCGACGACGGCATCGCGGCACTCCACATGCTCACGCACGAGCCGCGCATCGACCCCAAGCGCATCGGCTTCTGGGGCCTCAGCCAGGGCGGTTGGATTTCTTTGCTTGCCGCTTCACGCACCCATGACGCAGCGTTCGCCGTCGCGATCTCGGCGCCGATGACCACGCCGGACGTGCAGATGATTTTCGCGACCTCGAACATCCTCCGCATCAAAGGCTATTCGCAAGCCGATATCGACGAGGCCGTCGCTGCGCGAAAGGCGGTGGACGACTTCGAGCGCGGTAAGCTTGATCGCAAGTCCGCCCAAGCGAGGGTCGACGCGGCGAGCACCAAGCCTTGGTTCCCGCTGATCTATATGAGCAAGACCTTCCACGATCCCGATCAGTCGGGTTGGGCCAAGGAGATCCGCCATGATCCCTTGGCCACGCTCGACCAGGTCAAGGTTCCGACGCTGGTGATCTACGGCGCGGCCGATCCATGGGTGCCGGCGAAACTTTCGGTCGAAGCCCTAACCGCGAGCGCGGCGCGGCATCCGAACATCACCACCCGCGTCATCGCCGGGGCCGACCATGACATGATGCTTTCGGCATCGCCGGCGGCGCAGATCGATCCCGCGGGCCTCAAGGCCCAGGCGCCTGAGGCGCCGGAGTATTTCGCAATCCTGGCGTCATGGCTGACGGCGCAGGGGATCGCCCGGGCGCCTTCGGCGCACTAGAGCTGATCAGCCCGCCTGCTCGAAGGTTTGAATCCGCTCAGCCGCGCTTGTCCATGCCCACGAAGTCGCGCTCGACCGCGCCGGTGTAGAGCTGGCGCGGGCGGCCGATCTTCTGCGCTGGATCGCCGATCATTTCCTTCCAGTGCGAGATCCAGCCCACCGTGCGCGCGACCGCGAACAGCACGGTGAACATGTCGGTCGGGAAGCCCATGGCCGACAGGATGATGCCCGAATAGAAGTCGACGTTCGGATAGAGCTTGCGCTCGATGAAGTACTCGTCCGACAGGGCGATGCGCTCCAACTCGCGCGCCACCTGCAGCAGCGGATCGTTCGGATCACCGATCAGGCCCAGCACTTCGTCGCAGGTCTGTTTCATGACCGTCGCGCGCGGGTCGTAGTTCTTGTAGACGCGGTGGCCGAAGCCCATCAGGCGGTACTTGCGATCCTTCACGCCCTGCACGTATTCCGGAATGCGATCGGGCGTGCCGATTTCCTTCAGCATCTTCAGCGCTTCTTCGTTGGCGCCGCCGTGGGCCGGGCCCCACAGGCACGCCACGCCCGCCGCGATACAGGCGAACGGGTTGGCGCCCGACGAGCCGGCCAGTCGCACCGTGGAGGTCGAGGCGTTCTGCTCGTGGTCGGCGTGCAGGATGAAGATGCGATCCATCGCCTTGTTCAGGATCGGATTGGAGACGTAATCCTCGGCCGGCACGGCGAAGCACATGCGCAGGAAGTTTTCGGCGTAACCCAGTTCATTGCGCGGGTGCACGAACGGTTGACCGAGCGAGTACTTGTACGCGCGCGCCGCGATGGTCGGCATCTTGGCGATCAGGCGATGGGCGGAAACCTCGCGCTGGGCCGGATCGTGGATGTCGAGGCTGTCGTGATAGAAGGCGGCGAGCGCGCCGACGGTGCCGACCATGATCGCCATCGGGTGCGCGTCGCGCCGGAAGCCGTTGAAGAACGAGTCGATCTGGTCGTGCAACATCGTGTGGTAGGTGATGTTGCGCTCAAACGCCTGGTACTCGGCCGCGGTCGGCAGCTCGCCGTCCAGCAGCAGGGCGCAGACTTCGAGGAAGGTCGACTTCTCGGCCAGCTGCGCGATCGGGTAACCACGGTGCAGCAGCACGCCCTTGTCGCCGTCGATGAAGGTAATCGCGCTCTCGCAGGCCGCGGTCGAGGTGAAGCCGGGGTCATAGGTAAAGACGTCGGCGTCGCCGTAAAGCTTGCGGATGTCGACCACGTCCGGACCGAGCGTTCCCTTCAGCACCGGCAGCTTCAGAGTCTTGCCGTTGACGGTGACCTGGGCTTCGCCGCCGGCCGCCGGTTTGTGATCGTCCATGGTGCAGTTCCTGACTTGGGGGAGCGGCCGGGGGAGGGCCGTAGTCGGTGGTTTATATACTTTGGTTAAGCGTCGCTTGACAGGGCGTCGGCCAGGCGGCCGAGGCTTTCGTCGCGGCCCAGCGCCGCCAGAGTCTTGGCCAGATCGGGGGCCGGCGAACCGCCCGCCAGGGCGCCGCGCAGGCCGGGTCCGATCTTGCCCATCCCGACCCCTTCATCGCCCGCAAAGGCTTTCAGTTCGGTTTCCAGGGCGAAGACGTCCCAGCTCTTAAACAGCTGAAGCCGCGCGAGCAGTCGCTGCAGGCGCGCCCGGGTTTCGGCGTCCAGCGCCGCCAGCGTCTTGTCGTCGAGGGCGAGGGGCCGCTGCTTCAGAACGAAGGCGGCGGCCGGATCGGCCAGCTCGACCAGGGTCTTTGCCCGGTCCTTCAGCACCGGCATGGCGCGGGTCAGACGGTCCAGGGTCTCGGCGCGATCCGCGACGGCGCCCTTCCGCTCCAGCGCCTGCACGGTCAGCTCGGCCAGCCGCGCGTCATCCGCCAGCCGCATCCAGTGGCCGTTCACATGCGCCAGCTTGTCGAAGTCGAGCCGCGCGGGTGCGCGGCCCACGTCGGCGATGTCGAACCATTGGATCGCCTGCTCGTCGGAGAAGATCTCGTCGTCGCCGTGGGCCCAGCCCAGCCGCGCCAGATAGTTGCGCATTGCCTCGGGCAGGTAGCCCATCTCGGCATAGTCGCCGACCGCCTGGGCCCCGTGCCGCTTGGACAGCTTGGCCCCGTCCGGCCCGTGGATCAGCGGGATGTGGGCGAACCGCGGCTTGGCCCACCCAAGCGCCTCATAGATCAGGCTTTGGCGCGCGGCGTTGTTCAGGTGGTCGTCGCCGCGGATGACGTGGGTCACCCCCATGTCGTGGTCGTCGACCACCACAGCGAAGTTGTAGGTCGGCGTTCCGTCCGAGCGCGCGATGACCAGGTCGTCGAGGTCCTTGTTCTTCCAGCGCACCTCGCCCTGGACCAGGTCGTCGACCAGGGTCTCGCCCTCCAGCGGCCCCTTGAAGCGCACCGCATAGGGCCGGTTCGGCATGGCCTCATCGGGGCCGCGGTCGCGCCAGGGCGAGCGAAAGCGCCGGCCCTCGGCTTTCGCCGCGTCACGCTCAACCTGCAGCTCCTCCGGCGTCATCCAGTCGCGGTAGGCGCCGCCGCGTTGCAAAAGCTCTTCGACCACTTCTCGATGCCGCTCGACGCGGGAGAACTGAAAGATCGGGGTTTCGTCGGCTTCCAGGCCCAGCCAGTTCAGGCCGTCGAAGATTGCCTGGACCGCGGCCTCGGTGGAGCGCTCCCGGTCGGTGTCTTCGATGCGCAACAGGAACTTGCCGCCGCGGGCTTTTGCGTACAGCCAGTTGAAAAGCGCCGTGCGGGCGCCGCCTATGTGCAGATAACCCGTGGGGGACGGTGCGAAGCGCGTGACGACGGCGGGGGACGGGTTGGGGGCTGGGGGCGTGGACATCGGTGCTGGGGCTGGGGAGGACGGCGCGGTTATACCGCGCGCCGCGGCCGCGCCTAGCCGCCTGAGCCCCGGGTTGGTGATCAAGGCCGCTCCGGCCTGGCTGACGGCCCAGGTCGACCTCCAGGGCCATCGCTGGGTCCTGTGGGCCGCGGTCGCCTTTGGCGCGGGCTGCGGGGTCTATTTCAAGCTGATGAGCGAGCCGGCCGCCTGGCTGGTCTACGCCATCGCCGGGGTCGCCATCGCCGTCGCCGCCGGCGCCGCCCGGTTCGCGCCGCGGCGGATCGCCTACGCCGCCGCCCTGCTGGCGGTGCTGGCCGGCGGGGTCGCCATGGCCAAGTGGCGGACCGACGCGGTGGCCGCGCCCATCGTTCAGCCAGGCCTCGGCATGACCACCATCGAGGGCTGGGTGGTCGATCTGGCGGGCGCCGGCGCGCACGGCGAGAAGGTGGTGATCGCGCCGGTCTGGATCGACAAACTGTCGCCGGCCCAGACGCCATTCCGTATACGGATGGTTCTGCAGGGCAAAGCGCCGCCGCCGGGCTCACCGATCCGGATTCGCGCCATTCTCGACCCGCCGCCGCCGCCCTCGAGCCCGGGCGCCCACGACTTCCCGCGCGACTTCTACTTCAAGAGCCTGGGCGGGGTCGGCCTGGCGCTGGGCCAGACCGAGGAGGCTTACGGCCTCGATCCGCCGCCTCTGCGCCTGCGCGTCGCCATGGCGGTGAACCGCTGGCGCTGGTCGCTGGCGCGCAAGATCGCCGACGCGGTCGGCCCCGACGAGGCCGGCCCGGCTGTGGCCATGACCACCGGCGAGGACAACTACCTGTCGGAGGAACAGCGCAACGCCATGCGCGACGCGGGCCTGGCGCACCTGCTGGCCATCGGCGGCTTGCACATGGGCATCGTCGCCGGGTTCGTGTTCTTCCTGACCCGCCTGGGGGTGGCGGCGTGGCCATGGCTGGCGCTGCGGGTGAACGGCAAGAAGGTCGCCGCGGGCGCGGGCCTGGTCACCGTCGCGACCTATCTGCTGATGTCGGGCGCGGCGCCTTCGGCCGAGCGCGCGGCCATAACCGCTTCCACGGCCTTCATCGCCATCCTGCTGAATCGCAAGGCGATCACCTTCAACGCCCTGGCCATCGCGGCGTTAATCGTCCTGGTGCTGCGGCCGGAGTCGATCGTGGGCGCGAGCTTCCAGATGTCGTTCTCCGCCACCATGGCCCTGGTCGCCCTGGCGGAGGCGTGGCCCCACCGCATCCGGGAGATCTCGGCGCCCTGGCCGATCCTGGCGGTCCAGCGTACCGGGGCCTGGATCGGCGCGGGCTTGCTGGCGAGCTTCGTGGCGGGGGCGGCGACCGGTCCGTTCTCGATCTACCAGTTCAACACCACCGCCAATTACGGCGTGGTCGGCAATGCGCTGGAGATGCCGATCTCGACCTTCCTGACCATGCCCTCGCTGGCCCTGGGCGCGGTGCTGCAACTCGCGGGCCTGGGCAAGCCGGTGCTCTTCCTCGCCGACCTCGGCCTGCAGTGGACGCTGGCCATCGGCCGCTGGGTCTCCAGCCTGCCGTATGCGGTGACCACCATCGCGAGCCCGCCGACCATCGCGCTGCCGATCTCCTTCCTGGGCGTGTGTTTCACGTGTCTCTGGCGCGGCAAGCTGCGCTGGCTCGGCCTGCCGCTGGCCTGCGCGGTGTTTTGGTGGCCGAGGCTTCCGGCGCCGGACGTCTGGGTCGCGGCGGACGGGTCGAATGCCGCCGTCCGCTCAGGTGCTTACGCCATCCCGCTGCGGCCGGACGTGAAGCAGTTCGACGTCGGCATGTGGACCCAGCGGCGAAACCTGAAGCTGCCCGCGGACGTCAACGCCGCGGTCGCCCAGCGCTTCGACTGCGACCGCACGGCCTGCAAGGAGAACCCCGGCGCGCCGTTCCGCGTCTCCGGCTGGTGGCGCAACAAGGCGCCGGAGGACGCGCGCTTCGCCGGTCTCTGCGCCGGCGCGGACCTGGTCATCGTGCGCGGCCGGGTGGATCGGGTCCCCGACGCCTGCCGCGGCGTGCTGCTGCTCGACGGTGTGGACTTCCGCCGCGGCGGCGCTGTGGAGCTCTGGCGGCGTGCGGGAGGCTGGGCCGGGGTGTGGAGCGCCGACCAACGCGGCGACCGGCCCTGGAGCCGCATCCAGCCCTGGAACGCCCGTTAGGATTTGAGGCATGCTGCCGACGCCGGAGGTCGCGCCCATGCACACCCAATCCAAGCCGCTGACGGGGGTCGTGCGCGTGGCTGTGGTCCAGGCCGGGTCGGTGCTGTTCGACACGCCGGCGACGCTGGCGAAGCTGCGCCGGCTGGCGGCAGACGCGGCGCAGAAGGGCGCTAAGCTCGCGCTGTTTCCTGAAGCCTTTGTCGGTGGTTATCCCAAGGGGCTGGATTTCGGCGCGAAGCTCGGCTCGCGCTCGCCGGAGGGGCGGGACTGGTTTCGGCGCTACTCCGACGCCGCCATCGTGGTCCCCGGACCCGAGACCGCCGAGATCGGCGACATCGCCGCCGCGCACGGGATCGAGATCGTCACCGGCGTGATCGAGCGGGCTGGGTCGACCCTGTACTGCGCGGTCCTGCACTTCGATGCGCGCGGGCGGCTGGTGAGCCGGCGGCGCAAGCTGATGCCGACGGCGCTGGAGCGGGTGGTCTGGGGGCAGGGCGACGGCTCGACGCTGGGCGTCGCGGAGACAGAGGTTGGACGCGTAGGCTACGCAATCTGCTGGGAAAACATGATGCCGATGCTGCGCACGGCGCTCTACGCCCAGGACGTCCAGCTGTGGTGCGCGCCGACAGTCGACGACCGCGAGACCTGGGCCGCCACCATGCGTCACATCGCCATGGAGGGCCGCTGCTTCGTGCTCTCCGCCGTCCAGATCCTGACCCGCGCCGACTGCCCGGCCGACTATCCCGCCATCGAGGGTTTGGCGCCTGACGCGCCGCTGATTGGCGGCGGCAGTCTGATCGTGGGGCCGCTGGGCGCAGTGATCGCGGAGCCGGTGCGCGGCCGCGAGGCGGTGTTGACGGCGGATCTCGACTTCGCCGACCTGACCCGCGCCCGTTACGACTTCGACGCGGTCGGCCACTATGCGCGGCCCGACATCTTCAGCCTGCAGGTGGACACGCGCGCCAAGGCGGCGGTGGTGGCGATCGCTCAGCCGGGTGAGGGGGACGAGGCGACGGTCACGCCCGCGGCGGCGGCGGAATAAGCGCAAGAACCCAACGCGGTAGCGACACGCCCTGATCCGACTTCGAAGCCGGATGATGGGCCCCCGACTGGGCGCAGAGCGTCGGCTGCGGCGAAGCGGCGATCTGGGCGCGGCTGGCGGCGGCCAGGGCCAGGATCGTGAAGATCACCGCGGCTTCCATCCGGCGGTTGGCGACGCCGGCCAGCGACAATCCCATGTCCCTCTCCCCGTGATCTGCACAGCGGCTTAGCGCAGATAAATTGTATACGCAACAAACCCGGGGCGCTGGGCTCCGGACACGCGTAAGGCCGGACGGGATTTCCCTGTCCGGCCATCGCACTAACCAGGGGAGGAGACGCGCCGGATCAGGCGGCGACGCGCAGGGCTCGTCCGTCGATGTCGGCCTGGGCGGCGGCGACCGCCTGGGCCTTCTGGTCGGGACCGAGGTTGACGCCCTCGGCGCGCACGAACTCGATGTCGGTGACGCCCAGGAAGCCGAACAGGCGCTTCAGATAGGCCTCCTGGAAGTCGAAGTCGGCCATGGCGCCGGCGGAATAGACCCCGCCGCGCGAGGACACCACGATCACCTTGCGCCCGGCCGCCAGGCCCTCGACGCCGCTCTCGGTGTAGCGGAAGGTGCGGCCCGCCACGGCGATGCGGTCGATCCAGGCCTTCAGCTGGCTCGGGATCGCGAAGTTGTACATGGGGGCGCCGATGACCACGACGTCGGCGGCCAGGAAGTCGTCGAGCGCCCGTTCGCTGCGCGCCAGGTCTTCGGCCTGGGCCGGCGTGCGGGCGACCTCTGCGCCGAAGCGGGCGGCCAGGACGTGGCCGGACAGGTGGTCGAGTGGATCGGCGGCGAGGTCGCGATAGGTGACGCTCACGCCGGGGTAGGCCGCGGTCAGGGTTTCAGTGAGCCGGGCGCTGAGCGCGCGGGTGACCGAGTTGTCCGCCAAGACGCTGGAATCGATGTGCAAAATGTTCATGGCCCCACCTCCAATGGGACGCCGAAGAGCTGATGCCCGTCGCGCAGGGACCAATCTGGAATTGGAACGATCGAAAGATTAGATAGGCGTTCCGCAACTCATCGTTCCATAACCGGAACGACCCGGAGGCCGCATGCAGGACCTGAACGACCTTTCCGCCTTCGCCTCCGTCGTGCAGCACAAGGGCTTTGCGCCTGCGGCCCGCGCACTCGGCCAACCCAAGTCCAGCCTGAGCCGGCGGGTCACCCGGCTGGAGGCCGCGCTGGGCGTGCGTCTGCTGGAGCGATCCACCCGCCGGTTCGCGGTCACCGAGGCCGGCGAGGAGGTGTTCAGCCACGCCCAGGCCATGGTGGCGGAGGCCCAGTCGGCCGAAGAGGCCGCGCTCGCCCAGGGCGTCGAACCGCGTGGCGTGGTCCGCGCCAGCGTTCCCGTCCAGCTCGCCCAGGCCGGGCTTTCCTCAATCCTTCCAAGGTTCCTGGCCGCCAACCCTAAGGTCCAGGTGCAGCTCCTGGTGACCAACCGCCGGGTCGAGTTGATCGAGGAGGGCGTGGATGTGGCGCTGCGGGTCCGCACCCAGCTAGACACGGACGCGGCTCTGAAGATCCGTGTGCTGGGGCGCGAGCGGGTTCTGATCGTCGCCAGCCCGGCTTTCGTGGCGGCCCACGGCAAGCCACAGACGCCGCGGGACCTGGAGGCCCTGCCGACGCTCGGGCACCTGGAGGGCGGCGGCAAGGACGTCTGGCGGCTGACCCACACCGACGGCCGTGAGGCGGTGGTCGAGCACACCCCGCGCCTGGCGGCGGGCGACTTCACGGTGCTGCTGGAGGCGGCCAAGGCGGGGATCGGGATCGGCTTCCTGCCGGAGATGGCCTGTTGCCCGGCCCTGCGCTCCGGCGAGTTGGTCCAGTTGCTGGACGACTGGAGCCAGGTCCAGGGCATCGTGCACCTGGTCTTCACGACACGGCGGGGCCAGCGCCCGGCGGTGGGGGCCTTCATCGATTTTCTGGCCGAGGCGTTGCCGCCGGCGCTGGGGCTGAGGCGCTGACGGCGCTAAGCTTTACCGCCCGGAGGAGACTCGCATGCGGCTGGCGCTCTGCCTTCTCACCGTTCTGATGACGGCCGCCGCGTGGCCGGCGGCCGCGACCCCCGTGACGGACGCCCAGGCGGAGACGGTGCTGCTGTCGAAGCACCGGGTCGATATCGGCGGCGGCCGGCGGATGAACCTCGTTTGCATCGGCCACGGCGGCCCCACCATCGTGTTCGACTACGGTCTCGGCGGCCATATGCTGAACTGGCAGAAGATCGCCGCCGGCGCGGCCAACATCTCGCGCGTCTGTTTCTACGACCGCGCCGGTTACGGCTTCAGCGATCCGTCGAAGCGCCCGATGACGGCGATGAACGTCACCTCGGATCTGCACGCCCTGCTGCACCGCGCCGGCGTGCGTGGCCGCGTGGTGCTGGTGGGGCATTCCCTCGGCGGCCTGTACGCGACGCTCTACACCGATCGCTATTGGCACGAGGTCGCTGGCCTGGTGCTGATCGACCCCGCGTTCGCGGGCGACGGCGTGCCGCTCACGCCCGACGAGCAAGCGAAGATGCGGAAGGACCACGCCGACGACCACGCGCACACCGACGGCTGCGTGGCGCTGGCGCGGAAAGGCGCGCTGAGCATGAGCGATCCACACGATTGCTATGCGCCCGCGCCGGGACGCACGCCCGGCGAGCGCGCCTATCTTGCTTATCAGTTCGACCGCCCCGGGCGGTACGAGGCGGTGCAGTCCGAAGCCGACAGCGTTTTCGGGGTCGCGCCCGGCGACGATGAGGACAGTCGTAAGGAGCGAAAGCTCGCGCACAGGTTCGGCGACATGCCGATCACCGTGCTCACGGCCAGCAATCCCCTCGAAGGTTCCGCCGCGCCGGCGGCCGATCACAAGGTCGCGTTCGAAGCGCAGTGGAAGGCGGGGCACGACGCATTGGCGAACCGTTCGGTGCGCGGCGTGTCCGACGTCGTGCCGGGCGCCGGTCACAACATTCAGCTCGATCAGCCGCAGGCGGTGCTCGACGCCATTGCCGACGTCGTGGCGCGTTCGCGCGCGAAGATGGAGCCCTAGGCTGCGCCGCTAAGCGTCAGTGATAGCGGCGGATAAGGCCCACCAGCTTACCCTGAACCTCAATCTGGTCCGGACCGAAGATGCGGGTCTCGTAGGCCGGGTTGGCGGCTTCCAGCGCGATGGACGCGCCCTTCTTGCGCAGCCGCTTCAGCGTCGCTTCCTCGCCCATGACCAGGGCCACGACGATCTCGCCGGAGTTGGCCTCGTCGGAGCGGCGGATGACCACGTGGTCGCCGTCGAGAATGCCGGCGTTGATCATGGAGTCGCCCGACACCTCGAGGATGAAGTGCTCGCCGGAGCCCAGCAGGCTTTCCGGCACGGCCATGCGGTCACGCTCCATCTGGATTGCTTCGATGGGCACGCCTGCGGCGATCTTGCCGAAGATCGGGAGCTCGCGGGTGTCGTTGGCCGCGCCGGTTTCCGCCGAGGCGCTCGGGCGAGCGCCTTCGACCACGGTCGGGCGGAACGGGGCGCGGCCGCGCGGCGGGGCCGAGGCGGTGGCCTGTTCGGGGAGCTTGATCACCTCGAGCGCCCGGGCCCGGTGGGGCAGGCGCCGCAGGAACCCGCGTTCTTCGAGCGCGGTGATCAGTCGATGGATGCCGGATTTCGAGGCGAGATCCAGCGCCTCCTTCATTTCGTCAAAAGACGGCGAGACTCCGGTCTCTTTGATGCGCTCATGAATGAACATCAGGAGCTCGTGCTGTTTGCGCGTGAGCATGGTCGACCTCGGAACAAGCCGTGAACTGTCGAGGGCGTTCTGTAAGTGTTCTTCCTTAAAGTCAAGTAACCGCGGCCATACGGTTCCTGATGAGTTCCTATTCTGAGCCCAAAAGGGTCCGGGTCGCGCCGGTCACATCGGCCTGGCGCATAAGGCTTTCGCCCACCAGCATGGCCCGCGCGCCGGCAGCGGAAACCCTTACGGCGTCGGCGTTTGAGAAGATTCCGCTCTCGGCGACCAGAAACGCGTCCTCGGACGCCTGGGGGGCCAGCCGTTCGGTCGTACCGAGGCTGACTTCGAAGCTGCGAAGATCGCGATTGTTGATACCGACCAGGCGGGCGCCCAGGGCCTTGGCGCGGGCCATTTCCGAATCGTCGTGCACCTCGACCAGGGCGTCGAGACCGAATCGCGCCGCCTCATCCATCAGCGCGCGGGCCAGTGCGTCATCGACCATGGCGAGAATGACGAGGATCGCGTCGGAGCCGAGCGCGCGGCTTTCGGCGACCTGCCACGGGTCGACCAGGAACTCTTTGCGCAGGCACGGAAGCGCCACCGCGTCGCGCGCGGCGACCAGATAGGCGTCGGCGCCTTGGAAGCTCGGCGCGTCGGTCAACACCGACAGGCACGCGGCGCCGCCGTCGGCGTAGGCGCGGGCGAGCGCCGGCGGGTCGAAGTCTTCGCGGATCAGACCGCGCGACGGCGACGCCTTCTTGATCTCGGCGATGAGGGCGAGGCGCCCGGCGCCGGAGTTCTGTTCCAGCGCGCGACGGAAACCGCGGACCGGCGACGCGTCGGCGGCGCGGCGGTCGATCTCGGCCTGCGGACAGGCGGCTTTTCGCGCGGCTACGTCCTCGCGCTTGTAGGCTGCGATCTTTGCGAGCGTATCGGTCACGCGTTGGAGATCTCGATCAGCTTGTCGAGCGCGGCCTGGGCGCGCCCCTGGTCCACCGCCTCCCCCGCCATCGCGAGGCCGTCGGTGAGGGTGGGTGCGCGATCGGCGACGACGAAGATCGCGGCCGCCGACAACAGCACCACGTCGCGGTAGGCGTTGGTCTTGCCGGCCAGCAGATCACGCAGCGCGCGCGCGTTTTTCCTGGCGTCGCCGCCACGCAGCGCGCCGATGTCGACGCGCGGCAGGCCGAGTTCTTCCGGGGTGACGCTGAAGACGCTGACGGCGCCGTCCTTCCACTCGGCCACCTCGGTGGGGCCGGTGGTGGTCAACTCGTCGAGGCCCGAGCCGTGCACCACCCAGGCGCGCGTGGCGCCCAGCCGGCCAAGCACTTCGCACAGCGGCTCGACCAGGGCCGGGTCGTAGACGCCGACCACCTGGCGCTTGGCGCCGGCGGGGTTCGAGAGCGGGCCCATGACGTTGAAGATGGTGCGGAAGCCGAGCTCGGCGCGCACCGGGGTCACGTGACGCATGGCGCCGTGATAAGCGGGCGCGAACAGAAAACAGATGCCGGCTTCGTCGAGCGCGCGGGTCGAACACTGCGGCGACGCCTCGATGTTGACGCCGAGCGCGGCCAGCACATCCGACGATCCCGAGCGCGAGGACAGCGAGCGGGTGCCGTGTTTGGCCACTTTCA
Source organism: Caulobacteraceae bacterium (assembly GCA_036501825.1). GTDB lineage: Bacteria > Pseudomonadota > Alphaproteobacteria > Caulobacterales > Caulobacteraceae > JAFECT01. The sequence goes on along the minus strand of DASXZP010000032.1, from coordinate 399,109 downwards.
CCCCGGCCCCGGCGGCGACAAACGCGGCGGCGGTCGAGATATTGTACGTATGCTGACCATCTCCGCCGGTGCCGCAGGTGTCGACCACGTCGTGGGCGTGTTCGAGCTTCAGCCCGGCCTCGCGCATGGCGGCCACGCCGGCGGCGATCTCGCCCACGGTTTCACCGCGTACCCGCATGGCGGTGACGGCGGCGGCGACCTGGGCGGGCGAGGCCTCGCCCCGCAGACAGGCGGCGAAGAATTCGGCGGTTTCCTCGTCGGTGAGGATTTCACCGGCGGCCAGGCGACCCAGGATCGGTTTGAAGGCGTCGGACATGTCAGGCCGCGACGGGGCGGCGCTTCACCCCGGCCAGATCGAGGAAGTTGGCCAGCATCTGGTGGCCGCCTTCGGTGGCGATCGACTCCGGGTGGAACTGAACGCCGAAGATAGGGCGGCTCGCGTGGCGAAGACCCATGACCTCGCCGTCCTCGGTCCAGGCGGTGACCTTGAGCACGTCGGGCAGGCTTTCGCGGGGCGCGGCCAGGGAGTGATAGCGGGTGGCGGTGAACGGGTCGGGCAGGCCGCGGAACAGGCCTTCGCCGTCGTTATGGATCGGGCTGGTCTTGCCGTGCATCAGGCTCTTGGCGCGCACCACCTGGCCGCCGAAGGCCTGGGCGATCGACTGGTGGCCCAGGCACACGCCCAGGATCGGAAGCGCGTCAGGGGCCTTGGCCAGCAGGTCGAGGCAGATCCCGGCCTCGTTGGGGGTGCAGGGGCCGGGCGAGAGCACCACGGCTTCCGCGCCCATCGCCAGGGCCTCGTCGGCGCTCAGCACATCGTTGCGGCGCACGACCACGCGGGCCCCCAGCTCGGCCAGGTAGTGGACGAGGTTCCAGGTGAAGCTGTCGTAGTTGTCGACGACGAGGATCATGAGGCGCTCCGGGCGGAGGTATCTAGGCCGGAACGCGTGCCCGGCCAAGGGTTGGCCAGGCTTGTGACAAGGTCAGTGCTGGCGGTTGGCTTCGCGCAAGCGGGGCCAGAAATAGGCCGCCAGCAGCACCAGCGACAGGTTCATCAGGCCGATCGAGAGGGAACGAACGCCTTCGGGGAACGCATGGGCGTCTCCCTGCCAGGTCCGCCAAACGGCGTACACGAAGGCGGTCGCAGCGCCGAAGCCCGCGACATACTGGCCGCCCAGAAGCCCCAGCTCCGACGGCTCGAAACGCCTTCTACCTACCCCAAGCACTCTACCGGCCCCAACTACTCACACCCGCTCACCCTAGCGCGCCCAACGACAGCGGCAAAGCTCAGTCGCGTTTCTGGTTTGTTAACCAAACCCATTTTGGGTTGGGAGGAGGAGCCTGGAGCCCGCCATGGTCGACGCCGTAGTCATGCCGCTTTCCATCGACGAAGCCATCGCCGAGGCGCGGCGCGTCCTGGAAAAGCCCAAGCGCAAGCCGGTCAGCGCCTGGCGCGGCCTGGGCGCGGCGTTCCTGATGGCCTTCTCGGCGCTCCTGCTCGCCGGGGCGGTGATCATGGGTCCAGGGACCCTGGGCGCGGGCTCGAAGGCGGACCAGACCCTGTCGCACTGGCAGCCTTAGGGCTTCGCCGCGGCCCAGGCTTCACGGCCCTTCGCATCCAACAGGGCGAACTCGGCCTCGGTCAGGCGCAGTAAGAGCGCGCCGGCGTTTTCCTCGAGATTGGCGACCCGCGAGGTGCCGGGGATCGGCAGCATGACCGGGCTGCGCTGCAGCAGCCAGGCGAGCGCAACCTGGCTCGCGGTCGCGCCGTGGGCGGCAGTGATCGGGCCGAGCACGGTTCCGGCGCGGGTCAGTCGCCCCGCGGCAAGCGGGTAGAAGGGCATGAAGCCGATGCCGTGCGCCGCACAGTGGTCGAGCACGGCCTCGCTCGCGCGGTCGATCATGTTGTAGCGGTTCTGCACCGTGGCGACGGGGAAGTAGGTTCGCGCGAGTTCGATCTGCTCGATGCTGACGTGGCTGAGGCCGGCATGGCGGATCACGCCGTCTTCGATCAGCTTGGCGATCGCTGCGAACTGCATCCGCGCCGGGACGTCTGGATCGACGCGATGCAGCTGCCACAGCGCGATGCGCTCGACGCCGAGACGCTCTCGGCTGGCTTCGGCCATGCGGCGCAGATAGTCGGGATCGCCGCACACGGAATAGTCGTTCGCGGTCGGCCGCACGAAGCCCGCCTTGGTGGCGACGACGATGTCGGATCGGGCGCCGAGTTCTTCGCCGATCAGGCGCTCGGACACGCCCGGGCCGTAGCTGTCCGCCGTGTCGATGAGGTCGATGCCGAGGTCGGGCAGGCGCCGCAGCACGCGGCGCGCTTCGTCAGGGTCTTCCGGCTCGCCCCACAAACCGGGACCGCAGAGATGCATGGCGCCGAAGCCGAGGCGGCAGACATCGAGATCGGCGCCGATCCGGAAGCGCGCGTGCATGTCAGGCGAAGCGCCAGGCTTCTTCGGCGGCGCGTTTGAGGGCGCGCGACTTATGCATGGTCTCTTCGTATTCGGCGACCGGGTCGGAGTCGGCGACAACGCCGCCGCCGGCCTGCACGTACATCATGCCGTCCTTCACCAGCGCGGTGCGCAGGATGATGCAGGTGTCGACCGCGCCCGTGCACGAGATGTAGCCCGCAGCGCCGGCGTAGGCGATGCCGCGCTTTTCGACCTCAAGTTCGTCAATGATCTGCATGGCGCGAACCTTCGGCGCGCCGGACAGGGTGCCGGCGGGCAGGGCGGCCATCAGCACGTCGACCGGATCGGCGTTGGGCGGCGCGTCGCCCTCGACGTTGGAGACGATGTGCATGACGTGGCTGTAGCGCTCGACGGTGAAGCTCTGGGTCACGCGCACGCTCGGGCCCTTGGTCTCCACCGCGTCGTCGTTGGCGCCGGGCTCGCGCAGCAGGGCCACGCGGCCCACGTCGTTGCGGCCGAGGTCGAGCAGCATCAGGTGCTCGGCCAGCTCCTTGGGATCGGCCAACAGTTCCTGTTCGAGGGCAAGGTCTTCCTCCGGCGTCTTGCCGCGCGGCCGCGTGCCGGCGATCGGGCGGATGGTGATCTTGCCGTCGCGCAGGCGCACCAGGATTTCGGGACTGGAACCGGCGAGCTGGAAACTGCCGAAGTCGAGGAAGAACAGGAACGGTGACGGGTTCAACCGGCGCAGCGAACGGTAGAGCGAAAACGGGTCGAGATCGAAGGCCGAGCGGAAACGCTGGCTCGGCACGACCTGAAAGATGTCGCCGGCGGCGATGTATTCTTTCGCCTTCTCGACCACCTTGCCGTAGCTGGTCACATCGAAGGGCGAGGTGAAGGGCGGCTGTTCGCGCGGCTTGTGCGCCGGCGCGGCGGGCAGGGTCTGTTTCAGATCGGCGGCGACCTGTTCGAGGCGCGCAACCGCGGCGTCATAGGCCTCACGCGCGGAGCGTGACGACGGCCGCACCGTGGTGATCACCACGATCTCCTGACCGATGGAGTCGAACACGGCGACGATGCCCGGGCGCGTCATGATCCCATCGGGCAGGCCGAACGGATCGGGGTTCTGCTCCCCAAGCGGTTCGACCAGGCGCACGAGGTCGTAGCCGATGGCGCCGAACAGACCCGCGGCCATCGGCGGCAATTCCTTCGGCAGCTCGAAGCGCGACGCGGCGACCAGGGCGCGCAGGCTGTCGAGCGCGCCCCGGGGTTGCGGCGTCCAGACGTCGCGCGCGATGTCGTCGCCCTCGCTGATCTCGGCGGCGTCGCCGCGGCAGCGCCAGACCAGATCGGGCGCGAAGGTGATGATCGAATAGCGCCCGCGCCAGGCGCCGCCCTCCACCGACTCGAAGAGGAACGGGTAGGGCTTGCCGCGCGCGATCTTCAGCCACGCCGAGACCGGCGTTTCGAGATCGTCGACGATGCGCCGCCAGACGACCTGAACGCGTCCCGAAACGTAGGCCGCGGCGAACGCCTCGAACCCGGGCTCGGCGCTCATTTTTTCTTGGCGGCGTTCGGCTGCGTCAGGTTCAGCGCCTCGTCGACCAGGTCCTTGTTGATCTGGACCTTCAGCTTCTTGCGCACCGCAGCGTAGGTTTGTCCGCTCAGAGCCTCGAAGGTGTTCGACGCCATTTGCATGCGTGCCTTGTCGGTAAATTCTGCGGCGAGCGATGTCACCGGCGGGTGCACCGCGGTCGTTTCGCCCACGACAAAGCCGTCCTGGGTCTGTACCGAGAAGGCGTCCTTCGGCGCGGTCTGGAACGCCATGGCGCGCAGGGTTGCGTCGGGCTCGTCCTGCTTGTGCGGATAGGTCTGGTTCTGCTTGGTCACCAGGTCGGCGTTCACCGACTTGGCGGCGGCGGCGATGTCCTGGCCCTTGCGGATGCGCTGGGCGACGGCGTCGGCGACGGTCTTTTCGCGCGAGGCGATCTCACGCGCGGTCCAGACCCGCGCCAGTTCGTCGCGGTTCTGATCGGTCACCGTCGGAAGCGCCGAGGGCTGGATGTCGTCGACGTGGATGGCGAATAGCAGGCCGGCGCCACCTTCTTCCGGCTCCGGGCTCTCGCCGCCCTTGGGCAGCTTGTAGAGGGCGTCGAGCATCTGCTTGGGGAAGATGACGGGCTGCCCGTTGGGGCCGGTGTAGGGCTGCTTGTTCGGGCCTGTGCCTTCCTTGGTGAGGGGCGGGAAGGTCTGCAGCGGCACGCCGAGCTGCTTGGCCGCGTCGGCCATGCTGACGCCCTTCTCACGCATGTCCTGATATTTCTCGACCAGGTCGTCGATCTTGGCGGCCACCAGCGGCTTCATCAGCGCGTCGGCCAGTTTCGGCTTGGCTTCCTCGAAGCTGACGTCCTTGCCGGGCGTGATCGACAGCATCTTGATCACGGTCCAGGCGCCGAGGGTGCCGTGCACCGGCTGCGAGACCTCGCCGATCTGCAGCGTGAAGGCCTGGTTGGCCACCGCCGCGTCCGGGAGGCTTGCCTTGGGGCGGTTGTCGAAGGCCACCGGCTGCACGCCCGCGGCGCGCGCGACGACGGCGGGATCGCCGCCGGCTTTCAGCGACGATGCCGCCTGGGCCGCGGCTTGTTCGGTGCGCGCGGGGATGATCACGAAGCTGCGCGTCTCCGGCGTAGACAGACGGTCTTTCTGGGCGGCGTAGGCTTTCTGCAGGTCGGCGTCGCTGACCTGGATGGTCTTGGCCACGGCGCCGGGGGCGAACAGAATCGCAGTCATGGTGCGCGTCTCGGGACGGCGCAGCACGTCGGAATTGGCCGCGATGAACTTGGTGAGATCCGCGTCGGTCGGCTTGTCCGGCATCTGAATGCTTTTGGGCCCGACCACGAACCAGCTCACGTCGCGGTTCTGCAACACGGTCGCGACCTGCACGGCGCCGTAAATGCGCGGCAGAGTGAAGCCCGCGCGCATAGCCGCAGAAAAGTGCTCCTCCGCTACCTGGTCCTTCAACTCCTCCTCGGCCTGCGGCTCGGTGATGCCGAGGTCGGTGAGCCGTCTATCGTAGGCGTCACGGTCGAAGGCGCCGGTGACTGGATTGAAGAAGTCGGGCGACTTTTTGAGCGCGTTGGTGACGACCTTGTCTGAGGGCCGAAGGCCGATCTGGTTCATCCAGGCGGAGAAGGCCTGCTGGTTCGCCATGTCCTGGACCATCTTGTCCACCAAACCGGACTCTTGCAGCGTCTCCCACGAGAGTGCTTGGCCCTGGTTCTGCTCTTGCTCTATCCCCTGCTTTTCTCGGTCCATGTTGGTTTTGAACCTGGCCTCGTCGATCGAGCGGCCGCCGGCGGTGATCACATCGGTGGTGATCTTGCCGTGCAGCATCGAGTTCACGCCGTAGAAGCCGAAGGCGACGATCAGGAGCGCGAACAGGATCTTGGCGACCCAGGACTGCGAGAGTTTGCGGAAGAAGCCGATCATGGAGCGGAAGTCTTTCTGGCGGCGCGGACGGCAGGGATCGCCGAAAGCCGCGGTGGTTTGCGGGGTATAGTAGAGCGGGCCGCAATCCGGCAAGCCAAGCGTATCGCCCTTGGCGCGAGCTTTCGCCTCGCCTAAAGCATCGCCCTCCCTGGCTTTTCACCCCTGCGACCGGCCCCGCATGACCGATACCCGCCCTTTGATCGCCGGCAATTGGAAGATGAACGGCCTGGCCTCGGGCATCGGCGAGGCGCGCGCGGTGGCCCTGGCCCTGACCGCGGAGCCCAGCGCCGCCCGGGTGGCGATCTGTCCGCCGGCGACCCTGATCCACCGCCTGGCCGACGCCGTGGCCGGTTCGCCCCTGGAAGTCGGAGCCCAGGATCTGCGGGTCGAGGCCTCGGGGGCCTTCACCGGCGACCTGTCGGGCGAGATGCTGAAGGACGCCGGCGCGACCCTGGTGATCCTCGGCCACTCCGAACGCCGTTCCGGCTGGGGCGAAACCGACGCCCTGGTAGCCCGGAAGGTCGAGGCGGCGCTTCGGGCCGGGCTGGAGCCCATCGTCTGTGTCGGCGAGACCCTGACCCAGCGCCAGGCGGGCGACGCGGTCGCCGTGGTCCAGGCGCAGACCACGGCCTCACTCCCCGAAGGCCTCGCCGGCAAGGCGTTTTCGCTGGCCTACGAGCCCGTCTGGGCGATCGGCACCGGCCTGACCCCCACCACGCCCGAGATCGAAGAGGTCCACGCCGCCATCCGCCAGGTCCTGCGCGACCGGTTCGGGGAGGCCGGCGGGGACGTCCCCATCCTCTACGGCGGCTCGGTGAAGCCCTCCAACGCCTCGGAGATCCTGCACGCGGCCGAAGTCGGCGGAGCCCTGGTCGGCGGGGCTTCTTTGAAGGGGGCCGATTTCCTGCCGATCATACGGGCCATCTGAAGCGGCGCCCCTATGGCGTCGCCGGAGGGTCTCTGATAGAAGCGCGCGCTTGATCCGCGCCCCCCGCGTCCCACCTAAGGGCGCGAACCCGATTTTCAGGCCTCCATGCAGCAGCTGCAGTTCCTTCAGACCGTCCTTCTGGTCCTTCTGATCCTTGTTTGCGTGAGCATGGTGATCGTCATCCTGCTCCAACGCTCCGAGGGCGGCGCGCTCGGCATGGGCGGCGGGGGAGGCGGGCTGATGACCGCGCGCGGCGCGGGCAACCTGTTGACCCGCACGACGGCGATCCTGGCGTCCATGTTCTTTGTGCTGTCGGTCAGCCTGACCATCCTCGGCAACTACGAGAACTCGACCACCGCCGTTGGCAGGGCCGGCCAGTCCTTGAAGCGCAACCCGGTAGCCGCCGCACCGACCGCTCCAGCGAACGCCGCTCCGGCGACCTCGCTGGGTAACGCCGCCAACAACGCCGCGGGCTCGCTCGGCGACCTGGAGACGGGCGCGCCGATCACCCTGAAGCAGGGCGGGGTTCCGGTGGCGCCGGCGCCTGCGGCCAAATCGCCCCCGGCCAAGAAGTGATCCCCGGCGCGGTCCCCTCCGGTCCGCGCTTTCTCCCCAGCCGAACCGCCTCCCGCGACAGCTTGACCGCATGTCGTGGACGCGAATCGGGCATAAGCTGAAGTCCCATGGCCCGCTATGTTTTCATTACCGGCGGCGTGGTTTCCTCGTTGGGAAAAGGCCTCGCTTCCGCCGCCCTGGGCGCGTTGCTGCAGGCGCGCGGCTACAAGGTCCGCCTACGCAAGCTCGACCCGTATCTGAACGTCGACCCGGGCACGATGAGCCCCTATCAGCACGGTGAAGTCTTCGTCACCGACGACGGCGCCGAGACCGACCTCGACCTTGGCCACTACGAGCGCTTCACGGGCGTGTCCGCGACCAAGAGCGACAACGTCACCACCGGGCGCATCTACCAGACCATCCTGGATAAGGAGCGGCGCGGCGACTATCTGGGCGCCACGGTTCAGGTGATCCCGCACGTCACGGATGAGATCAAACGCTTCGTGCTCGCCGATCCGGGCGAGGTGGATTTCGTGCTGGTCGAAATCGGCGGCACCGTCGGCGACATCGAAGGTCTGCCGTTCTTCGAAGCGATCCGCCAGCTCGGCCAGGAACTGCCGCGCGGGCACGTGGTCTACATGCACCTGACGCTACTGCCGTTCGTGAAGACCGCAGGCGAGATGAAGACCAAGCCGACGCAGCACTCGGTGAAGGAGCTCCGCTCCATCGGCATCCAGCCCGACATCCTGCTGTGCCGCACCGAACATCCGATCCCGCCGGAAGAACGGCGCAAGATCGCGCTGTTCTGCAACGTGCGCGAAACCGGCGTTATTCAGGCGATGGACGCGCCGGACATCTATGCCGTGCCGCTCGAGTACCACAAGGAAGGGCTCGACCGCGAAGTGCTCGCCTGCTTCGGCATCGACGAGCCGCCGGCGCCCAACCTGTCGCGCTGGGAGACCATCGCCCAACGCCGGCTGAACCCCGATGGCGACGTGACCGTCGCGGTCGTCGGCAAGTACACGGTGTTGAAGGACGCCTACAAATCGCTGATCGAGGCGCTGCACCACGGCGGCGTCGCCAACAACGTCAAGGTCGACATCGACTGGGTGGAGTCGGAAACCTTCGAAGGCGATCCGGCCGAATGCGAAGCGCGCCTGCAAGGCGCCCACGGCATCCTGGTGCCCGGCGGCTTCGGCGAGCGCGGCAGCGAGGGCAAGATCGAAGCCGCGCGGTTCGCGCGCGAGCGTAACATTCCGTACTTCGGCATCTGTTTCGGCATGCAGATGGCGGTGATCGAAGCGGCGCGTAATCTGGGCGGCCTGCCCAAGGCCTCCTCCAGCGAGTTCGGCGAGACGCCCGAGCCGATCGTCGGTCTGATGACCGAATGGATAAAGGGCAACCAGAAGGAATTCCGCAGCGCCGGCGGGGACCTCGGCGGCAGCATGCGGCTGGGCGCCTACGACGCGACGCTGGCGCCGCATTCGAAGATCGCCGAAATCTACGGCTCGACGACCCTGAGCGAACGGCATCGCCACCGCTATGAGGTGAACATCAACTACCGCGACGTGCTCGAAAGGGCCGGATTGATGGTCGCCGGCATGTCGCCCGACGGCCTGTTGCCCGAAACCGTCGAGCGCGAGGACCACCCGTGGTTCATCGGTGTGCAGTATCACCCGGAACTGAAATCCCGCCCCTTCGCGCCGCACCCGCTGTTCGCCGACTTTATCCGCGCGGCGGTGGTGCAGAGCCGCCTGGTCTAGGCGCCGCACCCCAGGGTTGACCAAGACCCGACCCTGATCCCTAATGGCGCGGGACCGGGGGAGTTCATGTTTACGCGTCGCTTCATGGTGTTGGCTGCGGGCGCTGCGCCGCTCGCGGGGCTGGCCGGTGTACGCGACGCTTTCGCCGACGCCGCCCCGCCGCCGCCAAAGCCCTATGCCGTCGATGACTTCTTCGCGTCGCCAGAGGCTTACGATACGGCGCTGTCGCCGAACGGAAAGCTGATCTCCATCGCCGGCCTGGCGAAGGCGACGGCGGCGGGCCAGCACCACAAGAAATCGGATGACGACGAGACGCCGATCGTGCTCATCGTGGACTCGTCCGACACCACCAAGATCGTGAAGAAGTTCAGCTCCACGAAGTTCGGTGTTCAATACACCCTGTGGGCCAAGGACGACCGCCTGCTGATCTGGATCGTCGTCTACGACCTCGGCATACCGGTCCGCCGGATCATCGCCATCAACCCGGACGGATCTGAACCCGTCGTGTTGTTCGAAAACAAGAGCGAAAGTCTCAGCCGGGTCTACGACCTGGGTGGGGTCGTCGACATCCTGGCCGATCACCCGACCGATATCCTGATGCAGGCGTGGGACCCGGGCCACGACCTGCCGGCGCTTTGGCGCGTGAACGTGATGACCGGCAACGCCGACAGGATCGAGATCGGCTCGCTCCATACCGTGCTGTGGGCTGTGCAGGACGGCGTGCCGATGTTGCGCCTCGACGTCAGCGATCGCGGCGACGTGACGACGGTGCGCGCCCGCGCGCCTGGGGAAAACGATTGGAAGATCGTGCGCAAGTTCCGCTCCGACCAGACCCCGGACTTCTTCATCGTCGGACCAGCCGCAAAGCCCGGTGTGTTCCTGGTCGGCGCACGGGTCGAAGGCGAAGACACCGTCTCGGTGCGCGAGCTCGACCTCGCCACCATGACATTCGGGAAGCCGGTGTCGTCGCGCCCCGGCAGCGACGCGACCGGCGGAGTCGTCGACCAGTACAAGCGCTACATCGCTACATCCTACACCAACGACCGCACCGACTACGATTTCGCCGACCCGGCGCTTGCGCCGCACTATCGGGGGATAAACACCTATTTCGACCATGCCTGCAATGTCGAGATTACCGATGCGGACCGCGCCTTCAGCAAGTTCCTCATTACCGTAACGGGTCCGCGCGAGCCTGGCGCCTATTACCTTTACGATCGCAGTCAGGCGAAGGTCGTGCGCTTGGGTTCAAGCCGCCCCGATCTCGATCCAGACCGCCTGGCGCCGATGGAGACGCTGGCGATCAAGACCCGCGACGGCGCCAAGATTACCGCCTATCTGACGGCCCCGGTCGATCAGAAGCCTGGGCCGCTGGTCGTGATGCCGCACGGCGGGCCGGAGGCGCGCGACAGTATTGTGTTCGACAACTGGGTTCAGGTTCTGGCGGCCCAGGGCTGGTGGGTGCTCCAGCCGAACTTCCGCGGTTCCGGCGGCTACGGGCTCGACTTCGCGAAGGCGGGCTGGCGCCGGTGGGACGGGCGCATGCAGGAGGACCTGGACGATGCCGTCGATCAGGCGGTCGCTCTGCGCAAGCTCGACGTGTCGCGCGTCGCGATGATGGGCGCCAGCTATGGCGGCTACGCGTCCCTGATGGGGGCGCTTCGGCGCCCTGACCGCTACAAGGGCGTGATCTCGATCGCCGGCCCGGCCGATCTGGTCGAGCTGCTGCATTACGAACGCACACATGATGACTCGTCCGACCATGAACTCTACGGATTCTGGTCGGCACGCATCGGCGACCCGGAGAAGGATCAAGTCTCTATCGAAGCGGCGTCGCCACGTCGCCGCGCGAAGGAGTTCAAGGTTCCCGTCCTTCTTTTCCACGGCGCCGACGACAAGATCGTCCCGGTATCCCAGTCGCGTGAAATGAACCGCGCGCTGAAGGAAGCCGGCCGCAGCGTCGACTATGTCGAGGTCCGCGACGTGGGGCACCCTTCCTGGCCCGACAAGGAAGAGAAGGAGATGCTCCACCGCTCGGTGAGCTTCCTCACCAAGGCGTTCGCCTGACTCTAGTGCGCGCCGGGCGAAACGCCCGCGCCCCACTTCAGCGTGTCGACGACGCCGTGCAGCTCAACGCTGTGATCGCACGTGTCGGTGTCGAGGTAGATAAGATCCAATACAAAGCGCGCCGGCTTGTCCTTGACCGTGAGGTCGCAGACGAGCGAACGCTTGCGCGCGTGACCGACGCCTTGAAAGCCGACCCAGGTGCAGGGCGCGCCTGCGTGGGTGACGACGTTGCCGACCCCGAACCATTTGCCTTCGGCCAGGTGAGCGGCTTCTTCGGCGCGGGTGCCGGTGGGCGTGAGAAGGCGCGCAATGAGGAGGCGGTGAAGGTCGCCCTGGCGCAGATCAAACACCGCGCGGTCGCCGAACTTCACGACATCGTCGGAGGACACGTCTTTCTGCACCCAGCTCGAGGGAAGAGACAGCGAGAACACGCCGTCGGAATCCTTGAAGCGCGGGCCTTCGTCCGGAGCGCCCGGGATGGCCTCGCACGCTGCGGCGTCGAGCGGCGCGGGCGCATTGGCGGCGGGCGCAAACAGCAAGGCGGCGGCGACGACGGCGGCAAGCATGGATGACTCCGCAAGGACAGGTTCGAGCCTAGCTCATAGGGGGCGGGGAGGGGCGGATTTGTGACGATTGACAGCGGTGCGCTACAACTGTAACGTACTGCTGACTTATGACGCGGAGAGCGCCGTGACACCGCCCTCGGACACCGAACTCGAACTCCTGAAACTGTTGTGGCGTAAGGGCCCGCTGAGCGCCCGGGAAGTCCAGGACCAGGCCGGCCCGGCGCTGGAGTGGACCGCCTCCACCACGCGCACGGTGCTGGAGCGCATGCGCGGGAAGGGGCTGGTCGTGCGCCGTTCGGTGCACGGCCTGGCCGTCTACGAAGCCGCCGACAACAAGGTCAGCGTCATCGGCGCCATGGTGCGCCGCATGGGCGACTTCCTCGAGATCGACGCGTCGGTCGCGGCCTCCGCGTTCAGCGGCAGCCAGTTGCTCAGCGAAGCGGAAGCCGCCGAACTCGAAGCGCTGCTGGCCGAAGTCGATGGCAAGGGACGCACGTCATGAACGCCTGGCTCATGGCCGCAGCGCTGGGTCTTCTCGCTGCGTGGCCGCTGGTCGCCGCCGGTTCGCTGATCGGTCTGCTCGCGGAGCGCCTGACGCGATCGCCACGTGTGCGTGAACTCGCGTGGGGCGCGGCCTTCGTTCTTCCGCTGTTGTTCTTCTTGCTGGTCATGGGCGAACGCCTGGCGGAGATGCTCGCGCCGACGCCGTCGGCTGGGAACGCGGTGCATGTGTCGGTGACGCTCGGCACATTGACCCTGACCTCGCCCTCGGCGCCGGGCGTGTTCGAAGCTCTGTTGACACGGCCCGAGACGGTCTGGGTCGCGTTGGCGGTGCTCAGCCTTTCGCTCGCCGGCGCGGTCGCGCGCGTGTCCGTCTGGTTTGCGGGCCGCCAAAGGCTTGCGCATGTAGTGCACCGCGCGAAGCCGCTCTCGCCGCTTGCGTCAGGTCGTGTGCGCACCCTGGTCAGCGAAGAGATCGACCGGCCGATGCTGGCGGGCGTTCGCGATCCGGCGATCCTGATCCCCGCGGAAGCCGCTCGCACCCTGGACTCCGATGGTCTGCGTCTGATCGGCTTGCACGAGCTCGCGCACCTGCGGCGAGGCGACAATCTGCGCCGGCCTCTCGAAGAAGCGCTCCTCGGTCTCTTCTGGCTGACGCCGCCGATTGGCTTTGTCCGCGCGCAGATGGCCGCGGCCATGGAAGAAGCTTGTGACGACCAGGCGCTCCGCGGCGCGGATGAAGCACTTCGCCGCGTCTATGCCCGAACCCTCGTCGAAACGCTCCGGCTCGGCGCCGGTCCGGAGCACGCCCCGGCCTTCATCGGCGCAAACAGGAGGTCCCGTCTCATGCGCATGAACTCTATTCTCAACCCCGCACATCCCGCCCGCTCGTCGACCATAGTTGCCCTCGGCGCCGTCGTCGCCGCCCTCGCCGCCGTCGCGGGCCTGAGTGCGAACGCCGCCGTGGCCGCAGCAGACGGCGCACAATCCCAGCCGCCGGCCAAGCCGACTTTCGCCTACTCGAGTCTCATCAAGAGCCCGATCTGGGTGTCGCAGCCCAAGGGCGAAGACTTTGGGACCAACTTTCCGGCCAAGGCGCTTGCGGCCGGAATCGAGGGTCGCTCGAAAATGTCTTGCCGGGTGAAAAGCAACGGCACGCTCACCGCCTGCCGTGTGGTCAGCGAGACCCCGCAAGGACAGGGGTTCGGCGCCGCCGAGCTCAAACTGGCGCAAAAGTTCCGCATGCAGTCGACGACCGCGGACGGTCGGCCGGTCAGCGGGGGCACGGTAATGATCCCGATACTCTGGAAGGCCGTCGGCTAACCACTCGCCCCACACCAAAGGAGCGCACGTCATGAACGCCTGGCTCGTCGCCGCCGCCCTCGGGCTTCTGGCCGCCTGGCCGTTGACCGTCGTCGGTTCGCTGATCGGCCTCTTGGCCGAGCGTCTGACGCGTGCGCCGCGAGTGCGTGAGGTCGCGTGGGGCGTGGTCTTTGTTCTGCCGCTTCTGTTCCTGCTGCAGGTGTTGGGCGGACGCTTTTTCGCGGACGCGTTCGCAACCGCCCCCGCAGTCGCGGCGCATACGGCGCGCGTGCATTCGACGCTCCCCTTGTCGTCGATCGCGCCGCCGGCTGCGCCGCCCCTTTTCGAAGCCTGGCTGGCCCGGCCGGAAGCCGTCTGGGTCGCCGTCGCGGTCCTGACGCTGTCCCTGATGGGCGCGGTGGCGCGCCTGGCGATGTGGATGGCGGGCCGCCAGCGGCTGGCCGTTGTCATCGTCGCGCAGCGCCGCTCGATGCGCCTGAGCTCGCGAACACACTGGCGCGGGAAGCGGCGCAGACGCGGGTTGCGGTCCCGCCCGTCCTGGTCAGCGAGGAGATCGACCGGCCGATGCTCGCGGGCCTGCGGCGTCCGGCGATCCTGATCCCGGCCGCAGCGGCGCGCATGTTGGATGCGCAGCGCCTCGGCCTGATCGGTTTGCACGAGCTTGCGCATTTACGCCGCGGCGACAATCTGCGCCGGCCGCTCGAGGAAGCGCTGCTCGGCTTGTTCTGGATGACGCCGCCGCTCGCCCTGGTGCGCTCGCGCATGGCGGCGGCGACCGAGGAAGCCTGCGACAGCCGGGCGCTGCGCAACGCCGAACCGTCCGTGCGCAAACTCTATGCCCAAGCCCTTATCGACACGCTCCGGCTCGGCGCCGGTCCGGAGCACGCCCCCGCATTTATCGGCGCCGGTAGGAGATCTCGTCTCATGCGCATGAACGCCATCCTCAACCCGGCGCGACCCGCGCGACCGCTGACGCTTGCGTTGCTGGGCGTGTCCGGCGCCGCACTGATCGCCGCCGCCGGGTTCGGCGCCGAAAGCGCTGCAGCCCAGGCCGCCGCCGCGCAGCCCGATCCCGCGCCGGCGCCCAAGACCGTCACCATCATCTCAGACGCTCCGGTGAAGTCCCCAGACGGCAAGACCGAAACGCTCACCGTCAACGTCGACGGCGACGTGGTCGATGCGAAAGGCACGCGCATGCACCTGAAGGGCAAACCGGTGACCTTGACCGTGGACGCCCGCGACAGCAGCCTCGACGATGCGAAGGTCATGAAGATCACCGGCGTGGTCGACATGGACGGCCCGGCGAGCGGCAAGCTGAAGATCGACGGCACAATCGATCCGCACGGTAAGGGCGTCTACGTCATCACCAGCGATGGGCGCGACGGGAAGAGCTACACGATCCGGCGCGACGACGGCGATAAACAGGACTTCCTGCTGAAACCCGCGGACGACGGCGCGAAAACCTTCACCCTGAGCCGCACGGACGGGAAAGATATCGCCTTCGGCGCGCCGAAGGCTGATTCCCGCTCACATTGGCGCGGGAAACCAGCGAGCCCCGATGGCGGCAGCGTCGATGTCGAGGCTGACCGAGTTAACGTCGACAAGGATTCGGGGATTACGGTCTGGAGCGGCAACCCGCAAATAACCGTGGTTCACGGCAAGGACGCTGACGCCGCGGCCATTGCCTACGAAGTCAACGGCAGGCCGGCGTCGGCCGATTTCGATCCCTCCACTTATGCCCCCGGCCAGCTTGACCGCATCGAAGTGCGCCAGGGTGCGCCCGGCGTGACCGTGAACCTGATCACCAAGACCCCGACGGGTTGAACCCGGGCGCGGTTTGAGGCATAGACGCCCGCTCACGGCGGCGGCTCCCTCGCGGGCCGCCGCTTCCCGTTTTACGCGACCCCGGCCCAGTCGCCTTGGCCGGGCCCCCGCAGAGCCTGAAGAGAGACGGAAATGGCCGTTCCTAAACGAAAAACCTCGCCGTCGCGGCGCAACATGCGCCGCGCGCACCACGCGCTCGGGGCCAATTCCTACGTGGAAGACAAGGACACGGGCGAGCTGAAGCGCCCCCACCACGTCGACCTGAAGACCGGCATGTACAAGGGCCGCCAGGTCCTGACGCCGAAGGAAGACTAGGTTCCTCAGGAAGGGTCCTCAGGAAGGCTGGGGTCCTCCCAGAACGCCGGTTTGCCTCGACGGGCGACCGGCTCGCGCCTAGGCTGAGCCTCGACCGGGACGTCCGGTACGGGGGGCTAATCCACTATGTGTATTTTGAAGCGGACCGCCGTGGGCGGCCTGTCCTTACTGGCGTTGGCTCTGGCCGCGCCCGCGACTTCGTTCGGGCAGCCGACGGCGCCTGCTGCGGCTCAGACCACAGCCGATCCGGACGCCGCCGAGCGGACCGCCCTGGGCCGCGAGTTCGCGGGTCTGTTGCTGGGGAGCCTCGATTTTCGCGCGCAAACGATCCGGAAGCTGCAGAACAATGCGTCGACCGCGACCCTCATGCGTTTGCGACCGGATTGGTCCGATCTTTACCTGAAAACGGCCGACGAAACGGTTCAGGAGGAGCTGCCGGTCGCCCAGGCAGTGATGGGCGACGCTCTGGCCGCGAGCATTTCCGTCGACGAGTTGCGTGTCGGTGTCGCTTTTTTTAAGACGCAATCGGGCGC
This sequence comes from Caulobacteraceae bacterium, assembly GCA_036501825.1. Lineage (GTDB taxonomy): Bacteria > Pseudomonadota > Alphaproteobacteria > Caulobacterales > Caulobacteraceae > JAFECT01. The sequence continues at coordinate 382,831 of DASXZP010000032.1, read as the reverse complement.
GGAACTCTTGCACGCGATGACTCAATCGACCGAAGGACAGACCGTCACCCCGTTCTCCGATAGAGCGAAGAAAGAGATCGCTGCGTTTTCCGCAACGCCCAAGGGCGCGGGCTTTATGAAGCATCTCGCGGACTCGTCGAAACTGATGGAGCCGTTGGCCGCTAAAACCGACGGCGTGACCGTCGGAAAGTTCCTCCGAGCTTTCGGCGGGAAGTCCGAAGCGATCGAGAAAACGCGACTGTCGGGCTCATCGCCCGCGACCGAGGCTCAGAGTCTCGGCGCGCGTTTGGTGCGCACGACGCATTACATGGATGGCTACGAAGACGGCATGACACGCGGCATCGAGAAGGGCATTGCGAAACATGAAGGCGAGGTAGACGCGAATCTTCTGCAGACCCTGGGAGCATCGATGAAGGATGCCGTGGTTCTCGATGAGGGGGAGGTGGTCCGTTCGATCGGGAACTCGGTCGCCAAGGCCTATACGCTTGAAGAGTTGCGTGCAGCTGTGCCTTTCCTGGAATCGTCAACCGGCCAAGTGTTCATCGCCGAGCAGAGAGACAAAGCCGCGGGCCGCAAGTCCCGCACTCTTACGCAAAGCCAGATTCTCGTGATCAACCGTTTTGCAGCGACAAAGGCCGGCGCGTCGTTCTTCAAGAAGGGCGACTTGCTCGATCGTGCCGCGCAAGACGCACAGAACGACTACCTCCCGCTGATTCTTGCGACGAGCCTGCGTCTTAGCGGCGAGCGCGTGCTCAAGTCTCTGGGTGCGACCTGACCGACGGCTGACCCCAGCGAGGACCCGGCGCTGCGTTCGACGCCGGGTCCTCTGGTCCTTCGCCTACCCCGGGAGAACGACGGAGGCGGGGAGGACCATGCTCCCAGGAAGCGACGGCGGCCGAGATTGGGGTCGGCGCGCCGTCCTTGATGCAACGCGGGCGCGACGGCGCTTCCGTCGCCCGGATTCGCATCTTTCCCTTGGCTTTCATGGGCCTTGCCGGTTGCCCGCGCGGGGCTGGCAGCCTAGCTTGGGGGCATGTCGACCGCCTCCGCCATTGCCGCCGTCGCCACCGTCGGCCTGCTGCAGATCTCGATCGCCGCGATCTGCTGGGGCTTCGTGCCGGCTTTCATCGCCAAGTCGAAGGGCCGCAAGGAATTCTGGCTGTGGTGGGTCTACGGCGTCTTCCTGCTGCCGATCGCCGTCATCCACGCCCTGATCCTGAAAAGCGACCAGAGCGCCATGGACGAAAAGGCCCTGCCGCCGAAACGGCCCTAGGTCCGGCGCCGCCCCCGGTTGGCGGCGAAGCCTGCCCGCGCTAAAGCCTCGCCCGCTTCTCCCAGCGCCGAGGAATCAATGACCGACATCGTCGACATCACCGCCCGAGAGATCCTGGACAGTCGCGGCAATCCGACGGTCGAGGTCGACGTGATCCTGGAGGACGGCTCCTTCGGCCGCGCGGCGGTCCCCTCGGGCGCCTCGACCGGCGCCCACGAGGCGGTGGAGAAGCGCGACGGCGACAAGGCGCGTTACGGCGGCAAGGGCGTGCTGCAGGCGGTCGACGCGGTGAGCGGCGAGATCTTCGATGCGCTGTCGGGGATGGACGCGGAGGAACAGCGGCGTCTGGACGAAGCGCTGATTGAGCTCGACGGGACCGAGAACAAGAGCCGGCTGGGCGCCAACGCGATTTTGGGCGTGTCGCTCGCGGCGGCCAAGGCGTCCGCGATCAGCGCGAACCTGCCGTTCTATCGCTACATCGGCGGCGTGTCGGCGCGGGTGTTGCCGGTGCCGCTGATGAACATCATCAACGGCGGCGCGCACGCGGACAATCCGATCGACGTGCAGGAGTTCATGATCCTGCCGACCGGCGCGGAGACCTTCTCCGAAGCGCTGCGCATGGGCGCGGAAATCTTTCACGCGCTGCGTGGCGGCCTGAAGTCAGCGGGCCACAACACCAACGTCGGCGACGAGGGCGGCTTTGCGCCGAACCTGAAGTCGGCGGAAGAGGCGCTCGGCTTCATCGTCAAGGCGGGCGAGGCGGCCGGTTACAAGGCGGGCGAGGATTTCTGGCTCGGCCTCGACTGCGCCGCGACCGAGTTCTTCAAGAACGGCCGCTATGAAATGACCGGCGAGGGCAAGTCGCTGGACGCGGCGGGGATGGTCGACTGGCTGGCCGGCCTGGCGAAGGCGTTCCCGATCGCGTCGATCGAAGACGGCTGCTCCGAAGACGACCTCGAAGGCTGGGTGATGCTGACCGAGCGGCTGGGCGACGACGTGCAGCTGGTCGGCGACGACGTGTTCGTGACCAACCCCGCGCGCCTCGCCGCCGGAATCGGCAGCGGCATCGCCAACTCGATCCTGGTGAAGGTCAACCAGATCGGCACCCTGTCCGAGACCCTCGACGCCGTCGATCTCGCGCACCGTCACGCCTATACCGCGGTGATGAGCCACCGTTCCGGCGAAACGGAAGACTCGACCATCGCCGACCTCGCGGTCGCCACCAACTGCGGGCAGATCAAGACCGGATCGCTCTCGCGCTCGGACCGCCTGGCCAAGTACAACCAGCTCCTGCGTATCGAGGAGATGCTGGGCGACCAGGCGATTTATGCGGGTGACACCATCCTGCGGGCCTGAGCTTTACCAAAAACGCCCCGCTGTTAAGCTGTTCCCCGAGCTTCGGGGGGCGGAATGTTCAGGCGTATCGTCGCGGGGATCGCGACCGGTTTCATCGCGGGCTGTTTTGTACCCGCGTGCGCGCTCGCCCAAGCGGACGGGGGGCCGGCCGCCGCCGCGCCGCCGCCGATCGCTGTTGCCCCGCCGCCGCCGGCGGACCCGCTGAACTGTCCGCCGCTGACCGATAAGGAAATCAAACGCCGCTACCCCCTGTCGGGCGTGGCGATGGATCAGGGCACGGACCTTCTGGATAAAAAGCGGCCGGACGAGGCGATCGTCTATCTGGATCGCAGCCTTTGCCTGCAGCCGTCCGCGATCGCCTGGCAGAACCGCGGCGCAGCGCGCATAGATCAGCATCGCTACGCCGACGCCGTCGCGGACTTGCAACGTGCTTTGGAATTGGAACCGGGACGCGACGACGCGCGGGTGAACCTGGCGCGCGCGCTCAGCGATCTGCGCAACTACAAACAGGCGTTGGCGATCTTCGACGAACTGCTTGCACGCAAGCCGCACTTTCAGGCCGCGCTGCAAAACCGCAGCTCTGCACGCCAGCGCAGCGGCGACTTCGCCGGCAGCATCGCCGACCTGCAGACGCTGATCTCGCTCACGCGCGACAGGGAGGCCGCGCGACGCGCCGGGTTTTACGTCGATATCGCCGGCGACTGGGTCTTCGCCAAGGATTACGACAAGGCGATAGACGCAGCGAACCAGGCGCTCGCAACCGATCCGACCGATGCGGACGCCTTGCGCATGCGCGGTTATGCGAAAAGCAAGCTGGGCCAAACCGACGCCGCGATCGAGGATTACACGGCGGCGATCACGCTTGATCCGCACTTCAAGAAGGCGTTCGGCAACCGCGGCGAAGCGCATCTGGCGAAAAAGGAATACGACCTCGCCATCGCCGATTTCAGCCAAGAGATCGCGCTGTCGCCGGACACCACCGGGTATATCCATCGCGCCACGGCCTATGACGCGAAGGGCGACGGGGACCTCGCGCTCGCGGATCTCGATATGGCGGTGAAGCTCAACGGCCACGACGGGCTCGCGCGCGCGTCGCAGGTTTTCTTCAAGATCAAGCATGGCGATCTGAACGGCGCCTTGGCCGACGCCGACGCCATTGTGGGCATCTGGCCGAACGACATCAACGCCTATGAACTTCGCACCCAAGTCCTGCGGCAACGAAAGGAATACGATCGGGCGCTGGGCGATATCGATCATGCCCTGACGCTTTCGGCCAAGTCGCCGCAGTTGCTGACCGATCGTTGCTGGTTCGGTTTGCTGTCCGGTCACGACCTCCCGCGCGCCCTGGCCGACTGTGAAGCGGCTTTGGCGATCCGCGCCGACTTCACGGCCGCCCTCGACGCCCGGGCGCGGGTGCTTCTGCGGATGGGGCGGTTCGACGACGCCGTCGCCGGCTTCGATCAGGTGCTGAAGGCCGCGCCTCAGACCTGGGACGCGCTCTATGCCCGCGGGCTCGCCAAGCTGGCCAGGGGCGACCAGGCGGGGGGCGAGGCCGACGTGGCCGCCGCCAAGGCCGGCGATCCCGCTGTCGCGAAGAACGCCGAGGAGTTCGGCGTCTACGGCCAGACCGCGCGTTAACCATTCCCGGTCCGCAAACCCAGGGATTCCAAGGCGGAATCAACGGCTAAGCTACGATTCGCTAACCCTTTTCGTAGACTCTGTTCGACGGACAAACATCCGCATCGCTCAGAAGGGGCGCCCGGCGTGTACGACACGATCAGACCCTATGTTTTCACAGGGCTTTTCACCGCGCTCATCGCCTACTTCGGGATCCAGGCGCTCACCGGCGACCGCGGACTCCTGCTCGAGAATGCGCGCGAGGCGACCCTGAAGGCGCGCACGGCCGAGCTCGACACGCTCACGACCGAGCGCAAGTCGCTGGAGACGCGGGTCGATCTGCTGCGCGACAATCACCTGTCGCGGGATCTGCTGGAAGAGCGGGCGCATGTGATCCTGGGCTACGTCGATCCGCGCGACATCGTCATCCGCATGCCTGAGCCGTCCTCGCGCAAGTCCTGATCCCGCCTGGAAAAACGCCTTGTCCGGCAAAGGCTTCCAAGACCCACGGTCAAGCTTAGTTAGCTAGCGGAACTATCTTCCTGACCGCGCCGCTTCCCCTTTTTGGCGTTGCGCGCTAAAGCCGCACCCCCAAGCCGCAATTCCGTGTTCCCAACAAGGATCCCCGCATGGCCAAGGCCGCCGCGAAATCCGACACCGCTTCACAGCCTGTGGCCTCCGCCGACGAGCTCCTGGGCTTCTACCGCCTGATGGTGCTCATCCGCCGCTTCGAGGAGCGGGCGGGGCAGCTCTACGGCATGGGTCTGATCGGCGGCTTCTGTCACCTGTACATCGGCCAGGAGGCCGTGGCCGTCGGTGTGCAGTCGATCGCCGAGAAGGGCGACCAGTTCATCACCGGCTATCGCGACCACGGCCATATGCTGGCCGCCGGCATGGACCCGAAAGAGGTGATGGCCGAACTGACCGGCCGCGCCGGCGGATCGTCCAAGGGCAAGGGCGGCTCCATGCACATGTTCGACGTCGCGGCCGGCTTCTACGGCGGACACGGCATCGTCGGCGCGCAGGTGTCGCTGGGCACCGGTCTCGCGTTCGCGGATCGTTATCGCGACAACAAGAAGATCTGTTTCACCTATTTCGGCGACGGCGCCGCGAACCAGGGCCAGGTCTATGAGAGCTTCAACATGGCCGAGCTGTGGCGGCTGCCGGTCGTCTATCTGATCGAGAACAACCAGTACGCCATGGGCACCAGCATCGAGCGCTCGTCGGCGACGACGCAGTTGTTCCAGCGCGGCGCGAGCTTCAATATTCCCGGCGAACAGGTCGACGGCATGGACGTGCTGGCGGTTCGCGCGGCGGCGAAGAAGGCCGCGGAGCATGCGCGCTCGGGCAAGGGGCCGTACATTCTCGAGATGAAGACCTATCGCTACCGCGGCCACTCGATGAGCGATCCGGCGAAATACCGCACCAAGGAAGAGGTCGACGAGGTGAAGAAGACCCGCGACCCGATCGACCACGTCAAACAACTGATGGCCGACGCCGGGGTGAAGGAAGACGCGATCAAGAAGATCGACGACGAGGTGAAGACGATCGTGCTCGGCGCGGTCGACTTCGCGCAGGCCAGTCCCGAGCCCGATCCGTCCGAGCTCTACACCGACATCTACGTGGAGGCGTGAGCATGACCGACATCCTCATGCCCGCGCTGTCGCCGACCATGGAAGAGGGCGGGCTGTCGAAGTGGCTCGTGAAAGTGGGCGACAAGGTCGAACCCGGTCAGGTGATCGCCGAGATCGAAACCGACAAGGCGACCATGGAAGTGGAAGCCGTCGACGACGGCGAGATCGCCGAAATCCTGGTGCCCGCCGGCACCGAAGGCGTGAAAGTCAACACGCCGATCGCGCGCCTGAAGGGCGGCGACGGCGCTGCGTCGCCCGCGCCGAAGCCCTCTGCCCCCAAGGCGGAGCCGACGCCGCCGGCAGCCTCCGGCGATCCGGAAAAGAAGGCCCCGGCGCCGGCAAAAGTCGAAGCCGCGGCGCCGAAACAGGCTCTGGTCGATCCGGAAATCCCGCACGACGCCAAGCTGGTGAAGACGACCGTGCGCGACGCGTTGCGCGACGCCATGGCCGAAGAGATGCGCCGCGATCCCGACGTGTTCCTGATGGGCGAGGAAGTTGCGCAGTACCAGGGCGCCTACAAGGTCTCGCGCGATCTGCTGCAGGAGTTCGGCGACCGCCGCGTGGTCGACACACCGATCACCGAGCATGGGTTCGCGGGCCTGGGCGTGGGCGCGGCGATGGCGGGGTTGAAGCCGATCGTCGAGTTCATGACCTTCAACTTCGCCATGCAGGCGATCGATCAGATCATCAACTCCGCCGCCAAGACGCTGTACATGTCGGGCGGTCAAATCCGGCCGCAGATCGTGTTCCGCGGTCCCAACGGCGCCGCCGCCCGCGTGGCCGCCCAGCACAGCCAGGACTATTCGTCGTGGTACGCCCACGTACCGGGCCTGAAGGTGGTCGCGCCCTATGACTCGGCCGACGCCAAGGGCCTGCTGAAGGCGGCGATCCGCGATCCGAACCCGGTGGTCTTCCTCGAACACGAAATGCTCTACGGCATCGAGTTCGACGTGCCGCAGGTGGACGACTGGATCGTGCCGATCGGCAAGGCGAAGGTGCGCAAGGTTGGCGACGCGGTCACCATCACCGCCCACTCGCGCATGGTGGGTCTGGCGCTGAAGGCCGCCGAGATGCTGTCGGGAGAGGGGATCGAGGCGGAGGTGATCGACCTCAGAACCCTGCGTCCGCTCGACATCGACACCATCATAGAGAGTGTGAAGAAGACCAACCGGCTGGTCACCGTCGAAGAAGGCTGGGCCCCCATGGGCGTCGGCGCCGAGGTTGCGGCCCAGGTGGTGGAAAAGGCGTTCGACTATCTGGACGCACCGCCGCTGCGCGTGTGCGGTGAAGACGTGCCGATGCCCTACGCGGCGAACCTGGAGGCGCTTGCCCTGCCGACCGCGGAGAAGATCGTCGAGGCGGTGAAGAAGGTGACGTACAAGTGAGGGTGGGCAAGTGAACGACGGTCAGTTCCATTCCGGCCACTGCCACTGCGGCCGTGTCAGCGCGACCTTCCGCACGACGGAAGCGACCGTGAAGGCGCGGTCGTGCCAGTGCGACTTCTGCCGCCGTCATGGCGCGAAGACGGTCACCGACACCGACGGCTTTGCCGAGATCGTCGCCGATGGTCCGCTGATGCGCTACCACTTCGGCCTGATGACGGCGGAATACCTCATGTGTCCCAAGTGCGGGACTTACGTGGCCTGCGTGCTCGAGGCGGACGGGATCGAACGGCTGTCGCTGAACGCGGCAGGCCTGCAAATGGCGCCCTGGGCTGACTTGTTGGCCGAGCCGGTCGACTATTCCACCGAGACTTTGCACGAGCGCCTGGAACGCCGGCGTGCGCGCTGGACGCCCGGGCGGGTGCGCGAGCGGGTGGAAGCGTGAACGGGCTCAACACCCACGCCGGCGGCTGCCACTGCGGCGCGGTGCGCTTTGAGGTGGATCTGCCGGACAAGGTCGAGGCGCAGAGCTGCAACTGCTCCATGTGCCGCATGACCGGCTACATCCACGTCATCGTGCCGGAGAGCCGCTTTCGCATCACCGCGGGAAAAGACTCGCTGACGGACTACGCGTTCAACACCGAAACGGCGCACCACCTGTTCTGTCCGACCTGCGGGATCAAGAGTTTCTATCGCCCGCGCTCGAACCCGGACGGCTGGTCGGTGAACGCGCGGTGCCTGGACGAACCGGAGGCGCTCGATCTCGACATCGAAGCCTTCGACGGACGTAATTGGGAGGCGCATGCCGCAAGGCTCGCCCATCTGAGCAAAGAGGCCTCATGAGCGACATCCTCATGCCCGCGCTCTCGCCCACCATGGAGGAGGGCGGTCTCGCCAAGTGGCACGTGAAGCCCGGCGACAAGGTCGAACCCGGCCAGGTCATTGCCGAGATCGAAACCGACAAGGCGACCATGGAAGTGGAAGCTGTCGACGAAGGCGAGATTTCCGAAATCCTGGTGCCGGAAGGCACGCAGGGCGTGAAGGTGAACACGCCGATCGCGCGCATGAAGGGCGACGCGGGCGGTCCCGCGCCCAAGCCGAAGCCCGAAGCGGCGAAGCCGGATGCGCCCAAAGCGGACGCGGCGCCGGCGACCAAGCCGCAGCCCGCACCGGCCGTTGCGCCCGCGGCCAAGCCGGCGAGTAACACCGAGCGCGTGTTTGCCTCGCCGCTGGCGCGCCGCATCGCGCAACAGAACAACGTCGACCTGAAGGCGATCAGGGGATCGGGCCCCCACGGCCGGATCATCAAGCGCGACGTCGAAGGCGCGCCGAAGGGCGCCGCTCAACCGGGCGCCGCCGCACGCGGAGAACCGCGTCAGGTCCTGTCGCTCGAACAGATGGGCATCGCGCCCGGCAGCTACGATCTCGTGCCGCTCGACGGCATGCGCCGCACCATCGCCAAGCGGATGACCGAAAGCTTCCGCGACGTGCCGCACTTCCCGCTCACCATCGAGTTGGAGATCGACGGCCTGCTGGCCGCGCGCGCCAAGGTCAACGCCATGCTGGAGAAGCAAGGCGTGAAGGTGTCGGTGAACGACTTCGTGCTGAAGGCCGCAGCCAACGCGCTGAAAATCGTGCCCGAGGCGAACGCGTCCTACACGCCCGAAGGCCTGGCCATGCACCACCACGCCGACGTGGCGATGGCGGTGGCGATCGACGGCGGCCTCATCACCCCGATCATCCGCGCCTGCGAGACTAAGACCCTGTCGCAGATCGCCAAGGAGTCAAAGGACCTCGCCGAACGCGCGCGCAGCCGCAAGCTGAAGCCCGAGGAATACCAGGGCGGCACCTTCTCGGTCTCCAACCTCGGCATGTTCGGCATCAAGTCCTTCGCCTCGATCATCAACGAGCCCCAGGGCGCGATCCTGTCGGTCGGCGCGGGCATGCAACAGCCGGTCGTGCGCGGCGGCAAGCTGGAGATCGGAACGGTGATGGCCGTGACGCTCACCTGCGATCACCGCGTCGTCGACGGCGCCATCGGCGCACGCTTCCTGCAAGCGTTCAAAAGTTTGCTCGAAGATCCCGTGACGATGCTAGCCTGATATGCCCCGCTCACACCTTGACGATGCTAGTGCGAAGGAGATCTTTCGGTCGCGCTGGCGTCTTGTGACGAAGGTCTTTTGTCCGCTGAAGAAAGCGGACGCATGGGTGCGCGTCCAACCTGTTATGGACGGGTCGCCGCCCTGTCCTAAATTGAGTTCGGCGGGACAACGCCTTTGGAGAACTCAGCCTGACGCGCTCTATGTGCGATTGGGGAAGGGGAAGCTCGGTTATTTCGTCGATTGCGTAGCGATTGAAGTTTGCACAAGTAGCATTAATTTTTTTAACAAGCGGTCTCGTTACCAGCCGAGCCTGACTGCAACGGTTCTCGAACTTGGCGAACGCTGGCTTCGGCACATACGCTCAAAGATTCGACGAGCCGGGGACCATTGGCAGGAATATGAAATATCGCCCGGAGGGCACGACGGCCTTCCGGTGCGATACATGACCGTCATTTACGCGCTAGATGACGACACCTTTCACGCGATGAGGGGAGACATCATTCCCAGGGCGCATGAGTTTTTTATGAAGCATTCTTCGCTCGAAACGTGGACGGGCCCGAACATTCGACGAATGTTCAGTTGGATGGCACCCGAAGCGCATTTCTATCCGGCAGTTAGGCACTGAGGACCGATCATGGACTTTGATCTCATCGTCATCGGCTCCGGCCCCGGCGGTTATGTCGCCGCGATCCGTGCGAGCCAGCTGGGTCTGAAGACCGCGATCGTCGAGCGGGAGCTGCTGGGCGGCATCTGTCTGAACTGGGGCTGTATCCCGACCAAGGCGCTGCTGAAGTCGGGCGAGGTGTATGAGAAGCTGTCGCACCTGGGTGAGTTCGGCCTGTCGGCGGAGAAGCCGGCGTTTGACATCGCCAAGGTGGTGGAGCGGTCACGCGGTGTGGCAAAACAGCTGAACGCCGGCGTCGGCTACCTGATGAAGAAGCACAAGATCGAAGTGATCGAGGGGACGGCGAAACTCGAAAAGGGCGCGACGGCGCCAAAGGTGGTGATCGCGCTGAAAGCGGGTGGTTCGCGCACGGTCGAGGCCAAGGCGGTGATGCTGGCGGTGGGCGCGCGCTCGCGGCCGATCCCGGCGATCGGGCTGGAGGCCGACGGCGATCGCATCTGGGCTTATCGCGAGGCGATGACGCCGAAGTTCATGCCCAAGAGCATGGTCGTCGTGGGCTCGGGCGCCATCGGCATCGAGTTCGCGAGCTTCTATCGCGCGCTCGGCTGCGACGTGACCGTGGTCGAAGCGCTGCCGCGGATCGTGCCGGTCGAGGACGAGGAAGTCTCCAAGGCGGCGCAGAAGGCGTTCGAGAAACGCGGGATGAAGTTCCGCGTCGGCGCAAAGGTGACCAAGGTCGCCAAATCCAAGACCGGCGTCAGCGTTGATCTGGAAGTGGGCGGCAAGGCTGAGACGTTGCAGGCCGAAGTGTGCATCTCCGCGGTCGGCATCATGGCCAACCTGGAAAACATCGGGGTCGAGGCGCTGGGTCTCGAACTCGACCGCGGTCATGTGAAGACCGGACCGCATGGCGAGACTAATGTCGCCGGCCTCTACGCCATCGGCGACTGCGCCGGCGCGCCCTGGCTCGCGCACAAGGCGTCGCACGAGGGCATTCATGCAGTGGAACACATCGCCAAATTCAAGTCGCCCAACCTCGTTTCGCCGATCCCGGGCTGCACCTATTCCCAGCCGCAGGTCGCGTCGGTGGGCCTGACCGAAGCCGCCGCGAAAGCCGCCGGGCGCGAGATCAAGGTCGGCCGCTTCCCGTTCAAGGTGAACGGCAAGGCGATCGCCGCCGGCGACACCGAAGGCTTCGTCAAGACCGTGTTCGACGCCAAGACGGGCGCGCTCATCGGCGCGCATATGATCGGCGCCGAGGTCACCGAGATGATCCAGGGCTTCGTCGTCGCGATGACGCTCGAAGCCACCGAAGAAGACCTGTTCGCCACCGTGTTCGCCCACCCGACCATGAGCGAAGCCATGCACGAAGCGTCGCTGGACGCCTACGGGCGGGTGCTGCACATCTAGGCTGGACATCCTAGATAGGGGTCATGACCCAGCGCACGCCCGCCGTTTTCTACGGCCACGGAAATCCGATGAACGCCATCGCGGGCCCTTACGGGGCCGCCTGGCGCGAGCTCGGCGAGAGCATGGCCAAGCCCAAGGCCATATTGATGGTCTCGGCGCACTGGTACATCGACGGCGTCGCGGTGACCGGCAACGAGCGGCCTGAGACCATCCACGACTTCTACGGCTTTCCCCCCGCGCTCTATCAGGTGAACTACCCCGCGTTCGGCGATCCACGCCTGGCCGACCGCGTGCGCGACCTGCTCGGCCGTGAAGGCACGCGTGAGGCGATGGACTGGGGCCTCGACCACGGAGCCTGGTCGGTTCTGGTGCACAGCTATCCGGACGCCGACGTGCCGGTCGTGCAACTGAGCCTCGACGCGAAACAGGACGCGGCCTGGCACTACGCCCTGGCGCAAAAGCTGAACCCGCTGCGCGATGAGGGCGTGATGATCGCGGGCTCCGGCAACATTGTGCACAACCTGCGCGCCTGGCGGCGCGACGGCGACACCACGCCCTACGACTGGGCGGTGCGCTTCAACGACACGATCAAGCGCGCCCTGGCCGAGCACGACCACGCGACGCCGGTGAACTACCTCGCCCTGGGTGAGGACGCGCGCCTGTCTGCGCCCACGCCGGAACATTACCTGCCGCTGCTCTATGTGTTGGCCCAGCAGGACGAGGGCGAAGCGCTGACCTTCTTCAACGACCGCCTCGAAAGCTCGATCTCCATGCTGGGCTTCAAGATCGGCTAGGCCCACTCGCCGGCCGGATTTGTCGCCCGGCCGACTCTGTGGGATATCAACGGCATGCCATTCGGGGGAGTGGGGCCATGACCGCGGAAATCACCCGACCGTTCTTGCCGTTCACCAAGTGGGACCGGAACTTCTTCCTGATCATGCTGGGCCTGATCCTGACCGGGATCGTGGCGGGCTTCGGTTGGGACATCATCGACCGGGTGAGCCACCACACCGCCAACTGGCCGATCCTGGTGCACATCCATGCCGCCGCCTTCGTGACGTGGCTGGCGCTGCTGGCGACCCAGATCACGCTGGTGCGCACGGGCAACCTCGCCCTGCACAAGCGTCTGGGCCTGTTCGGCGCCGGATGGGCGGTCGTGATGCTGGTCTTGGCGATCAGCGTGTCCTGGTACATGGACATCCGCTCACTCGGCACGAAAGAAGCGGACCCGTCGTTTCTGAGCGTTCAGCTCGACGACATCATCCTGTTCCCGTGTCTGGTGACGGCCGGCCTGCTGATGCGCAACCGCGATCCGTCGGCGCACAAGCGCTTACTGCTGCTCGCCACCATCGCGATCAGCGACGCGGGTTTCGGGCGACTGGGTTTCGTGCTGGTTCCGAACGCCTTCGGTCACGGCTTCTGGCCGTTCTACATCGCCGCCTACGCGGGCCCGACGCTTCTGGTCCTGGCCATGGGCGCGTACGATTTCATCACCCGCAGGCGCGTCCATCCCGCGTGGGTGCTCGGCGGCGGCGCGATCATCCTTGGAGAGATCACAGCGGCGTTGCTCTACGTCTCGCCGTGGTGGAAGCCGGTGGCGCTGAGACTGCTAGGTCACTGAGCGTCAGCGCGCCTTCAACAGCGGCAGAACCGTCGCGTTCAGCTCGGCCTCAGTCAACGGCTTGCCGCTGGCGCCGAAGGTGGCGCGGATGCGGCCTTCGCGATCGATGACATAGGTCTGCGGCAGGACCTGGAACATGCCGAACTTGTTGACCTTGGCGCTATCGGTCATCGCCGCCGGGTAAGCGAAGGCGGCCGTGATGTTTTTCACCTGCGCCAGCTCGCGCGGCTTGTCCTCGCTGAGACCGATCATCACCAGGCCCTCGCTGTGGTGCTTGCGATAGAAGGCGTCCATCACCGGCATCTCGGCGCGGCACGGCGGACACCAAGTCGCCCAGAAGTTCACCACGATCACGTGGCCCTTCAGTTTCTCCAGGTCGAAGGTCCCGCCGTCGAGCTGGGCGGCGACAACTTCGGGAGCGGGTGCGCCGACCGCGGGCGGGCCCTTGGCTTGCGCGGGGGCCGCTAAGACGGACACGACAGCGGCGGCGGCGCAGAACGAGGTCAGCTTCATGGTTCGATCCATCAGAAACTCCGGCTGAGTGTAACTTTCATCAGCGCCGGCGCAACGAGCTGATTTCCGTTCACGCGCTGCCAGACCGGCAACTCGACGTCGCCGTAGAGCCGCCAGGTCTTGGCGTTGAACTCCAGCCCCGGCGAAACCATCAGGCGATCGTAGCCGCTGTTCAAAGGATCCGCCGCGGGTCCGGAGTCGTGCTCGCGCGTCGAACCGATCACCTGGGCGACCGGCGAGAGCCTCAGTCCGTTCCCGAACGTCCAGCCTTCAGCATAGATACCGGCCGCGCCGTCCGCTTCGGCGCCCGGGCGATAGCCGCCCTGCCACGCCAGCGGCTTTTGCCACATGACCTGGGCGAACCAGCCGAACTTGCCGTTCTTGTCGAACTTGTCCTGGTGATAGCCGCCGAGCAGCAGGTCGGTCGACCCCGAACCGATCTCCACATCGCGGTCGAAGCCCTGATACTTCCAGTCGCCGCTCGGCAGCTTCACGCCGAAGATCAGACCCGAGGACATGTCCGGCGAGAAACCGGAATAGACCCCCATGACCTTGATGTCGCCGAGCGCGGTGTGGCGGAAGGTGTCCACGTGAGCGCCGCCGCCGTCGGTGTTAAACAGCCGGTCGGTCACCGGGACCTGCACCATCACCCCCCAATCGCGATTGAACATGTGCTGCCAGCCGACATCCAGAAAATCGGACCGGATGCGCTTGTCGTCGTTGTCCGCGGCGGGAGCCTTGGAGGTCCCGGACCAATTCTGCGTCTGGTCCATGTAGCTGGCCTGCACGAAGACGGTGTCGCCCGCGCCTTCGGGGAACAGGCTTTCGGCGCCCACGTCAAACACGCCGCAACCGCAGGCGCAGGCATTGGCAGGCGTGGCGGCGATCATGGGGGTAACGGTGGCCGCGCCGACGGCGGCCGCGGCTAGAAAGCGTCGCAGCGGTGAGAACAGCATTGAAGGGTCCCGATCTGAGCATCAGACGTCGCGACACGCCGGAGTGTTCCCGGACGCGCGGTGAAACGGCCGCAAGGCCGTGGTCGATGGTCAGAGGACGGGGGGCGCTCTTGGCGATTGCTCGCGGATTCGCGGCGGGCTGCGCGGTCCGATCGATCCGGTACGCTCGATCGATGGACGCACGCGGACCGCCGAGGCGATGCGCATCGGAACGGGCGGGGCGACCGGCGCGGCGCCGGCGAGGCTGTGTACGACGCAGTCGGCGCACTTCAGGCCGAAAAAGCCCTTGTGGTGTGGCGCGTGGCCGACCGTGACGGCCTGGGCCCCGGTCGCTGAACAGATTTCCAGAATTTCCGTGGTGCGTGCCGCCGCCACGGTGGGCGCCAGGACCTGCACGACCAAGGCAAAGGCCGCGAGGATCGCGGTCAATCCCCACGCGTCCGATCGTTGCGGGCGCCGTCCAGCCATGGCGCCGCGTTTAGGCCTGGGTCGAGAAAGGGTCAATGTGCGAATCCGTGGTCGCAGGGAATACGCTGCAGACGCCGGGTTTATTCCCCAGGCTGCGCAATTCTTAAGCGGCGCGCGCCGCCTCGACATCGGCCATCCGCTGGATCGCTACATAGTCGGTCTTCCCGGTGCCCAGCAGCGGCAGTTCTGGGATTTTGATCAGGCGCTTGGGGACGTTCAGTTCCGACACGCCGTTCTGCTTAACCCACCCGGCCAGGTCCGAGACCTCGGCGTCGCGCTTGTCGGTGATCAGGACGAGGCGCTCGCCCTTTTTCGCGTCGGGCACGGAGACCACGGCGTTGCGGGCGTCAGGCCAGACCGCGTCGGCGATGTTCTCGACCGCGGTCAGGGACACCATCTCGCCGCCGATCTTGGCGAAGCGCTTCACCCGGCCCTGGATGCGGATCACGCCGTCCTCGTCGAGGGTGACCACGTCGCCGGTGTCGTGCCAACCGCCGGCCAGGGCTTCGACCTCGCCCGATCCGTCGCCGGTCAGATAGCCGGCCATCACATTGGGACCGCGCACGAACAGGCGTCCGCCCAGTGGTATGCCTTCAACCGGATCGATCCGCGTCTCCAGACCCGGCACGATCTTGCCGACCGTGCCGCGATGGTTGTCGTGGGGCTGGTTCACCGCGATCACCGGCGCCGCTTCGGTCGCGCCGTAACCTTCCAGCACCGGCATGTTGTTGTAGCGTTTGGCGAACAGATCGTGGGTTTCCTCGCGCACCTTCTCGGCGCCGCAGACCACGAACTCCAGCCCGTCGAGATCGCCGGGCGCCGCGGCGCGGGCGTACTGGTTGATGAAGGTGTCGGTGGCCAGCAGGATCGACGCCTTCGACTCGCGCACCAGGGGCGGGATCTGCTTGGTGTGCAGCGGCGAGGGATACTCGAACGCCTTCATGCCGGTGAGCAGCGGCAGCAGCACCCCGCCCATCAGGCCGAAACAGTGAAAGGTCGGCAGCGGGTTGAACATCACCCAGTTGGGATCAAGGTCGATGTGGGCGGCGACCTGTTCGACGTTCGACGTCAGGTTCCGCTGACTCAACACGCAGCCCTTGGGCGCGCCGAAACTGCCGGAGGTGAACAGGATCGCGCCGATGTCGTCGGGTGAGGTCGGCACACGATAGCGCTTGGGGAACAGACCGGCCATCAGGCCGAACAGCTTGTCACTGACGCCGATCTTGCCGCGGATGTCGTCGAGCCAGACGATCTCGACCGCGGGCTCGAGGCCGTCGACCAGGTCTTCCAGGCGCGCGTTTTCGATGAAGCGGCGCGCGGTGAGGATGCGCTTGACGCCCGCGGCCTTGCACGCCGCCTTCACGTTGCGCAGGCCCGAGGTGAAGTTCAGCATCACCGGTACGCGCCCGAACGCGTGCAGCGCGTAGTAGGTCACCACCACGCCCATCGACGACGGCAACAGCACGCCGACGTGTTCCTTCGCCTCGGTGATGTCGGCGATCTTGCGCCCGAGCACGAAGGCGGCGCGGATCAGGCCGGTGTAGGTGAGGGGCTTGCGATCCTGGTCCTCCAGAATCTCTTTATTGCCGCCGTACTTGTGCCGCGCCTCGATCAGTGAATCGAAGATCGGCGTGTCTCCTGCCCCCGGACGGTAATCGCGCGGCATAGGCCGGCGTCTCCCTATTCTTGTTATTTAGACTTCTTATTTTCTAAGCGGGCAGGCTAGTCGCCCGTTCCCCCGTTGAAAAGGTCGCTTACACGCCGTGAGCGTGTTCGGCCACGCGGGCTTCGACGAACTGCAGCAGGGCCTGCAGCCAGACCGTGCGCTGGGCGTCGGCGGCGAGGTGGAGCGGCGCCTTGCCGCCGGGGTCGGCGGCTGTGCGCTGGCAACGGGCGAGGCCGGCGCAGAGCTTATCGGCGGGGGCGTCCCCTGGCGCGCTGACCACCAGGACCGGGACGCTCAGCAGCTTCAGGCGCGCAGGGTCGGCGGCCTGGTCGGCGGCGACCGCCGCATTGTCGAACCAGCTCCAGGGCCGGGGCTTGGGCCGCAGGTCCGGATTGGCGGTCTGCCAGGCCTGGGCCAGGGTCGCGCGGCCGGAAAGGTCATAGTCGGGCCGCGTCCAGGCGTGCTCGCCCTCGGCGGTGAACCCGCCCAGCCCCACCTTCACCTTGCCGGCGGCGACCAGGCCCAGGGGTTCGGTCAGGCGCGGCTGCCAGACCACCAGCCCGTTCACCCGGGGCGTCAGGGTCTCGGCCTCCAGCAGGCTCTCAAGCGCCCCATAGTCGTAACCCGCCAGGACGACCGTATCGGCGGCCTTGGGCCGGACCATGTTGTCGATCAGGGCATGGATCGCCGCCGCCCCGGCCGAAGGCGAGGGGGCCGGGTCGAGCACCCAGACGGTGTAACCCTGGCCGATCAGGTCGCGGGCGGTCTCATAGTAGAGCTCGGCGGGTTCCCCGGCGGCCGCGGCGATGATCACGCTGGCCTTGGGCACGCCCGTCGGGGCCGCGACGCCGTAGCGGATGGACGAGCCACCCTCCGCCTGCACCGTCCCCCAGGCCCAACCCTCGGGCGGGAAATACCGCGGCGACAGGGACGGGGGCGTGCGCGTGTCCACGAACGCGTCCTTCGCCTCGCGGTGACACCCCGCGAGCGCCAGACAGACCAAAACGACGGCCAACACCCCACGCACCGCCAAGGGATAGCGTGGATTTTCGAGCCGTGGGAGGCCTAAGCTTAAGGGCGCTGCCTGCGGCGCGACTGCGCTTGCCATTCCGGCCCCGAAGGACGACATAACGCCCCTCGTTCAAGGCGTTGCCGTAGCCCGACTCATGGTCACCCTCATCGACAATTCCGAGCGCGCCCTGCGCCACCCGGAGAAGGCCTCGCGGCCGGACACCCCGGTGCTGCGCAAACCCGACTGGTTGAGGGTCAAGGCGCCGGGGACCCCGGGCTATCTCGAGACCAAGCGGATCGTCCACGACAAGGGCCTGCACACGGTCTGTGAAGAGGCCGCCTGTCCCAACATCGGCGAGTGCTGGGCCCAGAAGCACGCGACCCTGATGATCATGGGCGACACCTGCACGCGGGCCTGCGCCTTCTGCAACGTGAAGACCGGTCTGCCGGGGCCGCTGGATCAGGACGAACCGGTGAAGGTGGGCCGCGCGGTGGCCGAGATGGGCCTGGCTCACGTGGTGATCACCTCCGTCGATCGCGACGACCTGGGCGATGGCGGCGCGGCGCATTTTGCCGAGGTGGTGCGCCAGATCCGTTTGCAGGCGCCGGGCACGACGATCGAGATTTTGACGCCCGACTTTTTGCGCAAGGACGGCGCTGCCGACCTGGTGATCGACGCCAAGCCCGACGTGTTCAACCACAACCTGGAAACCGTGCCGCGGCTGTATTTGAAGATCCGCCCGGGCGCGCGCTATTTCCACTCGCTGCGCCTGCTGGAAAAGGTGAAGGAGCGCGACCCCGCGCAGTTCACCAAGTCCGGCGTGATGGTGGGGCTCGGCGAAGCCAAGGAGGAGGTCATGCAGGTCATGGACGACATGCGCTCCGCCGGCGTCGACTTCATCACCATCGGCCAGTACCTGCAGCCCACGCGCAAACACGCCGCCATCGACCGCTTCGTCACGCCCGACGAATTCAAGGCCTACGAGGCCATCGCCCGGGCGAAGGGATTTTTGATGGTGTCGTCCAGCCCGCTCACGCGTTCTTCCCACCATGCGGGAGAAGATTTCGCAAAGCTCAGGGCGGCACGCGACGCGCAGCTTGGGGCGCAGCTTGGCGCTCAGTCCAAGGCGCGCTGAGGGCGGCCGCTTGCACCGTCACGCCGTCACCAAGGTCCTGCCCTATACGCCGGACCAGCTGTTCACCCTGGTGGGCGACGTGGCGCGCTATCCCGAGTTCGTGCCCTGGATCACCACCATGCGGGTGTGGAATGAGCGCGAGACGGCGCCCGGCGTGATCGAGCTCGACAGTGAAGCCGGCATCGGCTTTGCCATGCTGACGGAAAAGTTCTCCACCCACGTGACGCGCGACAGCAACGCGCGCACCATCCTGGTGGCCCTGATCCGCGGCCCGTTCCGCTCGCTGGAAAACCGCTGGCGGTTTTCGCCCGACCCCGGCGGCTGCAAGGTCGAGTTCCTGATCACCTACGAGTTCAAGTCGCGGATTCTATCGGCCCTGCTGGCGAGCAACTTCGATCGCGCGGTGATGAAGCTGATGGGCTGTTTCGAAGCGAGAGCGAAGGCGTTGTTTACGCCGATCGTTACCGACCGAACGGTCGCGCCAAAGGCGGCAAAGACCTAGTTTGCGATCATGCGGCGCGGCGCTCAGCCGGTAGGCTTGTCCTTGAGCGTCCCGCTCGGCGGCTGGCACGTCCCGGTCTTGGGATTGTAGACTTCGACGCCCGAGCAGTTGGGTTGGATCGGGGCGGCGCCCGCGGCGGGCGGCCAAGTCAGATCGACGCCGAATTTCTGGGTGAGCCTCGAGCGTGGGGCGCGTATCATTTCGCCATAGACCATATTCGACGTCTCGCCCGTCTGTTTCGCCTTGGGGAAGTCGCCAACGGCTTGCAACGCGTTCTTTGCGTTGTAGGTGATCGTTCCGGAGCCGGTCAAAGTGGCGTGCGCTTTCTTCGATAAGGCCACGATTTCGAGCTGGAATCCCATGTTCGGTTCGAGGATGTCGGGCGTCGCGAGCGTACTGGTCCCGAAGAACGGGCTTTTCAGAATCTTCTGCGTCGTCTCCGTTTTCGTGCCGTCCGCATCGATGACCGTGAACATTGCGCCGATGATCTTGCCGTCCGGATCCTCGAGCAATTCGATGCGAAGTTGAGCGCCGGCCGGAATGACGTCATTGCGCGTGCCTTTGAAGGACGCAAATGCAGCCTGGGGGCTGATCAGCGGCCCGGAACAGTCATCCGGGCCGGTTCCAGTCCGGCACGCGGCGCCGTGGTGCTGCACTTCACTCCAAAGGATGGCGTCGGTCCTCGGCCAGTTTTCCATCGCCCACTGGACCGCCTGCGTGTCGCTGGCTTTCACCGGCAGCCTGAACATGTACTGCTGCCAGTTACAGTTGGAGACCTTGGGGGAGTGGACGTTGAGCTGAATGCTCATGCCCTCGGGCGCCACGATTTTCTCCGCCACATCGATGGTGACCGACAGGCCCGGATGCTCTCGCCTTGGGTGGCGGCGCGCAGGGTGTAGTTGTGATTTGACGCGAAGTTGGGTGGCCACGCCGCTATGGTCGGACCGCTCGATTTGGCGGTCTGGCCGGGCAACAACGGGCCGCCGAACAGACCCAGGCTCGTGAACGGAAGGCTTGGGACGGCCGCAATGAGGCCCAGGCTGCGCACGAAATCACGACGCTTGAACACTGAAGTCATCGGCGTTCTCCCGGCTCTGACCGCTGGTGGTTTGCGCCGGACCAGACGCCGCGGGTCGCCCACTCAGTCCCCCATGGACGTCGACTCTAAATCAGATTTCGTTGTTATCCGAGTCTCTCCAGCAACATGGCGAGGGATACGTCCACCGCCGCACTCCGGACTGCGGCCCGCTCCCTTTCACCAAACTGTCTGCGAAGGTGCAGAGTCTCGCCACCGCGCACCGCCGTCGCAAAATGCACCAGGCCCACGGGCTTGTCCGCCGATCCGCCGCCCGGCCCCGCGATGCCCGTGATGGAGACGGCAAGGTTCGCGCCCGATCGCGCAACCGCACCCTCGGCCATCGCGCGCGCGACCTCTTCCGACACGGCGCCGACTCGCTCGATTAGCGCCGCATCCACGCCCAGCATTTCGCTCTTCGCCGCGTTCGAATAGGTGACGAACCCTCGATCCACCACATCGGATGACCCCGCGATTTCGGTCAGGGCGCCGACCACAAGACCGCCGGTGCAGCTCTCGGCCGCTGCGAGCGTCCAACCCCGGGCGCGGGCGCGGTCCAGAACGGCGCGGGCGGCGGCTTCGACGTCCTTGGGAAACATGGCAGCCTCGGCTCCGGCTTGAGTCGGCGGGGTCGGCAGCTTAACCCGTCGGACGCACCAGGGGATGGCGGGGAGGGGACCCATGTCGCAGGCTACCGTCGGGCTGGAGCCCGACGCCGCGGGGACGCGAGCCGCGCCGCCCCTGTTCGCGCTTGCCATCTTCACCAGCGCCGCCCTGGTGTTCATGGTCGAACCGATGATCGCCAAGCTGGTGTTGCCCAAGCTCGGCGGATCGCCGGCCGTGTGGAACACCTCGATGGTGTTCTTCCAGCTCGCGCTGCTGCTGGGCTACGCCTACGCGCACCTACTGCAGCGGGTGGAGTCGCTGCACCGCCAGATCGTGGTGCACGTCTGTCTGCTGGTGGCCGCGGCCGTGACCCTGCCGTTGCGCGTGAACGGTCTGCTGGGCGATCCGCCGACCGGGTTGCCGATTCCGTGGCTGCTCGGCGAGTTGACCCTGTCGATCGGCGCGCCCTTCGCCGTGCTGTCGGCGACGGCGCCGTTGCTGCAGGCCTGGTATGCGCGCGTGCGCGCCGGTCAGCCCGATGCGAAGAACCCCTATGTACTCTATGCGGCGAGCAATCTCGGAAGCTTCGTGTCGCTGCTGGCCTACCCGGCCGTGGTCGAGCCCTTGCTGCATCTTTCGACCCAGCGCTACCTGTGGACCGCCGGCTACGCCCTGTTCGTGCTCATCGTCCTGGCGCTCGGGTTCGTCAGCTGGCGCGCGCGCAATGAGACCGAGGCCCTGCCATTGCCCGCCAGCGCGGCGATCCCATGGCGCGAGAAGCTGATCTGGGTGCTGCTGGCCGCGGCGCCGGCGAGCCTGATGCTCGGCGTCACCATGCACCTCAGCGTCGACATCGCTTCGGCGCCGTTCCTGTGGGTCATTCCGCTTGCGCTCTATCTGCTGACCTTTGTCCTGGCCTTCCAGGAGAAGCCGATCCTGCCGCTGCGCTACACGCTGCTCATCCAGGCCGGCTTCACCTGCGCCTGCGTCGCGTCGCTGCCGTTCACCTATTCGCCTCTGATCATCATGTTCGCGATCAATCTGCTCGCGTTCTTCTTCACCGCCCTGATGTGCCACCAGACGCTGGCCGCGCGGCGTCCGCCGCCGGACCGCCTGACCGAGTTCTATCTGTGGCTCGCGGTGGGAGGCGTGGTCGGCGGCGCCTTCAATGCACTTCTGGCGCCGCTGATCTTCAACACCATACGTGAATATCCCCTGGTCCTCCTGGTCGCGACGCTTGCGAGGCCCTGGCCGCGCAGGAGGCCGGCCGCCTACGACTGGGTCTGGCTGGTGGTCGCTCTCATCTTCGCGCTGGGGTGCTGGGGCATGGTCGCGTGGATGCGTGTCGACCCGACAGCGCGCACCCGGCTCTGGCTCTGGCTCTGGGAAGGCATCGAACCCTATGTCATCGGCTATTACCTGATCGGGTTCGGCGCGGCGTCGGCGTTCATGACGCGACGCAACACCTTCACTTTTTTCGTGGCGCTGGTCAGCCTGTGGCTGGGCGCACAGAACGTGGCGGGGCGCTACGACTGGGTGCACAGCGAGCGCAGTTTCTTCGGCGTGCTACGCGCCGCGACCTTCCCCGAGACCGGCTTCGGCAAGCGCGGCCTGATGCTGATGATGAACGGCTCGACGCTGCATGGCGGCGAGGCGCGTGACGGCAAGTGGCTCTGCTATCCCTTGCTCTACTACGCGCCGGAAACCTCGCTCGGCCAGGCGATCGCCAAGGTGCAGGCGCGTGGTCCCAGCCAGGACATCGGCGTCGTCGGCCTGGGCTCGGGCACGATGGCGACCTACAAGCGCGCCGGCGACAGCCTGACCTATTTCGAGATCGACCCGAAGGTTAAGCACTTCGCGCTCAATTCGACCTACTTCAGCTACATCAATCGCTGCGCGAAGGGTCCGGTGAGCATTGTGATGGGGGACGCGCGCCTCAGTCTCGCGAAACAGCCTTCGGCGAAGTTCGACTTCCTGCTGGTCGATGCGTTCTCGTCCGACAGCGTCCCGACCCATCTGCTGACGGAAGAGGCGTTGCGCGGCTATCTGCGCGTGCTGAAGCCGAACGGCGTCGTGGTTCTGCACCTGTCCAATCGCAACCTGGAGCTCGACACCTCGGCAGTCGCGACCGCGCGCGCGATCGGGGCGCCGGTAATGCAGCAGCTCTACTGGGAACAGCCCGGCGCTCTCTACGGCTGGAGTTCGTCAACCGACGCGGTGATCGTGGGCAAAACCCCCCAGGCGCTGGCCGACTTCAAGGCGGATGATCGCTGGCAGGACCCCCCGCACACCAAGACGCGGCCGTGGACCGACGACTACACCAACCTGATCGGCGCGCTCTACCGGCGCGTTCAGCAGAAGATGAACGGCGGCGCCTAGATCAGTGGCGCGTCTGTAACCACGTTGCCGAGGACGCAACGACGTCGTCGATCAAGTCGCCCTGCATGAGGTTGTAATCGAGGATGTGCAGGCCCCAGCCATCCAGGCTCGCCGTCTTGGCGAGACCCTCCTTCAGGATCGGGGCGAAGACGCCCGGCTCGACATGGATGCGAAGGGTCGTCCCGCCCTTGTCCTTCACGCACTCGGCGGACATCTGACCCAGCTGTTCGACGTAAGGCGGATCGGCCGCCGCAGCGATGGCGGGCTTGTGCACAAACCCCTTCAACGGCGCGCGGCCGCCGCCGATCGCGGCCGGGTTGGTGCAGGCGGCTTCGTCGTTGGGAATGGCGCGACCGAAGATCGGGGTCGACGTGTCGGCGTCCGAATAGCTCGACCAGGTGAGCACGCAGCCCGCCTCGCCCTTGGCGTGACAGACCGGGATCGACTTCAACGTGGCGCCGACCAGCTTACCCTCGGGCACGCTGAAGCCCGGATTGCCCCCGAGCAGGGCGAGGACGAGACGCTTCTGATCCGGCTTGCCGTCGATCTCTTCGGCGAGCAGACGCTGCAGCAGGATCGTGCCCTGGCTGTGGCCGATGAGCACGACGCCATGGCCGTGGTTCTCATGCTCGAGGTAATAGCGCCACGCCGCCTTAACGTCGTCGAACGGCGGGTCGAAGTTCAGCTTGCCGCCCTTGTCGCGCGGCTTGAACAGGGCGGTGAGCGTGAACTGCCGATAGAGCGGCACGTACAGCCGGCACACCGAGGCGAACCGGCCTGCCTGAGCGTGTGAGCCGCGGATGATCTCGGCGTCGGGCTTCACGTCGGCGAAGGTTCCGGGCTCCTTGGACAGGGTCGGATAGACGTAGAAACAGTCGATCGGCGCGTCGTCGGAGACTTTGAACGGCGGCTCGGGTGTGCGCCGGCCGTTCGCGTCAAAGCCCAGGGCGTCCATATCGGTGACGCAGACCGTTTCAGCGCTCGGGCGGCAGAGCCAGGCGGACGCCTGGGCGTAGTCGGGTTTGGGCGGCAGCGGATCGTCGGCGGCGCAGGCGCTGGTGGCCACGAACAGGAGAGAGGCGGCGAGGGCGAGGCTGCGCATGGGAGGTCCCTTAGCGGAGAAGCGTGACGCTACTAAAGCGCGTCGCCGGTCAGTCGGGAAGGGGTCAGATTTCCACCGACACGATGGCGTTGGCCGCCAGGCCTTCCTTGCGGCCGGTAAAGCCCATGCCTTCGGTCGTCGTCGCCTTTACGCTGACCGCGTCGCGATCCAGGTCCAGGATTTCGGCGAGGCGGTCGCGCATGGCGTCCCGGTGCGGGCCGATGCGGGGCGCTTCGCAGACGATGGTGACGTCGACGTTGACGACGCGGCCCCCGCGTTCGCTGACCAGTTGCGCCGCGTGGCTCAGGAACAGGTCGGACGCGGCGCCCTTCCACTGCGGATCGCTGGGCGGGAAGTGCTGACCGATGTCGCCGACGCCGATGGCGCCCATCACCGCATCGGTCACCGCATGCAGGCCCACGTCCGCATCGGAGTGGCCGACCAGCCCATGATCGTGGGCGATCTTCACGCCACAGAGCATGATGTGGTCGCCGGGGCCGAACCTGTGCGCATCATAGCCCTGGCCCACCCGCGTCGTGCGCCCGATCAAGGCCTCGGCCATAGCGAAGTCCTCCGGATAGGTGAGTTTCATCAGCCGCGGATCGCCCGGCACGAGGCGCACGGCGCCGCCGGCGCGTTCGACCATCGCCGCATCGTCGGTCGGGGTTTCGTCCGCAGGCCACGCCGCATAGGCGCGCACCAGGGCGTCGAAGCGGAACGCCTGCGGCGTCTGGGCGCGATAGAGATGCTCGCGCGGCACGGTGGCCGCCACGTACCCGTCGACGGCGGCTTTCAGCGTGTCGGCGACCGGCAATGCGAGGATCGCCGCGTCGGATTCGCCGAGCGCTTCGAGCAGGCTCGCCACATGCGCCGGCGTCAGCAAGGGCCGCGCCGCGTCATGCACCAGCACGGCGTCCGGCGGTGGCGCATCCTTGCCCGCCGATCCAGCAGCGGCGAGTGCGATGGAGTTCAGACCCGCGGCAACAGACAACGCCCGCGTAGCGCCGCCGGGCGCGATGAACACGCCCGGCAGTCCCTCGAACCGTTCGGCGCTGTCCAGATGCTCGTGATTGACCACAACGACGACCGTGCGGGCGCCCGCCGCGACCATGGCCTCCACCGACCAACGCACCACAGGCTTGCCGCCCAGCATACGCCACTGCTTGGGGCCGCCGGCCCGAGAGCCTGAACCCGCCGCCACGATGATCGCGTCGAAGATCATGCGGCGCGTATGGGTTAAACTGGCCGGCCGCACAAGGATTTCGCCATTTTCGGCAAAAGGCCTTAGAACCGGCGCCCCATGACCGCGCCCCTGACCATCGGCGACGTAGCCCTCCCCGGACGGGTGCTGATCGCGCCCATGACCGGCGTTTCGGACCTGCCGTTTCGGCGGGCGGCGGCGCGGTTGGGGGCGGCCTATGTGGCGACGGAGATGGTGGCCTGCGTGGAGCTGGCCCGGGGCCGGCCGGACGTGGTGCGTCGCGCGGCGGTGGGCGAGGGCCTGCCGCTGACGGTGATCCAGCTGGTCGGGCGCGAGGCGGAGTGGATCCGCGGCGGGGTGCGCATGGCCGAGGCCGCCGGCGCGGACCTCATCGACCTCAACTTCGGCTGTCCCTGCAAGGAGGTCACCGGCGCCCTGTCCGGCTCGGCCCTGATGCGCGACCTGGATCAGGCGCAAGGCCTGATCGCGGCGGCGGTGGAAGCGACCTCGCGGCCGGTGACGGTGAAGATGCGTCTGGGCTGGGACGACGCCTCGAAGAACGCGCCTGACCTTGCCGCCCGGGCGGAGGCGGTCGGGGTCAAGGCGGTGACCATCCACGGCCGGACCCGCCAGCAGTTTTACAAGGGCGCCGCCGACTGGGATGCGGTTGCCGCCGTGAAGGCCGCGGTCTCGATCCCGGTCATCGTCAACGGCGACATCACCGACGCGGCGACCGCCCGTGAAGCCCTCAGCCGGTCCGGCGCCGACGCGGTGATGCTGGGGCGCGGAGTCTATGGCCGGCCCTGGCTCGCGCCCGCCATCGACCAGGCTCTGGCCGGCGACCGCCCGGACCAGGAGCCCTCGCTGGAGCAACGACTGGCCATCGTCCTCGACCACCTGCGCGAGAGCCTGGCGTTCTACAGCCGTGGCCGCGGGGACGGCGACGCCCTGGGCCTGAAGATCTTCCGCAAACACCTGGGCTGGTACGTGGAACAGGCCCCCTGGCCCGAGACCGCCGAAGGCCGCCGCGAGGCCAAGGCCAGGCTCTGCCGCCTGGACCGGGCCACCGATGTCGAGGCTGGCCTGATCGGCCTGTGGGATGCGGAGCGCTTGGCGGCAGCATAAGTTGGGAATCGGAGAGTGGTCGGCAGTAAACTGCTGCGTACCGAGTGTGCCCCTGAGCCGGGCGTCTCAATGAGTTACAGGGGCGGTCTGAGCCGGGGTAATTGGAACGAGGTAAATCTGTGGCGGCGGTGCCGCCGTCGATTGGGCAGTTTTCTCGATAACGGCAGGCTTCTCGTCAGGCTTTAGGAGAGCCAACCCCCCAATAATCCCGCCGATGACTATTGCGATCACGGCAAGGCCAATGGTCACGATGATGGTGATATTGACGAATAGGTCCTGCTTGGTGGGCAGATGCGACAAAGCACCAACAAGCGCCCGCAGCTCCGTCTTGATGTCCCCAAGGGCGGATTGAATGTGGCCGACATGAGCCTCTAGCTTGGCTATCCGCACATCGTCACCAGACGGTGGTTCCCCACCACCGCCGCCGTCAACTTCTTCGCCGCCGTATGGTTTCAAGCCCCTCAGCGCTCTTTCGCGATTGAAACTAATTGGGTTGTTGACCGGTGGGTCAGCGTTTGGTGGTTCGCCCACCCCACCACCGTGACCTCCGCCCTTTGTTGGAGGTCGAGACATTACTTTGATGCGCCTTTGAGGGTGAGCCACTCCCAAAGGGTGGTGTTGTGCCAACCCCATCCTTTGCCAGAGATCGGAAACACTACGCCCGAAACCCCTGCCTTGCCGCCTGGGAACTCCAGGTCCGTGCTGATGGTGCTTGCAAGTTTATCTGCAGAAACAAGCCATTGATCGTCATTTATCTTGTAATGGTTGTCGCCCGGATAGAGCTGCGCGATCTTCGCTCCGAGCTGAGGACTAGGTTCCTTCGCGAGGACAACAAAGATCGCCATCAGGTATCAATTCCTAGCTTCGATTGTGCGGATGGCACGGCAAATGCGACCTCGACCGGGCTAGCTCGCATTCCTCGCCGCGCAATAACCATATGGGGATAGAGGACCCGACTCTAAGGGTTCTGAACCGCGTTCCGACAATCCTATGCCCTATGGAGCGCGTTACTGCCAATAGCTCCTCCAGATGCGAAAAGGCAGGAGGTTCGTTCCCGACCGATGCTGGCCATCCTGCCAGACTATCCATTTTGGACCGAACGCCCCGTCAAGCACAGATAAGACGACAGATCCTACGAGGGGCGTTCATGCAACAATGTGTTGAATTTTGAACACAGTGTCGGCATAGGCTTGTCCCCATGGTCAATGCCTTTGCGCGTAAGGGCGCGCCGGCGCTGTCATTGCTGGAACGCTGGCCGGGCCCCGGCCGGGCGCGGGCGCTGTTCGGCGGCGGCTTCGCCCTGGCCTGCGCCATTACCACTTTGGCCGTCTGGCTTGTCGCCACGGCGCCGCGCACGGGCGCGATCGCGCCGGCCAGCCGGACCCTGATCGTCGTCCTGGGCCTCAACCTGCTGCTGATCCTGGCGCTGGCGAGCTGGGTCGGCCTGCGGGTCGCGCGTCTGGTGCGCCGCCGTCACGATGACGCCGGCGCGCGGCTGCACCTGAGGTTCGTCGCCCTGTTCGGGGCCGCCGCGGTGGTGCCCGCCGTCGTGGTGGCGCTGTTCTTCGGCGTGCTGGTAACCCGGGGTGTCGAGAGCTGGTTCTCGAAGGACGTGCGTCAGTCGGTGGAGAACTCCGCCCTCATCGGGCGCAACTATCTCAAAGACGTCGACGAGCAGATGACGCGCGACCTGCAGACGATGACCGCCGAGAGCGGCGAGTTCAGTCAGATCCGCCATCTGTTCTCGGACCGCTTGACCTTCACCAACCAGCTCACCACGCTCGCGGAGATCCGCGGTTACGCCGCCCTTTATCTGATCTCGCCCGACGGCACGGTGCTGGCGCGCGGTGAAACACCCTCCGCGCCGCCTTACCTCAGCCCGCCCCAGGAGGCGCTGCAGCACGCGGCCGAAACGCCGACGGCGGTCACCGAAAATCCCGACATGGTTCGCGCCCTGTTTCCGCTGCCGGGCTATCCGAACACCTACCTCTATGTCGTGCGCGCGCTGCAGCCCGGCATGGTGGCGCGGCTGCGCAACTCTTCGGCGGAGATCACCGCCTATCGCGAACGCGCCGAGGCGCGCGAGACGGTGCAGATCGCCTTCAGCCTGGCCTATGGCGAGATCGCGCTGCTGGTGCTGGTCGGCGCCGCGTGGCTCGGCATGTGGTCGGCGGGGCAGATTTCGGCGCCGGTTTCGCGCCTGGTGGCGGCGGCGGACCGCGTCGGCGGCGGCGATCTGAACGCCCGCGTCGACACCACCCGCGATCCCGACGAGATCGCGGTGCTGTCCAACGCATTCAACCGCATGACCGGCGATCTGCAGGCGCAACAGGAGGCGTTGAAGGCCGCGAGCGTCGAAGCGGTCGATCGCAGCCGCTTCATCGAAACCGTGCTGTCCGGCGTCAGCGCCGGCGTCATGGGCCTGGACGACCGCGGCCGCGTGTCGGCGGTGAACAGCCAGGCGATCAAGCTGCTGGGGCTCGACCAGTCCAAGGGCGTGCTGGGCCAGCCGTTGTCGCGCCTGGCGCCGGAACTGGCGGAGGTGGCCAACCGCTCGGGCCATCCCGGCGGCGACCACGACGTCGATGTGACGCGCGACTCCGAAACCCGGCGTCTGCGCGTGCGTGTGTCCGGCGGCGGCGGCGAGGGGCTGATCTTCACCTTCGACGACATCACCCGTCTGATGACCGCCCAGCGCAATGCCGCCTGGCGCGACGTGGCGCGGCGCATCGCGCACGAGATCAAGAACCCGCTGACCCCGATCCAGCTCTCCGCCGAGCGGCTGCGGCGCAAGTACCGCGACCAGGTGTCCACCGACCTTGAGACCTTCGACCGCTGCACCGACACCATCATCCGCCAGGTGGGCGACATCGGCCGCATGGTGGACGAGTTCTCGTCCTTCGCGCGCATGCCCGCGCCCAACTTTGCGCCGGAGAACGCGGCGGAATTGCTGCGCCAGGCGGTGTTCGCCCAACGGGTCGCGGCGCCGGAGATCGATCTCGACCTGAAAGAGCTGCCGCCCGAGGTATCGTTCGTGGCCGACGGCCGCATGGTGGCCCAGGCCCTGACCAACGTGCTGAAGAACGCGGGCGAAGCGGTGATGGCCAAGCGCGCGCTCGATCCGACGTCGCAGGGCCGCATGCGCGCCGAACTGGTTTCGGACGGCGACCAACTGAGCTTCGTGGTCGAGGACGACGGCATCGGTCTGCCGACCAAGGACCGCGACCGCCTGGCCGAACCCTATGTCACCACGCGCGAGAAGGGCACCGGCCTTGGTCTCGCCATCGTCAAGCGCATCTGTGAGGACCACGGCGGCGAGCTTCTGCTCGGCGACGCAGAGAGTCTTTCCGGCGCGCGCGTATCGCTTCGTTTTCCAAGAACCCTGACCGCAGCGCACGCGCAGCCTTCCGGCGCGGCGGCGACAACAACGGCTTGAGGCACACATGAAGAGCCCCCAGGGCGCCGATATTCTGGTTGTGGACGACGAGGCGGATATCCGCGAACTCGTCTCCGGCATTTTGCAGGATGAAGGCTACTCCGTCCGCACCGCAGCGGACTCCGATGCGGCGCTGGCGGCGATCCGCGCGCGCAAGCCGACCTGTCTCGTCCTCGACATCTGGATGCAGGGCGGCGGCCTCGACGGCCTCGAGCTGCTCGATCTGGTGAAGGAACTGGACGGTGACCTGCCGGTGGTGATGATCTCCGGTCACGGCAACATCGAAACCGCGGTCAGCGCCATCAAGCGCGGCGCCTACGACTTTCTGGAAAAGCCGTTCAAGTCCGACCGGCTGTTGCTGGTGGTGCAGCGCGCGATCGAAAATGCGGGCCTGAAGCGCGAGAACCGCCGCCTGCGGGCCAAGGCGTTCGTTCCGGACGGCCTGATCGGCAGGTCGGCGGCGGCCCAGGCTTTGCGCGCGACCGTGTCCAAGGTGGCGCCGGCCAACAGCCGCATCCTCGTCTCCGGCCCGCCGGGCTCGGGCAAGGAACTGGTGGCGCGGCTGATTCACGAGGGCAGTCCGCGGTCGCGCGCCGAGTTCGTGGCGTTGAGCGCGGCGGGCATGGCGCCCGAACGGCTCGACATCGAACTGTTCGGCGAGGAAGGCGAGGGCGGGCGGCCGAAAAAGATCGGCGTGTTCGAACGCGCCCACAACGGCACACTCTACCTCGACGAGGTGGGCGACATGCCGCGCGAGAGCCAGAGCCGTATCCTGCGCGTGCTGGTCGAACAGCGCTTCCGCCGCGTCGGCGGCGACAACGACGTGCAGGTGGACGTGCGGGTGATCTCGTCCTCGTCGAAGGACCTGCGCGATGAGATCGCCGCCGGACGCTTCCGCGAGGACCTGTTCCACCGCCTGAACGTGGTGCCGATCCGCGTGCCGGGTCTGGCGGAACGGCGCGAGGACATCGCCGAGCTGGTGGACTATTTCATCATCGGCATCGCCGAGGCCCAGGGCCTGCCCCGGCGCAAGCTGGGCGACGACGCGGTCGCGACCCTGCAGGTCCACGCCTGGCCGGGCAATGTGCGCCAGTTGCGCAACAACATCGAGCGCCTGCTGATCCTCGCCACCGGCGATCCCAACGAACCGATCACCGCGGAAATGCTGCCGAGCGAAGTGGCGTCGGCGGGGTCCGCCGGGTCTGTCGGGCCGGAGCGCATCATCGCCCTGCCGCTGCGCGATGCGCGCGAGGTGTTCGAACGGGAATATCTGTCGGCGCAGATCCTGCGTTTCGGCGGCAATATCTCGCGCACCGCCGCCTTCATCGGCATGGAGCGTTCGGCGCTGCACCGTAAACTGAAATCCCTTGGCGTGGCGCCCGCCCGCGCCGGCGAAGACGAGGAAGAAGAGAACTGATGTCTCGCCAGGCCTATGTGAACGGTGTCTTTCACGCCCACGGCGACGCCGTCGTCCATATCGAAGACCGCGGCTATCAGTTCGCCGACGGCGTCTATGAGGTCTGGGCGGTGCTGGACGGCAAGCTGTCCGACTTCGAAGGCCATATGGGCCGGCTCGAACGCAGTCTGGACGAGTTGCGCATCCACCGGCCGATGACCCGCGCGGCCCTGACCAACGTCCTGCGCGAGGCGATCCGCCGCAACCGCGTGCGCGACGGCCTGCTCTACATCCAGATCACCCGTGGCACCGCCAAGCGCGACCACCCGTTCCCGCATCCGGACACGCCGCCCAGCGTGGTGATCACCTGCAAGCCCATCGACAGCGCCGCCAACGAGGCGAAGGCCAAGATCGGCGTCGCCGTGATCACCCAGCCGGACATCCGCTGGGGCCGTTGCGATATCAAGTCGGTGGCGCTGCTGCCCAACATCCTCGCCAAACAGGCCGCGCGTGAAGCCGGCGCCAACGAGGCGTGGCTGGTGGACGATCTCGGCCTTGTCACCGAGGGCTCCTCGACCAACGCCTGGATCGTCGACGCCGATGGCGTGCTGCGCACCCGCGACACCAACGCCAACATCCTGCGCGGCATCACCCGCAACGCGATGATCAAGATCGCCCGCGACGCCGGCATCGAGGTGCAGGAACGGCCGTTCAGCGTCGAAGAAGCCAAGGCCGCCAAGGAAGCCTTCTTCACCGCGGCGTCGGCCTACGCGACCCCGGTGATCAAGATCGACGGCGTCACCATCGGCGACGGCAAGCCCGGTCCGATGACGGCGAAACTGCGGGCGCTGTATCTGGAACAGGCGCGGGCGACCGCAGTCTAAGTTCGCACGATTGCACTTGCGCGAAGATGGTCTAAGCTCACGGCGCCATCGGGGGATATGCCATGCTGCGCCGTGTTTTTCTGCTCGCCGCGGTATGCGTTTTTGCGGCGCCTGCCTTCGCCCAGTCGGAAGTGCAGGAGGTGGTGGTGACCGGCTCCCGCGTCCCGCACCCGGGCCTCACCTCTGTCAGCCCATTGATGACGGTTGGGTCTCAGGACGTCGAGCTTTCGGAGAGCCCGCCTGAAATCGGCCTGCGACGCACGGCGGACTTCGCCGTCCAGCAGGTTGTCGTTTCGAGTGACACGCGCGACGCCTCCCAGCGGCGCGAGGAAATTTTCGCCATGGTGAAGGGCGCGATCGAGCGGGCGGACAAGGAAGGAATTCAGCTCGCGACCGGGACCTATGTGGTTGAGCCGTTGACCCTCGCCAACTATCGCAACCTCCCGCTCAGCGGCGATAACCGGCCCGACACGAACCGTACCGGTTTTCTCGTGAAGACGCGCCTCGGCGGCGGGGTCGACGGCAAGGCGGCGATCGACAAAATTCAGCACTTTATCCACGACGTCCCGCCCGTCGGACGCGCCGAGATGCTGGCAGCCGACGATCTCGAACTTTCCGTCGTGGGACCGGACCAATACCGCAGCCAGATCATCGACCTGGTGGCCGCCGACGCGCGCAAGACATCGGGGCAGATGGGCGCGGACTACGCCGTGAAAATCGCCGGCCTGGACCGTCCTGTGCAGTGGACAAGGGCGAGTTTGACGGAGGTGTTTCTGTACCTGCCCTATTCCTACGTGGTCGTGCCGCGCGCGAAATAGAGTCCCACTTTCTTCGGCAGAAAACCTCTATGCGAGGCGTGCGTCCACCCGCGCCTTCACCGCCGGCCATTCGTCCGCGATGATCGAGAACCGCTTCGAATCACGCGGGGTGTGATCGACCGCGAACCGGTGCGCGCGCAGGACACCTTCGAACTTGGCGCCGAGGCGTTCGATGGCGGCGGCCGAGCGGTCGTTCCGCGCGTCCGTGTGCAGGCAGACGCGGACGGCGCGCCAGACTTCGAACGCCTGGGTCAGCATCAGCAGCTTGGCTTCGGTGTTGACCGGCGTGCGCACCGCCGAGCCCGCGAGCCAGGTGTGGCCGATCTCGACGCCGTCCACCGGGCCGCCGCGGCGCGGGTGGCCTTCGGGCCAGGGCCAACGGTCGAAGTCGAAGAAGCGGGTCGAACCGACCACGGCGGCGTCGGACAACCGCACGGTGGCGAAGGGGATTGCAATGCCTCGGCTGCGCTGGTCCAGGGCGGCCTCGACCCAGGCGCTCATCGCCGCGCGCCCTAGCGGGATGTAGCTCCAGTCATAGAGAGACGGATCTTCGGCCGCGGCGGCGACGAGGCCGTCCACGTGGCCGAGGCCCAGCGGCTCGAGCCGCACCCGCGTCCCGCTCAGGGTCAAAGGCTCCTGCACCGTCCGTTCAGCCGCCATCGATCAAGCTCATCCGAAATCCGGCCGAGGCTTTGCCACGGCCAAGCCGGCCCAAGAAGCCCGTTCCGGGGTCAAATCTTGTGTCCTTTCAATTCCGCAGGGCAAACCGATTTAGCCGCTCGAGACGGTTGCGGCGGCGCGGTTCACCCGCTTTATTAGGGGCGTGTGTGTGGAGGCGTTGTGCCTCCGACGAAGATAAGAGGCGGACCGACCGTGTCCCAAGACAAGAAGCAGAATCTGCAAGACACCTTCCTGAACAGCGTGCGCAAGTCCAAGACGCCGCTGACCATCTTCCTGGTGAATGGGGTGAAGTTGCAGGGCGTGGTGACCTGGTTCGATAACTTCTGCGTCCTGCTCCGCCGCGATGGGCAGTCGCAATTGGTCTACAAGCACGCCATATCCACCATCATGCCCGCCCAGCCGGTGCAGTTGTACGAACCTGACGCAGAAAACGACGTAGAGTGACCTCCAAGACCATCGACCGCACACCCGAAGTCGTTCTCGCGGTCGTCATCCATCCGGAAACTCCCAAGGACGCGGCCTCGCCGCGCCACGCGCAGGACCGGCTCGAAGAAGCCGTGGGCCTGGCCCGCGCCCTGGACCTGGACGTCCGCGGCGCCGAAACCACGCGCCTGCGCAAGCTCACGCCCGCGACCCTGTTCGGCGCCGGCAAGGTGGAAGAGATCGCAGCCCTGGTGCGCGCCGCCGACGCCAGCGTGGTGGTGATCGACGACGAACTGTCCCCCGTGCAACAGCGCAACCTCGAGAAGGCCTGGAACGCCAAGGTCATCGACCGCACCGGCCTGATCCTGGAAATCTTCGCGCGGCGCGCCCGCACCCGCGAAGGCAAGCTGCAGGTCGAACTCGCGCGGCTCGACTACGAGCGTTCGCGCCTGGTGCGCACCTGGACCCACCTGGAGCGCCAGCGCGGCGGCCTGGGCAAGACCGGCGGTCCCGGCGAAACCCAGATCGAACTCGACCGCCGCCAGATCGCCGAACGCATGGTGCGGCTGAAGGCGGAGATCGAGGACGTGCGCCGCACCCGCGGTCTGCACCGCGCGGCGCGCAAGCGCGTGCCGTTCCCGACCATCGCGCTGGTGGGATACACCAACGCCGGCAAGTCGACGCTGTTCAACCGGCTCACCCATTCGCAGGTGATGGCGAAAGACCTGCTGTTTGCGACGCTCGATCCGACGTTGCGCACCGTGCGCCTGCCACGCGGACGGTCCGCCATCGTGTCCGACACGGTGGGCTTCATCTCCGACCTGCCGCACGAACTGGTCGCCGCGTTCCGCGCCACCTTGGAAGAAGTACGCGAAGCCGACCTCGTGCTGCACGTGCGCGATATCGCCAGCCCCGACACCGCCGCCCAGGCCAAGGACGTCGAAGAGGTGCTGGCCCAGATCCCGCCGCCCGAGGGCAAGCGCCAGGCAATGATCGAGGTCTGGAACAAGATCGACCTGCTCGACGAGGACGATCACGCCGTGGTCTTCGCGCGCGCTATGCGCTCCGGCGAAACCGGCGGACCGATCGCGTCGGCGGTTTCCGCGGTGACCGGCGAGGGGATCAGCGGTTTGCTCGACCTGATGGCCGACACCGTCGACGACGCGCCCGAGGTCGACGTCCGGGTTCCGGAAGGCAATGGGGAGGCGCTGGCGTGGCTCTACCAGAACGGCCGCGTGGTCGACCGCCGCGACCAGACCAACGGCTCGGTGATGATGACCGTGCGCCTGGACGACCAGGCGCTTGGCCGGTTCGAACGCCTGTTCCCGGAGGCGCGGCTGCTGAACGCGGCGCAGTAGCACCGACGGATTTCGCTTCTTACGCGCGTTTTAGAAGGAAACGGAACAGGAGGCGGCTATGCTCAAGCGGTGCGCGTTGCCCGTTGTGTTGGCGTTCCTAGGGACTTCGAGCGCCATCGCGCAGCCTCCTGCGCCTCTGCCTGCCTGCCCCGTCAATTGGGATTGGATTCAGGACGGCACTGTCACTTTTCCTGTGACGGACGACGAAGCAGCCCCCCGCGGCGCGGTCGCAACGGTGGAATGCACAATCGCGGCCAGTCAACATCCCGCCCATTGCCGCATCCTCAGCCAGACGCGCGGCAGCTCAATGGGCTTGATTGCGCAGGAAACCGCCGAAGCATACAAGGCAAAGGCGCTCGATCAGTCCAACCGATCGACGGTCGGACGCATCGTTCGAATGAGCTTCGAAAAAATCAGCGACCGCGCCGCAGACACCGACTACCATCACGAGATCATTCTGCTTGAGATCGCCACGAACTGCCCGTAGATCGGGAAGGGGGTAAACCCACGACCGTGTTGATCCTCGCGATTGCATCGGGTCTGCGATTCCATGTGACGGCGGACGCGCCCGCGTCCCAGTTGCTCTCAACCGCCCGCGGGTTCAGGATTGGGCTGGTTTGGGAGGACTTCGGCATGCGTAAGCACGTTCTGGTTCTGGCTTTGGGCGCCGCTCTTATGGCCAGTGCGGCTCAGGCCGGCGTTGTGGCGGTCGATCCCACCACGGGGGCTGAGAAGTCGGTGAACTGGCGATGGGCGGACAAGCCCGACGCCGGCAAGGTGGCCCTGATCATGACCCTGATCTCGCGTCACGCGGCACACGAGGGCGACGCGGGCCGCGTCGAGTGCGTGCTCAGCGAACAGCGGCGTCCCGAGAAATGCCGCACCCTCAGCGAACCGCCCGGCAGCCGCCTGGGTGAAGCCGCCGCACGGCTGGCGTCCTACTACAAGGCGTTCGCCCATGACGATACCGGCGCGAGCACGGTGGGACGCACGGTGCGCGTGGACTTCGCGCTGAACAGCGCCGGCGGGTTCGAGTACTGAGTGTTACGCGCCCGGCGTGTCGGAGAAGCTGTCCCAGATGACGCTCGGCGTTCCGTTCGGGCCGGGGCGGTAGGCGATCAGCACGTTGCCGCGTTCGGTCACCACGTGGCGGGTCTTGGGATCGGATGCGCTCGCCGCGTAGGTCGCGCGATAGACCGCCAGATCGCCGGCCGCGCTCAGGTCGACCGTTTCGTTGCTGAGCACGATCTGGGCGTTCGGATCGGCGACCTGCAGCTTGGTGATGGCGAGATCGGCGGCGGGACCCAGGTTATTGGCCATGCCGTGATACATGCCGACGAAGCCGGGTGCGTCGTGCGCGACGGTCTTGGCGGCGTCGTGGGCGTTGAAGGCGGCGATCAACGTGTGGACATCCGCCTTCACCTGATCGGCGGTGAGCGCGTTCGTCGCCTTCGGCTTGGCGCAACCCGCCAGCATGATCGCCGCCGCGATGCAGGCCGTCACGCAGACTTTCGACACAGTCATAACGCCCCCTTGGCTCACGGATGATGATTGCGAGTGATCTGGTTGGAGTCCGGGTCGTAGAGGCCCGATGGATCACGGTCGATGGTCCCGCAGGCGGCAAGGATCGCGGCTAAAACGGCAAGGACTGTCAGGCGCACCACTCAAGCCTCCTTGTCCGCCGCGCGGGCTTCGTCCCAATAGCCGTCCATTTCTTCGAGCGTCGACTGATCCGGCGTCCGTCCGGTTTCCGCCAGCCGCGCCTCGACGTGGTGAAAGCGGCGGATGAACTTGGCGTTGGCGCCGCGCAGGGCGTCTTCGGGTTCGACGTCGAGTTTGCGCGACAGGTTGGCGACCACAAACAGGAAATCGCCCAGCTCTTCACGTGTTTTCTGAGCGTCGCCGGCCTCGATCTCAACCTCCAGCTCCGCCAGTTCCTCGCGCAGCTTGTCGAACACTTCGCGCGTCGACGGCCAGTCGAAGCCGACGCGCGCGGCGCGCTTGGTCAGTTTCACCGCGCGCGACAGAGCGGGCAGACCGGCGGGCACGTCGTCGAGCACGCCCGACGCCTGCTTGGCTGCGCGTTCTTCGGCCTTGATCTGCTCCCAGGCGAGCGTTTGTTCCTCCGAGGTGCGGAAGCCCGCGTCGCCGAACACGTGCGGATGGCGGCGGATCAGCTTGTCGGCGACCGCGTCCACGACCGCGTCGAAGTCGAAGACGCCCATCTCCTCGGCCATGCGGCTGTGGAACACGACCTGAAACATCAGGTCGCCGAGCTCTTCCTTCAGATGGGCGAGATCGTTGCGCTCGATGGCGTCGGCGACCTCATAGGCTTCCTCCACCGTATAGGGCGCGATGGTGGCGAAGGTCTGCTCCACGTCCCAGGGACAGCCGCGCTCGGGATCGCGCAGCCGCGCCATGACGGCCAGCAGTTTGTCGATGGGACGTTGCCCATTCTCGGCTTTCTTGGACGCGTCGTCGGCCATGGCGCAGGTCTAGGCTGATTGGGCGCGCGCATCCAGGGCGGCGCGGATTTCGGCGTGACGCTTGGGACTGAGCGGGTAGCCGCGCAGGACCACGGCGGACGCTGCGAGCAACACGGTCGGCACGGCGATGAACAGCACCTCGAGCGCCAGCACCGCCTGGTGCGAATTGTGCGCTCCCGGCTTGTCGCTGAACCCGGCGAACGCCAGCAGGCCGAAGCAGCCGATGGAAATGGCGTAGCCGAGCTTGGTGGTCAGGCTGAGCAGGGAGAACAGCAGGCCCATGCGGTCGACGCCGGTTTCCAGCCGCACCTCGTCGGCGATGTCGGCCATCATGGCGCGGGTGAGCAGCAGGCCCGCGGCGTAGGGCAGCCCGGCAATGAACATGCTGAGCGCGCTGATCTTCAAGTCGCCGCCGGGGACGAAACCGACGCCGCAATAGAGCACCGCGAAAATCAGGCTCGCGATCATCAGCGCCTTGTGCTTGCCGATGCGCGTGGCGAGCCAGCTCCAGAACGGCGCCGCGAGCAGACCGGCGACGAAATACGGCACAATCAGAATCTGACTCTGGGCGCGATCGAACCCCTTTACCGTCTCGAAAAAGTTGAACAGCAGCGCGCC
Source organism: Caulobacteraceae bacterium (assembly GCA_036501825.1). Taxonomy (GTDB): domain Bacteria; phylum Pseudomonadota; class Alphaproteobacteria; order Caulobacterales; family Caulobacteraceae; genus JAFECT01. The sequence continues at coordinate 343,971 of DASXZP010000032.1, read as the reverse complement.
GGTAATGCCGGGCGCGAGCCCCAGCATCAGGTCGCAGGCCAGCACCTTGCGCACGGCCGGCCGCTTGAAGAGCGCGAAATAGGCTCCGGCCCCGCCCTGCGGCTTGCTGGGCGGCGCTTCAGGCTCCGGAACGGCGACAAGATTGATCAGGAGCGTCACCGGAAGCGCTGCGATGACGAACCAGCCCATCGCCTGCACGCCCTGGGCGGGGGTGGCGCCGAACAGCTTCATCACCGCGATCGGAATGAACAGGGCGATGAGCACGCCCACGATGTTGCCGCCCTGCCACCAGGCGTAGAGCCGCGAACGTTGGTCGTATTCCGGCGCCAGCACCGCGCCCCAGGCAAGTTGGGCCAGGGTGGTGATCGAGAACCCGAGATAGAGCACGAGCAGCCAGGTGAAGAGGTGGACAAAGGTCACCCCCGGCGTCGCCATGAAGATCATATAGATCGCGCAGCCCAGGATCGGCGTGCCGATGGTGATCCAGGTGCGGTACGGGCCCCAGCGATTGCGCGTGCGGTCCATGCTCCAACCCACGACCGGGTCGAAGAAGATGTCGATCAAGCGCACGCCCGAGAACGCCCAGAAGGTGACGGTGAGCCCGAGCCCCAAAATCTGGCTGTAATAGTTGGGCAGATAGACCGCGAGCGGCAGGCCGATGGCCGCATAGGGCAGGCACGGCCCGGCCCAGGCGAGCAACTGGCCATTGGTCGGTCGAGACGGAGCCCCCATAACCCACCCTTAGCATCGGAATCGCGCACCCGGACACCGTCCGCAGAGCGCTGCAGGTCGCCGGCAACCCTACGGAATTTTAATGTTCGGGGCGCGGCCCGGGCGCCCTATGATCGCGGAAATCGGTTTCCGGGAGGGGAATCCCCATGCGTCTGGTGTTTCGGGCGGCCGCGTTAGCGGCCGTTTTGGCGTTTTCGGTCGGGGCTGCGGCTCATGCGGACGACACAGGCAAGGACAAGCCTGCGGCCACGGAGGCCAAGAAGGACGCCGACATCGGCGACTTCACGCCGTTCCCGGCCGACGCCCACGTCGCCCAGGTCAGCCACGTCGCCGGCAAGACGCTGAACTACACCGTGACCGTCGGCTCGCTGCCGGTGCGCGACGAGAAGGGCAAGAAGATCGCCGAGGTGGTGTTCACCGCCTATATTCTCGACGGCCGTGCGGGCGATCCGACCACGCGGCCGGTGACCTTCGCCTTCAACGGCGGCCCGGGCGCCGCGTCGGTCTATCTGAACCTGGGCGCCATCGGGCCCAAGCGCGTGCCGTTCGGAATTTCCGGTGAGAACGCGTCGGACGCGCCTGTGCTGCAGGATAACCCGGGCACCTGGCTCGACTTCACCGACCTGGTGTTCATCGATCCGGTCGGCACCGGCTTCTCGCGTTCGCTGGTGGATCAGGCGACGACCAAGAAGAAGTTCTGGTCGACCCAGCCGGACATCGAATACCTGTCGCGCATCGTCTACGACTGGCTGTTGAAGAACGGCCGCATGGCCTCGCCGAAGTATCTGGTGGGCGAGAGCTACGGCGGTTATCGCGGCCCGCGGCTGGCGCATTATCTGCAGACTCAACTCGGCGTCGGCATCAATGGCGTGACGCTGGTCTCGCCCTATCTCGACGCGTCCTCGACCGGCGATGGTTCGCTGTCGCCGATCCCGTGGGCGGTGAACCTGCCGTCGATGGCGGCGGCCAATCTCGAGCGACAGGGCAAGGTTCCGTCGCCGGAGACCATGGCCGACGTCGAAAACTATGCGCGCGGCGAATACATCGTCGACCTGTTGAAGGGCGCCCACGACCAGGCCGCGGTCGACCGCATCGTGCAGAAGGTGACTGCGTTCACCGGCCTCGATCCCACGTTCGTCAAGCGCGACGCGGGACGCCTCGACACCGGCGACTTCCTGCGCGGCGTCTATCGCGACCAGGGGCTGATCGGCAGCGTCTATGACTCCACCGTCACCGCCTACGATCCCTTCCCCTGGTCACCGCAGCAGCGCTCCAGCGATCCGCTGCTCGACTCGATCATCGCGCCGACCACCTCGGCCATGGTCGACTTCGTCACCCGCACCGTCGGCTGGAAGGTCGATGGCCGCTATGAGGCGCTGAGCTTCGAGGTCGGTCGCAACTGGGACGGCGGCATCGGCAACATCGAAGCGGTCACCGACCTCAGGCAAGCGGTCGCGCTCGATCCCAAGCTGAAGGTGCTGATCGTGCACGGTTACAACGACCTGTCGTGTCCGTTCTTCGCGTCCAAGCTGATCGTCGACCAGATGCCGATCATGGGCGACCCGAACCGGGTGCAGGTGCACGTCTATCCGGGCGGCCACATGTTCTACAGCCGCCCCGGCAGCCAGTCGGCGCTCCGCCACGACGTCATGACCCTCTATGGAGCGGCGTAAGATGCGTTCCCTGATCCATTCCGCACTGATCGCCGCAGCGCTCGCGCTCGGCCTCGGCTCCGCCGCGTTCGCCCAGGACGCCGCAAAGACCGACACGAAGGCCGCCGACACCAAGGTCAACCCGCCGCCGTTCCCCGCCGACGCCCACGTCGAACAGGTGACCCACGTCGCGGGCAAGACCATCAACTACACCGCCACCGTCGGCTCGCTGCCGGTGCGCGACGAAAACGGCAAGAAGATCGCCGAGGTGGTGTTCACCGCCTACACCCTGGACGGTCCGCCCAATCCGAACCGGCCGGTGACCTTCGCCTTCAACGGCGGGCCTGGCGCATCGTCGGTGTATCTTAACCTCGGCGCCATCGGGCCCAAGCGCATCCAGTTCGGCGCCAAGGGGGACAGTGCGTCGGAGACCGTGCGCCTCGACGACAATCCCTCGACCTGGCTCGACTTCACCGACCTGGTGTTCATCGATCCGGTCGGCACCGGCTTTTCGCACTCGTTGGTGGATGAGGCGACGACCAAGAAGAAGTTCTGGGCCACCAAGCCGGACATCGATTACCTGTCGCGCATCGTCTACGACTGGCTGCTGAAGAACGGCCGGATGCAGTCGCCGAAATACGTCGTCGGCGAAAGCTACGGCGGCTTCCGCGGCCCGCGCATCGCCCACACCCTGCAGACCCAGCTCGGCGTGGGCGTGAGCGGCGTGGTGCTGGTTTCACCGTTGCTCGACGGCCCGGCGCGCGGCGACGGCGATGTGTCGCCCCTGCCGTGGATGATCAACCTGGCTTCGATCACCGCCGCCAACTACGAACGGAAGGGCAAGCTGACGCCCGCCGCCATGGCCGAGGTCGAGAGCTATATCCGCGGCGACTACATGACGACCCTGGTGAAAGGCCGCACCGATCCCGCCGCCTTCGACGCCATGATCAAGCACGTGACCGAGCTGACCGGCCTCGATCCCACCTTCGTACGCAGGCTCGGCGGGCGGCTGGAAACCCAGGCCTATCTGCGCGAGGTCTACCGCGACCGCGGCGTACTCGGCAGCCGCTACGACTCCAACGTCACCGCCTACGATCCCTTCCCCTGGGCGCCGGAGCAGGAGACCAACGATCCGATCCTGGACTCCATCGTGGCGCCGACCACCAGCGCCATGGTCGACTTCATGACTCGCATCGTCGGCTGGAAGGTCGACGCGCGCTATGAGGCGCTGAGCTCGACGGTCGGGCAGGGCTGGGACCGCGGTCGCGGCGGCGATCTGGAGTCGGTCACCGATTTGCGCCAAGCGGTCGCCCTCGATCCGAAGCTGCGGATGCTGATCGCCCACGGCTACGACGACCTGTCGTGCCCGTATTTCGCGTCGGTGCTGATCGTCGACCAGACCCCGCTGATGGGCGATCCCACCCGGCTGCAGGTGAAGGCCTATCCCGGCGGTCACATGTTCTACAGCCGCCCGGACTCCGGCGCGGGCCTGCGGGCCGATGTGATGAAGCTCTACGGCGTCGCCGGCTGATCCCACGATGAAACGCATCGGCATCCTCGCCCACAGCGCCGAAGGGGCGGCGCTGTGTTTCCTGACGGCGGTGCATGAGGGCGAGCGGCGGCTGGGCGCACACCTCCATCCGGAAATCCTGATGGACGCCACCGCCATGGGCGACAGCATGGACGACTGGGCGCGGCTCGACTTCCCGCCGATCCGTGCGCGGTTCGCCGCGGCGATCGAGCGGCTTAAGGGGGGCGGCGCGGACTTCTGGCTGTGTCCCGACAACACCGCGCACCTGGCGCTGGAGGCCGAAGGCGAGCCGTTGGCGCTGCCGGGCCTGCACATCCACTCCGTGGTCGCCGCCGAAGCGAAACGGCGCGGGTTCAAGCGCGTCGGGATCACCGGCACGTTGTGGACCATGGAAGGCCCGATCTATCCGCGCGAGTTTGCCGCCGCCGGCATCGACTCTCTGACGCCGCCGCCGCAGGATCGCGCCGATATCCAAGCCATCATCTTCGACGAACTGGTCCGCGGCGTGGTGAACGACCGCTCGCGCGCGCGTTTCACCGCGGCTGTGCAAAGCCTGAAAGATCGCGGCTGCGACAGCGTCGTGCTGGGCTGCACCGAACTGCCGCTGATCCTCGACGACACCACCTCGCCGGTCCCGACCCTGGCCAGCACCCAACTGCTCGCCATTGCCGCCGTAGACGTGGCGCTCGGCGAGGCGCCCATGCCGACCTGGCGCGGCGGCCCGCGCTAGTAGAACTTCCCGAGCGGTGGGAAGATCACCGGCAGCACCTCGTCGGTCGTATAGACGCAGCGGTCGTTGTGGCCGCATTCCGGCACGATCATCACCTGCGCGTGTCCGCCCAGGTGTTCGTTCACGTATTTCACGAAGGCCTCGCCGCGGGCGCGCCGCGTGGGGCCCTGGGCCATGGCGTTGGCGGAATCGTCGAAGCCGCCGAGCGGCAGGGTGTCGACCTGGCTGAGCAGATAGGTCGCCCCGCGCGACGCGAGCTGTTGCCGCAGCTGCACATCGCTCATCGCGACGGTGTAGCCGGTTTCGCGGTGTTCGAGGCCATAGGGCCAGCGGTCGTATTTCGGCGCCTTGGCCGCGTCGAAGGGGCCGTAGCTAAAGTCCGTGTGCGGCTTCTCGCTGCGCCAGCCCAGGGCGGCGGCGTCCGGCGCCGCGTCGCCGGTCGGCAGAGCGCGCGTTGCGTCCGGCCAGGCGTAGCTCGATGGGTTGGCGATCACATAGCTTACGCGGACGTCGCCGAGCGTCCCGTGCACCTTGTTGGCCATCTGATAGCGTTCGACGAACTGGCCGCCGGCCGAGTGACCGGCGACGACGATGACCTGAAGGTTCGGGAACACGCGCTTGTCCGCGAGCTTGCGCAGAATCTCGTCCATCATGCCGAAGGAGGTCAGGTCGGGATTGTTGGCCGCCGCGCCGCCGGAGCGCCAGCTGTCGCCGCTGCAGCCCCAGCTCACCTCATTCGGCTCCAGCTTGTCCTTGCACTCGCCGTCGGCGGATCGAAACGCCGGCGCGATGACGAGGGTGTCGCCGAGCACGCCGGCGACGAAGGCGGCGCCGGTCGCGGTGCGGAAATAGTGATCGGCGTTGCGCAGGGTCCCGTGCACCATGACCAGGGCGCGAAAGACATGGCCGTTACGAACCGTCAGGGGATAGCTGCGGTAGATCAGACCCTTCGCGCCATGGGCGCCCAGCGGCACCCACTCGGTGCAGGCCTTGGTCGCGGAAACGCAGGGCCCAGCCGGCTTAGCCGCTGCCCGCGCCTTGGCCTCCGCCGACCCGGCCGCCGCCAGAACCATGGCCGCCAGGAAAATCGCCCACGTCCGCCCCATCGCCCGCCCTCCTGAACCGGCTTCAGCGATAGCCTAGCTGGTCCCGGCCCGAAAGCGCGGGCGCGACCGGGCGACGCCTTGCATTCGCCGCGCGGGAGCGGTTTCCTGGCGCATGAGTTCACCGCCGCGCTTCCTTGCCGCCCTGGCCGCCGCCGTCGTTGCGGCGGTCTTCGCCTGGACGCTTGCGCCCGCCCAGGCCGCGGCCTCGCCCTACGCCACCTGCGGCGACGCGCCCAAGCCCTTCGTCGATGCCGCCGTCAAGAACGCCGAGAGCATCGACACCCTGGAATGGGCGCCCTTCGGCCCGCACGAGAAGGGCTGGGCCATCTATGAGATCCTGATCGGGCAGGAAATCGGCACCACCTGCGGCGCCGGCACCGCGGTCTTCGCCCAGAAGCTGGCCGACTTTCAGGCGCAGTACCACGTGACGCCGGACGGGGTGTTCAGCCCTGCGACCTTCGACGTCTTCAAGGGCGTCTGGCAGGAGCGGCGGCCGTTCGTCATGCTGCGCGTGCAGCACCTGTGTCCCGACACGCCCTCGCTTGCGAACCTCAAGCCCGTGCCGCCGTCGGAGGAGGCCTTCGACCGCGACGACCGCGCGCTGCGCGCCGACGTGCTCGCCGCCTACCAACAGATGCTCGCCGCGGCGCGGCGCGAGTCCGGCGCCATCGCCGCCAATCCCGACGCCTTGAAGGTGTTCTCCGGCTATCGCGATCCGGCATCCGACGCGGCGCGCTGCGAGACCGAGCACAATTGCGACGGCGCCCACCGCGCGTCCTGTTCGGCGCACCGGACGGGGACGGCCATCGATCTCGACGTCGGCAATATGCAGGGCGTGCACGCGGACGACGCAACCACCGACAACCGCATGCTGCAGACGCGCACGGCGGCCTATCGCTGGATGGTCGCCAACGCCAACCGCTTCGGCTTCGTCAACTACGCCTTCGAACCCTGGCACTGGGAGTATGTGAAGGGTCCGCTGCCGGCCACCGCGCCGCCGGAGCCCATCCTTACCAACGCCGCCACGGCGCCGCCCGCGACGTCCGGGCCGCAATCGGCGCTGACCGCCACAACCGCGGCCTCGAGCGCCCAAGGCGCCGTGGTGACGCTTCCGACCGCCAAGCCGCTGACGGATCCGGCCAAAGGCGACACCCCGCCGGAGCCCAGGTTATAGACGCGACCCTGGCGCGCGCCGTCCTGGTCGAGGATCCCGACGATCCCCGCGTCGCCCCCTACCGCGACATCCGCGAACGCGATCTGGTCGGCCGCGAAGGCCTGTTCATCGTCGAGGGCGAGGTGGTCCTGCGCACCCTGATGCGGTCGGGCCGCGCGGCGCCGCTGTCGGTTTTGATCGACGCGAAGCGCCTCGTGTCTCTGGCCGACGTCATCGCTCAGCTGCCGGCGGAAACGCCGGTCTATGCCGCCAGCCAGGCGGTGATCGACGCGATCGCCGGCTTCCATCTGCACCGCGGCATCCTCGCCATCGGGCGCAAGGAAGACGATCGCGACGCCAACGCTCTCCTCGCCGCGGCGCCGGAGCGGGCGGTCGTGGTGGTGCTGTTCGGCCTGGCCAACCACGACAATATGGGCGGGGTGTTCCGCAACGCCGCGGCCTTCGGCGCCCACGCTGTGCTGCTCGATCCGGACTGTTGCGATCCGCTCTACCGCAAGGCCATCCGCGTGTCGGTGGGCGCGACACTGGTGACGCCCTATGCGCGCGTGCCGGGCGGCGTTGGCGCGATCGACCTGCTCGAACGTCACGGTTTCATCCCCCTCGCGCTCACGCCGAAAGGCGCGGAGTCGCTCAACGCCCTGCCGCCGCCGTCGCGCGCCGCGGTGCTGCTGGGAACGGAAGGGCAGGGGCTGGCGCCGGAGGTGATGGCGCGCGCCCGAACCGTGCGCATCGAGATGACCGGCCCGATGGATTCCCTCAACGTCGCGGTGACCAGCGGCCTCGCCCTCCACCGCCTGGCCTCATAACCAAGCTTGCCACGGCTCCGTTCCCGGGATTTGGTTAAGGCGGGGCTTGGAGGGGTTGGCCATGAAATGGGAAGACGGCCGGGAATCCGGCAATGTCGAAGACCGCCGCGGCGGGGGCGGCGTGGGCCGCGTCGGCCTGGGCGGCCTGGTTTTGGTGATCGTCATCGGCGTCGTCTACGCCCTGGTCACCCACAAGGATCCCTCGGAAATCATGGCTGAACTCGCCCAGGTCGCGGGCGCGAGCCAGCAGGGGACGACCGGCGCGCCCAAGGACGCCGAGGGCAAGTTCGCCGCCGTGGTCCTGGGCTCGACGGAGGACGTGTGGTCCGCCCGCTTCCAGGCCAAAGGGATGAAATACGAACCGCCGACCCTGGTGCTCTATGATCAGGCCACCTTCGGCGGCTGCGGTCTGGGCGCCGAGGCGATGGGGCCGTTCTACTGCCCGACCGATCGCAAGGTTTATCTCGACCTTCAGTTCTTCCAGGAGCTGGAGCAGAAGTTCGGCGCCAAGGGCGACTTCGCGCGCGCCTACGTCATCGCCCACGAGGTCGGCCACCACGTGCAGAACCTCGAAGGTCTGACCGATCGCATCCAGCACGCCGAACAGGCGGCGTCGCAGACCGGCGGCAAGACAGCGGTGAACCAGATCTCCGTGCGCACGGAGCTGCAGGCCGACTGTTTCGCCGGCATCTGGGCCAAGGACTATGTGAAGAGCGGCCACGCCGACGCCGGCGACATCGACAGCGCTCTGTCCGCGGCCGCCGCCGTCGGCGACGACACCATCGAGAAGAAGACCCAGGGCCAGGTCGTGCCCGACAGTTTCACCCACGGCACGTCGGAACAGCGCATGCACTGGTTCAAGGTCGGCTATGAAACCGGCAGCGAACCAGCCTGCGACACCTTCAAGGCTGCGGGCATGACGTTGCCCCAGGGCGGTCCGGCGCCCGACGCCGGCGGCGATCCCGGCCAGGAGTGATTGCCCGGCTGTTCAGTGGCGGCGTCTTTGCGATTGCGCTTGCGCTCGCCGCCGCCGCGCACGCAGCGAGTCCGCCGTGCCGGACCGCGACGTTCGAAGGTTCGCGGTTCACGGTCTGCCGCTACGACCCGGCGACGCAGACACTGAAGCTGATGTGGCGGGGCGGCAAAGGCCGTCCGCTGGATTCGCTTGCGGGTTTGCAGACCGCGTTGGGCGCAGCGGCGCCGCGCGTTGCCTTCGCCATGAACGCGGGCATGTACGAGCGCGATCAGTCTCCGCTCGGCCTGTTCGTTGCGGCCGGAAAGACCGTCCGTCCGTTGAACCGCACGACCGGGTCCGGCAACTTTCACCTCGTCCCCAACGGCGTGTTCTGGACCTCACGCGACGGCGCGCCCCACATCGACGAAACCAGCGCCTTCGCCGACCGCAAGCCTGCCGCCTGGCAAGCGACACAATCGGGGCCGCTGCTGGTCGGGCACGGCCAGTTCAATCCGCAGATCACGCCGAACGGCGCCTCTGAACTGATCCGCAACGGCGTCGGCGTGCACGGGCGCGAGGCCCTGTTCGTGATCAGCGACGACGCGGTGTCCTTCGGGCGGTTCGCGCGCTTCTTCCGCGACGGCCTCGGCTGTCCCGATGCGCTCTTCCTCGACGGTCGGGTGTCCAGTCTCTGGGCGCCCGGGCTCAGTCGGGAGAATTCCCGCGAGGGCCTGGGGACCTTCGTCGTGGTGCTGAGGCGCCGGACGCGCAACTAACGGGTTGCATATACGCTGGACAGGCGCTATCTACGGGCAACCAGGAGGTTGCTCAATGACCGATCGCATCGAAAAAACCATCGACATCGACGCCCCCGTGGACCGGGTCTGGCGGGCGATCACCGACCACGAGGCGTTCGGCCAGTGGTTCGGGGTGAAGCTGGAGCAGCCGTTCACCGCCGGCGGGGACTCGAGCGGCCACATCACCTATCCGGGCTATGAGCACATCCGCTGGCACGCGAAGGTGGTCGCCGTGGAAAGGCCGAGGCTGTTCTCCTTCACCTGGCACCCGTACGCGATCGATCCGAATGTGGACTATTCCGGCGAGACGCCGACCCTGGTCGAGTTCCGGCTCGAACCGAAGGGGCAGGGCACCCACCTGACCGTCGTCGAAACCGGCTTCGACAAAATCCCGCCGCACCGCCAGCCCGACGCGCTGCGCATGAACGACTCCGGCTGGGCGCAGCAGGTGGTCAACGTCAAACGCCATGTCGAGGGTTAGCGCAGCCGCGCGGGCCGATCCGGCGCCGGTCTTCGCCGCGCTGGGCGATCCCACCCGCCTGTCGCTGTTGCGCAAACTCAGCGCCGGCGGCCGTCAGTCGATCGCCGCCCTGTCGGCGGACACGGAGCTTACGCGTCAGGCTGTGACCAAACATCTGCACGTGCTCGAAGCTGCAGGCCTGGTGTCCAGCGAACGCGTCGGGCGCGAGAGCCGCTTCGCGTTCGAACCGGCGCCGATCGGAGGCGCGCGCGCCTATCTGGACGGTGTTGCAGCCCAATGGGACGACGCCTTGATCCGCCTGAAAGCCTTTGTGGAAAGGTCGTGAAGCGCCGCATCCCTTGCCGCAACTTCTCCTGGCATTTCAGCAAACGAGTTCAGTGAATGCGGCAAGCAAAAATGTCGCAACGGCCTGACACAGAAACCTTATTTTCCCGGCCCGATACCTTCTATGCTTACGCCATGGACGGAACGAGAGATTCTACACGGCAGGATTGGGTCCGCGCGGCGATCATCGGCGGCGCCACCTACTTCTTCCTGTTCGCTGCGGCGGCCGCGTTGTTCGAGGCGGTCAGTCAACTCGTCGCCGTTCCCGGCTTCGACGGCGCGCCCGACTACGCCATCCGCGAACCGATCCTGTTCGTCACCTGCTGGATCGCCTCTCTCGGCGCCGCGATCGGGGTGCCGCTACGTCCCGTGCCGCGTCTGGTCATGGGCTTCACCGGCTTTGTGCTGCTGCTGCTGACCGAGGTCTATGTGTCGCTGGCGCTGCAGAACGAGTCACCGCTGGCGCTCGCGCGCGAGTTCACCACGCTCGGCGGCATCCTGCGTCTGATCGGCTATGTCGGTTTCGGCCTGGCGCCGTTGCTGCAGATCTGGATCCGGCTGCAGCTGCCCGACGAGCACGGTAACGGGGCCAACAGCGCCTCCTCCTGAACCGGCTGCCCCCTGGGCGGTTTTGCGATAACCTGTCGGTATGACCGCGGCGGACCGTTTCTCCGGCTTGATCGACGCCTCGCACCGCGCCGCCCTGAACGCCGCGCGCCGGACCATCAAGGCCGGGATCGCCGGCCACGACCGCAAGCTGCCCGCCTTGGCCGAACGCCGCCTGTTCGAGATTCCCGGCCCCGCCGGACCGCTCGAGGCGCGGCTCTACCGGCCCGAGGGCGTGGCCGAGGACGCGCCGCTGCTGGTGTTCCTCCACGGCGGCGGGTTTGTGATCTCCGATCTCGAGTCGCACGAAGCCATGTGCATGCGGCTGGCCATCGCCGGGCGGTTTCGCCTGTTGGCGGCGGCCTACCGCCTCGCACCCGAGCATCGGTTTCCCGCTCAACTCGATGACGCAACGGCCGCGGCGCGATGGGCGCTGGGCGAGGGCGCCGCGGTGGTCCGTTCGGGAGGACGCATCGCGCTCGGCGGCGATTCCGCCGGAGGCTATCTCGCGGCCATGGTCGCGCGCACGCTGCACGCGGAGCAGGCGGACGCGATCACCGCGCAGCTTCTGATCTACCCCCTGCTCGAGATGCGCGACGCCGCCTGGGCGGACAATCTGATGGACGGCAGCCGTTCGGTCGGCTGGGGCGCGATGAAATACGTGCGCTCAGCCCTCGCGGCCGATCCGCAGGCGCCGTCGCTGAGCACCGCCGACGACCTGGCGCCGATCCCGACGCTGATCGCCACCGGCGGTCCTCTCGATCCCTGCCGCGGCCATGCGGTGGCGATGATCGAAAAGCTGCGCGCCGCCGGCCGCGAGACCACGTGGCTGGAATATCCGCTGCTGACCCACGCCTTCGGCAGCTTCACCCATCTGTCCGGCACGGCGCGCAGGGCGCTGCAGGAAATCGGCGCAACGTTCGGCGCGTTCTACCAGCCGCAGCACGAATAGCCCTGACGCGGGCTACTGCTGATTGCCGCCACCGCCGCCGTTGTCGTCGCCGTAGTCGAAGTCCTGATCGCGTCGCGCCTCGTAGCCGAAGGCGTAGATCAGGCTGAAGAACACCACCCGCGTCCTCTGAAACGAGCGGCTGTCCTCATCGAGGGTGGGCGTTTCGATGACGCTGCGCTGGTGGAAGGTGTCGAACGCGTCCTGCACCGTGATCAGGGCGGAGAGATGCCGGTCGAACTTGTGCCGATAGCCGAGGTTGATGCGTGCGCGCGGTTCGCTGAACCCCTGGGGCGTCAGACGCTGGCCGAAGTAGTTGGCGTGCAGTTGCAGCGTGTCCTGCGGCGTGACCTGCCAGTTGATCGAACCGCGCGCGCGGCCGCTGTAGCCTGAGCGCAACTGCGCAAACCCGAGCGAACGCGCGTCGAGCTGGTCCCAGGACGCATCGCCGGAGATGTTGAAGGACAGGGTAGGGGTCAGGTGTTTCGCCGCGATCAACTCGATCCCCACGCTCTTGCTCTGGTCCAGATTCTCCAGGGTGCTCAGCAGAACGCCGTTGCCGAGACTGTCCTGCACCGTCGTCACCGCGCCGGTGTTGTCCTTGTAGAACAAGGTGGCGATGTAGTTGCTCGTACCCTGGCGATAGCGATAGCTGGCCTCGTAGGACTGGGTCTCCTGCGGCTTCAGGTCCGGATTGCCTTCGCTGATGTTCAGCGGGCTCTTGATCACCTGGAACGGATCGAACTGTTGCGGCTGAGGGCGGCTGACGCGCTGGCTGTAGCTCAGCACCAACTGGTTGGCGTCGTTGAAGCTCCAGGCCAAGTGCAGGGTCGGATACAGCCGCCACTGGTCGTTGTGGTCGACGGCGTTGGAGGTGATGTCGTCGATCTTGATGCGGCTGGTCTCGTAGCGCAGGCCGCCCAGAATGGTCAGCTTGCCGATCGGCTGTTCATAGGTGGTGTAGAACGCGTTGATCTCGCGATTGAAGTGGAAGAGGTCGGTCTCGGCCGGGTCCGATGGCGCGGTGGCCACGGGCTCACTCTGGAAGCCCTCGTTGTCGATCAGATCGTCTTCGATCTTCAGCTCATAGCCGGCCTTGAACCGGCCGTTCGCCGGCATCGGCCGCTGATAGTCGGCCTTCAGGTCGGTGAGGTCCGTGCGGCTGTCGGTGATCTGTTCGTCGAACAGGTCGCCCAGCGCCGGCACGATGTTGTCGTCCTCGAAGTGCTGGCTGGAATCGAAAGGCGTGCGGCTGCGCTGCGCGCTGAGCGTAAAGTTATGCTCGTCGCCGGCGAAGTCATGTCGGAAGTCGGCTTCGACCGTGCTGTGCATCAGGTCGGTGTCGGTGTGACCGGTGCGGTCGAGTATCTGATCGACCACGCCCGAACCGTCGGCCCCGGTGATGTCGCTGGTCGCGCGGTTTGAAGAATTCGAGCCGAAGAAATTGAACCCGAGGCTGAGCCGCGTCGCGTCGCTGACGTCGTAGTCGAACTTGCCGCGCGCCGCCCAGCTGTCGCGATCGCCGCGGGTGGCGCCTAGGGTATCGGTGGTGAACAGCGGCGCGCCGCTCGCATCGAAGCCTTCGCGCGTGTCGGTGCTGTTGCCGCGTTGCACCTCGTGGCGGACGAACAGCCCGCCGGTGAAGGTGAGATTGCCGTTGTGGTAGGAGCCGTTCAGACCGACGTTATAGCGCCCGTCGGCGCTGACCGCGGCGCGGGTCGAGCCCGAGACGCCCTTGGCGCCGCCGCGGCGCGTCTTCTTGGTGACCAGGTTGATGATGCCGGCCGAGCCGTCGGGCGCGAACTCGGCGGTCGGGTTGGTCATGACCTCGACGCGTTCGTACTCGTCGGCGGGCACGGTCTGCAGCGCCTGGCCGGCGCCCGGGCCCGAGAACAGGCTGGACGGCTTGCCGTCGACCAGGATGGTCACGCCGGAATCGCCCCGGATCGACACCTTGCCGTTCAGGTCCACGTCGACACCGGGCACGTCCATCAGCGCGTCCGCCACCGACCCGCCGGCCTGGACCTGGAGGTCGTGGCTGATGTCGTAGGTGATGCGGTCGATCGAGGTGTGCATAGACTGTCTGCCGGCGTTGACCGTCACGCCGGGCACGGTGGTGGCGCCGGCGGCGGGCGCGCCGGCGGTCGGCTTGGTCTTGTCCACGGGCTTCTGAACCGGCCGGCGGCGGCGGCGCCTATGCTCCCGGTCCGGCTTCTGCTGGTCCTGATCGGTGACCGGCTGGTCGTCGGTCTGGGGGTCGTTGGGATCGGTCTGGGCAAGCGCGGCCGCCGGCGCGCTCAGGCACGCAAGGGCCAGCACGGACGCGAAACAGGTAAGCGCCAGACGCCGGCGCCGCGCGCCGTCTTGCAACAATCCAGACACACGAAATCCCCTAGTCCGGCGCCCCCAGAGACAAACGCCGAAACCGGCTTTGTCCGGCGCTGAGAGTGGTTTGCGCAGGTTCAATGTGGTTCCCTCTCCATGACAGCCAAGGGGAGGGGCCCATGCGAGTCGTCATCATTTCCGTGATCGCCGCCGCCTGGGCAAGCGCCGCCTTGGCCGCCCCGGCCGCCCGCGGGCCTGAGGCTCAGATCGACGCGACCTTTTCGGCCTTCAACCGGACCACGCCCGGCTGCGCCGTCGGCGTCGAAAAGAATGACCGCCCGGTGTTCGCCAAGGGCTACGGCATGGCCGACCTGGAGCACGGCGTTCGGATCACGCCGAAGACGATGTTCTACATGGCCTCGGTGTCCAAGCAGTTCACCGCTCTGACGGTGCTGACGCTGGCGAAGGAGAACAAGCTCGCGCTGACGGACTCGGTGCGGAAATATGTACCGGAACTGCCCGCCTACGCCGACAAGATCACCATCTACCAGCTGCTGACCCACACCAGCGGCATTCGCGACTACTTCACCCTGGGCGCCCTGTCCGGCCTGCCAAGCGAAACGCCGTATAACGACGACCTCGTGCTGCGCATGCTGGAGCGGCAGCAGGGGCTGAATTTCGAGCCGGGGACCCAGTTCCTCTACAGCAACTCCGGCTATGTCCTGCTGTCCATCATCGTCAAGCGCGTCACCGGCCATCCGATGAACGAGGTCGCCCGCGCCGACCTGTTCACGCCGCTCGGCATGACCAGCACGCGTTTCCAACACGACCACTCCGCCCTCATCACGAACAAGGCCTTCGGCTACGACCTGCGCAACGACGCGTGGCACGCGTCCAACAGCATGCTCGACGTGGTCGGCGACGGCGGTCTCTATTCGTCGCTCGACGACATGTTCCATTGGATGGCCAACTTCGACGCGCCGAAGGTTGGGTCGGACGAGCTGAGGGAAATGGAGGCGCCCGGCAAACTCGCGAGCGGCAAGGCCATCGAATACGGCATGGGTCTGGAGCCCTCGACCTATCGCGGCTTGAAGGTCGTCGACCACAGCGGGGCGCTCGCCGGCTATCGGACCGAGGACATGTGGTTCCCGTCGGAGCATCTCTCCGTCGTCGTGCTCTGCAACGATGGTGCCGCCAGCCCGACGCTGCTGGCCCGCAAGGTCGCGGATCTGTACCTGAAGGATGCGCCGCAACCGGCGCCGGCGGCCGCGCCGGAGTCCGTCTCCAAACCGGCCGTGCCGGTCGATGCAAAGCTGCTCGACGCCTACGCCGGCGACTACGAGGTCAGGCCCGGTCTCATCCTGAGCTTCGTGCGCGACAAGGACCGCCTGGTCACCATGGCGGTCGGCGGCGAACAGCAGCCGCTCTACGCGGTGTCCAACACGGCCTTCCGCCTCAAGGAGCCCGCGGCGGAAATCGATTTCGATGCGCCGGCGGACGGCGCAAAGTCGCAGAGCGCCGCCTTCCACATTAACGGCGCGACCTTGCCGATGAAGCGGGTCACCATCGCCAAGCCGTCGGCGGAGGCGCTGGCCGCCTACGCGGGCCGGTACTACAGCGCCGAACTCGACGTGACCTACGAGGTGTCGGTTCGCGACGGCGCGTTGAGCGTCCGCTATCCCGGCGGCGACTTCGACCTCAATCCCATCGGCAAGGACGTGTTCGGCGGCGGGCAGGTGGGGCAGGTGAAGTTCATCTGCAGCGCCCCGGGCGGACCCTGCGAGGCCTTGGCGATCGATGACGCCCGAGCCCTGGGCCTGCGCTTTACGCGGGTGGCGGGCGGCGTTCGCTGAATCGGCTATAGGGGGCAGTCGGCAGAGCCTTGGGGGAGGTGCATGCACGCGTTCGACTACGTCGTCCTGTTCTTCTCGTTCGTCTATGCGGGCGCGATCATGCACCTCTTGGCCACAGCGGCCGAGATCGTCATCGCCGGCAAGCGGGTCCGGCGGTCGTGGCTGAACGGGGGCTGGATGCTGGTGACGCTCCTGGCCACCAGCTCCTGGTGGATCGGCATGTGGGACCTGCGCGGCCAGCAAGCCTGGAGCATGGGCCTGATCGCGCTGTTCTTCGTCGTGGCCTGCGGCTTCTACCTGATGAGCCGGCTGGTTTCGCCGCGGATCGAGGGCGGCGACGAGGCCGTCGACCTGGCGGCTTTTCACCGCGAGCACGGGCGCAATTACCTCGCGGTCTTGGTCGTGCTCTGCGTGGTCACCATCGCGGTCAATTCGTTGCTCGGTCAGGCGGCCGGCATAGGCCAGTGGATGGAACAGAACGTCGCCGTGATTCCGATGCTCGTGGCGGCCGTCGCGGCGGCAATCTTCATCCGCGTCCGGTGGGTCCAGTTCGTCTGCGTCGGCGTCGAACTGGCGATGTGGGGCTGGTACTTCGCGGCCTTGCAGCCGCCGCTGAAAGGCTAGGAAACGCGAGAGGAAGGGACCGCATCGGGCATTCCATTTATCGCCTAATATATATTATGGGAAATATTGGGGCAACGTTTCACCTCCCGTACCTAGCCCGCTAGGGAGCCCGGGAAATCCGGTTATTGGAGAGGGTCCGCCGCCAGGTCATGCATGGCGGATTGTTGGTACTGGTCGGTATGGCCGCAGACGGGACACGTCGCGTCAAACGGATCAGGCAGAGCCTCAATCTCCGCTTCAGTCGGAGAGCCCACAAGTCGAAGGGCAAACGGCATCCCGCACTTCGAGCAAGTGAGGCCCGGACGAGTCATGGTCATGGGATTTTCCTAGGTTGGCTTCAGAACCCCTAGGATACGGCGGCGGGAATTGGGCGGTAAGCCTAGCTCCCGCCGTTCGGCTTTCCGGGCTTCGCCAGCTTGTCAAAGGCCCGGTCGAACGCCTTGGGGTCCGGGTCGGTCTCGCCCGCTTGAGCCGCCTCAATGAAGCGCTTGGATTGCTCGGGGTCGTCCGCCTTCTTGGGCGGCTTGGGGGCCTTCGGCTTGGTCATGGGCGCGAGCCTATCCCCAGCGGACCTGGGGGCAAGCCCTAGCCCGCTACGGCGTGATAGGTGAGCCGCTTCCCGGCCATGCCCCGGATGGCGTTTTCGGTCCGGGTCACGTCGTCTATGCCGAGCTTGGCGCGGTTGTTCTGGCGGAAGTCGAATTCGGCGAGATAGCGCTGTAGGTGGCGCTTGCTCATGTGCTGATAGACTCCGACAAGCCCGCGCTTGAACACGGAAAAGAACGCTTCGGTCGTCTGGATATGCACGTCCCCGCGCGACCATTCCTTCTTGGAGTGATCGACGCTCTGGTGCTGGCCGACGTGAAGGACGTTTTTGAAGTGCTGGGCGCCGTCGGTGACTAGGCGGCTGTCAAAATCCAGATGCTCATGCAAGGCCGCGCGGGTCGTCCTGTGGTCGAGATAGACCGAGCGGGTTTTGCCGCCGCGCTCCACTAGGCTGAGGATCTGAATATCGGTCCATTTCCCTTTCACTTTTCGGGACTTGGGAGACTTTCCGATAAACATTTCATCGGCTTCCACGACCTTTCCCGCGCCACCAATCGGGGTGCTGAAATCCTGCTCCATAGCGGCCCGGATACGGTGAGACAGGAACCACGCGGTTTTCATCCCGACGCCCAGGGTCCGTTGCAGCTGGCGGGTGCTGATGCCCTTCTTGCTGGAACAGAGCAGGTGCATGGCCTGAAGCCACAGGCGCATAGGCAGGTGCGAGGACTCGAAGATCGTCCCAACCCGCACCGTGAACGGCTTCTTGCAGCCGTAGCACTTGTAGAGACCAATCCGGGTCGTCTTACCCTTCAAGGCTCCAATCCGGTCCTTGCCCTCGCCACAGAAAGGGCAGACCGGCCCGTTCGGCCAAAGGCGCTTCTCGACGTAGGCAAAGGCGGCTTCCTCGTTGTGGAAGCGCGGGGCAGAGAGAACGGACTTAGCCATTTTGGCCTCAGGGAGTGCGTATGATCGACGAAAGCGGCGTGATCCGGCTGACTCTCCATCTGCCGGACGGAGAGGTCACTTTTTGCTGGGCGACTCTGGAGCGGGAGGGATCAGACCTTTACGCACGGCCGACTCTGCCATCGCGGGAAATGCAGCCCGCCCGGCCGGAGAGGATAAGGCTTGAAGCTCATAGGATTGAACGAGAGCCAAATCCGACTTCAGAACAGCCTCAGTATGTTTACCCGGTACCGATTGAGCTTCCCTGAGGCGTTCGTATGCGGCTCCCAATTCTGGGCCGCTCCCGATCACCACAAAGCCGTAGAGCAAATCTCCCGGCTGAGGGGCTTCGTCCGTGGTTCGGTCCATGCTCGTTTCCTCCACCACGGTATGTGAAGTGAAACGTTGCCAATATTGGATAGCCTTTCCGAAATAAGGACCCTGGCGCGGCTTCGAAGCCATTCCACCAAGGCAACGTCGGGACCGACGGCGTTTCCGCCGGTCCCGCGCAGCATCACTGTTCTTCCTGTTTCGCGAGGTCGCGGAGCCGTGCGGCGGCGGCTTGCAGATCGGCTTCGGCCTTGCGCCATTCCGGCGATTGTTCGAGCCGCTGGGCGCGCTCGATCTTGGCCTTGATCTCCGGATCGTCGAGCACCTTCAGCGCTTTCAGCTTGGCCTTCATGGCCTTGTCCTGGATCGCGACCACATCGACGTCCTTCATCGCCGCCAGCTGCGCCTCTTTGATCTGTGCACGGAGCTTCGGCCCGTCCAGCGCCTTCAGCGCCGCGAGTTTGGCCTTGAGCGCCACCTGGTTGGACTTGATTGCCGCCATCTGGGCCTTGAACTCCGGCGAATTGACCATGGCCGCGGCCTTGACCGCCTCGGCGGTCGCCTTCGACACGGATTCTTCCAGCCGCGCCTGTTGCTCAGGCGTCAGATCGCCGTCCTGGTCGTTGATGACCGTGTAGGTCTTGCCCGAGCGCGAAACCCACTTGTGCTTATGGCCGTGACGGTCCTGGTCGATGACCACCTGGGTGCCGTCGCTGGAGTCCGCGGCGTCGGCGTCCGCATCGTCGGACGTCACCACTGCCTGGGCCGCCACCGGCGCTTCGGCGGCCTGAGCCGCCATCGCCGGCATCGCCGGCGGAGTCGGCGCCGCAGCGGGTGTCGCCATGGCCGCGGGTGCAGGCATGGCCGCCGGAGTCGCCAGCGGCGCCTGAACGGCCGGCGGAGCTTGCGGCGCCGGTGCAGGCTGGGCCAGCGCGGTGGACACGTGCAACAGGCTGGCGGCGCCGAGGACGCCGGCCGCGACCGCGCCGCCGCCGATCAGGCCCAGGGCCTTGAGCGCGGGGCCGGTTGGCCGCTTAGGTCCGATGAGATGCATAAGTCTCTCCTCTAACAGGGATTTTCCGAAGAGGCCGACGGCGACTGACGCGCCTTGGGCCTGGGCTGGATCGATTGCCCCCGCAAGCGAAACCAGGCTGCGCGCATAGGCGGTTTGCGAGCGCATGGCGGTCGAGGCCATGGCGTCACAGACCAGCTCGCGCGAGCGGCGGACCTCCGCCGCGATAAGGTGCAGCGCCGGATGCCACCACAGCGGCAGCGCCAGCGCCTCACCGGCCAGATTGACCGCGTAGTCACGCCGCACGACGCGGGCGATCTCGTGCAGCAGCGCGGCGCGCACCTCAGCCTGTGGCCGGGACGCAAAGTCGACGGGCACGAGGATCGTCGCCCGAAGCGCGCCGGCCACGGCGGGGCCAGCGACACGGTCGCTCTGCCGGATCCGCGGCATGGCCGCCCCGTGCGACTTGGCGAACTGGCGGAGTTCGGCGGCGAGGTCGGCCGGGAGAACCACGGGCGCCGCGCCTTTGACCAGATTGCGCACCGCCAGCCAGCCGGCGACCAGACGCACGAGTCCGAATCCGACCGCGGCCGCAAAGGCGATCGCCAAGGCCCAGGCGACCCGCTCGTCGACCTGGAACACTGACGGCAACGCCGCTGGGGTCGGAGCCGGCATGGCGTTGAGGGCCGCGGCCATCTCCGGCGTAACGACGACCGGCGTGGCGTCGACCGGGGCGGACGGCGCCGGCGTGGAGTTCGGGATCAGCGGGACCAGGCTGAGCGTCGGCAGAACAACGACCAGCGCCAAGCAGGTCAGCCAGACTCGATGACGGCCGAGTGGTCCAAGGCTGCCCAGACGAACCAGCGCCGCGGCGCCCAGGCCCAGCAGTGGCGCCTGCCAGAGCGCATTGACCAAATAGTCGAGGAAGGCCGCGCCGATCATGCCTCCCCCTCCCCGTCCTTTTCGCTCTCTTCCAGGAGCTTGGCGGCGCGGGCCAGCTGTTCGGGCGTGACCTGGCGGGTGTCGACCAGCGCCATCAACAGCGCCTCGCTGGAGCCGCCGAACATGCGCGCCACCAGATCGCTGACCGTGGTGCTGATCGCGCCTTCGCGGCTGATCGCCGGTTCGTAGGCGAAAGCGCGCCCGACCGCGCGCCGGCGCACCTTCTTCTTGCGCAGCAGCACGTTCAGCATGGTCTGGACCGTGGTGTAGGCCAGTTCGCCTTTCAGCCGGCCCTGAACCTCGGCCACGGTCGAGCCGCCGCCGTCCCACAGGACCTGCATGATCTCGAGTTCGAGCGGGGTCAGAACGCCGGACGCGCGCTCCCGGGGCTGGGTGGCCAAGGCGGGTCTCCTAAATCGTTCGGAGAGCCTCGCGCCGCACCCCGGCGCCCGTCAACTAAATTTTTAGTAGGACTCTGCCGAGCCCCCTATTCGCCCGTCTTCGCCACCGGTTTCGCGCGCGGCGGCGCGTGCTTCACGTAGCGGTCCAGCCAGTCGTTCATCTCCCACAGCACCTCTTCGCTCGACTCCCGGCCGCGATAGCCGTGCGGTTCGTAGGGAAGCTGGACGTAGCGCACCGTCGCTCCCGCGCCCTTAAGCGCCGCGTAGAACCGCTCGCTCTGGATCGGGAAGGTGCCGTCGTTGTCGTCCTGCTCGCCGTGGATCAGCAGGATCGGCGACTTGATCTGCGGCGCGAAGGTGAAGGGGCTCATTTTGGTATAGACGTCCGTGGCTTGCCAGTAGGTCCTTTCCTCGTTCTGGAAGCCGAAGGGCGTCAGCGTGCGGTTATAGGCGCCCGACCGCGCGATGCCGGCGCGGAACAGGTCCGAGTGCGCCAGCAGGTTCGCGGTCATGAACGCCCCATAGCTGTGGCCGCCGACCGCGATCCGGTCCGGATCCGCCACGCCCTGGGCCACCACCTCGTCCACCGCAGCCTTGGCGTCGGCGACGAGCTGTTCGACGTAGGTGTCGTTGGGCTCGGCCCCGTTGGCTCCGATGATCGGCGCGGAGAAGCCGTCGAAGATGGCGTAGCCCTGGGTCAGCAGGAACAGGTGGCTGATCCCGGCCAGGCGGGTGAAGCGGTTGCGCTCGCGGTCGATGACCTCGCCCGCCACCTTCGCGTCGGTGAACTCGGTCGGGTAGGCCCACATCAGCATGGGCAACGGCCCGTCGCGGGCCTTGTCGTAGCCGGCCGGCAGATAGAGCGTGCCCGACAGGTTCACCCCATCGGCGCGCTTGTAGACCAACAGTTGCTTGGTCACGCCCGCGAACTGCGGCTCCGGATCGGCGAAATGGGTCAGGGCGCGCGGCGCTCCGCCCGCCGACGAGCGCACGAAGTAATTGGGGGGATCGTTGCGGCTCTCGCGCCGGGTCAGGAAGACCGTTCCGTCGTCGCGGAGCAGCCCCTGCGGCGCCTCGTAGTAGTCGGGCTCGGAGGTCCAAAGCCGGTCTTCCGTGCCGGTGGCCAGGTCCATGCGCGCCACGAAAGGATGCTCGCCGTCGCGCGCCGCGCCGGCCCCGCTGAACAGGACACCCTTGCCGTCAACGCTCATGGCGATGACCGACGCGCCGAAAGGTCCGGTCTTTTCCATAGGTTCTCCCGGGTCGCTCAACTGGTCCTGCGAGTTTCGCTGGAGCAGAACGCGCGCGGGCCTGGCGCCGGACGGGTCGATGACCAGCCGCGTCTCGTGCTTGGTCTTGTTCCAGCGCTCAGTGACCAGGGCCAGGTTCTTGGAGCCCCAGAAGGCGGCGCGGTAACGCTCGGTCAGGTCGGCCACAGCGCGCGGCGCGGCGGCGAAAGGCGCATCGAGGCTGAGCAGGCGGTCGTGGATCTCGACCTTCCTGCGCGGATCGCCTCCGTCCTGGGCCTCGGCCCAAACCAGGGTCGCCGGCGCATCGGCGCGCCATTCGGCGTCGCGCGGGCCGGCGGGAACCGCGTCGGCGGCGATCGGCAGGTTGTCGGCGATCGGGCGGTCCGCGAGAGTCTTCACCGGATGGCCGTCGGCGGCGTCGAGGACGGCGATCTCGGTCGGGAACAGCCGGGCCGGGACGTTGTAGCTGTACGGCTTGTGCAGCCGCTCCACGAGCACGAAGCGGCCGTCGGGCGAGAGCTGGAAGGACTCGTAGACGCCGGGGGCGCCTAACGCCGTCATGTGGCCGTCGAGACCAATCCGGGTCAGCCGGGCGGTGAAGAAATAGTCGAACAGGGCCTCGTCGTGGGCGTCGGTCAGCAGGTCCTCGTAGGTCCGCCCCGGCGCCGCGCGGCCGTCGCTCTCCTGGATGATCGGGCCGTTGGGCGTGCTGGACGCCGCCGGCGGCGCGCCACGGCCCTCAGGGACGCAAGGAACGAGCACGGCTGAGCTGTCGGGGGTCCATTCGAGCCGCATGCCGAAGGCGGCGTTGACGACCGCGCCGGTGAGCTTGCGCGCCTGGCCGCTGTCGGCGTCGGCGACCCAGAGTTCCAGGCCGTTCGGCGCCTCCGCGATGAAGGCGACGTGTTTGCCGTCGGGCGACCAGCGGGGCGCGGCGAAGCGCATGCCCTTGGGCACGGCGGCGTCCAGGGTCTTGCCCGTGGCCACGTCCTCGAAGGTCAAGGCGTTCAACCAGTTGAGGCGGATTTCTGCGGGCCCGTTGGTCTGGGGCGAGATGCGGAAGCCGCCGAGGCGCAGGATCGGCCGCGACAGGGCCTCGATGGTGGGAAGGCTTTCGCGGCCGTAGATGGCGATGCGCTTGCGGTCGCGGCTGAGGCTCACGCCCGGCGTCGGGGCGGCCTCGATCATGGCGGGGATTGGCGCCGGGGGCGTGTGATAGACGCTGGCCGGCGTGTCGGCCTGGGCTGCGCCCATAACCACGAACGGCGCGGCAAAACCGGCGAGGACCACAGCCCGCGCGAACACCTTCAAGCCCATGACCTGCTCCCCGAACTCCTGCACGAGCCTAGGCTGCAGTGCGGCGCGGCGGCAAGGCGGACGTTCAGCCGGGAGGCGGCGTCGGAAAGTTCAGCTCATTTAGGCGTCTAGTGCGAATTCGTGACGCCAGCCGTCAAACGCGGGCTCGACTCCGGGCGGCAGTCGGCGAGCGAGTTCGGCGTAATCCAGGTCCACATGCATGTTGGTCAGCACCGCGCGGCGCGGCTTCAGCTCGGCGATCCAGGCCAGCGCCTGCTCCACGTCCGAATGGGTCGGGTGCGGCGTCCAGCGCAGAGCGTCGACGATCCAAAGGTCGAGACCGGTCAGCGCGGCCATCGCCTCAGGCGAAAAGGCGGACACGTCGCTCGAATAGGCCACGCCGCCGAACCGGTAGCCCACCGACTTGATCGGCCCGTGCACCTGCGGGAACGTGATTATGGGAAGTTCGCCGGACGGACCGTCCGCGCTCCAGGGCGTCCCGTGCGCGGGCAGACGCCGCGCATCGCAGATCGCAGGATAGTCCATTGCGCCGTTGAAAATGTACGCGAAACGGCTCGTGAGCGAGGCGTAGGTCGCCGCGTCCATCCAGCAGGGCGTGCGCCGCCGCATCTTGCCGGCGAAGACCCGCAGGTCGTCGATGCCGTGGGCCTGGTCGGCGTGGTCGTGGGAGTAGAGCACCGCGTCCACCCGCTCGATCCCGGCGGACGCCGCCTGCAGCCGGAAGTCCGGCGCCGTGTCCACCACCACGGTCGTGGCGCCCTCGTCCGCGCGCGGCAGGCGCCGCACCAGCAGCGAACAGCGTGAGCGCCGGTTGCGCGGGTCGTTGGGATCGCAGGCGCCCCAGTTCCCATCCGCCCGTGGAACGCCCCCAGAGGAGCCGCAGCCCAGGATGGTCACCTCCAGCCGCGGGCTCATGGCCGGGGGATCCGGTCGAACAGGGCGAAAAAGGCGTCTTCGGTGCGCGCCTGCGCCTCCGCGCGGTCCCAGCCGCGGATCTCGGCCAGCTTGTCGACCACATAGCCGATGAAGGCCGGCTCGTTCCTGCGCCCGCGCATGGGCATGGGCGCCAGGTAGGGGCAGTCGGTTTCGACGATGATCCGCTCGGCCGGCATCGCGCGGACCAGGGCCCGCACGTCTTCGGCGGCGCGGAAGGTAGCGATGCCGGAGACCGAGAACCAGGCGCCCATTCCCGCTGCTTGTTTCATGAGTTCCGCGCCGCTCGTATAGCAGTGCATGAGCAGCTTGAACGGTGCTCGCTCACGGCCCTCGCGCAACAACTCGCCCATGGTCGCGTCCGCCTCGCGGGTGTGGACGACCAGCGGTAGGCCGGTGGCCTGGGCGGCGGCGATGTGGGTGCGGAACACTTGCGCCTGAACCTCGCGGGGGCTCAGATCGTAGTGGAAGTCGAGGCCGCACTCGCCGATGCCCACGACTCGCGGGTGGCCTGCCAATCCGACCAAGGTCTCGACGGCAAGGTCCGGATTTTCCTTCGCTTCGTGCGGGTGGGTTCCGACCGTGCACCAGATGTCAGGGTGGGCCATGGCGAGCGCGTGGGTCGCCTCGAAACTCGACACCCGGTCGGAGATCTCGACCATCAACCGAACCCCGGCCTCGCGGGCGCGAGTGATGACCGCATCGCGGTCTTCATCGAACTGGGGCGCGTGCAGGTTCACGTGGCTGTCGATCAGCATCCGTCTCAGGCCGCCTCCACCGGGGCCTGGGCGCGCAGCGTCTTCAGTTCGGCCAGCAGCGACCAGAACACGTCCGCCCGGTCGAGGTTGATCGCGTCCGCCTCGCCCGGCGCGTCGGCGACCTTGTCCCAGAACTCGGCCAGCCGCGCCGCATAGGCGGGGTTCTGCCGCGGCTCGGTCGCGGCCGTGCGCAGCGCCTCGGCCAGACGTTCGAGGAACAGCTCGAACCGTCCCTGTCCCGGCTGGCCGCGGAAACTGTCGGCCAGCGCCAGCAACTCGTTGTCCGCCGGCGGCGCGCCGAGCGCGAGCGACCGAGCGATGTCGTCGAACTCCAGCGCCTGACCGGTCGCCAGCCGCAGCGCCCGGCCCGGCGCGCCCTTGGCCATGGCGGCCACCACAGCCGCGTCTTCGTTCGCCAACCCGCCGCGGCGCTGCACGAAGTCGGCGACCGCGTCCTGCGGCCAGGGCTGGAACGCCAGGCGGCGGCAACGGGAGCGGATGGTGGCGACCAGCCGGCCCGGCGCGTGGGACACCAACAGCAGCACGCCCCGCTCAGGCGGTTCCTCCAGGGTCTTCAGCAAGGCGTTGGCGGCGTTGACGTTCATGTCGTCCGCCGCGTCCACGATGGCGACCCGGTAGGGGCTGCGCGAGGGGGTCTTGGCAAAGAAGCCGGGCAGCGCGCGGGCGTCGTCGACGGAGATGTACTTCTTGGTCTTGCCGTCCTCGACCGCGCGTTCGAGGGTCATCAGGTCCGGATGGGCATGGGCCGCGATCAGCCGGTTTTCCGGATCGCCCGGGTTCGAGCCGAGCAGCCCGTAGGCCGGGTCCGGCTTGGCCCCCAGCAGACGCCGCGCCGCGCGATAGGCGAAGGTCGCCTTGCCCAGCCCCTCGGGCCCGGTCAGCAGCCAGGCGTGATGCAGCCGCCCCCGGGCGAGCGCTTCGAGGAACGCGCCCTCGACCGCCTCGCCGCGTTCGTAGTCGTAGACGTCGCGGGGTTCGGGAAGATCCTCAGCCATTGGCCGCCTCGGCCAGCAGGCGGAACTCGACCTCGCGCCAGACCCGCTCGGCCACAGCCTCCGGATCGGCCGCCGCGTCGATCACCGCGCAGCGGTCCGGATGCATCGCCGCGATCTCCAGGAACCCGTCGCGCAGACGCTGGTGGAAGCCGAGACCCTTGGCCTCGAACCGCGCGTCCCCACCCCGCGCCATGGCGCGTTTCAAGCCGGTCTCCACAGGCAGGTCGAAGATCAGGGTCAGGTCCGGCTGGTCGAGGCCGACCACGCCGCGATCGATACGCTCGATCAAGTCCGGGTCCGCACCGCCGCCGGCGCCCTGGTAGGCGCGACTGGAGTCGGCGAAACGGTCCGACACCACCCAGGCGCCGTGCTCGAGCGCCGGGCGGATGACCCGCTCCAGGTGATCGGCCCGCGCCGCATACATCAGCAACAGCTCCGCCGTCGGCGACCAGCGCTCGGCGCCGCCCTGGACCAGGAGCGCGCGCAGCGCCTCGGCGCCCGGCGTCCCGCCGGGCTCGCGCGTCTGCACGACCTCGATCCCCCGCCCCCGCAAGCGGTCAACGAGGCGGGCGGCCTGGGTGGACTTCCCCGTCCCCTCCCCGCCTTCGAGCGTCAGGAATTTTCCGCGTTTCACGCGCGCACAATGGCGTCTCGCGCCGCCGGCGCAAGCCCGGACTCGCGCCTCAGGCCGCCATCCAGAATCCGGCCGCCAAGAGCAGCAGCACCCGGAACAGGCCGGTCATCGGCAGATCGAACATCTCGCGGTCCATGGCGGCAGAATACCGCCAAGGGGGTTCGAGCCGGCTTAAGCGAGGTGGTTAATCCTTCGCCTACCGCCCCGGGCTTGCTATGCACCCGCCCCTGGACGGGTGGCCGAGTGGTTTAAGGCAGCGGTCTTGAAAACCGCCGTAGGTGAAAGCCTACCGTGAGTTCGAATCTCACCCCGTCCGCCACTTCACGACTTCGCCGGGATATCTCCAACGAGCCGTCGTGCGAGACGGGCGACTGAGGGCGGCCTAAACTGCTTTCCAGGACTTCTTGCGAGTGGGGACATCCGGGATGAAGGCGTTCCTGTCGATTTGCGTGGCGCTCAGCCTGACGCTGGCGGCGGGCGTTGCGACCGCTCAGGAAACGACCGTCGTGCAGGGCGTGAAGGGGCCGGAGGGGCCGCTCTGGGTCGACGGGAGCCTCTATTACGTCAGCTGGGTGTCGGACACGCTGTCGAAGTGGGACGGCAGGACGTCCACGGTCGTCAACCATCTCGCCGGCTGCAATCACAACGGGCTGGCGCTGACCAGACAGAAGACGTTCCTGGTCGCGTGCACCGCCGATCCGGGCGCCATCCTCGAGCTCGATCTTAAGGGCAAGCTTTTGCGTCGATGGGATGCGGACGCGAAGGGCGCGCCGATGGCGGGCGGCGTCAACGATATCGTGGTCGCGCCGAACGGCGGGGCCTACGCGACCCTGTTCGGGCCCTACGACAACGGCCCGCCGGGTCTGATCGAAGGCAAGGTGCTCTATCTGGCGCCGGGCGCGTCGGCCTGGGTCGAGGTCGCGGGCGATCTGAACTATGCGAACGGCGTTGCGGTCTCCCCCGACGGCAAGACGCTCTACGTCGACCAGACCGTCGGCAATCTGATGGTCAAGTTCGCCATCAACGATGACGGCACGCTGAGCCGGCGCGCGAACTTCGCGCTGTTGAACACACTGGTTCCAAACCGCGTGAACAGCTGGTGGCTCGGTCCTGACAGCATGAAGGTCGACAGCAAGGGCGATGTCTATGTCGCGCAATGGTTCGGCGGCAAGGTGCTGAAGCTGTCGCCGCAGGGCAAGCTGCTGCACGTGTTCAAAATCGCGGCGGGCGACGGGACGACCAATGTCGCGTTCGGTCCCGGCGAGAAAGAACTCTACGTCACGGTGGTGAAAGACGCGAACGACCCGCAGGCCGCGGGCGCGATCGTCAGAATTCCGAACGTCGAATGAAGCGGTCCGCTGTCCAGAGCGACATGGACCCCAGCCAAGGTCCAGACCGCGCGTACGCCTGAGAGGCGAGCAAATGCGGGGCCGCGCCCGCCTGTGGTTGTTAAGACTCTGCCGGGATCGAGTGGTGTTCGTGGAAAATGGCCCATTGGCCGTCGATCTTGCGCAGGCCGAGGGTCAGGCGGAAGTCGAGGTCGATGTCCTTGCCGCTGGTTTCGGTTCCGGCGCACTGCATGGCGCACATGACGACCGCGACGTCGGCGCCGGCGACGACGTCCATGGATCGGATGTCGAAGCGGACCGGGTCGCGCGCCCAGTGATAGAAGACCTTCCAGCTCTCGCGGTAGGCCTCGAGGCCGCGGGACTCGAACGGCGGCGGCACATCGAACATCAGCAGGTCGGGCGTGTGATGACGCATCACCGCCTCGAGGTCGCGGCGGCGAACGGCGGCGGCCCAGGTCTCAACCAAGGATCGGATGGCGGCTTCGTCGGCGGTGTCGGGCATGGGGTCGGCGTCCTGAGCGGAGGTCTGCGCTAGCCTGGGGACCGCAGGGCGTCGACCGGATTGTCTCCAACGTCACGGGGCCAGCCGTGAGGTTTAGCGCGGCCTTAAGGTCGTCCTGCGACACTGGCGGCATGAGAAGGCTGCTGCCGCTGCTGTTGAGCGCTGCGATGTTGCCCGCGACGGCGTTCGCGGGGGGCGTCGCGCCCCAGGTGGACATCGAGCAGATCGAGCCGTCCTTGCCCGGCCTGACCGCCAGCGCACCCCCCGGCTCCCTCACCGGCTCCGATGCAAGCGAGGCGCCCGAGACCGCTCTGTTGCGGCAGCTCGGGACCGGCGACGTCGCCTCCCTGCGTCAATCGGGTCTGAACGACCAGGCCGATGTGACACAGACCGGCCTGCAGGATCGCTCGACCATCACCCAGACCGGCGGCGGCGATCGTGCGGTGGTCTGGCAGGCCGGCGACTACGCTCGCTCAACCATCGTCCAGACCGGCTCAAACAACCTGGCGCGCGTCCGCCAATAGCATCCCGCCCCTGGACATTCCGATAGGAGAGGCCGACACGCGCTCGAGCCTTCAGGAGCGATCATGAGCACGGTTCTGGTCACCGGCGGCACCGGCTTTGTCGGCAGCCATTGTCTCGTCGCCCTGCTGAACGCGGGGCATAAGGCCCGTACAACGGTGCGCAAGCTTAACCGCGAGGCGGACGTGCGCGCGATGCTGACCCGCGCCGGGGTGGATGCCGGAGACCGGTTGAGCTTCTTCGCGGCCGACCTGGAGAGCGACGCCGGCTGGGCCGAGGCGGTGGCGGGATGCGACTACGTCCTGCATGTCGCCTCACCGTTCCCGCTGGACGCGCCGAAGGACATCGACGCCCTGATCGCACCGGCGCGCGACGGGGCGTTGCGGGTGCTGCGCGCGTCACGCGACGCCGGCGTGAAGCGCGTGGTGCTGACCTCGTCGTTCGCGGCGATCGGCTATGGCCATCCGCAACGGGACAAGCCCTTCGATGAAACCGATTGGACCGACGTGAACGGCTACGGCGTCACCGCCTATGTGAAGTCGAAGACCGTGGCCGAACGCGCCGCGTGGGACTTCATCGCCACGGACAGCGGGCCGCTCGAACTCAGCGTGGTCAACCCGGTCGGCGTGTTCGGGCCCGCGCTCGGCCCAGACCTGTCGGCGTCGGCGCAGATCATCGAGAAGATGCTGAATGGCAAGATCCCGGGCAATCCGAACATCGCGTTCGGCGTGGTCGACGTGCGCGACATCGCCGACCTGCATATGCGCGCAATGACCGACCCGGCGGCCAAGGGCGAGCGGTTCCTCGGCGTCTCCGGCGAAGCCATGCTGCTTTACGACGTCGCGATGACTCTGAAGCGCAACCTCGGCCCAGCGGCCAGGAAGGTTTCAACGCTGCGCCTGCCCGACTGGGTCATTCGCCTGATCGCGGTCGTCATGCCGGACGCGCGGGCGGCGCTCCCGGAGCTCGGTGTGATCAAACGCATGAGCGGCGCGAAGGCGCAGCGCCTGTTGGGCTGGTCGCCGCGGCCGCGCGAAGAGGCGATCGTCGCGACGGGCGAAAGTCTCGTCGAACTGGGTCTGGTGGCGCGCTGAGTTACTGCTTCAGCAGCCGATCCCCCTCCGCCTGCATCTTCGCCCACTGCGCTTCAAGCTCGCTCGTGCGCGCCTTGACCGCCGCGCTGACCGGCGCGGGGCCGTCGGCGATGCTGAGGGTGTAGAGAATCTGGGTCGACAGCAGCCGGCTCGGGTAACCGATCCGATCCACCAGGCCGCTGGCGAGCGGCGCCTGGGGAACCTGGTCCTGCCACGCCTCCAGTCTCGCGATCAGCTTCTTGTCGCCATTGTGCTGAACGAGATCCGCTTCCCTCTTGCGGATCAGATCAGTCTCGCGGTGGTCGGCGTTGACGAGGTCGTAGAGGCGGCGCGAGACGCGCTGCTGTTCGGCCCAGTCGGCATCGCTCATCGGCGTCAGACCGGGCTGCGGCAGCACCTGCAGTTTCTGCTCCACGGTCTTGCCGTCGACGGTGAGGCGCACGGTATAGACGCCCGGCCCCGCGCGCGGCGGATGGTAGGAGACGAAGCGCATGGTGTCGTCCACCGGCGTGAACGGCGCGAGCCGCAGATCCCAACTGTAACGGTTGAGACCCGCGCGCGCGGGAAGCGGCTCCGGCGGCGGTTGGCGGTCGGAGCCTTTCACGGTCGTGTCGGCGGCGGCGACGACGTGCGTCTCACTCGAGAAGTGGCGGATCAAGACGCCGTTCGGGTCGAGGACGTCCATCGTCACCTCGCCCGCGGGCGCCGAGGCCAGGCTGTAATAGAAGGTCGCGCCGTAGGGCGGATCGGGCGCGTCGTTCGGCGCCGCGGGCTCGCCGCGTTCGAGCCTCAGCGCGGGCGCCGGTGCGAACAGATGCGCCGGCTCGGCCGCGGTCTCGGGTGTGACCGCGCGCAGCGCCTCCAGGCCGTCGAGGATCCAGATGGCGCGGCCCTGGGTCGAGGCGACGAGTTCATCGCCGTGCACCTGCAGGTCGGTCACCGGCGCCACCGGCAGGTTCAGCTGCAGCGGCCGCCAGTGCGCCCCATCGTCGAACGACACATAGGCGCCCCAACCGGCGCCGGCATAGAGCAGACCCTTGCGCACCGGATCCTCGCGCACGACTTCGACGAAGTCGTTTGCCGGCAAGCCCTCGGTGATCGCGGTCCAGGTCTTGCCGAAGTCGCCGGTCTTGTAGGCGTAGGGCTCGAAGTCGCCGAACTTGTAGCGGTAGGCCGCGATGTAGGCGCTCGCCGGATCGTGCGGCGAAACCTCGATGGCGTTGATGTCCGCTTCGGGCAGGCCCTTAGGCGTGACGTCCTGCCACGACGCGCCCCCGTCACGGGTTAGATGCACCAGGCCGTCGTCGGAGCCGGTCCAGATCGTCTTCGGGTCGTGGGGCGAGACGACGATGTCGGTCAAGGTGGCGTAGGTCTCCCCGCCCGCGCCTTCGATCATGATCGGTCCGCCGATCGTGCCGATGGTCGCGGGCCGCGCACGCGTCAGGTCGGGGCTGATCGCGGTCCAGCGCTCGCCGCGGTCCTCGCTGCGCAACAGCACGTTAGCGCCGACGTAGATGACGTTCGGCTCCTGCTGCGCCACGCGCACCGGCGCGTTCCAGTTGAAGCGCCACTTCAGGTCCGACGGGCGTTTGAATCCCTGGAACATGGGATAGGGATCGACCGCGTGCGCGGTACCGGTGTCGCTGTCGAATTCGCTCACCCCGCCGAGCAGGCTGGTGGCGTAGACCAGACGCGGATGCTTGCGATCCATCGCCACGAAGGAGCTCTCGCCGCCGCCGATGTCGGCCCAGTCCTGCTCGCCGATGCCGCCGTGCGTCGTCATCGACGGGATGCGGAAGGACGAGCGGTCCTGCTGCGCCGAATAGATACGGTAGGGCCAGACGTCGTCGGTCTCGATGCGGTAGAACTGGCCGGTCGGCTGGTTCATCTCACTGGACCAGGTGCGGCCGGCGTCGAGACTGACGATGCCGCCGCCGTCGTTGCCCTCGACCATCACGTCAGGGTTGTCGGGGTTGATCCAGAGCGAATGGTTGTCGCCGTGCGGTTCGTGGACCGGGGTGAAACGCTTGCCGCCGTCCTGCGACACCACCATCGAGGCCGCCAGCACATAGACGCGGTCGACGCTCTTCGGATCGGCGAAGATGTGGCTGTAGTACCAGCCGCGATCGCGAATGCCCTGGTCGGCGTTTGTGTGCGTCCAGGTCGCGCCGGCGTCGTCGGAGCGGTACACGCCGCCCTGCTCCGCCTCGATCATGGCGTAGAGGCGATGGGAGTCGACCGGCGAGACCGCCACGCCGATGCGGCCCATCAGCTTGGGCAGGCCGCCGCCGAGCCTCGACCAGTGCGCGCCGCCGTCAGTGGATTTCCAGATGCCCGAACCGGGACCGCCGCTGCGGACGTTCCAGGGCGTGCGCTGGTGATCCCACATCGCCGCGTAGAGGATGTTCGGATCGTGCGCGTCCATGCTGAGGTCGGACGGGCCGGTGGTGGGATCGACGTAGAGCAGCTTCTTCCACGTCGCGCCGCCGTCATCGCTGCGGTAGACGCCGCGGTCTTCGCTCGCTTTCCAGGGATCGCCCTGCACGGCGGCGAAGACGATGTCCGGGTTTTTCGGATCGACGAGGATGCGCGAAATCTGCCGGCTCGCCCCAAGGCCGATCCATCGCCAGGTGCTCCCGCCGTCGACGGACTTGTAGACGCCGTCACCCGACGCCGCCGCGACGCCGCGCACCGGCGCCTCGCCCGTGCCGACGTACAGAATGTCGGGGTTCGACGGCGCAATCGCGATGGCGCCGATGGTGGCGGTGCGGAAGAAGCCGTCCGACAGGTTCTTCCACGTCGTGCCCGCGTCGGTGGTGCGCCACAGACCGCCGCCGGTGGCGCCGAGATAGAAGGTCGTCGGTTGCGCGCGGTGGCCCGCGACCGCGGTGACGCGGCCGCCGCGGAACGGTCCGACCAACCGCCAGCTCAGCGCCTGATAGGCCGAGTCCGGCAGGGCCTGGGCGGGCGCGCTCTGGGCTGCAACCGGTGCGGCCGCCAGCAGCGCCGCCAGAGCCACACAGGCGCAGAGGCCCGATTTTCCGTAGGCCATTCACCCCTCCCCGGGATCCACGGGGATTAGTTTAGGGGTGAAACACTCTCCCGTCTCGCCCGAACGGAGCGAAGCTTACTGCGGTCCGCCGTTCGGGGCCGGTTGCTGGTTCGGGCCGGGCGCCGCGGTCGGCGGGATCGCGCCGTGTTCGGCGGCTGCGGTCGCCGCAGCGGTCTGGGCGGCCGCGTCGGCGTTGTTGGCGGCCGAGCTCACCTGTTGTGCGGCGGCCTGCACCGCGGCGGTCTGCTGGTCGGTCGCCTGCAGTTGAGCCTGGGTCGCGCTTTGATAGGCCTGCGCGGTCTGGGTCGCAGCGGTGGCGGCGGCGTTCGCTTCGGCGGCGCTGCGCCGGTTGGCGCTGACCACCATGATGACCACGGCGGCAATGGCGGCGATGGCCACGATGCCGATGAGCCAGAGGCCCTGCATGTTGCGCGACAGGGGCAGATTTAGCATCGGCCGCGCGTGCGGCGCCGGCGCGACCGGTGGCGCGGCCGGGGTTTCAGGTTGGGTGTCGCCCCCGGTGTGCACGTCGCTCATGCTCAAGCTCCTCTAGTACGCCCGTCTTGCCTCGCCCCAACGCGTCGCCGCCGGGGCCGTTCCGCCGATCGGCCCAGCGCGGCCGTTCGCAGCAGGCAGGCTTGACCCCGCGGGCGCGCCAGCCTGAGGTCGGCGCAAGCCCTTGGAGCGCATCATGAAAGCCGCCGCCCTCGCCGCCGTCGCGTGCCTGGCCATCGCCCTGCCCGCCGTTGCCGAACCGGCGCCGCCCGACCTCGTCGCCGAGCTGCGCGTCAAGGATCAGGCGCTGATGGATTCCTACGTGCCGGGCGACAAGTCGATCTGGGAAAAGGTGCTGGCGCCGGAGCTGGTCCTCGTCGACGAGAACGGCGCGATCTTCACCCGCCAGAGCTTCCTCGACTCGCTGAAGCCGTTGGGCGCCGGCAGCACGGGCAAGATCAACATCATCGACTATCAGGTGACCTTGAGCGGCGATGCGGCGCTGGTCGTGCACAAGGACGACGAATACGAAAACTGGCACGGCCACGCGTTGCGCGCGCAGTATCTCACCAGCGAGACCTGGCTGAAACGCTCCGACGGGTGGAAACTCGCGGCGGTGCACGCCTACGTCCTGCCGCACGATCCGCCGGCGATGACCGTTCCGGCGGCGACTCTCGACGGCTACGTCGGCCGCTATACCGCCGGCGCCGGGCTGGTGTTCGTTATCGCGCGCCAGGGCGATGGCCTGATCGGCGGCCGCGAAGGGCAAAAGCCCGATCCGATCCTGATCGAGTCCGGCGACGTGAGCTTCACTCCCGGCGACTACCGCTGGCGGCGGGTGTTCGAACGCGACGCCGCGGGCAAGGTCACCGGCTTCATCGAGCGCCGTGAAGGCGAGGATATTGAATGGAAACGCACGTCCTGAGTCCTCATTGAACAACTGTCAGATATCCGACAATTCAGCTTTGCCGTACCCAAGGAGGGGATGAACTCCGTCCAGGTTTTCGACGGTCACCGGATTGTGTCCGGACGCCTCGCGCTCCAGCCGCGTCCTGGCTTTACAGACGCCGGGGCCCGTCCGTATCGTCCTATGCCTTGTTGCCTACCCGTAAGTGCGTTTTTCACACGAGGGAGCTCCAGGAATGACCAAGAAGACCGAAGAGGGCGCCGACCGGCGCACGGTGCTGGCTGCTGCAGCCGTGGCGGGCGTCGTCGCCACGCCGATCCTGGCAAACGCCGCCGAAAGCATGATGAAAGGCCGACCGGCGACGTTCAAGATCGACCTGGGCGGCGTGCCGCTGTCCGAACGGGCGGCGACCGACCTCAGCCACACGATCAGCCGCGCCGTGCTCAGCGCGCTCGCGCAAGAGCATATCAAGGTCACCAACCCCAACGCCGTGATCGGCCCGCACCCCGGATGGTACGGCATTATCCTGCGGCCTCAGGGCGTCAACGCTTATCAGGTCGAGTAAAAGCGGCTTGGTGAAGGTTGGCGAGGACGCGCCGGCGCTCTGTCCCAGTACGCGGGCGGAACCCGGCGCGGCCGTCATCGGCGTGCTCGGCGCCGACGGCCGGGTCCAGTACCTGAAGGACTGGCTGGCGATCGACCAGCCATTCATCGACGACGTCTCCAAGGACGGCCGTCCGGAACAGCGTTTCCGCTTTGCGGGCCGCTGCGTCGAAGGCGGCTGTTCGCAGTGGACCGGCAGCCGCTGCGGCGTCATCGACAAGGTATCGCAGATGATCCCCCCGGACGGCGAGCACAGCGTCCCCGCCTGCGCCATCCGCTCCGCCTGCCGCTGGTTTCGCCAGTCGGGGCCGGACGCCTGTCACGTCTGCCCCATGGTGATCACCGACACGCGCGAGGACGCGGACGCTGAGGCCGGCGCGTACCATGCCGTCATCTGATTTCGCCCCGGATCGCCGTTTCGCCTAGAAACAGGCGTGCGGCGAGTCGGGGGTGGAAGGCGCATGCGTGTCCTGGTGGTCGGCGCCTACGGTCTGATCGGCGGCTATGTCGCCGCGCGCCTGCTGGCGGCCGGCCACGAAGTGGTCGGCGCCGGCCGCGACCTCGACGCGGCGGCGCGGCGGTTTCCGCGCGTGCGCTGGGTTCGCGCCGATCTGGCGAAGATGAGCACGGAGGCTTGGGCCGCGCCGCTCGACGGCGTCGAAGCGGTGGTGAACTGCGCCGGCGCGCTGCAGGACGGCCCGCGCGACAACCTCGAAGGCGTCCACGCCCGCGGTCTCGAACGGTTGCTGGTTGCGTGCGCGCAGGCGGGCGTGAAGCGCTTCGTGCACATCTCCGCCGCGTCGGTCGAAAAGGACCGGCCGACCGTATTCAACACGACCAAATGGCAAGGCGAAGGCGTCGTCGCAGCCGGCGGCGTCGCGTGGGTGATCCTGCGCCCCGGCCTGGTGCTGGCGCCGGCGGCCTACGGCGGGACGGCGCTGTTGCGCGGCATGGCGGCGTTGCCGCTCGTTTTGCCGGTGGTGTTTGCAAAGAGCGATATTCAGATCGTCTCGATCGACGATGTGGTCGAGGCGGTTGCGCGTGCGCTGGCGCCGGGTGCGCCGGTCGGCGTCAGGGTCGACCTCGTTCATCGCGACAGCGTCACGCTCGGCGCGCTGGTGCTGCGTCTGCGCGGTTGGCTTGGTCTGAAGCCGGCGCCGGTGATCGCGCTTCCCCCCATTTTCGCCCGCATTCCCGCCGTGATCAGCGACGCGCTCGCCTGGCTCGGTTGGCGCAGCCCGATGCGGACGTCGGCGCTGGAGCAACTGCGCCTCGGCGTGCGCGGCGACGCCGGCGCGGCGAAGCGCGTCCTCGGCCTCGAACCGAAGTCCCTCGACCAGATCCTGGCCGCGTGGCCATCGGGGGTTCAGGAGCGCTGGTTCGCCAAGCTCTATTTCGTCAAGCCGGCCTTGCTCATCGGCCTTGCACTCTTCTGGATTTTGAGCGGCGTCATCGGCCTCACCACCGGTTGGGACGGCGCCGTCGCCGCCTTGCATGGCGCCGGCGCCGGGGACAAGGCCGCCGATCTCGCCCTGGCCGGCGCTGTCGTCGACATCGCGCTCGGCGGACTGTTGGCGTTTCGGCGGACGGCCCGCGCGGCGCTGCTCTGCATGCTTTGGGTGTCCGGCGCCTATCTGATCGGCGCGAGCCTGTTCACGCCCGGCCTGTGGAGCGATCCGCTGGGCTCGGTGCTGAAGATCGTCCCCATCATGCTGGCGACCTGTGCGGCGCTGGCGATCCTGGATGAGCGTTGATGGACGCCTACACCCTGATCAAGACCCTGCACGTGATCGGCGCCACCGTGATCTTCGGAACCGGCGCCGGCATCGCCTTCTTCATGCTGATGGCGCATCGCACGCGCGATGCGGCGGCGATCGCCCACACCGCCGGCGTGGTGGTGATCGCGGATTGGACCTTCACCGCCACCGCGGTCGCCCTCCAGCCGGTCACCGGATACGTCCTGGCGCGCATGGACGGCCTGCCGCTGTTGCACGGCTGGCTGGGCGTCAGCCTGGGGCTCTATGTCCTGGCGGGCCTTTGCTGGCTGCCGGTCGTCTGGATCCAGACCCGCCTGCGCAACTTGGCGCGCCAGGCCGCGGCGGCGGGGAGCCCCCTTCCCGAGGCCTATTTTCGCCTGTTCCGTCTGTGGTTTGTGCTGGGCGTCCCGGCCTTCCTGGCGGTCCTCGCCATTATCTGGCTGATGGTGGCAAAGCCCAGCTTGTAAGGGCACGATGGGGCCGGATTCGGGGTGCCAAGGGGGCCGGGTGTTCGTTGACCGCTACAGATTCGCCAAGCATCCCTCGGTGATCGCCGAGGCGGCGGCGCCGCGCATGCTGGCGCTGTTCCAGCATCCGCGCAGCCGCGCGCTGGCGGCATTGACCCAGTTCCGCGGCCGGGCCGAAATCCGCGACGCGCTGGGCGCCTTCGCCGACGACGAAAGCCGCGCCGTGTTCCGCGACGTGATGCGCTACCGCGCGCACGGCGCCGCGTTTTCCGAACTGGCGCAGGATCGTGACCGCTATGAAGCGCTGGAAGCCTGGATGACACGGGAGCTGCCGTCCCAGGCCTTGTCCCAACGCATCGAAAGCGGAACCGGCGAAACGCTTCGGCTCTGGCGCGTCGAACACGACGGCAAGACGCTGGAACTCACCGCGTCCAAGTACGGCCTCTACTGGGCCTTCGCTACCGACCAGTATCACTTCCTGCGCGGGACGGTGCGCATCGCGCCCGAACCGGGCGACGTGGTGGTCGACGCCGGCGCCTATCTCGGCGAGACGGCGGCGCGGTTTGCGTTGGACGTCGGACCCGAAGGCAAGGTGCTGGCGTTCGACCCGTCGGCGTTTCACGCCCGGCTCGCGCAGGAGAACGCCGAGCGCAACGGCCTGGCGGATCGCGTCCAGGTGTTCGCGGCGGGACTCGCCGGCGTGAGTAACATCGACAACGCTGCCGCCGCTGAGCCGACCGACGACGCGGTGCGGGAGACGGCCGATGAAGGCCGGCGGATGCGCGACAGCGATCGGCAGTTAGCACTCGACGACCTGTGCCGGTGGCAGGGTTTAGGCAAGGTCGATTTCATCAAGATGGACGTCGAAGGGTCGGAAATCCCAGCGCTGGAGGGCGCACACGAAACCATCCTCGCGCACCGGCCCAAGCTCGGCATCAGCGTCTATCACCGGCCGACGGACCTGTGGGCGATCCCGAACCTGATCCGCCGGAAATACCCCTTTTATCGTCTGTACCTCGACCATCACTCGCTCTATGGCGAGGAAACGGTTCTTTACGCGCAGGCTATGTGACGCAAGCCAAATCCGAAACGACAAGCGAGACGGCGCCGCGGGGGATTTCACAGTCCGCCGCGCTGAAGATCGTCGCCGTGCTGTTCGTCTATGTGCTCGCCGCGTCGATCCTGGTCGCGCACATGAAGGGCGTGTGGCTCGACGAGATCTGGTCGCTGTGGATGAGCCAGCACGACGTGAGCTTTTCCCAGGCGCTGCACCAGCGCTGGCTGCAGGACACCAACCCGCCCTATTTCTACATGTTCGCCTGGCTGTTCGAGCCCCTGACGCGGCTCGATCTGTTCGCGTCGCGTCTGCTCAACCTCATTCCGCTGGCCCTGGCGGTCGCAGGTTTTCTTTGGCTCGGCGTCACGCGTCCGAAGTTGCGGGCGTTCCTGATCGTCTACGCCGGCCTGATCATCTGCAGCGCGTTCTTCGTTGAAGATTTCAGCCAGCTCCGCTCCTACTTCAGCCAGTTGTGCATGGCGTCGCTGCTGGCGTCGGCGCTGTTTGCGGTAGAGACGGAGCAACGGGATTTCGACCGCGGCGACGTTGGTCTCGCGGCGCTGATCCTGGTTACCGCGACGGCGGTGATGAGCTTCCATCAGGTCTCGGCCTTGATCACCGGTGCGGTGCTGGGCTTCATGGGGATCGCGCATGTGCTTGCACACCGCGTGCGCTGGGGCGTCGTGTTCCTGGTCATCGCCTTCGTGGCGGGTCTTCCGCTCGTGTTTGCGGAAATCGGTGAGATTCCTTACCTCCGAACCATCCTGCCGGCCTTCTGGGTGACCACCACCACCTGGGAAGCCTTGCACATCGTGGCGTCGCAGACGATCAAGGCCCTGCTGCTGAACGCCGCCGCCGCGGGCGCCGCGGTCTATGTCCTGACCGGTCTCAGGCAAGCACCGGTGCGGCCGCTTTCGCCGCCATTGCGCTTTACGATCGTGATGGCGGTCGCGCTGAGCGCGGCG
Organism: Caulobacteraceae bacterium; assembly: GCA_036501825.1. Taxonomy (GTDB): domain Bacteria; phylum Pseudomonadota; class Alphaproteobacteria; order Caulobacterales; family Caulobacteraceae; genus JAFECT01. Next base: position 304,475 of record DASXZP010000032.1, on the reverse strand, counting down.
TGCGTCGCGGTGGTGGCGCTGAATGCGGTAAAGCCGCTGATCGTCCCGCGCTATCTGATCTTGCTCACGCCGTACTGGCGCGCGGCGCTGGCCGCGCTCGGAGCCGAGGTGATCCTGTCGCGACGCTGGGTCTTCGCCCTGTTCATCGCCAATGCGGCGATCGTCACCGCCTACACCACCCAGGACGAGGCCTTCACCGGCAACTGGGAAGACGGCGCCTCGGTCGTTTCGGACGCGGTCGACGCGTGCCCGAAGACGATTGTCTACGCGGTCGACCCGTTCATCATGACCCGGCCGGGCGTGGCTCCCCCGCCCGCGGACAACACCGAGACGGTGCATGAGTGGGGCTACGCCTATGTCGCGTCCAACTACGGCTTCCAGGTCCAGGTCATCCACCCGGCCGCCCTCTCGGCCCTGCCGCTGTCGCCGACCTGCCCGACGCTGTTGTGGTCCGAGCATGACTACAACAACCGCCTGGGTCTGAAGGACATTGCCCAGAGGGCCAAGCTTCCGAGCGACCCCGGCAGCCTGGCGCGGATGCAACTGACGCGGACGGATTCCGGCTATGTCCTCAGTCTCGCGCCTTTCACACCGGCCCGCTAGGATAGGGCCATGACCCTGGAAGCCACCCGCACACGCCCGGCGCTCGACGAGCCCCTGACCGCCGACGAGATCGAGGCGGCGCAGCGGCGCATCGCCGATACCGCCGTCGTCACCCCGCTGGTTCCGACCCTGGACGGCCGAACCCACCTCAAGCTCGAGTGCCTGCAGCCCTACGGTTCCTACAAGATCCGCGGCGCCACCAACGCCGTGCGCGCCCGCATCGAGGTCGACGGCGCCGTCGAGACCATCATCTCCGCCAGCGCCGGCAATTTCGGCCAGGCGGTCGCCGCGGCCGCCGCGGCCTACGGCTTGCGCTGCATCATCCATGCGCCCGACGTCGCGGCGCGGGTGAAGATCGAGAGCCTGAAGCGCCTGGGCGCCGAGGTGAAGGAACATTCCTTCGCCCGCTGGTGGGAGATCATGCAGTCGCGCAAGACCGGCGAGGACGGCGTGTTCATCCATCCGGTCTGCGAGCGCGAGGTGATCGCCGGCGCGGCGACCCTTGGTGAAGAACTGGCCGACGATCTGCCCGGCGCGCGCACCATCTATGTGCCCTTCGGCGGCGGCGGCCTGATCTCAGGCATCGCCCAGGCGGTAAAGGCGCGCAACGCCGGCTGCCGCGTGGTCGCGGTCGAAAGCGAAGTCTCGACCCCGCTGAAGGCCGCTTTCGAGGCCGGCAAACCAGTGATCGTCGAGCGCGGCCCGAGCTTCATCGACGGCATGGGCTCGACCACGGTGCTGGAAGAGATGTGGCCCCTGCTGCAACGCGTCGTCGACGACGTGGTGGTGGTCAGCGTGCAGGATGTGTCGGATGCGGTGATCCGCCTGCTGCGTGAACATCACGTGGTCGCGGAGGGCGCCGGCGCCGCCGCGTTAGCCGCCGCGGCGCACGATCCCGGCCACAGCACCATCGCCATCGTCTCCGGCGGCAACATCGACTGGCCGGTCCTGGAAAAGATCGTGGCGTTCCAGAAATAGGAAGCAAGAGAGTCCACGGACCACACCGAAAACACGGACAAGAACATCCCAGCGCCGCAGGCGCGAACAGTCGTATTGGCGCTTCGCGCCGATAGCTTGCACGGGATGCGCGACGCGTCCGTGCTTTCCGTGTGGTCCGTGGACTCTCTTATTTCTTCCCGGCGATCTCGTTCCCGCGTTCGACGTACTTTGCGAAAGTCTCGATGTCGATGTTGGCGCCGCAGACGATCAGGCCGACGCGTTTGCCGAGCAGTTCTTCGCGCAGCGGCCCGAACAAGGCCGCCGTGGCCGAGGCGCCGGCAGGTTCGACGGCCAATTTCATTTCGCGGAACAGCACCGCCATCGCCTCCATCAACTGGTCGTCGGTGACCAGGACCAGCTTGTCGATGTTGTCGCGGCAGAGCTTGTATGAATAGGGCAGCGAGTACGGCGGGCCGAGGCTGTCGGCGATAGAGGTCACCGGCGCGGCCTTGACCGGCTCCCCTGCGGCGAAGCTGCGCGTCATGCTGTCGGCGCCCACCGGCTCGACGCCATAGATCTTGCAGTTGGGCTGCAGCTGTTTCATCGCGTTGGAGACGCCGCCCGGCAGGCCGCCGCCGCCCACCGGCACGATCAGCGCGTCCAGCGGTCCCGCCTGTTCGTGCAATTCGAGGGCGACGGTGCCGGTGCCCTCGGCCGCGCGCGGCCCTTCAAACGGGTGCACGAAGAAGCGGCCCTCGGCGTCGGCGATCTCCTGCGCCTTGGCGAAGGCTTCCGCGCCGTCGCCTGCCAGGATCACCTCGGCGCCCAGCGCCTTGGCGCGCGCTATGCGCGCCGGGTTGGCGGTCTGGATCATGACCACCTTGGCGGAGACACCGGTGGTCTTGGCGGCATAGGCGGCGGCGATGGCGTGGTTGCCGGCGCTGACCGCGACGATGCCCTTGGCGCGCGCCTGCGGCGTCAGTGAGAGAACATTGTTCAGCGCGCCGCGCGGCTTGAAGGTGCCGGTGTGCTGGAACAGCTCCAGCTTGAGGATGACCTGCGTTTCCGGGCTGGTCCGCGCCTCGACCTCCTGGCCGCGCCACAGGTGAATGGGCGTGCGCACGATATGCGGCGCAATCCGCTCGCGCACGGCGCGCACCTCCTCGATCGTCGGGGCGGCAAGATCGTCGGCCATGGTTCTCACTCCGTCACTTGGCGCTCATCGCCTTCATCAGGCGGTAGGTGTACTCCACGCCCTGATCGAATTCCTTCACCCCGACGCGTTCGTCACGTCCGTGGGCGCGGACATCGTCAATGTCGCCGAAGATCGAGGACGAACCGTAGCTCGGAATGCCGACGGCGCGGGTGTAGACCGAGTCCGAGGCGCCCGCGTCCATCCAGGGGACGATCGGCAGCCCGGGCCACATGGAATGGATCACCGTCGCATAGCGCGCGCTGATGTCGGGGGTCAGTTTGGACTCGCCACTCGGCTTCACCGGCGCGGACAAATACACCTTCACCCCGGCGTCTGCGGCCAAGCGGGTCAGTTCGGCCTGCACTCCCTCGACGCTCTCGCCCGGGATCAGGCGGCACTGGATCGACGCCTTCGCCCGCGAAGGCAGCGCGTTTTCCGCATCGCCCCCGGAGAGCAGGGTTGCGACGCAGGTGGTGCGCAGCAGCGCGTTGTTGCCGGTGTTAGCGCTCAACCGGTCGGCGGCGGCGGCGTCGCCCTGGGGCTGAGATACGGCCAGCATGTCGGCCTTTTCCTGACCGGTCGATAGGGCCGCCATCTGGGCGAAGAAGCCGCGCGTCGTGTCGGTCAGGTGCACTGGAAAGCGATAGGCCTCGACCCGCAACAGGGCGTGCGCCAACTCATAGATCGCATTGTCCGCCCGCGGCTCCGACGAGTGGCCGCCCTTGTCTTCGGTCTCGAAAATGTAGGTGGCGTAGAGTTTCTCGCTGGTCTGGACGCCGTAGTAGATCGGCTTGCCGTCTTTTTCGCCGCCGCCGCCGGAATCGGCGTTGAACGCCACGCTCGGGTTTACCAGGTCGGGCCGGGTCTTCAGCAGATAGTCCACCCCGTTGGCGTCGCCTTCGGCTTCCTCGTCGGCGGTGAAGGCGACGATGATGTCGCGGTCCGGGACAAAGCCGTCCTTCTTCATCCGGATCAGCGCGGTCAGCATGGCGACGTCGTCGCCCTTCATGTCGCTGGTCCCGCGGCCGTAGAAATAGCCGTCCTTCTCGGTCAGCTTGAACGGATCGACGGTCCAGTCCTGGGGCAGCGCCTCGACCACGTCGAGGTGGCCGTGAAACAGGATCGGTTTGCCGAGCCCCTTGCCGCGCAGCCGCACCACCACGTTGCCCTTGGTCGGGTGATCCGGCGGGGCCACGAACACCACGTCGGCGGGGCTGAAGCCTGCGTCCAGCAAACGCTTTTCGATCGCGTGCGCCGCGACGGTCGAGCCGTGGGCGTGAGTCGAATTGATCTCGATGATCTCCTTCAGGAGGTCATGCGACATCTGGACGTAAGGCCCCCGCGGCGCGTCAGCGGCCTGGGCGGCGGCCGCGCTCAGCGCCAGCGCAAAAAGTCCGAAAACGAGAGATTTCATGGGTCTTTCCCCGACCATTCGGGTCGTGTTGTCGCGCGACGACGCCGTCCTGACAAGCGCCGTTAAAGTTCGCCCGGGCGATGGAATTCGCGCAGCCGCTCGGCCAAATCGTTGAGGTTCTGGTTGAAGGCCTCGAAGGCGTAGGCCAGGCCGAACACCTGCCCCATGGTTTCAAACCGCCGGCCCTGCGGCAGGGCGGCTTCGTCCAGATCCTCGACAGCCTTGCGATAGGCCGCGGCCTGGGCGCCGAGGTTCGGCTTCTCCACCGCGCGACCGTCGAGCATGGCGCGGGCATAGTCGCTTAGCGTGCGGCTCTGCGCCCGCAACAGCGCCACCGCAGGCGCGTGCAGCCGCTCGGCCAGCGCGCCGCGCCAGGCGTGATCCGTCGCGCGTCCGATCATCACCGCGTCGTTGCGCAGGCGCCAGAGGGTGCGCGGGATCGCGGGCGACACCGGCTTGAGGTTCAGGCGCACGGTGCTTTCGTGCGCGACCTCCGACACCGCGGTTTCCACCGCCGTCAGGTCGGCGCGGATCTTGTCGTGCACCGGCAAGGTGGCCGCGTGATCACCGGCCGGGTTGTCCAGTCGGTCGGCGAGCAGTGTCAAGAGATGCGCCAGGTCGCCGAGCGTCCCCGCCACCCGATTACCCACTGCCTGGCGCGCGGGCGCCGGGAAAATCAGCACCGCCGCAAGCACGCCGATCAGACTGCCCAAGGTGATTTCGATAACGCGGTCACGGGCGGCATCCAGCGATGTGGCATGCGCGGCATTGCCGACGATCATGATCACCGAGGTCACCGGCGCGACTTTCAGAGACGGCCAGCGCGCCGCCACGACCGTCAGGGAGCCGGCGCAAAGCACCAGCGCCAGCATCTCGCCCCACATCGTCTCAGGCCGGACATAGGCCGCGACTCCGCCCACCAAAGCGCCCAGCAGGGTGCCGACCAGCCGGTCGCGAGAGGCGCCGAGCGTGCCGCCGGTCGAGGTCTGCATGACCAGCAGGGCCGAGATGACCGCCCAATAGCCCTGCGGCAGATGCCGCCACCAGGTCGCAATCCCAAACGCGACAGCGACCGACACCCCCACGCGGAAACCGTGGCGGAGCTGGGCTTGGGTGCGGGCGCTGAGATGGAAACCGGGCATCCGGAGGGGACTCCTCGCCGTCCCCTTAACACCGTTTGCGCCGCCCCAGAGGGTCCCTCTTATGCGCCTTGCGTAGCGACGCCGGATTTGCCCTTTTGCCGATCGGATCGCGCGAGGGGCGACTCATGATCGACGCAGTACCCGACACGGCCCCGGCCGCAAGGCGGCCCGGCCGTTGGGCCAGGATCATCTGGGTGCTCTGCCTGATCTACGCCGTGTTCGTGATGGCGGAGAATGTCCAGGAAGCGGCCTGGAACATCGGCCGGCAGCCGGGCGCCGGAACGCTGGGCGCAATCATCGCACCGCCGACGGGTACTTCAGGCTATCTCGTAGTCAGCGGAGTAGCGCCCGACGGGGCCCTCGCGAAAGTGGCCGTAAAGAACGGCGACCAGCTGCGCTTCGATCGGTCCTACGATTGGATTCGGAGGTCCCGCGTCGGCGAAAGGATCGGTATTTCGGTGATGACGCCGACAGGTCCGTCGCATCGCATCGCCATCACCGTCGCCGCCAAGCCTGCGCCCCTGACGGCGGATGTCTGGCTCGGCATCTTGTACGACGCGGCAACCGCGTTGGCGGCTTTGATCGGCGCTTTCATCGTCTGGCGAGGAGGAGGAAGCGCATCAACCCTCCTCCTCGGCATGGGTCTGATGACCTACGGTCTGATCACCTACACGCCACAGGTGGCTGTCTCTTCGCCGACGGCGTTTCCGCCGTTCTTTATCGCCGGGCTCATCAATCTGATTGTCATTCCGCCTCTGTTCTACCGTTTCGCCATGCAGTTCTACTCCGATCAGGTCGGGCCCGTCCGACGCGTGGAGAAGACTGTGTTCTGGATCTACACGGGCTTCATGGCCGCGCTCGGACTGACCATGGGAGCCACGAATCTTCAAGCCATCACGGCGCCGGTTATCGGGACCGGCGAAGGTGCGACCACGCTCGCGTCCTATGTCGGTTTCGGCGCCTGTTTTTACTACCTCATTCGGGGTTGGCGACGCAGCCTCGCAACGGCGCAGCAACGATACGCCCTGATGCTGGTCGCGACGGGCGCCATCATCATTGCCCAGTCCTTCGACTACCTATCTTCGTCGCTCGGCAGCGTTCTCGTTCACAGTCAGACGACGTTCGATACAATTCACTTCGCGACAAACGCCCTCCTGACCGGCGTGGTGGGCGCAGGACTGTTCGCCTATTCGATCCTGCGCCACCGCGTTTTCGACCTCGGCTTCGCCTTGAACCGCACCCTTGTCTACGGCGTGGTGAGCGCGCTCCTGCTCGCCGTATTCGGGCTGATTGAATGGGCCGTGGATCATCTGTTGGCCATCGAGGGTCGCGAAAAGAACGCCCTGATCGACGCAGCGATCGCGGTGGCGGTGTTCCTGACCTTCCACCGGGTTCGCGATTTCGTGGAACACGCCGTCGAGAGTCTGTTCTTCCGTCGCTGGCAGAAGGCGGAACAGGCCCTGCGCCGTTTTGTTCGCGAAGCGCCCTTCTTCACCGACAGTGCAGCACTCCTGCGGGCCAGCGCAAAGGCGCTCGGAGCCTACGCCGACGGCGCGGGATGCGCGATCTATCTTTTGCGTGAGTCCGGCTACGCCCACGCCGCGGGCGAATTCGCCGACGCGCCGGCGATGCTCGAGCCCGATCTCTCGGTCCTCGTCAGCCTCCGGGCGGTCATGAAGCCGACGGAAATCGATGACGGTCCGCTCAAGGGCGCCCTGGCCGCTCCCATGATCAATCGCAACGAGGTCATTGGCGTCGCGGTGGTAACGCCGAAGCCCACGGGCGGCGCCTGGCGGCCGGATGAGATCGAGTTGATCGGCTGGGCGACCGTGCAGGTCGGTCTCGACCTGCACGCGCTGAAGCTCGAGTCGCTGACCAAATCGGAAATCGAACTGCGCCGCGAAAACGCGACCCTTCGGTCGCTGATCCCGCAACGCGCCTAGACGATGGCCGTTGTCTCGATCTCCACCAAAGCCTGATCCTCGATCAGGGCCGACACCACCACCACGGCCATGGCCGGATAGTGCTGGCCGAACAGTTCGCGCCAGATGGCGCCGATGGCGCGCAGGGAGGCGAGATAGGCTGGCTTGTCGGTGATGAACCAGGTCATGCGCGCGACGTCCTCAGGCCCGGCTCCGCCCGCTTTCAGGACGGCCAGCGTATTGAGCAAAGTCTGGCGGAACTGGCCGGCGAAACTCGGGTCGGGGAAGACGCCGGCTTCGTTCCAGCCGATCTGACCCGCAACGAAGACGATACGGCCCTCGCCCGCAACACCGTTGGCGTAGCCCTTCGGACGCGGCCAACCTTCCGGCAACAGGATTTCAAGCGCCATCGCGTCCTCCCGCACCGTCCAGCATATAGGGCTCCATTTTTGCGCGCAGGTCGTCGGGCCAGGGCGCGGGCGCCATGGTGTTCATGTCGACGAAGACGATGGTCTGGCGCACGTCGATGCGCAGCTCGCCGTGACAGTGCGCCTGGATGCGCAGGCGGCACGAGCTGGCGCCCAGACGGTCAACGATGAGGGAGAAGTCGAGCTGATCCTCCAGCCGCGACACGTTCACGAAATCCACCTCGAAGCGCACGGTGGGGATGGAGGTCAGGTCTTCCAGGTGCAACCTTTTGAACGAATGGGCGAGCGGCCCGGCGAACCAGTCCTCGACGGTGTTGTTCACCATCTCGAAATAGCGCGGATAGAACACGATGCCCGCCGCATCGCAGTCGCCGAACCGGATCGGGTAGCGGACCTTGAACAGGCTCATGCGCCGGACCCCTCGCGCAAGCGAAAGCGCTGCAGCTTGCCGGTCTGGGTCTTGGGCAGGGCGTCGACGAACTCGACCGCGCGCGGATATTTATAGGGCGCGATCACGCCCTTCACGAAGGACTGCAGCTCCGCGGCCTTGGCGTCGGACCCCTCGCCCGCCTTCAGCACCACGAAGGCCTTGCAGATCTGGCCGCGTTCGGCGTCGGCGACGCCGATGACCGCGACTTCGGCGACGTCGGCGTGCTGCAACAGGGCGTTCTCCACTTCGGGCGCGCCGATGTTGTAGCCGGAAGACACGATCATGTCGTCGGCGCGCGAGACAAACCAGAAATAGCCGTCCTCGTCCACGCGATAGACGTCACCGGTCATGTTCCAGCCGCGCTTGACGTAGTCGCCCTGGCGCGAATCGGCCAGGTAGCGGCAGCCGGTCGGCCCACGCACCGCCAGACGCCCGGTCTCACCGCGCGGCAGGGCATTGCCCGCGTCATCCTGGATTTCCGCGATGAAGCCGGGGACGGGCTTGCCGGTGGCGCCCGGCCGCACGTCGTCGCCGCTGGCGGAGATGAAGATGTGGATCATCTCAGTGGCGCCGATGCCGTCGATGATGCGCACGCCGGTGGCGTCGTGCCAGGCCTGGGACGTCGCCGCCGGGAGAGTCTCTCCGGCCGACACGCACTTCTTGAGGCTGCGCGGGCCGTTCGGGTGGTTCTTCATCAGCGCCCGATAGCCGGTCGGCGCGGTAAACAGCGTCGTGACGCCGTGCCGCTCGATGGCGGCCTCGAGCCCATCGAACCCCGGCTGCGACGGCAGCGCCGCCGTGGCGCCCGCGGCAAGCGGAAAGATCACCAACCCGCCCAGACCAAAGGTGAAGGCGAAGGGCGGCGTGCCGCAGAAGATTTCCGACGGCTCGGGCTTCAGAATATGCCGCGAGAAGGTGTCCGCCATGACGTGGACGTCGCGGTGATAGTGGATGCAGCCCTTGGGCACGCCGGTGGTGCCGGAGGTAAAGGCGATCAGCGCCGGATCGTCCGACGCGGTTTCGACGGCGGCAAAGGCATCGGGCATCGCGGCGGTGGCGCGTTCGAACGTTCCGCCTTCGCCGAAATAGAAGATGCGCTTGAGCAGGCCGGTCGCGTCGCGCGCCGCTTCGACGGCTTCCGCCAGGGACGCGTCGGCGATGGCGTGGGAGATGCGCGCCTTGTCGACAACCTTGGCCAGCTCGCCGGCGCGCAACATGGGCATGGTCGCCACCACAATCCCGCCCGCGCGCACGATCCCGAACCAGGCCGCAACGGTCCAGGGCGCATTGGGGCCGTGAAGCAGCACACGCGCGCCGGGCATGAAAGTCGGGTCCTGCGCCAGGACGTGAGCGATCTGCGACGCGATGGCGTTGAGTTCCGCATAGCTCCAGCGCAGGTCGCCGCTGACGATCGCATCGTGAGCGCCGCCGCCGGCCGCGATCACGCGGTCGAGCAGACAGGCCGCATTCAGGCGCGCCGGATATTGCAGCTCCGGCCGATCGAACAGGAACAGCGGTTGCGCCTGCGGCGGCGGGAGGTTGTCCCGCACGAAGGTGTCGCGATGGGCGGTCGGGGCGGCCATGGTCAGCCTTCCGCCGCGGCCAGCGCCTGGCGGGCGATGACGACCTTCTGCACCTCGGAGGCGCCCTCGTAGATGCGCAAAGCGCGGACTTCGCGGTAGAGGCGCTCGACCGTGCCGCCGAAGCGCACGCCCTGGGCGCCTTGCATCTGCACCGCCTTGTCGATGACCTGCTGGGCGCCGTCGGTGGCGTGCAGCTTGGCCATCGCCGCTTCGCGCGTCACCCGTGCGGCGCCGCCGTCCTTGGTCCAGGCCGCGCGATAGACCAGCAGCGCCGAGGCGTCGACGGTGAGCGCCATGTCGGCCAGAGCGGCCTGGGTAAGTTGCAGGTCGGCCAGGGGCGCGCCGAACAGCTTGCGTCGGCGTGCGTGGTCGAGGCTCTCGTCGAACGCCCGGCGCGCGAGGCCCAGCGCCGCGGCGCCCACGGTCGAGCGGAAGACATCGAGGGTGGCCATGGCGATGCGGAAGCCTTCGCCCTCGCCGCCGATCATGCGGTCCTGCGGCACGCGGCAGCCTTCGAACTTCAGGGTCGCCAGCGGATGCGGCGCGATCAGCGGGATTCGCTCGGCGACACGCAGGCCCGGCGTATCGGCGTCGACGATGAAGGCGCCGAGCCCCTTGGCGCCGCTTTCGCCGGTGCGTGCGAACACGATGTAGAAATCGGCAATGCCGCCGTTCGAAATCCAGGTCTTGCACCCATCGAGCACCCAGTGGGCCCCGTCGCGGCGCGCGGTGGTGGCGATGGCGGCGACGTCGGAGCCGGCGTCCGGCTCGGACAGGGCGAAGGCGGCGATCTTGCGGCCCGCGGCGACGGCGGAGAGATAGGCGTCGCGCTGGACGTCGGTTCCGAACAGGCTGACCGGACCGGACCCCAGGCCCTGCATGGCAAAAGCAAAATCGGCGAGCGCCAGGTGTCGCGCCAGGATCTCACGCGTCAGGCAAAGGGTGCGCACGTCGAGCGCGCCGTTCGCATCCGGCACGGCGTGTTTCAACCAGCCGCCGCCGGCCAGACGCCGCACGATCTCACGGCAGCGCGCGTCGAGCGCGGCGTCCCCCTCGGGTTCACCGTCAGCTTCCAGGGGCGCGACGTTGTCCGCAGCCCAGGCGTCCAACGCCTCGGCGAAGGCGCGATGGCGCGGCTCGAAGAAGGGCCAGTCGAGGAAGCTGCGATCGGCCATCAGTCGCCCTCGAACTTCGGGTCGCGCTTGGCGACGAAGGCTTCATAGGCGCGGCGGAAATCCTTGGTCTGCATGCAGATCGCCTGCGCCTGCGCCTCGGCCTCGATGGCGGCGTCGAGGCTCATGTCCCACTCGACGTTGAGTTGGTTCTTGGTAATTCCGTGTGCGAAGGTCGGCCCCGCCGCCAGCGTTCGCGCCAAACCCATCGCTTCGTCGATCAACGCCGCGCCCTCGACCAGCCGGTTGAAGAAGCCCCAGCGCTCGCCCTCCTCCGCGGTCATGACGCGGCCGGTGAACAGCAGTTCGCTCGCCCGGCCCTGGCCGATAATGCGCGGCAGGATCGCGCAGGCGCCCATGTCGCATCCGGCGAGTCCCACGCGGGTGAACAGAAACGCGGTCTTGGCCTTGGGCGTGCCCAGGCGGAAATCGCTGGCCATGGCCAGGATCGCGCCGGCGCCGACACAGACGCCATCGATGGCGGCGATGACCGGTTGCGGACAGGCGCGCAGCGCCTTGACCACGTCGCCGGTCATGCGGGTGAAGGCGAGCAGGCCGCCCATGTCCATCTTGGTCAGCGGGCCAATGATCTCGTGCACGTCGCCGCCGGACGAGAAATTCCCGCCGGCGCCCGCGATCACCAGAACCTTGCAGTCCTTGGCCAACCCCAGGGCGCGCAACAGGTCGCGCAGCTCGGCGTAGGAGTCGAAGGTGAGCGGATTCTTGCGGTCGGGACGGTTGAGCGTGATGCGCCCTACCCCGTCCTCGCAGGACCACAGGAAGTGTTGGGCTTTGTAGTCGGCGGCGATCATGCGGTCTCGTCCTGGTTTGCGTCACGGCGCAATGAGTGTTTGGCGCGGTCGAGCAGGCGCATCAGGTCCTCGCGTTCCTGGTCGCTCAAGTCCGCGAACATCGCCTCGACCCAGCCTTCGTGCGCCTTGGCCATCTTCTTGAACTGCCGTGCGCCTTCGGAGGAGAGACGCACGTACTGGGCGCGGCGATCGCCGCGGTGCGGTGCGTCTTCGATCAGCCCGTCCTGGCGCAGCCGCGCGGCGAGGCCCGTGACATTGCCGTTCGACACCATCAGCAGCCGCGAAACCTCGCCCAGGCTAATCTCGCCCTTGCGATCCAGGGCCGCCAGGAAATCGAAGCGGGCGAGCGTGGTCTCGAAGGTCTCGCGGAACAGGGCGCCCAGGCGCTGTTCGATCAGGTGGGTGCAGGTCAACAGCCGCAGTTCGAGGCGCACCGGCGCCTTGGCGTTCGGCGCATCGCCGAGCTTGTCCTGAAGCGTCTGGATTTCAGCGCTCACGCTCAGCTCTCCCCCGCGACCGGTACGGCCTGGCCGTTGATAGCCGAGCTTTCGTCCAGGCACAGCCCGACAATGGCGTCGGCGACTTCATCGGCGGTCAGAAGCCGCCCGCCCGGGTTGACCGACGCGAGTTCCGCCCTGGCCTCTTCGACCGTGCGCCCGGTGCGCGTGACGATCGTCTCCACCGAGCGGGCGACAATGTCCGTGTCGACGAACCCGGGGCAAACCGCGTTCACCGTCACCCCCTTGCGCCCCGTCTCCGTCGCCAGGGCGCGGGTGAGGCCCAGCAGGGCGTGTTTGGAAGCAACATAGGCGCTGACGTAGGGATACCCTTCGAGCGCAGCGGTCGAGGCGACGTTGACGATCCGCCCCCAGCCCGCCAGCAACATATCGGGCAGGGCAAGCTGGCTGGCCAGGAAGGCACCGGTCAGGTTGGTCGCCAGGACCTCGTCGAGCATGGCGCGGCTGGTTTTCAGAAACGGCGCGGACGGCGCGACGCCGGCGTTGTTGACCAGGATCGCCACCGGCCCGAAGTGCGAGCGGCCCTTGTTCAGCGCGGCGCGCAGGGCGCTCTCGTCGGTGATGTCGGCGGGAGCCACCCAGGCGTTGGCGAGGCCCGCCGCCGTGCGTTTCAGCTTTGCACGATCGCGGCCCACCAGGGTGACGCCGGCGCCCAAGTCCGCCAACCGCTTCGCCGTCGCCGCCCCGATACCGCTCCCGGCGCCGGTGACGACCGCGTGTCGATCCTTCAGGGGATGGGCGGGATCGGCCAAGCGGCGCGCCTAGACCGCGAGCGCCGCTTGCTGCTGACGCGCGAGATTGCGCTTCAGCTGCTGTTGCCCCGCCCGGTACTGCATCGGCGCCGCGACCCCGTCGTAGCCGAGTTCCGCCGCCGCGCGCACGCTCCAGAACGGATCGACCAGATGCGGCCGCGCCAGGGCGCACAGGTCGGCGCGGCCTGCGGCCAGGATCGAGTTCAGGTGGTCCGGCTCATAGATGTTGCCCACCGCCATGGTGCGCACCTGGCCCTCGTTACGCAGCCGGTCCGACAGCGGCGTCTGGAACATGCGCCCGTAGACCGGCTTGGCGCGCGTGGAGGTCGAGCCCGCCGACACGTCGATCAAATCCGCACCCGCCGCCTTGAAGGCGACTGCGATGGCGACGGAATCCTCTTCGCTCAGGCCGTCGTCGACCCAGTCGCTGGCGGAAACGCGAACCGACATCGGCTTGTCGGCAGGCCAGGCCGCGCGCATCGCCGCGAACACCTCGAGCGGATAGCGCAACCGGTTTTCGACCGAGCCGCCGTATTCGTCGCTGCGCTGGTTGCTGACCGGAGTCAGGAATTCGGAGAACAGATAGCCGTGGGCGGCATGCATCTCGACCATGTCGAAGCCGCACAGCTCGGCCCGCTCGACCGCACGGACGAAGTCGGCCTTCACCCGGTCCATGTCATCGCGCGTCATGGCGCGCGGGGTCTGGTTGCGCTCCGACCAGGGGATGGCGGACGGCGCGATCAGCTCCCAGTTGCCCTCGACCAGCGGCTGGTCCTCGTGGTCGCTTTCCCACGGCACGCGCGTGGAACCCTTGCGCCCGGCGTGGGCGAGCTGAAGCGCGATCTTGGCCGGGCTGGAGGCGTGGACGAAATCGACGATGCGTTTCCAGGCGGCGACGTGTTCATCGCTGTAGAGCCCCGCGCATCCGGGCGTGATCCGTGCGTCGGCGGAGACGTCGGTCATCTCGGTGAAGATAAGCCCCGCCCCGCCCACGGCGCGCGCGCCGTAGTGGACGAAGTGAAACTCGCCCGGCAGGCCGTCGACGGCGGAATACATGCACATCGGCGACATCACGACCCGGTTACGCACGGTCATCCCGCGCAAGGTCAGGGGCGTGAACATCGGCGGCAGCGCCTCGTTCACCGGCCGGCCCACGGCCTTGGCCGCAAACCAGCGTTCGACGCCTTCGAGGAAGTCGCGGTCGCGCAGACGCAGGTTCTCGTGGCTGACCCGTTGCGAGCGGGTGAGCAGGCTGTAGGTGAACTGCAGTGGCTCCAGCTCGAGATAGCGGTCGAGGTGCTCGAACCACTCCGTCGAATTACGCGCCGCGCTCTGCAGCTTCAGGACCTCGACCTCGCGCTCGGCCTGGTAGTCGTCCATGGCCTGATCGAAGGGCTTGCCCGAATGCAGCACGTCGGCGAGCTTGATCGCGTCCTCGAAGGCGAGCTTGGTGCCCGACCCGATGGAGAAGTGCGCCGTATGCGCCGCATCGCCCATCAGGATGACCTTGCCGCGCCGCCAGTTGCGGCAGAGCACGCGGTTGAAGTTCAGCCATGCCGTGCCGCGCAGGTGCTTGGCGTTGCTCATCAGGCTGTGGCCGTCCAGGTACTTGCCGAACAGGCGCTCGCCCGCGCGGCAAATTTCGTCCTGGTCCATCGTGTCGAAGCCCGAAGCGCGCCACGTCTCTTCCGAACATTCGATGATGAAGGTCGAGGTGTCGCGATCGAACCGGTAGGCGTGCGCCCACACCCAGCCGTGCTCGGTCTCTTCGAACGCGAAGGTGAAGGCGTCGAAGGCCTTGTGGGTGCCGAGCCAGACGTATTTGTTGGCGCGCGTGTCGATGTCGGCTTCGAAGTCCTTGGCCCAGTGGGTGCGGATTTTCGAGTTGAAACCATCGCAGGCGACGATCAGGTCCGCGTCCAACGTCTCGATGTCGGCAACCTCGATCTCGCGTTCGAACACCAGCTCGACACCGAGCGCGCGGGCGCGGCCCTGCAGCAGTTCGAGCAAACGCTTGCGGCCGATTCCGGAAAAGCCGTGGCCCGACGAGGTGATCCGCTCGTCGCGAATGAACACGTCGATGTCGTCCCAGTGGGCGAAGCTGTCGGCGATGACCGCCGCGCTCGCCGGATCGTTGGCGCGCAGGTTGTCCATGGTTTGGTCCGAAAAGACCACGCCCCAGCCGAAGGTGTCGCCCGGCCGGTTGCGCTCATAGACCGTCACCTGGTGCGACGGGTCGCGCAGTTTCATGGAGATGGCGAAGTAGAGCCCGGCGGGCCCGCCTCCGAGACAGACGACCTTCATGGCGTCCTCCGGAAATCGAATTAGTTTAAGTATAAACTATTTTGGGGCTCGCGGCCAGGGCGAATAATTCGCCGGCTGGCAAACCAAATTGGCCTGGAATTCCTTGGGTTTTGGCCCTAGCTCAGCCGGTCATGACCACCCATTCCATCGGCGTCTTCGCCAGCCTGTTCGATGATGACGGGCGCATCGTCCTGGTGCGCCAGACCTACCGCGGCCAGTGCTGGGCCCAGCCGGGCGGGCGCCTCGAACCGGGGGAAGCGCCCCTGGACGGGGTGCTCAGGGAAATCTTTGAAGAGACCGGTTACCGCGCCGAGGTCACCGGCTTCATCGGCGCCAGCGCCTCGCCCTGGCGTGATGATCTGGTGCTGCACTTCCGCGCGCGTATTCTCCGGCGCGAGGCCTGGACGCCGGACGACGAAATCGCCGACTGCGCCCTGTTCCCGCCGGACGCCCTGCCCTCGCCCATGCGCACCACCAGCCGCGCGCGCATCGCCGACGCCGTGGCCGGCCGCAACAACGTCTTCCGCACCCACGCGAGCCTGGACTCCTATTCGGACCTGTGAGGCGGTAAGGACGGGCATGGCCGGCATTTTCGATCAGCTTGGACTGCGCGACGTCGATCCGCGGCGACGGTTTGTCGAGATCGTCGGCGGAAGGCGGCTGACCTATGCCGATCTGTTCGACGAGACCGCGCGTCTGGCCAATGCACTTACCGGCTATGGCGTGAAGCGCGGCGACCGCGTCGCCGTGCAGGTCGAAAAGAGCGTCGAGGCGGTGCTACTCTACCTCGCCTGCGCGCGGGCCGGGGCGGTGTTCCTGCCGCTGAACACGGCCTACACCTTGGCCGAACTCGAGTACTTCATCGGCGACGCGGCGCCGGCGCTGATCGTAGCCACACCCGACCGGGTCGAGGCCACTGCTTCCCTGGCCGCGGCCGCCGGCGACGCCCGCATCGCCAGCCTCGGCGACGACGGCGAGAGCGGGACGCTGCTGGAACAGGCGCGCTGCGCGTCCGCCGATTTCGAGGACGGCGCGATCGCCGACGACGACCTCGCCGCCATCCTTTACACCTCAGGCACAACCGGGCGCTCGAAGGGCGCCATGCTGACGCATGCGAACCTGGCGTCGAACGCTCTGACGCTCAAGGACGCGTGGCGCTTCACCGCCGACGACACCCTGATCCACGCCCTGCCGGTCTATCACACCCACGGTCTGTTCGTGGCGGTGAACACGATCCTCGCGGCCGGCGCATCGATGCTGTGGCTGCCGGCGTTCGATCCACGTCACGTGATCAGTTGCCTGCCCTACGCCACCGCGTTCATGGGCGTGCCGACCTACTACACGCGACTCTTGGCCGACCGGTCCCTGACCCGTGAGATGGCATCGACCATGCGCTTGTTCACCTCGGGATCCGCGCCACTGTTGTCCGAGACCCACCGCGAGTTCACCGCCCGCACCGGTCACGAAATCCTCGAGCGCTACGGCATGACCGAGACCAACATGATCACCTCCAACCCCTACGACGGCCCGCGCGTCCCCGGATCGGTGGGACCGGCCTTGCCGGGCGTGGCCGTGCGCATCGCCGATCCGGAAACCGGCGCATTGGTTGCGCAAGGCGAGATCGGGGTGATCGAGGTGAAGGGCCCCAATGTGTTCAAGGGCTACTGGCGCATGCCGGAAAAGACCGCGCAGGAGGTTCGCGCCGACGGCTTCTTCATTACCGGCGACCTGGGCGTGATGGACGCGGCGACCTACGTCTCGATCGTCGGTCGCGGCAAGGACCTGATCATCACCGGCGGCCTGAACGTCTATCCCAAGGAAGTGGAGAGCGAGATCGACGCGCTGGACGGCGTGATCGAGTCCGCCGTTTTCGGCGCGCCGCATCCCGACTTCGGCGAAGGCGTGACCGCTGTGATCGTCGCGCGCGCGGACGCCGTCCTCGATGAAGCGGGCGTGATCGCCGCCCTGCGCCCGCGCCTGGCCGCCTTCAAACTGCCCAAGCGGGTGCTGTTCGAGCCTGAGCTGCCGCGCAACACCATGGGCAAGGTGCAGAAGGCGCGCCTGCGCGAACGCTTCGCCGGCCTCTATCAGGCCAAGGGCTAGGCCGAGCGCTCAAGGCTGCGGGGTCACCGGCTCGGGGCCGCGCGAACCGTGGGCGCGCGCCCATTCCGCCGTTTCGCGCATGAAGGCCGCCGCGATCTCGCGGCCGCGGTTATTCACCTGGTACACGGCGCTGTCGCCCGGCTGGCCGCCGGCGACGAGGAAGTCGGCGATGGCTTCCCAGTCCGGAGAAAAGCCGGTGATGCGGCGGTGCAGGTTGTCGTGCAGGTGCAGCAGGGTCTGGGTCGCGAAGTTCACGCCCGCCACGTGGGCGCGCAGTTCGAGGTCGGTGTTATCGAGGGGGCCGGCCATACTCGGTCTCCGAAAAGGGATCGCCGCTTGGTGGCGCCAAGAGACCGCAAGGGCAAGCCCTTCCCCGCGGGGGGAAGGGCCGGCCGGCAAGCCTCACTTCGGGTCTTCGTGGACCTCTTTACGGATTTCCATGTGGCCGCCGGCCTCCCACTCCGACCGGTCGATGCCGCCGTCGTGGTTCTTGTCGAGCTGGTCGAAGGCCTCGCGCAGGGGGGCGGTGAACTCCTCGAACGAGATCTTGCCGTCGTGGTTCGCGTCCATCTTGTCGAAGTCTTGGATGCCGTGGATCATGCGCAGTTGGATGTGGCGGTCGCCGTCGCCATGACGGTCCCCATCGTCGCGCCGCTCCTCGACGCGCACGTCGTCATCCATCTCGCCATGGTGGTCGTGCATCATCTTCTCGCAGTCGCCGTCGCGGCTCGACATCATGGCCGAGTGCGCCTTCTCGATCTCGTCGGGCTCGAGCCTGCCGTCGTGGTTAAGGTCGAGATCGTCGAACAGCTTTGTGTGAGCGGCGATGAATTCCTCGCGGGTGATGTCGCCGTGGTGATCGTGCATCGCCTTCGTGGCCTCCTCGGGTCCGACGCGCATCATGACGGCATGACAGTGATGCCCCTGCCCGTGCGGATCATCCTTCATGATGACCTCGCGCCGGACCTCCACGGATTGCGACGGGTCCTGGGCCCAGGCGGCGGGTGCGGACAGGGCGACGAGGGCGGCGCCGGCGGCCAGCAAAATCTTCAGGCTCATGGTCGGTTCCTTTGGCTAGCCGAGGCGATTCCCCGACGCAGACTCTGCATGACCGGCGGAGATTGCACCGGTTTGTCCCAGGATTTCAGCTCTGAAATCTAAGACATTTGATCGCGCGTCCGGCCCATGGGATTGTTTCGGCGGCGAAATCCGCCCGATCCTGAAGCATGTGACAATCCCGCGATGAGCGCCGAAGAGCCCCTGCCCCGCATCCTGGTGGTCGACGACGACCCCGGCATTCGCGACGTGTTGGCGGAGTTTCTCGGCCGTCACGGCTATACGGTCGAGGCTGTCGCCGACACGCGCGCCATGGACGCGGCGATCGACGAGCGCCGGCCCGACGTGGTGGTGCTCGACCTGATGCTGCCGGGCGAAGACGGCCTTACCGCCTGCAAGCGTCTGCACGCCAGCGCCGGACCGCCGGTGATCATGCTGAGCGCCATGGGCGAGGAAACGGACCGCATCGTGGGTCTCGAACTCGGCGCCGACGACTATCTGCCCAAGCCGTGCAGCCCGCGCGAGTTGCTGGCGCGGGTGCGTGCGGTGCTGCGCCGCCGCCGCGAGGCGCCGCGCGACGAACCGCAGGCCCTGTCGATGACCTTCGACGGATGGCGCCTCGATCTGGTGCGCCGTGAGCTGTCCTCGCCCCAGGGCGTGACCGTCAACCTGTCCTCCGGCGAGTTCAACCTGCTGCGCGCCTTCGTCGAGCGGCCCGAGCGCGTGCTGACCCGCGACCAGTTGCTCGACTTGGCGCGACCGCCCGCCAGCGAAGCCTTCGACCGCGCCATCGACGTGCAGATCAGCCGCCTGCGCCGCAAGCTCGACGACGGGTCCGGACGCGAACTGATCCGCACCGTGCGCGGCGAGGGCTATGTATTCGCGGCCCAGACGGGGCGTCGATGAAAGCGAAGATGGGGCGCGGCGGCCTGCCGATCTTCGTGCAGCTTCTGGCGCTGGCGGTGATGTGCCTGGTTTCGGTGCAGGTCGTGAACCTCGCCGCCGTGCTGTTCCTGCCTGACCCGCCGCCGGAAGGTTATTCGATCGCCGACGCCGCCCGGGCGCTGCAGGGCCATCCCATCATGACCCAGAGCGGCCGCAAGCTCGTGGCCGTAGTGACCGCTGCGCCGCCCGATCTCGGGCTCCCGCCAGGCGCCGCGCCGCCCCGCGACCCTCTGGATCCGGTCATCGCCGAGGCCCTGGCCCAGGCGCTCGACGTCCCGCCGGAGCGTGTTCGCGCCGCCGTCGATCATTCGCACGCCGAACTCTACCGCACGGTTGACGTGACCAGTTCGCGCAACGAGATGGCCAACCACGTCCGCGAGCACACCAAACTCATCATCCGCATGAAACAGGACGACGGACCCGTGCCGCGCGTCCTGACAGAACGTCACATCGCCCTTGTGATGCGAGACTCGGCGCTGTTTCCGCCGTTTGTCGCGGCGCTGCAACGGCCGGACGGGCGCTGGTCGGTGGTCACGCCGCCGCGCCCGCTATTGTCCGCCTGGCACATCCGCATCCTCGCCACCTTCCTGACCAGCGCGCTGCTCGTGGTGCTGCTCGCCTGGTTTGCGGCGCGCCTGCTGGCGCGGCCGATTCACGCCTTCGCCGCGGCGGCGCAACGCCTGGGCGCTGACCCGCACGCGCCGCCTCTGAGCTCGCAAGGGCCGGCCGAGGTGCGCACCGCGGTCGCCGCCTTCAACGAGATGCAGGAGAAGCTCCGCCGCTACGTCAACGACCGCACTCTGATGATCGCCTCCATCGCCCACGACCTGCGTACGCCGCTAACGCGCCTGCGCTTTCGCGTCGAGGCCTCGCCGCCCGAGGTCCGCGACCGCGCCGCCGCCGACATCGAGCAGATGGACGGCATGATCTCCGCCGCCCTAGCCTATGCCCGCGGGGAGGGGCGCACGGCAGAACGGACGCCGCTCGACCTGGCGGCTCTGGTGTCTTCCGTCGTCGAGGACATGAAGGAGACGGGCGCCGCGATCACCTTCGACCCCGCGCCGGCCGTCATCATTATGGGCGATGCCCTCGGCTTGAAGCGCCTCGTCGCCAACCTGATCGACAATGCGGTGAAGTTCGGCGGCGAAGCCCACGTCTCCGTCGCCCAAGCACAAGATGAGACGATCGTGCGTGTCGACGATCCGGGCCCGGGCTTGCCACAGGAAGAACTCGAACGCGTCTTCGATCCTTTCTATCGCACGGACGCGTCGCGCAGCGCGGAGACCGGCGGCTTTGGTTTGGGCCTTGCGACGGCGCGCGCCATCGCCCGCGCCCACGGCGGCGAGGTCAGGCTTGCAAATCGGCCGGGCGGGGGGTTGCGGGCGGAGCTTGTGCTGCCGGCGCCGGCGTAGGCGTGGTTTCGCCGAAGCGGCCGCGCGGGCGCAGGGCGCTGATGATCGCCGAACAGATCGCGAAGCCGACCGCCAGGTAAAGCGCCCAGCGGAAGCCGTGCACGTCGATGCGGAAGATCAGCGCCACGAACGCCGCGCCCAGGGTCTGACCCAACAGTCGCGCCGTCGCCAGCAAACCGCCCGCCGCGCCGCTGCGCGCCCGCGGCGACCAGCCGATGATCTCGCGGTTGTTGGGCGCCTGGTAAAGCCCAAAGCCCATGCCCGCGGTGAGCATGGCGACCACGATGCGCCAGGTCTGCGGATCGGACGGCAAGAGCGCGAGCTGCAAAACCCCGGCGGCGAAGATCGCGCCGCCGAGGCCGCACAACAGCGCCGCGGGGAACCGGTCCGCCAGTCGCCCGGAGATCGAGGCGGTGATCCCGACCGCCACCGGCCACGGCGTGATCAGAATGCCGGTCTCGACCTGGTTCTTGTGAAACGTCTCCTCGAAGAAGAACGGCACGGTGACATAGGCCAGCATCTGGGCGGTGAAGGAGCAGACCGACGCGCCGACCGCAAAGGCGATCGGCTTGATCTTCAAAAGATCGATCGGGGCCATGGGCGCGGGCCGGCGCCACTCGCGCACCACCAAGGCGAAAGCCGCGACCGCCGCCCCGGCGATGGACAGGGCGCCGATGGCGCCGACGTGCGCCACCGCGTCGACGCCGACGATCAGCAGGCCGAACGCCAGCGCGTTGATCAGGGCGCTCAGCCAGTCGAACTTGCGGCCCGATCCATCGGTGCGCGGCAAGCCGACCGAAGCGATCACCGCCAGCACGCCGATCGGCAGGTTCACCGCAAACAGCCACGGCCAGTTGGCCACCGCCAAAATCGCCGCGGCGATCGACGGCCCGGTCGCTGCGGCGATGGAGATGATCAGGGCGTTGAGGCCGATGGCGCGGCCCAGCATGCGCTGCGGATAGCTGTGGCGGATGAGCGCGGTGGTCAGGCTCATGATCGCCGCGGCGCCGAAGCCCTGGACGATCCGCGCCACGGTCAGTTCGCCGAGGGTATGCGACAGCGCGCAGGCGCCCGAGGCCAGGGTGAAGACGATCACCCCGCCGCGAAACACGCGCCGGTAGCCGACGATCTCGCCCAGCGACGCGAACGGCAGCAGCGAGACCACGATGGCGAGCTGATAGGCGTTGACCACCCAGATCGCCGACGCCGGATCGGCGTGGACATCGCGCGCGATGGTGGGCAGGGCGACGTTGGCGATGGCGCCGTCGAGCACCGCCATGGTGATGGCCAGCAATACTGCGGCCACCGCCCAGATGCGGCGCGGCATCGGCAGGCCGTCTTCGGCGTCCATAGGGGTCCAAACCGTTCGGGACCGGTCCCGTTCCGCCGCCGTCATACGCCGGATTCGTTCCCGGTTCAGGGGGCGGCTCGAATTCCGCTATGATTTGGCGGAATCGCGGGGAGGCGACGGTCATGGCGGCAACGGAAACGGCGGCGACACCCGAGGCGCGCCGCAAGACCTGGATCCGGATCGCGACCTTCCTGGTCCTGGTGACCGTCTTCACCCTGCTTTCGACGGCGGTGCTGAAACAGGTCCACCTGCCCAAGCGGCTCAGCGCCTGCATCGGCATGTGGGTCCCCGGAACCTGCGCCATCGTCGTGAAACTGCTCTTCGACCGCAGCCTGACCGGCCTGGGCCTCGCGCGGTCAGGCGGGGTGAAGGGTCTGCTGATGGGCCTGTTGATCCCGGTGGCCTACGCCCTGCCCGTCTATGTCATCGTCTGGCTGGTGGGCGCGGGCGGGCTCGACCCTTCGCGCTGGGGAACCGCGATCCCCTATTTCAGCGACCCCGGCAACGCGGCCACGGCGCTGGGCCTGCTGCTGACCGTCGGCTTGGTGGACAAGCTCGGACGCGCGCTCGGCGAGGAGATCGGCTGGCGCGGTTTCCTGGTTCCGGAATTCCTCAAGCTGATGCCGCTCTGGCAAACCGGCCTGGTGACCGGCGCCATCTGGTTCTGCTGGCACCTGCCGGCGATCTTCTTCCAGGACTACAATTCGAGCACCGCGGGCGGTCCGCCGCTGGCCTACCAGATCGGCTGTTTCGCCGCGATGGTGATCCCCTCGGGCATCCTCTACGCGTGGCTGCGGCAACGCACCGGCAGCGTGTGGCCCTGCGCGCTGCTGCACGCGTCCCACAACCTGGTCATCCAATCGATCCTCGACCAGGGGACGGTGAACGCGCCCAGGACGCTGTGGATCACCGGCGAGTTCGGCTTCGGCCTGGCGCTGACCACCTGGGTGACGGTGCTGGCGATCCTGCTGCTGGCCAACAAACCCGCGCCGCAAACCGCAACCGCCTAGTTCCCAGTCGGGCTCACGCTCGCCTTCTCGACCATCAGCACGACGGTGCGGCCGCGCGCGTGCGGGAAGTGCATGACGCGGCGCGGAACGGTGAAGCCCTGGCCCGGATCGAGGGTGACCATCCGATCCTCCAGCTCGATGTCGAGCCGCCCCTCCAGCACGAAGAAGAACTCGTCCTCCGCGTCGTGCTTGTGCCAGTGGAAGTCGCCGTCGAGCACGCCCAGGCGCACAACCGCGTCGTTCACCGCGCTCAGGGTCCGGTTCCACCAGGGCGTCTGGGCGGCGGCGAGGGCGGTGACGTCCATATGGGTCAGCCCCGGATAGAGGATCTCGGTGTCGATATCGTAGGCGGGTTTGTCCATGGGCTGATCCTTCGGCGGCGGGGGCTATTATAAGGCTCAGGCGGGAACTCTATCGCACGGCCGGACCTTCACGAGGACGGAGAATTCGATGCCGCAACCTTTGGAAACCTATCGCGCCAAACGCGACTTCACCAAGACCAAGGAGCCGTCCGGTCGCAAGCGCATAGCCCCGGCCGAACACCTGCGCTTCGTAATCCAGAAGCACGCCGCCACCCGCCTGCACTATGACCTGCGGCTCGAATACGATGGGGTGTTCAAATCCTGGGCGGTGACGCGGGGCCCGTCGCTCGATCCGCATGAGCGGCGCCTGGCCGTGGAGGTCGAGGACCACCCCCTGGACTACGGCGACTTCGAAGGCATCATCCCCAAGGGCGAGTACGGCGGCGGCACGGTGATGCTCTGGGACCGCGGCTATTGGGAGCTGGAAAAGGGAAAGTCGATCGCCGACGCCCTGAAGAAGGGCCACCTGTCCTTCGCCTTCGACGGCAAGCGGCTGCAGGGCGGCTGGTCGCTGGTGCGCATCCGCAATGACCGCAACGGCGGCAAGCGCAACAACTGGCTCCTGATCAAACACGACGATGACACGGCGCATCCGGGCGACGACGACGCGCTGCTGGAAGAGAACGATACATCCGTCGCCTCCGGACGTTCGATGGAGAAGATCGCCGAGGGCAAGGGCCGCGCGCCCACGCCCTTCATCACCAAGGCGAAGGGCAAGGCCGCCGCCGTGTGGAAATCCGGCAAGGCGCGCAAGCGCGCGGTCGAACTGGCCGCCAAACCGTTACCCAAGCTCGTCGGCGCGCCGGCGAAAGCCGCGAAGACGGTCGTGCACGGCAAACGCGCGGCCTCGATGCCGGACTTCGTCGAGCCTGAACTGACCCGGCTGGTCGATCATCCGCCGTCCGGCGCCGGCTGGGTGCACGAGGTGAAGTTCGACGGCTATCGCATGCAGGCCCGCGTGAAGGGCGGACACGCTGTCTTGCGCACGCGCAAGGGGCTGGACTGGAGCGAACGCTTCCCCGAGATCGCCGAGGCGTGCGCGGCGCTTGCCGACGGCATTTACGACGGAGAGATCGTCGCGCTCGACAGCCAGGCCCGACCGGATTTCGCGGGTCTGCAGGCGGCGCTGTCGTCGGGCAAGACCGGGACGCTGGTGTTCTTCCTGTTCGACGCGATGTTCGCCGGCGGCGAGGACCTGCGCGCCTTGCCGCTCAGCGACCGCAAGGCGGCGCTGCAGCGACTGTTGAAAGGCGCCGACGATCGCCTGCGCTACGTCGATCACTTCGAGAGCGGCGGCGATGCGGTGCTGCGCTCTGCCTGCAAGATGGACCTGGAGGGCATCGTCTCCAAGCGGCTCGATGCGCCCTACCGCTCCGGTCGGAACGATGACTGGGTGAAGGCCAAGTGCCGCGGCGGCCAGGAAGTCGTTATCGCCGGCTGGACCACCACCGGCTCGAGCTTCCGTTCGCTGATCGCGGGCGTCTATCGCGACGGGCAGCTGGTCGACGTCGGCCGCATCGGGACGGGTTTCGGGCGCGACGTGGTCGACGAGTTGCTGCCGAAGTTGAAGAAGCGCGAGGTTAAGACCTCGCCGTTCAGCGGCAAGGCGCCGCCGCGGCGCAGCGGCGTGACCATCCATTGGGTGAAGCCCGAGCTGGTGGCCGAAATCGCCTTCGCGGGCTGGACCGGCGACGGCCACATCCGCCAGGCGTCGTTCAAGGGCTTGCGTGAAGACAAGCCGGCGCGCGAAATCCGCGAGGAGGACCCGTCGCCCGTGGCCGCCTTGAAACCGGCAAACAAGACCAAAAAGACGTCCAAGGCCGCGCCCAGTGCGACCGCTCTGGCCAAGGCGGCGGGCGCGGGCAAACCGGTGGTGCGCGGCGTCACCGTCTCACACCCGGACAAGGTGTTGTGGCCCAAGGCCGACGGCGGCCCCGTCGAGAAGCTGGAGTTCGTCGAATACGTCGAAGCCGCCTCGCCCTGGATCCTGCCCTACGTGAAAGGCCGGCCGTGTTCGGTCATCCGCACGCCAGACGGCATTGACGGTCAGCGCTTCTTCCAGCGCCATGCGGGCAAGGGCACGTCCGCGCTGATCACCGCCGTAAAGATCGAGGGCGACGCCGAGCCTTATCTGCAGTTCGACAGCCCAGAAGCCCTGGTCGCCGGCGCCCAGAACGGCATGGTCGAATTCCATCCGTGGAACTGCCTGCCGGGCAAGCCCGAAGTTCCGGGCCGCTTCGTCTTCGACCTCGATCCCGACGAGACCATGCCGTTCGAGCGCGTGACCGAGGCGGCGAAGGCCGTACGCGAGCGCCTCGAAGCGGTCGGTCTTGCGAGCTTCCTGAAGACGACCGGCGGCAAGGGCCTGCACGTGGTCGCGCCCTTCACCCAGGGCCGCACGCCCATTGCGTGGCCGCAGGCCAAAGCGTTCGCGCGCGAACTCTGCGCGCGCATGGCCGCCGACGAGCCCGACGCCTACACGGTCAACATGTCGAAGAAAGTCCGCGGCGGCCGCATCTTCCTCGACTACCTGCGCAACGACCGCACGGCCACCGCCGTCGGTGTCCTGTCGCCGCGCGCCCGCCCCGGCGCGCCGGTTTCCATGCCGCTGGACTGGAAGGAAGCCAAGAAGGGGCTGGACCCCAAGGCGTTCACCCTTCGCACCGCCGTGGCGCGGATGAAGAGGCGCAATCCCTGGGAAGGATGGGAAGACGCCGCGACCCCGCTGAAGGACGCCATCAAGAAGCTGGCCAAGGCCTGAATTTTCTTGTCCCGCGAAGTGAGCCTGGAGACCGCTTCGGCCAGCGACTCGGGGCCCAGGCTGACGCCAGCCTTACACGCCGGCTGAGACACATCGCGACTTTGCTGGCTTTCAACGTGGCCTGGGGTTGACGGCCGCATGCGCACAAGGGCTTTAGTTGTCGTTAAGGTATCTGTTTTCAGGGGGGAATTCGTGCGCGAAGCCTGGGGGCTCGCGCGCAGGGCGTTAGCGATACCGCCTGTCCTTGGCCAAAAACGGTAATTTTACCTTGGCTTAACCGGCCTGTGGCGCTGCGCGTCCGGGTCGTGGGGTGGAGAAGACTCATGGGCGGGACGAATCACGGACGCGGACCGATTTCCGGCCGCACGGCCTTCCCGTCCGCCCAACGGCGCATAGGGCGGCGCGAAGTTCTCCTCAGCGCCGCGGCAATGTCCGCGATGATCCTGAGCCTGGCGTCCCCGCCGAAGGCCGAGGCGGCGTCGCCGGTGCTCGATCTGACGGTCATGGGCACGGTGACGCCCGGCCAATCGGTGCTCAACCCGGTCACCAACCAGGAAGAGACGATCGCCCAGGTCATCACCCAAGAGATCGTGCTGACCAACGACAACAACGTCATCATCCTGGCCAACGTCGACGGCGACACCATCGTCCTGCCCGACGAACCCACCACGACCTACACGGTCATCAAGACCTACACGGACGGCTTCAACAACGTTTACAAGGTCAAGCTGTCGAACGAGGCCCAGAATCCGACCTACCAGACCATCAGCCTGGTCACGCCGGAGTCGCCGCCCACGCCCGTCAACGGCGGCCAGGGCAGCGGATCGGTCCCCGCCGGTCCGACGGCGCCGGGTGGCACCTTTTCCAAAGTGTATGCGGGCTCGAAGGGATCCACCGGCAGTCCCGGCGGCGGCATCAGCTTCTGCATACCGCTGATCGGCTGCGTCACCATCGAGTACGCGCCCGGCAACGGCGGATCCGGCGGCAAGGGCCCCGACCTGACCTACAATCTCGGCGGCGACTTCAACTCAAAGACCGCCGGCGCGCCGGCCGTTCAGGTCGTGAGCATCGGCGGCAACGGCGGCGACGGCGGCCTGGCGATCGGCGTCAACATCCCCGGCGGCGAAGGCGGCACGGCGGGCGCCGGCGGCAACGTGAACCTGACCGTGAGCGGCGATGTCGCCAGCCAGTACGCCAACTCGGCCGGCATCTTCGCCGAGAGCCGCGCGGGGCGCGGCGGCGACGGCGGCTACGGCATACTGTTCAGCTCCGGCGGCACGGGCGGCTCGGCGACCTATGGCGGGAACGTCTATGTCCATCTGACCCAGACCGGCAACATCCACACCTTCGGCGCCAACTCGCCGGGCATCCTGGCCGAAAGCCTGGGCGGCTACGCCGGCGGCGGCGGCGCCAGCTTCGGCATCGTCGGCGAAGGCGGCGACAGCACCTACGGCGGCAACGGCGGGACCGTGACCGTGCGCACGGACGGTACGATCGTCACCCACGGCAACGCGTCCTACGGCATCATCGCGGAATCGATCGGCGGCTCCGGCGGCGACGCCGGAACGGGGATCGGCATCGTTACCCTGGGCGACAGTGGTTCGGCCGGCGGCACGGGTGGCCTCGCCGAGATCATCGCGGGCGGAAACTCCGTCACCATCACCTACGGCAACTACGCGCACGCGCTGTTCGCGGAATCGATCGGCGGCGGCGGCGGCGCCGGCGGCGACTCCGGCGGCCTCGTTACCCTGGGCACGAGCGGCGGCGGCGGCGGCAGCGGCGGCGAGGCCAAGATCGTGGTCGACAGCGGCGCCTTCGTCGAAACCTACGGCAACGCGTCCGACGGCCTGTTCGCCCAGTCGGTCGGCGGCGGCGGCGGCAGCGGCGGCGCATCCATCGGCATCGCAACGCTCGGCAGCTCCGGCGCCGGCGGCGGCAACGCGGGCAAGGTGTACATCTATTCCGGCGGCGACATCGTCACGCACGGCAATGAGTCGATCGGCGTGCTCGCACAATCGGTCGGCGGCGGCGGCGGCGCGTCGGGCGCCTCGGGCGGCGTGGTCACGCTCGGCGGCAGCGGCTCGGCCGGAGGATCCGGCGGCAACGTTGTCGTCAAGCTCTACGAGGGCGGCTCGGTCACCACGCACGGCTATGGCTCGGACGGCGTAGTTGCGCAGTCGATCGGCGGCGGCGGCGGCATCGGCTCCGCCAACGGCGGCCTGGTGGCGCTCGGCTCGACCGGCGGCGCCGGCGGCAACGCCGGTACGGTGAGCGTCTACAACGCGGGCTCGATCACGACCTACGGCGACCAGGCGCGCGGCATCCTGGCGCAATCGATCGGCGGCGGCGGCGGCCATGGCGGCGACTCCGGCGGCTTGGTCGCGATCGGCGGCGGCGCGACCTCGGGAGGCACGGGCGGCAACGTCGTTGTGACGAACGACGGCCGGATCTCGACCGGCGGGAACATGTCGGCGGGCATCGAGGTGCAGTCGATCGGCGGCGGCGGCGGCGATGGCGGCAACGGCGGCGGCGTGCTGCTGGTGATCGGCGGCGACGGCGCGGTGGGCGGCAAGTCCGGCAACGTCACTGTCGCCGACAGCGGCGTGATCATAACCACGGGCAACGACTCCGACGGCATCCTCGCGCAGGCGATCGGCGGCGGCGGCGGCAACGGCGGCTCGGCGACCTCGCTCAGCGCCTTCGCCGGCGTGGCGATCGGCGGCGCCGGCGGCGGCGGCGGCAACGGCGGCAACGTGACCGTCAACCTCACGCCCGGCAACGTGACCATCGGCAACGTGACCGAGAGCGTGAACCCGCTCATCAGCACCAGCGGCGATCGTTCGGACGGCATCTTCGAGCAATCCATCGGCGGCGGCGGCGGCAACGGCGGTTTCGCGGCCCAGGGCACGGTCGGCTACGGCGCGTCCATCAGCGTTGCGATCGGCGGCAAGGGCGGCAGCGGCGGCAACGGCGGCAACGTCACGCTCACCGGCGACGCCTCGATCGTTACCACCGGGGCCTATTCCGACGGCATCGACATTCAGTCGGTCGGCGGCGGCGGCGGCACGGGCGGCTTTGCGGTGTCGATCTCCGTCGCGGGCGGCGCGGTCGCGGCGGGCGCGATTTCGGTCGGCGTCGGCGGCAAGGGCGGCAGCGGCGGTTACGGCGGCTCGGTCCACGTCGACTCCGGCGGTTCGATCTACACGGGCGGCGACTTCTCGACCGGCCTGCTCGCCCAGTCGGTCGGCGGCGGCGGCGGCGCGGGCGGCTTCGACATCTCGGTGGCCGCCGCGGGCGGCGGCGCCGCCTCGGGCTCTGCGAACATCGGCATCGGCGGTACGGGCGGCAGCGGCGGCCACGGCGGCTACGTCGACGCGGTCTTCGCCGGTTCGATCGAAACCAAGGGCAATTACGCCGACGGCGCGCTGATCCAGTCCGTCGGCGGCGGCGGCGGTTCGGGCGGCTTCAACGTGTCCGTCGGCATGACCGCATCGGCCGGAACATCCGGCAGCGTCGCGGTCGGCATTGGCGGATCGGGCGGCACGGGCGGCTACGGCGGCAAGGTCATCGGCAACGTCAGCGACACGGTGGTCACCTACGGCGATCACTCCGACGGCATCGTGATTCAGTCGGTCGGCGGCGGCGGCGGCGCGGGCGGTTTCAACATCACCGGCGGCATTTCCGGCGCGCTCGGCGCTGCGGGCTCGGTCACCGTCGGCCTCGGCGGCACGGGCGGCGGCGGCGGCGTGGGCGGCAACGTCTACGGCTACGGCGCAGCGATCACCACGCACGGCGACTTCTCCTATGGCTTTCTGGCGCAGAGCGTCGGCGGCGGCGGCGGCGCGGGCGGCTTCGACGTATCGGGCGGCATCGCCGCTTCGAGCGGCGGCGCAGGCGACGTGTCCGTGGGCCTCGGCGGCACCGGCGGCGGCGCGGGTCACGCGGGCGACGTGCATGGCCATGTGAGCGGCACGGTGGTCACCTACGGCGACTTCTCCGACGGCGTGGTGGTGCAGTCGATCGGCGGCGGCGGCGGCGCGGGCGGCTTCAACGTGTCGGGCGGTTTCAGCGGTTCGGGCCTCGACGCGGGCGCCGTGTCGGTCGGCCTCGGCGGCTCGGGCGGCGCGGCGGGTTATGCCAAGAACGTCTACGCCTATGCGGAGGCGATCGGCACGCACGGCGACCATTCCACCGGCTTCCTGGCGCAGAGCGTCGGCGGCGGCGGCGGCGCGGGCGGCTTCGACGTGTCGGGCACGCTCTCCGGCGCGGGCGGAACTTCGGGATCGGTGTCGGTCGGCCTCGGCGGCTCGGGCGGCGGCGGCGCCGATGCGGGCAACGTGACCGGCAAGGTCTACGGCGGGGTCGTCACCTACGGCAATCAGTCCGACGGCGTGGTCGTGCAATCGATCGGCGGCGGCGGCGGCGACGGCGGCTTCAACGTCTCGGGCTCCCTCTCCTTCTCGGGCGCCGCGTCGGGCTCGGTCAGCGTCGGCCTCGGCGGTACGGGCGGCGGCGCCGGCAATGCGGGCAACGTCTACGGTTACGCCACCGCGATCACCACGCACGGCGATCAATCCACGGGCTTCCTCGCGCAGAGCGTCGGCGGCGGCGGCGGCGCGGGCGGCTTCGACGTGTCCAGCGGCATCAGCGGCGCGGGCGCGGTCGCCGGCCAGCTGTCGATCGGTCTCGGCGGGAACGGCGGCGGCGGCGGCAATGCGGGCAACGTCACCGGCAATGTCACCGGTACGGTGGTGACCTACGGCAATCAGTCCGACGGCGTGGTCGTGCAGTCGATCGGCGGTGGCGGCGGCGCTGGGGGCTTCAACGTTTCGGGCGGCATTGCCGGATCGGGCGGCGGTTCGGTGGCTCTGAACGTCGGCCTCGGCGGGTCGGGCGGCGGCGGCGGCCAGGCGGGCGACGTCTACGGCTACGCACAGTCGATCGCGACGCATGGGAACCAGTCCACCGGCTTCCTGGCGCAGAGCGTCGGCGGCGGCGGCGGCGATGGCGGTTTCGACGTGTCCGGCGGAATCTCCGGCGCCGGCGCCGGCTCGGCGGCGGTGTCGATCGGCCTCGGCGGCGGCGGCGCGGCTGCAGGCAACGCGGGCAACGCCACCGGAAAGGTCTACGGCGTGGTGGTGACCTACGGCGATCAGTCCGACGGCGTGGTCGTGCAGTCGATCGGCGGCGGCGGCGGCTCGGGCGGCTTCAACGTCACCGGCGATTTCTCTGGATCCGGCGAAGGCGCGGGCGCGGTCAGCGTCGGCCTGGGCGGCGCGGGCGCCGGCGGCGGCAACGCGGGCAACGTCACCGCCTATTCGATTTCGATCACGACGCACGGCGACCAGTCGACCGGCTTCCTGGCGCAGAGCGTCGGCGGCGGCGGCGGCAACGGCGGCTTCGAGGTTTCGGGTTCCATCTCGGGCTCGGGCGGCGTCGCAGGTTCGGTCAGCGTCGGCATCGGCGGGTCAGGCGCCGGCGGCGGTCACGCCGGCAATGTCTATGCGACCGTGGACGGCAACGTCACGACGCTCGGCGACCAGTCCGACGGCATTGTCGCGCAGAGCCTCGGCGGCGGCGGCGGTAACGGCGGCTTCAACGTCAGCGGCGGCATCTCCGGTTCGGCCGAGGCCGCGGGCTCCATCAGCATCGGCGTCGGCGGTTCGGGCGGCACGGGCGGCTACGCCGGCAACGTCACGCTCACGGTTTCGGGCGTTACTTACACCGCAGGCGTGCAGAGCGACGCGATCCTCGCGCAATCGATCGGCGGCGGCGGCGGCGACGGCGCCTTCAACGTTACGGGCGACGCGGGCATCGCAGGCTCGGGCGCGGGCACGATCGGCATCGGCGTCGGCGGTTCGGGCGGCGGCGGCGGCGCGGCCGGCGACGTCACGCTGAACGTCACCGGCGTCGACCTGTACGGCGAAACGGTCGCGGCGATCACGCACGGCGACTATTCGCGCGGCATCGTGGCGCAATCGATCGGCGGCGGCGGCGGATCGGGCGGCTTCAACCTCACGGGCGGTCTCTCGGGCGCCGGGACCGGTTCGGGCAATATCGACATCGGCGTCGGCGGTTCGGGCGGCCTGGCCTCGAACGGCGGCGTCGTCACCGCTTACATCACTGGCGACGTGTATACCGGAGGCAAGGGCTCGCTCGGCGTGCTGGTGCAGTCGGTCGGCGGCGGCGGCGGTTCGGGCGGCTTCAATGTCGCTGCGGGCATCACCGGCTCGAGCGACGGGGCTGGCAACATTGACGTGGGCGTCGGCGGCTTCGGCGGCGGCGGCGGCTCGGGCGGAAACGTCTACGCCGGCATCACCGGTAATGTGCAGACCAACGGCGCCGACGCGTCGGCGGTCACCTTCCAGAGCATGGGCGGCGGCGGCGGCTCCGGCGGCTTCGACGTCGCGACCGGCATTTCGGTCACGCTCTCGAACAGCGGCGGAGCGGGCAACATCGACGTGGGCGTCGGCGGTTTCGGCGGCGACGGCGGGCACGCCGGCAACGTGACCGGCACGGTGGTCGGCAACATCGCGACCTATGGCGACTATTCGCACGGCCTGTTGGTGCAGAGCGTCGGCGGCGGCGGCGGCGACGGCGCATTCAACGTCACGGCCGGTATCGCGGCGTCGGGCGGCGGCGCCGGAAACATCGACGTGGGTCTGGGCGGCTTCGGCGGTAATGGCGGCTACTCGGGCAACGTGACCGGCGCCCTGACCGGCAATGTGCTGACCGAAGGCGCCGGCTCGTTCGGCGTGTCTATCCAGAGCCTCGGCGGCGGCGGCGGCAACGGCGGCTTCAACGTCAGCGGCGACGTCGGCGTCAGCCTGTCCGACACGTCCGGCGCGGGAAACATCGGCATCGGCGTCGGCGGCTTTGGCGGCGACGGCGGCAATTCCGGCAACGTTACCGGCACGATCACCGGCAACGTGACCACCCTCGGCTACGACGCGCACGGCGTGATGATTCAGAGCGCCGCGGGAGGCGGCGGCGCCGGCGGCTTCAACGTGACCGGCAGCATTTCAGGCTCGAGTGGCGGCGCCGGCGACATCGGCGTGGGCCTCGGCGGCTTTGGCGGCGGCGGCGGTAACGCCGGCAACGTTTATGGCGTGATCACCGGCGACGTGGGCACGGAAGGAAACAATTCGTTCGGCGTCACGATCCAGAGTCTGGGCGGCGGCGGCGGCGACGGCGGCTTCAACGTCACCGGCGACGTGGCGATCAGCCTGTCGAACACCACGGGCGCCGGCACGATCGGCATTGGTATCGGCGGCTTCGGCGGCGACGGCGGCCACTCGGGCAACGTCAGCGGCACGGTGCAGGGCGACATCACCACCTATGGCGACAGCTCGCACGGCCTGCTGGTGCAGAGCGTCGGCGGCGGCGGCGGCGACGGCGGCTTCAACGTCACGACCGGCATCTCGGCCTCCAGCGCCGGCGCCGGGAACATCGACGTCGGCATCGGCGGCTTCGGCGGAAACGGGGGCTATGCCGGCAATGTGACCGGCAACCTGACCGGCAACGTGTTCACCAAGGGCGCCGACTCGTTCGGCGTGACCTTCCAGAGCCTCGGCGGCGGCGGCGGCGACGGCGCGTTCAACGTGACCGGCGACGTGGCGATCAGCCTGTCCACCACCTCGGGCGCCGGCGACATCGGCATCGGCGTGGGCGGATTCGGCGGCAACGGCGGCAATTCCGGCAACGTCACCGGCACGGTGACCGGTAACGTCACCACGCTCGGCTACGACTCGCACGGTATCCTGATCCAGAGCGCCGCGGGCGGCGGCGGCGACGGCGGCTTCAACGTCACCGGCAGCGTCGTCGGGTCGGACGACGCCTCGGGCAGCATCGGCGTCGGCGTCGGAGGTTTCGGCGGCGGGGCCGCGAATGCCGGCAACGTCTACGGGACGATCACCGGCAACGTCGGCACGGAAGGCAACAACTCCTTCGGCGTCACCATCCAGAGCCTGGGCGGCGACGGCGGCGACGGCGGCTTCAACGTCACCGGCGGCGTGGCGCTCAGCCTGTCCGACTCGAGCGGCACGGGCACGATCGGCGTCGGCATCGGCGGCTTCGGCGGCGACGGCGGCAACGCCGGCAACGTCAGCGGCGTGATGATCGGCAACATCGTCACCTACGGCGCCGACTCGCACGGTCTGCTGGTGCAGAGCGCAGGCGGCGGCGGCGGCTCCGGCGCGTTCAACGTCTCCGGCGGGATTTCGGCCGCGGCCAACGGCGCAGGCAACATCGACGTCGGCCTGGGCGGCTTCGGCGGCAATGGCGGTAACGCCGGTAACGTCACCGGCTCGATCACCGGTAATGTGATCACCCACGGCTACGGCTCGTTCGGCGTCACCGTCCAGAGCATGGGCGGCGGCGGCGGCAACGGCGGATTCAACGTCACCGGCGACATCGCCGCGGACCTCAACAGCACATCGGGCGCGGGCGACATCGGCATCGGCGTGGGCGGTTTCGGAGGGAGCGGCGGCAACGCCTATACCGTCCACGGTGCGGTGATTGGCGACGTCGTCACCTATGGCGACAATTCGCACGGCATCATGATTCAGAGCGCCGGCGGCGGCGGCGGCGAAGGCGGCTTCGACGTCAGCGGCGCGCTTTCGTTCTCCACCGGAACGTCGGGCAATGTCGACGTCGGGCTCGGCGGGTTCGGCGGCGCCGGCGGCAGCGCGGGCGGCGTCTACGGCAACGTGACCGGCGACGTCATGACCGAGGGTAACAGCTCCTTCGGCGTGTCGATCCAGAGCCTGGGCGGCGGCGGCGGTTCGGGCGCCTTCAACGTCACCGGCGGCGTCCAGATCAGCCTGTCGGGCAGCGGCGGCGCGGGCGGTGTCGGCATCGGCATCGGCGGCTTCGGCGGCGATGGCGGCCACGCGGGCAACGTCGGAGGCTACGTGGTCGGCGACCTCGTCACCTATGGCGACAACTCGCACGGCCTGCTGGTGCAGAGCGCGGGCGGCGGCGGCGGCGACGGCGGCTTCGATGTCACGGGCGGACTCTCGGTGTCGACGGCCGGCGCCGGCAACATCGACGTGGGCCTCGGCGGTTTCGGCGGCAAGGGCGGCTATGCGGGCAATGTGACCGGTTCGATCACCGGCGACGTGTACACCAAGGGGAACAGCTCCTTCGGCGTGACCATCCAGAGCATGGGCGGCGGCGGCGGCGACGGCGCGTTCAACGTGACCGGCGGCATGAACTTCACCGACAGCGACGCGGGCGGCGCCGGCGGCATCGGCATCGGCGTCGGCGGCTTCGGGGGTTACGGCGGCAATGCGGGCAACGTCACGGGCACGGTCATCGGCAACGTTGTCACGCACGGCGACTATTCGCACGCCATTCTGATCCAGAGCGTCGGCGGCGGCGGCGGCGACGGCGGCTTCAACGTGTCCGGCGGACTTTCGGCCTCGAGCAGCGCGGCGGGCAACATCGACGTCGGTCTCGGCGGCTTCGGCGGCGCCGGCGGCGCCGGCGGCAACGTCTACGGCAGTGTGACCGGCGACGTGTTCACCAAGGGCGCCGGATCGTTCGGCGTGTCGATCCAGAGCCTGGGCGGCGGGGGCGGCGATGGCGGCTTCAACGTCACGGGCGACGTTGCGATCACCCTGTCCGACACCTCGGGCGCCGGGAACATCGGCATCGGCGTGGGCGGCTTCGGCGGCGCGGGCGGCGACTCCGGCAACGTCACCGGCACGATCGTCGGCAATGTGACCACCCTCGGTTACGACTCGCACGGCATTCTGATGCAGAGCGCCGCGGGCGGCGGCGGCGACGGCGGTTTCAACGTCACGGGCAGCCTCGAGGGTTCGAGCGGCGGCACGGGCAGTATCGGCGTCGGCATCGGCGGATTCGGCGGCGGCGCCGCGAACGCGGGCAACGTCAACGGGACGATCACCGGCAACGTGGGCACGGAAGGCAACAGCTCCTTCGGCGTGACCATCCAGAGCCTGGGCGGCGACGGCGGCGACGGCGGCTTCAACGTCACCGGCGCCATCGCGGTCAGCCTGTCGAGCACCTCCGGCGCCGGCACGATCGGCATCGGCATCGGCGGCTTCGGCGGCGACGGCGGCAACGCCGGCAACGTCAGCGGCGTGATGGTCGGCGACATCATTACCTACGGTTCGGACTCGCACGGCATCCTGGTGCAGAGCGCCGGCGGCGGCGGCGGCGACGGCGGTTTCAACGTGTCCGGCGGCATCGCCGCCTCGAACGGCGGCGCCGGCAACATCGACGTGGGTCTCGGCGGCTTCGGCGGAAACGGCGGCTACGCCGGCAACGTGACCGGCAACCTGACCGGCAACGTGTTCACTGAGGGGAACAGTTCGTTCGGCGTCACCATCCAGAGCGTCGGCGGCGGCGGCGGCGACGGCGGCTTCAACGTGACCGGCGATGTCGCGATAAGCCTGTCGAACACCTCGGGCTCAGGCGACATCGGCATCGGCGTCGGCGGCTTCGGCGGCGACGGCGGGAATTCCGGAAACGTCGCCGGCACGGTGACCGGCAACGTCACCACCCTCGGCTACGACTCGCACGGCGTCCTGGTGCAGAGCGCCGCAGGCGGCGGCGGCGACGGCGGCTTCAACGTCACCGGCAGCATCACGGCTTCGAACGCCAGCACCGGCAGTATCGGCGTCGGCCTGGGCGGCTTCGGGGGCGGCGCGGCGAATGCGGGCAACGTCTACGGGACCATCACCGGCGACGTGGGCACGGAAGGAAACAATTCGTTCGGCGTGA
Organism: Caulobacteraceae bacterium; assembly: GCA_036501825.1. GTDB lineage: Bacteria > Pseudomonadota > Alphaproteobacteria > Caulobacterales > Caulobacteraceae > JAFECT01. The sequence goes on along the minus strand of DASXZP010000032.1, from coordinate 267,512 downwards.
CCGTTCAGAGCCTCGGCGGCGACGGCGGCACGGGCGGCTTCGACGTCACCGGCGCGATCGCGCTCAATCTCAGCGACACGACGGGTACGGGTACGATCGGCGTCGGCATCGGCGGCTTCGGCGGCGACGGCGGCAGCGCCGGCAACGTCAGCGGCGTGATGATCGGCAACATCGTCACCTACGGTTCTGACTCGCACGGCCTGTTGGTGCAGAGCGCGGGCGGCGGCGGCGGCGCGGGCGGCTTCAACGTCAGCGGCGGGATCGCGGCGGCGGCCAACGGCGCGGGCAACATCGACATCGGCCTGGGCGGCTTCGGCGGTAACGGCGGCAACGCAGGCAACGTCACCGGCTCGATCACCGGCGACGTGGTCACCCACGGCTATGGCTCGTTCGGCGTGACGATCCAGAGCCTGGGCGGCGGCGGCGGCGATGGCGGCTTCAATGTCACCGGCGACATCGCGGCGGACCTCAACAGCACCTCGGGTTCCGGCGACATCGGCGTCGGCATCGGCGGTTTCGGCGGCGACGGCGGCAACGCCTACGGGGTTCACGGCACGATCATCGGCGACGTCGTCACCATCGGAGCCGACTCACACGCCATCATGATTCAGAGCGCGGGCGGCGGCGGCGGCGACGGCGGCTTCAACGTCTCGGGTGCGCTTGCGTTCTCGGGCGGCTCGGCGGGCAACATCGAATTCGGCCTTGGCGGCTTCGGCGGCAATGGCGGCAACGCCGGCAATGTGTACGGCAATGTGACCGGCGACGTGTTGACCGAAGGTAACAGCTCCTTCGGCGTGTCGATCCAGAGCCTGGGCGGCGGCGGCGGCTCGGGCGGCTTCAACGTCACCGGCGGCGTCCAGATCAGCCTGTCGGGCAGCGGCGGCGCGGGCGACGTCGGCGTCGGCATCGGCGGCTTCGGCGGCGATGGCGGCCATGCCGGCAACGTCAGCGGCTACGTGGTCGGCGATATCACGACCTATGGCGCCGACTCGCACGGCCTGCTGGTGCAGAGCGCGGGCGGCGGCGGCGGCGACGGCGGGGTCAACGTATCCGGCGGCATTTCCGTGGGGACGGCCAGCGCAGGCAACATCGACGTGGGCCTGGGCGGCTTCGGCGGCAACGGCGGTTACGCCGGCGGCGCCATCGGTTCGATCGTCGGCGACGTATTCACCGAAGGGAACAATTCGTTCGGCGTCACCATCCAGAGCATGGGCGGCGGCGGCGGCGACGGCGCGTTCAACGTCACCGGCGGCATGAGCTTCAGCAGCACGAGCAGCGGCGGGACCGCCAACATCGGCATCGGCGTCGGCGGCTTCGGCGGGGACGGCGGCAGTTCCGGCAACGTCACCGGCACGGTCACCGGCGATGTCGTCACCCTCGGCGACGAGTCGCACGGCGTCCTGATCCAGAGCGTGGGCGGCGGCGGCGGCGACGGCGGCTTCAACGTCTCCGGCGGCATCGCGGCCTCGAACGCCTCGAGCGGCAACATCGAGTTCGGCCTCGGCGGCTTTGGCGGGAACGGCGGCGTCTCCGGAAACGTCTACGGCAATGTGACCGGCGACGTGTTCACCGAAGGCAACACCTCGTTCGGCGTGTCGATCCAGAGCCTGGGCGGCGGCGGCGGCGACGGCGGCTTCGACGTTACGGGCGGCGTCGCGCTGAACCTCGGCAGCACCGGCGGTTCCGGCGACATCGGCGTCGGCATCGGCGGCTTCGGCGGCGACGGCGGCAACTCCGGCAACGTCACCGGCTCGGTGATCGGCGAGGTCGTGACGCAAGGTTATGATTCGCACGGCGTGCTGATCCAGTCGGCGGCGGGCGGCGGCGGCGACGGCGCCTTGAACATCAGCGGCGGACTCACCGCCGGGAAATCCAACGCCGGCAACATCGACTTCGGTCTCGGCGGCTTCGGCGGCGGCGGCGGATACTCCGGCGTCGTCATCGGGACTGTGGACGGCACGGTGGTTACCCACGGCGACGACTCGTTCGGCATCACCATCCAGAGCCTGGGCGGCGGCGGCGGGGACGGCGGCCTGAACGTGACCGGCGGCGTCGCCCTGTCGCTCTCGGGCTCCGGCAGCGCGGGCGACGTAGGTATCGGTGTCGGGGGCTTCGGCGGCGGCGGCGGCGATGGAAACAACGTCTACGGCAACGTGACCGGCACGGTCGTCACCTACGGCAATCTCTCCCACGGCATCCTGATGCAGAGCGCCGGCGGCGACGGCGGCGACGGCGGCGTCAACGTCAGCGGCGGCATCAACGTCAGCACTGGCAGCAACGGTTCGGTCAGCATCGGGATCGGCGGCTTCGGCGGCAACGCCGGCAACGGCGCCAACGTCACCGGCGACGTCACCGGCGAGGTGTTCACCTACGGCGCCCAATCGTTTGGCGTGATGCTGGAAAGCATCGGCGGCGGCGGCGGCGACGGCGGCATCGACGTCACCGGTTCGATTTCGATCGGCATCGAGAGCAACGCCTCGGTCGCGGTGGGCATCGGTCTCGGCGGCTTCGGCGGCTACGGCGGCCACTCGGGCAACGTCACCGGCGGCGTCTACGGAACCGTCGTCACGCGCGGCGAAGGCTCGCCCGGCGTGGTGGCGGCCAGCATCGGCGGCGGCGGCGGCGTGGGCGGCCTCAATGTCAGCGGCGACGTCGCACTCGGCAACGGCGGGACGGCGGGCACGGTCGGCATCGGCCTCGGCGGCTTCGGGGGCGACGGCGGCTATGCCGGCAACGTCGAGCTGACGCGCATCGGCGACACCGAGACCAACGGGCCGAACTCCGACGGCGTCGTGGCCGAGAGCATCGGCGGCGGCGGCGGCGACGGCGGCATCAACGTCACCGGCTCACTCGCGGCGTCCACCAAGGGCCAGACCGGCAGCTTCGGTCTCGGCATCGGCGGCTTCGGCGGATCGGGCGGCAACGCCGGCAACGTCACCCTCAGCGTCACCGGCGACGTGTTCGCGCTCGGCGCGGGTTCGTCTTCGACCTACGTCTCTTCGGCTTACGGCGCGCTCGGTCGCGTGGTCACGCCCGACGGCTCGAGCGGCATCGTCGCCCAGTCGATCGGCGGCGGCGGTGGCGACGGCGGCATCGACGTCGCCGGCACGCTCGATCTCAACACCCCGAACAGCGCCAAGGCGAACGCCTTCACCATCGGCATCGGCGGCTTTGGCGGTTCGGGCGGCAACGCCGGCACCGTCGACCTGACGGTCGTCGGCGCGAACGCGACCCTGGCCGAAGTGATCGCGACCGGTGACTACGCCTCGGCCGTGGTCGCGCAATCGATCGGCGGCGGCGGCGGCGACGGCGCCATCAACGTGTCCGGCGGACTCGCCATGGACGGCACGCTCACGGTCGGCATCGGCGGCTTCGGCGCCAACGGCGGCACGGGCGGCAACGTCACCGCCTCGGTCGACGCCAATCTCTATGCCGGGGGGACCGGCGCGCGCGGTCTGATGGTGCAGTCCATCGGCGGCGGCGGCGGCGACGGCGGCATCGACATCACCGGCGGCGTGACGGTGAACACCAAGGGCTCGCAGCCGGAAATCGCCTTTGGCCTGGGCGGCTTTGGCGGCACGGGCGCCGCCAGCGGCGACGTCTTCGCTGTGCAGTACGGCCAGGTCGAGGTGACCGGCGAACACTCCATCGGCATTCTGGTGCAGAGCGTCGCCGGCGGCGGCGGCTCGGGCGGCCTGAACGTCACGGCGGGGGTGAACGCCGGCAAGGCGACCGCGGACGCGACCGGCGTCGCCGTGGCGGTCGGTATCGGCGGCAGCGCCGGCGACGGCGCGAACGCGGGCAGCGCGACGCTTTACAGCAACGGCCTCGTGTTCGTGAACGCCAGCGGCAATACCGGCACGGGCTCCGTGCCGACCGCAGGCCAGCCGGCAGGCCAATTCAACGGATCGGCCGGCGTGATGGTTCAGTCGATCGGCGGCGGCGGCGGCGTGGGCGGCATCGACGCGACGGGCGCGATCGCACCCACCGGCAGCCCGATGGCGCTCGGCGTCGGCGGCTCCGGCGGCTCCGGCGGCGACGCGGGCGCGGTTACGGTCGTGCGCGGCTACACCGGGTCCATCGGCGCGCTCACCGCAGATCCGACCGAGATCATCACCATCGGCGACGGAACCGACGGCCTCGTCGCCCAGTCGATCGGCGGCGGCGGCGGCCAGGCGGGCATGAACGTCGTGACCGCCGACGTACTTTCCAGTTCGACCAGCGGCAACACCCCGAACAACATGGCGGTGCTGATCAACATCGGCGGCGGCGGCGGCGACGGCGGCAACGCGTCGATCGTCAACGTGCACGACGACGAGAACATCTTCACCTACGGCGTCGCGAGCACGGGCCTGCTTGCCCAGTCGATCGGCGGCGGCGGCGGCAGCGCCAACTTCAACGTCGGCGCCGGCATCACCAACGGCGCAGACGTAGGAACCCTGACCGTCGGCGGCGGCACGGGCGACGGCGGCGCCGCCGGCAATGTGTATGTCCATCGCACCGGCGACATCGTCACGACCGGCGACGATTCCTTCGGCATCGAGGCTGAAAGCGTCGGCGGCGGCGGCGGTTCGGAAGTGTTCGACTTCAACCTTGCCGTCAAATCGGCGAACAAGGTCAGCATCAGCATCGGCCGCGACGGCGGCACGGGCGGGACCGGCGGCTACGTCTACGTGAACTCGGACGGCGTCATCGAGACCTCCGGCAACGACTCCATCGGCATCCTCGCCCAATCGATCGGCGGCGGCGGCGGCGCCTCGAGCGCCTCCAGCGTCAGCGCCAAGGAAACGACGCCCGGCGGCAACAGCACGGGCGGCGCGGCGGGCGGCAACACCACCAGCGCGATGAGCCTGGCGATCGGTCTGCAGGGCGGTTACGGCGCCACCGGCGGCAACGTCACGGTAAAGGCCGAGGGTGACATCATCACCCAGGGCTCGGGCGCGGACGGCATCCTGGCGCAATCGATCGGCGGCGGCGGCGGCAAGGGCGGCGCGGTCACTACCACCGACCTGCTGGACACCAACTCCATGACCATGGGGCTCGGCGGCACGGGCGGCACGGGCGCAACCTCGGGCTACGTCTACGTCGGCAGCTCGGCGCTGATCGTCACCTCCGGCGACAACGCCGACGGCATCATGGCACAGTCGATCGGCGGCGGCGGCGGTCTCGGCGGCATGGCTCGCAACCTCCAGCTCGACGTGGGCGCGCCGTCGACCAAGAGCGACACGGCGGTCTCCCTTTCGGTCGGCGGCACGGGCGGCTACGGCGCGGACGGCGGCAATGTGACGGTGATCAACACCGGCACGATCGTCACCTCGGGCGACAACGCCTACGGCATCGGCGCCCAGTCGATCGGCGGCGGCGGCGGCGTGGGCGGCGCAGTCGTCGACGCCAGCATCGTCGTCAACCGGTCGAACACATCGGTCGCCGCCAACATCGGCGGCTCCGGCGGCATGGGCGGCGACGGCGCCACGGTCATGGTCACCAACAACGGCCTGATCGAGACCTACGGCACGGGTTCGGTCGGTATCGAAGCCATGTCGGTCGGCGGCGGCGGCGGCAACGCCGGCGTCATCCTGCAGGTCTCGCTCGGCGGCGCGGGGTCGAAGAGCAGCAACACTTCAAACAACTTCAGCTTCAACCTGGGCGGTACGGGCGGCACGGGCGGGACCGGCGGCGATGTGTTCGTGAACAACACGCCGATCGCGGGCGTGCAGTTTTCCGGCGACATCATCACCCACGGCCAGGGCGCCTACGGCATCCTGGCGCAATCGATTGGCGGCGGCGGCGGCAACGGATCGGACGTGGTCAACCTGCTCGCCGAGTTTACCAGCAAGGACAGCGCGAGCTTCTCGCTGAACGTCGGAGGCGACGGCGGCGTGGGCGGCGATGCGGGCAATGTCACCGTCACCAACGCCGGCCTGATCGAAACCTACGGCGCGGGCGCGCACGGCATCGTGGCTCAGTCGATCGGCGGCGGCGGCGGCAACAGCGGCACGGCGGTATCGCTCTCGGCGCAGATCGGCGCGGCGACCTCGGCGCCGATGATCAGCGTCGGCGGCCTGGGCGGCGACGGCGGCAACGGCGGCACGGTCACGGTCACCAACACCGGCGAGATCGTCACCAACGGCACGGACGCAGACGGCATCCTGGCCGAGAGCATCGGCGGCGGCGGCGGTAACGCCGAAATGGGCTTCAGCCTCGCGCCCGACGCGGTGAGCCTTGTGCTGTCCAACTCGATCTCCGCCCTGATCGGCGGCGTGGGCGGCGGCAACGGCGGTCTCGGCGGCGCGGTGATCGTGAACCAGGCGGGCGACATCACCGTCCTCGGCCAGGGCTCGCAAGCCATCGACGCGGAGAGCATCAACGGCGGCGGCGGCAGCATCGACGTGAGCTTCCAGGGCATCATCAGCCTGCCGGGCCTCACCGACGTCGGTTCGAACGGTCATACCGCCTCGCCGGATCCCCTGGTCGCGGCCGCGGCCGGCGCCTCGGAAGCCTCGGGCTCCAGCGGCGGCAATGTCACCATCAACATGACCGGGACGACCGGCGCCGCCGGCGCCGACAGCGTGGGCCTGTTCGAACAGTCGGTCGGCGGCGGCGGCGGCACGATCCGCTTCGACGTTTCCCTCGGCGATTCGACCGACGCGGTCCACGAAGGCCTGGTCCACGGCGTGGCGTTCGCCGCCGCCCTCGGCGGCACGGACGGGACGAACAACGACGGCGGCGACATCACGTCGAACCAGAGCGGCATGATCCTGACCTCGGGCGCCAACTCGCCCGGCGCCCTGGTCCAGTCGATCGGCGGAGGCGGCGGCCGCGCAATATTCGACATCTACGCGCCGACCGGCTCGAGGACCGCGCCGATCAGCTTCACGCTGGGCGGCACGGACGGCTCCTACGAGTCCGGCGGAAATATCGTCTTCACCCATGACGGCGCCATCATGACCAGCGGCGTGCTGTCCACCGGCGAGATCATCCAGTCGGTCGGCGGCGGCGGCGGCGAGGCCAGTCTCTATCTGCACGGCGCCGCGGCCGGCGAAGCGCCGGTCAGCGTCACCTTGGGCTCCAACGGCGGCTCCAACCTGAACGGCGGCGACATCGACGCCACCTTCAGCGGCGGCGTCTTGACCGAAGGCGCCCACGCCAACGGTCTGTTCATTCAGTCGGTCGGCGGCGGCGGCGGCGTGGCGCAGATCGACGGTGTGCGGTCGCTCGACGTGACCATCGGCGGCGGCGAAGGCGACGGCGGCAACATCACCCTGGTCAACACCGGCGGGGTCTACATCTTCGGCGACGGCTCGAACGGCGTGTTCTTGCAGTCGATCGGCGGCGGCGGCGGCGCAGTGATGGTCGGCATCGATCCGCCGGACGTAACGCTCACCGGCTCCGGCATCGGCAACGGCGGCGATATCAGCTTCACCCAGACCGGCGACATCGAGATCATGGGCGCCGACTCGACCGGCATCATCGCCCAGTCGATCGGCGGCGGCGGCGGTTACGTGGAAGGAGGCTTCCGCGGTACGGCCGGCGGCGTCGGCCAGGGCGGCTCCATCGATCTCACCATCGACGGAAAGATCCTGGCGCTGGAGCACAACTCCACCGGCATCTTCGCCGAGAGCACCGGCTCGCTCGGCGGCGGCGACATCACCATCACCGCGGACGATATGATCCGCGGCGGTTCGGGCACAGGCGTCGGCATCTCGATCGACGGAGGCGCGAACAACACGATCAACACTGAGTATTCGCTGTCGGCGGTGTCGGGCAACGCGATCACGGCGACCTTCGGCAACGATACGGTGAACAACACCGGTCTCGTCGTCGGCGACGTGAACCTCGGCGGCGGCGTGAACGCCTTCAACAACGAGCAGGGCGCGACCTTCGTCGCCTTCCATTCGATCATCCTGCAAGACTCGTCGCCGGGCTCGTCGGGCGTGTTCACCAACAGCGGCGAGTTCCAGATGGGTCTCTCGGCGCCGCTGGCGCCGTTCGACCTGCTCAACGGCGCAACTTTCGACAACCTCGACGGCGCCGGCGATCCGCGGTTCAACCTGCTCTATGGATCGCGCGTCATCGAGACGGTGAACCTCGCAGGCTCGTTCGTGCAGAGTTCGACCGGACACCTCGATTTCGACGTGGCGTTCGGCCCCTACCCGTCTGACCTGGTGAACGTGAGCGGCAACACGACCGTCGCGGGCACGGGCAAGGTGATCCTGACCTGGCTGCAGGACAACCATCCGGTCACGCTGTTTGCCACCAAGGGCACAGCGACCAACGACGGCCTGCAGATCGCGCCGACCCTGGCGGTGGACTTCGGGATCATCGCCGACACGGCGGGGATCCAGCTGACCATCCAGACAAACTTCGGTCAGCCGTTCCTGACGCCTAACGAACGGCGTCTCGGCCACATGATGGATTCCGCGGTCGAGACCGGAAATTCCGCCGGCATCGGGCGGCTGTTGGCCTACCTCGGCAACATGACCTCGAGCCAGCAGGCGCTCTACGCCTCGGTGTTCGACCAGTTGAATCCGGAACCGCTGGTGGATCCGCTTCGCGCTCAGATGCTCGAGGCGAACAGCTTCAGCGACGGCCTGTTCGCGTGCGTGTCGGCCACCACGACCACGGTCGACAAGGACTGCGCCTGGATGCAAGGCGACGAGTTCTCGGAGCGCGGCGACTCGGCGGGCGGCGGCTGGTCTACGACGGAGATCGGCAACGACGTCCGCGGCGGCTGGCAGCGTCCGATCGACGGGCAGTGGTCGATGGCGGCGGCGGCGGGGTACGAAACGGTCACCGACATGTCGGTCAACCGCGGCCGCGCCCGCGCCGCCGGCCAGGGCGGCGACGTTGGCCTCGGCTTCCAGCGGCGGACGCCTGACGGTTTGGCGCTTGGTTTCGGGATCACCGGCGGATGGACCTCGCTCGACATGGCGCGTCAGGTCGAGGTGATCGGGCTGCTGCCGCCCGGCTTGGGCCGCTCCAACATCCAGACCGGCTACGCCCAGGTGCAGGTGAACGCGTCCAAGCTCTACAGCTCGGGCCGCTGGTTCGTGCGGCCGGAGATCGGCCTCTCGTCCACCATGCTGCGCACCAACAGCTTCGCCGAGACGGGGCTGGCGGGTAACGGAGTGAAGAGCGACGGCGACACCCACTTCCTGGAAGCCGCCCAACCGGACATCGCGTTCGGCCGGGTGCTCTACGACGGCGAAACCCAGCGCGCCGAACTGACCTTCAAGGTCGGCGGCCGCTTCTCGACCAACGACGACCTGTTCCTGCCGATCAGCTTCATCGGCGCGGGCCAGGGCACGCGGCCGGCGTACATCCAGACGCCGTATAATGCCGCCGCCGGCGTCGCTTCCGTGGACCTGAACGTGTTCGGGAACGGACCGCTGTCGGTGAGCGTCGACTATAGTTCCGAGTTCGGCAAGGCGAGCTCGAGCCAGCACGGCAGCATCGACTTCAAGTACAAGTTCTGACGCTGCGGCTTTTCCAAAAGACAGACGGCCCGCGATCTTCGCGGGCCGTTTTCTTTGCGCGCGGCCTAACGTCGTCCCGAGGCGCGTTTGCGTGCGGCCGACGCGCTCTTGCGCTTGGGCGCGTGCGCCGTGCGTGTCGTAGTCCCGCGTCGCGGCGCCGGCTTTCCGCCCTGCTGCAGGCTCTTGCGCAGCATGGCCATGAGGTCGCCGGCGGGGGTGTCTTCCGGCTCCGGCGCGGTGATGGTCTTGGCCTTGCCCTTCAGCTTGGCCTTGATCAGGTCGCGGAGCGCGTCCTCGTAGCGGTCCTTGAATTCTTCCGGTTCGAAATCGCCGGCAAGTTGGTCGACGATCTTCGAGGCGATCTCGACCATGCCTTTTTCCGGTTTCACCTTGGGGATGTCGTCAAACACTTCCTTGGCCTGACGCACCTCGTCGTAGGATCTGAGCGTCGTCGCCACGATCCCCGCGCCGTGCGGCTCCAGCGCCAGCAGACGCTCGCGCGTGTGCATCTGCACGCGACCGATGCCGACGCGCTTGGAGTCGGCCATGGCCTTCAGGATGACGTCGTAGGCCTCCGCCGCCAGCTTGCCGTCCGGCACGAGGAAGTAGGGCGTGTTCCAATAGAGCCGGTCGATCGCGTCGGCGTCGACGAAGCGTTCGATCTCGATGGTGCGGGTCGATTCGATGCGCACACTTTCGATTTCCTCGTCGGTGAGCACGACGTGGCGGTCCTTCTCGAACTCATAGCCGCGCACGAGCTCGGAGCGCTCGATCGGTCCGGTCTCGGGATCGGTCGCAATCATGCGCACGCGGTTACCCGTGTCGGGATTGATCAGGTGGAACGAGACGTCCGACCCTGGCTTGGTCGCGGCGTAGAGCGCGACCGGGCAGGTCACGAGCGAAAGGCGAAGGTGGCCCTGCCAGGAAGGTCGCGGCGCCATGGTGCGTACTCCCGATTACCGGGAGACAACGGCGATGGACAAGCTTGGTTCAGTGAGCCGCAGGCGGCGCCGGCGCGACGGCGACGCCGCCCTCGCCGGGCAAGGAGGCGATCTGGTAGTCCGCCGGAATGGTGAACCAGCGCGGATCCTGGCGCGCGAAGGTGATGCTGATCACCGAGAACAGCGGCGACTTGCGCCCGTCGGGGGTGAGCTGCAGCACCACCCCGTCGCTGGTCGCGCAGACCATCCCCGAGCGGTTCAGATAGCCGTTGTAGCGCCACAGGTTGCACGGCCGGCCCGCGACGTTGGCGCCGCCGATGCGGTTCAGTCTGGCGGTGGCCTGCAGGTCGGACAGGTCCAGCGGCAGGGGCGGCGACGCCTGGCCCGGCGACAGCGGGAAGAAGAAGGCCACGCGCCTCTGGCCTGCCGCGGTCATCACCACCAGGGCGCCGCGCGCGCGGTCGGTCAGGAAGGTCTGCACCACGCCGCCGGTGGCCACATCCTCGCGCCGCTTCACACCCGACTGGCGCACCTCGACCGGCCGCTCGAAGCCGGCGACGCCGATCACCGCATAGAAGTCGGGCTCCAGCCGCGGGGCGCCCGCAACGGGGGCGGGGGCGGCCGGCGCCTGGGCAAGGCCCGGGGCTGCGAACAGGGCGAGCATCAGCCCCCCGACCAGTCCCCTCCCCGCTCTCGACGCCGTCGTTCGCATGGGCCAAAGCATGCCGGGATTCGGTTGAGAGGGTATGGACGAGCCTCCGGTCATCGACGCGCGCGGCCACCGCTGCCCGATCCCGTCCTTGCGCCTGCGCAAGGCGCTGGAGGGCATGGCCGAGGGCGAGCGGGTGACCCTGCTGGCCGACGATCCCATGGCGCGGATCGACGTGCCGCACCTGCTGGGTCAGCTGGGCTCGGTGCTGGTGGAGGCGCGCGACGAGGGCCGCGCGGTCGCGTTCACCGTCGAAAAGCGCGTTCCGGTTCGGGCAGGGTAGCGGGCGCCGGCGCCTGCAGCGCCGCCTCGCGCTCGGTCCGATAGGCGTCGAGCACGATCTCGACCTCGGTGGCCAGCGCGCCGCCGAAGAACACCGCGTTCACGTTCCACGACACCCAGATCAGGAACACGATCACCGTGGCGATCGAGCCGTAGGTCGCGCCCAGGTGCATGATCTGGTTCACGTAGAAGGCCGAGGCCGCGGACGCGCATGCCGCGAGGAAGGTCGCCGCAATCCCGCCGATGATCGCCGCGCGCCAGATCACCGTACCCGAATGCGACATTGCCCAGCGGTAGAGGAAGGTCAGGCCGACGACGAGGAACAGCGTCACCCACAGCCACTCGTTGGTGAACCAGCTGAAGGTTTGGCCGGTGCGCAGATGCGCCTCGGTCTTGACGATGCGTGAGGCGATCAGCAGGCCCGACAGGCTGGTCGCCATCACGAAGGAACCGAGCGCCACGACGAAAGCGATAAAGTTGAAGCGGAGGAAGCCCCAGGGCTCCTCCTCGTCGTGGATGAAGGTCAAGCCCGCGAGCAGGGCCTTGAAGCCGCGGTGCGCGGCGTAGGCGCCGATGATCAGGGCCACGCCGCTCTGCACCGAAATCGTCCGCGCCGGGGTCGAGGCCAGGTGGTGCAACTGGTGTTCCACCAGCCCTCGCGCGCCCTCGGGCATGAGCTGGGTAAAGGCCTGGGTTTGCATCTCGGCCTGTTCGGGGGTGAACACCGCGCTGTAGAAGCCGATCAGCAGGGTCACGGCGGGGAACAGGGCCAGCAGGGCGAAGAACGAGACCCCGCCCACGTAGAGCATGACGTCGCGGCCCCAGCAGCGCAGCGCGGCGCGCTTGACGATGCCCAGGCACATCCAGCCGGTCTGTGCGACGTGGGCGCTCACGACCGCCAAGCCCATCCTCCCCTGTCCTGCCGAGACCATAAGCCGGTTCATCCTGGGACCTGAAGGATAAACGCCCTGAATGGCCGGGATTTCCAGTCGATTCTTGCGGCTGGGGGGCCCCTGCCGCGCCGCCGGATTGCGGCGTTCAGACGCGGTGTCGCGGTCGCGGCTGGGTGGAATCCTGTTAAGGTCCAGGCTCTAAATCCGGATAGGGCATGGAGGGGAAGGGCTTGGCGCCGAGCGCCCGCGTATTGATCGTCGCGGCCGAAGACAGCTTGGCCGGACCCCTGTCCGACGGGCTCGACCGGCTTGGGTGGCGCACGGTGACGGCCCGCAGCCTGGCGAGCGCCGCGGTGGCCCTGCGCGACCTCGAGATCGAGGCGGCGATCATCGACCCCAAGGGCCTGAGCGCCGAGGCCGGCCCCCTGAGCGCCCAGCTGCGCACCGCCTGCTGGCCGCGCCGCCTGCCGATTATCGGTCTGGGCGCCGGCGACCCCGACATCGACCCCAGCCTGTTCGACCTGGTCCTGGCCGCTCAGCCGCACCCCGTGCAGACGGCGTTGCGGCTCGAGCAACTGGTCCGCGTGGCGGTGTCGGAAGAAGAGTTCGAACTCCGCGCCGAGACCTTCGCCGAGCGCGGCGCGCGGCTCGATCCGCCGCGGGAGGGCGACCGCCCCCTGCGCGTGCTGACCGTGGGCTCGCCCGCACCGCAGTTCCTGGCCCTGTCCAACGCCCTGCAGAAGACCGAGGCCGAGGTGGTCGGCGCGTTTACCGCCTACACCGCCTTCGACTATCTGCACGACAAGCCCTTCGACGCGGTCGCCCTGTGGGGTGGCGAAGACCAGGGCGAGGCGCTGTCGATCGCGGCGGGCATGCGACGCAACACGCGCCTGTTCCACATTCCGACCGTGCTCTATCTGAAGAGCGCCACGGACGTGAACCTGTCCGAAGTCTTCAACCGCGGCGTCACCGACGTCGCCGCACCGGGCGCCTCCGAAGACCAGACCGCGGCGCGCATCGTCGGCCTCGCGCGCGCCTACCGCCGGCAGAGCGCGATCCGCCAGGCACTGGAGAACGCGCGCGGCTCGAACCTGATGGACAAGACCACGGGCCTGTTTACGCGTGACCTGTTCGCGGCGCACCTGGCGCGCCTGACCCTGGCGTCGCGCGAGCGCGGGCGAGATCTGTCGGTGTGCGTGCTTCGTGTCGCCGATCGCCCCGAAGTCGCCCGCGCCCGCGAACACGGCTGGCTCGACCGCGCCATGCCGCAGATCGGCTCAATGGTCTCACGCTTGGTCCGCGCCGAAGACACCGCCGCCCGCCTCGCCCCCGAAATGTTCGCCCTCGCCCTGCCCGCCACCAACGGCGGCGAAGCCCGCCTGGTCGGCGAACGCATCGCCGCGGTGATCGGCTGCACGGCGTTCGAGAGCAACGCGGATGAGGTGCCGTTCGTCATCGACTTTGATGTGGGCGTAGCGCAGGTAGACCCGGCTGAAAGTGCGGCGCGGGCGTTGGAACGGGCGGCGGAAGAGACGGCGGCGAGACAGGCGGCCGGGTAGTCTATCAAGGACTGCCAAATGGAGATTCCCCGATTTGGCCTCACGCCTGGAATTCGGCGGTGATTCAGCTAAGCTTGCAAAGATTTGAGGCATCAACTCGGGGAGGCGAGGATGCGTAAGGTCTGCGTAATATTTGCAGCCGCAGCGGGAGCTGTGTTCCTTTTGAGTGGATCGGCTGCGTTCGCCACGAACGGGTCCACGGTTTTTGCCGGCCTGTATTTCTCACCCACCAACGGCAAGGTGGGATACCACATGGTTGCACATAACTACTGGACCAAAGATCCGTGCAACACGCCGGCTGAACATATCATTATGAGCGACTACACCGTCGTCGGCACTGTTCCACCGGGACTTCAATCGCCTGGCATGGCCACTGGATTGTTCAATTTCGAGGGCACGCCTCGCCAAGCCGGAGACTGGGAGGTCAAGGTGACGGCGCATGATGTCACATGCGCTCCCGCCGGGACGGCAACGCGCGGCGTCAACTACGGCGACTTCGTCACGACGGTGAAGTTCCACATCGATCCTTAAATCGCGTGGGTTTAGCCATCGTTCACTGGATTGGCATCGGGCCGTGCATGTTGGTGAAGTCGGTCCAAGTGAGCATCTGGCCGGGCCGCATTTCTATGGTCGTGTCCGTGTCGTAGGGCGTTAGCACGGCCGAACCCGAATGTAGCTTTACAAATCCCGTACCGTCTGGAGAAGATTCAATTTCGACGTCAGTGCCGCGGATTCCAATGGTGCCGACCACCATTTTGATTTTTGGCTCGTGCTGAGGGCTAACTTTGCCCGTCACAAATCTTAGTGCGCCCTTCGTACAGCCTAGGAGCATCTCGCTGAAAGCGCCGTTGGACGGATCCCAGATGAATTCGTCCATCGTCATTTCGCTATCGGGACCAAGCGTGAAGACTGTTTCGTCCGGAAGCAGGATGCGCGTCGTCCCCGTGGGCCCGGTTTCCATGATGTCGCCCATCTCAATGGGAATCCTCAGCATTTCGGCGCCCGTGTAGACACGACCATTCTGCTTCACCACCCGGAACTCGCCCGTGGAAGAGATCGCTGGGATCAAGAAGGATCGAGCGGGGTCATAATAAGGCTCGGCCGGAGCGACCTGTTGTTGGCCGCCCCCGCAGTATTTGTTGTAGATCGGAGTGCCCCGGTACTGCGGAAGCTGACAGATGGGCGTTCCCGGCTCAGCGTGCGCAGGATGGCCAGCGGCCATGAACATCGCAGTCAACGCGAGTGCACCAAGGATTCCAGCGCGCATTGTAACCTCCCAGCCGACTCCCGACGGCCAATCGAAGCTCGAGTTTAGAGGATTGACCCCGCCCACGCCAATTTGGAGTAACGCCGGTCGTCAGACATTCGGGTTAGCGTCAGCTCGCCGCCTTCGCCACGCGCGCCAATTCACCGACGATTTTCTCGGCCGCGTTCAGGCGCGCTTCCGGTTTTTCCCAGTCGCCCTTGACCACAATGCGCTGATCGGGCCGCAGTCGCCAGACACCCGCATTCTTTTGCACCAGCTCCACCAGGCCCAGCGGGTTGGCGAAGGCGTCGCCGCGGAAGGCGATGACGGCGCCTTTGGGGCCGATGTCGATCTTGGCGACGTTGGCCTGGCGGCAGAGGCTTTTTACGCCGACGATCTTCAGCAGTTGGGCGGCTTCCGGCGGCAGGGGGCCGAAGCGGTCGATCAGTTCGGCAGCGAGGGCTTCGCGATCCTCGAGCTTTTCGGCTTCGGACAGGCGGCGGTACATGGCCAGGCGCACGTTCAGGTCGGGTAGGTAATCTTCGGGGATCAGCACGGCGACGCCGGCGTTGATCTGCGGCGACCATCCGCGCTCGGCGGACAGGTCGATGGTCACGCCCTTCTCGCGCAGCTCGGCGACCGCGTCCTCCAGCATCTGCTGATACAGCTCAACGCCAATTTCCTTGATGTGGCCGGACTGTTCCTCGCCCAGCAGATTGCCGCCGCCGCGGATGTCGAGGTCGTGGCTGGCGAGTTGGAAGCCGGCGCCCAGGCTGTCGAGGGACTGCAGCACCTTCAGCCGCTTTTCCGCCGCAGCGGTGATCGGCTTTTCCGCCAGCGTGGTGAGATAGGCGAAGGCGCGCGCCTTGGCCCGACCGACCCGGCCGCGCAGCTGGTAGAGCTGGGACAAGCCGAACATGTCGGCGCGGTGGATGATCAAGGTGTTGGCGGTCGGGATGTCGAGACCGGACTCCACGATGGTCGTCGACAGCAGCACGTCGTACGTGCCGTCGTAGAAGGCCGACATGACGTCTTCGAGCTGGCTCGGCGGCATCTGGCCGTGGCCGACGACGAACTTCACCTCGGGCACACGCTCGCGCAGGAATTTGGCGATGTCCGGCAGGTCGCTGACGCGGGGCGCGACGTAATAGGCCTGACCGCCGCGGTACTTCTCACGCAGCAGCGCCTCGCGCACGATCACCGGATCATAGGGCGTGATCCAGGTGCGCACGGCTAGGCGATCGATCGGCGGGGTCGCGATGATCGACATCTCGCGGATGCCCGACAGCGCCATCTGCAAGGTGCGCGGGATCGGCGTGGCCGACAGGGTCAGCACGTGCACGTCGGTGCGCAGGGACTTCAGCTTTTCCTTATGCTTGACGCCGAAGTGCTGCTCTTCGTCGACGACCACGAGGCCGAGGTCCCTGAACTTCACCTGTTCGGACAGCACCGCATGGGTGCCGACCAGGATCTCGATCTCGCCCGCCTCGACGCCGCGGCGCACTTCGGCCGCGTCCTTGGCCGAAACCAGACGCGACAGTTGCCGCACGCGCACCGGCCAGCCCTGGAAGCGTTCGGAGAAGGTACGGAAGTGCTGGCGCGCCAGCAGCGTGGTCGGACAGACGACCGCGACCTGCTTGCCGCCCATAGCGACGACGAAGGCCGCGCGCAACGCCACCTCGGTCTTGCCGAAACCCACGTCGCCGCAGATCAGCCGGTCCATCGGACGCCCCGCGGCGAGGTCGGTAAGTACATCGCCGATGGCGTTCAACTGATCGTCGGTCTCTTCGTACGGGAAGCGCGCGCAGAACTCGTCGAACACGCCGGCGGGCGGGTCGATCTCGTCCGAGGTCTTGGTCGCGCGCGCCGCGGCGATGGCGATGAGGCCCTCGGCCATTTCGCGCAGGCGTTCCTTGGCCCGCGCCTTGCGCGCCTGCCACGCCGCGCCGCCGAGGCGATCGAGCTGCACGCCCTCGGTCTCGGCGCCGTAGCGGGTCAAGAGGTCGATGTTTTCGACCGGCAGATAGAGCTTGGCTTCGCCCGCGTACTGCAGGTCGAGGCAGTCGTGCGGCGCGCCGGCGACGTCGAGGGTCTTCAGCCCGTCGTAGCGGCCGATGCCGTGTTCGATGTGCACGACCAGATCGCCCGGCGACAGGGACGACGCCTCCGCCAGAAAGTTCGCGGCGCGGCGGCGGCGTTTCGGCCGTGCGAGACGGTCGCCTAGGATATCCGTCTCGGAAATGACCGCGAGGTCCGGCGTGACGAAGCCCGCATCCACCGGCAGCACCACGCGCATCGGTTTCTTCGCATCGGCCTTCAGCGCCGCGGTCCAGTTGGCGGCAAAGGCCACGTCGTCGAGGCCGTGGTCGCCGAGCATCGCCGCCAGGCGGTCCGACGAACCCTCCGACCACGAGGCGAACATCACCCGCTTGCCGTCGCGGATCAGGGCGCGCGAGTGGTGGGCGACCTGTTCGAACAGATTGACGCTGTCCTGGGCGCGTTCGGCGGCGAATACGCGGCCATGGCGCGCGCCGAGGTCGACGGTCTCACGGCCTTCGCGGTGAAACGGGGTGAAGCGTCGTGTGGCGTGCTGCGCCGTGCGCCGGTCCCATTCCTCGGCGCTGAGGTAGAGCGCATCGGGCTTCAGCGCGCGATAGGCCACGCTGTTTTTCACCTGGGCCGCCTCGCGGCGCGCCTCATAGGCGTCGGCGATCACCGCCAGGCGTTCGTCGCGCGACTCCTGCGCCTGGTGATCGAAGGCGATCAGGGCGTCGGGCGGCAGATAGTCGAACAGGGTGTCGAGCCGGTCGTAGAACAACGGCAGCCAATGCTCGAGGCCCTGGCGGCGGGAGCCTTCACTGACCGCGGCGTAGAGCGGATCGTCACCGGCCGCGCCGAAGGCTTCGAGATAGCCGGAGCGGAACCGCGAGATCGCCGCCTTGTCGAGCAGGGCTTCGGACACCGGCAACAGTTCGATCTCGCTCAACTGGCGGGTGGAGCGTTGGCTTTCCGGGTCGAAGGCGCGGATCGATTCCAGGGTGTCGCCGAACATGTCGAAGCGCACCGGCTCTTCGGCGCCCGGCGGAAACACGTCGATGACCCCGCCGCGGATGGCGTACTCGCCGCGCTCGGACACCGTCGAGGCGCGCTGATAGCCGTTCACGGTGAAATAGCGTTCGAGGGCCGCGGCATCGAGATCGCGGCCGACATGGGTGGCAAAGCCCGCCTGCACGGTATCCGCGCGCGGCGGCATGCGCTGCACCAGGGCGCCGACGGTGGTGGTGACCAAGAGCGGCGAACGGTCGTTCGGGTCGCGCCGCGCCAGGGTCGCCAATGTCGCCATGCGCTGGGCCGCCAGAGCCGGCGTCGGGCTCATCCGGTCATAGGGCAGACAGTCCCAGGCGGGGAAGTTCAGCAGCGGCGTGTCGGGCGCGAAGAACTGCAGCGCGCTGGCGAAGGCGCCCGCCGCCGCGTAGTCGCGCGCACAGAACACCACGACGCCGCCGCGCGCACGCACCAGGTCCGCGGTCACCAGGGCGTCGTAGCCCTCCGGCGTCCCGGCAAGCTCCAGCGCGCCCGGCGCCAGGGCCACGCGGTCTAGGTCCGCCGCCGCTACCTTTTCCGGAGCGATCGTCGCCTGGTCGTCCATCAATCCTCACGCTTCTCGTAGGCGGTGACGCCGGCGATGGTGGCGCGGCCCTGCGCCACGAACCGTTTGATCTCGGCCATCACGGCGGTGTCGTGCTCGGCGGGCACAGGCGTGCGGTCCACGATCCACTCGAAGACGTCCTTGTCCGGCGCATCGAGAAGCCGCTCGAACGCGTCGAGTTCCTCGCCTGACAAGTCCGCCAAACGCCGGTCGGCGAACGGGCCCAAAATCAGGTCCGCCTCGCGAAATCCACGACGCCACGCGCGCAGCCTCAGTTTCTTCAGGCGATCCTGATCCATCCGCCTCGTCCAATAGCGAGCGCCGGGCAGCGGCTTTCGCCGGCCCGGGTCGGGTCCATATAGGCGCGCGCCGCGGCCCGCGCCAGCAGGTTCGGCAAGGCTCGGCCGGGCCTCAGACCGGCGAGAACGGCACCAGCATGGGCACGCGCTTCTTGTAGGCGTCATAGCCTTCGGGGCCGAGTTCCTGGCGCAGGAAGCCTTCCTCGATCTTGGCCTTCAGCCAGTAGCCGGCGGTCATGATCACCAGGCCCGCCATCGCCGCCCACGACGCCTTGATGACCACCATCGCAATCGTCGCGGCGATCAGGCCCGTGTAGATCGGATGGCGCACGAGACCGTAGGGGCCGGTGTCGACGATGCGGTGGTCGGCCTTGCGCGTGATCGACCCCGACCACAGGGCGCCGAGATGGATGCGCGCCCACCACGCGAAAGCGAAGCCGGCGACCGCCAGCCCCACCATCGCCCAGCCCACGGCCTCGGGCGTTTGCCACAGCGGTTCGACAAACTGGGGATCGAGCGGAAGACGCAGGATGTGGACGCGGTGGGTCCCGGCCATGGCGCCCCAAAACGGACGCGGGCCGGTCAGGAACACGAGCAGAAAGCCCGCGACGGTCAGGATGCGATAGCCGGTCTCGGCGGTGAAGCTGGCCCGATTGGTCGCCCGCGACGACCAGACCGCGGCGATGACCCAGGACAGGGCCCAGACCACCCAGACCAGGTAGATGCAGGATTCGGGCGTCAGCATGGGGTTCATGGGCCGGTCCTCGTTCCCCTCGATCCTATCGCCGCCGACCGATAAATTGGAGGCGCCGCCGGCTGCGCTATGTTGGAGGCCCATGCGGCCCGAGATTCTCTTTCCCCTGTTCGCGCCCATCACCTCGGTCAAGGGCGTCGGCCCCAAGGTCGCGCCGGCGGTCGAGCGGGTGGCCGGGCCTGTGGTGCGCGACCTGATCCTCACCGCGCCCCAGGGCCTGGTGGTGCGCGAGCCGGCGACCATGCAGAGCGCGCGCGAAGGGGCGGTGCAGACCTTCGACGTGGTGATCGACCAGCATATGAAGCCCGGCCGCGCTGGGCTGCCGTACAAGATACGGGCGCACGACGACACCGGCTTCATGCTGCTCGTCTATTTCAAGGTGTTCGGCGACAGCCTGCAAAAACATCACCCCGCCGGCGCGCGCCGGATCGTGTCGGGCAAGGTCGAGCGCTTTCGCGACGAGGTGCAGATCACCCATCCCGATTACATAGTCGCCCCTGAACAGGCCGATGAGATTCCGCGGCTCGAGCCGGTCTATCCCACATCCGCCGGCGTCAGTTCACGCCAGTTGCGGCGCTTCATTCAGATTGCGCTCGAACGCACCCCCGAGCTGCCGGAGTGGCAGGACCCGGCGTTGCACGAGCGCGAGGCGTGGCCGCCGTGGCGCGCAGCGCTCGAGCTGTTGCATGCGCCGCGCGATGACGCCGATCTGTCGCCGCTGACGCCGGTACGGCGGCGCCTGGCCTATGACGAACTGTTCGCGCACCAGCTCGCGCTCTGCCGCCGCAAGTCCGAGCGCCGGGCGGCGGCCGCGCCGGTGGTCACGGCGCAGGCTTCGACCGATGCGATCCTCAAGGCCCTGCCCTTCAAGCTGACCGGCGCCCAGGACCGCGCGGTGGCGGAAATCCGCGCCGACCTCGGCTCGGGCTGGGCCATGGCGCGGCTGCTGCAGGGCGATGTCGGGTCGGGCAAGACCGTCGTGGCGGTGCTGGCCATGGCCGGCGCGGCGTCGTCGGGCTTCCAAGCCGCGCTGATGGCGCCGACGGAAATCCTCGCGCGGCAGCATTTCGAGCGCATCGAACCGTGGCTTGCGGCCGGCGGCGTGAGCGCGGTGCTGCTGACCGGGCGCGACAAGGGCGTCCCGCGTCGCGAAAAGCTGGAGGCGCTGGCGTCGGGCGCCGCCCAGGTCGCGGTGGGCACCCACGCGCTGTTTCAGGCCGACGTCGGATTCAAGTCGCTGGCCTTCGTCGTCGTCGACGAGCAGCACCGTTTCGGCGTGGCCGAACGCAAGCGACTGCAGGACAAGGGCGCGACTGGCGAGTCTCTGGGGGTGCATCTGCTCTCGATGTCCGCGACTCCGATCCCGCGCACGCTGGAGCTGACCCAATACGGCGACCTCGATGTCTCACGCCTCGACGAAAAGCCGCCGGGCCGCAAACCCATCGCCACCCGGGCCGTGCCCACCGCGCGCATTGGCGAGATCGCCGCGCGGCTCGACGCGGCGCTGAAACAGGGCGCCCAAGCCTATTGGATCTGCCCGCTGGTGGCGGAATCCGAACTCAGCGACCTCGCCGCCGCCGAGGCGCGCGCCGAAGACCTGAAGAAGCTGCTGAAGGCGCCGGTGGGTCTCGTGCACGGCCAGATGCCGGGTGCGGAGAAGGACGCGACGATGTCCGCCTTTGCCGAAGGGCGTCTGTCGGCGCTGGTCGCCACCACGGTGGTGGAAGTCGGCGTGGACGTGCCCAACGCCACCATCATGGTCATCGAACACGCGGAGCGGTTCGGGCTCGCCCAACTGCACCAGCTACGCGGCCGCGTCGGACGCGGCGCCGACGAGAGCGCCTGCATCCTGCTCTACGACGCGCCCCTGTCGGAAACCGCGCGCCAGCGGTTGGATGTCCTGCGCGAGACTGACGACGGCTTTCTCATCGCCGAGCGCGACTGGGCGCTGCGCGGCGGCGGCGACTTGTTGGGCCTGAAACAGAGCGGCCTGCCCGACTATCGCCTCGCCGATCCGATCGTGCACCGCGACCTGTTGCTCGCGGCGGCGCAGGACGCGCGCCTGATCCTGTCGCGCGACCCAAAACTCGAAAGCGCGCGCGGTCGCGCCGTCGCGCTCCTGACCGAGCTGTTCGACTGGCGCCCCGATCGCTTGAACGCGCCCGCGGCCTAGACGCCTTAGCGACTAGTTACCGTGATGGATCATCGGCGCGCCTTCCACCGGGGTCGTCCAGTGCGGATAGCCGTCGTCCTTCACGTGCTGGCAGAACGAGCGGCCTTGGAAGCTCGCGCCGCGCAGACTGCCGTGGCCGTTGACCGCCGCCTCGTAGCGCGCACGGTTCGCCGCGGCCGAGTCCGCCACCGCGTGCTGGCCCGGCCAGCAGATGTCGGTTTCCGCCACCAGCGTGTTGCCGGGGCAGGTGCAGGCGCCGAGGCGGTTGTGCAGCTTGTCGAGGGAACAGGTCGCATTGCCCTGAACGGTGCGTCCGTCCGGCGCGAGGCAGATGGTCACCACGCGGCTGGCCGGATGGCGGACCGGGAGGGTCAGGTTGACGGTGGTGACAGCCGAAGCCGTTAGAATGACCGCGAGAGATGCGGCGGCGAAAGGAACTCCCATGGCAGAACTCCCTTAGGTACCAGGTACGGCGCAAAAATACGCCTCGGATCGAACAAGAACAAGCAAAGTCAATCCCAACCTAAGCCGGATGTCGCAGGCAACCGCCCAGACGGCGCGGGCGGCGCAAACACATAGTGCTGGTGCAATATTGCACCGGACCTGTGCACGAGTTCCGACTGCTTTACTGGGGATTGGGAGCGACTGCTGGCGCGCCGGCGGCTTGAGCCAACGCCGCTTCGCGCGCCTTCGCGTCGGCTTGCAGGTCGGCGTAGAACAGATTGTAGGCGGGGGCCTTTTTGCGGTCGGCCCAGGAGCCGGACGGGCGCAGCGAGTTCGACTTGGGCCGCGACACGTGCAGCACGCCGTCGACGCAGCGCGCGTTCACCTGATGCGGCATGAAGGCGGGCTCGACGCCCCACTCCAACCCCGTCGCATTGGCCGCGCCCAGATTCAGCCGCGCCGGCGCCAGGGCGCCGGTCTCCGATCCGGTCAGCGGGTTGACGCACAGCGCGGCGCGGGCGCCGAGCGAAACCAGGGCCCCTTGGTCGTCCCACACCAGGGCCCGCTCGAGGATACGCTTCGCCGAGGAAGGATCGTCGACGAAGGCCTGATCCCAGGCGACCACGCAATGGGCTTCGTCGCGGCGCGTGCACCCGGGCAGCGCCGCGTTCGGGCCGAAAGCGTCGCGCGGAACGATGGTGTCGATCAGATAGACCGCGACGAGGCGGCTCTTCAGTTGCGGGTCGGCGGCGACCGCGTCGCGCGCTAGCCGCGCCGTCAAGGTGCCGCCCTGCTCCACGCCGACCAGGATGATCGGACGGCCCTGGTTGAAGTGCTGCAGGTAAAATCTGAAGGCGTTGGCGACATCGCCGTAGGCGAAGGTGCGCGCGTCACGGGCGTCGTCGTGCAAGGTCAAGAAGGCGTAGAGGGCGGCCTGGCGGTAGTGAGGGGCGAAGACGCGACCGACCTTCTCGAACGGACCGGCATAGTTGGGCAGCATCACGCGGTTCAGAAGCTCGTCGGACTCGTTCTGCTGGATCGGGGAATTCCAGTTGTCGCCGCCGTCAAAGGTGGTGGGATGCACGAAAAACACGTCCGCCGGCGGGTCGTTTGGCGAAGCCTGCGCCGGATCGGACGGCAGCACCGCCCAGGCCTTTTTCAGATTGTAGTCGGGCGCGCGCGGCGGCGTGTAGGTCTGGTAGGGCGCCTTGGGATCGAGGAACGACTCCAGGATATCGTCGCGCCAGACGAAGACGGCGACCGCCATCAGCGCTGCGACCAGCGCTGCGACGCCGAGCACGATGCGCTTGAGGCCCCAGGTCTTCATCTCAGCGATAGGGGTCGGACTGCGACAGGTAGCGCTGCACGTAGTCGCCGATCCCGTCCTCCAGGGTCGTGAACGGCCGGTCCCATCCGGCGGCGTAGAGCCGGCTCATGTCCGCCTCGGTGTAGTACTGATAGCGGTCGCGGATTGCCTCGGGCATGGGGCGATAGGTGATTTCCGGATCACGGCCGGCGGCGGTGAACACCGCCGTCGCCAGGTCGGCGAAGGAGCGCGCCTTGCCGCTGCCGAGATTATAGAGGCCGCACACCGCCTTGTGGTCGAGCAGCCAGGCCACCACCTCGGCGGCGTCCTTCACATAGACGAAGTCACGCAACTGGCCGCCGTCGGCGTAGTCGGGGCGGTGCGACTTGAACAGGCTGACCGGCTCGCCCGCCGCGACCCTCGGCCAGATCTGGTGCGCGACGGAAGCCATGGCGCCCTTGTGCGCCTCGTTGGGGCCGTAGACGTTGAAGAACTTCAGCCCGACCCACTGCGGGGGCGCCATTTCGCGATCGACTTCACGCCGGGCGTAGAGGTCGAACAGCGCCTTCGAATAGCCGTAGGCGTTCAGCGGCCGCAGTTGCGACAGCGCCTGCACGTCGTCCTGGTCTTCGAACCCCTGCAGACCCGCGCCATAGGTCGCCGCCGACGACGCCCAGATCATGCGCGCGCCGTTGACCGTGCACCAGTCCCACAGGTCGCGCGACAGCGTGTAGTTATTGTGGATGATCAGGTCGGCATCCGGCTCGGTGGTCGAACTGATCGCGCCCATGTGCACGATGGCTTCGACGTCGCGCGCGTGCGCCGCGAGCCACGCGGTCAGCGCCTCGGGCGCCACGAAATCGGCGATCGGGTGCTTGGCGATGTTGCGCCACTTGCCGAGATCGGCCGCGCGCAACCGGTCGCAGACCACCACGTCGAAGCGGTCCCCCGCGGTCAGTTCGGCCACGATGTTGGAGCCGATGAAGCCGGCGCCGCCGGTGACCACCACAAACCGGCGGCTCATGCGCGTTTCATCCGCGCGATGGCGTCCGTCGTCGACCAGCCTTCGACGAAGTCGGCGAGCTTCACCTCACCGCCCCAGCCTTGCACCAGGTCGCCCCCCACCACCTTGTCGACGGTGTAGTCGGAGCCCTTGATCAGCACGTCGGGCTTGGCCGCCTCGATCAGGGCGAGCGGCGTCTCCGCGTCAAAGGGCACGACGAGATCGACCGAGGCCAGCGCCGCGAGCACCTCAGCACGTGCAGCGAGATCGTTCACCGGCCGCCCCTCACCCTTCAACGCGCGCACCGACGCGTCGGAGTTCAGGCCGACGATCAACCGGTCGCACCAGGACCGCGCCTGGGCAAGATAGGCGGTGTGGCCGCGGTGAAGCACGTCGAAGCAGCCGTTAGTGAAACCGACCTTGAAGCCGAGGGCGCGCCAGCGGGCGACGGTCTCGGCCATGCGTTCGGGGGTGGCGAGCTTGGCTTCGGTCGCCGTGGCCCGCGCCGTCATCTCGGCCTCAACCAGTTCATCCGGCGAAACGGTGGCGGTGCCGGCGCGCTCGACCGCGACGCCCGAAGCGGCGATCGCAAACTCAGCCGCCTCCGAGAGCGAGGCGCCCGCGCCGAGCGCCAGCCCCAGTGCCGCCAGCGCCGTGTCACCGGCGCCCGACACGTCGAACACCTCGCGGGGGCGGGCGCGGACGTGGCGCACGGGCTCGCCGCGCACGGCGATCGACATGCCGCGGCCGGCGCGCGTGACCAGAATGGCCGCCGCCGTGCAGCTTTCCAGCGCCTTGGCGAGCGCGGCTTCCACTTCGGCGTCGGTATCGGCCGGCAGGTCCATGGCGGCGGCCAGTTCGGTCGCGTTCGGCTTGATCAGGTCGACCGCGCCGTAGCGCGCAAAGTTGCGCCCTTTGGGATCGACCACCACGACGGCGCCCGCCGACCGGCCGGCGTCGAGGCAGGCGCGCAGGACCGCGTCGCTGACCGCGCCCTTGGCATAGTCGGAAATCAGGATGGCCTTGGCGCCGTCGCAGGCGTGACGCACGGCGCCGAGCAGCGAGGACTCCGCTTCGGACGACAATGCGCCGCGGTCTTCGGAGTCGAGCCGCAGCAGTTGCTGGCCCGACGCGACGAAGCGCGTCTTCACCGTGGTGCGCCGGCGCGGTCGCGTGACCAGATGTCCCTCGATGCCGGTCTCGGCGCCGAGCAGGCCCAGCGCCTCACGTCCCGGCGCGTCGTCGCCGACCATGCCGGCCAGCGTCGCCTGACCGCCGAGCGAGGCGAGGTTGCGCGCCACGTTGCCGGCGCCGCCCAGCATCACCGCTTCGTGGGTCGCGGCCAGCACGGGGATGGGGGCCTCGGGCGAGACGCGGGCCACCTCGCCATGCACGAAGCGGTCGACCATGACGTCGCCGACCACGGCGATGCGCGCGTCGCGGACACGCTCGAGAAGGGCTTGCAGGGCTTTGATATCCATGTCCGGCAGATTCCGGGCGGCGAGCCGAAAACTCGTCCGGTCTTAGGCGGTTCGCCGAAGCGGCGCAAACGGCGCGGGAAGCGGCCTCAGGGGCGGGTGGCCCGGCGGACAACCTCCAGGACGAAGGCGACGGCCGCCACAACGAGGCAGAGCGCCAGGCCCGCGCCCGAAGCCCCGCGCACCAGCATGGTCTGGGAAAACGGCGGCCCGAACATTGTGAACAGCCAGATCGCGAGGAACACGACGCCGGCGCAAAGGGCGCGGATCAGCCACTTCAGCGGGGCGGGTTTGTCGCCGGCGAACATCAGGCCGCCCTGCGCTTGGCCAGGGCGTCGAACTCCAGCAGGCTCCTGGCCAGGGCCTCGAAGTCCTTCAGGGGGATCATGTTCGGACCGTCCGAGGGGGCGTGGTCCGGGTCCGGGTGGGTCTCCATGAACACCGCGGCGACCCCGATCGCCACCGCCGCGCGCGCCAGCACGGGCACGAACTCCCGCTGGCCGCCGGAACTGGTTCCCTGGCCGCCGGGCTGCTGCACCGAGTGGGTCGCGTCGAACACCACGGGGCAACCGATCTCGGCCAGCACCGGCAGGGCGCGCATGTCGGACACCAGGGTGTTGTAGCCGAAGGAGGCGCCGCGCTCGCAGGCCAGCACGTTCGGATTGCCGGCGCCGGTGATCTTGGCGATCACGTTCTTCATGTCCCAGGGGGCGAGGAACTGGCCCTTCTTCACATTGATGGTCCGCCCGGTTTCCGCGGCGGCGACCAGCAGGTCGGTCTGGCGGCAGAGGAAGGCCGGGATCTGGAGCACGTCCACTACCTCGGCCACCGGCGCGCACTGATCGATGGAGTGAACGTCGGTCAGCACCGGCAGGCCCACGCTCTCGCGGATCTCAGCGAAGATCGGCGCGGAGTCCTTCAGGCCCAGGCCGCGCTGGGCGGTGGCGGAGGTGCGGTTCGCCTTGTCGTAGGAGGTTTTGTAGATCAGCCCGATATCGAGCCGATCGGCGATCTCCTTCAGCGCGTGGGCGCATTCGAGCGCGTGCGCGCGGCTTTCCAGCTGACAGGGGCCGGCGATGAAGCTGAGCTTCTCCTGGCCTCCGATCCGCACCGTGCGCCCCGAGGGCGCGGAAACCTGAACGACGGAATTGGGTGCGGTCACGAGGGGTCCTTGGGGGAGGTTTGATCCGGCGTTTCGCCAACGCCGTACAAGTGGCGAAAGGGCGCGCATCGCGCAAGCGTGTGGAGTTCGTTGGTGAGGCTGACCCCCTGGCGCGCGGCCGAAACCTCGGATCGTCCGGCGGCGGACCGATCCGGGCCCCAAACAATCCGGCCCAGCCGAATCGAAAGCGTCACCTGATGATGTCTTGGTAATGCCATGGATATATTGCAATATTCTCGGCGTCTGTGTCGAAAATGCCCGACTCCGTGCGCGACGAGCGTCGCCTTTGCTGGCCTCAAAAACTGATGTGGGGTATCGGTGATCTTGCGAAGACCGCACTCAAGTCGAGGGGATGACATGAGCAGCGTAACCCAAACCCCGGCCCCCTCCGCGCCGGTCTGGACCCTTCCCGAGCTGAAAAGGGCGCCCGCCGCCTTCCGCGAATTCGTCCGCCTCGCGGCACGTAACTGGAGCCGCGGCGTGCTGCGGATCGTGACCCCCGAGGGCCTCGACATCCCGATCCGCGGCGTCGACGGCGGTCCCGAGGGCCGCATCCTGGTCAAGGACTACCGTTTCGTCGGCCGGGTGCTGACCGGCGGCGTGATCGGTTTCGCCGAGGGCTACATCGCCGGCGAGTGGGACACGCCCGACCTGTCGGCGCTGCTGGAGGCGCTCAGCCTGAACCTCGAGCGGATGAAGGGCCTGATCGACGGCAATCCGCTGGCCAAGATGGCGAACCGCATCGGCCATCTGTTCCGCCGCAACAGCCGTTCCGGCTCCAAGCGCAACATCCACGCCCACTACGACCTCGGGAACGCCTTCTACGAACAGTGGCTCGATCCGAGCATGACCTATTCGTCGGCGAAATACGCGGCGCCCGGTCAGGACCTTACGGCGGCGCAGCGCAACAAGTACGCCTCGCTCGCGCGCTCCATGGGCCTGCAGCGCGGGCAGTCCGTGCTCGAGATCGGCTGCGGCTGGGGCGGGTTCGCCGAGTTCGCGGCGTCGGAGGTGGGCGCGGAGGTGACCGGCATCACCATTTCACAGGCGCAGTACGACTACGCGAAGAAACGCCTGTTCGACAAAGGCCTGGCCGACAAGGCTCAGATCCGGCTGATCGACTATCGCGACGTGGACGGCGCCTACGATCGCGTCGCCTCCATCGAGATGTTCGAGGCCGTCGGCGAGGAGTACTGGCCGACCTATTTCCGCAAGGTGCGCGACGTCCTGAAGCCGGGCGGGCGCGCCGGCCTGCAGATCATCACCATTCGCGACGAGCTGTTCGACCGCTATCGGCGCTCCACCGACTTCATCCAGAAGTACATCTTCCCCGGCGGCGTGCTGCCGAGCGAAGAGCGGCTGAAGGTCCGTACCGACGAAGCCGGCCTGACCTGGGGCCGCATCGACCGGTTCGCGGTGAACTACGCCGACACCCTGAACGAATGGGCGCAGCGCTTTCAGGCCAAGTGGGACGACATCCGCCCTCTGGGCTTCGACGAACGCTTCCGCCGCCTGTGGCTGTTCTACCTCGCCTACTGCGAGGCGGGCTTCCGGACAGGCCGCACCGACGTGATTCAGTTGGAACTGGCGAAGGCTTAAGAGTAGCGGAACCCTCTGTTCTGTTACTCTAAGGGCGTGATGACCGATCCCCTGATCTCCACCGAAGCCCTGGCGCTCCAACTCGGCGCGACCAACCTCAGGCTCGTCGACGCGAGCTGGTTCATGGACAAGCGTGACGCCACCGTCGCGTTCCGCGAGGCGCGGCTGCCGGGCGCGGTGTTTTATGACGTCGACGCGGTGGCCGACCCTTCGAGCGGCCTGCCACACATGCTGCCGTCGCCGGAGGTGTTCGCCGACGCGGTGAGCAAGCTCGGCATCGCCGAGGGCGACCATATCGTCTGCTACGACCAGCAGGGCCTGTTCTCGGCGGCGCGGGCGTGGTGGACCTTCCGGGTGTTCGGCGCGCAGCGCGTGCAGGTGCTGGATGGCGGCCTGCCGAAATGGCGCGCCGAGGGGCGGCCGGTCGAGAGCGGCGAACCGCATCCGGCGCCCGCGACGTTCCACCCGACCTTCCATCCCGAACTGGTCGCCGATTGGCGCGGGGTGTTGGTCAACATCGAGGCCCGGGACTACCAGCTCGTCGATGCGCGCAGCGGCGAGCGCTTCCGCGGCGAGGCGGCCGAGCCGCGTCCGGGCGTGCGTTCCGGTCGAGTGCCGGGTTCGTTCAACGCGCCGTTCGGGACCCTGCTGAATCCGGACGGGACGATGAAGGACTCCGCCGCCCTGACCGCCCTGTTCGACGCCAGCCACGTCGATCTGATCTCGCCGATCACCACCACCTGCGGATCGGGCCTGACCGCCGCCATCGTGGCCCTGGCGCTGGCGCGGCTCGGGCGGTTCGACGTCGCGGTCTATGACGGCTCCTGGTCCGAATGGGGCGCCCGCGAGGACCTGCCGGTCGCCACCGGCTGACCTCCGCCCGGTAAAACACCGTATTTACGGTCGTCGGCTCTTGAACCGGCGACCAATATCCGCCACAGATACTGTTCCAGTTCGTCCTCCCCGGACGCCCGAAAGGAACAGCCTTATGACCGTCGTATCGGTAATCGTCGGCAGCACCCGCCCCGGCCGCTTCTCCGAAAAGCCGGCGCTCTGGATCCGCGACCACCTCGCCAGGCGCGAGGGCCTGGAGGTGCGCCTGCTCGACCTGCGCGACTTTCCGATGCCCTTCTTCGACGAGGGGCCTCCGCCCAGCGTACCGGGCCGCGCGCCTTACGAGAATGAGGCGGTGAAGCGCTGGACCGCAGAGATCGCCGCCGCCGACGGCTTCGTCTTCGTGACCGGCGAGTACAACTTCGGCCCGCCCGCGGTGCTGAAGAACGCCATCGATTACGTTTACCCGGAGTGGAACCGCAAGGCCGCGGCCTTCGTGGGTTACGGGTCGGTCGGCGGCGCACGCTCCGTGCAGGCGCTGCGCCTGGTCGTGAACGAGTGTCAGATGATGCCCGTCCGCCGCGCCGTGCACGTCCCGGTCGACGCGCTGATGGCGCACTTCCAGAACGGCGACGTGGAGACCGCGCTGAAAAACAGCGACGCCAACGCCGAGCTGATGATCGAAGACCTGCTCTGGTGGACCGAAGCGCTGAAGGCCGCCCGCGCGAAAGGCTGACGCTCCCGGCCCTTCGCTTACGCTTCGGGCGTTCGTCGGCGGGATCGACAAATCTTTGTCGATCCCATGCCGGCCTTACAGACCGGCGCCTCCTCACCCCATAAAGAAGGCGTTCAGTTTGTTGCCGTCGGGGTCGCGGAAGTAGGCGGCGTAGAAGCCTTCGTTGCGTTGACCCGGCGCGCCTTCATCGCTGGCGCCGAGGTCCATGGCGAGTTTGTACAGGCGGTCGACCTGGGCCTTGTCCTTGGCTTCCAGCGCCACCATCACGCCGTTGCCGACGGTGGCCGGCTTGCCGTCGTGGGGTTTGGTGAGGCCGATGCCGGCGCCGCCGCCGGGCATGCCCCAGGCGATGAAGCTTTCCATCTCCATCATCCGCGCCACGCCGAGCTCGGCGGCGATCGCGTCGTAGAATTCCGCGGCGCGCTGCAGATTGTTGGTGCCGAGTGTGACGTAGCCGATCATGGAGTCTCCGCTGGGTTCAGTGCAGAATTCTGGACAGAAAGGCGCGCGTCCGCTCGTGCTTCGGCGCGGTGAAGAACTCCGACGGCGGCGCGACCTCGACCAGTTCGCCCGCGTCCATGAAGGCGACGCGGTCGGCGACCTGACGGGCGAAGGCCATCTCGTGGGTGACGACGATCATGGTCATCCCGTCGCGGGCCAGTTCGGTCATCACCTGCAGCACCTCGCCGACCATCTCGGGATCGAGGGCCGAGGTCGGCTCGTCGAACAGCATGATGTCGGGTTTCATCGACAGGGCGCGCGCAATGGCGGCGCGCTGCTGCTGGCCGCCGGAGAGGTCGGCGGGACGCTTGTGCGCCTGTTCGGCGATGCGCGCGCGCTCGAGCAGGGCCATCGCCTCGGCTTCGGCCTGGCGGCGCGGAACCTTGCGCACCCAGATCGGGGCCAGGGTGCAGTTGTCGAGCACGCTGCGATGCGGAAACAGGTTGAAGGCCTGGAACACCATGCCGGTGCGACGCCGCGCCGCCTCGACGGCCGGTCCGCGTCCGAGCGCCGAAACGCCGCCGATCCGGACCTCGCCGGCGTCGGCCGCCTCCAGCCCGTTGATGCAGCGGATCAGGGTGGATTTGCCCGAGCCGGACGGGCCGAGCACCACGACCTTTTCGCCGGAAGCCACCTCGAGATCGATGCCGCGCAGGACCTCGACGGCGCCGAAGCGCTTGCGCAGGCCGCGGACCGACACGGCCGGCGCGGTGTCAGGCTTCGCCTCAGGTTGCGCGCCCATGGTCTCTCCCGCTTGCCCCCCAACGGGCCAGCGTCTAGGCCTGCGACAAATCTCCAAAGGGACGCTCAAGTCAATGGACGAACGCACCCGGCTTCTGAAGGACGCCGCCCGCCGCACGGCCCCGCGCCGGCCGGTCAATCCGCCCATCGAGCGGGCGACCACCCTGATCAACGCCGAAGCCAAGACCCTGCGCAGCAGCGACCTGGGCGCAGCCTACGGCATCAGCGGCCTGCAGGTGCACGACGTGCTGCGCGACGCGCTGGCGGAGTTGGAGCAAGCCCAGCGCGTGTTCCTGGTTCCCACGGGACTCGCTGCGGCGACGGTTGCGATCCTGGCCATGCTGGACGCGGGCGACGAGGTAATCCTGACCGACGTCAGCTATGCGCCGACGCGCCGGTTCAGCGAGGTGCAGTTGAAGCGCTTGGGTATAAGCGCGCAGTTCGCGCCGCCGCGCTCGAGCGCGGACGAATTGATGGCTCTGTGCACCGACCGCACGCGGCTGATCGTGATGGAGTCGCCGGGCTCGCTCACCTTCGAGATCCCTGACTCGCCTGCGATCGCCGCGGCGGCGCGCTCGCGTGGCATCGCGACCATGCTCGACAACACCTGGGCGGCGGGTGTGTTCTTCAAGCCCCTCGACCACGGCGTCGATCTGTCGGTGCAGGCCCTGTCCAAATATGTCGGCGGCCACTCGGACGTGTTCCTGGGCTCCATCGCGGTGAACGACGCCAAGGTCGCCAAGCGCGTCGACGATGTGATCGAGGACTTCGGCTGGTACGTCTCGCCCGACGACGCCTATCTGGCTCTACGCGGCCTGCGCACCCTGCCCGTGCGCGTTGCCCAGCATCAGCAGTCCGCACTGAAGGTCGCGCAATGGCTCGAACAGCAGCCCGAAGTCGCGCGTGTCCTCTACCCGGCCCTGCCCACATCGCCAGACCACGCGCTGTGGAAGCGCGACTTCACCGGCGCGTCGGGCCTGATGGGTGTCGAACTGAAGCCCGGTTCGCGCGAGGCGGCTGAGGCCTTCCTCGATACACTCAAGCTGTTCGGCGTCGGCTTTTCGTGGGGCGGGTTCGAGAGTCTCGCCACCTACGAAGACCCCCAGCTGCGCCGCAGACAGCACCAGGCCAAGCTTGGCGGACCGTTGGTACGGCTGCACATCGGCCTCGAAGGCGTCGACGACCTGATTGCCGACCTGCGGCAAGGCTTGGATCGTTACGCCGGCCTTACCGGCTGAGCTGCTCAGGAACTCCCGGCGCCGCCAGGGGTTCAAGCCTGAGGCCCCCGAGCCGGTCGGGGCGCGTCCTGAGCGAGCTTAGCCATGTCCAAAACCGTCGGCGACTTCCTGGTGGAGCGTCTGCACGACTGGGGAGTCACCCGCATCTACGGCTATCCCGGCGACGGGATAAACGGGGTGCTGGGCTCGCTGCAGCGCGACAAACACCCGATCGAGTTCATCCAGGTGCGCCACGAGGAAATGGCCGCCTTCATGGCCTGCGCGCACGCGAAGTTCACCGGCGAGTTGGGCGTGTGCCTTTCCACCGGCGGACCGGGCGCCTCGCACATGGTCACCGGCCTCTATGACGCCAAACTCGATCACATGCCGGTGCTGGCGATTGTGGGCCAGGCGCCGCGGACGGCGCGCGGCGCGCACTATCAGCAGGAACTGAATCTCGACCGGCTGTTCAGCGACGTCGCCGCCTATGTGCAGGAGGTCGAGGCGCCGGCGCAGATGCGCCACGTGGTTGACCGCGCCTGCCGCATCGCCCTGGGCGAGCGCAAGCCGACCGTGATCGTCATGCCGGGCGACGTGCAGGAAGAGAAGTACGAAGATCCGCCCCGCAAGCACGGTTCGGTGTTCAGCGGCGTCGGCTACAGCCGCCCGCGCGTCGTGCCGACGCAACACGACCTGACAAAGGCCGCCGAGATTCTCAACGCCGGCGAAAAGGTCGCCATCCTGGCCGGCGCCGGTTCGTTCGGCGCCATGGACGAGCTGATCGCCGTGGCGGACGCCCTGGGCGCCGGCGCGGCGAAGGCGCTGCTCGGCAAGGCGGCGCTGCCGGACGATCTGCCGTGGGTCACCGGGCCCATCGGCTACCTTGGCGCCAAACCGAGCTACGACCTGATGATGGAGTGCGACACCTTCCTGATGGTGGGGTCGGGCTTCCCCTATTCCGAATTCCTGCCCAAGGCCGGCAAGGCCCGCGGCGTGCAGATCGACATTGAGCCCTCCATGCTGAGCCTGCGCTATCCCATGGAAGCGCCGCTGCACGGAGACGCCAAGGAAACCCTGAGCGCGCTCCTGCCGCTGTTGACACCCAAAGCATCAGGCGCGTGGCGCGAGCGCATCGCCAAGCACAAGAAAGACTGGCTCGAAACCCTGGAGAGCCGCGCCAAGGTGGAGGCGTCGCCGGTCAATCCGCAACGGGTGACCTGGGAGTTGTCACCGCAGCTTCCTGATCGCGCCATCATCACGTCGGACTCCGGCTCCTGCGCCAACTGGTATGCGCGCGACCTGATGATCCGTCGCGGCATGATGTGTTCCCTGTCCGGGAGCCTGGCCTCCATGGGCGCCGCGGTGCCCTATGCCATCGCCGCCAAGTTCGCCCACCCCGACCGCCCGGTCATCGCCCTGGTCGGCGACGGCGCCATGCAGATGAACAACATGGCCGAGCTGATCACGGTCGCAAAGTACTGGCGCGACTGGAAGACGCCAAATTGGATCTGCTGCGTGTTCAACAACGAGGACCTGAATCAGGTGACCTGGGAACAGCGCGTCACCATGGGCAATCCCAAGTTCGACGCGACCCAGCGTATTCCAAACGTGCCCTATCATCGCTTTGCCGAAATGATCGGGCTGAAGGGCATCTATGTGGACGATCCGGAACAGATGGCCTCGGCCTGGACCGCGGCGCTGGCCAGCGACACGCCGGTGGTGCTCGAGGTGAAGACCGACCCGGAAGTCCCGCCCCTGCCGCCGCACATCACCTTTGAGGAAGCCCGCAATCTGACATCGGCGCTGTTGCATCACGACTCCAGCGAAGGCGCGGCGATGAAGGGTTCGGCGCGGCAGGTGCTGAGCAATGTGCTGGCGGACGTCGACGGATGAGCTTGTACCCGCGGGGGATCGGACAGGATCCGCCGGCGGCGCGCGCTGCGGGGCTCGCGGTGTTGGGCCTCGCAGGCGTGGCCGCGATCAGCGCGACGATTGCAAGTTCGCGTCGCAAGCCCGCCAGGGTCCGTTCGCGCCGGGTTGATGTCGCCCCGGCCCGCGGCGAAGCGCGTGGTCTGCATGCCGCGGCGTCGCTGTTGGCGCTCTCGGTCCTCGCCGACAGCGCGACGGAGCACTACCGCGGTTCGTTCGAAAATCCGGGCATGTACACGCCGCTGATCACCTCTGGCGTCACCGCGCTGCACGGCGCGGCGGCGGCGGCGGGCGGGCGGCAGACCCGGAGCGTTCGCGGCGACACGGTTTACGGCGCGGCGGTCGCGGTCGGGATCACCGGCCTGGGCTTCCACCTGTTCAACCTGCTGCGCCGGCCCGGCAAGCTGAACTGGCAGAACCTGTTCTACGGCGCCCCGCTGCTGGCGCCGTTTGCTTTATCGCTCTCGGGCCTGCTCGGCCTCGCCGCCGAACGCATCGGCGCGGGCGAAGAGCGCATCGCCGGGATTCCCGCCGGCCGCGCCATGGCGGCCCTTGCGGGCGCAGGGCTCGCGGGCACCGTGGCTGAAGCCGGCCTGCTGCACTTTCGCGGCGCATTTCAGAACCCGCTGATGCTGCTGCCGGTCACCATCCCGCCCATAAGCGCGGCGCTCGCCGCGCGCGCGGCGCTCGAACACGACGCGCCCAAGCGTCGCCGCTTTACCCGCGCGTGGCTTGGACTGACCGCGGCCCTCGGCGTCGGCGGCGCGCTGCTGCATGCTTACGGCGTCTCGCGCGCCATGGGCGGATGGAGCAACTGGCGCCAGAACATGGTCGATGGCCCGCCGCTGCCCGCGCCGCCCAGTTTTTCCGCTCTCGCTGTCGCCGCGCTCGCCGCCCTCAGCCTGCGCGATCGTGAGGCCGCCATGGCCGCAAGCAGGTGATCCATGAAGCGCCCCTATCCCACCTATGACGTTCTGGCGCGCTGGGAGAGCCCCTCCTTCAACGACGCGACACGTGAGGTGCTGGCCGAACGCCTCGAGCGCACGCCGGAACGGCGCTTCTTCACCGAAGCCGAGTGGGACCGCCTGGAAGCCATCGTCGCGCGCCTGATCCCCCAACCCGATCGCGAACCGCCGATCCCGATCACGCCCTGGATCGACCACCAACTCCAAGAGGACCGCACCGAAGGCTACCGCTACGACGACTTGCCGCGGCAAGCGGAAGCATGGCGCCGCGGATTGGCGGGCATCGAGGCGCAAGCGCAACGGAGGCTGGGAAAGGCCTTCGTTGACCTCACGCCCGACGATCAGGATCTCGTCCTGCGCTGCGTCGAACTGGGCGAGGTGGAGCGCGATGACTGGGGCGGCATGTCGGCGCAGCGATTCTTCAGCGCCTTGCTCGTGCACACGGTCGCCACCCTTTACTACGCCCACCCGGCGGCCTGGAGCGAGATCGGCTTCGGCGGACCGGCGGGACCGCGCGGCTATGTCAGAATGGGCGTGGGCGAACGCGATCCATGGGAGGCGCCGCAAGAGGCGACGTCGTGAACCTCGAATCCCCCAGAGCCGTCGACGGCACGGCGCCCGACGTCTTCCGCGTCGGCGGCGTCACGCCCATGCGCGCGTTCACCGACAAGGAGATCGTCGACTTCGCCATCGTCGGCTCAGGCGCCGGCGGCGCGACTCTGGCGGCGAAGCTGTCGGAAGCCGGGTTCTCGGTCGTAGTGTTCGACGCCGGCCCGTTCTGGCGGCCGCTCGAAGAGTTCGCCTCCGACGAGCTCGCCCAGCACAAACTCTACTGGACCGACGAGCGGGTCACCGCCGGGGCCGATCCCATCGTCATGGGCGCCAACAATTCCGGCCGCGGGGTGGGCGGTTCCACCGTCCATTTCGCGATGATCTCGTTGCGGCTAAGACGGGAAACCTTCAAGTGCCGAACGCGTCTCGGCTACGGCGTCGATTGGCCGGTAAGCTGGGAGGAGATCGAGCCCTACTACACCGAAGCCGAACGCGCGCTCCATGTGGCGGGTCCGGTGAACTATCCGTGGCCGTCCAAGCGTACGCCGTATCCCTATCGCGAACACGAGCTGAACGCCTCGGGCCAATTGCTCGGCCGCGCCGCCGAAAAGATGGGGATCAAATGGTGCGCGACGCCGCTCGCCACCGTCTCCGCGCCACGCGGCAAGTCACCGCCCTGCGTCTATCGCGGCTTCTGCGTGGTCGGCTGCGCCACCAATGCGAAACAGAGCGCGCTGGTCGTGTGGATTCCCCGCGCCCTAAAGGCCGGCGCCGAGATCCGCGACATGGCCATGGTCACCCGGGTGGAGGTCGGCCGCGACGGCCTCTGCACCGGCGTCACCTATCGCCGCGAAGGCGTCGAGCGCTTTCAGCGCGCCCGCAACGTGGTCGTTGCCGGTTATTCCGTCGAAACACCGCGTCTGTTGCTGAACTCGGCATGCCCGCAATTTCCCCAAGGCCTGGCGAACGGCTCGGGACTGGTCGGCAAGTATTTGACCATCCATTCCAGCCCCGGCGTCTGGGCCACCTTCGAAGACGAAGTGCGGATGTGGAAAGGCCCGCCGAACATGGCGGTGTCGGAACACTGGAACTACACCGATGAGGGCAAGGGCTTCTTCGGCGGCTATTCGTTCATGAGCCAGGGGCCGTTACCGGTCACCTGGGCCCAGACCATGGCGGGGCAGCCCGGCGTGTGGGGCCAGACGCTGCGCGACCGGATGCTGAACTACAATCATATGGCGGGCCTCGGCCCGGTCGGCGAGACGGAATCGCAGCTCTGCAACGGCGTCGAACTGATGGACGAGGTCGACCAGTACGGCCTGCGTATTCCGAAGATCACCTTCTCCTATTCCGACAACGACAAGGCGTTGATGCGGCACGGGGTCAACTATCTCTCGCAGATGCTGGAAGTCGCCGGCGGTCGCGACGTGTTCTCCACCCCCGACACCAGCCACCTGATGGGCACCTGCCGCATGGGCGCCGACTCGGCGTCGAGCGTCGTCGACAAGGACGGACGCAGTTGGGACATCCCGAACCTGTGGGTCTGCGACGGGTCGCTGTTTCCGACGTCGGGCGGGGTCAACCCCTCGCTCACCATCCAGGCATTGGCCTGCCGCATCGGCGGCCGGATCGAGGCCATGGCCAAGCGTGGCGAGCTGTCGGCGCAGGCGCGCGAGGTGGTGGTATGGGCGTGATCGCATCCATCTTCGATCTCGAACAGAAGGCGAAGCGGCGCCTGCCGCGGGTGATCTTCGACTATGTTCACGGCGGCTCCTACGAACAGGGGACGCTGGAGCGCAATTTGTCGGAAATGCGCGCGCTCACCTTGCGCCAGCACGTCATGCGCGACGTGTCGCACCGCACCCTGTCGGTGAAGATGGTCGGTGAGGACGCAACCATTCCGCTGGCGATCGGACCGACCGGCCTTGCCGGCCTGACCTGGCCCAACGGCGAGGTGGAGGCGGCGAAGGCGGCGGAGGCGTTCGGCGTACCGTTCTGCCTGTCGACCATGTCGATCTGTTCGATCGAAGACGTGGCCCAAGCGACCAGGCGGCCGTTCTGGTTCCAGCTCTATCTGATGAAACAGCGCAAGGTCAGCGAAGACCTGATCCGCCGCGCGCACGACGCCGGCTGTTCAGCGCTTGTCCTCACCCTCGACCTGCACGTTCAGGGCAAGCGCTGGGCCGACGCAAAGAACGGCCTGTCGGTGCCGCCGCGCCTGACGGCGTCGAACATGACCGACATGCTGGGCCATCCCGGCTGGCTGCTGCGCATGGCGCGAAGCAAGCGGCGCACCTTCGGCAACCTCGAGGGCGAGGTCGAGCAGGCGGGTAACCTGAAGGCGCTGTCGCAATGGATAGAGTCGCAGTTCGACCCGTCCTTCGACGTCGACACCATCAAATGGGTGCGCGACCAGTGGAAGGGGAAGTTCATTCTCAAGGGCGTCATGCACGCCGACGACGCCAAACAGGCGGTCGATCTGGGCGCCGATGCGATCATCGTGTCCAACCACGGCGGACGTCAGCTGGACGGCGCGCCCTCCTCGATCTCGGTGCTGCCGGAAATTGCACACGCCGTGAAAGGCAAGACGGAAGTCTTCTTCGACGGCGGCATCCGCACCGGCTTCGACATCATCAAGGCCATGGGCCGCGGCGCCGACGCCTGCCTCTCCGGCCGCGGCTGGCTCTACGGGCTCGCCGCCGAGGGCGAGAAAGGCGTCGCCTGCGCGCTGAAACTCTTCCGCGACGAACTGGACGACGGTTTGTCGCTTACGGGCCTCACCGACATCTCAAAGGTGCCAGCGGACGCGGTGACGGCCGAACCGGCGCTGTAACGCCGCCAATCCTTTGACGAAGCCCCTGACTCGGCTACGACTTGCGGGAGTGCAAGGCCGGGGGCGACCATGGACATCCACAAGCCGAAGCCGGTGCATGGCTGGCGCGAATTCCTCTCTGAGATCGGGATCATTGTCCTGGGCGTGCTGATCGCGCTCGCGCTCGATCAAACGGTCGAGTGGCTGCATGTCCAGTCCGAGGTGGCGGAAACCCGCGCCGCGCTCAAAGTGGAAATCAGCCGCAACGCCGGCATCGCCGCCTTCAGCAGCGCCGAAGACAAGTGCATGTTCGCCTATACTCAGAAGTGGATCGCCTGGGCCAAGGGCGGTCCTCGCCCAAACATCTTCTTCCCGCGCTATCACAGCCTTCAATCCGCGATCTGGGATCTCTCGAAGACCGGCGCGGTCACGCATATGCCGCTAAATGAACGCGCGGCCCTGGCCAAATATTACAGCGGTGTCGCGCTGTTCAATCAAAACAGAGACCTGCAGCGGCAGATGGGCATCCGAATCTTTTCGATCGCGCTTTCGGATCGTCTGAGCGACGCTCAGGCGCAAGCGCTCGTGCAGGAAAGCAACGGCGCCGGCGTGATGAACCAATATCAATGGCAAAACGCCGACGGGGTTATAGGGCGCGCGCGCGAATTCGGTGTTGAGCCCGAACCGTGGTCCGCCTCCGACCGCAACGGCCTCGTGCAGCTCTGCCAAGCCGCCGGAGGTCCGCAGCCGCCGAGCTGAAGGTCACGGCCTTCACCGACATCTCTGAGGTCTCCGCCGACCCGGTGGCGGCCGAACCGGCGCTTTAGGTGGCGGGCCGCTCATGGCCAAAGTCGCTTGTTGGCGAAAGCCTTGCCGGATCCCGACTTAAAGTAGGTCTCCAGGGCGATTGCCGTTGGACGATCGAGGACGGCCACATAGGACAATAGGCTTGCGGGAAGGTGCGCCTTGGTGGATCGAACTTGACCTGCGTTGTGTCTCTTCACGCGTGCGCGCAGATCCTTCGCGAAGCCCACATAGACATCACCGTTGGCGAGACTGAGAAAGTACACGTACCACATCCCGACCGGTTCCCCCTTCGCTCCTGCGGAGCTTCGGGCGACACTACGCCGATAGGCTTCGACCGTCAGTCCACTCCGTGGCCTGCCACCCGAAGCCTTCGGCGTAGGGTGGCGACCCCGGCAGGATTCGAACCTGCGACATCCCGCTTAGAAGGCGGGTGCTCTATCCAACTGAGCTACGGGGTCTGAGCCCTTGCGGTCGTCGTCGTGAACGTCAGTGCGTCCACGGCTCTTTGCGGTTGAACGCGAAGTTGTCGGCGTAGGCCTTGATGACCAGCGGCGGGGCGTGATCCTCGTGCACGCGGAACGGGATGCCGTGCTTCTGGGCGTAGGCGACCGCCAGGTCCTTGGTCTCGAACGTCAGGGTGACTTCGCCGCGCATGTCGTCCGAGCTGATCCAGCCCATCAGCGGATCGGCGACACGGGCCGAGGCGGGGGCGAACTCCAGCACCCACTCGTGCGTCCTGGCGCGGCCCGACTGCATGGCGTTTCTTGCGGGGCGGTAGATACGGGCCAGCATCAGGCTCTCCAAAGCGTCTTCCAGGCGTCCCAGCCGATGGTCGGGGCGGCAAGATTCGAACTTGCGACCCTCTGCTCCCAAAGCAGATGCGCTACCAGGCTGCGCTACGCCCCGGACTCGGCGGGTCATCCAGTCCCCGCCAGATAACCCATGGGCCTGAGATAGCCAACCGGCGGCTTGACCCGAGGCGCGGCCCGCGGCCAAAGGTCCGCCATGACCCTAACCCTCTACGGCTCCGACAAGTCCCGCACCCGCCGCATCTTCTGGACACTGGAGGAGCTCGGCCTCAGCTACGACCACGACCCGATCGGCTATGAGGACCCCAAGCTGAAGTCGCCCGAGTACCTGCGGCTCAACCCGATGGGCGCGATCCCGATCCTGGCGGACGGGGCGGTGGTCGTTTCGGAGTCGCTCGCGATCAACCTCTATATCTGCAAGACCTATGGCCGCCACGGCGAGGCGCCCCTCTATCCCGCGGACGCGGCGGGCGAGGCCCAGGCCTGGCGCTGGTCGCTGTGGGTCCAGGGCCACGTCGAGCCGTGGATCCAGAAGGACGTGCGCACGCGATTTCTGAAGACGCTGGCGGGGCCCGAACTTACGGCGCTGGCGAACGTGGAACTGAGCAAGCTCGACGGCGTGCTGAAGGATCGGCCCTGGCTGCTGGGCGAGCAGTTCAGCGTCGCGGACCTGAATGTCGCGGGCGTGCTGTCGCCCTCGCGCACGGACCAGATGGACCTGAGCCCGCATCCGCACGTCGCCGACTGGGTCGCGCGCTGCTACGCGCGCCCGGCCGCCCAGGCGGTGCGCAAGCGCTGGGGCTGAACCTCAGGTCGCGCCGATCTCGGCGAGGAACTTGAGCACCGGCGCCGCCCAAACGGTCGGGTCGGGCGCCACGAAGGCCAGGTGGCCGTCATCGCCGTAGGGCGGCAGTTCGACGAACTCGACGGCCGGCCTCGAGTCCTTGCGATAGGCGTCGTAGAGCGGACGCGCCACCGACGGCGGGAATTCGCGATCGTTCGGGGCATACAGCCACAGCTGCGGCAGGCGATTGCCGCGACCAAAGACGGCGCCTGCCTGGGCGAGGCGTGCGCCGCCGCTGCAGATGGCGCCGTCGTTCGCGCCCTTCCCGCCCGCAAAGTTGATCACCGCGAGAACGCCGGGCGGCGGCGCGTCCGCCAAGGCCATGGCGCCGAATCCGCCGGCGGAGTGACCGACCACGATCACGCGATGCCCATCGACGTCCGGCAGGGCCTTGGCGCTCTCGATGATGGCGGCTTCGACGTCGGCGGTGACGCGACCGTCGTGCACGTAATCGCGGTTCGCGCACGGCGTCGTGCGCTCCATGAACGGACCATCCGATTGTCCAAAGCCGGGTCTCAGCGCGACCACGACGACGAACCCGTGTTCCGCGAACCAGCGCGCCGGCGGATCAAGGCTGTCCAGCTTCGCCGCCCGAAGGCGTTCCAGGTTCCCCGACGGCGTACCGTGGTTGACCACCACGAGCGGGAACGGGCCCCTGCCCGCGGGCCTGAACACGTGGGCCACGAGACTGAAGCGGCGGTGATCGAGCTGAATGGTCAGCCGCTGGTTTTCGACCGTGACCTTCTCTTGCGCGCGCGCGCCGGGCGCCGTTCCCAGCATCAGGAAGACCGCCGACAACAGGATCAGCGCGGCGCGCGCCACCGGGTCAGCTCTGGCCGTAGAAGGCGTGCCTGACCTTGTCGCCGGCCTTGATGCCGAGTTTCGCCGACAGTCCGCCCTTGATCTCGAGCACGCCGTTGGCGGGACCCGCCGACGGCAGCGGCGACTCGTCGAAGGGTTTGGCGTTGGCCGAAATCGACACGATGCGCCCGTCGCGTCCGATGTAGATGATGTCGAGCGGGATGTAGGTGTTCTTCATCCAGAAGGTCTGTTGCTCGGCCTGCGGGAATTCGAACAGCATGCCGTGGCCCGGCGCCATGGTCTTGCGGCACATCAGACCCAGTTCGCGGGTGGCGTCGTCGGAGGCGACCTCGACGTCGAACCTGCGCGCGCCGTGGCGCGTCTCGATCTCGAGCTTCTGGGTCGGCGGCGTGTGAAACTTCAGCTCCTGCGCAACCTCGGCGCAGACGCTGGGACTGGTGGAATTCGGCGTGGCCTGGGCATGGCCGGCGGCGAGAAGCGCACACACGGAAACGGCCGCGAGGCCTGCAGCGCTGCGGCTAAGACGATTGAGGGACATGGGGCGCTCTACGGTTGGGCGGTCAGACGAGCGAGACCTGCTGGATCTCCGCCACCACCAGCCCTTTGGGGCCTTCAGCGAAACGGACCATCACATCGTCGCCCGGCTGGAGGTCTTCCAGGCCGCAACGGCGAAGCGTCTCGATGTGGACGAAGATATCGCCCGGATCGGTTTCGCGCACTACGAAACCGTAGCCCTTGGTGCGGTTGAACCATTTCACCTTGGCGCGCTCGAGCGGGCCGGTAGGCGACAAGGGCGCGACGCGGCGCGGCGCGCGCGGCATGGAGGCGAAATCGCCGCCCCGGTCGTGGCGCAGGCTGTCATAGCCGCGGCGCTCGGCCGGCGGCGCAGCCGAACTCTCGTCCAGCTCGAGGATGGCGGCGACCTGCCAGCCCTTGGGGCGGCGCACCACTTCGCAGACGATGATCGAGCCCTCGAGGGCCTGCTCGCGACCGGAGTCGCGAAGGCTCGTCACGTGCAGCAGCACGTCCTTCAAATCGGTCTGGTTGGGGTCGTCCGGGACGATGAAGCCGTAGCCCTTGCCGGGATCGAACCACTTTACTCTGCCGCTGATGCGCACCGCTTCGGTTTGCGCACCCGCATCCTCGAAATCGTAACTCACCGCTCCAGCCCCATTCGCCCGCCGAGAGCGCGGCGAGCGAAAAACCATAACACGGATATTTGATGGCGGGCAGCCGGGAAACGAAAATTTCGCGTTAAGGGCGAATTTTCAGCGCTGGCAGTCCCTAGGGGAGTCGAACCCCTCTTCCCAGATTGAAAATCTGGTGTCCTAACCGATAGACGAAGGGACCTCAGCGCGGAGAGCGGGCGATATAGCCAACACTGGTAAGGCGCGCAAGGCGTTCCGCTGCGGCGGGTCAGCCGCCCAGCCGCCTCGCCTCCCGGAAGGTCACCAGCCGGCGCGAGGCCTCGTCCCAGAGGGCCAGGCGGACCCCCTTGACGCTCTGCCACAGGGTCACCCGTCCCA
This sequence comes from Caulobacteraceae bacterium, assembly GCA_036501825.1. Taxonomy (GTDB): domain Bacteria; phylum Pseudomonadota; class Alphaproteobacteria; order Caulobacterales; family Caulobacteraceae; genus JAFECT01. Next base: position 223,444 of record DASXZP010000032.1, on the reverse strand, counting down.
TGGCCGTGAGCTCGGGGTGGGCGCGAAGGACCTGGCCCAGGCGGTAGAAGGGCACGCGGCTGGCCACGTGATGGACGTGGTGGACGCCGATGTTGGCGGTCAGCCAGCGCAGCACCGGCGGCAGGTCGTAGTGGGAGCTGCCCTCCAGGGCGGCCTCGTGGGCCCGCCATTCCCCGTCCCGAGCCCAGGCCACCCCCTCGTACTGGTGCTGCACATAGAACAGCCAGACGCCGATCGAGGCGGCGACGGCCAGCGAGGGCGCGACCACGGCGAAGAACGGCCCCGGACCGAGAAACAGAATCAGGGTCACGACGATGGCGGCGACCCCGGCGTTGGTCGCCATGACGCTGAGCCAGGAGCGGACGTCGCGCATCAAGCCGATGGGCAGCCGGTGCTGCAGCATGAACATGTAGGCCGGGCCGATCCCGAACAGCACGGCGGGATTGCGGTAGAACCGGTAGGCCGCGCGGCCCAGCCAGCCCTTGGCGTGGTACTCGTCGACGGTGAGCATCTCCACGCTGCCGAGACCGCGGCGGTCGAGGTTGCCCGAGGTCCCGTGGTGCATCGCATGGGTGCGGCGCCAGTAGTCGTAAGGCGTCAGCGTCAGCACCCCGATGATCCGGCCGGTCCAGTCGTTGAGCCCCTTCCAGCGGAAGAAGGACCCGTGGCCGCAATCGTGCTGGATCATGAACAACCGCACCAGGAACGCCGCGGCCGGCAGCGACAGCGCCGCCGCCCACCACCATCCCTGCGCGCACGCCCACATCGCCAGACCCCACAGCAGAAAGAGCGGCGCAGCCGTGATCACCAGCTCGATCGAGCTGCGAAGATGACTGGGATGGCGATAGGTCTCGAAGATCTTGCGCCACGAGGGCGCGGGGGAATCAGGGGTCAAGAGCACCGTCCACCAGAGGGCCCCACAGATAAGCACTGGTGTGTGACCAGGCCATTAGGCGAAATGGCGCGGGCGGACGCCGCACCCTGATCAGGTCGCCATGCGCGGATCGGCCAGGTCCTCGATCTCGAGCTGGACGCCGTTGCGGCCGTTCCAGTCGTCGGCCTTCAGCTTGCCGGCGACATGCAGGCCAGAGCCTTGTTCGAGAAGGCGTTTTCCCATCGGACCTTCGCCCGCGCGCCAGGCCACGGCGCGAATCCGCGTGCCGTCCGGATCGGCCAGCGTGGCGCGCACGTGGCCGCCCTTCATCGGGATCGCCTCGACCACCCGCATGCCGGCGAAGGCGAACAGGGGCTCGGGATTGCCGGGGCCGAAGGGGTTCATCCGGCCGAAGGCGTCGAACAGGGCGCGGTCGGCGCTGCGGGCGGTGACCACGGCATCGAGTTCGAGGGCGTCCTCGGCCACCGCCTTGGCGGTCTCCTTGGCCAGGCGGGCGGACAGGAAGGCGCGCAGTTCCGGGATGTCGCGCGGGCGGATGGTCAGGCCCGCCGCCATGGCGTGGCCGCCGCCGGCCATCAGTATGCCCTCGTCGAAAGCGGCCTGGACCGCGGCGCCCAGGTTCACGCCCGGTTGCGAACGGCCCGAGCCCTTGGCGAGGTCGGCAACGGGATCGACGCCGATGACGATCACCGGCCGGCGCCAGCGTTCGCGCAGACGGCCCGCGACGATGCCGATGACGCCCGGATGCCAACCCTCGGCGGCGGCGACGATCACCGGCGCCTGGGGATCGAAGTTGGACGACTGCTCGACCAGCTTGATCGCCGCCTCGGTGACTTCGCGTTCGACGTCTTTGCGTTGCGCGTTCAGTGTGTCGAGTTCCTGGGCCAGCGCCATCGCTTCTTCGGGATCGTCGGTCGACAGCAAGCGCGCGCCGAGGTCGGAGCGACCGATGCGTCCGCCGGCGTTGATGCGCGGTCCCAGGATGAAGCCCGCGTGGAACACGCTCGCGGGACCTTTTGCGTCGGCGACTTCCATCAGCGCCTTCAGCCCGGGGTTTCCCCACGCCGACATGACCTTCAGGCCCTGCGCCGCGAGAGCACGGTTGAAGCCGGTCAGGCGCGTCACGTCGCACACCGCGCCCAGCGCCGCGAGATCAAGCCACGCGCGCACGTCGGGTTCGTCGCGGCCTTCGAACAGACCACGCTTGCGCGCCTCGCGATTGAGGGCGGCGACCAGTACGAAGGTCACGCCCGCCGCGGCGAGATGCCCCTGCCCGGAGGTGTCGCCGGGCCGGTTGGGATTGACCAGCGCACGCACGGGCGGCGCTTCGCCGTGCATCAGATGGTGGTCGATGACCACGACGTCGAGGCCGATCTTGGCGGCCTCCAGCAAGGCATCGTGCGCCGCGGCGCCGCAATCCACCGTGATGACCAGTTCCGCGCCTGCGTCGCGCAGACCGCGGAACGCGGCCGGGCTCGGGCCGAAGCCTTCCTTCATGCGGTCGGGCACATAGATCGGGAGGTCTGCGCCCATGGCGCGGAACCAGCGCACCAGTTGCGCCGCCGACGTGCCGCCGTCGACGTCGTAGTCTGCGAAAACGTAGACGCGCTTCTTCTCAACAAGCGCATCGACGATGGCCTCCGCGGCACGGTCCATGTCGAGGAAACTCGACGGATCGGGGAACAGCGCCTTCAGGGTCGGGTTGAGGTAGTGCGCACCGTCCTCCGCCGCGATGTCCCGCGCGGCCAGCGCCCGCGCCAGCGGTTCGCTGAGATCGAGCGTGCGTTGGTGATGCAGGGTGAGCGCCGCGTCTGCAGGGCGTTGGCGCCAGCGGCGGCCGGTAATCGAGCGGCTTACGCCTAGGAAGGCGTCGTCGGCGTCGGTTTCACGCTCGAGTACGCCCTCATCCATCCCTAGACCGGGCGACGCATGCGCACGCGGCGGACCGTGCGGTTGGATGAGGTCATCACCAGGGTGTGGGTGGTCACGAAGCCGTTCTCGTAGCGCACGCCGTCGAGCATGGCGCCCTTGGTCACGCCCGTGGCGGCGAACACGGCGTCGGTGCGCACCAGTTCATTCAGCGTGTACTTGCGATTGAAGTCGGTGAGGCCGAGGCGCTCGGCGCGGCCGCGCTCATCGTCGTTGCGGAATACCAGACGTCCCTGGAACTGGCCGCCGACACACTTCAGCGCCGCGCACGCCAGCACGCCTTCCGGCGCGCCGCCCTGGCCGATGTAGATGTCGATGCCGGTTTCAGGCTCGGCGGTGTGGATTACGCCCGCGACGTCGCCGTCGGTGATGAGGTTCACCCGCGCGCCGATCTTGCGCAGGCTGTCGATGATCGACGCGTGACGCGGCCGGTCGAGCACGCAAGCGGTGATTTCGCTGACGCTCACGCCCTTGATCTTGGCCAGCGCCTTCACGTTCTCCGCCGGATCGGCGTCGAGGTCGATGACGCCCTCCGGGTAGCCCGGACCGATGGCGATCTTGTCCATGTAGGTGTCGGGCGCGTGCAGCATGCCGCCGGCGGGCGACAACGCGAGCACCGCCAGCGCATTGGCCATGGCCTTGGCGGTGAGCGTGGTGCCTTCCAGCGGATCCAGCGCAATGTCGACCGCAGGGCCCGTGCCGGTGCCCACCTTCTCGCCGATGTAGAGCATGGGCGCTTCATCGCGCTCGCCCTCGCCGATGACGATGGTGCCCTGAATGTCGAGGCTGTTCAGCGCCGTACGCATGGCGTCCACCGCGACCTGGTCGGCGGCTTTTTCATCGCCGCGCCCGGCCAGCTTGGCCGCGGCGATGGCGGCGGCTTCGGTGACGCGGACGGCGTCGAGCGCCAGATCACGCTCGAGATCGATGGACGACATACAGAGAACTCCTGGCGACAGTCTTAGATGATTCGTCCGGGGCTCCTGGGAGCGGCCCCGGTGCGGCTAAGCGTAAAACGGTGGATTACTTCGCCGGCGGCGGCGGAACGGCGAGGGCGCGGGCGGCGGCGGCGAAGGCTTCGGTGGCGGCGGCGGAATTCGGCGGGGCCTGGACGGCCATGGCCGGATCGATCAACCGCCGCTGCTCGGCCGCCCACTGGTCGGAGTCGTGCAGCGTCCACTGCAGGCCGGCTGCCTCGCGCAGCAGTTCCGCCTGGTCCGCGTCCAGCCCCTTGGCGTCGGCATTCCAGGTGGCCACCGTCGGCACGTTCGCGGGCACGGCGGGAAACTGCGACCAGCGCGGATAGGGCCCCGGATGGGCGGCCTCTGCGGTGATCGCAGCCGAACCCTGGGCGTTCGGATCGGTCGGCTGGTTGAACGGGTCGGAAATGCAGCCCGAAAGTGCTGCGGCCGCGACGCAAATCCCGCCCAGGACCAAGCCGCGCCAAGGGTCCAAGCCTCGCGGCTTGCGCCCGGCGGCGATCCTCCGGATAAGGCGGCGCTCGCGGTTCATCTCGCCTTCGCTCATATGCGATCATGCGGGGCGGCGGAAGGCCGAAAGGAGTTCAGACCATGGCGGCCACAGCCGGGACGCGCAAAGGCTCCAAGCCCAAGGCCGCCAAGAAAGCGTCCAAGGCGTCCTCCGCCAAACCGAAGACCGCCAAGGCGCCCGCCCCGAAGCTCGAAGACGCCCCTCCTCCACCGCCGCAACGTGAGGCGCCGCGGGCCGCGGTCTCGGCCGCCGCATCGTGGGAAGCGGCCCTGTTGGACCCGACTCAACGCGAGGCGGTCGAGAGGCTGTCGCTGAACCTCGCCAAGGCCGCGCTGACCGCCCAGGGCGCGATCGCCGAGGCGGCGCTGTCGCAGGCAGACGCCCCGCGCGCCCTCTCGCCCGATCCGTTCAACGTCGGCCCGGCCATGGGCGAGGTGATGACCCGGCTCGCCACCACGCCGGACAAACTGTTCAAGGCTCAGGCCGATCTGTTCGGCCGTTACATGGACCTGTGGCAAAACGCGGCGCGCCGCGCGGCGGGCGAGACGCCGGAGCCGGCTGCGGCGCCGATTAAGGGCGACAAGCGCTTCAACGACAAGGACTGGAGCGAGAACCCGGTCTTCGACGTAATGAAGCAGTCCTACCTCGTCACCTCCGACTGGCTGAACAGCCTGGTGTCGGGCGTCGAGGGCGTCGATCCGCTGACCAAGCGGCGCGCGGAGTTTTTCACCAAGCTGCTGACCGACGCGTTTTCGCCGACCAACTTCCTGGCGTCCAACCCCGCCGCGTTGCGCGAGCTTGCGGCGACCAACGGCGAGAGCCTGGTCAAGGGCATGGAGCACTTCGCCGCCGACATCGAACGCGGCGGCGGCAAGCTGGCGATCAGCCAGACCGATTACAGCCGTTTCAAGGTCGGCGAGAATGTCGCGACCGCGCCCGGCAAGGTGGTCTGGCGCGACGAACTCTATGAGCTTTTGCAGTTCAACCCGACGACGGTGCAGGCGCGCGAGACGCCGCTGCTGATCTTCCCGCCGTGGATCAACAAGTTCTACATCCTCGATCTGCGGCCCGAGAACTCGATGATCCGCTGGCTCACCGACCAGGGGTTCACCGTGTTCGTGACCTCGTGGGTGAACCCCGACCAATCCCTGCGCGACCGCAGCTTCGCCGACTATATGCGCGGCGGCATCTACTCCGCCTCGACCAAGGTGATGGAGCAGTGCGGGACCGATCAGCTGAACGCCGTCGGCTATTGCATCGGCGGCACGCTCCTGGGCTCGACGCTCGCGCACATGGCGGCCAAGGGCGACAAACGGTTTAACGCAGTGACTTTCTTCGCCGCGCAGCACGATTTCTCCGAAGCGGGCGATCTTCTGCTGTTCACCGACGAAGCCTGGCTGAAGCAGCTCGAGGAGATGATGGACGCCGCCGGCGGCGTGCTGCCGGGCGCCGCCATGGCCGACACCTTCAACGCGTTGCGCGCCAACGACCTGGTCTGGTCGTTCTTCGTGAACAACTATCTGATGGGCAAGGAGCCGCCGAGCTTCGACCTGCTTTACTGGAACTCCGACCAGACGCGCATGCCCAAGGCGCTGCACCTGGAATATCTGCGCCAGTTCTACGGCCAGAACGCGTTTTCGAAGGGCGAGCTGGTGCTCGATGGCGTCAAGCTCGATCCGAAGAGCGTCAAGGTTCCGATGTATTTCCAGGCCAGCCGCGAGGACCACATCGCCCCGGCGCGGTCGGTCTATAAGAGCGCGCGCCTGTTTGGCGGCGACGTGACTTATACGCTGGCGGGGTCCGGCCATATCGCCGGCGTAGTCAATCCGCCCGCGGCAAAGAAGTACCAGCACTGGGAAAACCCCGAACTTCCGCCGACGTTCGAGGAATGGTTCGATGGCGCGGTCGAGAAACCCGGCTCGTGGTGGCCGCACTGGGCGCAGTGGCTGCACGCCAGGTCGGGCGGCTGGGTCGCCGCGCGCGATCCCACCAAGGGCAAGCTGAAACCACTCACCGAGGCGCCCGGCGACTATGTGAAGGTGCGCTCATGACCAACACGCCCCCGCCCGCGGCCAGCCCGCAGAAGATCTACGAGTTGAACGTGACGCTCGCGGTGGTGACCGGGCTCGCCCTCACCCTGCTGGTCGTCTCCGCCGCCTTCTTCGGGCCCGCGCGCATGCGCTGGGTGGTGATCGTGCTCGCGCCGGCGATCGTGGCGCTCTACCTGCTGTTCAAGCGCTACGTGTTCAAGATGCCGGAGCGTCCGCCGCTGATCCAGCCGGACTCGCCGATCACCCTGATCCTGGCCGCGACGGTTCCGCTGCTCATCGTGATCGTCGCCTGCTGTGCGGCCGCGTGGCCCGGCCACGACTATTCGATCGCCATCATCGCGGCGTCCGTGGTCTTCGGCCTGACTCTGGAGTCGGCGCTGAAGAAGCCGGCCGCCTGATGTACGTCTGCGGCCTGGTCATCCCCGTACCCGAAGACAAGAAGGACGCCTATCGCGCCTGGGCCGAGAGCAGCGCCAGGTTCTTCACGGAGTTCGGCTGTCTCGAAATCGTCGAATCCTGGGAAGACTACATTCCGAACGGCAAGCAGACCGACTTCCGCAAGGCGGTCGCCGCCAAGCCCGGCGAGAAGATCGTCTTCATCTGGCAGATCTGGCATGACCGCGAGACCTTTCAGGCCGCGGAAGCCAAGATGCACGAAGACCCGCGGATGGAGTCAGCCGGCGAGCCGCCGTTCGACGCATCGCGCCTTATCCTCGGCTGCTTCCAGCCGATCGCCTCGACGCGGGATTAGCCGGGAATGAACTTCAGCGCGACGCCGTCGTTGCAGTAGCGCAGACCGGTGGGCTTCGGGCCATCGTCGAACACGTGACCCTGGTGGCCGAGGCACTGGGCGCAGTGATACTCGGTGCGCTCTTCCAGCAGCTCGTGGTCGGACTTCTTGTAAATGTTCGATTGGATGACCGTGTAGAAGCTCGGCCAGCCGGTGCCGCTGTCGAACTTCCACTGCGATTTGAACAACGGCAGGCCGCAGGCGATGCAGGCGAAAGTCCCTTTCCGGTGCTCGTTCAGCAGCGGGCTGGTGCCGGCGCGCTCGGTGCCGTCCTCGCGCAGGATTTGATACGACAGCGGCGACAGCCGCTTCTTCCATTCCGCATTGGTGATCTTGCGCCAGGGCGAGGCCGCAAACCGGTCGGCGGCGGCGAAGGCGGTCCCTGCGGCGGCCAGCGCCAGGGCGGCTCCGGCGGAGCCCAGGAGGAACGAGCGGCGGGGGACGAACATTGGGGTCATGCTCCGTTATACGGCGGGCGGCCCGTCTTGGATTTCACGACCGCGAGGCAAACTTAAGACCGAAACGCGCGAAATCAATCCGTTCCGTTGCGCGCCGGAGGCCATTCGCGAAAGAAATGTTCAGGTAAGGCCCGCGGCCTCGTCCAGACCCAGCATCAGGTTGAGGTTCTGCACCGCCGCCCCGCTCGCGCCCTTGCCCAGGTTATCGAGCAAGGCGCAGAGGCGGACTTGCCCGGTATCCCAGTTGCTGAAGATGAAAAGCTTCATGCGATTGGTGCCGTTCAGGCCCTCGGGCGTCAGGGCAGAAATTTCGTCGGCGTGCACAAGCGAGACGACTTCAACGAAGGGCTCTTCGGCATAGGCCGTGTCCAAAGCCGACCAAATATCCTTCACGCGTACGCGGTTCGGGAGCGCCCACAGCTGCAGCGGAACCTCGACGATCATACCCTGGGCGAAACGGCCGACCGCAGGCGCAAACAGCGGGGGGTGTTTCAGGCCCGCATGCGCCTGCATCTCCGGCACATGCTTGTGCTGGAGGTTCAGCGCATAGGCGCGGAACGGATCGGGCGCGGCGCCTTCGAACTCGGCGATCATGGCCTTGCCGCCGCCGCTGTAGCCCGAGACGGCGTTCACAGTGACCGGCCAGTCGGCCGGCAGCAGCCCCGTCTCCACCAAGGGCCGCACCAGGGCGATGAAGCCGGTGGGATAGCACCCAGGATTGGACACGCGCTTGGACTTGGCGATCTCGCCGCGCTGCGTCTTCGACATTTCCGCAAAGCCGTAGGTCCAGCCGGGCGCAGTGCGGTGCGCAGTGGACGCATCGATTACCCGCACGTCGGGATTTTCGATCAGCGCCACCGCCTCGCGCGCCGCGCCATCCGGCAGACACAGGATCGCGAGATCGCAACCGTTCAACGCCTCGGCGCGCGCGCCCGCGTCCTTGCGGCGTGCGGGATCGATGCTAACGAGCTCCAGGTCGGTGCGAGCTTCCAGACGCGCGCGAATTTGTAGGCCCGTCGTGCCCGCTTCGCCGTCGATGAAGATCTTCTGCGTCACATTCGTACTCCCGGAATCGAAACGGGCGCCCCGGTCTCCCGAAGCGCCCGCCCGAAGTCGGATATGTCCCGACGACCTAGCGCTTCGAGAACTGGAAGCTGCGGCGCGCCTTGGCGCGGCCGTACTTCTTACGCTCGACGATCCGCGAGTCGCGGGTCAGGAAGCCGGCGGCCTTCAGGGCGCCGCGCAGACCGGGCTCATAGTAGGTCAGCGCCTTGGAGATGGCGTGACGGATGGCGCCGGCCTGACCGGAAAGGCCCGAACCTTCGACCGTGGCGATCACATCGAACTGACTCGAGCGATCGGTGATGACCATGGGCTGGGCGATCATCATGCGCAGCACGGGACGGGCGAAGTAGGTTTCCTGGTCGCGGTCGTTGATGGTGATCTTGCCGGAGCCCGGCTTGATCCACACACGCGCGATCGCGTTCTTGCGCTTGCCGGTCGCGTAGGCGCGGCCGAACTTGTCGAGGATCTGTTCGCGCACCGGGGCCGCAGCTTCCGGGTTGCTCGACAGGCTCTGGAGGGCGTCGAAGCCTTGCGTTTCGCTCATCTTATTGGCTCCGGGCGTTCTTGGCGTTGAGCTTGGCGAAGTCGATGACTTCGGGGCTCTGGGCGGCATGGCTGTGGCTCTCGCCGGCGTAGATGCGCAGGTGCGTCATCTGCGCGCGCGCCAGCGGGCTTTCCTTCGGCAGCATGCGCTCGACAGCCTTGGAGAGAACACGCTCGGGGTAACGTCCGCTGAGCACCTGGCCCGCGATGCGTTCCTTGACGCCGCCCGGGTGGCCGGTGTGACGGTAGTAGACCTTGTTCTCGTTCTTGCGGCCGGTGAGCTTCACCTTCTCGCAGTTGATCACGATGACATGGTCGCCGCAGTCGACGTGCGGGGTGTAGTCGGGCCGGTGCTTGCCGCGAAGGCGCAGCGCGATGAACGAAGCGAGACGGCCGACCACGGCGTCCTTCGCATCGATCACGATCCACTTCTTCTCGACATCGGCGGGCTTCAACGAAGCCGTAGACGATCTCAGCATGGGTCGAAAATCCTCGGAGGCGGGCGGCCGGTGGGCGACCCGCGAAGCGCGCGTCAGTACAGGAGGCCCGGGATCGCGTCAACCGCACTTCATGGCGCGGCGTGCGTCTAGGTTACTGGTTTTATTGGTTATTTTTGTAACGGTAGTATAATACCGGAACAAAATGCCGCGCGGACGGCGGTCTTACAGGTTCTGAGCCCCTATTCCACCCGCAAAAGACCGTTCGTTCATCCGCCGCACGCGCCAGAGGTTGAAGGTCGCCGCGGCCAGGACCAGGGCGGCGCCCAGCTGGTGCAGCAAGGCGAGCGGCAGAGGCGCGGCGTTCATCAGGGTGGCGATGCCCAGACCAGCCTGGACCCAGACCAGTAGCGTCAGAACCTCGCCCGCGACCTTCAAGGCATCGGGCACGCGGATCCGAAGAATGAAGATCACATAGGCGGTGACCGCGAACAGCAGCAGATAGGCGCCGATCCGGTGGTCGAACTGGGTGAGCGCCTGGTCGTGCAGGAAGGCATGCAGCGCCCCGCCCTTCCAGCTGACCGGCGCGAGGATCTTGCCGTTCATCATCGGCCAGTCGTTGTAGATCAGCCCGGCCTGGTTCCCGGCGACCAGCGCGCCCAGCAAAGCCTGCACATAGGCCATGCCCAGCAGCAACGCGGCGAAGATGGTCAGGCCCCCGGGCGGCCGGGCCTGACGCTCGTGCGCCTGGGCTCCGAGGCCGGTCCAGATCAGGGCGATGAACAGGATGAGGGCGGCGCCCAGGTGGATCGCGAGGCGCTCGGGCGCGACCGAGGTGCGGACCTCCAGCCCCGAGGAGACCATCCACCAGCCGATCAGGCCCTGCAGGCCGCCCAGCAGGAACAGCACTCCGCACTGCCACACCAACCGGCGGGTCAGCTGCCCGCGCAGCCAGAACCAGATGAAGGGCAACAGGAACACCACCCCGATCAGCCGGCCGAGCAGGCGGTGGGTCCACTCCCACCAGTAGATGCCCTTGAACTCGCCCAGGCTCATGCCCTGGTTCAGGAGTTTGTACTGGGGGATGTGCTTGTAATTGTTGAACTCCTGCGCCCATTGGGCAGGGTTCAGCGGCGGGACGACGCCGCGGATCGGCTTCCACTGGGTGATCGACAGGCCCGAGTGGGTCAGGCGCGTCGCCCCCCCCACCACCACCATAGCCAGCACCAGGGCCGCCAGCACAAACAGCCAGACGGACACGGCGCGCGATCGCTGCTCGGTATGGAAATGCCTCATGCGCCCGGGCCGATTAGGCGAGCGCGCCCGCCGCGTCCAGAGCCGCGTGCGAACGCCGTTCCGCGACTCCCGGGCGCCGAAGGCCTTGGAACCGGGCCTCGCGCTGTCGTATTCCACCGCCGGGCGCGGGTTAGCGGGAGTCGATTCCGATGATGGGCATGGACTGGAAGACCATCCTGATCGTGACGGCCATCGGCGTGGTGCTTGGCTGGCTGGCCGATGCGCTGACCGGCAGCCGGCGCCTGCTGTCGGCCATGGGCGTGGGCCTGGTCGGCGCCTTCCTGGGCGCGTTCATCGCGCGGGTCACCGCGGCCGAGTTCGCGGGACAGTGGAGCGAAGACACCTTGGCGGCGGTCGGTGCGGCGTTCCTGCTGATCACCATGGCCGCCGTGCGCCGGCGCGTCTGATCGTGGGTCCGCGCACGCGCAAGGCGCTGGTCGGCGTCTTCATGCTGGTTTTTCTGGTCGTGTGGATCGTGGTCGCGTTGCGACTGGCGGCCTATGTGCCGTCGGGCTGGATGACGACCCTGTATTTTCTGGTCGCCGGCGTCGCTTGGGGCGTGCCGTTGTTCCCGCTGTTCACCTGGGCCGAGCACGGCCGCTTTTTCAAACCGCGGCGCTAGCCGCGCTTCAGCGCCTCGCTCGGACAGACGAAGCCGATCACCGGATCGCAGATCACCGGCGCAACCTCCTCGATTTCAGAAACATCGGCTTCGGCGACGATGGGGTTTTCGGTCGTCTCAGGTATCGGATCTTGGGGCGCATCGACTTCGGGATCAGCCATGGCAATACCTCCGCCGTCCCAAGCCAACCGATTGGGACGGCGTCGGTTCCCTAGCCCCTGACGGCTCAGCCTGGGCGGACGTCGATGCGGCGGCGCGCGGCGGCGACCGCGTCCTTGGGCAGAACGACGTTCAGAACCCCGTCGCGGAAGTCCGCCTTCACCGCGCTCTGATCGATGTCGCGCGGCAGGGCGAAGCGGCGCTCGACGCGGCCGAAGCGGCGTTCGGTGATGTGGAAGTTGGCGGTATCCGCGTCGCTGTCGTCCGATTTCACGCCGCGCACCACCAGAGCGTCGCCGTCGAGTTCGAGCGAGACATCGGAGACTTTCAGGCCCGGCAGCTCGACGTGCAGGCGATAGTCCTTGTCGGTTTCCTTCAAGTCCGCGCGCGGCAAACCGGCGAAGGTCGCGGCCCCGGCCAGTTCAGGCAGGGCGCGCGTCGACTTTATATAGCCGCCCTGCGCACTCGCCGCTTCACGCCACACCTCGTCGAACCAGCGCGCCATCTCCGACTGTATCGTCGCCAGCGGCCGCCAGGTCTCGCGCCAGATATCGGGCGTGGTGAGATAGGGCGAGCCGTCGTTGCCGCGCGCGCGTTGCGACGCGGCGAACGACGCGTCCTCGGGCGGGCGGCGCTCACCGTCCTTGCCGCGCGGTCGCGGCGTGTCGGTCATTGATTGAGTGTTGGATTGCGAACCCTGCGCGTCAGGCATCGGACGGCTCCATTTTGTCAGGCTGTAGACGGCTTGCCCCCGCTGCGATTTGAACCGCCGGTTCGTGCGCGCGGTTCCGCGCAAACCAGCCTCACCGCAAATTTCATGAACCGCCTACGGAACGCATGAGGGTCGCCCCCGGTTTCGCGGCTTTCCTTCCGAGGCGATGGAGACTGTGATGAAAGTACGCGACTGCATGACCCGCCAAGTCCTGACCGCAACGCCGGAGGATAGCTTGCAAACTGCGGCGAAGCTGATGCTCGAGTCCGACATCGGCTTCATCCCGGTGGAGAAAGACGATCGCCTCGTCGGCATGCTCACCGATCGCGACATCACCGTGCGCGCGGTCGCCCAGGGTCTGGGGCCGGACGCGAAGGTGCGCGACGTGATGACCCGCGAGGTGCTGTACTGCTTCGACGACGCGGACATCGACGACATCGCCGACAACATGGCTGACATTCAGGTGCGCCGCCTGCCGGTAGTCGACGCGGACAAGCGCCTCGTCGGCATCATCTCGACCGGCGACCTCGCGCGCGAAACCGACGGCGAAGTCTGCGCCACCGTCATGTTCGGCGTCGCCCAACCCGGCGGCACGCACAACCAGTCGACGGGAGTTTAGGCGTTCGACGACCCGCGCATCATCTTTGCTTGGGCGGGGCGCAAGCTCCGCGCAAGTAAGGACCTACTTTGCCGTTGATTGCGGGCAGACCGTGGGCGACGCCTGCACGCGGATCACAAAGTCTCCACGCTTAGTAATCTTCAGGCCTTGGCCCGCATGAATATCATCGCTCGCGCTGTGGTACCCGGGCAAATACCAGATGCTGCTGAAGTGGAACGGCGCGCCCTGCACGGAAAAATAGGTGTCCGCGGACTTGGATTGTCTTTCAATTGCGTAGTGCTCGACACACCCCGCGATGACCTGCGATTTACCCGAGCGCAGATCGGATAGGGCGCGCAACGCCATCACGTATGGCGCGCCGATGGCGACGAGAGCCGCTCCACCAAACAAACTAGCTGCCAGCCCCATACCGCGATTGGCCGTCGGGTCGTTGCCTCGCCCGAGTTTCGGGCGGCAGATCATGATTATGCCGACAACCAAGAACAGGAGCGCGGTCGCCACAAGCACCCATTGGACGTTTGAGAGGGCGCCTGGGTTACCGGCGTCAAAGAATACCTTGTCGCTGCTCATGACGCCCCCGCGGCTCACGGACTGCTTAGCCAGACATGAAGGTCGATTGAGCGGCAGTCACCGTCAAGTGAGTGTTCCAGAGCACAAAGCGGTCAATAGAAAAGCGGCCCCACTACCGGGAGCCGCTTTTCATGTCGTTCAGAAAATTGGTCGGAGCGACAGGATTTGAACCTGCGACCCCTTGACCCCCAGTCAAGTGCGCTACCAAGCTGCGCCACGCTCCGAAGGGCGCCCTTATAGGGACCGCCGCCGCGGGCCGCAACGCCTCAGATCAGGCCAGAGACCTAAGACCGAGCCAGCAGGGAATCCAGCCGGGCCTTGGCGGTTTCCACGTCGTCGAGGGCCCGCTTCAGCCGGGCGCGCGCCTCGGGCGACAGGGCGCCGTTGCCCGCGCCCACGTGGTGAGCCGACGCGGACGCTTCGGCGTCAATTCCCTCGTCGAAGGTCTCATCCAGCGGCAGGTCCGCCTCGGGGCTCGGACCGCCGGCTTCGACCAGGCGCTTCAGGCCGTTCTGGCGGTAGAGCTTCTGGACGCCCTCGATCTTGTAGCCCTGGGCGTAGAGCAGCGCCTTCACCCCGCGCAGCACCGCCACGTCCTGGGGCCGGTAGAAACGCCGCCCGCCCGCGCGCTTCATCGGGCGCAGGAACGAGAACTTGGTCTCCCAAAAGCGCAGCACATGCTGCGGCACGCCGATCTCGTCGGCGGCTTCCGAGATGGTGCGAAATGCGAGGGGGCTCTTGCTCAAGGCCGGTGAGCCTTAAGCGGCGCGATGATTGCTGTCGCCGTCGAGGGCGACGCCGTCGCCGTTCACGCGCGCCTTCATCACCTGCGAGGCGCGGAAGCTGATCACGCGCCGCGGGTCGATGGCCGCGGGCTCGCCGGTCTTGGGATTGCGGCCCATGCGGGCGCGCTTGGCGCGGACCTGGAAGACGCCGAAGCCGGAAAGCTTCACAGTCTGACCCTGTTCGAGCGCGTCGGCGATCAAATCCAGAGTCCGTTCGACGAGTTGCGAACATTCCTGCCGCGACAGGCCAACCTCTTCGTAGACCGCCTCGCAGAGGTCCGCACGCGTCAGTGTTTCACCTTTCATGGGAACTCCCCCGAGCCGGACAACCGCTAAGGGAATAGACGCCGAACTGAAGGAAAGTCAAAGGGCTCGGAGTCTTTTTTCGTGCGATCTGCGTCACGCCCCGCGGCATTTTATAAACGGAGTGCGCAGGCGCCCCAGGTCAGGCCGCCGCCCATGGCTTCCATCAGCAGGAGTTGGCCCCGCTTCACGCGCCCGTCCTGGATGCCCTGATACAGCGCGAGCGGGATCGAGGCCGCCGAGGTGTTGGCGTGCTCGGCCACGGTGGAGATCACCTTGGTCTCATCGATGCCCAGCCGGTTAGCCACGCCCTGCAGGATGCGCTGGTTGGCCTGGTGGGGAATGAACCAGTCCACGTCCTTGACCTCGACGCCGGCGTTGGCCGCCGCGTCCAGCACCGCTTCCGAGATATTCACCACCGCGTGGCGGAAGACCTGGTTGCCCAGCATGCGCAGGTGGCCGACCGTCCCGCTCGAGGACGGGCCGCCGTCGACATAGAGCAGCTCTGTCTTGGAACCGTCACAACTCAGCGAAAAGCCCAGGAGGCCACGATCCCCGGGCGTCCCCTCGCCTTCCTGCGGCTCCAGAACGACGGCGCCGGCGCCGTCGCCAAAAAGGACGCAGGTGCCGCGATCGGCGTAGTCGAGCAGCCGCGTCATCTCCTCGGCCCCGATCACCAGGGCGCATCGGGCCATGCCGCGCGCCACGAACCCGTCGGCCACGCCCATGGCGTAGACGAAGCCCGAACAGACCGCCTGGACGTCGAAGGCCGGGCATACCGGCACGCCCAGCTTGCGCTGCACGATGGCGGCGGTAGCGGGGAAGGTCTGGTCCGGCGTGGTGGTGGCGACCACGATCAGGTCCACCTCCGCAGCGGTGCGGCCCGCGTCGGCGAGCGCGCGCTTGGAGGCCTCGACCGCCAGGTCGCTGGTGAGCTGCTCCGGGGGCGCGCGGTGGCGCTGGCGGATGCCAGTGCGTTCGATGATCCATTCGTCGGTGGTGTCGACGGTCTTGGCGAGATCGTCGTTGGTCTGGATCTGCTCCGGGAGATAGCCGCCGACGCCGGTCACAACGCTTCTGAGGACTTTACTCACGCCTGATGCTCCACGCGCGGTCCAGTCTCGTCGGAATTGGCCTCTTTCGACACGGCGCTCAATCGTTCCAGGTTGCGGGATATCTCGCTCATATAGTCGCTGGCGGCGAGATCGGCGGCGATCTTTATCGCATTTGCGAAGCCCTTGGCGTCGGCGCCGCCGTGGCTTTTCACCACGGTGCCGTTGAGGCCGAGCAGCGGTCCGCCGTTCACGGTCGACGGATCGATCCGTGCACGCATCTTCTTCAAAGCCGGATAGGCGATTGCGGCGCCGAGCTTGGCCTGCAGGTCGGACGTCAGGGCGTCCTTCAGCACGGCGGCCACGAAACGCGCGGTCCCCTCGCCGGTCTTCAGCGCGATGTTGCCGGTGAAACCGTCCGTGACGACCACATCCACGGTGCCCTTGGCGATGTCGTCGCCTTCCACGAAGCCGTAGTAGTCGAGATTGAAGCCGCCTTCGCGGAGCATCTGCGCCGCCTCGCGCACTTCCTCGTGGCCCTTCATCTCTTCGGAGCCGACGTTGAGCAGGCCGATGCGCGGCCGTTTCACGTGGTGCACCGCGCGGTGAAAGGCCTCGCCCATGATCGCAAACTCGACCAGCTGTTCGGCGTCGCTGGTGATGTTGGCGCCCACGTCGAGCACGGCGGTCACGCCCTTCAGCGTCGGCCACGAAGCCACGATGGCGGGCCGGTCGAGCTTGGGCGCGGCCATGCGCAGCAGCAGCTTGGAAATCGCCATCAGCGCGCCGGTGTTGCCGGCGGAGACGCAGGCCTTGGCCTCGCCGGTCTTCACCGCCTCGACCGCGTTCCACAGGCTCGAGCCCTTGCCGCGGCGCAGCGCCTGGGCCGGCTTCTCGTCCATGGCGATGACGCGGTCGGTGTGGCGGATTTCGGTGACCGCCTGGGCGTCGGGTATGCGCGCCAGCAGCGTCTTCAGCCGCCGCTCGTCGCCGTGCACCAGGAACCGCACCGGGCGTCCCTGCAACCGCTCCAGGGCGCGCGCAAGCCCGGGCACGACCACGGCCGGACCGAGATCGCCACCCATGGCGTCGATCGAAATAACCAGGGGGGCGGGCGTGGCGATGGGCGGCTCCTTAGGCTCCGGCTCGATTCGGGAGGGAGCCAGCCTGCGGCGGCCGGACGATAGCGCCGCGGCCGAACGATTCAAGCGATAGCGGCTGCGGCTGTCGCAATGCTTGCGCTAACCTTTCGATTTTCCGGGCGGTTTGAGCTCGGAGAGAACCGAGAACGGTGAAGCTTCACGCTCCGGCGCCGGCGCCTCGAATTCCACCCCCGGCTTTCTCGGAAATGGGTCAAGTTCCAGCGCCAGGTGCTCCACCACATAGCCTCCTACGTCGAGCACCCCGGTTTCGATCACATCGGGGGCGTCGAGGTCGGCCAGGCCGAACTCCTCGGCTTCCGGATCAGAGGCCTCGGCGGCGGGCTCGGTGGTGAAGGGCACGCTGAAGGCCGAGCGGATGTCGGTCGCGAACGGCTCCAGGCTTACGCCACAGATCTGCACCACCTTGGCGTGGAGGTCGCCGCGCACCTCGCCGCCCGGGCCGGTCTGCGTGATGGCGACATCCGCCTCCAGCTCGGTCAGGGCCTCCAGGCCCAGGGCCACGGCGATGCGGGCCCGATCCATCTCGTCGGCGACCAGATGGCGGTCGAGGCGCTTGCCCACCTCGTCCAGACGGACCCGGACGGGCCAGGGATCGGCTTGAGACGGCTTCATGCTTGCGGCTCCGGCCAGGCGACCTCGCCCGTGAGCACCGACGCCAGCGGCTGGAGCGCCAGCGCCGCGTGGGCGCGGACCACGTAGTCGGCCAGGGGGCCTGCCACGTCCAGCGCCGTCTCATCGCCCAGGACGGTGCGGGCGACGAGCGCGGAGATTCCCTCCCGGTCCGGGCCGGCCTGGAGAAGGTCGCGGTAGGCGGCGGCCCTGCCGAACAGCGCCTCGCCCAGCCGGCGCATTTTCTTGGACACCGACAGGTCGCCTACCCCCAGTTCGCGCAGGGCGTCGTCGAGGGCCCCGATGAAGGCGTCGAACAGGGCCTGGGCGGTCTCGGAAGCCGCCGGCCCATGGCCGCTCAGGCGTTGCTGCAGAAGCACCACGTGGACGACATAAAGCTCGAACCGCGAGTCGATGCGGTCGGGGACGCCCAGGGCCGTATAGAAGACGGGCCTGCGCGCTTGCGCCACGGCGGCGGCGTAAAGCCTTGCGCCGGAAGCCTTTGCGGGTCGTTGGCGGAACAGTCGATCGAGCATATCCGGCGCCCCTTTTCCGCCTCGCCGTTGAACTAATGAGCCGGGAACGGTAGGTCAAAGGCCGCCGAGCGCTTTTCCGGCCTGGATTTCATGAGTGTCGCGATGTCGAAGGTCCGTTCGCTGAGCCCCGCCCTGTTTGTCTCCGCCGCCCTGCTGGCCGGCGCGGCGCTGAGCGGATGCGCGCCGGTGATCGCCCGCCAGGGCTTCCAGGTTCAGGACTCCCAGCCCCGCGACGTGAAGGTGGGCGAGGACACCAAGTCTTCGGTCCTGGCCCGGTTGGGGTCGCCGTCGGCGGTTTCGACCTTCCAGCCGAACATCTGGTACTACATCAGCCAGACGTCGGAGACCTACGCCTACCACCTGCCCCAGGTGAGCCAGCGCGACGTGGTGGTGATCACCTTCGACAAGTCGAGCGACCAGGTGACCAACGTCGACACGCTGGGCTTCAAGGACGGTCACAAGATCGCCTACTCAAAGCGCGAGACCCCGACCCGCGGCCGCGAACTGACCGCGCTCGAGCAGCTGCTCGGCAACGTCGGCCGCCAGACCCTGCCGCCGACCGACGAGAACTCGGTCCCGGGCGGCAACGGCCCGTACTGATCACGATCTGATCGCAAGTTTCGAAGGCCCCGGACGCGAGTCCGGGGCCTTTCGTTTGCGCGAAAGGAAATTGGAACCACGGAGCACACAGAGATCACCGAGGGCGCTCGGCGCCGTGGCGGCGCTCCGTCTCTGTGTTCTCCGTGATCTCTGTGGTTCGGATTTCTTTGCCGCGCCCACGCGGAAAAAGAAAAAGCCCCGGAGCTTGCGCTCCGGGGCCTTCGCTTGTGGTTGCGAACCGCGTCAGAAGCTGATGCGGCCGCTGGCGAGGACGGCCAGCAGAAGCAGGGCCACGATGTTCGTGATCTTGATCATCGGGTTCACGGCGGGGCCGGCGGTGTCCTTGTAGGGATCGCCAACGGTGTCGCCGGTCACAGCGGCCTTGTGGGCTTCGGAGCCCTTGCCGCCGTAGGCGCCTTCTTCGATGTACTTCTTCGCGTTGTCCCACGCGCCGCCGCCCGAGGTCATCGAGATGGCGACGAACAGGCCGGTCACGATCACGCCCACCAGCATGGCGCCGACGGAAGCGAACGCGTCCGCCTTGTCGCCGCCCGAGATGAGCAGGATCACCGCGAACAGCACGATCGGCGACAGCACCGGCAGCAGCGACGGGATGATCATTTCCTTGATCGCGGCCTTGGTCAGGATGTCCACGGCGCGGCCGTAATCCGGCTTCACCTTGTACTCCATGATGCCCGGCATTTCCTTGAACTGACGGCGCACTTCATCGACGACCGATTGAGCCGCGCGGCCCACGGCGGTCATCGACATGCCGCCGAACAGGAACGGCAGCAAGCCGCCGAACAAGAGACCGATGATGACGTACGGGTTAGACAGATCGAAGGTGATCTTGCCCGACAGACCTTCGAAGAAGCTGCCCGGCGCGGCGTTGGCCGGGTCCGAGAAGAACTTCAGGTCGTTGGTGTAGGCGGTGAACAGCACCAGGGCGCCGAGGCCCGCGGAACCGATCGCATAGCCCTTGGTGACCGCCTTGGTAGTGTTGCCCACGGCGTCGAGCGCGTCGGTCGACACGCGGACTTCCTTGGGCAGACCCGCCATTTCGGCGATGCCGCCTGCGTTGTCGGTGACCGGACCGAAGGCGTCGAGCGCAACGATCATGCCCGCGATGGAGAGCATGGTGGTGGTCGCGATCGCCACGCCGAACAGGCCGGCGAGGCTGTAGGTCGCCCAGATGCCGGCGATGATCGCCAGCGCCGGAAGCGCGGTCGACTCGAGCGACACGGCGAGGCCCTGGATCACATTGGTGCCGTGACCCGATTGCGACGCGCGCGCGATCGACTTCACCGGACGGAAGCCGGTGCCGGTGTAGTACTCGGTGACCACCACGATGGCCGCCGTCACCGCGAGGCCGATGGCGCCGCAGTAGAACAGGCTCATCGACGAGATGGTCTGGATGCCGTCCGCCATGGGCAGGCTGACTTCCGCCGGCGCGAGATACTTGATCACGCCGTAGACCGCGATCAGCGACAGCACGCCGGTCACGATGAGGCCCTGGTAGAGGGCGCCCATGATGTTCTTCTTCTTGCCCATGCGGACAAAGAAGGTGCCGACGATCGAGGTAAAGATACACACGCCGCAGATCGCCAGCGGGAGCGCCATCATCGCGTTCAGGTCGGGCGACTTGGCGAAGAAGATCGCCGCCAGAACCATGGTGGCGACGGTGGTCACCGCATAGGTTTCGAACAGGTCGGCGGCCATGCCGGCGCAGTCGCCGACGTTGTCGCCCACGTTGTCGGCGATGGTCGCCGCGTTACGGGGATCGTCTTCGGGAATGCCGGCTTCGACCTTGCCCACCATGTCGCCGCCCACGTCGGCGCCCTTGGTGAAGATGCCGCCGCCGAGACGCGCGAAGATCGAGATCAGCGAAGCGCCGAAGCCGAGCGCGACCAGCGCGTTCTTCACGTCGTCGGTCGAGGGATCGAGGTGCATGACTTGCGTGAGCACCAGGTAGTAGCCCGACACGCCGAGCAGCGCGCCGCCGGCCACGAACATCCCGGTCACCGCGCCCGCGCGGAAGGCCATCGAGAGGCCCTTGTCCAGGCTTTCCGACGCCGCCTGCGCCGTGCGCACGTTGGCGCGCACCGAAATCAGCATGCCCGCATAACCCGCCGCGCCCGAGAGCACCGCGCCGATGAGGAAGCCGATGGCTGCATGCAGGCTGATGAACACGCCCACGAGAACCAGGATCACGACACCGACGATGCCGATGGTCATGTACTGGCGCTTCAGGTAGGCCGATGCGCCTTCCTGGATCGCGGCCGCGATCTCACGCATCTTGTCGTTGCCGGTGGAAGCCTTCATCAAGGCCGAGGTCTGGATGACTCCATAGAGAATGCCGATAAATCCGGCGGCGAGGGCAAAGCCCAGCCACTTGGTAACGTCCATGGTCAAAGCGCCCCTGTCGGTGCTGGAGGGTTGGCCGCAGCGATCGCCGCGCTTCTGCCCGGGGGTTTCGGGGCGCCGATGCGCCCCGGGGAAAAAGACGCCGGAAAATGCCAAAAGACCTTGGCGGACGCAACAGAAACAATTGCGCCATAAGTCTTTGAATTGACTACGGTATAATCTTGGCGGGATGCGGCGTGGTCATTCCGGCGCGGCGCTGCGGCTGCGATGAGGTGATCACCACCCCGGTGATTACCCCTGGACCGGCAATGGCAGAGGCCTGGCGGAACAGCGAAGCTTTCAGCGCGGCCTCGTCGATTCGGGTCCAGTCGCCGGGGACAGAGAACGGCGTTCGGTGGCTGGTCCGCACCAAGGCGTCGCGGAAATAGGGCGCCTTGGTCCGCAGAGCCGTCGGATCGACCCGCGCGGACAGGTTCAGCCGCACGCTCACATAGACGTAGTTGCGCAGCCGCCCGCCATCGACGACCGGGATCGCCACCGGCTGCAAATCCACATACTGGCCGACCGGAGCCTTGGCGCCGCCCTCCCCGGCAGAGGCTGGGACGGCGGACAGGGCGAGGACCGCGGCGAGAGGAATCAGATGCGTGCGCATGGATGCAATGTCGCGGGCGGCGGTTAGCCAAAGGTAAGCGGCGGGACCAGCCTTCCGATCGCCACAGTGCATGCTAAGACTCGTAGCAATCGTGGAGGGAGCCATGGACCTCGATCGCCGCCGGTTCATTACCTGGAGCGCGGGAGGCGCCCTGCTCCTGGGTTTCGGCGACGTCGCCCTCGCGGCGCCGGCGACGGCCGCGACGCTGTCGCCCTGGATCCGGATGGAGCCCGACGGCGCGGTCGTGCTGATCTCCACCGCCAGCGACATGGGTCAGGGCTCGCGCACCGGTCAGGCGCAGGTGCTGGCTGACGAACTGGACGTGCCCTGGGAGAACGTCCGCGCCGAGATGGCGCCCGACCAGGACCCGTTCCGCCTGCGCGGCCGGCTGATCACCGGCGGCAGCCAGTCGATCCGCACCCGCTGGGACATCTTGCGCAAGGCGGGCGCCACGGCGCGCGCGCAACTGATTGCGGCGGGATCAGCGCGGTGGGGCGTCGCCGCCGGCGAATGCAACACCGAGCCCGGCCACGTCTGCCATCCGGCGACCGGACGCAAGCTCGCCTACAGCGACCTGTTCGTCGAAGCCGCCGCGATCGCGCCGCCCGCGGACCCGCCGCTGAAGCCCGCAGCCGAGCGTCGGTACATCGGCAAGAGCGTTCCGGTGATCGACACCGCCGACCGGGTGAACGGACGCGCGCGCTACGGCATCGATGTGAAGCTCCCCGGCATGCTGCACGCGACTATCCGGCAATGTCCGACCTTCGGCGGGACGCTTGCATCGGTGGACGAGGCGCCGGCGATGGCGATCACGGGCGTAACGAAGGTGGTGAAACTGCCCAACGCCGTCGCGGTCATCGCCGATCGCACCTGGACCGCGTTCAAGGCCTCGAAGGCGCTGGATCCGCAATGGACGCTGCCGGCGAAGCGCTCGAACTCCGCAACCATGGCCGAGCAGCTCAAGGCCGCCTACGATACCGGCGACAAGCAGTCGATCCCCGCCGACGCCGTTCAGAAAAAGGCGCAACTGCGCAAATATTTCGCCGACGCAACGCGCAAGGTCGAAGCGACCTACGAGGTTCCCTACCTTTCCCACTCGCCGCTCGAACCAATGAACGCGACCGCGCGCGTCACCGCCGACAAGGTCGAGATCTGGGCGCCGTCGCAGGCGCCCACCTCTTTGCGCACGGCCGTGGCCAAGGCGCTGGGAAGACCGGTCGAGCAGGTCGATCTGCATGTGACCCTGATCGGCGGCGGCTTCGGGCGCCGGCTGGAGTCGGACTACGCGGTGCTCGCCGCCCTGGTCGCGCGCGACGTCGAGGCGCCGGTGCAGCTGTTGTGGACGCGTGAAGAGGACATGACGCACGACTTCTATCGTCCGCGCGCCATGCTGACCTACCGCGTCGATCTCGAGCCGGACGGATCGATCGGCGGCTATGAGATGATCGGGGCGGCGACCAACGATCAGATCCTGGGCGGCGCCGATCCGGCCCCCTACCGCAAGCTGACCGTCTGGGCCGCGACCCAGAGCAACGTCGACACGGGCGTGCCGGCCGGCGCCTGGCGCTCGGTCGACGAGTACACCACGACCTTTGGCCGCGAGAGCTTCATCGACGAGTGCGCCCACGCTGCGGGCCAGGACCCGCTGGACTACCGGCGCAATCTTCTGGGCGACAATGCGCGCGGGCTGCGGGTTCTGAACGCGGCGGCGGAGCGCATCGGCTGGGGCTCGCCCAAACCGCCCGGGGTCGGGCGCGGCATCGCCATGCTGGCGGGCGAGGACTGGCGCACGGTCGTCGCCAACGCCGTCGAGGTCGAGGTGAAAGACGGGAAGCTGAAGGTGAACCGTGTGGTCGTCGCCATCGATCCGGGAACCATCGTCAACCCTCAGCAGGTTTCAGCCCAGGCGGAAGGCGGCGCCGTGATCGGCCTGTCCTCCGCGCTCGCCGAGCAGGTAACCGTGACCGACGGCAAGACCGACCAGACCAACTTCAACCTCTACAAGGTGCTGCGCATGCGTCAGGCTCCGGCGATCGAAGTCATCCTTTTGGAGACGCCCGACGCGCCGGTCGGCGGCGTCGGCGAACCGCCGGTGCCCGGCAACGCGCCCGCCCTGGCCAACGCGGTGTTCGACGCGACCGGCCGACGCATCCGGTCTCTGCCGTTCTCGGCGGCCGGCTTTACGATCTGAGGGGGCGGGACATGGCGAAGATCAATTTCACCGTCAACGACACGCCGCACGCGGTCGACGTCGATCCGGACACGCCGCTGCTGTGGGTGATCCGCGATGAGCTCAAGCTTACCGGCGCCAAGTACGGTTGCGGCATCGGCCAGTGCGGCGCCTGCACGGTGCACATCGACGGCGCCGTCACCCGCTCGTGCAGCGTGCCGGTCTCGTCGGTCGACGGCAGCAAGGTTACGACCATCGAGGGCCTCGAGAAGACCGCGGCGCGCAAGCTGCAGGACGCCTGGATCGCCGAACAGGTCCCGCAATGCGGTTACTGCCAGTCGGGTCAGCTGATGTCGGCGGCGCTACTGCTGGAAAAGCATCCGCAACCGACCGACGCCCAGATCGACCAGGCGATGAACGGCAACCTCTGCCGCTGCGGCACCTACGGGCGCATCCGCAAGGCGATCCACCGCGCCGCCGGAGCCGCCGCGTGACGCGCGCCCTGCTCATCGCCGGCGCCGCCGCGCTCCTCGCCGGCGCCGCCGCCGCGCAGGACGGCGCGAGCCTGTTCCGCGACCGGTGCGGCAACTGCCACTCGGTCAGCGAAGCCGACAGCACGCCCGAAGGTCCGTCGCTGAAGGGCGTCTACGGACGCGCAAAGGCGTCGCTCGGCGACTTCGACTATTCCGCCGCCCTGAAAGCCAAGGGCGGCAAGTGGACCGACGCGGACCTCGACGCCTTCATCGCCAACCCGCGCAGTTTCGCGCCGGGCAGCAGCATGCGCACCGTCGTCTCCGATGCGGCGACGCGCACGGCGCTCATCGCCTATCTCAAATCCCAGGGAGGCCGATGACCACGCCTCACCGCCCGCATGGTGTGGTCGTGGAGTCGGTCGGAAGTCCGCCGGCTGAGCCCTGGCCGATGTTCGGCCTGGACGCGGACATTCGCCGCGCCCTGGCGCAAGCCCTGGCGGCCGCAGAGCCGGTCGCGCTTCTCACCGTCCATGCCGCCATCGGCGGCGCGCCGCGCGGCGTCGGGGCGCAGATGCTGGTTGGGGCCGATGGCAGGGCGAGCGGTTATCTGGCCGGCGGCTGCGTCGAGTCCGACGCCATGCGGCACGCGCTGGCCTGTCTCGCCGATGGAAAGCCGCGCAGGCTCACTTACGGCGTGGGCGGGCCGGCGGACCTGCCGCTTGCCTGTGGCGGCAGCATCGAGGTGCTGGTCGAACGCATCGGTCCCGATGAACCGGCGGCTCAAGCCCTCGTGCGGTCGCTCGAAGATCGGCGGCCGGTCATGTTCATCACCGACGGTGATCACAGGACCTGTGTCGCGACAACGTCCACGCCCGATCCAATCGCCCATGCCGTTGCCGGCGCCGAAGAAGCGGGCGTCGTCGAGCCGTTCCAGGTCTGGCGTCTCTATGACCCGCCGCCGCGCCTCGTGGTCATCGGCGCTGACCCGACCGCCCTGGCCTTGACCGAACTCGCCGCCCGTTCGCGCATTGACACCACGCTCGTGCGTCCGCACGGCCCGGCCACGGAAAGCCCCGTCGAAGGCGCCGGCTATCGGCGCGACTCCATCGCCGAAGCGTTTGCCGCGGTGCGGCTGGACCGCTGGACGGCGGTGGTCAGCGCAACCCACGACGCGGGCAACGATCACGACGCCCTGTCCGGCGCCCTAGCCTCGGACGCCTTCTACGTCGCCGCCATCGGCAGCCGCCGTCGCGCGCCTGAGATACGAGCACGGCTACGTGACTCAGGACTGAGCGCCGCCGACGTCGAGCGCCTACACTCCCCCGCTGGGATCCTACCCGGCGGCCGATCTCCGGCCGAGATCGCCATCTCCATTCTCGCGGAAATGATCGAGATCGACCGCACCACCCGCGCGTCGCGGCGCCTTAACGCCTAGGCCCATCTTCGCAACGTGAAGAGGCCCAGGAGAAATTCTTGCTTGGCCTCTTTCTGACGAAAGATGGCCTAGCGATGCCGCCAACCGGCGCGCTGGAACCGCATCGGGTCGCCCATGTAGGAGACCGCAACGCCTTCGCCTTCGACCAGGTGGCCGATGACGGTCAGGTCGCCGTGGTCCTGAGCCACGCGGATCATGGTCTCGGCGCGGTCGGCGCGCGCGCAGCAGACGATCTCGTAGTCGTCGCCGCCGGAGGCAAGGTCGAGCAACGCTTCGGCGGGATCGACCCGCTTGGCGAGCCACGCCCGCGCCGCGCGCGACAGCGGCACGGCCTCGAGATTGATCATGGCGCGCAGGCCCGACGCTTCGGCGATATGACCCACGTCGGCGATCAGCCCGTCGGACACGTCGGCGGATGCGGAAGCGTTTTCACGCACGAGTTTCGCCATGGTCACCCGCGGCTCGGGCAGGCGATAGCGTTTCACCAGCGCCTCGACGCGCGCGGGCTCGAGCGCCGAAAGTTCGCCGCGCGACGCGGCAAGCCCCAGCACGCCATCGCCGATCGATCCGGACACGAGGATCAAATCGCCGGACCGCGCGCCGCCGCGTGAAACCACGCGACCGTGGGGAATCCAGCCAAAGGCGGTCAGGCTGCAGGTCAAGGGACCGGGCGTCGAGGTGGTGTCGCCGCCGAACAGGAAGACGCCGTACTGTTTCTGATCGAGCGCCAACCCCGCCGCGAAGGCTTCGCGCTCGGGCCAGCCGCAGCGTTTCGACCAGGACACCGACAGCAGATAGCCGTAGGGCTCCGCGCCCTTGGCTGCGAGGTCGGACAGGTTCACGCGCAGCAGCTTGCGCGCCACCAGATCGAGCGGGTCCGTCTCCAGAAAATGCACGCCTTCGACGATGGCGTCCTTGGTGACCACCAGGTCCTGACCCATGCGCGCGGGCAGCACGGCGACGTCGTCCATCAGGCCCTGGGCTTCGGGCGCGCCTTCGCTCAGCGGCTTGAACAGCCGGTCGATTGTTTCGAATTCGTCGGGACTGTCGGGTTCGACTGCCATCAGTCTTCGACGATCTCGAGGAAGCCGCAGGTGACGAACTCCGCAGCGAGCGCGAGGCGAACCTCTTCGCTGAGGCCGCCGGGAATGTCGGCGACGCGGAATTCCGGCGTGGAGGCAATGAAGATAAGGCCCGGCTGCGCGCCCTGGTGCACGTAGCGATGGCCGCCGGGATAGGCGAAGTCGATCTTCTCGCCGTTGCCGGTCAGGTGCGCCACGGCCAGCGGGCTCTGGCGCAGGCGCGTCTGCTGAGCGAGGGGCACGGGGTCCGTGGGCCGCGACAGCTTCTCGAAATCGCCGACCTCGCGTGCGGAGCGCCGCTGCAGCGCGTCGCCGATGAAGTTGTCGGCCGCGCAGATGGCGTTGAGGCGGCTCACCCCGGCGCGCACCTGTTGCGGAAGATCGCCGAGCTTGCCGCTGCGCACCTGCGCCGCCAGCCTGGGCGCCACGCCCGCGCGCAAAGGCTGATCGAGATCGGACAGGTGATCGAGACAGGCGATGATCGCCTCGCGCAGGGTCAGCGGCGTAAAGCGGATGGACAGGTGGATCGAGTCCGCCAGCGCATCGACCCGATGCGTCGTGCCGCGCGGCAGATAGAGCAGGTCGCCGGGCCCGACTTCCACCACTTCGGGATAGTCCAGCTGCGGCGGTCCCTTGGGGATGTTCTCCCAGACATTGGGCAGGGGCGACGGGTCCTTGGCGAGGAACCAGCGCTTCTTTCCCACCAGCTGGATCGAGATCAGGTCCGTATCATCGTGGTGGATCGGCGCCTTGCCGTCGCCGCGGCTCCAGAACACGACCGCGTCCGCCGGGCGGTGAAACAGGCTCTCCATCGCCCGCATGAACTGCGCAAGCTGCGGCGTCAGCCCCCGCACCTCCGGAAACCGGACCGTATAGCCGCGCCCATGCAGCGTCTCGATCTGGTCGCCGAACGCGCCGGCGTCCGGCGCCGCCTCGATGGCAGGGGCGGGGCCGGTGGGCGCCGCAGCGTGGTGGGTAATGACCGGCGACAGTGTCTTGTAGGCGTTCAGCAGCACCGAAGCGGGATCGCCGCCGAGGAGGTCGCGCCGCGGATGGTTTGCACCGGCCGCAAGGTGCAGGAATCGCCGATCGAGCACTTCATCGAAGAAGGTGTCGAGCGGAAGCGGATCGAGCATCCGCTGAAAGATCCGTTCGGCTTCCTGCGGGATCATCCCGCGCCTCCCCTAATTGCGCGCGTCGCGCGCGACCCCGTCCAGGGCGGCGTTGACGAACTTGACCTCCGCGGTCTCGCTGAAGGCTTTCGCAAGTTCGACGTATTCGTCGATGATGACTTCCACGGGCGTGTCCGCCCGGTGCACCAGTTCGAAGGCGCCGGCGCGCAGAATGGCGCGCAATGTGGAATCGAGCCGCTCCAGGCGCCAGCCTCCGGCCAGGCGCTCGGCGATGGCGCGGTCGAGCGCGGTCTGGTCTTCCACCACGCCGCGAACGATCGCGGCGAAATAAGCCTCGTCGGCCGTGGCGAGCACCTCGCCTTCGATGTCGGCGTCGAAGCGGTGATCGGAAAACTCCTTGATCACATCCTCCACGCCGCAGCTCACCAGCTCCATCTGGTAGAGCGCCTGCACCGCGGCGAGGCGGGCGACGGTGCGGGGTTTCGGCTTGGCCGTCTTGCCGCGCGGCTTCGGCGCCGCGGCGGCCGCGGGCTGCGGCGGATTCGCCCGCGCGGCTTCCGCTTCCGCCAGCTTGTCGGCGACGATCTTCAGACTCGGCAGGGGTTTGCGGGGCGGGGCGCTCACGAGCCGCCCTTCAGACGCCGCTTCAGCGCGATCAGGTCGAGGCAGGCGCGTGCGGCCTGGCCGCCCTTGTCGCCTTCGCTCACCTTCGCCCGCGCCCAGGCCTGAGCTTCATCTTCGACGGTGAGAATGCCGTTGCCGATAGCGACCCGCTCGCGTGTGGCAAGGTCCATCAGGCCGCGCGCGGACTCGTTGGACACGATCTCGAAGTGATAGGTCTCGCCGCGGATCACGCAGCCCAGCGCCACATAGCCGTGATAGTCTTCCCATTTCTCCGCCATGGCGATGACCGCGGGAATTTCCAGCGCGCCGGGGACGGTGACGACATCGTGCTTGGCGC
The DNA here is from genome assembly GCA_036501825.1 of Caulobacteraceae bacterium. Lineage (GTDB taxonomy): Bacteria > Pseudomonadota > Alphaproteobacteria > Caulobacterales > Caulobacteraceae > JAFECT01. The sequence continues at coordinate 194,489 of DASXZP010000032.1, read as the reverse complement.
CGAACGCGTCGAGCGCGTCCTTGGCGCCGGCCAGCAGTTCGTCGGCAATGTCGGAATAGAAGCGGCCTTCGACGATAAGGACTTTGACGGACTGACTCACGCGCCGGACTCCAGTTCATCAAAGCGCTTCCAGCCGGCGATGCGCAGGCCGTAGCCTTCGATCGCGGCAGGCTTGGGCTGGGTCGACGACAGCACGATCATGTCGCGCACGCCGAGATCGAGCAGGATCTGGGCGCCCACGCCATAGTCGCGCAGCGCCTGTTCCGCCTTCACGTGCTTGTCCTCGCCGCTCAGGCGTTGCGACAGCCACGCCGGGTTCGGATCGCGGATGAACACCATCACGCCGGCGCCAGGATAGTCGGAGATCGCCTTCAGCGACTGCGGCACATAGCTCTGCCGCGTCTCCACGTGGCCCAGCAGGTCGGTGGTAAAATCGACCTGGTGCATGCGCACCAGGGTCGGCTTCATCGAGTCGACCTTGCCCTTGATCAGCACCACGTGCTCGGCGCCGTCGATCGAGTTACGATAGACGATCAGCTTGAACGGTCCGCCATAGACGCTCTCGAACGGTTGCTCGACCACGCGTTCGACGTTGCGTTCGGTGCGGCGGCGATAGGCGATCAAGTCGGCGATGGTGCCGACCTTCAATCCGTGCAGCTGCGCAAAGGCGACCAGGTCCGGCAGGCGCGCCATGGTGCCGTCGTCGTTCATCACCTCGCAGATCACGCCGGCCGGATAGAGGCCCGCCATGCGCGAGATGTCGACCGCGGCTTCCGTATGGCCCGCGCGTACGAGCACGCCGCCTTCGCGCGCCACCAGCGGAAACACGTGGCCGGGCGAGACGACATCGTCGGCGCCCTTGGTCGGATCGATGGCCACCGCGATGGTGCGCGCGCGATCATGGGCGCTGATGCCGGTGGTGACGCCCTCGCGCGCCTCGATGGAGACGGTGAAGGCGGTGCCGTGCTGGGTGCGGTTCTCCGCGGCCATGGGCGGCAGGCGAAGCTGGTTCGCGCGCTCGCGGGTGATGGCGAGGCAGACCAGGCCCCGCGCGTGCTTGGCCATGAAGTTCACCTGGTCGGGCGTGGCCATCTGGGCGGGGATGACGACGTCGCCCTCGTTCTCACGGTCCTCGGCGTCCACCAGGATGTACGGGCGGCCGTTGCGGGCGTCCTCGATGATGTCCTCGATCGGGGAGATCGGGCTGTCGTTCAGGTTGGCGGGCCTAGGAGTCATGGGAATCTGGGGTCATTCGCTTTCGGTCTCGCGCCAGCGGGCGGCGTAGCGCGCCAGCATATCGATTTCCAGGTTTACCCGCGATCCGGGTTTCAGGCGGTTAAGGGTGGTCACCGCCAGGGTGTGGGGAATGATGTTCACCCCAAAGCGGCGGCCGTCCACCTCGTTCACGGTCAGGGACACACCGTCCACGGTGACCGACCCCTTGGGGGCGATGTAGCGGTGCAGAGGATCGGGCGCCTCGATCAGGATGCGGACACTGTCGCCATCCGGGCTGACCTGGACCACCTCGCCCACCCCGTCGACGTGGCCGGAGACGATATGGCCGCCGAGTTCGTCGCCGAGGCGCGCCGCGCGTTCCAGGTTGATCGCATCGCCCGCCGACCAGGCGCCGAGCGTCGACTTGGCCAGGGTCTCGTTGGAGAGCTCGACTGCAAACCATCCGGGGCCCTTGTCGACCACCGTCAGACAACAGCCGGAATGCGAGACCGAAGCGCCGAGATCGAGGCCCGACGTGTCATAGCCGGTTTCAACCTCGAAGCGGCGCCTGCCGCCTTGATCCCTAGCCGCCTTCAGGCGGCCCACGTCGGTGACGATGCCGGTGAACATTCAGGCCTTCTCGTAGCGCTCGTGCAGATCGTCGCCCAGGGCTTCGACCAGGGTCCGACGAAATCTGGGGGCCAGCGCGAGCTTATCCAAGAGCAGGTTCCCGATCGCGGGCCGTCCCTCGGCGCCGAGCAGGATCGGTGCACGGAACCACTCGATCGCATCGACCAGGCCCGCGCGCAGGAACGCCGACGCCACCTGCCCCCCGCCTTCGACCAGCACGCTTTCGACCATCTCCGCCTTGAGCTTGTGCAACGCGTCCTCGACGTCGACTCGCGCTCCGGCCGCCCTGGTCTGCACCACCCGCACGCCCAGCTTTTCAAGGGTTCCGCGCGGCTCTTCAACGGTCAGCACCAGGGTGGCGACATCGCCGGCGTTCACGGCAAGCGCTGAGCTCGCAGGCAGGCGCTGGCGGCTGTCGAGCACGACGCGCAGGGGCTGCGGACCCTCGTAGCCCGGCGTGCGCACGGTCAGCGACGGATCGTCCGCCATCACCGTCTCGATGCCGACCAGGACCGCGTCGTGCCGCGCGCGCAGGCGGTGCACTTCGGCGCGCGCGTCTTCACCGGTGATCCATTTGCTTTCGCCGCTCGCCGTCGCGATGCGGCCGTCGAGGGAGGTCGCGAGCTTGAGCGTGACCCGCAAAGACGCCCCTTGCCGGTCGCGGCTCATCGATCCTCGGTTTCGGACTCGTGCAGGCCCTCGTCGCCCAGGAACTTCGCGAAGTCGGAGGTCTCACGGAAATCGCGATACACCGAGGCGTAACGCACGTACGCCACCTCATCGAGCGCCTTCAGCGCGGTCATCACCATTTCGCCGATCACTGCGGACGCGATCTCGGTTTCGCCGAGGCTTTCGAGCTGGCGCACGATCTGAGAGACCATGCGGTCGACGCGGTCGGGATCGATCGGCCGCTTGCGCAGCGCGATGTCGATGGAGCGCTCGAGCTTTTCGCGATCGAAGGGGATGCGCCGCCCCGAACGCTTCAGCACCGTCAGCTCGCGCAGCTGCACCCGCTCGAAGGTGGTGAAGCGGCCCTCGCAGGCCGGGCAGAACCGCCGGCGTCGGATCGCCGCCCCGTCCTCGGAGGGGCGGGAGTCCTTAACCTGGGTCTCGACGTTGGCGCAGAATGGGCACCGCAACCGGTAGCGTCCTCAATGGCTTCGATCAGCCATATATAGGAAACCGCCCGGTCAAGTCTGCAACTTCGCGCCGGACCCGCTCGGTGACGCCCGCGTCCACCTCCCCGCCCCCGGCGGCAACCGCGTCAACCACGTCGGCGATCAGGTGGCCGATCTTCTCGAATTCGGCCTCGCGGAAGCCCCGGGTGGTCCCGGCGGGCGAGCCCAGCCGGATGCCCGAGGTGATGGTGAAAGGCTTGTCGTCGAAGGGGACGCCGTTCTTGTTGCAGGTGATATTGGCGTGCTCGAGCGCGATCTCGGCCGCCTTGCCGGTCACCCCCTTGGGCCGCATGTCGACCAGCATGACGTGGCTGTCGGTGCCGCCGGAGACGATGGCCAGCCCCCGCTCGACCAGGACCGCCGCCAGGGCCCTGGCGTTGGCCACGCACTGGTGGGCGTAGGCCTTGAACTCGGGCTTCAGCGCCTCGCCGAAGGACACGGCCTTGGCCGCGATCACGTGCTCCAGCGGGCCGCCCTGCAGGCCCGGGAAGACCGCCGAGTTGATCTTCTTGCCGATGTCCTCGTCGTTGGCGAGCACCATGCCGCCCCGGGGGCCGCGCAGGGTCTTGTGGGTGGTGGTGGTGACCACGTGGGCGTGGGGCAGCGGGTCCGGATAGGCCCCGCCGGCGACCAGGCCGGCATAGTGGGCCATGTCGACCATGAACCAGGCCCCGATCTCGTCGGCGACCTTGCGGAAACGGGCGAAGTCGATCCTGCGACTATAGGCCGAAGCGCCGGCCAGGATCAGCTTGGGCTTTTCGCGGCGGGCGATCGCCTCCATGGCGTCGTAGTCGATCAGGCAGTCGTCCTGGCGCACGGTATAGGCGATCGGCTTGAACCACTTGCCCGACTGGTTGGCGGGCGAGCCGTGGGTCAGGTGGCCGCCGGCGGCCAGATCCATCCCCAGGAAGGTATCGCCGGGCTGCAGCAGGGCCATGAACACGGCCTGGTTCGCCTGGGCGCCCGAGTGGGGCTGCACGTTGGCGAAGGAACAGCCGAACAGGGTCTTGGCCCGCTCCTGGGCCAGGCGTTCGGTCTCATCGACGAATTCGCAGCCGCCGTAGTAGCGCCGGCCCGGGTAACCCTCAGCATACTTGTTGGTGAGGACAGAACCCTGGGCTTCCAGCACAGCTCGCGAAACGATGTTCTCTGACGCAATCAGCTCGATCTGTTCGCGCTGGCGACGGAGCTCCCCCTGGATACCGTTGAATACTTCGGGGTCGGCCGCCTTCAGGGGCGCCGTGAAGAAGTCGCCGCTGCGAACGGCGGAGGGGAGATCGGCAGAGGCTTCTACGGTCACGAGGGGGAATCCGTTCGAGTGAGGGCGGGTCTCCTTTAGGCGCCGGAGCAACCGGGGATCAACCGGAGGCGCTTCACGCCCTTCGGAGAAATGGAAATTTCTCTGAGCATGGACTGAGCTTGTTCGGCGAGTTAAATCCGGGCAGTGGGACGCGCAGGACGCGAGTCCCGCCCAAGTACGAGGGAGTAGAAATGGACGGAGAGTCGGCGGTTCGGGCGGACCGTGAACAGGATATCTTGCGGTTGAGCGCCGACGTGGTGGCCGCCTATCTGGCCCAGAACCCCGTCCAGGTTCAGGCCATTCCCGAGCTGATCCGCTCGGTCCACGACACGCTGAACACGCTGGGACGCCCGGCCGAGCTCAGACCGATGGAAAAGCAGAAGCCGGCAGTGCCGATCTCGCGTTCGGTCCAGAACGACCACATCGTCTGCCTGGAAGACGGCAAGAAGCTGAAGATGCTGAAGCGCTATCTGCGCTCCAAGTACGACATGAGTCCTGAGGAATACCGCCGCAAATGGGGTCTGCCCGCGGAGTACCCGATGGTCGCACCGGCCTACGCCGCGCGCCGTTCGGACTTCGCCAAACAGATCGGCCTCGGCAAGGGCGTCCGCCGCAAGGGCCGCTGACACTAAGAGGCCGCCCCGCGAAACGGGCGGCCTTCTTGCCTCACGACAATGCAATTAGCGGGGGGCGATCAGCGAGGGGCGATCAGCGCGCTCCCTTGCCCCAGATCTGCTTCAGCCGTTTGTCGCGGCCGCAGCCGGCGCTGTACTGCTCGTAGTTGGCGGCGTGCACCTTGGAAAAGTCCTGTTGATCCTGCGGCGCGGAGACGAAACGGGTCGCGTCCGTCACCTGCACGACGATCTTGCCCTGGAAGCGCGCGTTCATCGCCGCCTTCGACGCCTCGGCGGCCTTGCGCTGATCGGGAGACGCCACAAACAACGACGAACGATACGCCGGCCCGCGATCGCACGCCTGTCCGCCCGCATCGAACGGATCGATCATCCGCCAGTAGTCGTCGACCAGTTGCGCATAGCTGACCTTGGCGGGGTCGAAGCTGACCTGCACCGCCTCGGCATAGCCGTCGCCCGCCGTCGAATGGATTTCATTGAAGCTCGGATTGGGCTTGGTCCCGCCCGCATAACCCGCGCGCACCGCCATCACGCCGGGAATGCGTTCGAAGTCCTTCTGGATGGTCCAGAAGCAACCGCCCGCGAACACCGCAACCTCGCGCCCGGCGGCCATAGCAGGCATGGCGGACCCGACCGTCGCCGCCAGGGCGGCCAGGGCCGGAAGCATGGTCTTGAGCGGCCTCATGGTCAGGTCCCCGTCATCTCACAACCTCGACCGTCGCAAATGGTGGACAGGATGGCGACCGGCTTGCAGCAAACCACGCCATGGCGCCCGCCAACGGCCTAGGCCGCCGCCATTGCCGCCCTCACCGCGGCAACCGTTCGCGACACGTCCTCTTCGCGGGTGCGCCAGCTGACCACGCTGATGCGCATGGCGCGTTTTCCGCGCCAGTCGACGCCGCCGAAGAAGCCTTCGCCGCCCTGGTTGATCTGAGCGATCACCGCGTCGGTGCGGCGCGCGTGGTCCGCCTCGGTCGCGCCGGGTTTCGGATCGAGGAAGCGCACCAGCGCCTGGTTGATCTCCGGATCGGTCAGCCGCTCGGCGCCGTCCAGCGCGCCGATGCCGTAGGCGAGGGCGCGGCAGATATCGGAGGTTCGGTCGATCAGTTCGGTCAGTCCCTTGCGTCCCAACTCACGCAGCGCCGCATAGACCGCGAAGCCCCTTGCGCGGCGCGAAAACTCCGGCGTGAAGTCGAGCTGTTCGCGCACCGCGTCGGCTTCCTTCATCATGTAGCTGGCGCGCGCGCTCATGGCGTTCGAATGCGCCTCAACGTCGGCGACGAAGGCGAGGCCGCAGTCGTAGGGGACGTTTAGCCACTTGTGCGCATCGGTCGCCCAACTGTCGCAATCTTCCACGCCTTTCAGCAGATGACGCCGCTTGTCGCTGACGGCGGCCCACAGGCCGAAGGCGCCGTCGACGTGGACCCACGCGCCGGCTTCGTGCGCGATGGGGACGATCGTCGCGAAATCGTCGAAGCGTCCCAGGTTGAGATCGCCCGCTTGCAGGACGACGATGGTCGGCGCGTCGCGCGCCGCGAGCTTGGCGCGCAATACGTCAACGCGCAGGCGGCCGTCCTCGTCGACATCGAGATGCTCGATCGCCTTCGACCCCATACCGAGCAGCCGCGCGGCGCGCGCCACGGTCGTGTGCACTTCTGTCGAGGTGAGGATGCGAAGTTTCGGCGCGCCCGCCAGCCCGTCCGCCTCGACATCCCAGCCGCGCCGCTTTAGCAGGGCGTGGCGCGCCGCCGCCAGGCCCGTCGTGTGCGCCGCCTGGCAGCCCGTGACGAAGGCGAAGCTGGCGTCCTTCGGCAGACGCAGCACATCCTTCAGCCAGGCGCCCGCCACCTCCTCCACGATCGCTGTCGCCGGGGCCACGGCGAACATGCCCGCGTTCTGGTCCCACGCCGAACACAGCCAGTCGGCCGCCAGCGACGCCGGCAGCGTCCCGCCCATCACCCAGCCGAAGAAGCGCGGCCCGCACACCGCATGCAGACCGCCCTCGACGTCGCGCGCCAGCTCGTCGACGACCACGACGGGGTCGATGCCTTCGTCGGTGAGGGTCTTGGTCAGCTGCGCGCGCAATTGGGCGGGCGTCGCCAACGCGCCGACCGGCCGTTCGTCGATCGAGGCGAGCCATTCGTAGGCGCGCTTGCGCGCGGTCTCCAGGGCTTCATAGCCGGCGGGCGTGGTGATGTTGGTGCGCTGGTCCATAGCGTTGTTCTCTAGAACCGTTGGCCGCGACAATCCAGGGGGACGCCCTCAGCCGCCGTATCCCTCGACCAGGACGATATCCGCCGCCGACGCGCGTGTGCGCAGCGCGATGATGGCCTGGTATTCCGGGCTTTCGTAGAAGGTCCGCGCCGCGTCGAGCGACGGAAATTCCAACACGACCATCCGGTTGCGACGGAACTCGCCCTCGCGCACCTCGATCTTGCCGCCGCGCACAATGAATTTGCCGCCGTACTGGGCGATGATGTCGGCGGTGCGGCTGCGATAGGCTTCGTAGGCGTCGGGGTCGTCGACCTCGACCATGGCGATGAGGTAGCCGTTCATGCGCAGCGCTCAGGCCACTTGCGCGAAGCGCTTGACGTTGCAGCGGGTCCACAGCGCGTCCATGGCCTGGACCAGCTCGTCCATCATGGCGTCGGTGTGGTCGGGCGACGGGGTGAAGCGCAGACGTTCGGTCCCTTTGGCCACGGTCGGATAGTTGATCGGCTGGACGTAGACGCCGTGTTCGTAGAGCAGGTGGTCGCTGACCAGCTTGCAGTGTACCGCGTCGCCCACCATCACCGGCACGATGTGGCAGACCGACGGCATCACGGGCAGCCCCGCCTCGAGAAAGCGGCGCTTCAGGGTCGCGGCGCGTTCCTGATGGCGCGTGCGGATCTCCGGATGCGCCTTCAACCAGCGGATCGAGGCCGTCGCGCCCGCGGCGATCGCCGGCGGCAGGGAGGTGGTGAAAATGAAGCCCGAAGCCCACAGCCGGATCGCATCGACAATGTCGCTGCTGGCGGCGATGTAACCGCCGACCATGCCAAAGGCCTTGCCGAGGGTGCCTTCGATGATGTCGATCTGGCTCATCACGCCGTCGCGTTCGGCGACGCCGGCGCCGCGCGACCCGTACATGCCGACCGCGTGCACCTCGTCGATGTAGGTCATGGCGCCGTACTTCTTCGCCAGAGCTACGGTCGCGGGAACGTCGGCGATGTCGCCGTCCATCGAATAGACGCTCTCGAAGGCGACCAGCTTCGGCGCGCTCGCCGGCGCCGCGCGCAGCAGGTCTTCGAGGTGCTCGAGGTCGTTGTGGCGGAACACGTGGCGTTCGCACTTGGCCTGGCGGATGCCCTCGATCATCGAGGCGTGGTTCAGCGCGTCGGAAAAGATGATCAGGCCGGGCAGGATCTTGGCCAGGGTCGATAGCGTCGCTTCGTTGGCCACGTAGCCCGAGGTGAACAGCAACGCCGCGTCCTTGCCGTGCAGGTCGGCGAGTTCGGCTTCCAGCTCGACGTGATAGCGCGTGGTGCCCGAGATGTTGCGCGTGCCGCCCGAGCCCGATCCCGCGGCGTCGATCGCCGCGTGCATGGCGTCGATGACGACCGGGTTCTGCCCCTGGCCGAGATAATCGTTCGAACACCAGACGGTGACCTGCGACTCCGTCCCGTCCGGACGCGTCCAGATCGCCCGCGGGAACTCGCCCCGGCGGCGCTTGAGGTCGGCAAAAACACGGTAACGCCCCTCGGCCCGGACCTTGTCGATCGCGTCCCGGAAAGCGGCCTGATAATCCATCATCTCGAACTCTTGAGAACCGTTCGCAGGAAGGCGATTCCGGTGCTGCGGGGCTTTTGACATGGGAGACTTTCCCCTGTCCACCAACCCCTGCTTTGATCCACCCAAAACTGCGCCAATCGCCGCGGAGCCTGCGTGAACAGACGGCCGCGGCCCGCCGAAGGTTCCGCCTACGCCAAATCGCCCAGCTTGCCGCGCAGGAACTGCAGCATCGAGGAGAAGTCCTTGCCGCCGAAGCCCTGGCGGTCGAGGAGCGCGTACATCGCCTCGGCCTGGGCGCCGAGCGGGGTGGCGGCGCCGGAGCGGGCGGCGGCTTCCTGGGCCAGTTTCAGGTCCTTCAGCATCAGGGCGGTGGCGAAGCCGCCGGTATAACCGCGGCTGGAGGCGGCGGTGTCCAGCAGGCCCGGCCACGGGGAATAGTTGAGGGCCCAACCGGCGCTGGAGGACTTCGACGCGATGTCGAAGAACTTCTGCGGGTCGAGACCCAGGCGTTCGGCCAGGGCGAAGGCTTCGCAGACGCCGATCATCTGGATACCCAGCGCCATGTTGTTGCAGATCTTGGCCGCCTGCCCCGCCCCGTGATCGCCGGCGCGGAAGGTCGCCCGGGCCATGGGCGCGATCAGGTCCTCGTAGCGAGGGAACTCCGCTTCGTCGCAGCCGACCATGAAGGCGAGCGTGCCAGCGTCCGCCCCCGCCGTGCCGCCCGAGACCGGCGCATCGGCAAAGGTGAAGCCTTGCTCCTTGGCGAGGGCCGCGACCTTGCGCGCGGTGTCCACGTCGATGGTCGAACAGTCCGCCAGCAGCGCCGTCTTGGCCGCGTTGGGGAAGACGTCGTCGCAGAACACCTTGAGCACGTGCTGGCCGGCCGGGAGCATGGTGATGACCGCGTCAGCGCCCTTCACCGCCTCGGCGGCGGAGCCCGCGATCTCGCAGCCGTTAGCCTTGGCTTTTTCCAGCGCCGGCTGGGACAGGTCGAACGCCGTTACGGTGCGGCCCTTCTTGGCCTGGTTCGCCGCCATGCCGGTTCCCATGGCGCCCAATCCGATGAAGGCGATCCGCATTGTCCGAAGTCTCCGTTGCGAGGAAGGCGGACGGATTAGACCTTTCGCTGAGGCCGCGCCAGCCGCCTCTAGGACAGCGCCTCGAGTTCGGCCTGTTGCTTGCGAGTGAGCTTGGCGCGGACGAGGTCGTAGGACTGGGCGGCCAGGCGCTTGACCTCCTTCATCGGTACGTCGGCGTCGAGGGTCACGGCGATCCAGAACCGCCGGTCCAGGTGGGAGCGGTGGCCTACGCCGGCGTAGGTTTCACGCATGACTTCGGCGAGATGCGGATCGCATTTCAGGATGACGCAGTCAATCTTCCGCGTCTCCAGGATGGCGAACATCTTGCCCATGACCTTGTAGAGCGTAACGCCCGGCGCCGACGGCAGCGCCGAGCCCTCCGCCCCGGGCATCGCCTCGAGCGCGGGTTTCAGCGTAGCGGCTTGTCGAGCGGCGCTCATGGCGCACCGGTTACTTTGGCTTGCGGAAGCGGAAGATGAACTGGTCGGTGTGACCGCGGATCGTCTTGTCGAAGACGTTGGCGGTGTGCGGATCGGACGGGTTGCGCAGAACCTTGCTCTCGCCGTCGAAGACGAAGCCCGCCGCCGTTACCTCGCGCTTGACCGCTTCGGGATCGATGCGATGCAGGGTGTTGGTGGCCGTAAGCCCCGAACCGGGCGCGGCGCCGTGATCGAGCACGATGTAGACCCCGCCCGGCTTCAACGCGTCGAACACCGCCTTGTTCACCGCCGCCATGTCTTCGGGGCCCATGAACGGGTCGTGCATGTCGTGGTAGTTCTGCGAGGTCCAGACGAGGTCGAGCGGCTCGGCGACCTTCAACGCCGCAGGCAGTGGGTCAGTGATCAGGGTGGTGTTGGGATAGGCGCCGGTAACCTCCTGGATCTGCTTCAAATAGGACGGCGCGACCTTGATGATCTCGGCCGGCTGGATGACGTAGACGTGGCCGGCCGGCCCCACCGCCCTGGCGAACAGGCGCGTGAAGTAGCCGCCACCGGCGATCAGGTCGGCGACCTTTTCACCCGGATGAACGCCCGCGAAGGCGAGCACCTCGGCGGGCTTACGATCGGCGTCGCGTTTCACGTCGGCTTCGGGACGCGCGGGATCGGCGATGGCGGCGGCAATCGCCTTGGAGTCGGCCCCGCTCCCGCCCCATCCCGCGCCCATGTGGCGCAGGTGCTGCATCGGATGATCCATGGAGCCGTCGGCGCAACCGCCGATCAGCGCAAGCGCGGCCAGCGCGGGAACCAGTCTACGCATGTCGCCCCCTTTGAATAAAAAGGGCGCGCGAGAGACCCGCGCGCCCTCAGAAAACAAAGTCTATCAGGTCTTCAGTGCTTCGGCTTGCGGAACCTGAAGGCGAACTGGTCGGTGTGGTGGCGGATCTTGTCGTCGAACACCTTCAGGGTGTGGTCGTCGGCGGGATTGCGCAGGAACGCGCCCTCGGCCTCCAGCTTGAACCCGGCCGCCTCGACTTCCGATTTCACTACCGCCGGATCGATCCGGTGCAAGGTGTTGGTGTCGGCGGCGCCCGAGCCCGGCGCCGCGGCGTGGTCGAGCACGAAATAGACCCCGCCCGGCTTCAGCGCCTTGAAGGCGTCGGCGTTGACCCTGGCCACCTGCAGGCCGTTGTTGTGCATGTCGTGATAGTTCTGGGTGGTCCAGACCACGTCGAGACCGTCCGGAAGCTTTGGGTCATCGACCGCGCCGGCGATCGCGGTGACGTTCTTGTGCGCGTCGAGCACGGGCTGCAGACGCGCAACGCCCTTCTCGGTCGTCATCGCATAGACGTGGCCCCCCGGCCCGACCACGTCGGCGAGGATATTGGTGAAGTAGCCCGCGCCAGGCAGCAACTCGCCCACCTTGTCGCCGGGGCGCACCTGGGCGAAGGCGACCGTGTCCGCGGGCTTGCGCGCGGCGTCGAGGGCGACGTCGGCGGCGGGGCGGCTCTTATCGCCGAGCGCGGTGAAGATGTAGGCGGGCGGCTTGCCCATGGAGCCCTTGGCGGCCAGGGCCCCGAAGGCGACGGCGGAAACGGCGAGCACGGAAACGCACGCGAGCGCTAACTTACGCATGATCAAACCTCCCGAATGGCGCCAGGAGACTTAGCAGACCGGCGACGGGCCCCGCCAGGGCGAAATCATGGCGTTTGCGATTATAGGCCCGGCAGGGGTGTCCACTCCTCGCCCGCCGGCAGGGGCGCGAACAGGGCGTCCACCATCGCGTCCGACACGCCCGCCAGGTCGGGCGGGGACCACCGGGGCGCGTTGTCCTTGTCCACGATCACCGCGCGCACGCCCTCCTGGAAGTCGTGGGTTCGCACCGCGCGGCCGCCCAGGCGGTACTCCATGACCATCTCGTCCTCGAAGGTCGTGAGGCCGGCGCCCAGACGCATCTGGCGCAGCGACACCTTCATCGCTTGCGGCGACTTGGTGCGCAGAGTCGCGAGTTCCTTCTGCGACCAGTCGGAGCCGTCGCGTTCGAGCGCCTCGACGATCTCTTCCATCGTATCGAATGCGAACAGTCGGTCGATCATCGCCATGTTGTCGTCGACGCGCGCAGGCCCGGCGTAAGTGGCGAACAGTTCGGGCGCGCCGAACACCGCTTCGCTGTCGGCGATGATCTCCGCCTTCAGCGCATCGAGTTTCGAACTCTCGACATAGTGGGTGGCGATGCCGAGGCTCAGACACTCCGCCGCCTTCAGCCGCGCGCCCGTCAATGCAAGCCAAATCCCCGCCTCACCGGGCATCCTCGGCAGGAACCAGCCGCCGCCGACGTCGGGGAACAGGCCGATGCCGGTCTCGGGCATGGCGTAGGTCGTCCGCTCGGTCGCGATGCGGATGCGCGCCGGATCGGAGATGCCGACGCCGCCGCCCATGACGATGCCGTCCATGAAGACCACCACCGGCTTCGGATAGACGAACAGCAGGTGGTTCAGCCGGTACTCGGTGCGGAAGAACCGCTTGGCGTCGGACGCATCGCCCGCGCCGCTCTCGGCAATCATCCGGATGTCGCCGCCGGCGCAAAACCCGCGCCCGCCCGAGTGGTCGAGCATCACCGCATCCACGTCCGGGTCGCCCGCCCAGGCCAGCAGCGCCTGCGTCATCAACCGGCACATCTCTTCGGTCAGGGCGTGGATGGCCGCGGGCCGGTTCAGCGTGAGGCGCCCCACCCGACCCTCGATGGCGGAAAGCACAGGCGGCTCGGCGGGATTGGCGGCATCGGGCATGGGCGCGGACTTAGCGACGGTCGGGGCAAAGGTCGAGGGTCACCGGCGTCCGCCCGCCAGCTTCGCGGCCTCCGGCGTCATCCTGAGACGCGCCATGGCCAGCACGCCGAGCACCGGGCCGATGGCCAGCGGCGCGAACGCCCAGCGCCAACCGACCGCGTCGGTCCAGACCGGCAGAAGCCTGATCGAGACCGCGGTGAGCGCGAAGCCGAGCGCCGTCTGGATGGTCAGCAAGGTCCCCACCCGCTCGGGCGACGCGAGTTCGGCGATGGAGGCGGAGAACTGTGCGCTGTCGGCGATCACCGCGACGCCCCAGATGAGGCCGACGGTCACGATCCACACCGGATGAAGCCCAAACACGGCGCCGAACGCCAGGCAGGCGAGCGCCGAGGCGGTCATCGCCGCCATGGTCACCGTCGTGCGCCCGATCCGGTCCGCAAGCCACCCCGCCGCAACGCATCCCACGGCGCCGATCGCGACCACCGCAAATGCCGCGAGTTTGCCCGCGCGCGTCGCCGGGTGGTGCTCACACGCCTCAAAACTCGCCGCCATCAGAGCGCCGATCCAGGTCCAGCCCGCGTAGAGCTCCCACATGTGGCCGAGGTAACCGAGCGTCGTGAGCCGCACGCCCCGGTCGCGCACAATGTCGAGCGCCGCCCGTGCATCGAACCTCGCCGCCGGCGCATGCCGCGGACCGAGCTTCGCGAACTGGATGAGGGCGGCCGCCACCACCGCCGAAGCCGAAGCCGCGACAACCCCGGAGCGCCAATCCACACCTCCCGCCCAAGCGAATCCGTGCGGCGCGGCGGAGCCGAGCGTGAGGGCGCCGACGAGAATGCCGACGAGCAATCCCGCGTCGCCCTTCGTCGCCCACCCGGCTGCGAGCTTCATTCCGACGGGGTAGACCAGCGCCAACGATGCCCCGACAACAAACCGGCTCGCCACCGCGAGCCATCCGTGCGGATCAAGCACCAGGAACAGGGCATTTGCGCCGGCGCCGACTACCGCTCCGATCGCAAAGAGCCGGCGTGGGTCGATGCGATCCGCAAGGCCGAGGGTCGCGCTTGTAAGGCCACCCGCGACGAAACCGAGCTGGACAGCCAGCGCCAGCAAGGCAAGCTGAGAAGGCGCCAGCTTGAACTGTGTTGCAAGATCGGGCGCCACCGCCGTAACTGAAAACCACAACGCCAGTGCTGCAACCTGTGACAGCGCGATGAGCGCGACGGATGAGACTTTTGCACTCATCCGTCAGGCGTTCGAAGCGCGACGCGACGCGCGATCCGCCTCCACCTGCACCGCGACGTCCGATGAGAGACCGAGGCTGTCACCCTCTTCAAACCAAAAGATGGGAAACCCACGGGTCTCAAGTTCGGAAGCGACTTTGCTAAAGGCGAGGACCAAAGCTTGCGTTGAATCCACACCGTAGGCGCTCGCTTCACGCACGACTTCGGTCGCGAGTGTGAATGTGTAGTCGCATCGCCAATCACCTTCATCGTGCGGCTTCGGCTTCATCCACCGCACGAGGAATGGGACACGCTTACCGTCGCAAACGGCGACGTACTCGCGTTCGCAGATCGGCTCGGGGGCGCTCACTGCCGGAACATTTCGCGCGCCGTGATCACGCGCATGATCTCGTTGGTGCCTTCGAGGATGCGATGGACGCGCAGGTCGCGGACGATGCGTTCCAGAGGACAGTCCTTCAGATAGCCGTAGCCGCCGTGCAGTTGCAGGGCGTCGTCGGCGATCTGGTAGGCGGCGTCGGTGGCGAAGCGTTTGGCCATGGCGCAGAGTTGGGTCGCTTGCGGATCGCGGTTGTCGAGCGCCCAGGCGGCGCGGCGCACCATCAGGCGTGACGCTTCCAGGTCGGTCTCCATGTCGGCGAGCTTGAATTGAAGCGCCTGAAACTCTTTAAGCGCTTTGCCGAACTGTTTGCGCGTCTCGGCGTAGGCTTTGGCGGTATCGAGCGCCAGTTGCGCGCCGCCGAGCGAACAGGCGGAAATATTTAGACGACCGCCGTCGAGGCCCATCATCGCGATCCGGAAGCCTTCGCCTTCGATGCCGACACGATTCTCCACCGGTACGCGGCAGTCGTCGAAGCTGACGATGGCGGTGGGCTGGGCGTTCCAGCCCATCTTGCGTTCCTGGGCGCCGAAGCTGAGGCCGGGCGTGTCCTTCTCGACGACGAAGGTCGAGACGCCCTTCGGCCCGTCCACGCCCGTGCGCGCCATCACCACATAGACGTCGCTCGTTCCCGCTCCCGAGATGAACGCCTTCGAACCGTTCAGAACATAGTGGTCGCCGTCGAGTTTCGCCGTCGTGCGCAACGCAGCCGCGTCCGAGCCCGATCCCGGCTCGGTCAGGCAATAGGACGCGATCATCTCCATGGTGGTCAGGCGCGGCAGGTACTTGTGGCGCAGCGCGTCTGACGCGAACCGGTCGATCATCCAGCTCGCCATGTTGTGGATCGACATGAAGGCCGCGACCGCGACGTCGCCGCGCGCCAGCTCTTCGAAGATGATCGCCGAATCGAGCCGGGTAAGCGCCGACCCGCCCACGTCGTCCTTCACGTAGACGCCGGCGAAGCCGAGTTCGGCCGCCTTGCGCATCACATCGACGGGGAAGTGCTTTTTCTCGTCCCACTCGGCGCTGTGGGGCAGGAACTCCGCTTCGGCGAACTGGCGCGCGGCGTCCTGGATGGCGCGCTGGTCCTCGGTCAGGCTGAAGTCCATGGGGGTCTCATCCGCAGCTATTGAGCTCGCCCCTGCCCGGGCGCATGCTGCGCCGAAGCCTTGGGGAAGGCCGACATCGATGGACACGGTTTCTAGTGGAGCCGCAACCGCTTCGTCGAGCGACGATCGCGGGCTGGCCCTCGCGGGGTACCTGATGCTGCTGGCCGCGCCGTTCACCGGCGGGACCACGGCGATTGCGGCCGTGGCCCTGGCCTATGCGCGCCGCCCCCTGGCCGAGCGGCTGGCGCGCAGCCATTACGTCTTCCAGATCCGGACCTTCTGGACCTCGATCTTCTTCATCGTGCTGTCGGTGGCGGCGTCCTTCTTCGCCGTGGTCTCGCTTTCCTCGGACGTCATGGCCGCGGTCGGCGATCAGCATAATCTGTTCGACTACATCGCCGCCTCGGGCAGCGCGGCCTTCAAATTCCACCCGGTGGGGGTGCTCAGCCTGCTCCTGGCCATCACTACCTGGTTCGCCGGCGCGGGCTGGGTGGCTTGGTGGTCGCTAGTCGGCCTGATGCGCCTGATGTCCGACCAGCCCCCGCCGCCCCGGCGCTGACCAGGGTGGCCCCACGCGCGCCGGCGCTCTAAAGAAGCCGCCATGTCCGACTTCCCCCTCGCCCCCTTCCCGGCGCTGCGGCCGCGCCGGTTGCGCCAGGCCGACTGGATCCGCCGCCTGGTGCGCGAGACGACGCTGACGCCGTCCGATCTGGTCTGGCCGATCGTGATCCACGATGGCGCCGATGCCCGCATGCCGGTCGCCTCCATGCCCGGCGTCGACCGGCTGAACCCGGCCGAGGCGGTGAAGGCTGCGCGGCAGGCGCGCGATCTGGGCATTCCGCTGGTCGCGCTGTTTCCCAACATCGACGGTGGGCGCAAGGACGCGCGCGGGTCCGAAGCGCTGAACGCGGCGGGCCTGGTTCCCGAGACGGTGAAGGCGATCAAGGACGCGGTCCCTGAGATCGGCGTCATGTGCGACGTGGCGCTCGACTGTTACACCGACCACGGCCACGACGGCGTGCTCGACGACGGCCGCATCCTCAACGACGAGTCGGTCGAGCAATTGGTGGCCCAGGCGCTGACCCAGGCGCGCGCCGGCTGCGACGTGATCGCACCGTCGGACATGATGGACGGCCGCGTCGGCGCCATTCGCTTCGCGCTGGAGAGCGAAGGCTTCAAGGACACGATGATCTTGTCCTACGCGGCGAAGTACGCGTCGGGCTTCTATGGTCCCTATCGCGAAGCCGTCGGTTCTTCGAAGGCGCTGCAGGGCGACAAGAAGACCTATCAGATGGACCCGGGCAACAGCGAGGAAGCCCTGCGCGAAGTGGCCATCGACCTCGCCGAAGGCGCCGACATGGTGATGGTGAAACCGGGCCTGCCCTATCTCGACATCGTGCAGCGCGTGTCGTCGACCTTCAAGGTCCCGACCTTCGTCTACCAGGTGAGCGGCGAGTACGCGATGATGCGCGCCGCCATGGAACGGGGATGGCTCGAGGAAGACCGCGCGATTTTGGAAACGCTGCAGGCGTTCAAGCGCGCCGGCGCCGCGGGCGTGCTGAGCTACTTCGCTCCGCAGGCCGCGAGACTGTTAGGCGCCTAGTATCTGGTTCGCGTCAGCGCGCCGGCCAGCTGACCCCGACGTTTATCGGTTCAGGCGTTGAAGGCGGGGTCCAGCCCGCCGGCCGCACCAGCTTCATGGTCAAGGCTACGTGCAGCGCGCGGTCGCCGATGCGCGCGGCGATCGCCTTCGATTGGTTTGGGGTCGCGGACAGGACCTTGCAGTCGCCGAGCGTGTTCTGCGGCGTCGCCACACAGGCGAGTTCGGCGTGCATGGCGAAGGTGTAGTCCGGCCGGTAGCGCAGCATCATTTCCTGCGTCGGCCAGATAAGGGTGTAGTCCTTCGGCGCATCGGCGGCCGGCGCGGGAGCCGCACCCGCGATGCCCGCCGCTGCAAACAGACTTACGATACCGATGATCACCCAGGTCTCTCCGTTGTTGCGGGGGCGCCGTTCCCAGGCGCCCCCTTGATCCGTCGTTGCTCGAATTCAGCGCCGGCACATGACGGCATCCGACCGCCCCGTGCAAGCGGGGTCACATACCGCTGCAGCCGCCGCCCTCGGCGTCCTTCAGCCCGCCGCCGGCGCCGCTCCAGTCGACGATGACCGAAATGGTTTCGGGCGACGCGCCGGCTTTCCAGCCCGCCGGACGCTTCACGCGGTAGCGGGTGGACACCTTCAGCGACGCGGCCGCAAAACCCTTGCCGGGCGGGTCTTCGCTGACGACCGTGCAGGACTTGAGGTCCTTGTCGCCGGCGACACATGACAGCTCGACCTTGGCAGGGATGCCGCAGGTGTTGTCAGGGCGGAACCGCTCGAAGATCGAGTGCGAGGGCGCTTCCAGCGAATAGTCCTGGCCGCCCGAGGCGGCGTCGCCCGCGGCCATGGCCGCAAGCATGAGCAACAAGGCAGTGAACATCGAAAATCCTCCTCGGACAGGCCCCGTCCGGTTGGACCGCTCCCCGCAGCGGCGTCTTGCACATGGATATCAACGCGGTCGTCCGGTGGAACCGTCGAAGACGCGGCTCAGGTCCGCGGCTTGCGCCGGTCTTCCAGACGTGCGGCCAGGCTGGAGGTATCCCAACGACTGCCTCCGAGAGCCTGCACTTCAGAGTAGAACTGATCGATCAGGGCCGCCAGGGCCAGATGGGCCCCATTCGAGCGCGCCTCGTCGAGCACCAGACCCAGGTCCTTGCGCATCCAGTCGACCGCAAAGCCGAACTCGAAGCGGTTCTCGTCCATGGCCTTCCAGCGGTTGTCCATCTGCCAGGACTGGGCGGCGCCCTTGGAGATGGCGGCGTAAACGACCTCGGGGTCGAGGTCCGAGCACTTCACAAAATGCATGGCCTCGGCCAGGCCCTGGACCGTGCCGGCGATGCAGATCTGGTTGACCATCTTGGCGAGCTGACCCGCGCCGGGGCCGCCGATCCGGGTCACCGCCTTGGAATAGGCGCCCAACACCGGCGCCGCCCTCTGGAACGCGGTCTCGTCGCCGCCCGCCATGACGGTGAGTTGGCCGTTCTCCGCCCCCGCCTGGCCCCCCGACACCGGGGCGTCCACGAAGGCCCGGCCCTGGTCCGCGCACAACGCCGCCATCTCGCGGGCGATCTTGGCCGAGGTCGTGGTGTGGTCGACGATCACCGCGCCTGGCGCCGTGGCCGGCAGGGCCTCACTCACCACCTCGCGGACGTCGTCGTCGCGGCCTACGCACAGGATGAAAAACTCGGCCTTGTCGGCGGCTTGGGCGGCGGTTTCGGCGGCGCGGCCGCCGGTCTTCTCGG
Organism: Caulobacteraceae bacterium; assembly: GCA_036501825.1. Taxonomy (GTDB): domain Bacteria; phylum Pseudomonadota; class Alphaproteobacteria; order Caulobacterales; family Caulobacteraceae; genus JAFECT01. The sequence continues at coordinate 175,389 of DASXZP010000032.1, read as the reverse complement.
CCCAGGCCCTGGCCTTGTCGGGCGAGCGGTTGAACCCGGTCACCTCGTGACCCGCGCGTTTCAGATGCCCCGCCATGGGGGCGCCCATGACGCCCAGGCCCGCAAAACCGATCTTCACTCTTAAGCACTCCCCATCAGGTCGAGGCCCGGCCGTAGCCGCCCCGGAAAAACAACAGCCCGTCGCCCCCGCGCGTCTCGAAGTCCGCGACCTGGCCCACGATCACCATGTGGTCGCCGAGGCCGATCCGGGTCTGGCTGACGCAGTCGAGGATGGTCAGGGCGCCCTTCAGGCCCGCGGCCCCGGATGGCGCTAGACGCGTCTCGTGCGCCTCCAGCCGGGCGTTGCCCCAGGCGAACCGTTCGCAAAGCGCCATATCTTCCGCGCCCAAGATGTTGATCGTGAAGCGGTTCGCGGCGCTGAAGAGAGCCCGGCGATCGCATTCGTCCCCCAGGCACCACAGCACCAGCCGCGGCTCCAGCGACACCGAGGCCAGGGAATTGATGGTCAGGCCGACCGGGCCGGTCTCGTCCTCGGCCACCACCACCGCCACCCCGGTGGCGAAGGCGGACAGGGCGCGGCGGTACGGAAGCGTCGGGTCGGCGTCCACGGAATCCCTTTCAGGCTCGGGCAACTAGGGCGAATCCGCCCCAGCCCGCAACCCGATCTTAACGCTAACAGGCCGAAGGTTCGGGCGACGGCCGAGGACCCGCCTTTCCATGTCGATGAACAACGACCTGACCATCGTCATCAAGAAGGTGAAGAAGGTCACCGGCGGCGGCCATCACGGCGGCGCCTGGAAGGTCGCCTACGCCGACTTCGTGACCGCGATGATGGCGTTCTTCCTGCTCATGTGGCTGATCAACACCACGAGCCCGGAGCAGAAGCGCGGCATTGCCGACTATTTCGCGCCGGCCAGCGTCAGCGAAACAACGTCCGGTTCGGGCGGCATCCTCGGCGGTACATCGCTCGGCGATAATGGCTCGAAGAGCGAGGGTTCGACCTCGGTCGCCCAGCAGCTCAATCCGCAGGCGCCGCAGACCCAGGACGCGGGCCAGTCGAACAAATCCAACAACCTGACTTCGCCCCAGGACCAGAAGGCCGACCAGGCCAAGGCCAAGGCCGAGGACGCCGCGTTCGAAAGCGCCGCGCAGTCGCTGCGTCAGGCGATGCAGGACATGCCCGAACTCGCCGAGCTGTCGAAACAGATCATCATCGACCAGACGCCCGAGGGCCTGCGCATCCAGCTCGTCGATCAGGAAGGCCGCTCGATGTTCGACCCGAACTCGGCCAAGCCGAACGAACGCGCGCGCCTGTTGCTGCGCGCCGTCGCCAGCGTGGTGAACAAGCTGCCGAACCGCATCACCGTCACCGGTCACACGTCGGCCACGCCGGGCGTGCGCAATGACGGCGACTGGCCGCTGTCGGCCGCCCGCGCCGACGCGGCGCGTCAGATTCTGCAGGGGGCCGGGGTCGATCCGGACCGGGTCTACCAGGTCAGCGGCAAGTCGCACTCCGAGCCGCTCTATCCGGACGATCCGACCCTGCCGGGAAACCGTCGCATAGCCATTGTACTGTTGCGGGAAGCGCCGGTGATGCCGACGGATTCGAGTCTGTAAGGATAACGGCGGTCGTCCGACGCGAACAGGCTTGCAGGGGGCAAGAGGATGGGTCCTAATCGCGGTCAGGAGCTTGGACGGCGCGACCTGTGACCCAGCATTTCTCTACCCGCCAGCTGCGTTTTTTCCTCACGGCGCCGTCGCCTTGCCCGTACCTGCCTGACCGCGAGGAGCGGAAGGTCTTCGCCCATCTGCCGCTGAGCGAGGGGCCCCAGGTGAACGACGCCCTGACCCAGGTCGGTTTCCGCCGCTCCCAGAACATCGCCTACCGCCCCGCGTGCGAGGCCTGCGACGCCTGCGTGTCGGCGCGCATCCCGGTCAGCGAATATGAGTTCTCCAAATCCGAACGCCGGGTTCTCGAACGCAACGCGCACCTGACGCGCCACCTGGTCGAGGCGGAAGCGACCATGGAGCAGTTCGACCTGCTCCGCTGTTACCTGCTCGCGCGCCACGCCGAAGGCGGCATGAGCGACATGACCTGGCCCGACTATGTGGCGATGGTCGAAGACACCGCGGTGCGCACACACCTGATCGAATACCGTGCGCCATCTACCGACCGCGGGCCGGGCGATCTGATCGCATGCGCACTGGTCGACATGCTCGCCGACGGTTTGTCGCTGGTCTACAGCTTCTACGATCCGTCGCTGACCAAGGACAGCCTGGGCTCGTTCGTGATCTTGGATCACGTGGTGCAGGCGACGATGGCGCGGTTGCCGTACGTCTATCTCGGCTACTGGGTGAACGGCAGCGTAAAGATGGACTACAAGGCCCGCTTCCGCCCACTGGAGCTGCTCAAGCCGGGCGGCTGGGTGCGTTACGACGCACCGTAAACAATAGCGCCCGCGGGTGGCCGTTCTACAACACGAAATTTGGATCGACCGCGACGAAGACGGTAATGCGCTCGAATCCTGCGTGCTCGCCGGGCCGTCGGGCGATGACGCGAGGAAGTTGCTCAGCCCCAATGCACGCCTCGCCCACGTGTTCGAGGCCAGCAGTCATTTCGAGGCGATGACGATCTACTATCGTCTCCTTAAGCGCGGCGCTTACACAACCGACCAGGAATGGGACCACGAACCGTATCCGGACGCGTGGCTTGAAATCCAACAATCGGCGCCTCGCCATTGAGATCGCACGCGCGTTCAACGCAGCGCTTGCTGGATCCTCGACGGCTCGGCGCTGAACGCGCCTCCCCGCCAAGGATGACGGGAACATTCAAAAGGGAATCGTCATCCTTGGCGTTGCGCGGCGGTCAGCCGCGCGACGTCGAGGATCCAGCAAACGCGACCTCAACGCGCGTCTTGCATCAACGCTAAGAGTTGGAGTCGCTCACCGGCACGGACGTACTCTCCGCATCCGACGGCCTTACCGGCACGGCAACGGGCGCCGCGTCAGGTGCAACAGCCGCATCTTCCACATGCCCATGCGCATATTTCACCAGCGCCGCGATACGCTGATCGATCGGCGGGTGGGTGTCGAACAATCCCGCGAAGCCTTCTTCGTGGTTGTCGATGAACAGGGCCTGGATGTCGTTCGGGGCGTGGATGCCGGAGTGGCCGGAGATCTTCTGCAGGGCCGAGATCATCGCGTCGGGGTTCTTGGTCAGTTCGACGGACCCGGCGTCGGCCATGAACTCGCGGCGGCGTGAAATGGCGAACCGGATCACGATCGCCATGACGTAGCCGAACGCGGCGATGGCCAGGCCGACCAGGATCAGCATGCCGGCGCCCTTGCCGCTGTCGCGGGAGCTGCGCGAACGCCCGCCGCCGCCGTAAAACAGCACCCGCGCGAACAGCTCGGCGATCAGGGTGATTACGCCCGCAAAGATCGCCGCGATCACCATCAGGCGGCTGTCGCGGTTGATCAGGTGGGTGAGCTCGTGGGCGAGCACCGCTTCGAGCTCATCGCGGCTCAGGTTTTCCAGCAGACCGCGCGTCACCGTGACGACGGCGCGTTTGTCGGACAGGCCGCTCGACCAGGCGTTCAGCGACTCGGTTTCGGCGATGCGCAGGTCCGGCATGGTCAGGCCACGCGAGATGCAGAGGTTCTCGAGCAGGTTCCACAGCTCCGGCGCCTCGGCGCGCGTCACCTTGTGGGCGCCGGTGGTCAGGTCGATGATCGACTGGTAGCCGAAAAAGGCGATGCAATACCAGACGCCCGACGCGATCAGCGCCAGCGGCGCGCTCTCGATCAGCCACCGCGTCGAGGTCGCCTCGTCCTCGGCCATCACGCCTGTGTGCGGCAGATAGCCCGCGCCCATCAGGCCGAGCTGTACGCCCCAGAGCAGGACGATGAGCAACACCGGAAACCCCGCCAGCAAGAGCAGCGAGCGGAAGTTGTTGTTCCAGATGTAGGTCTTGAGGCCGACGGCCTGCACGGCCGGTCAGCTCCCGAATTTGACCTGCGGCGCGGCCGCCGTCATCGACGCGCGATCGTCGGCGCCGACGTCGAAGAACGCCCGGTCCTGACCGAAGCCGAACGCGCCGGCGAACAGCACGGTCGGGAACTGACGTCGCGCCGCGTTGAACTCGCCGATCGAGTTGTTGAAAAACCGCCGCGAGGCCGCGAGCTTGTTCTCGATATCGCCGAGCTCACCCTGCAACTGCAGAAAGTTCTGGTTGGCCTTCAGGTCCGGATAGGCCTCGGACACCGCCAGCAGCTGGCGCAGCGCCCCGGTCAGGGCCGATTCGGCCTGCACCTTCTGGTCGACCGTGGTCGCCGAGGTGGCGGCGGCGCGAGCGGCGGTCACCGCCTCCAGAGTGCCGCTCTCGTGGGCAGCGTAGCCCTTCACAGTTTCGACCAGGTTCGGGATCAGGTCGGCGCGCTGCTTAAGCTGCACGTCGATGTCGGCGAAGGATTGGTTCGACGCCTGGTTCAGCGCGACCAGACGGTTGTAGCCGCCCATGGCCATGACGCCCACGACGACGATGATGGCGAGAAGGATCAGACCGATGACCATGGATGGTCCCCTGAGGTTCGGCCCAAGAGGTATGCGGCCCCGCCGGACGGCACAAGACCGACCGGCCCCGCTTGACCGGCTCCCGCCTCGGGACCACATGCGATCAGCACTTGCTGGAGTTACCGATGGCGACGCCGCTGAAGATCGATTTCGTGTCCGACGTGGTCTGTCCCTGGTGCGTCGTGGGCCTGGGCGGCCTCGAGCAGGCGCTGGCGCGCTTGGACGGCCAAGTGACGGCGGACATACATTTCCAGCCGTTCGAACTGAACCCCGACATGGCGCCCGAGGGCGAGGACTGCTTCGAGCACATTCAGAAAAAATACGGCTCGACCCGCGAACAGAGCGCCAAGGGCCGGCAGATGATCCGCGAGCACGCCGCGGCGGTGGGCTACACCATGTCGACGGAGGAAGGTGGCCGCGTGTGGAATACCTTCGACGCGCACCGTCTGCTGCACTGGGCCGGCGTCGAAGGCCGCCAGACACAACTGAAGAAGGCGCTGTTCGAAGCCTATTTCACCGACCTTGCGAACGTGAGCGACGCCGACGTGCTCGTGCACGCGGCGGAGAAGGCCGGCCTCGACGGAGCCAAGGCGCGTGACGTGCTGAGCAGCGGCGCCTATGCCGACGATGTGCGCAACGATGAACGCAAATGGCGCCTCGCCGGCATCAACGCGGTGCCCGCGGTGATCATCAACAACCGCTACCTGATCTCCGGCGGCCAACCGCCGGAAGCCTTCGAACAGGCCCTGCGCAACATCGCGGCGGAGGAGAGCGCGGGGACAGTTTAAGGTGTCCTACGGGACAGCTTAAACTGTCCCCGATGTTCGCTTTTTTGCGACGTGAAAACATCGGGGACAGCTAAAGCCGTCCCATTGCAGATGACTTTGAGCACGGCGTCGGGACGGCTTAAGCAGTCCCCCGCAGCTTCTTCATCCCGCGCGGCGCGATGCGGCCGGCCTGGGCGCGTTTGCCGAGGTAGTCGTTCCAATCGGGCCACGAGCGTTTGCGGCCGGCGCCATCCACCCACTCGGGACCGGACGCCTTGCTGAACGTCATCGCATCCTTCAGCCCGCCCTCGCGATAGGCCTGCAGCTTCACACCCTTGCCGCGGGTCATCTCCGGCAGTTCGTCCAGCGGGAAGATGAGCGCCTTGCCGTTCGAGCCCAACGTCGCGACATGGTCGCCCTCGACGGCGACGCAGACCTGGCCTTCGCCGTTCAGGACCTGACGGCCGCCGCGTTTGGACGCCAGCGCGTCGTCCTCGGACAATACGAAACCGTAGCCCGCCTTGGACGCAACCATCAGCTTGCGCCCCGGTTTGTGCGCAAACACACCCAGCACCTTCGCGCCCTCGTCGAAGTCGACCATCAGACGCAGCGGCTCGCCGTGACCGCGGCCCGGCGGCAGGCGGTCGCAGGGGATGGTGAAGAACCGGCCGTCCGAGGCGAAGATCAGCAACTTGTCGGTGGTCTCGGCCGGCACGAGGAAGGCGAGCGCGTCGCCTTCCTTGAACTTCAGCTCCGACGGATCCTCGACCCGGCCCTTGGTCGCGCGAATCCAGCCGCGTTCGGACAGGATCACCGTCACGGGCTCGCGCACTACGAAAGCTTCCAGCGGCGCGGACATATCCACGTCGGGCGCGGCGCCGATGGTGGTGCGGCGCGCGGAGAGCAGTTGCTTGCGCACCTCGGCCAGGTCCTTGCCGACGCGGGTCCACTGTTTGGCGGCGGAGGACAGCATGCCGGACAGGGCGTCGCGTTCCTTCGACAGGCCGTCATGCTCGCGCTTGATCTCCATCTCCTCGATCCGCGCCAACTGGCGCAGGCGGGTGTCGAGGATGAAGTCGGCCTGCATTTCGCTGAGCCCGAAACGCGCGATCAGTTTCGCCTTGGGGTGCTCTTCCTGACGGATGATGCGGATCACCTCGTCGAGGTTGAGGAAGACGATCGCCAGGCCGTCGAGCAGATGCAGGCGTTTTTCGACCTTGTCCTTGCGCCAGGTCGCGCGCCGGATCAGCACCTCGCGCCGGTGGTCGAGGAAGGCCCGCAGGCACGCCTTCAGCCCGAGCACGCCGGGCGTGCCGCGCGCGTCCAGCACGTTCATGTTGATCGGAAAGCGCGTCTCCAGGTCGGAGAGCTTGAACAGGCTCTCCATCAGGACCTCGGGCTCGATGGTGCGCACCTTCGGTTCGAGCACCAGCCGGATTTCCTCGGCGGACTCGTCGCGCACGTCGCCCAGGAACGGGGCCTTCTTCTGGTCGATCAGTTCGGCCAGCTGTTCGATCAGCCGCGCCTTCTGCACCTGATACGGAATCTCGGTGACCACGACACGCCACATGCCGCGGCCCAGGTCCTCACGCTCCCAGCGCGCACGCAGACGCACGCCGCCGCGGCCGGTCTCATACGCCTCCAGGATCGAAGCGTGCGGCTCGATGGCGATGCCGCCGGTCGGGAAGTCGGGACCCGGCACGTGGGTCATCAGTTGTTCGGTGGTGACCTTCGGGTCGGCGAGGATCGCCTGGCAGGCGTCGATCAGCTCGGCGGCGTTATGCGGCGGGATCGACGTCGCCATGCCGACCGCAATGCCCGCGGAGCCATTCGCCAACAGGTTCGGGAAGCCGCCCGGCAGCACCACCGGCTCTTCGTCCTGGCCGTCGTAGGTGGGGCGAAAGTCGACCGCGTTCTCGTCGATGCCGTCGAGCAGGATCTGCGCGGCCGCGGTCAGCTTGCACTCGGTGTAGCGCATGGCCGCGGCTGAATCGCCGTCGATGTTGCCGAAGTTGCCCTGCCCGTTCACCAGCGGATAGCGCTGGGCGAAATCCTGCGCTAGGCGCACCAGCGCGTCATAGATCGCCTGGTCGCCGTGCGGGTGATAGGTGCCCATCACCTCGCCCACCACCTTGGCGCATTTGCGCGCGGCGGAGTCCGCATTCAATCGCATGGCGTGCATGGCGTAGAGCACGCGCCGGTGCACCGGCTTCATGCCGTCGCGCACGTCCGGCAGCGCGCGCTGGGTGATGGTCGAGAGCGCATAGGCCAGGTAGCGCCGCGACAGCGCCTCGCCCAGCGGCTCCTCGACGATCCGGCCGCCGTGGTCGTCAGGAGGAAAAAGCTTACCCATGGACGTTCCTCAGCCGACTCCGGCGCCGCTGTAAAGCCGCGCGGAGGTCACATCCCCGGAAATGCTTAGGGCTCGGCCGGTGTGGCGGGCCGTCGAAAGCGGCGAAGCGCATCGCGGGCCATGAGCCGCCACTCGCGCGTGGCGATCTCGATCGGGTTGGTTGAGGCCGGGTCGAAGCTGGAGTGGCCGAAGGCGGTCAGGCGCTCGCCCTCGGGGGCGTAGGTGCCGAACAGGCGGTCCCAGACGACCAGGACACCGCCGAAGTTGCGGTCCCAGTGCTCGCGGCGCAGCGAGTGGTGCACCCGATGGTTCGACGGGGTGACCAGGACCCATTCGAGCAGTCCCAGCCGCGGCGCCCACTCGTTGTGCGCGGCGGCCTGAACCACCAGCAGCAGGGTGAAATAAACCCCGCAGACCTCGGGGGAGAACCCGAGCAGGCCCAGGGGCGCGAAGGTCAGCCACGTGCCGGAGATCGGGTCGGTCCAGCCCTGCCGGAACGAGGCCAGGATATTCATCCGCCCGGCCGTGTGGTGGACGAAATGGGTCGCCCACATCCAGCGCCAAGCGTGGCTGGCCCGATGCCAGAGGTAATAGAGGAAGTCCGCCGCCACGATCGCGGCGGCCAGGGTCCAGGGGCTCTTCTGGTCGAGATCGATCAGGCGGTGGTCGTAGCCCAGCTGGATGATCCACAGACTGAGGCCGCCGGTCGCCATGGCCGCCGCGGCCCAACCCAGCGCCAGCCCGAGGCTCACCTCGCTGTCGCGCCAGCCATAGCGTGGACGGCCGAACAAACGCGTCGCGCCCGCCTCAAGTCCGATGAGGCCGACGACAACGGCTAACCAGATCACCTGCGCCAAGCCAGGAACGCCGGGCGCGGCGCCGAATCAGCGCTTGTGGTTGCGATAGGCGCGCACGGCCATGTAGCCGACGCCGCCGACGGCGAGCACGGCAAGGCCCGCGGGACCGGCGGCCAGCAGGGGCGCTGGCACCGTGCCGGCAAAGGCCGGAGCGGCCAGGGCGGCAAAGGCGATGGCGAACGCGGAGACGCTTACGAGACGGGTCATCGTGGGTTGCTCCAAACGCGCTTCGAGGATCGAAGATATGCTAGACGATCGCCGAACGCATTCAATAGGGATGTAAGCCCCTGGACAGCTTGGCCGCCTCTGGGCCCCTTCACGCTCCTGTGTCCCTGCGGCCCGCCGCCGTCACCCGGGGCCGCCTGGTCGCCGCCGCCATGCTCATCGTCATGGCCAACGCCCTGGGCGAACTGGTGAAGGCCGCGGTGGCTGGCCAAGGCTTTTTCGGCGCGCTCCCCACGGGCCTCGGGGTGAGTTGGGCGGTCTGGCTGTCGCTGGGCCTGGGGGTGCGGCTGGCCCTCACCGCCGAGCCCGCCCCCGCCCGGGCGCTCGATTGGATGGCGGCAGCGGCGGGGATCGCGCTCGCAGCCGTACCGGTAACCGGCGTCGCCTCCCTGGGCGCAACGCTGATCGGCGGCTGGTTCCTCGTCGATCCGCGCGCAGACGATCGGCTGAAGGCGGCCGGCGCGATCCTCGTGGCGCTCGCGGTCAATCTGATGTGGAGCAAACTGCTGCTCATGCTGTTTGCGCGTCCTATCGAAAACCTCGACGCCGGCGTGGTGGGCCTCGTGCGCGGGGTCGCGGTGCACGGCAACGTCATTGACTTCGTCCATGGCGACGAGCGCGTGGCGGTCCTGTCCGGCTGCACGTCGGTGGCGAACGCATCGCTGGCGCTCCTGCTCTGGCTCGCGGTCACGCGCAGCGTGCGGCCAAAGCCGGTCGCGAGCGAATTCGGCTACGCCGCCGCCCTCTTCGTCACCATCGTGGTCATCAATCTCGTGCGCCTTTCCTTGGTTGCGGACAGCCGCGCCGCTTGGGCGTACTGGCACGGCCCGGTGGGCGATAGCGTGGTCGACGCCCTGATCACCGCCGCGGCGATGGCCTGGGCCGTCGTGGGAGCCCGGCGTGAGATTTTCCGCTAGGCCCGCAACGATCGGGTTCTGGCTCGCCGCGCTTGCGCTGGGCGCCCTGACGCTCGCGCCTAAACTCGCGCGTGCGCCCAAGTCGACGTCTGAGATCGCCGGGGATGCGACCGAACATCTGCGCCGCTTTCTGACGCCCTTGAGCCGCGCGCCGCTGCAGCACGTCCAGCTGAAGCCGCCGATCGAGGACTGGAGCGGTTGGCGCTTCACCGCCGGCGCCTGCCAGGCGCTCGTGTTTCCATCGGGCCAGGGCGGCGAAATGACTGCCGCCGCGCGCCTTCACGCGGGCCCCGGTGATCGCGTGGACTTCATCTATCACGGCGAACGTCTCGCGGCGCCGCCCACGACGCGCATCGCGCTCGACTATATGGCGAGCCGGGTGATGGCGCGGCCGTCGCCCTTCTACGTGGTGCTCATCCGGCCCGCGGCGTGCACCGCGCCGCTGAACCTGCCGTGGTCGAAACTGTCATAGCCGTCCGGCTTCGTTCAGCTTGTCGACGAGCCATACGCGCGCCGGCGGCAGCGGGCGGTTGAAGGGGTTGAACACCAGCGCCTCGAGGAAGTGACCCGTCAGGCGCAGGCCCGCACCCACGTCGCCGGGACCGACCCCGGACTGGGACGAGAGCATGAAGGGCGGCAGGGCCAGCATACGGTCCTTGTACGGCTCTCCCGCCTGGCGGCTGACGGCGCGGCCGGACTTGGGGCTGACCCAGATCAGGTCGTCCACCGCGCCGGTAGCGGCGCAGCGCGACAGGTCGAGACCGAAACCGAGTTCTTCGAGCAGGCCGCCCTCGAAGCGCACGAACACCGCGGGCCAGATCGACGGCACGGCGAAGGCTGAAACCAGGGCCTCGAAGGCCAGATAGGCGCCCGGATGCGGCTCCCGTTCAGGCAAGGCGCCTTGGGCCACCGCGGCGGCGGCGGCGAGGCCCGCCAGCGCCAGCGGATCGTCGAACAGCGCCGAGGGCCCCTCGCCCACCGGCTCCAGCGACGCCGACCCGAGTTGCTCGGACACGCGCGAGCGATAGTTCACGATCACCCGCATGCCCGGCTGCAGCACCGACTTCATCCGCCGCGACGCGCCGCCCGCCACGTGGGCCACGAACCGGCCGCGGCCCTCGGTCAAAAGATCGACAATCGCGCCCGCCTCGCCATGTTGGCGGGCGGTCAGCACATAGGCGTCTTCGATCCACTCCATGGTGTGGACTTAGGGCGTCTTGCCGGGCCGCGAAAGCTATTGTCTTGTCGCGGGCGAGGCGCCCATCGCATGAGTGACGACCCGATTTTTGTCTTCGGCTCCAACCTCGCCGGCCGTCACGGCAAGGGCGCCGCTCAGTTCGCCCTGAAACACCGCGGGGCCGTATATGGCCAAGGGGAAGGGCTACAAGGCTGCAGCTATGGCATCCCGACCAAGGATGCTCGCATCAAGACCCTTCCCCTCGAAGACATCGCCGTTCACGTCGAACGCTTTCTCGCGTTTGCACGTACCCATCCCGACTTTCATTTCCAGGTGACGCCGATCGGGTGTGGACTCGCGGGCTATTCTCCCGATCAGATCGCGCCCATGTTCGCGAGTGCTCCTGACAACTGCGCCCTACCGCCGGAGTTCACCACCGTGATCGACGGCTAGGCGAGGCCATCCTGTCGAGCGCCTGTGAAATCGTCGCGGCCGTCGCCTGGGCGCCCGCCAGGTTCGGGTGGAACGTGGCGCCGTGGACGTCCTTCCAGCCGTCCCTCGCGATCGATCTTTGCATCGCGCCTTCCTCAGGCGTCGAAGTTCAGCCCGAACTGGGCGTAGAGCGCGCGGTCGTCCTGCCAGCGGTCGTTGACTTTCACGTGCAGGAACAGGTGGGTTTTGCGGCCGAGCAGAGTGTCGAGTTCTTCACGCGCGTGCTGGCCGATCCATTTCAGGGTCTGGCCGTCCTTGCCGATGATGATGGCGCGCTGGCCGTCGCGTTCGACATAGATGGTCTGCTCGATACGGACCGAGCCGTCCTTCAGTTCCTTGAACTCGGTGGTCTCAACGGCGGCGGCGTAGGGCAGTTCTTCGTGCACGCGCAGATACAGCTTCTCGCGGGTGATCTCCGCCGCCAGCACGCGCTCGGGGGCATCGGCGATCTGGTCTTCCGGATAGAGCCACGGACCAGGCGGCATGCGTTTGGCGAGTTCGGCGCGCAGGTCGTTCACGCCGGAGCCCTTGAGCGCCGAGATCATGAACACCTGGTCGTAGACGCCGGTCGCGAACAGGGCGTCGGCGATCGCGAGCATGTTTTCGCGCTTCAGGCCGTCGATCTTGTTGAGCGCGAGGATCGCCTTGGCGCCCACCGCCTTCAGACGCTCGACAATGGCTTCGACGTCGTCGACGGAGCGCCGGTCGGCGGGCGTTGCGTCGCCGCCCTTCACCGCGATCTCGGCTTGCACGTCCACAAGGTGCACCACCGCGTCGGCGTCCTCGGCGCCGCCCCAAGCGGAGGCGACCATGGCGCGGTCGAGCCGGCGCTTGGGCTTGAAGATGCCGGGCGTGTCGACCAGCACCATCTGCACCGCGCCTTCGATGGCGACGCCGCGCACCGGGAAGCGGGTGGTCTGCACCTTTTGGGTGACGATCGATACCTTGGCGCCGACCAGATGGTTCACCAGGGTCGACTTGCCGGCGTTGGGGGCGCCGATGACGGCGACGAAGCCTGCTCGCGTTTCGAGATTGGGAGTCGGTTCGGTCACGCGGCGCCTTCACGGTCCAGCATTGCAGCGGCGGCGGCTTTTTCCGCCTCCTGACGAGAACGTCCGGCGCCCGAGATCGGCGCCACGCCTTCCACTTCCACCTCGACGGTGAAGCGCGGCGCATGGTCGGGGCCTTCGCGGCCGACGACGCGGTAGACGGGTGAAACATTGGCGCGGCCGAGCGCCCATTCGTTCAACCGCGACTTGGGATCGAGCGCCGCGATCGGGCCGAGTTGGTCGAGCTCGGCTTCCCACAGGGGCGTAAAGACGCGGCGCGCCTTGTCGAGACAGGCGTCGCGATAGACCGCGGCGATTACCGCCTCGCACGCGTCGCCGAGGATGGTCTTGTTCTGCCGACCGCCGAGTTTGGTTTCGCCAGGCGCGAGACGCAGGGCCGCGCCGATACCCAGCCGCTCCGCGACACGCGCGCAGGCGTCACGGTTGACCAGGGCGTTGAGCCGCTTGGCGAGTTCGCCTTCGCTCATCTCGGGGAAGCGCTCGAGCAACAGGTCGGCGACGATCAAACCCAGCACACGGTCCCCAAGGAACTCCAGTCGCTCATAGTCCGCCACCGGCCGTGCGCCCTGCCCCACCGAGGCGTGCGTCAGCGCCTGCTCCAGCAGGGACTTGTCCTTGAACGCGTGTCCGAGTTCCGCTTCGAGGTGTGCAACCGCGTCGGCGCGTGCGTTCATCAGTGGAGCGGGTGGAAGAACCGGCTGAAGCGGATCTTGGAGAACCACGAGATCGGGTTCCACAGGCTGGCGCCCGGGTACCACGAGAACATGATGATCTGCGCCTTGCCGATCAGGTTCTCCGCCGGAACGAAGCCGACGCCCGCTTCGCGCGCGCCCGGTCCGAGTGCGGCGTCCGCGCTCGCATCCCAGCCGCAGGTGTTGTGCACGCCGCCATAGGCGGGAATCTGCGGGTCGAAGCGGCTGTCGACGGAGTTGTCGCGGTTGTCGCCCATCATGAAGTAACAGCCCGCCGGCACGGTGTAGACGGCGGTGTTGTCGGCTTCCTGGTTCGGGCCGAAGTCCTGGGTCAGGAAGGTCTTCTTGTTGGGCAGGGTCTCCTGCACCTTCACCGCGCCCGGAGGCGCATCGTCGGCGACGGCGGCGCCCTTGGGGATTTCCAGGGTCGGCTTGTCGTTGATGTAGAGCTGGTTGTCGCGCATCTGGATCTTGTCGCCGGGCAGGCCGATCACGCGCTTGATGTAGTCGACCTTCGGCTCGCGCGGCAGACGGAACACCACGATGTCGCCGCGCGTCGGCGCGCGGTTGAACAGGCGGCCCTTGAAGATCGGCGGGCTGAACGGAATCGAGAAGTGCGAATAGCCGTACGACCACTTGGTCACGATGATGTAGTCGCCCTGGTACAGGTTGGGCTCCATCGAGGCCGACGGAATCGTGAACGGCTGGAACAGCACCACGCGCAGCACGAAGGCGATCAACAGGGCGAAAAAGATCGTCTTGGCGATCTCGACCATCTCGTTCTTCGCGGCGCCGCCCACGGAGTCTGCATCCTCTTGTTCGTCTTCGTCGTCGTAGTCTTCTTCCGTGTGCGCAGCTTCCGCGCCGGAGACGGCGGCGGCTTCAGGCGCTGGGGCGGCCATGGCGGGCGCCTCGGGCGCGATCGGCGCCGGTTCTTCCGCGGCGGCCTCGGCCTGGAAATGCTCCGTGTCGACGGCCGGTTCAGCGGGGGCTTCCAGCGGCGCTTCGACGGGGGTCTCAACGGTGGGCGTGGGCTCTTGGACCGGGTCCTGGCCTTCGCCCGGGCGGGCGTCGTCTTCGGTGCTCATGACAGTGGGTTCCAGCCCTGGAAATGCAGCGAACTTGGGTAACGGCCTATTGTGACGTCGGCAAGGCTTCGATCACCACGAAGGCCAGGGCCCAGGGATGGTCGTCGGTCAGTGTGACATGAATGCGCGCGGTCATGCCCGCAGGCGTAAGGCCGGCAAGGATTTCCGCCGCCCGGCCCGAAAGCTCCAGGACAGGCCGGCCGGAGCGCTCGTTCACCACCCCCATCTCGCGCCAGTGGATGCCTCGGATGCCCACGCCCAGCGCCTTGGCGCAGGCCTCCTTGGCGGCGAAGCGCTTGGCGTAACTGGCGGCCGGGTCGGGCTTGCGCTCCGAGCGGGCCCGCTCGTGCTCGGTGAAGCAGCGCCGGCGAAAGCGGTCGCCGAAGCGGTCGAGGGACGCCTGGATGCGGCGGATGTCGCAGAGGTCCGAACCGATGCCGACGATCACCCCACGCCCTCCCCGAACAGGCCGGCGCTTTCGCGCGCCTCATCGATGCGGCGGCGCATGGTCAGGATCGCCTGTTCCAGCCCAACGAAGATCGCCTCCCCGATCAGAAAGTGGCCGATGTTCAGTTCCCGCACCTCCGGGATCGCCGCGATCGGCGCGACGGTTCCGTAGTCGATGCCGTGGCCGGCGTGAACCTCGAGCCCGAGGCGCCCGGCGGCGGCGGCGGCGGCGCGCAGGCGCTGCAGGAGCGGGGCGGCGTCGCGGCCCTCGCGCACCGCGTCGCAATAGGCGCCGGTGTGCAATTCCACCACGTCGGCGCGGACCTCGGCGGCGGCGGCGATCTGGGCCAGGTCCGCTTCGATGAACAGCGACACGCGAACGCCGGCGTCACGCAGCCGTCCGACCACCGGCGCCACGCGGTTGTGCTGGCCGCGGACGTCGAGGCCGCCCTCGGTGGTCACCTCCTCGCGCCGCTCGGGCACCAGGCAGGCGGCGTGCGGCCGGTAACGCAGCGCGATGGCCTCCATCTCGTCGGTTACCGCCATCTCGAAGTTCAGCGGCTTGCCGGTGGGCGCCAGGAACTGGGTCAGGGCTTCGATGTCGGCGTCGGAAATATGCCGGCGGTCCTCGCGCAGGTGCGCGGTAATCCCGTCCGCCCCCGCCGCGATCGCGACCTCCGCCGCCCGCACCGGATCGGGATAGCTTGTCCCGCGCGCGTTCCTCACGGTGGCCACGTGGTCGATGTTCACGCCTAGTCTGACGGGCTGAAGCGCCATGGCCGCGTTTGGCTCCTGTTCGGGTGTCAGGTCAACCGCACTAACCGCGGGCGCGATCGACGGTCTCGATCGCGGGGCAGGCGCGCAGCGCGGCGGCGATGTGGGTCAGGTGTTTGGCGTCCATGACTTCAATGTCGAAGTCGACGTCGAAGAAGTCCGACTGACGGTGGGCCATGCGCAGGTTGATGATATTGCCGCCGGCCTCGCCGATGATGGTGCAGACCTGACCCAGCACGCCGGTGGCGTTGCGGATGGTCGCGCGCAGGCGCGCGCCGGCCATGGCGTTGCGTTCGGCCTCGGGCGACCATTGCAGGTCGCGCCACAGGCCCTCACGGTCTTCGAACTCGGCGAGCCGTTCGCAGTCGATGGTGTGGACCGTCAGGCCCTTTTCCGGCTCGAGGATGCCGACGATGCGGTCGCCCGGCACCGGGCTGCAGCAGGGCGCGAAATGCACGGATACGCCCGGCGTCAGGCCGCCGCCGCGGATGAACAGGCGCGCCGCCTTGCCGTCGCCGATCTTTACCCGAGCTGCGGCCGCGGCGCGTTCGGTGTCCTTCAGCCCCGGGAACACCGCTTCGAGGATTTCGGAGGGCGCGATGCGCCCACGACCGGCGGCTTCGAACAGTTCCTCTTCCGTCGCTACCGAAAGGCGGTCGAGCGCCGGGCGCAGCGACAGGTCGGTCAGCGACTTGCCGGCGCGGGCGAAGGTCTGCTCGACGGTGGCGCGGCCGAGACGGCCGAACTCCTCGCGCTCGCTCTGGCGGATGTGGCGCCGGATCGCCGAGCGCGCACGGCCGGTCACCGCCAGCGAGCGCCAGTCCGGCGGCAGGCTGCGCTTGGGACCGGTGATCACCTCGACCACGTCGCCGTTCTGCAGCTGGGTGCGCATGGGGC
This sequence comes from Caulobacteraceae bacterium, assembly GCA_036501825.1. GTDB lineage: Bacteria > Pseudomonadota > Alphaproteobacteria > Caulobacterales > Caulobacteraceae > JAFECT01. Next base: position 159,060 of record DASXZP010000032.1, on the reverse strand, counting down.
GCAGCTCGCCGTTGATGTTGGCGCCGATCATAGTGTCGCCGACGTCGGTGTGCACCGCATAGGCGAAGTCGAGCGGCATGGCGCCCCGCGGCAGAGTGATCAACTTGCCCTTGGGCGAGAACACGAACACCTGGTCGTGGAACATCTCCATCTTGGCGTGCTCGACGAAGTCCTCGACGTCGCCGCCGCCGTGATCGAGCACGGTAACCAGGTTGCGCAGGTTGGCCAGCGGGTCGCGCCCGCCCTCCTCGATCACCGCGTCGGCGTCGAAGCCGTAGCTCTTGTCCTTGTAGCGCCAGTGGGCGGCGACACCCTCTTCGGCGACGCGGTTCATCAGTGCGGTGCGGATCTGCATCTCGATGCGCACGCCCTTGGGCCCGACCACCGTGGTGTGGATCGAGCGATAGTTGTTGCGCTTGGGCGTCGAGATGAAGTCCTTGAACCGCTCGGGCACCGCGGGCCAGGCGCGGTGGATCACGCCCATGGCGCGATAGCAGTCCTCTTCCGTGTCGACGATGACGCGGAAACCGTAGATGTCGGACAACTGCGAGAAGCCGAGCGACTGGCGCTGCAGCTTGCGCCAGATCGAATAGGGCGTCTTCTCGCGGCCGAAGACGCGCGCGGAAATCCCCGCGCGATCGAGCTTGTCGGCGACCACCCCCGAAACATGCGATACTGAGGCGCCGTGCTCGGCCTTCAGGGTTTCAAGGCGGCGCTTGATGGCGTCACGCGCGATGGGGTTCAGGTGGGTGAACGACAGCTCTTCGAGCTCGGTCGCGAACTTGTGGCAACCGATGGAGCGGGCCAGCGGCGCATAGACGTCCAGCGTCTCGCGCGAGATGCGTTCACGCTTGGCGGGCGAGACGAAGCCCAGGGTCTTCATGTTGTGCAGGCGGTCGGCGAGCTTGACGAGCAGGACCCGCACGTCCTTGGAGATCGCCAGGATGAACTTGCGCAGGTTTTCCGCCTGGCGCAGGTGGTCGGATTGCAGTTCCAGCCGCGACAGCTTGGTCACGCCCTCGACCAGGTCGGCGATCTCTTCGCCGAACAGGCGCACGATCTCGTCGCGAGTGGTGGGCGTGTCTTCGATGACGTCGTGCAGCAGGGCGGTGACGATGGCGGCGGTGTCGAGGCGGTACTCGGTGAGAATGCCCGCGACTTCGATCGGGTGGGCGAAGTACGGGTCGCCCGACGCGCGCTTCTGGGCGCCGTGCGCCTTCACCGCATAGACATAGGCGCGGTTGAGCAGCGCTTCGTCGGCGGTCGGGTCATAGGCCTTGACCCGCTCGATCAGTTCGAACTGGCGAAGATGCCCTTGTGCTGACCGCGCAGGCGCAGCGTGGCCGCCGGCCCCTTTGGAGGTGGTCGATTGAGGCGCGGGCGCCTTCGGCTTTGCGGATTTGGCCGGTGCGTCTTGCGGCGTGACCGGTTGGGCGTCGTCGGACGCCGGAGCAGGATGACTGTCGGCCGGGGCCGTCAGTAGCGATCCTCCTGCCCGCCATCCCGGTCGGATTGCAGGGCGCGGACCAGTTCCTGTTCGGACATCTGCATGTGCTGCGGCTCAGCCAGCAGGGCGAGGGTTTCGGCCTCTTCCTCGGCTTCGGTGCGCTCATCGACCCGCTGCAGGGTGCCGATCAGATTGTCCTGAAGGTTGGCCGGATCGACCTTGTCCTCGGCGATCTCGCGGAGCGAGACCACCGGGTTCTTGTCGTTGTCGCGGTCGAGGAACAGCGGCGCGCCGGCGGAAATCGACCGCGCCCGGTGGGCGGCCAAAAGCACGAGGCCGAACCGGTTGGGGACTTTTTCGACGCAGTCTTCGACGGTGACGCGAGCCATCAGGGTCCTCTGGCGCTGGGGAGTGAGCCTGACAATGTAACCACCCGGGTTCCATTGTGCAATGCGGCATAGGCACGGACGCGCGATTGTCAATCTTTGACATTGCGGCTATATTTGGCGTCCGAAAGGATGATCGCATGCCTGCTCGCAATGTTAGCCTGACCCCGTATCTGGCAGAGTTCGTTGATAAGAACGTTGAAACCGGCGAGTTTCAAAACGCCAGCGAAGTCGTTCGCGAGGGGCTACGCCTGCTCGCTGAGCGGCAGCGTGCAGAGACCGCAAAGCTGGAGGCTCTGCGGAGGGCGGTCCAAGTCGGCCTGGACGCGGCAGACCGGGGTGATCTCTACGAAGTGGCGGAAGGCGACGAGTTCGCATTCATTGAGCGGCTCAGTTCAGAGGGCGCTGCGGATTGACAACGCGCCGGCTAAATCTGACCAGTCCTGCGCTGGTAGACATCGCCGACATCCTTGCCCATTCGGCCGCCCGTTTTGGTCAAACGGCCCAAAACCGCTACGGCGCGCTCATCGGCCAAGCTTTCATCGACCTTCGCAATGATCCCACGCGGCCGACGAGTTCCGATCGCAGAGAGCTGGCTCCAGGCCTGCGCAGCTATCATCTGAGGCACTGCCGCCACCGAGCGCCGGGCGTGCTCAGACCGCGGCATATCGTGATTTACGACTGCCCGACACCAAACGAGCTTCGCGTGCTGCGCGTCCTTCACGACGCGATGGAACTGCAGCGCCACTTGCCGGCCGACTTCTAAGCATCCTCCGGGTCGCGGATCGTCCAAGCCCCGCGGCGGCGGACGGCCAGGGCGTAGTAGCCCAACGACAGGACCACCGCGCCCAGGCCTGCGATCAGGCTGAGTTGGCCGCTGTCGGGGTCCTTCACGGCGGAGACCAGGACGTAGCCCGCCCCGGCCAGGCCCAGGATGGGCGTCAGCAGGCCGCCCGGCGCGCGCACCGCGGCGTGAGCCGTCGCGCCGGTCAGGCGTCCGGCGATGGCGGCGATGCAAAGGCCCGCATAGGTCAGCGACAGGCTCGCCCCCGCCAGCTTCAGCAACTGGTCCTCGCCCAGGAAGCACATCACCGCCGCGGTCGCGCCGGCGCTCAGGGTGGCGGCCCAGGGCGAGTGGAACTTCGGGTGGGTCAGGGCGAAGCTCCGGTCGAGCCAAGGATGCCAGGCCTGGTCGCGCCCGGTGGAGAAGAAGAACCGGCCGTTCTGCAGGATGGTGGCCAGGACGGCGTTCAGGATCGCCAGGGCTACCGCCGCGTTCACGCCCGCCGCCAGAATCGGCCCGCCGCGGGCGCGAACGAAGTCGCCGAAAGGGTTGTCGGAGGCAAACAGCGCCTTCAGGTCCGGCGCGCCGATCAGGACGGCCAGGACCGGCAGCAGAATGGTCAGGATGGTCAGGCCGGTGGCCCACAGGATGGTGCGGCCGACCTGGCGCGGGGCGTCGAACATCTCCTCCGCGAAATAAACCGCGCCGCCGAAACCGTTGAAAACATAGACCGACACCGACGTCGCCGCGCCGATCGCCGCCAGCGACACCGGCGCGAGGCCGCCGCCCTGAGCCACGACAGGGTGGAGCAGGATCTCCTGTGGCGATCGTACCGGATGGATCACGCCCAGGATGGTCAGCGCGAGGAGCGCGAGCAGCTCGAGCGCCAGGAAGACGCCGGTCACCCAGGCGTTGGCGCGGATGTGCAGCACGCCCATGAGCGTGGTCGCCGCAATGACGGCCAGGCCCACCGCCGTCGCGTTCAGGTTCGGAATCCAGTCCGCGAGATAGGGCGCAATGCCCATCGCCAGCACCGCGGCCGCCACCATGTTCACGAAGGTGGTCAGCCCCAGCATGGCGTAGCCCGACGCCGCGCCCAGGGTGCGCCCGGTCATCACGTACTCGCCGCCCGCCACCGGGAAGGCCGAGGACAGCTCGGCGTAGACATAGGCCATGGGCAGCGCCATCAGCGCCGCCGCGATCAGGCTGGCCACCGCGCCGGTCCCGGCGTCCTTCAACACATCGGGCACGCCCACGAACACCGACGACGCCGGCGTGATCGCCGACAGGGTGAGCAGCAACACGCCCATCAGCTTCATGCTGCGGGTCAGGCCGCGGGGCCGCGCCGTCGATGCTGCATCGATTGTCACGAGTCGCGCGCCCCCGCCGGTGACGCATCGGAGCCGACGCTCGCGCGCGCCGCAAGCTCCGACGCGGTTTTATGCGTCACCGGATGCAACCAGGCGGGCGCGATCTCGGTCAGCGGCCCCATGACAAAACGGCGTTCGGCCGCGCGCGGGTGGGGTAAGGTCGGATCGGTGTCGCGCACCAGTCGACCATAGGCGACCAGGTCGAGATCGAGGGTGCGCGGGGCATTGCGCTCGCCGCGTTCGCGGCCGAAGCGGCCTTCGATGCGGTGCAGCGCCTGGAGCACGGCGGCCGGATCCAGCGTCGTCTCGACAATGGCGACCCCGTTGCGATATTCCGGGCCGGCCGGGTCGGGCCAGGCGGCCGAGCGCCACCAGGACGACCGGGACGTGACATTCAAGCCTTCGGCTGCAAACGCCTCCAGCGCGGCCTCCAGGAGATTTTCCAGCGACGCGTAGGACCCCCTCACATTCGATCCGAGCGCCACGACCACGGCCTCGTCCCACTCCGTCATTGCGTGTTCACCCATAAGGACGCTTTCCGCCCATGACCTTTTATCCGACCGACCGCGTCGCCCTGTTCATCGACGGCGCCAATCTCTATTCCGCCGCCAAGGCGCTCAATTTCGACATCGACTACAAGAAGCTGCTGGACGAGTTCCGCAAGCGCGGGGTGCTGATCCGCGCCTACTATTACACTGCCATCGTCGAGGGCGACGACTATTCGCCGATCCGGCCCCTGGTCGACTGGCTCGACTACAACGGCTTCTCGCTGGTGACCAAGTCGGCGCGGGAATACACCGACAGCCAGGGCCGTAAGCGCTGGCGCGGCGACATGGACATCGAGATCGCGGTGGACATGATGGAGTTGGCCGGCTCGGCCGATCATCTGGTGCTGTTCTCCGGCGACGGCGACTTCCGCGCCCTGGTGGAAGCGATCCAGCGCAAGGGCGTGCGCGTCACCGTGGTCTCCACCGTGAAATCGCAGCCGCCGATGGCGTCCGACGATCTGCGCCGCCAGGCCGACAACTTCGTCGAACTCGCCGACCTGATCCCCATCGTCGGCCGTCCGCGTCAGGCGCATGCGCCGAGTTTCCTGCAGAACGACCGGCCCCGCAGCGGCTACGGCGAACGCACGCCCGCCGAACTCGACGCCGACGACGAGGCGTGAGCGCTTCCACGCCGCCCGAAGCGCCGCGCGACTGCCCGCTGTGTCCGCGGCTGGTTGCCTATCGCGAAGAGAACCGCGCCAAGGAGCCGTCATGGTTCAATGGCGCTGCGCCGTCCTTCGGCGACAAGAATGCGCGCGTGCTGGTCGTGGGCCTGGCGCCCGGCCGCACCGGCGCCAACCGCACGGGGCGGCCGTTCACCGGCGATTTCGCGGGCGTCCTGCTCTACGAGACGCTGATCAAACTCGGCTTCGCGCGGGGTGAGTACAAGGCGCGTCCCGACGACGGTCTCGAGCTCATCGACTGCATGATCACCAACGCGGTGCGCTGCGCGCCGCCGCAGAACAAGCCCACGCCCCAGGAAGAAAACACCTGCCGCCCGTTTCTGCAGGCGCGTATAGGCGCCCTGCCGAGACTGAAGGCGATCGTGACGCTGGGCGACGTATCGCGCCGTAACGTTCTGAAGACTCTGGGCGCCAAGGCCTCGGCGGCGCCTCCCGGACACGGGACCGAGGCCGATGTCAGTGGCTACCGCCTGTTCAACAGCTACCACTGCTCACGCCTCAACACGAACACAGGCCGCCTCACGCCTGCGATGTTCGAGGCGGTGTTCCAACGCGTTCGCGCCTATCTCGGCTAGCGCCCGTCCGGGCCGAAGCCTATATGCCTTCTCTCCCTTCAGAACCGCGAGACCCCTGATGAAAGCCAAAGCCTTCGGCGCGCTGGCCGCCGACAAGCCCCTGGAAGCGCTGAACATCGAGCGCCGAGAGCCGGGGCCGCGGGACGTCCAGATCGCGATCAAGTACTGCGGGGTCTGCCACTCGGACCTGCACACGGTGCGTTCGGAATGGCCGGGGACGCTCTATCCCTGCGTGCCGGGGCACGAGATCGTGGGTCACGTGACCGCGGTCGGCTCGGACGTGTCGCGCTTCAAGGTCGGCGAAACCGTCGGTGTCGGTTGCCTGGTCGGGAGCTGCGGCCATTGTCATAGTTGCGGCGAAGGCCTCGAGCAGTATTGCGAAGTCGGAATGGTCGGCACGTACAACGGCCCGACACCCGATGCGCCCGGCCACACGCTCGGCGGCTATTCTTCGGCGATCACCGTGGACGAAGGCTTCGTTCTGAAAATCGCTCACGGGGACGAACAGCTTGCCGCCACGGCGCCCTTGCTCTGCGCGGGCATCACCATGTGGTCGCCGCTGCGCCACTGGAAGGCCGGCCCGGGCAAGAAGGTCGGGATCGTCGGCATCGGCGGCCTCGGTCACATGGGGGTTAAGCTGGCGCATGCGCTGGGCGCCCACGTGGTGGCGTTCACGACCTCGGAGAGCAAGCGTCAGGACGCGCTCGACCTCGGCGCCGACGAAGTGGTGATCTCCAAGGACCGCGACGCCATGAAGGCGCAGCGGAGCAGCTTTGATCTGATCATCAACACCGTCGCCGCCAGCCACAATCTCGACGTCTATGCCGCTCTATTGAAGCGCGACGGTGTGCAGTGCCTGGTGGGCGTGCCGGAACATGCGCATCCCTCGCCCAACATCGGTCTGTTGATCGGCAGTCGTCGCGCGCTCGCCGGCTCCATGATCGGCGGCATCGCCGAGACTCAGGAAATGCTCGATTTCTGCGCCGAGCACGGCATCGTGTCGGACATCGAGATGATCAAGATCCAGGACATCGAGCCCGCCTACGAGCGCATGCTGAAGAGCGATGTGAAGTACCGTTTCGTCATCGACAACAGCACGCTCGCGGCCTAGGCGCGGGTCACCCCTCCCCGCCCGCCGGCTCGTGGCGCAGTACGCCGCGCTTGTCCTGCACGTGCAGAGAGACGTCCAAGCCCGCGGCCTCGGCAGCCATGCGCCGGGCGACCTCGCGCGCCTCCGCATCGGTGGCGAAGGGGCCGGTGCGCAGGCCCTCGCTGATGATCATCCACTGGCCGTCGATCCGGACCACGCCGTAATGAATCTCGATCATTTCCTCGCGCCTCTCGCCTGGGCTTAGTCTTTCAACGCAACAAGGGCCGATGTGTGGTCGGTCGCTTGCGAATTTGTGATCGTGAAATTCCCCGGCGACCCCTGACCGGCCTAGGGCCGGCGCCAGTAGTCGTATGCGTAGACGGTCTGGAACCCGAGCCGCGCATACAGGCGAACAGCGCCCGTATTGTCCTGCTCGACCTGCAGGAAGGCCCGGGCGGCCCCGCGCTCGCGTGCGTCGGCCAGCAGGCGGGCAAGCACCGCCGCGCCGTAGCCGCGGCCGCGACGAACCGCCAGGGTGCGCATGCCGTGGACGCCGACCCAGCCATCGCTCAAAGACGCGGCGCCGATGGCGACGGTTTCGCCGTCAATCTGCAGGTTCGCGAACCGTGTGTCTTGTCCGCGCGAAAGGGTAGCAAGGCGAAGGCCCGCCTCTGCGTCGCTGACGCCCGGGGCGATGAACAGGGCTCGCCAGGATGCATCCGGCGTTGCGGTCAGCGCTACCCTCACGCTCGGCTCGCGCGCCTCGGTCGGCATTGTCATGACCAAGGTCGTCATGTCCGGCGTAAACCCGCGCGCCGCCAAGGCGTCGGTCAGGCCCTTCGGCCGTGAGAACGGCGACACGCGAAAGGCCGGCGTCAGGCTCTGGCGCCGATAGAACGCGATGGCGCGATCGAGCTTTGCCTCGACGGCGTCCGCGCCGGCCGCGAGCGGCAGGACGCTGTTCGCGCGAGAAACCACCCCGTCGTTGGCGCAGAGCAGCCAGCCGTCGTCAACTTCGAGCACGCGAGGCGGCAAGGCGCGAAGCGTCGCGCGTTCGATCGCCTCGACGTCTCCGGCCGTGATCACCCTTCGGCGGACAACCGGTGCAGGCGCGACCAGCAGGCCTGGGCGCTCAAGATCTCGATCTGGCTGTGTTCGACCTTCACGCAGAAATGGTGCTGGTGCGGCGGCTCGAAATAACCCGCGGTCGGGGTGAAGGTGTACGACCGCCCGAAGGCGTGGCCGTCGGCGCGCGTCACCTGCAGGGCATGCTCATCGAAGCTCGGAAGGTCGAGCGACGCGGCGCCGAAGGCCGGGACCTGGCGGGGCTTGCCGCCGTCGAGCCGGACCTCGACCGGAGCCTTGGTGTCGTTCAGGACGACGACGTCCTTTGCAACGTCCTGGGGTTCGCCGGCCATCAGGCCGCTCAGCGTTACCGCCGCCAGAAAACCGATCATGACCTAAGCCTCCTCCAAGAGAGTTAGCACATCGGGGACAGGTTAAGGTGTCCCCACAGCCGCTCGTGTTACGACTGAACCAACCGATGGGACACCTTAACCTGTCCCCCGTCACCCCTTGTCCCGCATCAAACGCGCCTTGTCCCGCTGCCAGTCGCGTTCGGCGACGGCTTCGCGCTTGTCGTGGTTCTTTTTGCCGGTCGCCAGGGCCAGTTCGAGCTTGGCGATGCCCTTTTCGTTGAAATAGAGCCGCAGCGGAATGAGGGTGCGGCCCTCGCGCTGGACCGCGCCGATCAGCCGGTCGATCTGCTTGCGGTGCAGCAACAGCTTCCGCGGCCGGCGCGGTTCATGGTTGAAGCGGTTGGCCTGGCCGTAGGGCGGGATGTCGGCGTTGACCAACTCGATCTCGTTGCCGTTCACCGCCGCATAGGACTCCGCGATGTTGGCGCGGCCGTTGCGCAGGGACTTCACCTCGGTGCCGGTCAGGCGCAGGCCCGCCTCGATGCGGTCCTCGATGAAATAGTCGTAGCGGGCGCGCCTGTTCTCCGCGATGCCCTTGGTCGCTTGAGGTTCCTTGGCCACGTCAGAGCAGACCCGCGGCGCGCAGCGCGTCGTCGATCCTGGGCTTTACCGCGTCCGCGCACGGCGCGATCGGCAGGCGCACCTCATCGGTGCAGAGGTTGAGCCGGTTCAGCGCGTACTTGGTCGGCGCGGGCGACGCGTCAAGGAACAGGCCCTTGTGCAGCAGGATCAAGCGATCCTGCCAGTCGAGCGCGCCCTTGAAGTCGCCGCTCTGCGCCGCGCGCCACAGCGCGACCATCGCTTCGGGCGCCACATTGGCCGTGACCGAGATGATGCCCACCCCGCCGCTGGCGGCGTAGCCCAGGAAGCTGCCGTCGTCGCCGGAGATCATGGCGAAGTCCTTCGGGACCTCGAGCCGCATCAGGCCCGCGCGGGTCAGGTCGGCGGTGGCGTCCTTGATCCCCTTCACGTGCCGCAGCCCCGACAGGCGCGCGACGGTCTCGTTGGCGAGGTCGAAGCCGGTGCGGCCGGGCACGTTGTAGACGATCAGCGGCAGGTCCACCGCCTGGTCGATGGCGGCGTAGTGGCGATAGACGCCCTCCTGGCTCGGCCGGTTGTAGTAGGGCGTGACCACCAGGGCGGCATCGGCGCCCGCGCCCTTGGCGTGGCGGACCAGGTCGATCACTTTCGCGGTATCGTTGCCGCCGCAGCCGGCGATGACTTTCGCCCGTCCGTTGACGACTTCGACGCACAGTTCAACCACCCGGTGATGTTCGGCGACGCTCAGGGTCGAGGCCTCGCCCGTGGTGCCGACCGGAACCACCCCGTCCACGCCTGCGTCGATCTGGCGCTCCACCAAGTCCGCGAAGGCTTTGGGATCGAACGCCCCCTCGCGAAACGGGGTGACGAGCGCGGTCAGCACGCCCTGGAACAGGGGTCTTGTCATCTTCGGCCCTTAAAGGCTGGCGGCGGCGTCACGAAGCAGCCAAACTGTTGCCGGTAAAGCGTAAGGGCCCCCTTGTACTGCTGCAACCGTCGTGGAGGACGCGTGACGCCTTTCGTGAAGTCTTTGACCGTGGTTCTCGCGGCCTTTCTCGCCACCGGAGCTGCGGCCCAGACCTCACCGGCGCCGTCCGGCCCGGCGGGGGCGCCCGTGACCTCGCCCGCCACCCAGGGCCCGGTCGCGACTCAGCCCGCCCCCACGACCCCGGCGCCTGCCTCCAGCTACAGCTCGCCGCCGATGGCCTACCGGCCTACGTCGCTTAGCGCGGCGGACACGACCGCCCTGGCCCAGGCCCTGGCGGCGGTGCACGCCAACGATCAGGTCCGGGCCGAGAGCTTCCGCACCCAGCTGTCCGACCCGGTGGCGCAGATGATCGTGCGCTGGGCCGAGGTCGACGCCTTCGGCTCGCGGATGAGCTTCCTGGAACTCGACGGGGCCCGGCGCGACCTCGCCGGCTGGCCGCACGCGAACCAGCGCCAGGCGGCCGCTGAACGCGCCATGGCCGGCGCCGCCATGGACCCCGACCGCACCATCGCCTGGTTCGACGGCGCCCCGCCCCAGACCGCCGACGGCGCGATCGCGCTGGCGACCGCGCTGCAGACCAAAGGGCGCGTCACCGACGCCCAGGCCCTGATCAAGGATTGGTGGCGCAATCACATCTTCGACGCCGACCTGCAGGCGCGCATGCTGGGCCGCTTCGGCGCCTGGCTCGACGTGTCCGATCATGAGCGAAGGCTCGACATCCTGCTGCTGGGACCGCAGGGCCCGGCGGTGCAGCAGATGTTGACGCTGTTGCCGGCGGACTACCGCGCGCTGGCCGACGCCTGCATTCAGCTGCGCCAGGGCCGCTATGTGGCGCCGGGCGCCGTGCCCGCCAGCCTCGCTAACGACGGCGCGCTGGCCTTCAACCGCGCGCACTATCTGCGCGATCACGGCATGGAGACGACCGGGTTCTACCTGGTGCGCAGCTTCCCCGCCGCGCCGGCGGACGACGACGTCGCCGACAAGCTCTGGCTGGAACGACGCAACTATTTCAACGCCGCCCTGAAGAGCCATGACTGGCAGACCGCCCTGGCGGCGATGACCAACCACGGCTTTACCTCGGGCGAAAAGCTGGTGGAGGCGGAGTTCTTCGCCGGCTGGATCGAGCTGACCAAGCTGCACAATCCCGCGGCCGCCGACGCCCACTTCGCGGTGCTGCAGAAGGTGTCATCGACGCCGATCACCCAGGGCCGCGCCGACTACTGGCGCGGACGCGCCGCCGAAATGCGCGGCGATGCGACCGCGGCGCAGAGCTTCTACGGCGACGGCGCCAAGTATCTGACCTCGTTCTACGGCCAGCTCGCCGCTGAAAAGGCCGGCGTGAAGAGCCTGACCCTGCCGCGCGATCCGATCCCGACCCAGGCCGACCGCGACCGCTTCGAAGGCCGCGCCAGCGTGCGCGCCGCGCGCATGCTGGCCGAAGCCGGCGAGCGCGACCTGTTCCGCAGCTATGTGATGGCCATTGCCGAAACCCTGCCGAGCGCCGAAGAGACCGCGCTGCTGGTCGACATGGCGCGCTATGCCGGCGACCAGGATCTTTCCATGCGCGTGGTGCGCATCGGCGCCCAGCGCGGCTTCGTCCTGGCCGAGCGCGGCTATCCGGTGCTGCAGGTGCCCGAATCACCGGGATCGGCGGAGCCGGCTTACGCGCTTTCGATCGCGCGCCAGGAATCGAACTTCTGGCCCGCGGCGCGCTCGAACGCCAACGCCCGCGGCATCATGCAGCTCGAACCCGCCACCGCGCGGCACGATGCGGCGCGGATGGGCATTCCGTGGAACGAGGCGTCACTCTACGACGCGCAGTACAACATGCGCATCGGCGCCTATGAGCTCGGTCAGATGATCTCGCTCTACGGCGGCTCCTATGTCATGGCGTCGGCGGGCTACAACGCCGGCCCGACGCGGCCGCCGCTATGGGCGGAGGAGTGCGGCGATCCGCGCGGCGGGTCGATGGACCCCCTCGACTACATCGAATGCATCCCGTTCACCGAGACGCGCAACTATGTGATGCGCACCATCGAGACAACGGAAGTCTATCGCGCCCGCCTCAACGGCGGCTCCGCGCCGCTGACCACGGCCGAAGATCTCAAGCGCGGCGCCTACGGCTTCACCGCGCCGAACGGGGGAACCAGCTACGCCGGCGTCGGCGGCCCGACCACGGCGACCCCGCCCGCCACCGCGCCCGGCGTCATTGCGGTCCCGCCGCTGGCGGTGAATGGATCGACGGCGCCGGTGGGCTATCAGCCCGACCCGTCCGTCTACATGGACCCGCCTAAGTGGAAGGCGTCAGCCCATCCGGCGCACGTAGCGCCGCGCCATGAAGTGGTGATCGACTGCACCGCCGCGCTCAGCAAGCACGGCCGTCACCGCAACCGCTTCGCCGAGAGAAACTGTCCGCGCGACGAACCGACCCATTCCGCGTCCAAATTGAAGCATTCGGCCAAGAGGGCGGGTGTGAGGGCGTCGCACGGCGGCGCCCATGCGGCGGGCCGGCCGCGGTCCAGGACCACGACGAAATCGGCGAAACGCTCGCACAGAAGAAGGTCGTGAAGCGTCGCCACCACGGCGACGCCCGCTGACGCCTGCGCCTTCAACAGCTCGAGCGTCATGAGCTGAGCGTCGGGATCGAGTCCCGCGATGGGTTCGTCCAGCACCAGCAAGGGCGCGCGCGAGGCCAGCAGCCGCGCCAGCAGCACCCTCGCCCGCTCGCCGCCGGACAAGCTGAACACGCTGCGATCGGCGAGGTCGGTAAGGCCCACATGCGCCAGCGCCTTCGACGCCCGCTCGCGCGCTTCGTCCGGCGGTGCGGTGAGCGCGCCAAGCTCTACGACCGCCTGCGCCGACACACCCCAGGCGATGCGCCGCTCCTGCGCGAGATAGCCGACGAGTGACGCGCGTTCGGCCGGCTTCAAGGCGTGCGGATCGCGCCCGAACAAGCGCGCCTCGCCGGACGCTTTCGGCAACAGGCCGAGCGCACCGCGCAACAAGGTCGTCTTTCCGGACCCGTTCAGACCGCAGACAGCGACAAAGCTGCCCGGTTGCACAGCGCCGGAGACGTTGGACACCACCTCGCGTCCGCCGAGCGACACGCTCAGGCCCTGAAGTTCGAGCGCGGGCGTCATGTCCGCCAGCTCCGCGCCGCGCGCCAGGCGATCAGCGCAAACAGCGGCGCGCCGACCAGGGCGGTGAACACGCCGAGTCGCAGCTCCTGCTCGGTCGGAATGATCCGCGCCGCGAGATCGGCCAGCACCAGCAACACCGCGCCCGCCAGCGCCGAGGGAAACAGCAGCCGCGCCGGGTCTTCGCGCACCGCCGCGCGCACCAGATGCGGGGCCGCGAGACCGACGAAACCGATAACGCCCGCCACAGCCACCGAAGCGCCGGTCGCGATGGAGGCGGCGATCACCGCGATCAGCTTCAGCCGCGGCATGTCGAGCCCGAGCGTCGCGGCGGTTTCTTCACCCAGCGTCAGAGCGCGCAGCGCCCGCGCCGCAAGCACGCTGAGCACACAGGCCAGGGCCAGCGGGCCCGCCACCGCGGCCACGTCGGTCCACGAGCGGTTCTCCACCGAACCCATCAGCCAGGACAGGATTTCGGCGGTGGCGATCGGCGACGGCGACAGGTTGAACACCAGCGCCATCAGCGCACCCGCGAAACTCGACAAGGCGACGCCGAACAGGATCAGCGCTTCCGGTTCCGGGAAACGTGCGGAAAACGCCACCAGCAGCCCACCGCCCACGACCGCGCCGACGAGGGCTGCGGCAATCACGCCGCCGGGAATGAGTGCAAAACCGGCGACGATCGCAACCGCCGCGCCGAGCGCCGCACAGGCCGACACGCCCAGTACGCCGGGATCGGCCAGGGGATTTCTCAGCAGCCCCTGCAACAGACCGCCGGACAGCCCCAGGCACGCGCCCACCAGAGCCGCGACCACGGCGCGCGGCGCGCGGATCGACCACAACACCTCGCCGGGCGCGGAAGACGGATGGGCGAAGGCCTGGGCGTACTGCGCCACGGACAGCGGCGCCTCGCCGAGGGTCACACCGGCGGCAATCGCCACGATCAGGATCGCGATCAACAGGAGTTCGAGTGCGAAACGATTCATCGCGTAACTCTACCCGGCGCCGCCCGCGCCAGCGCCGCCGTCGCATCGGCGGCAAACCAGGCCGGACACCCGAGCCACGCGCCCGGTAGCCGCGCCGCGGTGTGACCTTTGGTCAGGCGGGCCACGAGCGGACTGCGCCCCGGCTCCCAGCGCTGGCCTTCGATATCGTCGAAGAAACCGAGCACAACCAGTTTCGGCGGGTTCAGCGTCAGGCGTTCGAGCGAGATCGGCCCGTAACCCGGCGCGCGCGCCGCATCCTGGAGTCCCGCACCGGCCATGATGGCGCCCACCAGAGTGTCCGGTCCCGCGGTGAATCCGCCCGGGGTCAGATAGAGCGCGCTGCGTCCGCCCCAGGCGCCGCGGCTCTGCGCCAGTTCCGCGTCCATGTGCGCGATCATCGCCTCGCCTTCGGACGCACGACCCAGCGCTGTCGCCACCCGGCGAATGTTGGCGCGCACGCCTTCGAAGTCGTGGGCGTCCTCGATACGCACCACCCGCGCGCCATGCGCCTGCAGGGCGTCGGTGAGGCGACCATCAGCAGTCCAATAGCTGACCACCACGTCGGGATGCGCGGCCAGGGCCTCTTCCAGCGTAGGCCTGCGCACCGTCAGCCCGCGCGCCTGTTTGCGCAGCCACGCATCGGTGTCGAACGCATGCGGCGACACCCCGACGATCTCTTCGCGCGGCGCGAGCGCCAGCACGAACTGGTCCGAACACTGGTCGACCGACATCACCCGCAGCGGCCGCGCAGACGCCGCCGGCGCCAGGATCAAACTGAGCAGGAAGGCCGCCGCGGCCGTCCGTCGGATCACGCCGCGACCAGACCGTCGAACAGAGCGTCGAGCATGGCCGCCGTCAGCGCCGACCGTTCGGCCCAGGGGAAGTACGGCTTGGTGATGATCAGCGCCACGAGGCCGTGGCACCCGGACCAGAGCACCTGCGCCGCCACCTGGGTGTCCGCCTTCAGCCGCCCGGTCGCGCCCATTTCGCCCACCGTCTCGGCGAAGCTGTCGAACACCTGCTTGCCGAGCTTCTGGGCCTCGGTGCCTTCGTTCTCGTGCGACTCCTGCGGCCGCGCGCAGAACACCAGGCGATAGGCGTTCGGGTGCGCCATCGCGAAGGCCATGTAAGCGTCGAGCATCCGACGCACCTTGGCCGCCGGCGGCTCGGCCAGACCCTTGATCTCGATGTGGTGGGCCATGAGGTCTTCGAACGACGTTCTGCAGATCGCCAGCAGGATCTCGCTCTTGTCGCGAAAGTGCATGTACAGCGCGGTCGACGACACCCCGACCTCGTCCGCGATCTTGCGGATGGTCGCCCCCTCGTAGCCGTACTCGATGAAGATCCGCTCTGCCGCCTCAAGGATCTCCGCCCGCCGCACATGCCCCTCCCCCTTGGGCTTGCGCTGGGATCGGACGGGCTTCTGAAGAGCTACAGACACGGCGGGCCTCTGGATTACCGGCCATCACTTAACCGGGAAGCTGACGTTAGGGCAACTGCGCCGCAGGACGGCAAGCGACGACCTGATTGCTCGCGCCCCAGATATGGGGTTGCACGGTCAGTTCGGCCCGATCGCCGCGCGAACACTGTTGGCGGAGCGACAAGTCGGCGTTCACGACGGGACCTCCAGGGATGGCGACCAGCGCATGGGGACGATTGTAGCTTTTGCCCGCCGTCCAAAAGAGGCCCTGCACCCGGCCCGTCGCATGAACCATCGGGCCGGTGGGCGTGAAAAGGATGCCGGCGCCGAACAACAGCAAAACGGTGACAACGAACAAGAAGGGGATGCCGGGGTGAATCGCCCACCAAGCCTTGAAAACTTCCGTCGGCGTCAGTCGATGCATGGTCCAAGGACCCTCCCGCCGTCGCCACCCTAGCGGCGCCATTTCGGCCAGTCGACCCTGGACGCCCAACGCTACCCCGCCTAAGCGGACGCCATGGCCGCCGTCGCTCCGACCCCTGAAATGATGCGCACCCTGGGTTGGGGGGACTATGCCCTGCTGGACTCCGGGGACGGCAAGAAGCTGGAGCGCTATGGGCGGTTCACCGTGGTGCGGCCGGAGCCGCAGTGTTTCTGGTCGCCCAGGCATCCCGAGCTTTGGGAAAAGGCCGACGCGGTGTTCGATCCGACCGACGAGGACGACGACGGCAACTGGCGGTTCGCCCGCCCCGTGCCGGACGCGCAGCCGCTGGGCTGGGGCGAAGTGCGGTTCCACAGCCGGTTCACCGCGTTCCGCCACCTGGCGTTCTTTCCCGAACAGGCGGCGAACTGGGCCTGGCTGCATCGGCGCGTCGGCGAGTTGGAGAAGCCTCGGGTGCTCAACCTGTTCGGCTATACCGGCGTCGCGTCCCTGGTCTGCGCCACCGCCGGCGCCGAGGTCACCCACGTCGATGCGTCGAAGAAGGCGATCGGCTGGGCGCGGGAGAACGCGACTCTGTCGCGGCTCGATGAGATGCCGGTACGCTGGATCTGTGAGGACGCGCGCAAATACGTCGGACGCGAACTGAAGCGGGGCTCGCGCTATGACGGGATCATTCTCGATCCGCCGAAGTACGGCCGCGGCCCCGAGGGCCAGGTGTGGCGCTTGTTCGAGGACCTGCCCGCGTTGGCGCGACAGTGCGCCGACCTGTTGTCCGACGGCGCGTCGTTCCTGTTGCTCAACGCCTATGCGGCCCGCGTATCGGGTCCGGCGCTGTCGCATTTGCTGGCAGAGGCGGTGGGCGGGCGCGGCGGGCGGGTGGATTGGGGCGAGCTGACCCTCGTCGAAGACGGTGAAGACCCGCGCGAGATCGGACTGTCGTTCTTCGCGCGCTGGAGCGACCGGTGAGCGGCGTGCGCCAGATCACGTCGCTGACCAACGACACGGTCAAGGCCGTACGCGCCCTGCACATGAAAAAGGCGCGCGAGGAAAGCGGCCGGTTCCTCGCGGAAGGCCTGAAGATCGTCATCGAAGCGCTGGACCAGGGCTTCGCACCAAAGGTCCTGATGCACAGCCGCGAGGCGGACCATCCGTTGCTGGAACGCGCGTCGCGCGAGACCTTGGCCGCCGGCGGCGAGGTGATCGAGGTTACCCGCGAGATCCTCGAAAAGATTTCCCGCCGCGACAACCCGCAGACTGTGATCGCGGTGTTCGACCAGGTGTTCACCGCGCTGGATGCGATCGACCCCAAGGCCGCGACCTGTTTCGTCGCCCTTGAACAGGTGCGCGATCCGGGCAACCTCGGCACCATCGTGCGCACGGCGGATTCGGCCGGCTGCGGCGGGGTGATCCTGATCGGCGACACGGTCGATCCGTTTTCGGTGGAAGCTGTGCGCGCGACCATGGGCTCGATCTTCGCCGTGCCGCTGGCGCGCGCCAGCCGGGAAACGTTTCTGGCGTGGCGCAAATGCTGGCCGGGTTCGGTCGTCGGCACCCTGCTGAGCGCGACACACGGCTATCGCGAGGCGCCGTTTCGCGCGCCCACCTTGATCCTGATGGGCCCTGAACAGGCCGGGCTCAGCGCCGAGCTCGCCGCCGCCTGTGACGTGAACGTGAAAATCCCCATGCGCGGCCGCGCCGACAGTCTGAACCTCGCGGTCGCGACGGGCATTATGGTCTATGCGGTCACGGACGCAGTGACCTAGGAGGACACCATGTCGAAGCCCAGGATGCAGACGGTCGACCCCTCCACGGGCCAGCCCGGCAAGGTCTACGACGGCCACACCGTCGACGAGGCCCGCGCGATCGCTGCGCGCACGCACGCGGCGTGGAAAGCCTGGCGCCGATCATCGTTTGCGGAACGCTCCGCGCTGATGAAACGCGCCGCCCAGGTTTTGCGGGCTCGCTCCGTCGAATTCGCGGCGCTGATGACCGACGAGATGGGCAAGACCCTGACCGAAGGGAAAGCCGAGATCGAGAAGTGCGCGGCGAGCTGTGATTTCTTCGCGGACAATGCGGCGCGGTTCCTGGCCGAGCGGCCGGTCGACCTCGGCGGACCCAAGGCGTTCACGGCCTTCAATCCGCTCGGCGTGGTGCTGGCGGTGATGCCGTGGAACTTCCCGTTCTGGCAGGTTTTCCGTTTCGCCTCGCCCGGCCTGATGGCGGGTAACGCCTCGGTCCTGAAGCACGCGTCCAACGTGCCGGGCTGTGCGCTGGCGATCGAAGACGTGTTCAGCGAGGCCGGCTTTCCGCAGGATCTTTTCCGCACCCTGCTGATCCCCAGCCGCGACGTGCGCGCGCTGATCGAAGACCCGAACATCGCCGCGGTGACCCTCACCGGCAGCGTGGCGGCGGGCAAGGACGTGGCGGCCGCCGCAGGCGCTGCACTTAAGAAGACCGTGCTCGAGCTCGGCGGCGCCGACGCCTATCTGGTGCTCGCCGACGCGGACCCGGTGAAGGCCGCCGAGGTGGCGACCGCCGCGCGCATGGTCAACGGCGGCCAGAGCTGCATCGCCGGCAAACGCTTCATCGCCGTGCGCGAAATCCGCGAGGCGTTCGAGCGCGCCCTGGCCGAGAAGATGGCCGCCATCAAGATGGGCGACCCACGTGACGCCGCAACCAGGTTCGGGCCGATGCAGAGCATCGCCGCCCGCGACGAAATCCACGTCCAGGTGCAGGAGAGCCTTGCTAAGGGCGCGCGTCTGTTGACCGGCGGCGAGGTCCCCGACCGTCCAGGCGCCTGGTATCCACCGACGGTGCTGACCGATGTGAAACCGGGCCAGCCGGCGCACGACGACGAAATCTTCGGCCCGGTGGCGGCGGTGATCGAGGCGCGTGACGAGGCCGATGCGATCCGCATCGCCAACGATTCGGAGTTCGGCCTCGGCTCGGGCGTGCTGACCCGCGACCTGGCGCGCGGCGAACACATCGCGGCAAATGAGCTGGAGGCCGGCATGAGCTTCGTGAACGCACCGGTCCGCTCCGACCCGCGCATGCCCTTCGGCGGGGTGAAACATTCCGGCTATGGCCGCGAGTGCGCCGAGTTCGGCATCCACGAATTCGTCAACATCAAGAGCGTGCTGGTCCAGGCGTGAGGCGGCGGCTAGTAAGGCGGGGATGAGTCCTCCCCCCTCCCCCGTCCTCAAGGTTGAGCACCTGAGCAAGTCCTACGGCGCGCTCAAGGCCGTGGACGACGTCTCGTTCGAGGTCGCCCCGCGTGAGATCGTGGGGCTGGTCGGGCCGAACGGCGCGGGTAAGACCACCACCATCAACATGGTCCTGGGCGTGCTGGCGGCCGACGGCGGTACGATCGAGATCGAAGGCCATGACCTGAAGACCGACCGCAGCCGCGCCCTGTCCTGCGCCAACTTCGCCGCCGTCTATGCGCCCCTGCCCGGCAATCTGACGGTCGAGCAGAATCTGCGTGTGTTCGGGATGATCTACGCGGTGAACGACCTCAGCGCGCGGATCGATGCGCTGTTGAAGGAGTTCGAACTCGAACGCTTCCGCAAGACCAAGACCGGGGTGCTGTCCTCGGGCGAACAGACCCGCGTGGCGCTGGCCAAGGCGATGCTGAACGAGCCGCACCTGCTGTTGCTCGACGAGCCGACCGCTTCGATCGACCCGGCCATGGCGCGCACCCTGCGCACCGACATCGAGGCCTTCGCCGCGAAAGGCTGCGGGGTGCTGTGGACCAGCCACAACATGTACGAGGTGGAAGAGGTCTGCGACCGCGTCCTCTTCCTTTCGCGCGGGCGCATCCTGTTGCAGGGCGAGCCGCACATGCTGGTCGAGGCGCACAAGGCCAAGAGCCTGGAGGACCTGTTCGTCGCCGTCGCCCACGAAACGCTGAAGGGCGAGACGATCGCATGAAGCTCTCCCGCATCGCCGCCATCGTCCTGCGCATGTACTACCTCTACCGCGGCAGTCCCCAGCGCGTGTTCCCGATGTTCGCCTGGGTCGCGGTCGACATCGTTCTGTGGGGTTTCATCACCCGCTATCTGAACACGGTCTCGCAGTCCGGGTTCAACTTCGTGCCGGCGCTGCTGGGCGCGGTGCTGCTGTGGGATTTCCTGACCCGGGTGATGCAGGGCGTGACCATGGCCTTCTTCGAGGACGTGTGGTCGCGCAACTTCCTGAACCTGTTCGCGACGCCGCTTTCGACGACCGAATATCTTCTGGGCCTCGTCACCGCGTCTGTGCTCACCAGCATCGTCAGTCTCATCTTCATGATGGTGCTGGCCACGCTGCTGTTCGGTTTGTCGTTCCTGACCTATGGCGTGGCGCTGTTTCCGTTCCTGCTGGTGTTGTTCATCAGCGGCATGGCGCTCGGCATCTTCGCGGCGGGCCTGGTGCTGCGGCTCGGGCCTGCGTCCGAGTGGCTGATCTGGCCGATCCCCACCCTGATCTCGCCCTTCGCCGGCGTGTTCTATCCGGTGAGCGTGCTGCCGGCGTGGATGGGCTGGATCGCGCGCGTCCTGCCGCCATCCTACGTCTTCGAGGGCATGCGCGCGGTCGTGCAGCATAAGCCGGTGGTGTGGAGCGGCCTCGCCATCGCCACCGGCCTTTCCGCCTTCTACGTCGTGCTGGCCTGCCTGTTCTTCGCGTCGGTCTATCGCTACGCCATCCGCACCGGCCTCATCGCGCGCTACAGCGCAGAGACGGTGGCTTGAGATATAGGTCTGCTTCGCAGCACGGAGGGAGCCTTATGAGCAAGGTCTGCATCAACACCGACAAGGCGCCGAAAGTCTTCGGCGGCTACAGCCAGGGCGTAAAGGCGAAGGGGCTGGTCTTCGTGTCCGGCCACGCGCCGATCGATCCCGAGACCGGCAAGCTGGTGGGCGACACCATCCAGGAACAGACGGCGCAGTGCCTGCGCAACGTCGAAGCGGTGCTGAAAGCGGCAGGGTCTTCGCTGGACCGGGCGGTGAGCGGCACCTTCATCCTGGCGGAGGAGGAAGACTTCCCCGGCATGAACGAGGAATGGAACCGCTGGTTTCCCAAGAACCCGCCCGCCCGTCAGGGCGCCAAGCTGCCGATCCGCCCGCACGGGATGAGGATATCGATCGCGATGATCGCGGAAGCCTGACGCGCTACTTTTCCTCGTCGCCGGGCTTTTCGCGCGGCGCGTTGCTCAAGCTGTTGCCCGGCAGCGGCTGTCCGACCATCGGCGCCATCCAGGTGACGAGATCCCAGGCGTTGCGGATGCCCATGAACAGGAGGCCGAGCAGCATCAAGGCGACGGCGTAGGGCGCAATTTTCGGCTGAACGAATTCGAGCCCATCGGCCGCCACCAGCAGCAGATAGACGATCGGCGGAATTAACCCGTAGGTCCAGATGTCCGACCAGTGCGGTTTGACGCTCCCGTCCGCCTTCCACAGGCGCACGCCGACCATGATCGTATAGCCGACGCCGTAAAGTGCGATGGCTCCCAGCACCAGCGCCGTCTGCATCGCACTCAGCCCCGGCGCCATCGCCGCCGCACTGGCGGCAAGCACCACGCCGAAATGGAAGACCGTGGGCGTCAGATAGAGCGCCGCGCCGCGCAGGGTGGTGTCCCGGTCCCGCCCGGCCGTCAGCGTGATGACCACGAACAGCAACCCGATGAGGGACCCGGCCGCGGGCCCCACCATCAGGAAGAAGTTTTCCCAGTCGCGGAACATGGCCCCGGCTTAGCCCAGACGGAGCGATCCGCCAAACCGATCAGGTCCCGCGCGGTTTGGCGCGTCGGGTCGGCGCCGCGGAGGCGGGGTCGTCGGGCCAGGGATGCTTCGGATAGCGACCGCGCATGTCGCGACGCACGTCGGTCCAGGAGCCTTTCCAGAATCCCGGCAGGTCCTTGGTGAGTTGCACCGGCTTGTGGCCCGGTGACAGCAAGGCGAGCGTCAGCGGCGCGCGGCCGCCGGCCACGGCCGGGTGTGTCGCGAGACCGAACAGTTCCTGCACGCGGACGTCGACACGCGGACCGCCGTCGGCGGCGTAGTCGATGAGGAATCGCGAGCCGGTCGGCGCTTCGAACCGTTCCGGTGCTTCGGCGTCGAGACGGCGGCGCAGGTCCCAGGGGATGAGGTCGCCCAGCGCCTGTTCGAGTGCAGCGTCGTCGAGCTTGGCGAGGTTCGTGCGCCCGGCGAGATGCGGCGCCAGCCACGTGTCCAGGGTTTCCAGCAGCGCTGCGTCCGAAAGGTCGGGCCAGCCGGCATCGAAGGCGCGCAGGAAGGTGATGCGCGCGCGCAGGCGTTGCGCGCGCTCGCCCCAGGCCAAGCGCTCCAGGCCGCCGGTGCGCACCTGGTCCAGCAGGGTCTGTTCGATCAGCGACGCGGGCGTGTCCGCAAGCGTGCGTTCTTCGATCACCAGTTCGCCGAGTTTCTTGAGCCGCACGGCGCGCACCTTGCCGCGCGGGTCGGTCTCGATGCGGTCTTTGGTTTCGATGCGGTCGGCGAAAGCTTCCGCCAGCGCCGCTTCATCGAGGGGCGCAGCGGTCAGGATGCGGTCTCGCGCGGCGCCGCCGCCGAGCTCGCCCACCGCCAGCCATGTCTCGCGCGCCAGGGCGTCCGTGGGTTCGAGATAGGCGCCGCGGCCGGACGCGAGGCGGAACTCGCCGGGCTTGCCGCGCGCCTTGGCGATGCGCTCGGGATAGGCCTCGCCGAGCAGCAGCCCCGCATCGATCGGGTGCGCGCGCACGGTCCTGGCATACCGCCGCGCGGTCTCGGCCCAGCGTGCCGCCAGAGCCAAGGCGTCGCGCGTCCTGGGCGAACGGTCGCGATCGAGGCGCTCCAGCCGCGTGCGCAGATCGACATCGTTTCCGCCGAGACCCCGCTCGCTCAACACCGCCGCGATCCGTGCGCCGAGCAGGGCGTCGCCGCCGGCGGCCGCTTCGATGACCATGTGCGCGAGCCTGGGCGGCAGGGCAAGCGAGCCGAGCGCTCGGCCATGGTCGGTGACGGCGCCGGACGCGTCGAGCGCCTGCAGCCGTTGAAGCAACGCCCTTGCCTCTTTGAACGCCGCCTCCGGCGGTTGGTCGAGGAAGGCGAGCATTGACGGATCGGTCGCGCCCCACGCGGCGAGATCGAGGGCCAGTCGCGAAAGGTCCGCTTCCAGAATCTCGGGCCGTGCAAACGGGACCAGCGCGCGCGTCTCCGGCTCGTCCCACAGGCGGTAGCAGACGCCCGGTTCGAGACGCCCCGCGCGACCGCGGCGCTGGTCGGCGGCGGCGCGCGAGACGCGCACGGTCTCCAGTCGCGTGAGTCCCGATGCGGGATCGTAGCGCGGCACGCGCGCGAGGCCGCCATCGATCACCACGCGCACGCCTTCGATGGTCAGGCTGGTTTCGGCGATGGAGGTGGCGAGCACCACCTTGCGCCGTCCCGCCGGCGCCGCCTCGATGGCGAGGTCCTGCTCGCGCGGGTCGAGGGCGCCGTAGAGCGGCGCGAGAATCACCCCCGGGTCGCGCACGCGTTCGGTCAGGTGTTCGTGCACGCGCCGGATCTCGCCCTGGCCGGGCAGGAAGACGAGCAGGCTGCCGGTCTCGTTCGTTAGCGCGGTAAGAATCGCGGCCGTCACCGCGTCCTCGATTCGCGGTCCGGCGCCGCGACCGAGGTAGCGGGTCTCCACCGGGAACATACGCCCCTGGCTCTCGACCACCGGCGCATCGCCCAGCAGCGCCGCCACCCGGGCCCCGTCGAGGGTCGCCGACATGACCAGAAGCCGCAGGTCGTCCCGGAGCACGCCTTGGGCGTCGCGGGCGAAGGCAAGCCCCAGGTCGGCATCGAGGCTGCGCTCGTGAAACTCGTCGAACAGGACCGCGGCCACCCCCTCCAGGCCCGGGTCGTCCAGAATCATCCGGGTAAACACCCCCTCGGTGATCACCTCGACGCGGGTGCGCGCGCTGACCTTGGACTGCAGCCGGACCCGGTAGCCCACGGTTTCCCCGACCTTTTCGCCCAGGAGCTGGGCCATCCGCGCCGCCGCCGCCCGCGCGGCCAGCCGCCTGGGCTCCAGCACCAACAGCTTGCGGCCTTGAACCCACGGCTCGTCCAGCAGGGACAGGGGAACCACCGTGGTCTTGCCCGCCCCGGGCGGAGCGACCAGGACGGCCTCGGCGCGCGCCTGCAGAGCCGCCTTCAGGGCCGGCAGGGCGTCGTGGATTGGAAGGTTTGCGGCGATGTCCATGCTAGCCCGGCAATACCTGACCCTTGACCGTTCCCTGGCTTGCGGCTCTCTTGCCTGCCGTCCGATGGGGGACAAGCCCTTAGTAGGGGCACCGGGAGGGAACATGTGGCGCGTTAAGCCACTCGATCAGATTCTAGCGACCGCCGAAAAGAAGTCGCTCAAACGCTCGCTTGGCATCATTCAGCTTACGCTGCTGGGCATCGGCGCGGTCATCGGGACCGGCATCTTCGTGCTCACCGCGACCGCGGCCCAAAAGGCCGGTCCGGGCATGATGGTGTCGTTCATTATCGCCGGCGCCGTCTGCGCCGTCGCCGCGCTCTGTTACGCCGAACTGGCGTCCATGGTGCCTGTGGCCGGCTCCGCCTACACCTATTCCTACGCCGTGATGGGCGAGTTGGTGGCCTGGCTGGTCGGCTGGGCGCTCATTCTGGAATATGCGCTGGGCGCCAGCGCGGTGGCGGTCGGCTGGTCCGGCCACATCATCGGCCTGATCAACAATCTCGGCGATCAATACCACTTCGCGCACATACCTCACGCCCTGACCGTCGGGCCGAAGATCGATCTCGGTTTCATCAAGGGCGGTGAAGACGGCGGCATGGTGAACCTGCCGGCGGTGATCATCACTTTGCTGGTCACCATCCTGCTGGTGATCGGCACCAGCGAGAGCGCAACCGTCAACGCCGTGCTCGTCGCGGTGAAGGTGGCGGCGCTGACGCTGTTCGTGGTGCTCACGCTGCCGCTGGTTTCGGGGCATTTGGACAACTTCAAACCCTTTGTGCCTCGAGGTTGGTTAGGATCGTCCGGGACAGGGGTGATGGGCGCGGCGGCGTCGATCTTCTTCGCCTATGTCGGCTTCGACGCGGTTTCGACCGCGGCCGAAGAAACCAAGAACCCGCAGAAGACCGTACCGCTCGGCCTGCTGCTCAGCCTCGGCATCTGCACCATCTTCTATCTGTTGGTGGCCGGCGGCGTGATCGGCTCCTTCGGCGCCCAACCGCTTGCCGACGCCAAGGGTCACTTCTATCCGGACGGCTCGCCGGAACTCTACGGCAGCGCCGCCTGCAACGCGGCGCATGCGCCGCTGGTGTGTTCGAAGGAAGCGCTCGCCTACGTCCTGCGCGAGGTTCATCAACCGCTGGCCGGCTATCTCGTCGGCTTGGCGGCGACCATTGCTCTGCCTTCGGTCGTGCTCTTGATGATGTTCGGTCAGACCCGGATCTTCTTCGTGATGGCGCGCGACGGCCTGCTGCCCAAGTTCCTGAGCACGGTGCATTCGAAGTTCCGCACGCCGTGGGTGATCACCATCATCACAGGCGTTGTGGTCGCGATCGCCGCCGCGTTCCTGCCGGTGGGCCAGCTTGCCGACTACTCCAATGCGGGCACGCTCTTTGCGTTCGCGGCGGTGTCGTTGGGCGTGATGATCCTGCGCTTTACCGACAAGACGCGGGTGCGGCCGTTCAGGACGCCGCTGTTGTTCATCGTGGCGCCGTTGTCGATCCTCGGCTGTGTCGGACTGTTCTTCAGCCTCGACATCAAGTCGCAGACGCTGTTCCTGGTCTGGGCCGGCGTCGGGCTGGTGTTCTACTTCCTGTTCGGCTTCTGGAACTCGAACGTCCGCCGCGGCGTCGATGATTCGACGCCGCTGGAAGAGCACGGGTCGGGCGAACCTCCGGCCTAACGGCGTTACCCGTAACCACCGAGAAGCCCGGGTTCGCCCGGGCTTCTTTTTTTCCGCCGCCGGGACGGCTATTTCAAAGCCATGTCAGACTCGCCGCCGCTGAAGGCCTTCATCGCTCCGGTCACCCCGCTGGCGCAGAACTGCACCGTGGTGGCCTGCCCCAAGACCAACCGCGCCGCGGTGATCGATCCGGGCGGCGAGGTCGACCACCTGCTGTCCGAGGTCGCCCGGCGAGGGCTCACCATCGAGAAGATCTGGGTCACCCACGGCCACCTCGACCACGCGGGCGGTACGGCGGAACTGAAGGAAAAGACCGGCGTCCCGATCGAAGGTCCCCACCCGGACGACCAGTTCTGGATCGACGGCATCGAAAGCCAGGGCAAGACCTACGGCATGCCGGACGCGCGGCGGTTCACGCCGGACCGCTGGCTCGACAACGGCGACCGGGTGCAGCTGGGTGAGACCGAGTTCGAGGTCTATCGCTGTCCCGGACACACGCCCGGGCACGTGATCTTCTTCCACCGCGAGGGCAAGTTCGCCCAGGTCGGCGACGTGCTGTTCAAGGGCTCGATCGGGCGCACCGACTTCCCGCGCGGCAACTATGACCAGCTGATCGCCTCGATCACCCAGAAGCTCTGGCCCCTCGGCGACGACGTGCGGTTCGTGCCGGGGCATGGACCGATGTCCACCTTTGGGGACGAGCGGCGGACCAATCCCTTCGTGGCCGATCACGTCCTGGCCGCCAAGGCCGGCTGAAACCGAACCTTTACCGTAGCTTCCAGTTGTTTCGACGGGTGGGGCCGGTCAGCTGCGTGCAAGGTTCGACGTCGCCCTAAGGGGGATGATCTGCAATGATCGGCCTAAGGGCTGGGCTGGGATTTTCCGTGCGCGCATTACTGGTGGAAGACGAGGCCCTGGTGGCCATGTTCGCCGAGGAGGTGCTGAGCGGCCTCGGGTTCGAGCCGACGATTGCGCGGAACGGCGCCGAGGCGCGCGACCACTGGTCCCGGTTCACCCCCGACCTCGCGATCATCGACGTGGGCCTGCCCGATGTGCGCGGCGACGCCCTGGCGCGGGAGCTGCGCGCCAGGCTCCCGGCCCTGCCCATCCTTATGGCCTCCGGCTACGACGTCGCCGACCTGCGCGAAACCTTCAAGGGCGACGCCTGCACGGGCTTTCTGCCCAAGCCCTACACCGAGGAAGACCTGATCCGCGCCGCGCGCGGCCTAGGCTTCGACCTGAAGGACCAGTAGCTTCGGCTCGTCGGGGGAGTCGATCCATGGGCTGGGCCAACACCGAACTCGGCGCCATGCGCGCCCGCTGGACCCTTGCGCTCTGCGGCCTTGCGGCCCTGGCGGAGGGGTTCGACATCCAGTCCATGGGCGTTGCGGCCCCCGGCATCGGGCCGGCGCTCAGGATCACCCGCGATCAGCTCGGTCCGGTTTTCAGCGCCAGCCTGCTCGGCCTGCTCATCGGTGCGGTGCTGTTCGGGCGCCTGGCGGACCGCGTGGGGCGCAAGTGGGTGCTGATCGGATCGATGGCGGCGTTCGGGGTCTTTTCCGCGGCGACGGCGTTCGCGTGGGACCTGAATAGCCTGTTGTGGATTCGCGTGCTTGCGGGCCTGGGCCTGGGCGGCGCCTTGCCCAATCTTCTCGCCCTCGCCGCTGAGGCGGTGACGCAGAACCTGCGGATAAGACTCGTCGCTTTGGCCGCGTCGGCCATGCCGCTCGGCGGCGCCCTCTCCAGCGGCGTCGCGGCGGCGATGGGATGGCGCGACATCTTCCTTATCGGCGGCGTAGCGCCGTTGTTGCTGGCGCCGGTGATGATGCTGTGGCTGCCGGAGTCGCTCAACTTTCTCGCCGCGCGCACCGCGCACGTTTCGGCCAAGGCAGCGCCGCTCAATCTCCTGCGCACGCTGTTCGGTCCCGGGCGCGCGCTGACGACGCTCTTGCTCTGGTCCGCGTCGTTCGCCGTGGTGCTGACGCTTTATCTGCTGCTCAACTGGCTGCCGACGCTGATGGGCGCCAAGGGCGTCGGCAAGTCCGAAGCCAGCATCATCTCGGTGCTGTTCAACCTCGGCGGCGCCGTCGGCGTCGTCCTGCTGGGCGATCTGTTGAGCCGTAAGCGCAAGGTGCTGATTGTCAGCGTGTGGTTCTCCGCGCTGGCGTTATCGCTGGTCGCTCTCGCGTTCGCCAGCCCCGACCTTGCCGCGGCGGGCGGCGCAGGATTCGCCGCGGGCGTCTTTATCGTGAGCGGCTCGATCATTCTCTACAGCCTCGCACCGGCTTTCTACCCGGTCATCGAACGCGGTACGGGGGTCGGCGCATCGGTGGCGGCGGGCCGGTTGGGCGCGATTGCAGGTCCGCTGCTCGCGGCGGCGCTGCTGGGGGCGGGCGCGGGTACGACGGGCGTGCTGCTGACGCTCATTCCGATCGAGGTGCTGGCGGCGTTCGCAATGCTGGGACTGCTTGCGCGCACGCCCGCGAAAGACGCCTGAGAGGGGACGCCTAGACCAGCGCCAGCTTCGGCCGCGGCTGATGGAAGAACAGGGCCTGACCGATCAGGGCCTTCACCGTCTCGTCGTTGAACGGCTTGGAAACCAGGAACACCGGCTCGGGCCGCTCGCCGGTCAGCAGCCGCTCGGGGAAGGCGGTGATGAAGATCACCGGCACGTCCATGGTCTTCTGGATTTCGCCTGCCGCCTCGATGCCGCTGGAGCCGTCGGCCAGGCGCACGTCGGCCAGCACCAGGCCCGGCGCGCGGCGTTCGGCGAGGGCCAGGGCCTGATCCCGGGTGGAGGCGACGCCTGTGACGCGGTGGCCCATCTCGCTGACCAGGCTTTCCAAGCCCTGGGCGATCAGGGTCTCGTCCTCGATGATCAGGACGTCGGTGGCCAATTGTTTTTCGATCGAGCGCTGGGCCGCCTCGAACCGGCGCTCGACCTCGACCTGAGGCACGTCGAGGATCAGGGCGGCCTCGGCGGCGGTGAAGCCCTCCATCAGGATCAGCAGGATGGCGGTGCGGTGCTCGGGCGTCATGCGCTGCAGACGCTGGTCAGCCATCAGGCTACCCCCGGCGGAGCGGGGGGCGTCGATCGAGTGACCGTTGAGAGCCTTGCGCCAAGTCACGTGAAACGCTCGGAAAAGCGCCACGCGCACCGGTAGGGGTCCGGCCAGCTTCTGCTCGGATCCGATCAGGGATTCCAGGGTCGCCCGCACGAACCCGTCGCCCTCTGACTGGGACCCGGTCAGGGCCCGGGCGTACCTGCGTAGATAGGGGGCGTGCCGAAGCACCGACCTGGCCGGCATGGACGTGCGCTCCCGCTCTCATCAACAAAATCCACAACTGCGGCACAGGTTCCGTGAAGCTTGAGTGGAACCACCTGAAAGGTGGGGTGTTGTTCACTGACACCGTCCAAGGAGCCCGCGATGCAGGAAGGTCGCACCAAAGAACCCAACGGAATCTCGCGACGAGGTTTCGCTTCAATGGATCCTGCGCGTCAGAAGGAAATCGCCCGCAAGGGCGGCGCCAGCGTTCCCAGCGAGAAACGCAGCTTCTCTCAAGACCGTACCCTGGCCGCCCAGGCCGGGCGCAAGGGCGGCGAAGCCTCCCATGGCGGCCGCGGCAAGACCGATCGCCGCAACGGCGAATCCGAAACCCCTTCCAGCTGATTTCAGCTCCCAACGAGCCCGGCGCCCGCAGAACCGCGGGCGCGGCTTCGTTTCATTTCCTCACACCTAGTTCCTGAACAGGAACACCGCGAACTCGGGCTTGGGCGAGGTCCAGCGCCGCTCGATGCTCCACCCGGACGCCTCGGCCAGCGCGCCCATGCGTTCGGGCGTGAACTTGTAGGAGTTCTCGGTGTGGATCGTCTCCTTGTGGCGGAACATGATCCGCTTGCCACCGAGGTGCGTGACCTGCTCGCACAGGCTGACCAGGTGCATCTCCATCCGGCTTTGATCCGCGTTCCAAACCGCGCGATGGGCGAAGGCGTTCAGGTTGAAATCGGCGCCCAGCTCACGGTTCGCCCGCGCCAGGACGTTCAGGTTGAACGCCGCGGTCACGCCCTGGGCGTCGTCGTAGGCCGCAACCAGCGTCGCCTCGTCCTTCACCAGGTCCGCGCCCACGATGAAGATTGCGCCCTCGCCCAAGAGCGCCCCGGCGGAGCGCAGGAAGGCGCGCGTCTCGTCGGGGGTAAAGTTGCCGATGGTCGAGCCGGGGAAGAAACCTACGCGCGGGCGCCCGCGCGCCGCTTCAGGCAGGGTCAGCGGCTGGGTGAAGTCGCCGGCGAGCGGCGCGACCTCGAGGCCCGGATAGGCGTTGCGAATGCGCTCCGCGGCTTCGTTAAGCGCTTCGACGCTGATGTCGACGGGGACGTAGGCCGCAAGCTGCGGCGCGGCGTCGAGCACGAGACGCGTCTTGGCGCTGGCCCCGCTGCCGAACTCGACCAGGACCGCGCCGTCCGGGATCTGGGCCGACAGATCCGGCGCGATGGTTTCGAGCAGCGCGGTTTCCTGACGCGTCAGGTAATATTCGTCCAGCGCGGTGATCGCCTCGAACAGGCGCGAGCCTTCTTCGTCGTAGAACCACTTCGGCGACACCGCCTTGGCGGGCGCCGAGAAGCCGTTCAGCAACGCGGTCAGGAAGCCCTGCTCGCGGGCCGGCGTCTTCACCGGCGCACGGTTCCGCGGTTTCGGCGCGTCGGCGTCTTCGGCCAGACGCACGCCCATGAACTGCCAGCGCTGTGCCGGATAGAAGAAATTGCGGTAGGTCGCGCGCACGTGGCCCGGCGGCGTCGCCAGCGATCCGCCGCGCAGCACCAGTTGGTTCGCCATGAACTTGCCGTTGTACTCGCTGGCCGTGCCTTCGGTCGGCGCAAAGCCCGGATAGGGCGCATAGGCGGAAGCGGTCCACTCCCACACGTCTCCGAACATCTGCTCCACGCCGCCTGAGCCGCGCGCGGCTTGCGGCAGCAGCACGCACTCGGCCGCAAGATTGCCTTCGATCGCGACCTGGGCCGCAGCGGTTTCCCATTCGAACTCGGTCGGCAGGCGTTTGCCGGACCACCGCGCGAAGGCGTCGGCCTCGTACCAGGACACATGCGTCACCGGTGCAGACGGATCGACCGACCGTTCCCCATGCAACGTCATGCTGGTCCAGCGCCCGCCTTGGTCGCTCCAGTACAGCGGTGCGCGCCAGCCTTCCGCCTGGGCGGCGGCCCAGCCGTCGGACATCCAGAACTCGGGCCGCGTGTAGCCGCCGTCGGCGATGAAGGCGAGCCACTCGCCATTGGTGACCAGACGATCGGCGAGGCGGTAAGGACGCAACAGCACCGCATGACGTGGGCCTTCGTTGTCGAAGGCGAACCCCTGCCCGTCCCAACCGATCTCGACCTGGCCGCCTTCGAAGCCTGTGAACCCGAGCGGCTTAACGGCCGCGGAATTGACCGCGGGACCGGCGCGATAAACCGGCTTCAAGGGCGACTGCGCCAGCAGGTGCAGCACGTCGGTGAGGATCAGCTCCTGATGCTGCTGTTCATGGTTGAGCGCGAGCTCGAACAGATAGGCCGCATGCGCATCGCCAAGCGCATCGGGCTTGGACAGCCATTCGGCCATCGCTTCGTCGACGCGGCGGCGATAGAGCGAGACCGCCTCGCTGTCCGGGCGTGTGATCAGGCTGCGCTGAGCGCGCCCCACGCGCGGGCCCAGGCTCTCATAGTAGGAATTGAACAGCCGGTCGTAGGCCGGCTCGATCGCCGCACGGCCGGCCGTGCCGATCAACAGCAGCTGCTCGAAGAACCAGGTGGTGTGCGCCAGGTGCCACTTTACCGGGCTGGCGTCGGGCATGGACTGGGCCAGCCGGTCTTCCGCCGACAGCGGTCCGGCCAGCCGTTCGCTGCGCGCGCGGACGCTCAGATAGCGGTCGAGCGGGCCCAGCGGGCTCCGGATTTCGCGGGCGCGGTCGTTGGCGACGCCGCGGGGATCGCCGGCGGGACTCATGACAAGACCTCGGCGCGGGCGCGCTCACGCATGGGAACCTGCCTTTGCTGATGGTCGCTCGCCCCTTCGGCGAAGCCGTACGGCAGATGGGATATCCGCGTTCGGATGTCCAGTAAAGAACAAAGCAAGAACCTTGTGTCAGAAAACCTTTGCATGGAAAAGCGCCTCCACCCGTCTCGGGGAAGGAACGGATCAAAAAAGGAAGCGTTCACTGAGCGGCGCCGGGGACCAGTCGCACCCGCGTGCGCCGACGGAGAAGGCGTCCTCCATGACCTCCTTGCCCAACCGCGAACACGCCGCCGAACTTCGGCCGGCGACCGATGCTGCACGCGAGGCGCGCGAAGCCGCGAGCTGGCGCGCCGACGTGGTGGCGCTGATCCCGGCGCTTCGCGCCTTCGCCTGGTCGCTCAGCCACAATGCCGCCGACGCCGATGACCTGGTACAAGACACCCTGGTTAAGGCGTGGACCCACCAGTCGAAATTCGAGCGCGGCACCAACCTTCGCGCCTGGCTGTTCACCATCCTGCGCAACACCTACTACACCGCCGCCACGCGCCGCCGCCGCGAGACGCCCGACCCCGAAGGCATCCACGCCGCATCCCTGTCCTGCGCGCCGAGCCAGGAGTGGAGCATGACCATGCACGCCCTGCACGCAGCGCTGCAGAAACTCCCCGACGAACATCGTGAAGCGCTGGTCCTGGTGGGCGCCGCGGGCCTGACCTATGAAGAAGCCGCCGAGATCTGCGGCTGCGCGCTCGGCACCATCAAGAGCCGGGTGAACCGCGCCCGCGCCCGTCTGGTGAGGATCATGGAGCCCGAGATCGTCCGCTCGAGCTTTGGACGCAGGGACGCCTAAAGGGTTAGTGGCTCCGCTGGCGGCGACGCTGCGTCCGCCCGTCCAGCGCCGCAACCAGGTCCACGATTTCGTGCGGCAACGGTTCGGCGGCGATGTTGTTGAACATGGCCTTCAGCTCAGCGCCCAGACCTTCGGTCGCCCGGCGGATTTCCGGTTCCGTCAGCGGCGTCGAAGGTGCGAGGCCGCGCCGGTGTTCACGCGTTCTGGCCACCCCTGGATCTCCGGTCGGTCGTTTCGGCGGTTCGTCCGCCGAATGCACCATCTACGCCCTTAACCGGGCAAGGGCGCCTTTGGTCGCGCTCCCCGCGTAATTTCTAAGGTCAGCGCTTCAGGATCGGGGCGAGGCGTTGGGCCAGCATCATGTCGCCCTGGATCTTCATCTTGCCTTGCATGAAGGCCATCATCGGATCGAGCGAGCCGTCAGAGAGGGCCAGGAAGTCGGTCCAGCTCATGGTGATGACGCAGTCGGCGGGCTTGTCGTCGTTGGAGACCGTGTTCGGGGTCGAGGCGCCGTCGATGTAGATTTTGCCGTCCGCGCCGAAGTCGAGCTTCACCGTCTTGCCGAGACCGGCGTCGGCGCCCACGGCGCTGCGGATGTGGTCGGTGACCTGGGCCAGATCGGGCATGGGCGGCTCCCCTCGATGGTGCGGACCGGCGGCGCCGGACGGATGGCTCCTTGGCGGCGATTTCCCGGGTCGAGTCAAGCCGGGCAGGCTCGCGAAACCCCGGCCCGGCGGCTAGGTTGCGGCCCCGTCGCAGGAAGGCCGGTTCGTGAGCGAGTTCGAGCGTCATCTGCAGCAGGCGCGCCTGGCCCTGGCCGAGGAGCGCTGGGCCGTCCTGCAGCAGGCTTGCGCCGCCGCCGGCCAGGCGGATCCGCAGGCATGCGAGCCCCTATGGCTGATGGGGATGGGCGCCATGAAGCAGCATGCCTATCCCCAGGCCGAGCGCCTGTTCGCGCGCGCCGCCCAGCTCGATTCCAAATCCGCCCTCGTCCGCGCGCTCTGGGCCTTGGCCCTGACCATGCTCGGCCGGCTGCCGGCCGCGCGCGAGACCGCTGAAGCCGCCCTGCGGGCGGGCCCGGGCGACGCGTTCACGTTCCAGACGCTCGGCACGGTGTACAGCCGGGCGGGCGCCTATCCGCACGCCGCGGCGCTGTTCCGCAAAGCGGTCGAACTCGAACCGCAAAACGCCGTGGCGCTGGTCAATCTCGGCTACAGCGAACAGCATCTGGGCAAGCTGGAGGCGGCAGAGGCGGCCTTCCGCGCCGGTATCGGCGCCGATCCAAGCCAAGCCTCGAGCTATCTCGCGCTCGTCCACATGCGCAAACAAACGGCGGACGACAATTTTGTCGACGTCATGGCCGCGCTCTACCGTACTTCGTCGTCGCAGCCGGACGAACGGCTGGAGCTGGGTCACGCGCTGGCCAAGAGCTGCGAGGATCTCGGCCGGTACGAGCAGGCGATCGACTGGCTCAACGACGCCAAGCGCGAACGACGCGACGCTCAAGCCTTTTCGATCGATGAGGCGCGCGAGACTTTTGCGGCGGCGGCGGAGACTTTCCCCGCGGGCGACGCGGCCGGCGGCGGCTTCGGCACCCGAGAGCCGATTTTTGTGGTCGGAATGCCGCGCACGGGAACGACCCTGGTGGACCGTATTCTCGCCGCGCACCCGGACGTGACATCGGCGGAAGAACTGCAGTCCTTTCCGTTGCTCGTAAAACGCTCAGGCAAGTCGACGACGTCAAAGCTCCTGGATGCGGACACGCTCCGAAACGCGCTCGACATCGACCCGGCGAAGCTTGGCGCGGCCTATGTTGCGAGCACCCGCGCGCTCACGGGAAAGACGCTCCGTTTTGTCGACAAGCTGCCGTTCAACTTCTTCTATGCCGGACTGATCCATCGCGCCTTGCCGGACGCGCGCATCGTGTGCCTGCGCCGCGACGGCATGGACACCGTGCTGAACAATTATCGCCAGATGTTCGGCGCCTCGACGCGATTTCATGAGTACACCAGCCGGCTCGAGGACGTGGCGCGGTACTTCATCGAGTTCGACCGACTGATCGCCCACTGGCGCCGCGTGCTGCCGCCGGACCGGTTCACGGAAGCCCATTACGAGACCCTGGTCGCAGACCAGGAGGCGGAGTCGCGACGGCTGCTCAGCTTCTGCGGCCTCGACTGGGACGACCGGGTGCTGAGTTTTCACGAGAACGCGGCGGGCGTTTCGACCGCCTCCGCCCACCAGGTGCGCAGTCCGATCTATGCGAGCTCTGTCGGCCGCTGGAAGCGCTACGGCGACAAACTCAGACCCGCCATAGAAATCCTGGCCGACGCCGGCCTTCTGACCGTGGCCTGAACCGGCCTCGCCTTTCCGTACCTCGCGCAAGAGCGTGCGAACTTCGGAGCGGCGCGCTAGTTTAGCCCGCGCATTTGAGGAAAGTCGGTTCGTGAGCGAAGTCGAGCGTCATCTACAGCAGGCCCGCCGCGCCCTGGCCGAGGGCCGCTGGGCCGACCTGCAACAGGCCTGCGCCGCCGCCAACCAGATCGACCCGCAGGCCTGGGAGGCCGCCTTCCTGATGGGCATGGGGGCGATGAACCAGCAGGCCTATCCCCAGGCCGAAAAGCTGTTCGCCCGCGCCGCGCGTCAGGCGCCGCAGTCGGCCCAGGTGCTGAGCATGTGGGCCGCGGCGCTCTCGACGCTGGGCCAGGCGTCGGCGGCGCAGCAGGCGGCGGACGCCGCGTTGCGCGCGGGTCCTGGCGATGCGTCCACCTGTGACACCCTGGGCGTGGTGTTCAGCAGGACCGGCGCCTATCCGCAGGCCGCCGCCCTCTTCCGCAAGGCGGTCGAACTGGAGCCGGGCAACACCTCGGCGCTGGTGAATCTCGGCTATGGCGAGCAGCATCTGGGCGACCTCGACAAGGCGGCCGAGGCGTTCCGCGCGGCGCTGGCGGTCGATCCCGGCCTCGTCCCCGCCTATTTCGCGCTCGTCGACATGCGCAAGCAGACGCCGCAGGACAATCTCGAAGGCGCGATGGCCGAACTCTACCAGGCGGCCTGGTCGCGACCGGAGGATCGGCTTTCGCTCGGGCACGCGTTGGCCAAGACCTGCGAAGACCTCGGCCGCTTTGAAGAAGCGATCGACTGGCTCGACAAGGCCAAGGCCGAACGGCGCACCGCCGTCGCCTTCTCCATCGACGAGACGCGCGAGACCTTCGCCGCCGCGGCCGAAACCGTTCACGCCGGCGATGCGCCGCGCGGCGGCTTCAGCACCGAGGAGCCGATCTTCATCGTCGGTATGCCGCGCACGGGCACGACGCTGGTGGACCGCATCCTGGCCGCACACCCGGATGTCACCTCCGCCGAAGAGCTGCAGGCGTTTCCGTTCCTGGTGAAGCGCGAAGCCAAGTCGACGACGCCGAAACTGGTCGACACGGACGCGTTCCGTCAGGCGCAACGGCTCAACGACACGCGACTCGGCGCCGACTATGTGAAGGCCACGCGGCCGCTCACCGGCAAGACGCCGCGCTTCATCGACAAGCTGCCGTTCAACTTCTTTTATGCGGGATTGATTCATCGCGCCCTGCCCGACGCGCGCATCGTCTGCCTGCGGCGAGACGGCATGGACACGGTGCTGAACAACTATCGCCAGATGTTCGCGGTCGGCTCGCACTTCCACGACTACACGACGCGGCTCGAGGACGTGGCGCGCTATTTCGTGGCCTTCGACCGCCTGATCGCGCACTGGCGCCAGGTGCTGCCGGCGAGCCGGTTCCTCGAGGTGAGCTACGAGACGCTGGTCGCAAACCAGGACGCTGAGACGCGGCGGTTGCTCGACTTTTGCGGCCTGAGCTGGGACGACCGGGTCCTCAGCTTCCATGAGAACACCGCGGGCGTGTCCACCGCCTCGGCGGCCCAGGTGCGCAGTCCGGTCTATTCAACCTCGGTCGGGCGCTGGAAGCGCTATGGCGACAAGCTGAAACCCGCGGCCGACATCCTGGCCGACGCCGGCCTTCTGGCCACCGCGTGAGCAAAGCGCGCACGGCTACAGAATCCGCTAAGGTCACCCCATGAGCGTCCCGTCCCCCGCCGCCGACGACGCGTCGCAGACCCCCACCCTCCTGTCGGTGCGAGGGGTGGCTAAGCGTTTCGGGCGCGTGCAGGCAGTAGCCGACGTGACCTTCGCGCTGGGCGAAGGTGAGATCGTCGGCTTCGTCGGGCCGAACGGCGCGGGCAAGACCACGACCATGCGCATCATCGCAGGCCTGCTGCGCGCCGACGCGGGCGCGGGCGAGATTCTCGGCATGGACCTCTATGCCGACCGTCACGCGATCGGGCGCCTGGTCGGTTATATGCCGCAGAAGCTCGCGCTCTACGCGGATCTGAGCGTGGCCGACAACCTGCGCTTCCGCGCCGACATCTATGGCTTGAGCAATGCCCGCGGGGCGGTCGAGGACTCGATCGAAACCTTCGGCCTCGGCGACTATCGCCGCCAGCATGCGGGGCGTCTGTCGGGCGGTTGGGCGCGCCGGCTGCAGCTCGCCGCCACCCTGATCCATAAGCCGCGCCTGGTGCTGCTGGATGAACCGACCGCGGGCCTGGACGCAGAGTCGCGCCATGACGTGTGGCTGCGCATCGCGCGGCTGGCGCGCCGCGGCGCCAGCGTGATCATCAACACCCACGACCTCGGCGAAGCGGAGCAGTGCACGCGCGTGGCCCTGTTCGCCGAAGGCCGCATTCTCGCCGAAGGCGCGCCCGACGCGCTGTCGCGCGCCCTGCCGATGGAAGCGATGCGGCTCGACGGTCCGGCGGCGCACGAACTGGCGGAGCAGGCCTGCGCCATCGAGGGCGTGCTCGCCGCCTATCCGGAAGGCCGCCGCCTGCGCGTGCTGGCCAAGCCCGGGTCGGAAGCGGCCGTGCGCGCCATGGCCGAGGCCGCCGGTGTGAAAGCCGAGCCGGTCGAGCGCCGCTTCGAGGACACCGCCTACGTCGCGGTGCAACGTCGTTCGGAGCCCTTGCACGGGATCGCGTCATGATGCTGGGATTCAGCTTCCGCCGCGTCGGCGCCATCGCCAAGGTCGAGAGCAAGCGGCTGGTCAACGACGTCTTTCTGCTCAGCATCATCTTCGTCCTGCCCGTGGTGCAGACCCTGCTTTACGGCTACGCCATCAACCTCAATCCGCAACATCTGCCGCTGGCCATTGCGTCCAACGACCGCGAGCTGGTGCAGCCCGCCGTCGACCAGATAAAACTCAGCAAGATCGTGTATTTGACCGGTCCTGTGGGCGCGCCGGGTACGGCCGAGCGCGCCGTGCGCAACGGAACCGCGCTGATCGGGCTGGAGGCCCGTGCACCGCAGGGTACGACGCCGCTGACGGTGACGGTCTACGCCGATGCAGGCGATCCGCAGACCGTCGGCCACGCCCTGGCGTCCATCGAGGCCGGCCTGTGGCGCGGCGTGGCGCGCAACTACGCTCAGAACTACGCCGCCGAAACGCCGCCCGACGTGAAGACCGCCTGGGTGCACGGCGCCGCATCCAGTCCCGAGGTGCCCGACTCCTGGTTCGTCACGCCGGGCCTGATCGGCAACATCGTGATGATCTCCATGCTGTTCCTGGGCGCCTTTACGCTGGTGCGCGAGCGCGAGAGCGGCAGTTGGGAGACGCTGCTGGCCATGCCGGTGACGCCAATGGACGCGCTGATGGGCAAGCTCACGCCCTATCTGGCGATCGGCACGCTCAACACCGTCATCCTGCTGGTGATGGTGAAGTTCCTGTTCGGCCTGCCCCTGCCGCCCGCCGCCTGGGCGCTCGCCGCGGCCGCGCCGGTATTCGCCGCCTCCTATCTGATCCTGGGCTTTGCCTGTTCGGCGCTGGCGCAGAACCAACTGCAGGCCGGCCAGGCAGCGGTCTTCATCTATCTGCCGTCGCTGATCCTGTCGGGCTTCCTGTTCCCGTTCGCCGGCATGCCGCGCTGGGCCAAGATCATCGGCGAGATCCTGCCGCTCACCCACTACGTCCGCGCCAGCCGCGATGTTCTCATCCGCGGCTACGGTCCGATGTCGGTGGTCACGCACATGGAGCCCGTGCTGCTGTTCACGGTCGGCGCAACGGCGCTCGCGGTGTTCGCCTATCGGCGGCGGCTGAGTTAGTTGGCCTTCTTTTCCAGCTCGCCGATGACGAAATCGATACCGCGCGTGTGCAGGTCGCCCTGGATGCGGGCGGCTTCAACCGCCGTCAGGCTCGACCCGGCACGCAGGACGTCGATGATGCGGGGCCCGCCGGCTTCGGCGCGCACGCGCCAAGCCAGGGTTCCGGTCGATTTGCCGCGCACGGTGCGGGTCGCCACCACCCACTCGTCGCCGCTGCGCATCGGCGTCACCTTGACCACGGTCATGACCCCGCCTGGACCAGCCGTCGCATCCTTCTCGATTTCACGGGTGATGAGGTTGACGCAGACCGCCTCCAGCCGCGCCCTCTGCGCCGGCGTCGCCCGCGCCGCTTGGTCGCCCAAGACGGCACGCGCCATGGCCTCCATGTCGAAGGTCCGGCCCGTCAGCCGCTTCACCAGGCGCCGGTCCGCAGCCGGGTCGGCAGGGGTCAGGGCGCTCAAGCCCTGATGGAACGCGATCACCGGGGCGGCCGGATCGGCCACGGGCGCGGCATGCGCCGTGCAAGCAAGGGCCAGGAAAGCCAGGGTCGGGAGGATTGGCCTCATCTTGGGGACCTGGTTCGGTGGGGGCTGAGCCATAGAAATTCAGGATTTGCTTGGGGTTTCCACCGTCCGACGATGCCATGTCCCGCACTGGTCGCAAACCGCTGTTCGGATTACGTGTCGCAGGCGACAGCGCTGGCGCCGAATGAACATGATCGATAAATCACGCGGGCGCCGACGGATCGAGGCGCGAACGCCGTGGAAAAACAACGAGGCATCGGCCGTTGTTCCTCCCTGCGGTCGTGCGTCCGTTTCCCAACCCAAGATGCTGGCTTCGCGAGCTCGAATGGCTTCTCGTACGCATGTCCTCGCGACCCTCCTCCTGGCCGCCCTGGCGGCCGGATGCACCGCCAAGGAAAAACCCAAACCTAAGCCGTCCACGGTGATCGTGGCTCAGCCGCTGCAGCGGCAAGTGCAGGATTGGGACGACTACGTCGGCCAGTTCCAGGCGGTTAACGACGTCTCCGTGCGGCCGAGGGTCTCCGGCTACATCCAGTCGATCGCCTTCAAGGACGGCCAGAACGTCAAGACCGGCCAGTTGCTCTTCCAGATCGACCCGCGCCCCTATCAGGCCCTTCTGGCCCAAGCCCAGGGACAGCTCGCCCACGCCAAGGCCGCGCTCGCCGACGCCAAGGTCGAGATGCAGCGGTCCCAGGCGCTGCTCGCCGCCAAGGCCGGCAGCCAGCAGGACTACGACACGCGCGCCGCCACCGAGCATCAGGACGAGGCCGACCTCGCCAGCGCCCAGGCCAATGTAAAGACGGCGCAGCTGAACGTGAACTTCACCCGCGTCACCGCGCCGATTTCGGGCCGCATCTCCGACGCGCGCGCCACCGTGGGCAACCTGGTCACCCAGGACAACACCATCCTCACCACCATCGTCAGCCTCGACCCAATCCGCTTCGATTTCGAAGGGCCGGAGTCGCTGTTCCTGAAATACAAGCGCCAGGCCGCGGGCGGCCGCAACGACGCCGGCGGCGCCCCGGTCGAAATCCGGCTGCAGGACGAACCGACCTACCGCTGGCCGGGCAAGCTCGAGTTCGTCGACAACGCGCTCGATACGTCGTCGGGCACGATCCGCGCCCGCGCCATCGTGCGCAATCCATCGAACTTTCTGACGCCGGGCATGTTCGGCCATATGCGTCTGCTGGGCTCGCAGCCCTACAGCGGGATGTTGATCCCCGACCAGGCCATCGTGCAGGATCAGTCGCGTCAGGTCGTCTATGTCGTCAACCACGGCGTGGTCGCCCAGAAGGTGGTGACCACCGGTCCGCTGATCGACGGTCTGCGCGTGGTGCGCACGGGTCTGGCCAGCAACGACTGGGTGGTGATCGACGGCATCACCCGCGCTCACCCGGGCGGCAACGTCGTCCCCAAGGTCGGCCGCATCACGCCGCAAGCCGATGAAACCGCCGCTGCGCCCGATTCAGCGCCGCCGCCCTCCTCCGCCACCTTCACCGACGCAAGATGAAGCTTACCCACTTCTTCATCGACCATCCCGTCTTTGCCGCGGTGATCTCGATCATGATCACCCTGTTGGGGATCATTGCCTATCCGACCCTGCCGGTCGCTCAGTATCCCGAGATCGCGCCGCCCACGGTGACCATCGCGGCCACCTATCCCGGCGCCACCGCCGAAACGCTCGCCGCAACGGTCGCTCAGCCTATCGAGGAGCAGATCAACGGCGTGGAGAACATGCTCTACATGTCCTCCCAGTCCACCGGCGACGGTCACCTGACCATTACGGTGACCTTCAAACTGGGCACCGATCCCAACACCGCCCAGGTGCTGCTGCAGAACCGCGTCGCCGTGGCCGTGCCACAATTGCCCACCGTCGTGCAGCAGACCGGCATCGTGGTGCGCAAGGCTTCGCCCGACATTCTGCTGGCGGTTCACTTCTATTCGCCCGACGGCACCGCAGATCAGCAATACATCGCCAACTTCGTGACCCTGCACGTGCACGACGTGCTGCTGCGCATTCCGGGCGTGGGCGACATCGGATCGCGGGCGGCGCGCGACTATTCCATGCGGGTCTGGATCGACCCGGACAAGGCGGCCCAGCGCAACATCACGGTCGAGGAGATCGTCCAGGCGCTGAAAGCGCAC
This sequence comes from Caulobacteraceae bacterium, assembly GCA_036501825.1. Taxonomy (GTDB): domain Bacteria; phylum Pseudomonadota; class Alphaproteobacteria; order Caulobacterales; family Caulobacteraceae; genus JAFECT01. Next base: position 117,613 of record DASXZP010000032.1, on the reverse strand, counting down.
AACACCCAGGTGGCGGCCGGCGCGATCAACGCCCCGCCGGTGGGCCAGGCCAGCGGCGCCTTCCAGCAGAACGTCGACACCGAGGGCCTGCTGACGACGCCCAAGGAATTCAGCGACATCATCGTCAAGCGCGACACCGAGGGCCGCATCACCCGCATCGGCGACGTGGCGCGGGTCGACCTGGGCGCGGCGGACTATACCACCGACGCCTATCTCTCGGGCTTTCACGCGGCCGCCCAGGGCATTCAGCAGCAGCCCGGTTCGAACGCGCTGGAGACCGCCGCCGCGATCAAGGCGACCATGGCGAAGATGAAGCCCAGCTTCCCGCCGGGCGTCTCCTACGCGATCATCTACAACCCGACCGAATACGTCGCCGCCTCCATCGACGAGGTGAAGAAGTCGCTGATGGAGGCGATGATCCTGGTGGTCATCGTGATCATCGTCTTCCTGCAGACCTGGCGCGCGGCGATTATTCCCATCATCGCCATCCCTGTGTCTCTGGTCGGCACCTTCGCGGTGATGAAGGCGGCGGGATTTTCGCTCAACAACCTCACCCTGTTCGGCCTGGTGCTAGCGATCGGCATCGTGGTCGACGACGCCATCGTGGTGGTGGAAAACGTCGAGCGGCGCATGCGCGAGGGCCTCACGCCCCGCGACGCGGCGCACGCGACCGTGGACGAGGTGGCCGGGGCCCTGATCGCCATTGCCTTCGTGCTGATTGCGGTGTTCGTGCCCGCGGCCTTCATCACCGGCATCACCGGCCAGTTCTATCGCCAGTTCGCGCTCACCATCGCTTCGGCCACCCTGATCTCGCTGATCGTGTCCCTGACCCTGTCGCCGGCGCTCTGCGCCTTGGTGTTGCGCCCGCACGGGCACCGCAAGCTCAGGGCGTGGGAGCAGCCGTTCTCGAAATTCGGCCAGGGCTTTACCAAGGGCTTCGACTGGCTGAGCGACCGCTATGCAGGCCTGACCAGCGGCGCGACCCACATCCCGGTGATCATGCTGGGCGTCTACGTGCTGCTGTTGGGCGTCACGGTCTGGAGTCTGATGTCGACGCCGACCGGCTTCATCCCCGCCCAGGATCAGGGCAACATGATCGCTTCGATCGCGCTTCCGCCGGGGACGCAGATCCAGCGCACCAATGTGGTGGTGCAGAAGGTGATGCAGATCGCCCTGCATACGCCGGGCGTGGAGGCGGGCAGCACCTATGTCGGCCTGGACGCCACCTCGGGCACCACCAATCCGGCCAACGGCCAGATCTACGTCATCCTCAAGCCTTTCGCCTGGCGCACCTCGCGAGGCCTCACCTCGAACGTGATTGCCGACGATCTGCGCCATCGCATGCTGGCGGTGACCGAGGCGGACGTGAAGATCATTCCGCCCCCGCCAGTGCGCGGCATCGGCACCGCCGGCGGCTTCAAGATGATGATCGAGGACCAGAACGGCGCCGGGCCCCAGGCGCTGGAAGCGGTGGCGCACAAGGTCGCCGACGCGGCGCTGAAGAGTGGGGACGTGTCCAACGCCTTCGTGCCCTACAGCACGCGCACGCCGCGCCTCTATGCCGAGATCGATCGCACCAAGGCCGAGGTGCTGGGCGTGCCCGACAGCAACGTCTTCGATACGCTGCAGACCTACCTCGGCTCGACCTTCATCAACAACTTCAACTACCTCAACCACACCTACACGGTGTACGCCCAGGCCGACTGGCCGTTCCGAAGGGACGAGTCCGCGATTGGCCAGCTGCAGACGCGCTCGTCGTCGGGGGCCATGGTGCCGCTGGGGTCGGTGATAACCTTGAAGCACACCTCGGGCCCCTACCGCGTGCCGCGCTACAACCTCTATCCCGCCGCCGAGATCCAGGGCGAGGCCGCGCCCGGCAAGTCCTCAGGCCAGGGCATCGCGGCGATGGAAAAGGCCGCTGCCGACAATCTCCCGCCGGGCTTCAGCTATGAGTGGACCGACCTCGCGTTCCAGGAAAAGGCAGCCGGCGGCACGGGCATGGTGGTGTTCGCCATGGCGGTGGTGTTTGCGTTCCTGCTGCTCGCGGCCCTGTACGAGAGCGTGACCTTGCCGTTCTCGGTGATCCTCATCGTCCCCATGTGCCTGCTCGCCGCCATGCTGGGGGTGAAGCTCCGGCATATGGACAACAACATCCTGACCCAGGTGGGCCTGATCGTGCTGATCGGTCTCGCGGCCAAGAACGCCATCCTGATCGTCGAGTTCGCGCGCCAGGGCGAGCTGGAAAACGGGCTCGATCGCTACAAGGCCGCGGTGGAGGCGGCGCGCACTCGCCTGCGTCCGATCCTGATGACGTCGTTCGCCTTCATCTTCGGCGTGGCGCCGCTGGCGTTCGCCGTCGGCGCCGGGGCGGAGATGCGTCAGGCGCTGGGCGTCGCAGTGTTCTTCGGCATGATCGGGGTCACCGTGTTCGGCCTGATCTTCACGCCGGTGTTCTACATCGTGTTCCGCTGGGTCGCCGACCGCCTGCCCAAGCCGCACAAGCTGAAGCCCGCCGCGGAGCCCGCCGAATGAGCCGCGCGCGCATCCTGGCGGCTTCGGGCCTGATCGCAGCGACGATCCTTGGCGCCTGCGCGGTGGGGCCGACCTATCATGCGCCTGGCACGCCGCCCGCCGGCCAAGGCCCCTTCGTCTCGACCGACGCGACGACCAGCGACAACCAACCGCCGCCCGGCGACTGGTGGAAGCTCTACAACGACCCCGCACTGAACGGACTGGTCGAAGAAGCCCTGACCGAGAACCGCGACCTGAAGGTCGCCGCCGCCAATCTCGCCAAGGCCGTCGCCGTGTTGCAGCAGGCGCGCGCGGGCCGCTTCCCCTCGACCGAGATCAACGCCGGCGTCAGCTACGGTCAGAGTTCCACCGCCGACCTCGTCGCCTCGCTAAAGGGCCTGGAAGCAACGCCGTCGACGGGCTTTGACGGCTCGTTCGCCGTAGCCTACGACTTCGACCTGTTCGGCCGCATCCGCCGCACCATCGAAGCCGCGCGCGCCGATGCGCAATCGGTCGCCGCCGCCGAAGACCTCGCCCGCGTCAACGTCGCGGCGGAAACCACCCGCGCCTACGCCGACGCCTGCGCCTACGCCCAGGAAGCCGATGTCGCGCGCCGTTCGGTCGAGGTGGTGAAGAGCGTCTATGACCTGACCGTGCGGCAACGCGATCTGGGCGCCCGCTCCGAGTTCGACGTCGCCAGCGCCGGCGCCATCCTCGAACAGGCCCGCGCCGCGTTGCCCACCCTCGAGGGCCAACAGCGCAGCGCGCTCTATGAACTGGCCGTGCTCACCGGCAAGCCGCCCGCCGAAATCTCGCAGGAGGCCGCCGCCTGCATGAAGCCGCCGGTTCTGACCCAACTGCTGCCCACCGGCGACGGCGCCGCGCTGTTGAAGCGCCGCCCCGACGTGCGCGAGGCCGAACGCACCCTGGCCGGCGACACTGCGCGAATCGGCGTTGCGACCGCGGACCTCTATCCGACCGTTTCGCTCGGCGCCAACGTCGGGACCGGCGGCTCGAGCTTCAATCAGCTGACCCAGAACAACGCCGTGTCGTTCGGCATCGGTCCGCTGATCAGCTGGAGCTTTCCCAACGTCCTGGTGGCCCGCGCGCGGATCAAGCAGGCGCGTGCGCAGAGCTCCGCCGATCTGGCCCAGTTCGACTCCACCGTGCTGACCGCGCTGAAAGAGGTCGAACAGGCGCTGACCACCTACAACGCCGAACTGAAGCGCAACGCCGCGCTGAAGGCCGCCCGCGACGACAGCCAGAAGGCCGCCACCCTGGCCAAGGTCCAGCTCGACAACGGCGCCATCAGCTTCCCCGACTATCTGCAGACCGAGCGCCTGCTGGTCGAGGCCGAAGCCGAACTCGCCCAGTCGGACCAAATGGTCGTCGAAGACCAGCTCGCCGTGTTCAAGACCCTCGGCGGCGGCTGGGAACAGGCCCCCGCGCTGAAACCGTTGCCTGCGACGTAAGCCGGCGCTCGAAACTCAAGGTCGATTCTTGACCTTCGACGTCGAAAGATATACATTTTATGGATTGTATATCCAACGGAGCCGGCCATGCACATCGCCCGATGGGGAAACAGCCTCGCTGTGCGCCTCCCCGCCGCCGTCGTCGAAGCGCTCGGGCTAAAGGAAGGCGACGAAGTCGAAATCCACGTCGCCGATGCGCATCGTTTCGGCGTCGCGCGCAAACCCGCTCGCGAGGAACTGCTGAAGCGCCTGAGGGCGTTCCGCGGCCGCCTTCCCGTCGACTTTAAGTTCGATCGGGACGAGGCGAATGCCCGCTAGCTTTTTCGACACCAACGTCCTGGTCTATCTCGCATCCAATGACGCCGCCAAAGCCGACCGAGCCGAGGCGGCGATCGCAGCGGGCGGGACGATAAGCGTGCAGGTCCTGAATGAACTGACCAATGTTGCGCGTCGAAAAATGCAGATGTCGTGGGACGACACGCACGCCTTACTCGACCTGTTGCGCAGCCTGGTGACCGTCCAGCCGCTCACCGTCGAAATCCATGAAACCGGCCTGGCCCTTGCCGAGCGCTACGGCTTTTCGACCTGGGACGCCATGATCGTCGCATCGGCGCTTCACGCCGACTGCGACACCCTGTGGTCGGAAGACCTCCAGCACGGCATGGCGCTCGACGAAGGGCTGCGCATCGTCGATCCGTTTCGCGACGAATGATAGCCGTCGCGGCTCACGCGCGGCGCGGGGCGCGCCGGAGGCAGGCGCCAAAGATCTGCGCGCAAACTAGAGCGAAAGGTACGGCGCGGTGATGGCGGCGACGACCGCAGCGGCCACCAGGGCCAGGGTCGTGTACTTCAGCGTGTAGTACAGCCGCCGGTCCTGCGCCTTCAGCCGCTTGCCGTAGCCGGACAGCCGATAGAGCGGACCGAAGGCGCGGTTGATGGCGCCGACCTTCTCGCCCTCTTCGTTCTGGGTGACCGTCGCGCCCATCACGCGGTTCATCATCCAGCGGTTCACGCGCGACATGGGTCCGCGCAGGGGCCGTTCAACGTCGCACAACAGGATGAGGCGATGCTCGTCGGTCTCGTTCTTGACCTCGTGCACGAAAGTCTCGTCGAAGATCAGCACTTCGCCGTCGCGCCACGACGCGCGCTGGCCGTCGACCTCGATCCAGCAGTCGGGGCTGTTCGGCGTGGCGAGGCCGAGGTGATAGCGCAGGCTGCCGGCGAACGGGTCGCGGTGACGGCCAAGCTTGGCGTGCGGCGGGAGCAACGCGAACATGGCGCCCTTCACGTTCGGCACCCGGTTCAGAATCTCCACCGTGCGGGGACACTCGCGCAGCGCCGAGGGCGGGGTGGTGCCGTACCAGCGCAGGTAGAACCGGGTCCAGCCACGCTTAAAGAAGGTGTGGAAGCCCAGGTCATTATCGCCGGTCGCGACCCGCACCTTCTCCTCGCGCGCGAGCCTCAAGCCCTCTTCGCGCACCGTGGCCCAGGCCTCGTTCAGGGGGGCGAGGTCGGGGAACTCGCTCGGCGGCAGGAACGGCCGGGTCGGGACCTTGGAGAACAGGTAAACCAGGGCGTTGTACGGCGCGGTGAAGGTGGAATGGTCGGTGACCTGACGCAGGAACTTCAGGCGCACGCGGCCCCGGTAGTGCACGAACAGCACGGCCGTAAGCAGGAACGCCAGCAGGATGGCGAGTATGTCGGCTAAGGTGTGCATAGGGTCACTGGCAACGCGGATTTAGGTCGCCGGACCCTTACTTGGAAGGGCTTGCGCGGCGCTGACGGCTTAGGCGGTTCGATCCAAAGACAATCTGGGGTAAGAGACCGGAAACGGTCGTCGGAGAGTTCGGTTCCATGTTCGATTTCAAGGGCAAGAAAAAGGCGTTCGCCGGCGCCGGCGCGCCGCCTCCCCCGCCCGGCGGCGGCGACGAACCGCCACGCTTCTCCGGGACCCTCGACGTCCACACCCCCGACGAGGCCCTGGCCGCGCTCAAATCCGGCAACGCCGCCTTCTGCAAGGGCGAGGGCGTCATCAACCGCGTCTCCGCCAAGGACTTCGCCGAACTGCAGGAGGGCCAGAAGCCCTTCGCCATCATCGTGGCCTGCGCCGACAGCCGCACGCCGCCGACCCTGCTGTTCAACCAGGGCCTGGGCCGCCTGTTCATCGTGCGCGTGGCCGGCAATACGGTGGACCGCCGCGGCCTCGCCTCCATCGTCTACGCGGTGAAGTACCTGAAGGCGCCCCTGGTCGTCGTGCTGGGCCACACCGGCTGCGGCGCGGTGGGCCTGGCCCAGGCCGTCGTCGAGGGCCGCGCCGAACTCGAACCGGCGCTGGAAGAGATGGTGACGCCGATCATTCCGGCGGTGCTGCACGTCAAGGCTCGCAGCCACGGCGGCGACATCACCGTCGCCTCCGTCGAAGAGAACGCGCGCCACGTCGCCAATGGGCTGAAGACCGCCGACACGACCATCGCCGCCGCGCTGAACAGCGGCGCGCTCAAGATCGTCGCCGCGGTGAAGGACATCAAGACCGGCGCAGTGAACTTCCTCGACGGCGCGTGACCGCTCAGGACGCCGGCTTCACAAAGTGGAATTCGGTCCCCGCGCCGGTGTCGCCGCCGAGCGCCTTGTAGATGGTCGCCACCTCGTCGGGCGAGACGCGCATCTTGCCGGAGTCCCGGAACCCCTCGATGCTTGGTTGCGTCATACGTACGTGGCGCAGATCCTCGACGCCCTCAATGAAGGCCGCCTTGTCGAAGCCCGCGTCGGCGTTGGGGCCGTCGGGATTGAACACCGCCTTTTCCGCGAGCGCGCGGACCTCGTCCGGTGAAAGCCGGTCGCCCACGCCGAGTTCGCCGTTCAATGCATCCACGAAGATCAGCCCCATCACGTAGGACGTCTTCCATTTCCAGGCGGGCTTGGAGAGATCGGCCGTCGGCTTCGGCGCCGCCGCGAGCCTGGTCGTGGTCGCGTCGGTCAGCTTGGCCCTCGCCGCCTGCGCGTCGAGCGCCAGGTAGTCGCCGATGAAGGTCTGCAGCACGTCGCGCGTCGTCGCCGACCCGGGAAGCGGCCACTCGTTGGTCGAGGCTACGAACGCGGCGTCGAGCTTTGGCCAGGCGGCGGCGGAATTCATCCAGCCGTACATGTAGAGTCCCGAGTGCTCGAACACGGCGGTCGGCTTGTCGCCGTCCCAGATGCGCCAGATCAGACCCTGCTTGATGCGCTCGACCGGCGTGTCGCGCTGGGGCGTGATCATCGCCGTCACGGTTTCGGGCTTGAGGATGCGGTGACCGTCGAGCTCGCCGCCATTCATGTACGCCAGCAAGAGGCGGATATGGTCCTTGGGCCGCAGCATCGCGCCGCCCGCGGGATAGCCTTCGATCTGCACCTTCGGCGTCGGAAAGAACTCGGGTCCTATGCGCGTGTAACCGGCCGACAGCCGCTGCCAGACGTCGGGCCGCACGTGCGCGGCGTCCTGGATCGCGGGATACTGCGAGTGAGCCTCGCCCAGCGGGTCCAGGATATGTTTCTGCACATAGTCGGGCAGGCTCAGGCGCTCCGGATTCGCGCGCTCGACGATCAGACCAAGCGTGGCGGCGCCGAGGTTCGAATATTGCCAGGCGGCGCCGACCTTGGTGCTCCAGATCGGCGTGCGCGTCTGTTCGTAGGGGCGCTGATCCTTGCGGGCGTACGCTTCCGCCAGCGCGACCGCGAGCGGACGTGGCGTTCGCGCCTGCGCTTCGCCGTCGTCCCCGGCCGACAGGCCCGACTGGTGCAGCAGAAGATCGCGGATGGTGACCGGGCGGTCGCCGAGGGGGTTCTCGACCTTGAACGGCAGATATTTGTCGGCGCGATCGTCGAGCGAGACGACGCCCTGCTCCACCAGTTGCATGACCGCGGTGGCCGTGTAGGTCTTGGTCATCGAGCCGGCCTTGAACACCGTTTCCGGCGTCACCGGCGCGCGGGTTTCGAGGTTGGCGTAGCCGAAGCCCGCCACCCAGATGACCTTGCCGTGGCGTGCGACCGCCACGCCGAGCCCCGGTTCGCCGGTGCGCTTCATGCCTGCGACGATCACCGCTTTCATCGCCTGGATGAAAGCGAGGTCGGACGGATCGGACGTGGCGATCTGCTCGGTCGGCTCCGGCTCGGGCCACGCCTGAGCGGGCGCGGAAAACATCGCGCCGCTCAGCAGCGCTGCGGCCGCGGCAACGGCTGCGAAAATCGGTTTCGGGTTCATGTCGCCGCCCCTCGGATCAGACGAACACCGCGCGATAGACGCGCAGCCAGTTCTGACCCATGACCTTCTTGATGTCGCCGTCCGGCCAGCCGCGGCGCTTCAGTTCCGCCGGCAGGTTCTGGAACTGGGAAGGATCCTCGAAGCCCACGGCATAGCGCAGCGGATTTTGCGGGATCACCATGTCCGGAGGGAAAATCATCGAGCGGCCGAGCCCCTCGGGCATGGTCTTGCCGTAAACAAAGTCGGGGCCCGCGCCCACGTGGTCCGCGCCCACGAGATTGCGCACATAGTCGAACTCGTCGGCGTAGCGGGCCAGGGTGCACCGCGGCAGCGGCTGGCCCGCCGTCTTCGCGTTGCGCTGCATCAGATCTTCCGAAGCGGTGACGCCCATGACCCCGCCGGTGTCGGCGATGGCCTTGATGACGTCGTCACTGAGGCAGCGCGGATTGGGGTTGAGCGCCCTGACGTTGGCGTGGCTGCAGATCACCGGCTTCTTGGCGCGCTTGGTCACGTCGAGCGCGGTGCGGCGCCCGGTGTGGCCGGCGGTGTCGACGAGGATGCCCATCGCCTCCATCGCGTCCTGGAGGTAGCGGCCGGATGCGGTCAGGGGGATGTCGGGCTCCAGGCAACCGCCGCCGAACTGGTTGGCGAGATTGTAGCAGAAGTTGAGCACGCGCAGGCCGCCCTTGTAGTGCTCCTCGAGGTGAATGCTCGGCTTCGCCGACAGGAATCCCCAGTCGTTGCCGGGCGCGGCGGAGGCGAAGGTGTCTGCCGACTGGTTCCCGAGGATGATGGCGAGCTGACCCTTGGCATGGGCGTCGAGGATGTCGTCGTAGCGCCGCACGAGGCGGCGCGTCCCGTCGCTGAAGAACTTCTGCATCTCGGGATAGTCGGAGAGACTGTCGCCGCCCCAGCCGTTGATCATCACACAGCCGACGCCGCCCTTGCGGTTCAGATCGAAAAACTCGACCGACGCCGCCGAGGCGTCGCTGCCGTTGACCGTGATCGCCGGCAGCGCCTCACTGCGCGCCGCGCCTCCCGTGGCCACGAGCGCCGCCGAAGCCGCGAGAAATGCTCGTCTATGCATGCGCATTTGGGGCCTCATTTCGCTCAACCTCGCGCCGCCTTGCGTCGGGTCGGCTGTTGCGCTTTGCCGCCGCCGCGAAGCGCGCCTTGCGTGGCGCCGGCGGAGGACCTGAGATCGATAGCTACGGGCGGGACCGCAGCCGCTTGCAGATGCTGGCCCGGGCCGGCCGAGATCGACAAAATCCGGCATGGGCCCGGCGCAGCGGCGATGTAGGCGTGGCCCATGCTGCTGTCGAAGAAGATCGAGTCGCCGACCTTCAGCGTGAGCGGCGCGTAGGCGTCGGTGTGCAGCTCGACCGCGCCTTCGAGGACATAGGCGAACTCCTCGCCGGGGTGGCGGATCAGGTCGCCGAAGTCGTCGCGCGAACGGGCGAGCACGTCCGCCACGATCGGAATGAAGGTCTTATTCAGCAAGTCGGTGGCGTGATAGACATGCCGGTAGTTCTGGGTGTCGATCACCGATCCTTCGTCGGCCCGCGTCGCGCTTCGCCGCCCGGGACTCGAAACAGCGTCCGCCAGGGGTTGCGGTTCGAGAAAGCGCGCAATGTCGATGCCGAGACCGACGCTCAGCCGGGTGAGCTTGTCGAAGTTGAGCGATACGCGGCCGTTCTCGAGCTTTGAGAGAGTCGAGATGGTGAGCCCGGTTCGCTCGGACACGTCCGCCAGCGTCCAGCCCATCTTCTCCCGCAGCGCCTTGAGCGCCGAGCCCGGATCAGCAACCGCCTGATTCATAGACCGCTCCTAGGACGGGCGCTGCAGCGCGCCCGCGACATCTTGTCCAAAATAGAAAATACTTGCCATTTGGGCGAAAAGCCATAGCCTTCGTCGGCTGCCCTGAGACGGCCGCCGCGCGATAGGGAGATCGTCATGACGCCTCGTCGCTTAGCCGTCCTCGCCAGCCTCCTTGTCACCCTTGCCTGCGCCGGCGCCGCCCCGGCTGCTCCCGCGCCTGTCTCCACGCAAGCGCGCGTCGAGGCCGCAGCAGACGCTGCCTGGGCCAAGATCGCCGCGCATGAAGCCATTCCCGGCGCGGTCGTCACCGTCGTCGGTCCCGACGGCCTCGTGTTCACCAAGGGCTATGGCGTCCGCGACATCCGCACCAAGGCGCCGGTCGATCCGAACCGGACCCTGTTTCAGGTCGGATCGGTCACCAAGCTGTTCACCGCCATTCTTGCGCTGCAGGCGATCGATTCCGGACGACTGAATCCGGACGCCGACATCCGCGGCCGCTACCCAGACCTTCCGATCACCGACCACCTGAAAGCGCCGGTCACCGTGCGCCAGCTGCTGGCCCATGAAGGCGGCTTCGACGGCGATCTCGGCGGGGTGATGACGGAAAACCGCGACGAGGCGCTGAGGGTCGATGCGACCTTGATGAAACGCCACCTGCGGCGCGTGCGCACGCCCGGCGTGCTTCAGGCCTACGACAACACCGGCGTCGGCCTGCTCGGCGAGGCGGCGGCGCGCGCCTACGGACTCAGCTACCACGACGCGATGCAGAAAATGGTCCTGGCTCCGATGGGCATGGACAGTTCCTCGATCGGCCTGCCCTCGGCGCGTGAAGCCGATGCCGCGGCCTGCCACCGCATCGAGACCGACGGTCGCGTGACGGTCTGCCCACACAGCTTCATGCGACCCGGGTTCCAGGGCGCCGGCGCCCTGGCGGCGACGGGCGCCGACATGGGCAAGTACCTGCAGATGATGCTGGACGGCGGGCGCGGCCCGCACGGCGAAGTCCTCTCACCCAAGGCGTTCGCCGACTACACCAACATGAACCTGAACCGGTTCGCGCCGGGCGTGCCCGGCATGGGCGAACTGCTGGAGGAGACGACGCTGGCCGGGCGGCCCGCCCTCTATCACACCGGCGGCTACGATGGTTTTTCCACCGGCGTCTACATCATGCCGCAAGCCCACTGGGCGATCTTCGTCAGCGTCGAACAGTACACTGGCCTTCCGCGCTACCAGAACCTCGGCTTCATTCTCGACGCGCTGAAGCGCAAACCCGTGCTCGACAAGAGCAACGGCTACCAGGCGGTCGAGGACATCGCCGCCGCCGTCGCCGATCTCTCACCAGCCGTGGCGCCACAGACCTTCACGCCGCCGCCTTCGCCGCTTCTGCCGCCGTCCAAGGTCGCGGGCTTCTATGACGCGGCGCGGGCGCAGTCGCCCTCGTTCTTCGATCAGTTGGTGGCCGGCCCGTTGTTCGGCTCCACGGTCACGGCGCAGGGAGCCAGGACGATTCTGATCAAGGGCGAGCCGCTCGACTGGCTGGGCGGCGCGAGCTATCGCGTGCGCAAGACTGGAAAGATCGTGGCGTTCAAGCCGACGTCGCTCGGCCTTGCCTTCTCACCGGACAGTTCGGGCGCCTTCGTCAAGGCGTCGGGCTGGCGCTCGCCCGCGTCAGCGGCTCTGTTCTTCCTGTCGCTGCTCGTCTTTTTGGTGACGGCGATCCTGGCGGCGGCCTGCGCGCGCAAGGGCGCCCGCAAGACGGGCTTGATCTTCCTCGGCGTCGCCGCGTGGTCACTCTTCGAACTATGGCTCGAGCTGCAGGTTTATCCGGCGCTCTGGTATGGCGCCGGCGCAACCGCGCCGATCGTGCTGGGTCGCCTCCTGTTCCAGCTGGCCCTGCTCGCCGGAGTCTTCGCGCTCTGGAGATCGGGCCGCGCGCTGTTCGCACGCAGCGGCGAACGACCCGGATGGCTCAGCAGCACCGCTCTCGTCCTCGCCTCCCTCGGTTTCATCGGCTTCCTGATCGAAGTCGCCGGCTGGGGCCTCATCGGCCGCATCGGCGCTTCCGGCTAATCCAAAGAGTCCCAATGACCGTATCCGTCTCCACCCGCCGCTTGCTCGAAAGCGCCACCGTCGTCGACCTTCTGGTCCCCGACGCGCCCGCGCCGATCCTGCCCGGCGTCGGAAAGCTGTTTGAAGAGCACGTCGCGCGCTTCGAGCGCACAGGCGTGACCTTCGCCTCGTTTACCGTCGGCCTCGACCACCTCGCCTCCATCGAGGGGCAGATCAAGGGTTTGGGGGCCGTGCGCCGCTGGTTCCTCACGCGGCCGGAGCGCTTCGTTCTGGTCCGCACCGTGGCGGACATCGCCGAGGCCAAGCGCACCGGAAAGCTGGCGGTCAACTTCCACTTCCAGGGCACGAACGCGCTGATGGGCGACGTGAACCTGGTGGAGGTCTACCGCGCTCTCGGCGTCGGCCACATGCTGATGGCCTACAACGAGAAGAACCTCGTCGGGGACGGCTGTCACGAGCGCACCGACTGCGGCCTGAGCGCGTTCGGCGTGCGCCTGGTGGGCGAGATGAACCGCGTGGGCGTCGCGGTCGACGTTTCGCATACCGGCTATCGCACGAGCATGGACGTGTTCGAGGTCGCCAAGGCGCCGGTGATCTTCTCGCACGCCAACCCGCGCGGCCTCTATGCGCACGAACGCAACATCCGCGACGACCAAATCAAGGCCTGCGCCCAGACCGGCGGCGTCATCGGCGTCACCGGCGTGGGACTGTTCATGAGCCAGGACGGACTCGACATCTCGCCGGATATGTTGATCCGCCAGATCGACTATATCGCGGACCTCGTGGGCGCCGGACACATCGGATTCGGCCTCGATCACATCGAGGACGTGGCGCACCTGGTGAAACTGATCGACACCAACGCCGGGCGTTATCCGGAACAAGGCGGCTACAAGGCGCCGCAACTGCTGTTCGCCTCGCCCGAGATCATTCCCGACGTCGCCGAGCGGCTGCTGGCGAAGAACTGGAGCGAAGCTGACGTGCGCGGCGTACTCGGTGAGAACTGGCTGCGCGTGCTCGGACAGATTTGGGGCTAGGCGCGCCGCAACCGCAAACCGCCCCAAACCAGCGCGGCGAGGTAGGCGCCGAACACGAGATGCGCAGCCATCGGTTCGCTCGATGCCATGCGGTTGAGCATGGCTGCGCCATAGAGCAGCGTTATCGCGGCCGCGCCGAAGTTGGCGGTCCGGGGAGCGAGATAAAGTCCGATGCAGGCGATCTCGGCGAGACCCGCCGGCTGCGCCAGATCGCCCGGACAGCCCGCGGGCGCCGCGGTCTGCGGAACCCCGAACAGGTCCGTCAGCTTGATCGCTGCGTCGAAGGCGAGCGCGCCGACCGCGAGCCCGCTTAGCACGCGCCCGACATAGAGCGCGGTCTTGCGCGGAAAGGCGTCCGTCGAGGTGAGCGTGAGCGTGGTCATGGCGGGCTCCATCCCGGGTGACGCTCCAGCAGCGTCGTACATAGGACGGATGAGCGGCGGGCCGACCGACAGAACGGCGGGATTTATTTCCTCGCCGTATCGCGGGCGTCGAAGGCCAGGCGGTCGAGCTGGGCGCGGATGTGGGCGGCCTCGGCGGCGGAGTTGGCCAAACCTATGGCGCGCTCGAACGCCTTGCGCGCCTCCTCTCCTCGCCCGAGCTCCATCAGGAACGCGCCCTTCACGCCCCAGAAATAGAAGTACCCGTCGAGGCGTTCGGCCAGCGGTTCGATGATTTCCAAAGCGGCCTGCGGGCCTGCGCGCTTGGACACCGCGACGGCGCGGTTGAGTGTGATGACGGGCGACGGCTCCATGCGTTCGAGCGCGGCGTAGAGCTGTTCGATCTGTTCCCAGTCGGTGTCCTGCGGGCGCGCGGCGCGCGCATGCAGGGCCGCGATCGCGGCCTGCACCTGGTAGGGCCCAGGCCTGCGATGCCGCATCGCCTTGTCGACAAGCGCGAGCGCTTCGGCGATCAGCTCGCGGTTCCACAGGCTGCGGTCCTGGTTGTCGAGCAGGATGATTGCGCCATCGGCGTCGAAGCGCGCATCGGCGCGCGAATGCTGCAGCAACATCAGCGCGGCAAGGCCGAGAATTTCAGGCTCCGACGGGAAGAGTTTCAGCAGCAGACGGGCCAGACGGATCGCCTCGCCGCACAACCGGTCGCGCGCTTCGCCCTGGTCGCCGGGCCGCGAGTAGCCCTCGTTGAACACGAGGTAGAGCATGGCGGCGACCGCGGCGAGCCGTTCGGCGCGATCGGCGGGCCCGGGGGTTTCGAAGGCGGCGTCGGACTTGCCGACACGGGCCTTGGCGCGGGTGATGCGCTGTTCCATCGCCGCGTCGCTGACCAGGAAGGCCTGGGCGATCTGCGCCACCGACAGGCCCGAGACGATACGCAGGGCAAGCGCGACCTGCTGCGTCGCCGGAAGGTCCGGGTGACAACAGATGAACAGCAGCCGCAGCACGTCGTCGCGGTAGTGGCCTTCGTCGAGGCGCGCGGCCATGGCGTCTTCGGCGTCGTCGAGGTCGGAGATCTCCGCTTCGTCGGGCAGTTCCTGCTGGCGGCTGCGCCGGCGCACGCCGTCGAGGGCGGCGTTGCGGCCGACCAGGATCAGCCACGCGGCCGGATTGCGCGGCGGACCGTTTTTCGGCCATGCCTTCAGCGCGCGCAGGCTGGCGTCCTGAAACGCCTCCTCCGCCAGGTCGAGGTCGCGGAAATAGCGCATCAGCGCGCTCACCGCCTGGGGCCGCGCGGCGGTCAGCGTGGCGCCGATCCAGCTCGCGTCGGTCACGCCACCTCCACGCCGGGCTGAAACACCTTCACCGGCCGGATCTCATAGGCGCCGCCCGGATTGGCCTTGCCCAGGTCGCGCGCGATGGCGATCGCCTCGTCCAGGGACGCGCAGTCGACGACGTAGAAGCCGAGGAGTTGTTCCTTGGTCTCGGCGAACGGCCCGTCGAGCACCAGGGGCGGGTCAGAATCTTTGCGCAGAGTGACCGCCGCGGTGGTCGGCATCAGCCTGAGCGCCGGCCCGAGTTTTTTCGCGGCCAGCAGCCTTTGATTGACCTCGCCAAGCCGGGCCATAACCGCGTCGTCCTCGGCCTTGGACCAGGAAAAGACCGCGTCTTCGTCGTTGTAGCAAAGCATGGCGTAGAGCATCGGCGGGCCCTCTTCTCCCCAAGGACGGTCGAGGGACCACTAGGCCGACAGGGTCTGGCCCCGGCAAGGCGAAAAGTTTCGAACGCCGCGCTATGGCTGAGCCACCCGCGCCTAGACCTGCAGCCGGTCGTCCTTGCGCGCCACCAGGGCATAGAGGGCCGGCATCAGGTAGATGCTGATCAGCAGGCGTGAGAACAGGCCGCTGACGATCACCAGGGCGAAGGGCCGCTGTGAATCGGTGCCGACGCCGGTGGCCAGCGCGGCGGGCAAGAGGCCGAGGGCCGCGACCAGGGCGGTCATCATGATCGGGCGCAGGCGCAGGATGGCGCCTTCACGGATGGCCTGCTCCATCGGCATGCCGTCGCGTCTGAGCTCGTTGACGTAGGAGATGTAGACCACCGCGGTCTGCACCGAGACCCCGAACAGGGCCAGGAACCCGATCCCCGACGACACCGAGAACGGCGTGTGGGTCAGCCACAGCGCAATGATTCCGCCCACCGGCGCCGACAGGATCACGCCGACCACGGTGATCAGCGGGAACTTGAAGTTACCGTAGAGCATGAACAGCAACAGGAAGATCAAGGCCACCGTCAGCGGCAGCACCAGCAGGAGCTGGCCGCGAGAAGCGGTGTATTCCGAGTACTCGCCGCCCCAGTCGGCGCGGTAGCCCAGCGGCAACTTGACCTTCTGATTCACCTGCTTGATCGCATCGCCGACCGCGCCCGCCAGGTCGCGGCCTTCGACCGAGAATTGCACGCCGATGTAGCGCGAGTTGTTCTCGCGGTAGATGAACGACGCGCCATTCACGACCTTGATGTCGGCCAGCTCCTTCAGCGGAATGGTTTGGCCGGCGGGCGTGGCGACGAGGATGTTGCCGATCTCTTCGGGGTTGTCGCGGTAATCCTTGTCCAGGCGCACCACCAGGTCGAACTGCTTCTCCTGCTGCACGACCTGGGTCGCGACATCGCCGCCGATGCCGGTCTGGATGATGCTGTTCACATCGGAGACGTTGAGGCCGTAGCGCGAGATCTTGTCGCGATCGATCTTGATGCTGAGGCTGGGCTGGCCGAGCTCCTGCACCAGGGTCACGTCCTTGATGCCGCGAACGCCCTCCAGCACTTGCTTGATCTCTTTGCCCTTGGCCTGCAGCGTGTTCAGGTCCTGGCCGAAGACCTTTACCGCGAGCGAACTCTTCAGGCCGGTCTCGGCCTCATCCACCGCGTCTTCCGCGGGCTGGGTGTAGTTGAAGGTGATGCCCGGGAAAGCCGCCAGCTTCTTGTTCAGGCCTTCGATCAGTTGCGCCTTGTTGTGGTAGGGCCCGGTCCAGGTGTTGTACGGCTTCAGTCCGACGTAAAACTCGACGTTGAAGAACCCGGTGGAGTCGGTGCCGTCGTCGGGACGGCCGAGCTCGGACGCGATGGTGGTCACGTTCGGCATCGACTTCAGGACGTCGCGAATCTGCGGCGTGATCTTGGCCGATTCATCGAAGGAGATGGTGTAGGGCATGGTCGCCCGCACCCACAGCGCGCCCTCGTCCAGGTGCGGCATGAACTCGCCGCCGATGAAAGGCGTGAGCACCAGGGCGATCGCAAGCGCAATGCCGGCGCCGATGGTGGTCAGCCACGGTTGCGCCAGGCAGAAGTCGAGGCCGACGGCATAGATCGACTTGGCGCTCTCGAAGACCGGATTGCGCCGCTCCTTCACCCCGCGCTTCATCAGCCAGGCGCAGAGCACCGGCAGCAGCACCAGGGTCACGATCAGCGAACCGATCAGGGCGAAGACCATGGTGTCGGCCATGGGCTTGAACAGCTTGCCCGAAGGACCCGACAGCACATAGATCGGCAGGAAGCCCGCGACGATCACCGCCACGGCGTAGAAGATCGGCCGGTCCACCTCGGCCGCCGCCTCGCGGATCACCGCCTTGATGTTGAACGGCTTGCCCTCTCGCAAGGCGATCTGGCGGAAGATGTTCTCCACCATCACCACCGCGCCGTCGACAAGGATGCCGAAGTCGACCGCTCCGATCGACAACAGGTTGGCCGACGCCTTTTGCACGTCCAGGCAGATGAAGGCGAACAGCAAGGCCAGCGGAATAGTCGCGGCCACAATCAGGCCCGCGCGGATGTCGAACAGGAAGAAGATAAGGACGATGACCACCAGCAGCATGCCGCGCAGCAGGTTGTCCTCGACCGTGCGGATGGTCAGGTTGGTGAGGTCGGTCCGGTCATAGTAGGGGACGATCTTCACGTCCCTGGGCAGGACGTGTTCGTTCAGGAACTTGGTCTTCTCCTCGACCCGCTTCAGCACCGTCTGAGTCTTTTCGCCCGTGCGGATCAGGATCACGCCCTCGACGGCGTCGTCCTGTTTCTCGAAACCGAACTCACCGAGCCTGGGCGCGATGCCGATGGCCACGTGGCCGACGTCTTTCACCGTCACCGGCACGCCGTTCTTCACGTTCAGCACGATGTTCGAGATGTCGTCGGTGTTCTCGATGCGGCCCGAGCCGCGAACGTAGTAGAACTGGCCGCCCTGGGTATAGAAGCCGCCGCCGGCGTTGGCGTTGTTGTTGCCGATGGAGGCTTCGATCCCGCCCGGCGACAGCCCCTGCCCCGCGACCTTCGCCTGGTCGAGCAGGACCTGGTACTGCATGTCGCCGCCGCCGAAGCCCGAGTCATCGGCGACGCCCGGCACCGAGCGATAGGCCGGTTCGATCACCCAGGTCTCGAGTGTCTTCAGCTCCATCGGCGAACGGTCGGAGCTCTGCAGCACATAGCGGTAGATTAGGCCCGATGGCGGCGAGAGCGGCGAAACGTCGGGCGCCACGCCGTCCGGCAGACCCAGACCCGGCAGACGGTTGAAGACTTCTTGCCGCGCGAACAGGTCGTCCGTGCCGTTCTCGAACGACAGAGTGACGTCGCTCAAGCCATAGAGGGAGACCGAGCGTGAGACGGTCGTGCGCGGAATACCATTCAGGCCCTGCTCGACCGGCACGGTGATCAGGCGCTCGACCTCTTCGGCCGAGTGGCCGGGCCACTGGGTGACCACGTCGACCATCGGCGGCGACAGATCGGGATAGGCCTCTACCGGCAGGCGCTGCAGCGACCAGGCCCCGATCACCACCAGCAGGACGGTCGCCAGCGCCACCAGGAACGGTTGACCGAGCGCCGCGCTGACGATGCGGTTCATGAACGACGCGGTCGCCGTCTCCTCGACATGCGGCGGCGTGGGTTCGACCGGCGGGGGCGGCGTTTCCGGCGTGTCGGTCATTGGCTCTGCATGAACTGCAGGAAGATGCCGCCGTCGTTGACGATGCGGTCGCCGGGCTGAAGCCCGCTCAACACCAGATAGTTGTCGCCGTTACGCTCGCCCAAGGTCACGCCGCGCCGCGCGAAACTGCCGTCGGCCAGCATGAGGTAGACGAAAGGCAGGTTCTCGTCGTCGTGCAGGACGGACGACACGGGGACCAGCAATCCCGTGGTCTGGTCGCGCGAGCGGATCTGCACGCGCACGTACATCTGCCGCTTCAGCAAACTGCCCGGATTGTCGACCTGAACGCGAGCAATGACCGAACGGGTGTTGGGGTCGAGCTCCGAGGCGATGTTGGTCACCGTGCCCGGGAACGGTTGCGTCGTCGAATTGCCGACGACGCTCGCGCTGTCACCGACCTTGACCTCCGACAATTCCTTGTCCGATAGCTGGGCCATCACCCACATCTTGGACAGGTCCGCGACCGTGAAGGTCGGCGTCGTGCCGGCCTGCAGCAGCATGCCGGGCGTGACCAGCTTGTCGGCCACCACGCCCGACAACGGGGCGCGGATCACGCCTTCGAGGCGGGCGACGTCTCGGCCCTCCTGCAAGGCCTTGATCGAACCGGGATCGACGTCGATGGCCCTCAGCGCCTGCAACGCGGCGTCCCGGTCGGACTCGGCGCCGACGGCGTCGGACTGCGCCTGTTCGGCTTCCTTGGCCGAGACGCCCTGGTGCGCGAGCAGCGCCTGGTCGGTGTCGGCGATCTTGCGCGCGTTCTTTGCCGCCGCCACAGCCTTGGTGTAGGCGCCGGCCGCCGCCGCGAAGTCGGCGGACTGCACATAGGCCAGGGGTTGGCCCTTGCGGACATGATCGCCGGGATTGACCACGATGCGCGTCACCGGGCCGGAGAACGCGGCCAGCACCTGGGTCGCCTGATCGTTGTCGAAGTCGACGACGCCGGACGCGTCCACCAGATTGTGGAAGGCCACGTCGTTGACGGTGAAGACCTGAATGTGCGCGAGCTGCGCCTTGGTCAGCTTGACGTTGGTCGGCGTGACCTGCGCCTGCTGGTTCTCGTCGGCTTTCGACGAGCAGCCGGCGACGGCCGCGACCATCGCCACGGCGCCGAGCGCGGCCGCGACCCTGCGCGCGACGGTGTTTCGGGGATCAGCGGCCATCCTTGCCCTTCACGAGATCGCTCCTATGCCACCAGCCGCCGCCGAGCGCCTGGTAGAGCGCAACGGTGTCGGCGTATCGGGCGGCCTGGGCCTGTACGAGATTGATGCGCGCCGACTGGTAGCCCTGCTCGGCGCTGAGCAGGGTCAGGTAACTGGCGTAGCCGCGCTTGTATTGTTCCTGCGAGAGGTCGAGCGTGGTCTTGGCGGCGTCCGAGGCGGCGGCGTTCGCCTGCAGCGCCTTGGCGTCCTGGTCCAGGGCGACCAGGGTGTCGGCGACGTTTTGGAACGCGGTCAGGACGGTCGACTTGTACTGTTCGTTCGCCTGCACAAAGAGGTCCTTGGCGGCCGTTTCCTTGTGCTTGAGCTGACCCGCGTCAAAGACGGTCTGGGTGATCTGCAGACCATAGTCCCAGAACTCCGCACCGTTGGCGAAGATCTTGCCGAAGGTCAGCGCCATGGTCCCCGCGTCGGCGGTGAGCTGAATGTTCGGCAGGCGATTGGCGCGGGCGATGCCGATGCCGGCGCTCGCCATGTGCAGATTGGCCTCGGCCTGCAGAATGTCGGGCCGCTGGCGAACCAGTTCCGAGGGCAGGCTGAGCGGCAGGTCCTGGGGCAGCTGCAGGGCGGCAAGCTCGAACGGATGGTCCGGCGACGCCTCCGGGTAACGGCCGACGAGCACCGCCAGCAGATCACGGGTCTGCAATTCCTGTTTTGTCAGACCCGGCAGCGTCGCCACCTGCTGGGCCAGCGCCGACTCCTGCGCGGCGAGGTCGAGCTTGCTGGCGTAGCCCTTGGCGAACTGTTCCTTCAGGATGTCCACCGACTTGGCGTCGATCTCGATCAGGTCCTTGGTCGCGTCGATCTGGCCCTGCAACGCCGCGTCCTGGATGTAGGCGTTGGCGATATTTGAGGTGAGCGTCAGATCCGCCGCATAGAGTTCATAGCGTGTCTGATCTTCCTGCGCCTTGACCTGCTCAACCGTGCGGCGGTTCAGGCCGAACACGTCGGGCGTGTAGGTGACGCTGACCTCGGGCGTGATCAGGCTGTAAATCTGCGCGTTGTTGAACGGCGTCGGCGCCAGCGCTCCGGAGGTACGCTGCCGCGTCGCGCCGAAACCCGCGGTCACCGTCGGATAGTAGGCGCCGCGTTGTGACAGCACACCCTCGTGCGCCGCCTTCAACGCCGCCTGCGCGGCCTTCAGGTCATGGTTGTTCTTCAGCCCCTCGCCGATCAGATCGTCGAGCGTCTGGGAGTGGAACAGGGTCCACCAGTCGCCCTGCATCTGGGTGTTCGCGGACAGTTGTTGCGGTGCGCCGCCGGTCACGCCGGGCGTGGCGGCGGCATGGTCGATGGGCTCCCGCGTGTACTGATGCACGTCGGGTGCGGGAGGTGTCTTGAAGTTCGGTCCGGCTACGCATCCGGCCGCAGCCAGGCAGGCCAGCAGGGCTGCCGTCGCACGCAGCGCAACGCGCCGCCGCCCCGCCCGGGGCGGCAGACCTCTCTCAACGCCGCGGATACTCATCCGGTCCAGCGGTACGCACCTCGTGACACAACAGGCTAAGCCGCAGAATCATCCGGGATTCCGCCGCTGGGGGGAGATAGGGGGAGTCCGCCCGGCAGGGCCATGCCGCCCATTCCCGAATTTGTCGGGAATTTTTCCCGATTCGCGGCCCGGGCGGGCTGACGGCCCCCAAAACAACCGCGAACGGCGGCGCCCATAGCCCCAAAACAGCCACGGTCGCTCTCCAGCGTCCGCTCAACAGACCCGAAGCTTGATCGGGCGTTCGAGGGTAGACTTCCATGAGAGCGACGCGAAGAGCGGTCGTAGGGTCGGTCGCGGCCGCCCTGGCGGTCCCGGCCGTGGCTGCGCGGGCGATGGGCGCGACGGCGGCGATCGACGATGCCGGGTTCATCAAGATCGGCGGCATCGACCAATGGGTCGAAGTTCACAGCCGACGGCCCGGCTCCCCGATCCTGTTGTTCCTGCACGGCGGACCGGGCGAGGCCATGTCGCCGTTCCGCGACCTGTTCAGCCCCTACGAAGACGACCTCACCATCGCGATCTGGGACCAGCGCGGTTCAGGCAAGACCTACGGGCGAAGCGGCGGCGACCACACGCCCGGCATGGAGCTGGAGCAGTTCATCGCCGACACCATCGAGGTGGCCGACGCCCTGCGCCAACGCTACGGCAAGAGCAAGATCGCGCTTATGGGCCACTCCTGGGGCGCGGCTCTGGGTCTCTACGCCGCGCAACGGCGGCCTGACCTGTTCTCAGTTTTCGTCGGCACGGGACAGCCGGTGAGCAACGCGCTCGCCGTCCCCGCCGATGAGCGCCATGCCCGCGCCGTCCTGACCGCCAAGGGTAACAAGGAAGGCTTGAAGAAACTCGACGCCGTCGCGGACCTGCCGGCGACCGACAACAAACGCCGCTTCGCCGCGCGCAGCTTCCTGTTCGGCGACGAAGACAAGACCTTTCTCGCGCGCGAGGAAGCCTTCGCACCCGATCCACTAAAAGCCACCGGCGACGCGGCGGGTTGGGCGCACGGCTTCCAGTTCACATCGGACGTCTTCGTGCCAAAGATCCTCGGCCACGAGACCGTCGATATCGTGGGCTACGACATCCGCGTGCCCTTCGTCGTCATCCAGGGGCGCGACGACTGGATCTGCCCGACCGAGGTGGCCCGCGACTACGTGGCCAAGGTCAAGGCGCCGGCGAAAGCCTTTGCGGAAGTCCGCGGCGGCCACTTCGCCTGCTACACCGACCAGCCGCAGGTGCTCGCAGCGTTGCGCGAGCACGCCTTGAAGTTCTGCCACGACGCGTGACTATCGAGCTAAGCCCGAGCTACGCCGTGAGCAGCGCCGCGCAGTACAGGATCGCCTTGCGCGCCGTCGCGGCCCAGTCAGCGGGCGGGTCGAGGGTGAGGTAGCGTTCGTAGAGCGCTTTCGCCTCTTCGGGGTGTCCGGCCTTCATCTCGAGTTGCGCCAAGTTGAAGACCGCGTCGGCGTGCGCGGGGTCCAGCGTCAGGACGCGGTCGAGTTCGGCGGCGGCGGCGGCCGTCTTGCCGGACGCCTCGAGCGCTTGGGCGAGGTTGTAGCGCGCCTCCGCAAACTTGGGGTCGCGCGCGAGCGCTAGTTGGTAGGCCAGCGAGGCCTGGTCCCAGGCTTCCTGCATCAGCCGGATGTTGCCGAGGTTGTAGGGCGCGATGGCGTCGGCGCGATCGGCGCGGGCGGCCAGGTCGTAGAGGCGTGCGGCGGCGTCGAGTTCGCCGTCAGCTTCGGCGAGGGCGGCGGCTTCGTACAGTTCGTCGACGCCGGCGTTGTCCTCGTCGAAAGCCAGGACGCCCTGCCCTTCCAGGGTCGAGGTGTGACCGTCGTCCCAGTTCAGCACTGCCTCGCCTGCAGCGGTCAGCGTAATCTTGCGGCGGCCCACCGGCGCCAGGTCACGCGCACGCATCAGGATTCGTACCGTGTCGCCGAGCGTGCGGCCGCCGTTCAGCAAGTGGGCGGCGGTGCGCATGACGCCCGGGTCGGCGAAGCGGCACTTGTCGTCGACGATCACGATCAGGTCGAAGACCGCCAGCACGTCGGCGATCTCACGCGGTAAGCCCGATTGCGACAACGCCGTCGTGAGCGGAAACGTCGCGGCGTCCTGCGCCACCCCGTCGAGCACGCGCACGAAAAAGGCTTCGCCGACAACAGGAACGCCTCGCTCGTTCGCGAGGGCAAGGCGCGTCGGCAGCGCGCCGCTGTCAATCAGGCTTGTCGCCAGCGCGCCGATGACCAGCAGGTCGCTGCGCCGCGTCAGGTCGCGCGCGACGGAGTCGCCGGCCTTGACGATCCTTTGCTGCAGACGATCGCGCGCGCCCGGCGAAAACCTGCCGTACAATGCAACCGAGCGACCGTTCAGATCCATCGCATCAGGCGGCGTTGGACTTCTTCTTCGCCGCCGCCTTGGGCGCGGCTTTCGCCGTGGCCTTGGCCGCCGGCTTGGGCGCAGCCGGCTTGGCGGCAGACTTTGCAGCCGCAGCCTTGCCCCCCGAGGCCTTCTTGCGAACGCCCGCGTGCGCGTCCTTGCCGAGGCTGGGCGCCGGCGGGCGGCGTTCCTGCTCGATGCTCTTGCGCAGCGCATCCATCAGGTTGACGACGTTGCCGCGTTCGGGCGCCTTGGTGACCACCGGCTCGCCGCCGCTGATCTTGGCCTTCACCAGTTCCATCAGCGCGTTTTCGTAACGGTCTTCGAAATCCTGCGGCGCGAACTCCGCTTCCTTCGAAGAAATGATCTGCTTGGCCATGGCCAGCATGTCCGCCGGCACCTTGGCCTTCAGCGGCTCCAGCGCAGTCGACGCGTCGCGCATTTCCTTGGCGACGCGCAAGGTGGTCATGCGGAAGCCGTCCTCGATGGGCTGGATCACTACCTGGCGCTCACGGCCGTTCAGGACGATGCGCGCGACGGCGGCCTTGTGCGCCTCTCTCATCGCTTCGAGGATGACGGCGAAGGTCTCCTCCGCGATCGGGCCGTCGGGCGCCATGAAATACGGACTGTCGAGCCAGATCGGATCGATCTCACCCGCCTCCACGAAGCCGTCGATGTCGATGGTCTTGCTGGACTCGACCTGGACGCTCTCCAGCTCCTCCGGCGTGACCACGACGTAACGGTCCTTCTCGAACTGATAGCCCTTAACCAGGTCGGCGCGATCGATCTCGCCGAGCTCGGGGTCGTTGTACTTCTGCTGCACGCGGTTCAGCGTGTCCTTGTGCAGCAGGTTGAAGGAAATCCGGCCCGCCGCCGCCGACGTTGCGGGATAGAGTTTCACCGGACAGGACACCAGCGAGAGCTTGAGGTAACCCTTCCAGTACGCGCGACCGGCCATCAGCGGGATCCTTTAAGATTTGAGCCCCAAGTCTTTCCGCATCTTCGGCGTAATCTTGGAGGCCGTGGATAATAGCTCATCCCAGGGGTCCGCGGCCAGAGTCTCCAGCCGGGAAACAAGGTTAACGCGGTTGAACGCGTCGCCGCCCTTCAGGCTCCGCAGTTCTTCCCAGGCGATCGGCGTCGCCACAGGGAAGCCCGGCCGGGCCCGCAGGGAGTAGGACGCAACCGCGCTGGCGCCCCGCCCGTTCCTTAAATAATCAAGGTAAATCTTCCCCTTACGCCGCTCCTTTGAGGACATGGCGGTGAACAGGCCCGGCATGTCGCGGGCCATGAGGCGGGCGAAGGCCTCGGAGAAACCCTTCACCAGCTTCCAGTCGTGGCCGGGCGTCAGCGCCAGGACCAGGTGCAGGCCTTTGCCGCCGGTGGTGCGCAGAAACACGCGAAAGCCCATCGCCTCGAGCCGGTCGCGCAGGATTTCGGCGGCGTCGCAGACGCGCGGCCACGGCAGGCTCTCGTCCGGGTCGAGGTCGAGGACGATGCGGTCCGGATGCTCCGGATCGTCGATGTGACAGCCCCACAGGTGGAACTCGATGGCGCCGAACTGGGCGAGCGCGAGATAGCCGCGCGGCTCGGTCACCGCGATGAAGGCGGCGCGTTCCTTCTCGTCGGACAACTCTACCTGTTCGACGCCGGGCGGCAGGCCGGGGAAGGCATGGCGTTGATAGAAACAGTCGGCCTTCTTGCCGGTCGGACAGCGGAAGATGGTCACCGGCCGGCGCAGAAACTCCGGCAACAGCCAGTCGCCGACGCGGGCGTAGTAGAGGGCGAGGTCGAGCTTGGTCACCCCGCTGCCCTCGAAGATCTCGCGATCGGGATTGGTCAGGTGCACCGAGGCGAGGTCGCGGTCGCCGACCAGTTTCGGTTTGATGAGCGGCCTGACCTTGTTCGCCTTCTGTCGCGGCGTAAAGGTCATCAGCACCGGCGCGCGCGGCGCGTTTCCGTCTGAGCGGCTGCGATAGCCGATCTCGGCGCCGAAATCCGGCTCGACCCAGTGGGCGCCTGGCGTGCGCGGAACCGCGACCACGGGCTTGTCGCGCTCGATCTTCGACAGCGCGGCGTGGAGTTCGCGCGCGCGCGCATCGCCGATGCCCGAACCGACGCGGCAGGCATAAACCAGCTCGCCGTCGCGCTCTTCAGCCACCAGCAGCGAGGACGCGGCCTGGGGCATGTTGGACATGTAGCCGATGACCACGAAGGCGCCCACATCGACGCGCTTGACCTTTTTCCAGGTGTCGGCGCGCGCCTGGACATAGCGGGCGTCCGCGCGCTTGGACATGATGCCCTCCAGCCCCATGCGGCTGGCTTGAGCGAACAAAGCGTCGCCATCGCCATCGACGTGATCGCTGTATTGGATCGGCGAGCGGTCATCGATCAGTGGGTCGATCAAGCCGGCCAGCGCGTCCTTGCGGTCGACCAGCTTCGACGCGCTGAGGTCATAGCCGTCGAGGTAACACAGATCGAAGGCGTAGTACGTCATCGAGTGAGAGTCGCCCTCGGACAGCGCGTGCTCCAACAGGTTGAGCGAGGTGATCCCGCGCGGGTCCTGCACCACCACCTCGCCGTCGAGAATTGCGCTCTTGCACGGCAGCTTGCTCAGCGCCTTGGCCAAGGCGCTGTAGCGGTTGGTCCAATCGTGACCGTTGCGGGTGATCATCCGCGCGGCGCCGTCCGCGACCGTCACCAGGGTGCGGTAGCCGTCGTACTTGATCTCGTGAATCCAGCCCTTGCCCTGAGGCGGCGCATCGGCCGTGCCGGCCAGTTGCGGTTTCCATCTCGCCGGCATCGGCGCCTTGACCGCGCCCGCGATCTTCGACGGTTGCTTGCGCGCGCGTTTTTCGCGCACGACCGGATCTTCATCGACGGGCAAGCCGGTGATGACGCTGTTCGGCTGCTCGATCAGCACGTCGTACTCGGCGATCGGGCGCACCGAGGGGTCGCGTTCCTTGATCAGGAGCCAGTTGGTCGGGTCCTCCTTGAGTCGCACCAGGGTCCAGCCACCGGTCAGCTTTTCGCCGGACAGCCGGAATTTCAGTTCACCCGCCGCCATCGCCGCATCGGGATCGTCCGCCAGCGTGACCCACGTGCCGCGATCCCACACGATCACGGAGCCGCCGCCGTACTCGCCGGCCGGAATACGGCCCTCGAATTTGGCGTAATCGAGCGGGTGGTCCTCCACCAGCTTGGCGAACCGCTTCACCTTCGGATCGAGGCACGGCCCCTGCGGCACGGCCCAGCTGCGCAGCGCGTCGCCGATCTGCAGGCGCAGGTCGTAGTGCATGTGCGACGCGTGGTGCTTCTGAACCACAAAGATCGGCTCGCCCGGGCCCGCAACGCCGCCCTGCGGCTCAGGCGTCGCGCTGAAGCGCCTCTTGGCGCGATAGGTGTCGATGCCCTTGGCCATCGGGCTGACCATGCCGTCGCAGACGGCGGCCGTCCATCCGGCTATGCTGAGGTCATGACACCCGAAACGCTTAAGATCGCCGTCGAAGGCTCAGGGACCGTATCGGGCCTGTGGCTCTCGCCCGCCAAGCCCCTCGCCTGCCTGGTCCTCGCCCATGGCGCGGGCGCCGGCATGAGGCACAAGGCCATGGCCGCGACCGCCGAGGGTCTGGCCGAACGCGGCATAGCCACCCTGCGCTACCAGTTCCCGTACATGGAAGCCGGCGGCAAACGCGTCGACTCCCCGCCCGTCGCCCACGCCGCCGTCCGCGCCGCCTGCGCCGAGGGCCTCAAGCGCGCCGGCAAGACGCCGCTGTTCGCGGGCGGACGATCGTTCGGCGGGCGCATGACCTCCCAGACCCAGGCCAAGACGCCGCTCGAAAGCGTCCGCGGCCTCGTCTTCTTCGCCTTTCCGCTGCACCCCGCGGGCAAGCCGTCGGTTGAGCGCGCCGCGCATCTGGCCGACGTGACGGTCCCGATGCTGTTCCTGCAGGGCACGAACGACGCACTCGCCGAACGCGCCCTGATCGAACAGGAAACGAAAAAGCTCGGCGCCCGCGCCACGCTGCACCTCGTCCCCGACGCCGACCACAGCTTCCATGTCCCGGCTAAGACCGGGCGCAAGGATCCCGAGGTGCTGGCGGAGATTCTGGATACAGCCGCGGCGTGGATGCAGGCGCACTGAAAGGCGTCCCACGTCCTCCGTAATGCACCGTACTTACGGTGGCGAGCGATCACGCGGACCGTAGATTCACCGTAGATACGGCGCCCAACCGGCGCCCCTGATGCTCAACCCTGTCAAAGACCGGAACATAGTCCGAGCGTATCACGACACGAGCCGGAGGCCGATACGTCGCCGCGGCAGATTAAAGTCCGCGATTCTATTTGCCGCCCATCAGGGTATCGATCAGGAAGGTCATGCGCATTGCCATCAGGTCCGGGCGCGCCAGCGGGTCGCTGACCCCATGACCGCCCTCCTGGTCCTCGAAGAAATAGACCTTGTCGCCGACCGCTTCGAGCCGCGCCGCCAGTTTGCGCGCATGACCGGGGCCGACGCGGTTGTCCTGGGTCGAGGCGGTGATCATGAACGGCGGATATTTCACGCCTTCACGGACGTTCTGATACGGCGAATAGCGCAGGATCGCCGCGCGCATCGCCGGGTCCTTCGGATCACCGTACTCGTCGAGCCAGGCGGCGCCCATGCCCATGTACGGCAGGCGCAGCATGTCGGTCAGCGGCACGTCGCTGATCGCCGCGGCATAGAGGTCCGGTCGTTCGATCGCTGCGGTCGCCGCCAGCAAGCCGCCGTTGGAGCTTCCGAACACGCCCATGTGCGCGGGCGTTGTGAAGTCCTTCTCCAGATCCTGCGTCGCCGCCAGGAAGTCGTCGTAGGAGAGCTGACGGTGTGCGCCCATGGCCACGCGGTGCCAGGCGTCGCCGCGCTCGCCGCCGCCGCGGATGATCGGCAGCGCCAGAGCGCCGCCGCGCGACAGCCAGACCTTCAAGGCCGCGCCGCCAACGTCGAAGCCGAAGTAGTCGGGCAGGAACACCACGCCGAACGCGCCGTAGCCGGTGATGATCGTCGGAGTCGCGCCCGGATGCTCGACGTGCTTGGGCCGCAACAGGTAATAATCTACCCGCGTTCCGTCGCGCGATGCGGTAGAGCGCACCTCGACGGTATAACCCGACGCGTCGAAGATCGGCGCCTGCGCGTAAAGCGTCAGGGGCGCCGCACCGGAACGCACGAGGTCAAGCCGGTCGGGCGTAACGAAGCCGGTGGTCTGCAGGATCACGTCATCGCGTTCGTGATCGGTCGCCTCGTAACCGATGGAGGTCCCCCGCTGGGTCGCGGCGCCGGCGCTCACCTGCCAGCCGCCGTTCTCGAAGCGCGCGGTCATCGGCCGCTGGTTCAGATGGTCGTTGACGATGAACTCGACGGTCGAGCGGGTCGCCGCCAGTTGAGGCAGCAAGCCCACGGCAATGATCGCTTCCTCGCCCTTGGGCGTGTAGATCACGCTCCAGCGTGCGGCCGGCGGCGTTGCGGGGTCGGTATCGTAGGCAATAAGGGACTCGGCCGCGACAGGCGCGCCGCCCACCGTGCCTGCCTCACTGGTTTGGAAAACCAGATAACGGCTGGTGTTGGCGAGCAGGCCGAACGACTTAACCCGGACGTCGAGGTCGACCGGCCGCGTCTTGCCGTCGCCGCCGACGAGGAAAAACTTGAACGTGGAATAGTCCACGATCTGGTTGATCACGCCCTGGCGCGTGGCGCCTTCGCCGATCGCCGTGAGCTGTGCGAATTGATCGTTGGGCTCGCCACGCCAGATCACCCGAGCGGCGTCCGGCGCCTGACCGCGTGTCCACACACGCACGGTGTTGGAGAAGCTTGCCGGGGTGACCGGGTCGCCGAAGGCGGTGGAAGAGATCAGCAGGTGATCGCGGTTGAGCCAAGCGAAGTTCGCGCGACCGGCGCCCAGCCGGAAGCCGTCGCTCACAAAGGCGCCGGTCTTCAGGTCGAACTCGCGCAGTTCGACATCGTCCGCCCCGCCGGGCGACAGCGACAAGAGGCAGCGGTCGAACGCAGGAGCGAGGCAGGCGCTCTCGAAGTCGTTGGTATGCAACTCGTAGGGCTTGCCTTGCTCCGCGCGGAATTTCTCCATGTCAAGCACGACGCGGAACGGACCTGGGGCGCCGTCGGGACCACGATCCGCCACCTCGACCACGCCATGGGGATGGGCGACATCGCGCGAGACGCGCACGATCTTGTCGTTCAGCAGGCCGTATGTCGGCGCCGGCGGCGCCGCCGCGAGCGCGCCTTTCAACTCCTCGCTGATCGCCGCATATTCGGGCTTGGCGGAGAGCGCCGCCTTGGTCTGATCGGACTGGGTCCTGGCCCATTCCAGCGCCTTGGGATCCTTTGGCGTCTCTAGCCAAAGGTATGGATCGTCCGCGGCAAATGCCGCGCCGGCGAGGAGAGTTGCAGCGCTCATAGCCAGTAGAAAGGTAAGGGTCATACGGCGCATGGGCGTTTCCCTGGTGCGGTTCGACAAGGGGACGGGACTGATAAGCCCCGCCCCAGGATCACATTTTGAAGTCCAGAGTCAGGCCCACGGTACGGGGCTGAAACAGATATTGTTCAAGCGGTATCGCGCCCGGCTCGAACTCGGCGGAGCTGATCGCGCGGTCGTTGCCGAGGTTGTCGACGAACACGCTGAGGCTCAGGTCGTCACGCAGCCGAAAGCTGGCGCGCGCGTCGAACAGGCTGTAGCCGCCGAGCGGTGCGCCATCGAGGTAGTTCTTCGCACGATCCGAAGCGTAGCGGTGGGTGAGGATGAACAGCGGCTTGCCCGGCAGATCCTCCCGGTCATAGCTCAAGATGTTCGACACCTGCCACTTCGCCGTGCCGGGCAGCGCGCTGCCCTTGCCGATGATCGGCTGGCCGGCGCCGGGGTTGAAGTCGCTGGCGAGCGCGGCCTCGAGGTAGGTGAGATTGGTCCTGAGCGTGAGCTGGTCGGTGATCAACCAGGTCGTCGTCCCTTCGACGCCATAGTTGTGCGCGCGGCCCGCATTCTCCGCGTAGGCGAGACCCGCCGGCGTCGCGAGGCGAAGCTGGATGTTGCTCCAGTCGATGTAGAAAGCCGTGGCGTCCAACAGCAGGCGTCGGTCGAACAGGCTCGAGCGGAATCCCACCTCGTAGTTGGTGAGCGAATCCGAAGCGAAGGTCGGCGGGATCGGATTGCCCGGGCTGGACGGGTTGATGTTCGGGCCGCCGAAACGGAAGCCCTTCGACACCAGGGCATAGGTCATGAAGTCGCCGCTGGGCGTCCAGGTGATCGAAGCCTTGGGCGTGAAGCCGGATTCCTTCTGCGAACCCTGCAGCGTGTTGCTGAGACCGTTCCCTGTCAGCAGATCGAAGAAGCCGCCCGTGATCGAGGTGTTGTGCGACTCGGTCTCGAACTCACGCCCGCCCAACGTGACCTTCCATTGGTCGTTGAAGTGATAGGTCGCCTCGCCGAACGCAGCGGATTCCTGGCCGCGAAACGGAAGATCGCCGAAGAAGAAGACACCGTTCGGCGCCCCGAGCGCGCCGATGCCGGCGCCGAACACCGGCGACCAGTCGGTCTCGACGACCTGCTCCGCATTGGCGGCGTGATAGGTGTCGGCGAAGTCTTCGCGCGTGTCGTCGTGCATGGCGCCGATCAGGTACTCGAACCTCTGGCCGGCGCTGGACGCCAGGCGCACCTCGAAGGTCGTGCCCTTCGCATAAGCGCTCTGGCTGCCGTGGATCGGATCGATGCCCGGCAGAAGCGCGCCGAAAAAGCTGGTGTCGTCTCCGTCCGAGACCTGGGTCTTCTCATGATAGGTGGCCGTGGCGGTCAGGGTGCCGAAACCGAGGTCCTGGTCGATGCGCAGGCTGTTGATCCGCGTCATGAAATCGGCGAATTCGGGAAAGTGGCTCGTCTTCTCCAACGGCCCGGCGGCCAGGGGCTCTTGATAACCCAGATCGGCCGTATCCTCGGTCTGGTCGAGAAACATATAGCTGATCGTCGTAGAGGGCGTCGGCTTCCAGGTCGCCTCGACGCGACCGCCGCGGATCAAGGTCGTATTGGAGTCCTTCTCGCCCGTTCCGATGTTGTCGATAAAGCCGGGGTCCTGGCGATAAACGTAGACCGCGCGGATCGCGAAGGTGTCGTTCACGACCGGCAGGTTCACCATCAGCTTGCCTGAGCCGCCGGTTCCTCCGTTGTCGATAGTTTCCACCGTACCCTGAGCGTGCACCTGGTACTGGCTGAGATTGGGCGTCGCTGCCTGATAGTTGATCGAGCCGCCCAGCGAAGCCGATCCGAAGAGGGTGCCTTGCGGGCCGCGCAGGATCGCGACGTTGTCCACGTCGAACGCGTCGATGTCAGGAATCGCGACGGCGAAATATGGATCGGTCAGCGGCACGTCGTTGATAAAATAGCCGACCGTTCCCTGTCCCTGGTCGATCTCGGTCGTCGAGGACACGCCGCGGATCACCGCGCGCGACTCTCCGGGGATGTCGCTGTTGAACTCCACGCCCGGCGTCATGGTGAGGTAGTCCTGCATGCTCTGCGCGCCGAGCGTTTCGAGCTGCTTGCCGGTAAAGGCGCTGACCGAGCCGGAAATCTTGCGGACGTCTTCCTTCCGCTTTTCGGCGGTCACAACCACTTCGGTGACCGTTGTCGACGACTGTTTGTCGCCGCCCGGCGCGGGTGCGTCGCCGCGGCTTTGGCCGTCCGCCGCTCGCGCCGGCGCGAGCAGAACGGTGCGGCCATCGTCAGAAGCGACACGCAGTCCGGTGCCTTCCAGTAATTTGGCCAGGGCCTCGGAGACCGAATAGGCGCCGCGCACGGCGTTCACGTGTTTGCCGCGCACAGCGGCGCCACTGACCAGAACCTGGCGGTCGGCCTGACGGGCGAATTCTGGAATGCCGGTTTCCGCCGGCTGCGCGGGCACGTCGAAAGTCTTGGCCTGGGCAAAGGCCGGGCTGGCGACCGCAATCACGACGACGGCCGTGGAAGCCATCAGGCTGTGGCGACCGAAGGCCTCCCCAAAGAACGACATGCTTTATCCCCCGATTGAGTGTGACGCTTTCCGAAGCGCCTCAAACCTTCGATGCACGGGCGCAACGCTTCCGTCAGACGATCGTCAGATTCCCGTCACGTTCGGCGGGCGCGTGAGGCGGATGGCGTCCTTGTCCTCCACCACGCGCGCGTTCAGCGTCGCCGCTGCGGCGCGCGCAAAGGCTTCGGGTTCGTTGGCGTGGAACCAGCCGACCAGCGTGCCGCCCGCGAGCTCGGGGTCCTCGATCACCAGCTTCTTCTTGTTGTAGCGATTGAACTCGGCCGCAGCCTGGGCGAGCGTTTCGCCCTCGAGTGCAATCTGGCCGTCGCGCCAGGCGAGCGCGCGGTCGATCTGTTGCGGCGACTCGACCGGTTGCGTCGGGCCCACCGCGTTGGAGATGAAGGCGCGCGCGCCGGCGGCGATGCGAACCTTTTTGGCCACAGCCCCCTCGGTCCAGGCCTCGACCACGCCTTCGGTCACCAGCACGTCGGCGCCGGTGGCGTGCAGCCGCACCGAAAAGGCGGTGCCGACCGCGCGCACCCGCACCGGGCCGGCAGCGACCACGAAGGGCCGCGCCTTGTCCTTGGCCACCGAGAACCACGCCTCGCCGCGCTCGAGGGTTACGCGCCGCTCGTCCTTGCGCAGCGCCACGTCCACCACGCTTTCGGTGTTGATGGCGGCCAGCGAACCGTCCGCCAGCGGAACCCGGCGGACCTCGCCGAGCGCGGTGCCGTATCGCGCGCCCATATTGACCATCACGGCCACGCCCGCGACGCTCGCCGCAATCGCCGCCGCGCCGCCGGCCAACAGACGCCGCCGACCGAGGGCGAAACGCAGGACCGGGCGGCGCCGCGGCGCCGGAACAGCCCCATGACCCTCGCCCGCGCGGTCGAGCAAGCGCCACGCCGCCTGGGCGCGCAGCAGGGCGCCGCGCCGACGCGGATCTTCGTTCAGCCAAGCGTCGAGTTCGGCCTGCGCCTCGCGATCCAGCGCGCCTTCGCCCAGGCGCACCGCCCAGGCCGCGGCTGCGTCGTCGTTCAGACGTGGTTGCGTCGTCTCACTCATGCTTGCCCGCGTTCCCGCCGGCGTTCGGCCGGTCGTGTTTCATCGTCTTCCAGGGCTTTGAGGATCAGTTTCAGGCCCCGCGTCGCGTCGTTCTCCACCACCCGTTCGCTCACGCCCAGGCGCTCAGCGATCTCGCGCTGGGGCACGCCTTCGATCTTGCGCATCTCGATAATGCGGCGGCAGCGCTCGGGCAGAGCCGCGATCAGGCGTCGCACCCGCGAAAGCTCCTGCCGCGCGGCGGTGACGCGTTCGGGCGAAGGCTCTTCATCCAAGATGCTCAGGGCGTCGAATTCCGTCACCGTCTCCATGCGCACCACCCGCGCGCGGCGCGCGTGCTCCAGCACGATCGAGCGGCAGGTCTGGAAGAAATAGGCCCGCGGGTTGCGGATATGCTCGACACTCTCCAGCGTCGCGATCCGGCAATAGGCGTCCTGGATCACGTCGTCCGGCTCCTGCCCCGGGGCCATGATCCGGCGCAGCCACGCCCGCGCCTTCCCCTCGTGCGGCAACACGTGGAGGGCGACCCAGTCGATGACCGCGGGACGGTTCGGGAGCACTCAGGGAACTCGGCGCAAGGGGTCCATTAGAAGCCAGGATGCGCCGGGACGGGAGTTCCGTCAGCCAAATTGCAAAATAACCGGCCGCAGGGCCGTCGGGGTCGAGGGCCTGGGCGCTTAAGGCCGCCCGGCGCCGGCGGCGTGGGCGCGGAGCCACGGATCAAGGGGAACACTCCAGACGTGGCTGTTCCCGTCGTCCCACAGCATGACGCGCGCCAAAGTCCGTTTCGCCTGCGCCCGCGTCCGCGGATAGGCGACCGGCGCGGATGCCGTGCTGTCGTAGTAGAGCGTGCGGCCGCCGGGGCCGAGGTGCGGACCCTCCGCGCCGTCGGCGTTGACGGTGTCGCCGAGATCCACGGGTGCGCTCCAGTGGTCGCCCTCGCGGAAGGCGATGTGCAGGCGGTCGCGCTGTCCCTTGGCGGCGTAGTTGGCGCCGAAGACGATGAAGGATTCGTCCGGCGCCACGGCCGGATCGCGTTCGTCCGCGGTTTCAGGCCCGATCATCACCTCGACCGGCTTGTCATAGACGCCGTCGCGTCGCTGGGCGCGCATCAGATGGTAGACGTGAAGACGGTCGTCGGGACGCTGGTACCAGAGGCTGCCGTCTCCCGCGATGCTGGGCGAGAACAGGCGCGTGCTGTCGTTGATGGCGCCGGGCAGAGGTTCGGGCGCGCTCCAACCGGCGCCGCGGCGCTCGACACGCCAAAGGTGCGAGCCCTGGCCCGGCCGCACCGAACCATCGCCCGCCACCATGTCGAGCGGCTTGCCGCCCGGCTGGTCCGGCCGGTTCGAACAGAAGACCAGAAACGACCCGTCGGGCGCCATTACCGGATCGCGATCGGACCACTGTCCCGAGAAGGGTGCGATCTGCGGCTCTGACCAGCCACTTGCGGTGCGGTGCGACATCAGGATCATGGAGTCGCGTCCGACGCCGCGGTCGAACCAGACCGTGCGACCGTCCGGAGCAAAGGTGGCGGAGTCCTCGCCCACCGGCGTGGACACAATGCCCGGCGCGAAGATCTTGGGCGTCGTCGCCAGCGGCGCAACGGCGGCGTGGGCGTCGAATGGTGTGGCGAAGATGCGGATCGGCGCGTTGGACTCGGACGCGCCCGCAGGAGCGTCGGAAAAGTAGAGGGTCTTCAGGTCGGGGCTCAGGCGCGCTTCAATGCCGCCGATCAGCGGCGTGAGCGCCTGGGGCGCGCTCCAGCCGTCGCCTTGGCGGTAGGCCACGAACAGCGCCGAGCTATTGGGCTGGGCGGGCGGACGCGGCGCGCCGAAGACGATGAAGGACTCGTCGGGGGCGACCGCGGCGTCGAAGGCGGGATGATCGCCATCGCTGAAGGCCTGCGACACCGGCGTCCGGAAGCCGCCGGACGTCGCCTGGGCGCGATAGATGTGCGACTTGTGCGTCACCGGATCGGGCTGGTTGAAATAGATGCTGCCGTCGCGCGCGACCGCAGGCGAATAGATGGCGCCGCCGGCGTTTATCACGTCGGGCAGACGATGCGGCTCGCCCCAACCGACGCCCTTGCGGTCCACGCGCCAGAGGTTGCCGCCCTTCCCAGGGCGCGCCTGGCCGCCGAAGTAGCCGTCGAGCGGCTTGCCGCCGGGAGTCGCGGGCCGGTTCGAGACGAACACGAGATAGGATCCGTCCGGCGCCATGTAGGGCTCAATGTCGCGCCACGTTCCGGAGAAGGGTGCGACAGACGGCGCAGACCAGCCGTGCGCGCCGCGATGCGAGAGCATGATCGTGCGCTTTTCGCCTTCGCTGTGCGTGAAGAACACGGTGCGCCCATCCGGCGTGAAAGCCGGCGCGACGTCAGCTCCCGCGGGCCAGGTCGCTTCGGGCGCGAACAGGACCGGTGAAACCTGCGCGGGGCGTTCGTCCGCCGCGCTCGCTGCGACGGCCGCCGACACGGCGCCGAGCACCGCAAACATCAAGGCAAACCGCATGGGCCGCACCTCCGGTGCGACCGCTAACCGGCTTAGCGTTGGCCGTCAAACGCCCCGTCGCGAACAGCGCAAATCATTTCACCACCGGCAGGTCGATGTAGGACAGCTCCGCGCCGGCGTGGTGGATGGTGTTGGCGGCGACCACGGCCTTGGTTTCCCGCTCGTTATCGCCGCCGGTGTTCAGGTTGCGCTCGAACTTCGGGAAGTCGGACGAGGTGACCTCCACGCGGATGCGGTGGCCTGCGCCGAACTGCAGGCTGGTGGTCATCGGCGTCGGATGGATGGTGTAGACCTTGCCGGGCTGCATCATCAGCTGCTTGTCGTAGCCGTCGCGGTAGCGGGCGCGCAGGATGGTGTCGCCGATGATCCAGGCCGTGCCGTCGGGCGCCACGTCGACCAGCTTGATGGCGAAGTCGGTGTCGCGGGCGTCGGAGGATACCTTCAGCACCGCATCGACGAAGCCGGCGACGTTCACCGGCGCGGTCAGCGGATCGGAGGTGTAGACCAGCACGTCGCTGCGCGCCTCCACCGGCCGCTGGTCCATGGCGCCGGGCTGAACCAGGCCGCCGTTGCAGCAGTCGCCGCCGCCGATGGTCGCGACCGGGTTCATCGGATCGTAGCGGTAGTGGTCGTCCGCTTCGCCGGCGGGCGGCGGGGTGCGATCGAGCCGGCCGTCGCCGTAGAGGCTGTTGGCGTGACCGCCGCTGCGCAGATAGAGGCGAAGCGGCTGGGCGTCCTTCGGCGGCCAGCTTTCCGACGACTTCCATAGGTTGTCGCCCATCTCGTAGTAGCGCACGTGCGGGGTGCTCGCGGGGAAGGCGTTGGGGTCGTTCTTCAGCCAGCGGTCGAACCAGGAGAAGATCGCGCCGTCCACGTCGAAGCGCGCGTCGCCCATGTCGCGGTCGCCGACGACCATGTGATTGCTGAGCCGCTCATAGGAACAGTGCGGACCCGGGGCGACCACCGCGTACTGGTTGTCGCGCACCTGCGCCGTATCGCCGGCTTCGCGCACGTGGTTGAACAGGGCGAGGTTGGGGCCGATGGAGACGTCGTACCAGGTGTCGAACCACAGGGCCGGCACGCCCCAGCCCATGTCGTCGTGATAGAGCCCGCCTTGTTTCCACGCCGGATCGGCGGGGGTGCGATGGATGAACTTTTCGAAGGTCGCGGGCGGTTCGCCCATCGCGGTCAGCATCTCGTCCACCGGCAGGTGGCGGATCTGTTTGGTCCAGTCGACCTTGGGTTTGGTGGCGGCGAGGTCGTTGTACTCTTCCACGCGCGCCTGCATCTTTTCGTCGAGGCCCGCGGGTAGTTGCGCGCGCAGCGGATTGTCGACGCCGTAGAGCCAGACGATGAACAGGTCGCGCGGCACGCCGCCGGTGTACCAATTGCCTTGTTCCCAGAACGGTCCGACCTTGCCGATGCCGGCGCCGGCGGACATGGGCACCATCGCGGCGTGGGCGGGGTGATGCTGGGCCGCAAGCGCCAGCTGCCATTCCGCCGAAGAGGAGCAGCCGAGAGTGCCCACCTTGCCGTTCGACCAGGACTGTTTGGCGATCCAGGTCAGGGTGTCGTAGCCGTCGGTCTGGGGCTTGCCGAGGATTTCGTAGTCGCCGCCGGAGAAATAGCGCCCGCGTTCGTTCTGCACGATGAAGACGTAGCCGCGCTCGACCGCCTGCAGCGCATAGCGCAGGGTACCGCCCTTGATCTTGTGTTCGTTGTACGGGGTCTTCCAAAGGATGGTCGGGAACGGACCCTTGCCGGTCTTGGGCGAGTAGATGTCGGTGGACAGCACCACCCCGTCGCGCATGGGCACCATGACACCGAGCCGGGTGACCGCGACGTCGGACAGCTCCTGCTCCAGCCCTTCCTGGCTGTACTTGCTGAAGTCCTGCGCCGAGATCGGCCCGGCGGCCAAGGAGAACGCGACCAAGAGCGCGAGGATACGCCTGACAACCATGAAACCAGCCCCGTAACAGCCCCCGGGGCAACGCGGCCGCCCCGTCCGGAACCCTATGGAGCGAAAGGCGCGGGCGCAAGCGAGGGTGGGCCGCCACGGCCGCCTTGTATCGGCGCGATCCATCTGCCAGCCTCGCCCCATGGTTCAAGTCCTGCTCGTTCTGCTGGCCCTGTTCGGCGTCGTCTTTGCCGTTCAGTTCGTGCGGACCCTGGTGACCCAGGGCGGCTATGCGCCCCGGCTCGAGGCGATCGTGCTGGGCGCGGTGACCAATTTCTTCGATACGCTCGGCATCGGCTCCTATGCGCCGACGACCGCGTGGCTGCGGCTGCGCAAGCTGACGCCGGACAACCGCATCCCTGCGATGCTGACCGTCGGCCACTGCATCCCCTCGCTGATCCAGGCGCTGATCTTCATCCAGATCGTGAAGGTCGATCCGATTCTGCTCGCCGGCTGTATCGGCAGTGCGGTGCTCGGCGCCTTCGTGGGCGTGCGGTTCGTGGTGCGCGCGCCGGTGCGGCTGGTGCAGACGATGGTGGGGATCGCGCTGACGCTTGCCGCGGTCGCCTTCGCCATGACCAATCTGAAGTTGATGCCGGGCGGCGGGACGGCGCTGTCGCTGCCGATGGCGGAGTTGCTGCCGGTGTTCGCCGCGCATTTCGTGATGGGCGCGCTGATGACCTTCGGCATTGGGCTCTATGCGCCGTCTCTCGTTCTGCTCAGCCTGCTTGGCCTCAATCCGGTCGCCGCCTTTCCGATCATGATGGGCTCCTGCGCCTTCCTGATGCCGGTCGCGGGCGTGCGGTTCCTGAAGAGCCAGCGCATCGATCTTCGCGTCGCGACCGGGATCGCGCTCGGCGGCGTGCCCGCGGTGCTTGTCGCCGCCTTCCTGGTCAAATCGCTCCCACTGGGAACCCTGCGCTGGGGCGTGGTGGTGGTGGTGCTCTATGCGGCGACGCAGCTCCTTTGGTCCGCCGCGCGACCTGCGCAACCGGCAGCGGTTCCCGTCGCGTCATGAGTCTGCCGGTTCAGTCGTGGCTCGCCGCCGTTGACGGGCCGCCGATCGGCGAAGCGCTCGGCTGGATCGCGGGCCGCACGTTTCCCGCCGACAAGCCGCTGATCGATCTCTGCCAGGCCGTGCCCGGCTATCCGCCGCCGCGAGAGCTGACCCAGGCGATGGCCGCCGCGCTCGCCGATCCGGAGACGCATCGCTACACCGAGATCTCGGGTTTGCCGTCCCTGCGCGCCGCCCTCGCGCGGGACATGGCCCGCGTCTACGGCGCGAACACCGTCGGCGCGGAAAACGTCCTGATCACCGCGGGCTGCAACCAGGCTTTTTGCCTCGCATCGCTCACCCTTGCGAAAGCGGGCGACGAGATCGTTCTGCCCCTGCCCTGTTATTTCAACTACCGACAATGGCTGGAGACGAACGGCGTCTCGCCGCGTTTCGTACCGTTCAATCCGCAGGGCGGCGGCGTTCCCGACCTGCGCGAGATCGAGCGCGCGATCGGACCGAGGACGCGCGCCCTGGTGCTCATCTCGCCCAACAACCCGACCGGCGCGGTCTATCCCGATGCGTTTCTGCAGGCGGCGTTCGACCTCTGCCGGGCAGCGAAGATCGCCCTGGTGCTCGACGAGACCTACCGCGACTTCCTCCCCACGGACGGTGCGCCGCACGGCCTGTTCCGCCGCCAGGACTGGGCTTCGACACTGGTTCATCTCTACAGCTTCTCGAAAGCGTTCTGCCTGACGGGTCATCGCGTCGGCGCGGTTGTGGCCGCGCCCGACTTGCTCGAGCAAATCCGCAAGGCGATGGACTGCGTCGCCATCTGCGCCCCGCGTATCGGTCAGATCGCCGCCGAATGGGGCCTCGAACACCTGCGTGACTGGCGTCAGGGCAATACGCGGCTGATGCGCGACCGCTTGGCCGCTTTCAAAGCTGCGTTTACAGGCGGCGCCTACGAGATCGTCAGCGCGGGCGCCTATTTTGCCTATCTTCGTCATCCGCACCCCAACCAAGGATCGGCGGCGGTCGCTCGCCGCCTGGCGGATCGTCAGAACCTGTTGACGCTGCCGGGCGCCATGTTCGGTCCGAGCCAGGACGCCTATCTCCGGCTCGCCTTCGCGAACGTCGAAGCCGGCGTCGCCCAGGAAATCCGGACGCGGCTCGACGCGGATGCGCGCGACCTGTTCTGAGTCTAGGGCGCAGCCTTGGGCCCGGGACAGGCTGCCCAGAACGCGGGGAGCTTTGCGGACAGGCCGCGCGCATCGAAGCGGGCCATGGCGCCGCCCTGGCCGATGCTGAACGACCGCGACGCCGCGATCCGGTTGATGTAGTTGCGCGCCTGCTGGTCGACGCGGGTTATGTAATCAACGCTCGCCTGATCGCTTCCGTAGTTGAAGCGCACGACGATGCGGTCGCCGGACGCGCCGGTCCACACGCTTGGCTGCGTGACGCCGGACTTTGCATCACCGGTGGTGACGATCTGATCCGGCGTGTTGGACAAAAGGTCCTGGTCGAAGGGCGGTGACGCAGGCACAGGCTTTCGCTCCACCGACGCGAGACGCGGATGCGGATCGGCGTTCGTCAGGAAGGACTCTTCGATGTCCATCGCTGGATTTTGGCCGCAGTAGCCCGCGCACTTGGCGAACAGCGGCTCCAGTTCGACGTTTGGGCGGCCGCTCCGGCAGACGATGCGAACGCTCGGCGAATAGGTCTTGTCGCCGGCCGGCAAGCTGCTCTCCACCGCCTCCGACGACAGTTCGATGCGTGACGCGTCGGCGCCGGCGCCCGGCTTTGCGGTCCAGACCGCGACGGAGTCGTCTTTGTGTTTGGCGCAGGCGCTCGTCACCGCCGCGACGGCCACGACCATGCCGATGAACCTGTAACCGCCGGCCATGCGCTTTCCCCCGCCGCCCCCGGAGTCATCGCAGATAACGCCGTTCCGGGCAAAGGCCGGCCTAGCCCGCGACCAGCGCCGCCCGTTCGTCGGCTGTCAGCACGCGCCAGCTTCGCTCCGGAAGGTCGCCGAGCTTGATCGGGCCGATGCGCACCCGCAGCAGGTCGGTCACCTCCAGGTCGACCAGTTCGCACA
Organism: Caulobacteraceae bacterium; assembly: GCA_036501825.1. Lineage (GTDB taxonomy): Bacteria > Pseudomonadota > Alphaproteobacteria > Caulobacterales > Caulobacteraceae > JAFECT01. Next base: position 76,362 of record DASXZP010000032.1, on the reverse strand, counting down.
TGCGCCGGATCTGGCGGTTGCGGCCCTCGATCAGCACGAAGCGCAGGCGCTGATCGGCGACCGAGCGCACGTCGGCGGCCTTGAGCTGGCGGCCGTCGAGCGCCAGGCCATGGCGTAGCAGGGCCAGTTTTTTGGTGGTGATCTGGCCCGCGACCTTCACCAGATATTCCTTGTCGAGCGTGGACTGCGGCCCGATCACGGCGCGGGCGACGACGCCGTCCTCGGACAGCATGAGCAAGCCGCGGGAGTCGCGGTCGAGCCGCCCGACCGGCGCAAGCTGGGTGTCGCGGTCGGGGATGCGCGGGCTCTCGCCCACCAGCGCCTCGCGGGTCAGCAGCCGCACCGCCGGGATTTGGCCCGGTTCCGGCTGGGCCGAGACGACGCCGACCGGCTTGTGGATCAGCACGGTCAGGGCGCCCGCGAGCCCCTCCGAGGCCTTGTCCGCCAGCACCAGGGTCTGGCCCGGCGCGATCTTACGGCCCACGTCCTCGACCACCTCGCCGTCGATGGAGACCAGGCCATCGGCGATCAGCGCCTCCGCCTCGCGCCGCGAGCAGACGCCGGATTGCGCCAGCCAGCGGTTCACGCGCTGGGGTTCGGGCTCGTCATAGCGGCGGGTCCAGGCCATGGTGTGGGATAGACCAAGTCCCCCAACAACAATCAACTGATCCCGTGGAACGATTCGACGTTGTGGTGATCGGCGCCGGGGCTGCGGGCCTGATGTGCGCCATCGAGGCGGGCAAGCGCGGCCGGCGCGTGCTGGTGGTCGACCATGCCCACGCGCCCGGAGAGAAGATCCGCATCTCCGGCGGCGGGCGCTGCAACTTCACCAACATCCACACCCGGCCCGAGGCCTTCCTGTCGCAGAACCCGCGCTTCGCCATTTCGGCGTTGAGCCGTTATCAACCGAAGGACTTCATCGCCCTGGTGGAGCGGCACGGCATCGCCTGGCACGAGAAGACGCTCGGCCAACTGTTCTGCGACGACAGCGCCAGGCAGATCATCGAGATGCTGCTCACCGAGTTGAGGGCGGCGGGCGGGGTGTTGCGCCTGAACGCCGGCGTCGAGGCGCTGATGAAGGGCGCAGACGGCTTCAGTCTGCGGGCGGGCGAACAGGAGGTTCATTGCGACGCGGTGGTCGTCGCCTGTGGTGGAAAATCGATTCCGAAGATGGGCGCAACCGGCTTCGGCTACGACATCGCGCGCGCGTTCGGCCTGCGCCTGATGGAGACGCGACCGGGTCTCGTGCCGCTGACCTTCGAGGTCGGGCTGCTCGAGCGGTTGAAATCCCTCGCCGGCGTCGCGCTCGACGTGCGCGTCGCCTGCGGCAAGACGCGTTTCGACGAGGCCATGCTGTTCACCCATCGCGGCTTGAGCGGCCCCGCTATCCTGCAGATATCGTCGTACTGGCATCCGGGCGAAGCGATTACCGTGAACATGGCGCCCGGCGTCGACGTCTACGCCGCTCTGCGCGCCGCGCGGGCGGAGCATCCGCGCCAGATGCCGGCGACGGCGCTCGCCCGGTTTGTTCCCCATCGGCTGGCGCAGGTGATTGCGGAATTGCAGGACGCGCCCCCCGCCCTCGCCGAGACCGGCGACATGGCGTTGCGCCGCATCGCCGACCAGGTGAACGCCTGGACCGTGAAGCCGGTGGGCTCCGAAGGCTATCGCACCGCGGAGGTGACCGTGGGCGGGGTGGACACGCGCGATCTGGACTCGCGCACCCTGGAGGCGCGCGAGACGCCCGGCCTCTATTTTATCGGTGAGGTCGTCGACGTCACCGGCTGGCTCGGCGGCTACAATTTCCAGTGGGCCTGGGCCAGCGGCTGGGCGGCGGGGCGGGCGGTCTAGCGCGCCTCATTCGTCCAAGGCGTCGAACAAGGGCGTGAGATGCGCCTCGAAACGGCGCCAGCGGCCGACCGAGCTGCGGTAAATGGGCCGCCGGACCTGAGCCATGCTCGAGGTCAGGACCGGCCGATCCGACTCATGGAAACGCAAACAGGCGTCGTCCCAGTCGAGGCCGCAGTGCGCCAGCAGGCGCCGGGCCCACGCTTCGACGTCATCCACCAACGCCTCGTAGGGAACCTCCAGCATGCGCCCGGGCGGCAGGACCGCGCGCCAGTGCTGCATCAGCGCGTCGTACGCGCGCCAATAGCGGCCGAGTTCCGCGAGGTCGTAGCTGAACGCCAGCCCGTCGTTGAAGCGGCCCGCGAAACACGACACGGCGACGTCGCGCGGATCGCGCCGGCAATGGATGATCGCGGCGCCCGGCAAGGACAAATGGATCAGACCCAGGTAAGCAAAATTGAACAGGGCCTTGTCGGTGATGTGCGCCGTCGCCGCAACCGGCGCCAGACTGCTCAGATACAGGTCGCCCAGCTCGGCGCAGGTGTCCGGGTCGAGCGCGCGCGCCCAGAACGGGAAGACGGCGCCGTCGGGCCCGCGCGCGTGCCGCACGATCTGGCCAAGGTTCGCAAGCTCGCCGCCGCCGGCGACGTCGGGGTGGGCGCTCAGGATCTGCTCCACGAGGGTGCTGCCCGAACGCGGCATGCCGACGATGAAGATCGGACGCCGGCTCCGGGCGCCGGCGCCGTCGAGGCGCGACATCAGCGACCGATCGAACACGGGCCCAATCTCTGCAAGCTCATGCGCGGTCGGCGCATCGCCGGCCGGGGTCAGATCGCGGGCAAGTCGGTTCGCCTCATTCAGGCGATGGAAAGCGCCGTTGTAATCGCCGCGATCTTCCAGCGCCTTGGCCATCGCGTACAGCAAGGCGCTGCGGGCCAGGGGCGGTTGCGTGTCGGCGCGCTCGACCTCGCGCCGCAACCGCTCGAAATCGGCCTCCGCCGCCGGCGAACGATCGTCGGGCGACGTCAGAAGCGACAGGCTGAAATGAGCCTCGGCGTGGTCGGGTTGCAGCGCGATGGCCTGGCGAAAACAGGCGGCGGCGGCTTCCATTCGCCCCAGTTCGCGGCGCGCCAGACCAAGATGGTAATGCTGCTCCGCCGAGCGCGGCGCCAGGGTGACGGCGGCGACGAAGGCGGCCTCCGCTTCGCGCACGCGTCCGAGCTTTCGCAGCGCGAGGCCCGCGTTGGTGTGGGCGGCCAGAAAGCCGGGCTCGGACTCCACCGCCCTTTGAAAGGCCGTCGCGGCCGCTTCGACCTGCCCCAAATCGAACAGGGCGACGCCCCGCGCATAGTGCGCGTCCGCGTAGGCGGGTCGGCGAACACAGGCCTCTTCCAAGGCGGCGGCGGCCTCGTCAACACGTCCCTGACAGTGGAGCGCGACGCCGAGCTCGTAGAGCGCGACCGCCTGTCCCGGCTCAAGCGCCAGGGCGGCGCGGGCCGCTTCCTCGGTTTTCGGGAATTGTCCCGCCTTGCGGTGCGCAGACGCCTCGGCGACGAGAGTGGCAACCTGGTCGGCCCGCGGCGACGTTTGGCCGTGAAACTCATTCTGCGGCACGATCTGAGGCCTGCTCATCCGTCGGAGTGGGCTTGCAGATTAGACCAAAGCGACCGTTTCGGAGAACGTGTTCGTCAGTTTTTCGTAAGGATGGGCGAAAGCGCTGAGGCGCCGCTTGACCTCTCGATAATACAGATATGTATTGGCCCCTCGGAACGGCCGGCTCAACGGGTGGACAATGCAGCGCGATTTCCGTTCCACCGCTGAATTCGCGGAAACGGCCGCGTTCTACGAAAGCCTGTTTCTACCGGGGACGGACCACGTCTCCAGCGTCGCCGACTATGCGGCGTCACCGGACGGTAAGACGGCCTATTTCACGGGTCGCTCGTTTCCCGCCGCCTTGGAAGCGGGACCGTCCACGCGGCTCTACCGGTTATCCCTGAAAGGCGGCGAGGTTGCGCTCTTGTCCCACGCCGCGGCGCGCCTGCCGCGTCCTTCGCCGGATGGGCGCGTGCTTTGCTACGTCGTCGCGTCGGAGACAGGCGCCGGCGACAGCCTGGTCTTTCATCCCCTCGCGTCCGCTCAAGGACGGTTACAGGTCCAGATCGACGGCTTGATCGAGCAGGTGCGCTGGTCTGCCGACGGCGGCAGGCTTCTGCTCGTCGTTGCGGGCCTGGGCGCCGACCTGGCCGGCTATCAGGGCGGCTACGCCACCGCGCCGACCGGGGGCGAAGGTCCAGAATGGCTGCCGCAGGTCAGCACCGGAGGCGGTGACGCGTTCTGGCGGCGGCTGTGGGTTTACGACTGCAGGTCCGGGGCGCTGCGGCAGGTTTCGCGGCCACACTCCAACATCTGGGAGGCGTCGTGGTGCGGCGAGCATATCGCGGTCATCGCCAGCGGCGACCATAGCGAAGGCTCCTGGTACCAGGCCACTTTGAACCTGCTCGACCCGGCGTCGGGCGAGGAGCGCGTCCTCTACGCGTCGCCGGACCAGATGGCGCTGCCGGAGGGATCGCCCGACGGCAAGGCGGTCGCCTTCGTCGAGGCGGTGAGCAGCGACCGGGGCATCTTGTGCGGGACGCTGCGGACCGTGCCGGCGGCCGGGGGCGGCGCGTCGACGGTCAACACGCGATCGGTGGAGGTTTCGCATCTCGCATGGGTCGACGCCGATCGCCTGCACTTCACCGGCCAGACGGGCTTCTTCACGGTGGTCGGCGAGGCGAGCCTGAAAACGGGCGCGGTGACCGAGCTCTGGCGCAGTACCGACTTCAGCTGCGGCGAATGGAACCCCATCTCGGCGCCGCTTCCCGGCGCGCGCGCCCTGATCGTGGCGGAAGCGTACAACCACCCGCCCATGCTCGCCGTCGTCGGCGATGGCGGCCTCGAGATCGTGCGCGTCTTCGCCAGTGAAGGCGCTTTGAAGGCCGCATCCGAAGCGGCGCCCGCCGAGCCGGTGAGCTGGACCGCGCCGGACGGGCTGGAAATTCAAGGCTGGCTGGTGCGCCCCGCCGGCGACAAGCCGGCGCCGCTGGTGCTCGACATCCACGGGGGTCCGGTCTGGGCGTCGCGCAATCGCTGGCTGGCGCGAACCCGGGCGACGCCGTTGTTGGTTCGCCACGGTTGTGCGGTGCTCTATCCGAACCCGCGCGGCAGCAGCGGGCGCGGACAGGACTTTGCGCGCCTGGTCAAGGGCGACATGGGCGGCGCCGACACCCTCGACTTCATCGCCGCGGTCGATCACCTGATCGCGGCCGGCGTCGCCGACGAAGCCCGCCTGGCCTGCACCGGTTCGAGCTACGGCGGCTTCATGTCGTCGGTGCTGGTCACCCGCGACCGCCGCTTTGCAGCCGCCGCGCCGATTTCGCCGGTGACCGACTGGTTCAGCCAGCACCGCACCTCGCAGATTCCCTATTTCGACGAGCTGTTCCTGGACGGCTCCGCCTCGGACCCCAACGGTCTGTTCTTCCAGCGCAGTCCCGCCATGTTCGCCGACAAGGTGCGCACGCCCACGCTCATTCTCGCCGGCGCCCTCGACAAGAACACCCCGCCCGGTCAGGCGCAGGAATTCTTCCAGTCGCTGCTGGAGCACGGCGTCGAGACGGCGCTGGTGATGTATCCGCAGGACGGCCACAGCCTGCGCGGATACCCCGCCTATATCGACAGCGCGGCGCGCATCCTCGCCTGGTTCGGCCAGCACCTGCGTCTGTAGCGCCGTCGCCTGTCGCGCCGACGCGCGCGATCAGGTCGCGGCCGCCGCTTCGATGTCCTTGCGAACCGTTCGCGTGGCGAGCATGAAATGGATCACCGCCGGCACGAAGGTCAGGGTCGCGATGATCAGGCTGAGTCCGAGACTGAAGGAACCGACGTAGGGCTTGAGCAGGTCGCTGATCAGGCCCACCGCCGAGGGTCCGAAGCCCAGTCCGATGATGTTCACGATCATCATAAACAGAGCGGCGCCGGTCGCGCGCAACGGACTGCCTGAAAGGTTCTGCACCAGGGCGTAGGCCGGCGCGACCCAGAGCGCCTGGACGACGTTCAGCGGCAACGAAACCAACAACACAAGCTTGTAGTCGTGCACGAGGAAGGTCATCAGGCCGCCGGGGACGCCCAGTCCGAACGCCAGGATCAAAAGCCAGAAAGGCGACCGCTCGTCCCAACGCTTGAGCATGTCAGCCATCAAGCCGCCCACAAGAACTGCGCCCAGCGAGGAGAGCGCAAAGACACTGCCATAGCTCGTGCCCACTTGCCCTGCGGTCATGTGATAGGCGCGCATGAAGAACGCAGGCGTCCACGTCAGCAGCGCGTAGGATCCGAATGCGCCCCACGCGAGTCCCAGACACAAATGGGCGTATGCGCGTCGCCCCCAGAGCGTGCGAATGGCCGATCCAAACGAAGGGGTTTGCGACGTCGCCGGCGCCTCCGGATCGACGTCACGCGGCGCGTCACGAATGGTGAACAGCATCAGAAGCGCGATCGCCAACCCGGCGGCGCCCCCGACATAAAACGCAGTGCGCCAGCCAAACCGGTCGGATATCTGCCCGCCCGCAACGAGCGCGAGACTGACCCCAGCGGCCGCGAAGAACGCGATCACGCCCAGCGCCGTCCCGCGGCGGTTTGCGGAGAAATATTCCGACGCCAACGCGTGGGTCGTCGGCAAGCCGCCCGCTTCACCCGCCCCAACACCGAGCCTGGCAAGCGCCATGGTCGCAAAGCTTGACGTCATGCCCGTCGCGATGGTCATCGCCGACCACAGCGTGATGGCGCTGGTCAGGACCCGTGTTCGGCCGAAGCGGTCGGCCAGTCTCGCCACGGGCACGCCCACAAAACTGTAAACCACCGCAAAGGCGAGGCCGGTGAGAAGCCCGATTTCGGTGTCACTGATGTGCAGGTCGTGCTTGATGGGCTCGACCAGGATCGAGATCAGATTGCGATCGTAGTAGTTTACCAGGGACACGCACGCGAGGACGAACAGCACCCACGGGGCATAGAGGCGCCCCTTCGACTTTGGGGACGCGTTCGCGGCAATCTCGCTCACGGCCTCAGAACGCCACGGCGGCGCTGTTGTTGCGGTTCGGTGAGGCGGCGTGCAGTTCACCGGTGGCCGGATCGCGCGAGATGCCGACCCATTCGCCGATGCCGGCCAGGCGGGCGGCCTTGTTCTCGACTTCGCGGTACGCCAAGCCCGTGTCTTCCAGCAGCTTGTGATCGAAGACGCCGGTTGGGACGGTAAGGGTCTGCTCGCCGGTCTTCGGATCGGACATCGGCAGATAGAAGTCGGGCGCGTCGAGCGCCTCGGACACCGACATGCCGTAGCGCGTGACGTTCAGCAGGCACTGGAAGGTACGGTGATGCAGGCCTGCGCCCATGGAGGCAAACGCAAGCACCGGCTTTTCGTCCTTGAACACGATGCCGGTTTCGGTCGGCGCCGGAAGGCGGTCGCCGGGCTCCACGGTGGCCATGATGCCCTGCTGGAACGACGCCGGATCGCCGATGCTGACGCCGTCGATCGAGATCGCGGTCTTGCCCCAGAACACGCAGTTGATCGACTGGGTGATGGCGGCCATGTTGCCCTCGGCGTCGATCACCACCACGTCGTCGGAGTGGTTCAGGGCCTTTTGCTTGAACCGGCCCAGGGCCGCGCCCTTCTGCATCCGCGCCCACAGTTCGACCGCATGTTCGCGCGTGACACGCGCCGGGGGAGAAAAATCCATGCCCGGATAGATGGCGCCCAGCATCTGCGCCGGCAGATAGACCGCGGCGAACTGGCTGGTGATCTGTTCGGCGGTGACCAGGGCCTTAGCCGACTTCGACCAGTGCGGACCGGTGGCGAGGCCGGAGACGTCGGCCAGGTTCATCGCTTCGATGATCGACACGCCGCCGGCGTTGGGCCAGGGCGCGGTCTTCAGCGTGTAGCCGGCGCCGATGGGCGCCACCAGCGGATCGGCCCAGGTCACCTGATAGCGACGCAGGTCTTCGAGGGTCATTTTGCCGCCGTCGGCCTGAACCGCGGCGATCAGCTTTTCGCCCCAGGGACCGCCGTACATATAGTCGGCGCCGTGTTCGGCCACGGCCTTCAGCGTCTTGGCGACCGCGGGCTGGCGGAAGATCTCGCCTTGCCTGTAGGTTGAGCCGTCGGGCTTGAGGAACGTGGCTTTGGTTTCCGGCAGACGTGCGAGGTCGTCCTTGCGGAATTCGAACTGTTCGGCGAGCACCGAGTTGACCGGCATGCCCTCCTCGGCGACCGCGATCGCGGGACCGAACAGGCTCTTGAACGGCAGCTTGCCGAAACGCTTGTGCGCCGCCTCGACGCCTTTCATGAAGCCGCCGACCATGGCGGTACGGCCGCTGACGGCGCTGCCTTTCAGCGCCGCCTGGCTCGAGAAGTCGATCTTGCCTGGAATCGACGCCGGGTCGGTCTCGGCCAGCACCGTGTTCCACTCGGCGTTCATGGTGTGGACCGTCGCAGTCTTGGCGTCGAAATAGACCAGCGACATGATCCCGAAATAGCTGATCGGCGCCCCGGCGGTCAGCGCGACCTGGGTCATCGCCGTGGTCATCAGGGCGTCGATGGCGTTGCCGCCCTGCTTCAGCGCCTCGAGACCGGCGCGCGCGGCGAGCGCGTTGTAGGCCACGCTGACGGCGCCGTGCTTGCCGCTGGCCGAGCCGGCGGTGGCGCGTTCGTCCTGCTGCATGCGCATGTACTTGTCCCACTCGCCCGCAGGCCAGTGACGCGGTCCCAGATCAACGACGCTTTCACTCATGGCGCGACCTCCCAGTGCGCTTGCTGCAGTCGACGCCATGAGGAGTTGCAAGGTTTGACGGCGGCCAAGCATGTCCAATCCCCCTTAGCGCCCTTTCGACGCCCGACAATAATACACCTCTGTATTGGCCGCGCAAGCGATGCGCTCAGGTCTCGGCGGAGCCGGTCAGGATCGCGCGCCGGGCGGGTTCGGCGATGCGCCTGCGCGCGCGGGTCGCCGCAAACCAGAACACCAGGCCCAGCCCCGCCCAGCCGCCGAGCGTGATCCATTCCGGCGGGATCCTGTCGCCCGCCGCGAGCCATGGCTGCACCAGGGTGACCGCCAGGATGGCCAGCGACACAAGGCTCGCGATCCACGCCATGCCGGCGCCCCCGGGCGCGCGATAGGGCCGCTCCGTCCCGGGCTCGACGCGGCGCAGCCGGATGAGGGTGAGACAGGTCACCAGATAGGTGAGCGAAAAACAGGCCGAACTGACGTTCACCAGCGGGGTGATGAAGCCGCGGCCGAGAAACAGCACCGCGATCGAAATCACCGAAACGAACGCGACGGCGAACGAGGGCGTGCGGAAGCGGGGATGCACCCGCGCGAAAGCGCCGGCGGACAAGCCCGCGCGGCCCATGGCGAACAGCACGCGCGATCCGGCGAGCAAGAGCGCGTTCCAGGCGGTCAGGTTGCCCAACAGTGCGGTCGCCAGCACGATCTTGGCCACGATCGGCGTGCCCATGGCCGCGGTGAAAGCCTCAGCGGCCGGCAGCTTCATGGCCGCGAGATTATGCCAGGGAGTCAGCGCCCCGATGCTGAGGATGAGCGCGATATAGAACAGGCCCGCAGCGACGATCGAGAACACGATGGCGCGGCCGACCATGCGCATGGAGGTCGCGGTCTCTTCCGACGCGGTGGCAAAGACGGTGAAGCCGCCGTACCAGAAGGGCGCCGTCGCCAGCACGCCGAAGAACTGGGTCGCCGCCAACGAGCTGTGGCCGAAGGTGAAGAGCGGCTTCAGGTTCGCGGGGTGGGCATAGAAGACCGCAACGCCGAGAAAGCCCGCCATCAGCAGCAGCCGCAGATAGGTGGTCCATTCCTGCGTCCGCGCGCTCATCTTTGCGCCGCGGACGTTCAGCAGCCAGAGCAGCAACGCGAACACCAGCCCGATGACCACGGCGCCCAGGCGCACCTCCTGGCCGAACAGGGTGTAGAGCAAGGGGCCGGTGACGCCGGGGAACAGCATGTTGGTCACCGCGCCGATCGAGATCGCCTCGAAGGCGCAGGTCGCGACATAGAGCAGGGTCAGGGTCCAGCCGATGGCGAAGGACGCGCCCGAGCCGCCGAGTTCATAGGCGTAAACGAGTTCTCCGCCCGCGTGGGGCCGCACGCCGGCGACTTCGGCATAACAGAACGCGACCAGCAGCACGCCCGCCCCGCCGATGGCGAGGGCGAGGGCCGCACCGCCGGGTCCGGCCTTGCTGACGATGTCGCCCAGGATGATCATCCAGGCGACGCCGACCACGCAGCCGAACGCCAGGGTAAAGTACTGCAGACTGCTGATGGAACGAGAGAGGCTGTGTTCGCCGCGACCCTGGGTCACCTCTCCCCTCCCCGACCGTTTCAGTTGCGCACGCCGTCCGCGCAGGCGCACCGCCGAGGATCGGCGACCGCCGTATAGGTATCGCCCCCCGGCTCGCGCGCAATCACCGAGAACGAGCCCATGTGGTAGTCATAGCCTGAAACCACGCCGACGCGCACGCCGAGCTTGTGCAGGTCCTCCACCACGCCCGGGGCCAGGCGGTCCTCGATCACCACCGTGCGGCTGTCGGTCATCGGCAGCATGCGCGGCGCATCGACCGCGGCGTAGGGGTCGAGCTTGAAGTCGAGTAGATAGGTCAAGACCTGAGGCAGGGTGCAGTGGATGTTGCCCGGCGAGCCGGCGGAGAACACCGGCTTGCCGTCCTTCAGCACCAGGGTGTTGCCGATGATGCAGCGCGCCTTGGCGCCCTTCACCAGGGTGCTGTCCATCGGCGACTGCAGATTGCCGAAGGTCGCGTGACTGCCGACCATCGGCACGCCGCCGATCACCTGGCCGGGAATGCCCGATCCCTGCAGGGTGTCCATCATCTGGACCCAGTTGCCTTCGCTGTCGACGACCGCGATCTCGCAGCTGCCGGTCGGTTGCTTGTTTTCATCCTTCACCATGCGCGGCACGCCGCCGCCGCCGCCGAAGGACGACATCATGTCGCCCGCCGCCATGCCGGGGCCGGCGAGCTTGATGTGGTCGGTAAGGTCGACCTTGGGCCGCGAGATGCGGATCATCTTGGCCAGATGCGCGTGATAGCTGTCGTCGAGCACCTCGGCGCGCGGCACGCCGTAGACGTTGTCATCCTGGGCGTATTCCCAGTGGCGCGCGCCCTGGCGCAGCGCGTGGCCCATGGCCCACCAGTGGTCGGCCGAGCCCGGCTTCATGTCGCGGACGCCGAGATGCTTCATCACGCCCATGGCCACCGCGGTGAAAAAGCCCTGCGCCTGCGGCGGCCCGAGACACACGATTTCGTATTCGTTGTGCTGGAACCGCACGGGCTCGACCCAGCGCGGCGGCGTCTCGGTCATATGATCCAGCGTAATCTTCCAGCCCATCTCGTTCGCTTTCTTCACGAACGCTTGCGCCCAGGGCCCGGTGATCATGTAGTCGGGATCCGACGCGACGCCCTTCAGCGTCTCGGCCATGCCTGCGGGCTTGAAGATGTCGCCGACGTTGGGGAAATAGCCGTTGGGTTGGTAGAAATCGCGGCCTTCAGGGAAATAGGTGACAAACTTTTCGCCGAAGATGTTCACGCCGTATTCAAAGGTCGAGACCTCGTGGCCGCGCTCGGCCCAGTCGATCGCGTCCTGACACAGCTCCGCCCACGGACGGGCGCCGAACTTGCGGTGAATTTCCTTCAGGCCCGGCATGAAGCCCGGAATGATCGCCGACGGCGGCATCGCCGCGTACGGCCCCGCGCCCGCCGGCACCGGACGGAACGGCGGCAAGCCCGAGGGGTGGCCGCCCAGACTGTCGAGCTGGTGCAGCTTGCCGGTCTTGGCTTCGTAATAGAGGAAGGTGACCAGGCCCGCGTGGTTGGTCATGAACGGCTCGACCGCCGCCTGCACCATGGCCCCGGCAATGCCCGCGTCCGCCGCGTTGCCGCCGGCCTTCAGCACCTTCAGCATCGTCTCGGTGACGATCGCGCTGTCGGTGGTGACCGCGGCCTTCAGGCCTTTGGGCGGTGTCTTGGGCCCGGGATTGATGATGTAGCGGGAAAGGTCGTCAGCCACGGGCTTCTCCTGTCAACAACGCAAGATGTCCCCCGAGCTCAATCCATGCACACGCGCTCGCGCAAAGTCCCGGCGCGATGACCTGGGGAACGAAGGTCACCGCGCCGGGATTGGCTCCCCGGACTTGGCGTGCGCCCGACCGGACTGGGCCTTAGAACTTCGCGCTGAGCGACAGGCCGTAGGTGCGGCCAGGCGTGTAGCCCAGGATCACCGGTTGCCCGGCTGCGTCGGCCGCCGCTTGCGAAACCGCGAGCGATTCAGCCGCGGTCGACAGCTTGCGCTCATTGCCGACGTTCAGGACCTGGAAGTTGACCGCAAACCTGTGCGCGAACTCGATGCCGGCGCGCAGATCCACGAAGAACTCCGACGGCAGGGTGTAGAACCGCGTGCCCGTGTCGCCTGGGAAGGTTGTGTTGAACGAGCTGCGATAACGCAGGCTGCCGCCGACGTTGAACTCCGCATCAGTCAGGACCGGGAAGAAGTAGTCGGCGCGCAGAGCGCCCGTCCACTTCGAGTCGAAGGGCAGGGCATCGCCGACGACCGCGCCGCCCTGAGCGCCGGGGATCAGCGAGGTGATCTTCGCATCGGTGTAGGCGCCGTTGGCCGCAAACACCAGGCCCGGGATCGGGGTGTAGGTCCCTTCAAATTCGAGACCGTCGCTGCGCGCGTTGCCTGCATTGCCGATGCTGACGAACGTGCCGTTGAAGAAGTTCAACTGGATGTCGCGCCAGTCGATGTAGAAGAGCGCGAGGTCGGCGGTGAGCTTGCCGTCGAGCTTGGTGGTCTTCAGGCCCAGTTCGTAGTTCCAGGTGGTGTCCGGATTGAATGACGGACCGGTCAGGTTCGGACCGCCCGGACGGTAGCCGCGCGAGATGCGGCCGTAGGCCATCGAGTCCGGTTCGAAATGCCAGCGGACGTCGCCGGACTCGGTCCAGACGTTATCGCTCGACGAGGCATGGGCGAGCGTCGGGATCGCGCCGAGCAGCGCGAGGTAGCCTGACCCCTCCGAGGTCAGGTGCTGATCGTTCGAGCTGTAACGCAGACCGAGCGACGCATCGAGCGTGGGCGTGAAATGGTAGGTGACGTTACCGAAGATCGCGCGCTCGGAGTAGCGGTTGAGCGAACTCACTGTCTCGTAGTTCGCCAGCAGGTTCACGGTCGGGGCGAGGAAGGACGGCGGCGTGGCGCCGAATTCGTAGACCGAATTGATGCCCGCCAGGTAGTCGCTGTTCTCCAGGTCGAAGAAGCCGCCGACCAACCACTCCAACCGGTCGCCGGTCGGCGATTCGAGGCGCACCTCTTCGGTCACCTTCTTGGTCGTCGGCGCCACGATGCCCGGGAATTCTAGGATCGACCCCAGGAAGGCGCCTAAAGCCGGTTGGAAGATGGTGGTGTCGTCGGAGACTTCGTCCACCGAGAACTTGGAATAGCTGGTGGTCGAGCTGGCGGTAATACCGTTCGGCAGGCGGTATTTCACCACGCCTTCGAATACCTGGTACGACGTCGACGCATGCTGGTTGACGTAGTCATAGCCGGCGTACTGGCCATACAGCGGCTGCAGCGTGACCGCATCGCCCAGGACCAGGCCGCTATTCTTGATCTTGTTGGAATCGGTGAAGGCGATCAGGTCGATGGTCAGATCATCGATCGGCTTGATCATCAGGTCGAAGCGGCCGCCCGACTTGGCGGAGCCGTTCAGATGGTCCTGGCCGGTGCGGACGTTGGTCAGATCGCCTTCCTGATCGGAGGTATAGCCGCTGATGCGCAGCGCGACCTTGTCGGAGATCGGCAGGTTGAAACCGGCGCGGAAGCTCTCGCCGGTGGCGCCGGTACCGTCTTCATCGGTGAAGTCGACACGAACGTGGCCGTCGAAGCCGGCGGTGCTGGGCGCCTTGGTCACGTATTTGACCAGGCCGCCGAGGGTGCTGGCGCCGTACAGTGTGCCCTGCGGACCGCGCAGCACTTCCACGTGGTCGAGGTCGAAGGGATCGACGTCGGGGCTGAGCAGAGCGCCCAGCGCGTAGCCGCTGTTGGAGCCGAACGGCGCGTCATCGACATAGACGCCCACCGTTGGGCTGATGTCGTCGGGGCCGGTCGAGAGACCGCGGATGATCAGGCGATTGGCGTCGGCGCCGTTGGATTGGACGGTCAGGCCCGGAACGTAGTCGGCGTAGTCCTGCAAACTGGTCGCTTGCAGGCGGTCGATCAGCTTCGCGCCGACGGCGGTGACCGAGGCGGGCACGTTCTGAATGTTTTCGGTGCGCTTCTGCGCCGTAACGACGACTTCGCCCACCGTCGTCGCCGGTTTGGAATCGTCCGCCGCGCTCGCCTGTCCCGCGCTGAGCACGACCATGGCCGTGGTCGCCATCAGCAGCGCCGCAAAACCCCGTCCTGCAAAGGTCGCTTTCCTCATCGCTTATCCCCCGTCCTGAGCCTCTGGCGGACTCGTACGATTTCCGATTAGCCAGGACCTTCCCACACACATGTGTATCCGTCAATACAGCCCTGTACTCTGTGGAACGCGCAAAACTTTGTGTGTAAGTTCAATGGATTAATCGTCCGCGGCGGGGCGGGTCGCAGAGCGGCGGGAGGACACTTGGCGGATGGCCTCTTTCAGGGCGGCGAACTGTTCGCCCGGAAAGCCCGTGAGAATGCGGAGGTAGAGGTGCGCCACCTGGTAACGGTTCACCCGGGTCTGTTTCACGCGCAGCGCGTAATAGCCGATCTGGTGGTAGTAGACGATGCGGGCGCGGATCAGGGACTCGTCGCGATCGTAACTCGCATCGACAAACAGCTGCGCAAGCGCATCGACGAGCTCGTCGTCATACCGGCGCACCGCGAGATCGGCCTTGCGCGAGGTGCGCGCCCACTCGCGAACCGCCATGTCGTACTTGGGATCGAAGCGCTCTTCATCGATCCAGGCGAACAGCAGCCGGCCGAACCGTTCGGCGGGCGTGCCTTCACTTCGGATCGCCGCCAAGCTCGACGCCGCATTGGTCGCGCGCCAATTCTCGAGCAGCTCGTCCAGCAGCCCCGCGGGACCGGAGAAACGCCAGTAGAACCCGCCCCGCGTCACCCCCAGGCGCTGCGCGATCCGGCGGACCTTCACGCCGGCGACGCCTTCATCGATGAGCACCTGCCGCGCGGCAGCCACCCATTCTTCCCGCGAGAAGGTCGCGCCCCGCGCATACGGCCGCGGCTTCGCAGCGCCGCGCGTGGCGGCCTTTGACACCGATGCCTTTGCAGGTTGCTTCACGACCGGGGCCGGCGGCTTCGCGGCGGCAGCCGGGCGCTGACGTTTTATGCCGATGATAGGCAGCATTATGGATTCTCTCAGGTATGCAGCGTCGATACACTCGTGTATCAAATGCGGCAATCCGAGGCTGGACCATGCGCCCATCGGATGGCTAACCTGTCGAGAGAAGCGGCCCGGGTGGGGGCATTGAAAAACAAGCGTGAAACCAACGAGCGCGGGATTTCGACCGAAGACTGGCTGGACGTCGCGCGCGAGACCCTGATCCAGGAGGGCATCGGCGCCGTCAAGATCGACCGCCTGGCCAAGAAGGCGGGCGTGACGCGCGGCGGCTTCTACTATCGGTTCAAGAGTCACAAGGCCTTGCTGGAGGCGCTGCTGGACGATTGGCGCGCAACCAACAACCGCCCGATGCTCGATGCGATCAATGGCCCCGGCACGCCGTCCGAGCGATACTGGGCGCTGGTCAAGCTCTGGATCGAAGAGCGCGACTACCGGCCGGACTATGATACCGCGGTCCGCGCCTGGGCGCGCGAGGCGCCCAAGGTCGCCGCGGTCGTCCACCAGGTCGACGACGAGCGCATCGAAGCGCTGCACGGGCTGTTTCTCGACGCCGGATACGACGAGCTGGAGGCGACGACCCGCGCGCGGGTCAGCTATTTCCACCAGGTCGGCTACTACGCCATGGGCGTGAAGGAGTCCGCCAAGAGCCGCAAGGCTCTGACCGAGACCTATTATCGCGTGCTGACCGGTTTTCGGGGCGGCGAACTGGGACGGTCGGAGCGTGCGCCCGACGCGGCCAAGGTGAAACCAGGCGCGCCCTCGCCCCAACGTCGCAAGTCCCGCCCCCTCTAGCTTCAGCACGCCTCGTCCTGGGCGGCTTTCCACCGTCCACCCCCTTGACCGCCGGTCAATACAGCTATGTATTGAATGGATTCGAGAGGCGCGCGAAGCCCGGCTTCCCACCGCCCGGCCATGGGAGAGCGATCGATGGACGACCTGGCGCCGCAATCCGTTCGCGTCGACCTCTCCGCGTCCCTCTGGCCGGCCGACGACTATGCCCGCGCCAAGCACGATCAGGTCGCGACCCGCACCACGGCGATGGCCAGCCGCGGCAATCACGGCGGCGTGGCGGTCTCCTACAACGCCTTTGCCGCACGCGCGGGCCTCGAAGCGCTAAAGCAGGGCGGCAGCGCCGCGGACGCGGCCCTCACCACCGCCCTGACCCAGGTCACGCTGAGCGCCGGCGGACCCATCAGCTTCTTCGGCATCCTGTCGCTGGTCTATTTCGAGGCCAAGACCGGCAAGGTCCACACCATGAACGCCGAGTGGAACACGATCACCGGCGAAGATGATCCGCTCACCATTCCCGGCGGCATCGGCATGTCGGAAGCGGACATTCGCGGCAAGGATCCGAGCGGGCGCACCGCGCTGGTCGGCGGCTTCATGAAGGGCGTCGAGGCGGCGCACAAACGCTTCGGCAAGCTGCCGTTCGCCAGCTTGTTCGACCCGTCGATCGAGCTCGCCGAGAAGGGCTTTAAAGTCGGGGCCAAACTGGGCAAGTCATTCGGCTTCCGACCCGACGACCTGAAGCGTCTGCCGGAAACGCGCGAGACTTTGCTGAAGGCGGATGGAACGCCTTACGCGGAAGGCGACGTGTTCTGTCAGCCGCGCCTGGCCGAAACTTTGCGCGCCGTAGCCGAGACCGGCGCCGACCACATGTACGGCGGTCCCTGGGGCGAACGGCTGGTGAAGGCCGTGCGGGCGGACGGCGGCAAGATGACGCTCGAAGATTTGGAGCGTTATCAGGTAATCTGGGACGAACCGCTGGTCGCTGATCTCGGTGACGGTTATTCAATCTGCACCAATCCGTGGCCCAACGGCGGCGGCGTGCCCCTGATCGAGGCGCAAAACCTCGCTCGCGTCGCAGGCCTCGACAAGGCGGAACATTGGTCCAAATCGGCGGACTCACTGCGTCTCGCGGTCGAACTCTCGCATATCGGACTTTTGCTCGCTTACGGCAGCGCGGGAGTCGCAGCGGTCTATCCGGACATCGATTTCTCACCGCAGTCGCGCGTCACGCGCAAATATGCGGAAGTGCTGTGGGCGGAGATGAAGGCCGGCAAGAAGCCTTTCCAATTTACTCCCCAAGAGCCGCGCCATTCGGACGACGTCGTCGCGGTGGATGCAGAAGGCAACATCGCGGCGATCACGCACTCGATCAATTGTGTCCTGTGGGGCAAGACCGCCATCGTGGTCGACGGGATCTCCATCGCTGACGCGGCGAGCTTCCAGCAACCCCTGATCGCGGCCACAGAACCCGGCGGGCGGCTCTCGGCGCCGACCGAGACCGGCATCGTGTTCAAAGACGAGGCGCCGGTGTTCGGCTTTGCCTCCATGAACGCCGGCCTGCATCAGCGCACGTTCCAGTGCCTGCTCAATACGACCGCGTTCGGCATGTCGTTGGAGGACGCGGTCAACACGCCGGACTTCTTCCTGCCGACCGCCGATCCGGCGACGGGGCAGCTCAAAATCAGCCTCCCGCAGGGCCGGTTCCCTCGCGGCGTCGTCGATGCGCTGGATTGCGCGGTCGTCGAGTCGGGGCCGGAGGCGCTGTTTACATTGGGCCAAGGCGACTGGGTCGCCGTCGGGCGCGATCCCAAGACGGGAAAGATCGAAGCCGTTTCGCATAACCGCGTCAACAGCGGCTCTGCGGCCTACTGAGGGGGCATTCATGAGCGACACCACCATCACCGACGCCGCAGGCGGCATCCCTGAGGTTATTCCCGGGACCGAGCCGGCGCCCGCAGACGGGCCGTGGACGCTCTACAAGCCAGCGCGGCGCTGGCTCCTGCTTGCGGTACTGTTCCTAGCGCTCCTCTGCAGCATGACCGATCGCTATCTGATGTCGATCCTACTCGAACCGATCAAGGCGGAGTTCCACGCCAGCGATACGGTCATGGGTTTGCTGACGGGCTTCGCCTTTGCAGCGTTCTACGCGATCCTCGGGTTGCCGATCGCTAGATGGGCGGACCGCGGCGACCGGCGTGTGATCATCTCGTTGTCGCTGGCGGTCTGGAGCGTCATGTCGGCGCTATGCGGGTTTGCGCGCAACCTGCCGATGCTCGCGCTGGCGCGAGTCGGTGTGGGTGTGGGCGAGGCCGGCGCCACACCCCCGGTGTTTTCCCTGGTCCCCGACTACTTCCCGCCGAACCAACGCGGCCGCGCAACATCGATGCTGGTGCTCGCCATGACGGTTGGGATTCTAATCGCCTATACCGGCGGCGCCCAGATCAACAAATATGAGGGCTGGCGCGCAGCTTTTCTCTGGCTGAGCGTGCCCGGGATTCCGTTCGCGCTTTTGTCCTTCTTCGTGCTCTCCGAACCGCGCAGAGTGCTCGGACACGCTGCCAGCGAGAGCAAGGAGCGCGTTGGTAGGACGATCGGGGTTCTGCTCCGCAAACGGTCGCTAGTCCTCGGGGTGCTCAGCCTGACGATTTACAACCTTGTGGTCACCGGTGCGTTTCTTTGGATCCCTGCCTATCTGCAACGAGTTCTCAAAGTCGATCTCGCCACCCAAGGCGCTCTCTATGGGAGCGTATCGGTGTTAATCCCTCTCTTCGGAACCATCATCGGCGGCCTGATGGCCGACCGACTAACCAAGCGGTCGCCGAAATGGCTGGCCTGGCTGCCGGCCATCGGCATCGGGCTATCCATGCCCTTCTACGAGCTGTCGTTTTTCACACACAGCTACACGCTGTTCCTTATCCTCTCCGTTGTCGCCATCATCCCGCTTTCCGCGGCGGCGCCGACGGCGATCACACTGGTCCTTTCGGTATCCGGGCCCAGCCGTCGCTCGCTGTCGATGGCGGTCAACGGCCTGATCACCAGCCTTGTCGGCGTCGGCGGCGGTGCCTACCTCGCAGGCGCGTTGAGCGACTACCTGGCTCCGACCTATGGTGTCGACAGCCTGCGCTACGCCTTGATGATCATCACCGCGCTCCTTGCGCTGTGCACTCTCTTTTATCTCGCCGCCGCGCGCTTTGTTCAACGCGAACTCGAGAACTGACAACACCTCTTCCGCTCATCACCGAACGATTTGGAGCCCGCCATGACGGCAGAATTCGACGAGGCAACCCTGATGAAGGCCCTGGCGGTGATCGAGCGGGTGTGGGCGGCGGTCGAGCCCAGTCCGTTCACGACAACGGACAATCCGTTCCCACCCAGCCGGCTTCCGGAGTTCTCCGAAGCCGCGGCGGCGGCGCGCGCCGAACGCGGCAAGCGTCTGATGGCGCAGATCGACGAGGTCAACGCGGACGCGCTCCCGCTCGATGTCGCGGCGACACTCGCGGTCGGGCGCAAGGTTACCGAGCGCTGGAGCAAAGCGCTGGACTGGTACTGGCTGGTGTTCGACCCGCTGCAGGTCGGGTTCTTCGCCATGTTCGCGCCGACGGTCTACGGCGGCGGTTTCCTGCTCAGCAGTCTCGGCAATGTGTTCGCCACCCAGGTGTTTGCGTCCGAGGGCGACGTCGAGCGTTACCTCGCCCTGGTCTGCGACTACGCCCGCATGCTCCGCCAGTTCGATGTGCGCACGCGCGGTCAGTTCGACCGCGGCATCGTCATGCCCAAGGCCGCCATCGATCCGTCGGTCGCGGCGATGACCGGCCTGCGCGGCCGCGCACCCGCCATTCTGTCCGTCGCCGCCGAACGGCTTGCCGGGGTGGACGGCGCCGAGGCCGCGCGCCGCATCGAGGACCGTATCCAGAAACTGGTGTTTCCGGCCTTCGACGACCTTATCGCCTACATCTCGGCGCCGGCCTATCGCGACAAGGCGCCCGAGGCCGTGGGCCTGACCCAGTATCCGGGTGGCGCCGAGGTCTACGCCGAGCTCGTGCGCATGCACCTGACCATGGACATGAGCATCGACCAGGTGCACCAGGCCGGCCTGACGCGGATGCAGTCGATCCGCGAGCAGATGCAGGCTTTGATGGACGCTGTCGGCTTTGCCGGCGATCCCCTCGCCTATCTCGACGCCGTCAAGCAAGACCCGCGCTGGCGCGCCGAAGGCGAGACGGCGATCACCGAAGTGTTCCAGCGCTACATCGACCGCATCGCGCCGCACATCGAAGCAAACTTCAACTTCATGCCCAAGGCCGCCCACGGCGTCGCGGCGCTGCCGGCCGCCCTGGAAGGCGCCATGACCTTTGGTTACTACGACATGCCGAAGAAGGACGGCGACGTCGGCCGCTATATCTTCAACACCAAGAACCTGTCCCAGGGGCCGCTGATGAACATCGCGGCGCTGAACTTCCACGAACTGGTCCCGGGCCACCACTTTCACCTCGCGTCCCAGCGGGAGAACACCGCCCTGCATCCTCTGCGCAAGGGCAGCTCGTTCAACGCCTTCAACGAAGGCTGGGCTGAATACGCCGCGACCCTCGCCGGCGAACTCGGCATGTACGCCGAGCCGGAAGAGAAGTTCGGCCGCCTGGTCATGGACGCGTTCCTGACCTGCCGCCTGGTGGTCGACACCGGGATGAACGCCATGGGCTGGAGCCTGGAGCAGGCGCGCGACTACATGCGCGCCAACGCCTTCATGCCGGAGACCGAGATCCTCAGCGAAAGCGTGCGCTACAGCTGCGACATTCCGGGCCAGTCGCTCGCCTACAAGCTCGGCGACACCTACCTGCTCGAGTTGCGGCGCGAGATGAAGGAAAAGCTCGGCAACCGGTTCGACCTGAAGGCCTTCCACGACGCCGTGCTCGCGCCGGGCGGCCTGCCGCTGCCGCTGGTCAGGAAGAACGTCGAGGCGGCCACACAGCGGATCCTCGAAGCGGCGGACTGATCCTCAGCCGATGCCCCCCGCCGTCGCGGGCCCGCCGATCGCATAGTTGAGCGGCGGGCGCACGCCCATCAGATGCTCGACGAAATAGTCCCAAAGCCGGCGCACATAGTAGGGCTCGGGCGTGAAGCCGTGGGTGCGGTTTGGCATGTACAGCAGGTCGTAGCTGCGGTTGGCCTTGGTCAGGGCGTCGGCGAGTTGCAGGGTCGCGGCGGGGAAGGCGTTCTCGTCCATGTCGCCGTAGGCCAGCATCAGCTTGCCGCGCAGCTTGGCGGCGAGCGTCCCCGTGTCGAGATCGCGGTAGTTTTCCGGGATGGCTTTCACGTCGGGTTTGACACGCAGGCCGTTGCCGTAGTCGGGCGCCCACAGTGCGTCGGCGAGGTTGCCGTACATGCCGTGGAGATTGTGGCTGCCGGCTGATGAGACAGCGACCTTGTAGATGTCCGGATGGCGCAGCACGGCGCGCGCCGAGGTGTAGCCGCCGAAGCTGTGGCCGTACACGCCGATGCGGTCGGCGTCGAGGCTGGGATCACGGGCGCACAGTTGCTCCAGCACCGCCACGTGGTCGTCCAGCGCCATGTCGGCGAAATTGCCGTAGCCCGCGTTCTGGAACGCCTTGGAACGCAGCGGCGTGCCGCGCCCGTCGATGACCATGACCGCGAAGCCGAGCCTCGCCAGGGCCGCGCGGCCATAGCCGCCGAGCGCCGCACGCGCGGTCTTGAAGTTGCGCGGCGTGACCGTGACCTGTGGACCGCCGTAGATGCCGTCGATCAACGGCGTGGGCGTCTGCAGGACAGGATTGGAGCGGTAGAGCACGCCGTAGAGATCGGTTTCACCGTCGGCGGCCTTGGCGGTGAAGCGTTCGGGCGGCTTCCATCCGGTGGCCATGAGCGCGCTGGCGTCGGCGCGTTCGAGCACGGCGATCTCGCGGCCGTCCTCGGTCGAGCGCAGCACGGTGACGCCGGGGCCGTCGACGGTGGAATAGCTGTCGATGAACAGCGTCGCGCCGGGCGAGATCGCCGGCGGCGGCTCAGGGACTTTGTAGAGCGTCGCCAGGATCGGGATCGGACCGCCGTCGAGCGTGTGGTCGGCGTCTTCGGGCGTGAGCAGAGTCAGGTTCGCGCCGTCGAAGTCGACGCGGTAGACGCGCCGCAGGTATGGGTCTCCACCCTCGCGCGCCGTCGCGGTGAAGAAGACGCGCTTGCGATCCTCGTCTACGCGAAGAATGTCGCGGACCAGCCAATCGCCGGACGTAATCGCGTTCAGCAGCTGTCCCGTCGCCGGGTCGTAGCGATAGAGGTGACCCCAGCCCGAGCGTTCCGAGTACCAGATCAGCTCCTTGCCGCCGGCGATGAGGCGCAGGTTCGGGCGGTTGTAGATCTCGGCGTTGAGGTTGGGGTAGCCCTCGGGCCGATCCGTCACGAGGGTGCGCACCGCGCCGGTCAGGGCGTCGACCTCGACCAGGCGGATTTCGCGCGGCTCGCCGGCGATGATGGCGGTGTAGAAAGCCTTGCCGTCCGCGCGCCAGCCCACGATCGAGAGCGCGTTGCCGGCGATGCCGTCCGGAAGCGCGATCGGGGTCCGCCTGCCGGTCGCGACCTCGATGATGCAGGCGCTGAAGACCGGGCCCGGTTCGCCGACCAGCGGTTGGCGCACCATGTAGGCGCGGGGCCGCGCGCCGCCGTCCTGGGGCACGGACTCGAGGAAGGGATAGGGTTCGACGTGCCGCTCATCCACGCGTCCCCCGACCAGGCGCTCGCCGTCGGGCGACCAGGCCCAGCCATAGGGCGGCAGCGGCAGGCCGCCGTTGCGCCGGCGCACCACCGCCAGCAGGCCGGCGTCCGGGTATTGGCCCCAGCTGAAGTCCGCTTCGCCGTCCGCTGTGAGCCGCAGTTCGCCACCCGTGCGCACATCGCGAACGTAGAGATCGTGATCCCTGACGAAGAGCGCCCGATCGCCTGCGGGCGACAGGCTTACGCCCGGCTGGGACGAGGAAATTTCACCGAGCTTTGCCGCCGCGCCGCCGGCGACGCGCCAGCGATGTCCGTCCCGGCGAACGATCAGTTCGCTGTCGCCGATGGATTCCACGTCGAGCGACCAGGGCGCGACCTCAACGCCGCTCGCCGCCGCAAGCGCTGCAGCCGCTGCGGCGTGGTCGAAGGCGTCGGCGGCCCGGCCGTCGCGCACGCGAATGTACTGACCGCCGTCGGGGCGCTGGCGGCGATACCAGAACTCCGTATCGTTCACCCAGGTCGCCGCGACCGCTTCATTGAGCACCAGCGGCTTGACCGTCGCGTCGAGCACCGCCTCGGCGGCGGCGTAACGCGCCAGGATTTCCTCGGATTGGGTGTCCGCCGGCATTGGAGCTCCCGTTCTCTACGGCTGAAAACCGGGCAGGTCCGGCTGGTCCGGCATTGTATTGACCCGGCGCGCAAGGGCAATACAGTTCTGCATCGGGCGGCCGGAACCGGAGGATGCGTGTATAGGGGCGTCGGCAGGCCGGTGACGCCCGTCGGCCCGGGGTGACCATGATCCAACTCTACCACTGCACCGACGCGCGCTCGTTTCGACCGTTGTGGGCGCTCGAGGAACTCGGCCTCGCCTACGATCTGAAGGTGCTGCCGTTCCCGCCGCGGCATCGCGACAAGCCGTACATGGCGGTAAACCCGCTCGGCACCATACCGGCGCTGATCGACGGCGGCGTGTTCATGACGGAGTCGGCGGCCATCGTGCAGTACCTCGTCACTCGTTATGGCCCCAGCTCCCTCGCGGTCACGGTGGACGAACCGGCCTACGGCGCCTGGCTCAACTGGTTGCACTACGGCGAAGCGACCCTGACCTTTCCGCAGACCCTGGTAATCCGATACCGGCGCTTCGAGCCCGGCAAGGCGGAGGCCGTCGCCAACGACTACGCGAAGTGGTTCCTGTCCCGCCTGCGCGCCGTCGACCGCGTGGTCGAGACATCGGACTGGCTGTGCGCGGACCGGTTCACGGCGGCTGATATCTCAGTCGGCTACGCCCTGCTGTTGGCGGAGCATCTGGGCCTCATTGCGGAAGCCCAGCCGCAGACGCAGGCGTACTGGCGGCGGCTGCAAGACCGCCCCGGCTTTCAGGCCGCAAAGGCGGCGCAGCGGTTGCACGCCCCGCCCGGGACGGAGCATTTCGCCGGAGGCGAGTAGGCTATGGCCGCGGCTACGGAGACCGTGTCTCGCCGAACGATCGGTACAACCCGCCGACACGCCCGCGTGAGCGCCCACTTGTGGACCTGAGCAGCGCCAACAGGGGCCGCCGCAACGGAGCGGCCAGCTTCGCATTATGCCTGGATGAGCAAGCGTCCTTATCCGTCCCCAAAGGTCGACGGCCGTGCCGCCGTTCTGATTGAACAGCGGCGACTGAAGATGGCCCGGTCCGCCCACGCCTATGTGCGCGGCAACACCCAGCGATTTTACCAATGGCTGGAGGATGGGGCCGGTCGCGCCTTGCCGGAGGGCCCCGCGATCTGGATCTGCGGCGATTGCCACCTCGGCAATCTCGGCCCACTCGCGAGCGCCGATGGCGACATCGACGTTCAGATCAGAGATCTCGACCAGACCGTCATCGGAAATCCCGCCCATGATCTGGTGCGGCTGGGTCTGTCGCTTGCAACCGCGGCGCGCGGTGCGGACCTGCCGGGTGTAACGACGGCGAAGATGCTCGAGGAAATGGTCGCCGGATACCGGGACGCGCTTCTGGGCGCGGATTCGGGTTCCAAGTCCGACCGACCCCGATCTATCAAAAAGGTCCTCAGGCAGGCCAACCGCCGCAAATGGCGCCACCTGGCGCGAGAGCGCATCGAGGACGTCAAGCCCAACATCCCGCTGGGTGAGCGGTTCTGGGCGCTCTCCTCTCGCGAGCGAAGCGAGATCGGCAAGCTGTTCGAGACCGAAGCCGTCCGGACTATGGTCACCGCCCTGCGCGGTCGCGACAGCGCTTCCGACATTGAGGTGCTCGACGCCGCCTACTGGATGAAGGGCTGCAGTTCGCTGGGGCGCTTGCGGTATGCCGTTCTGGTTCAGGTGGGCAAGACGGGCGACGCCGACAACGGCGGCCTGTGTCTGGTCGACATAAAGGAAGCCACCCATCCCGCCGCTCCGCGATCACCGAGCGGCTCGATGCCGAGAGACGACGCGGAGCGCGTGGTCGCAGGCGCGCGCGCTCTCTCGCCTTTCTTAGGCGGACGGATGCTGGCCGCGACATTCATGGACAAGAGCGTCGTCCTGCGCGAACTGATGCCGCAGGACCTGAAGCTGGAGATCGACAAGCTCACTCAGCAAGAGGCTGTGCGGGCCGCGCACTATCTCGCGTCCGTGGTGGGAAAGGCTCACGCTCGTCAGCTTGACGAGACGGCGCGACACGCCTGGAGCGAGGAAATGAACAAGCGCTCGTCGGGCGACTTGGACGCGCCCCACTGGTTATGGAGCAGCGTGGTCGATCTGGTTTCGGTTCATGAGGTAGCCTATCTCGAACACTGTCGGCGCTATGCACTGGGCGTCGCGGCGTGAGCCTCAGTCAGCGCGCAGGGTCTTCGACACCGTGTCGGCCATTCCGAGACCGTGTAGGGCTTCCTGAGAACCGGCCGTCGCCCGGCGCCGGTGCTCGCAGAGCCTGCCCGGACGCCACAACCAGTTTGACGTCAGGCCAACGCGCGTGGACCAGCTCGGCCAAAGAGCGACGACCCAGCCCCTTGGCCTCCGCTTGAAAAAGCCCTGGCCCGGTGGCGAAACGGCGCGGTCTCCGCTAAGAGGCTCTTCCCCGCTTGACCGGCCGCCTTGGCGCGGCTGTAAAGCGGCCAGTCCCGGGGGAAACTCCGGACCCGGTGGGTGATGTGGCCGAGTGGCTGAAGGCAACGGTTTGCTAAATCGTCATACCCGAAAGGGTATCGAGGGTTCGAATCCCTCCGTCACCGCCATCCCCCGCTTCCTTTGATGGCCAGCCGCCCCATCCCCTCCCGGTTGCACGGCGATTGCAGCAGGCCTCCTGAAATTCCCCATTCAGGACGCCCCCATGCCGGCCGCTGTCGCACGCAACCGCACCCCGGAAGTCCCTGTTGAAGCTCGGGAATCCGTCCCGCTCGACCCCATCGCCCTGCAGGCCCTGGCGGCCGATTTCGCCCAGGCGCCGAGGGCCGGCACGGTTAACCGCCGTGGCCCATTCCGGCCCGAACGTCTCGTTTCCGCACGCCTGAAACAGAGCGGCGCCCTGGCGGCGCGGTTCTTCCGGGCGGGAGACGTGGTTAGCGTCACCGCCCTGGCCGCGCTTACCACCGCCATTGCGCTGGGCGGCCGGCTGGCCGCGGCGCCGTTGCGCGACCTGCTGCCGATCGTGGTCGCCACGTCCCTGGTCGCGTGGCTGTTCGGCGTGTTCGGCCTCTACGGCTTCGGGCGCCATGAGCGGCTGGGCGTGCACCTGTCCAAGGTGACTACCGCCTTCGCGGTCGCGCTAATCCCCGCCTATGGCTTGGCCTTCGGGCTGGGCGCGAGCGACGTAGCGATCACCGGCCTCGACACCTGGTTCCTGATGACACCGCTGGTGGTGCTGGCGCTGCACGGGTGGGCGTTCACCACGGTGCAGGGTTGGCGCGCGCAAGGGCGTCTGACCCCCAACATCGTCATCGTCGGCGCCACCAAACATGCGGAGCGGTTGATCACCGCCGCCCTGGCTCGTCGCGACGTGAACGTCATCGGCGTGTTCGATGACCGCCTGGCGCGCTCGCCCGAGGCGCTGTCCGGCGTGCCCGTGCTGGGTGACGTGCAGGCCCTGGTCGAGCATCGCATCGCGCCCTTCGTCGACCGCGTCGTCGTCTGCGTCGATGCCGGCGCGCGCGGCCGCGTGCGTGAGATCGTCGATCGCCTGCGGGTGTTGCCGAACGAGGTGTCGCTGCTGGTGGATCTGGAGACCGAAAGCGACCGCGACGCGGCGCTGGCCAGGCTCGCAGACGCGCCGCTGACCCGCCTGTCGGGCCTGCCGGAGAACGACCGCCGCGCCTTCGCCAAGCGTCTGCTCGATCTTGGCGTCGGCGCGTTGATGCTGGTGATGCTGGCGCCGCTGATGGGGTTGATCGCGCTGTGGGTGAAACTCGACAGCCAAGGCCCGGTGCTGTTCCGCCAGAAGCGCCACGGCTTCAACAACGAGGTCGTGACCGTCTGGAAGTTTCGCACCATGCGCCAGGAATCGACCGACCAGGCCGGCGCCCGCCAGGTCGTCGCCGACGACGAGCGCGTCACGCGCGCCGGCCGTTTCCTTCGTCAGATGAGCCTCGACGAACTGCCCCAGCTGGTGAACGTGCTGAAGGGCGAGATGTCGCTGGTGGGGCCGCGGCCACACTCGGTGGGCATGAAGACCGGCCAGTGGGAGAGCGCGCGCCTCGTCGCCGAGTACGCCTGGCGTCACCGCATGAAGCCCGGCATGACCGGCTGGGCCGCGATCAAGGGCTCGCGCGGACCGCTACACACCGCCGCCGACGTGCGCAAGCGCGTGGCGCTGGACATCGAATACATCGAGCGCCAGTCGGTATGGCTCGACCTCTATTGCATCCTGATGACCGTCCCCGTCTTGGTGGGCGACCGTCTGGCCATTCGCTGAGCGCGCCGATGTTTTGGCGCGGCGTCTGGGCCTATCTGCCCGCCAACATCGTTCAAGGGGTGGTGGGCCTGCTCACCATCGTGGTGTTCACGCGCCTGCTCACGCCCGAGCAGTTCGGCCTCTATGCGCTCGGCTTTTCGGCGATGACGCTGGTGCATACCATCGGCTTCACCTGGCTGGAGGCGTCGATGGCGCGCTTCTTCGCCGCCGAACAGACCAGCGGGCGGCTCGCCGACCATTTCAAGACGCTGTACCGCGCCTATGTCGTGATGGCGGTGGTGTTCACGCCGGTCTGTGCGATCGGCCTGTGGCTGTGGCCGGCCAATCCGGCGCTGAAGATGGCGATCGGCGCAGGCCTCGGGGCCATTCTCGGCCGCTGTCTGATCAAGCTTGTGCAAGAGCGCCGGCGCGCCGCGGGCGAGGTCGTCTCCGCCTCTGCGCTCGACATGGCCCAAACCGCCGGCGGTTTTGCGTTGGGGGTTTTGTTTGCGGTGCTGGGCCTCGGCGGCGCCGCACCCCTGATCGGCGCGGGTATCGCTGCGGTCCTGTGCCTTCCGTTCTCGCTGCCGAAGGAACTGGCCTTCCTGAAGGGCGGACACTTCGAGCCCGACCGCGCGCGGCGCTACGCCGCCTACGGCCTGCCGATCTCCGCTTCGTTGATCCTGGCGCTGGCGCTGGCCACCACCGACCGGTTCATGATCGCGGCCTACCTCGATGCGAAAAGCGTCGGCGCCTATCACGCCGCCTACAGCCTCGCAAACCGCACGCTGGACGTGATCTTCCTGTGGCTGGGCGCCGCGGGCGGACCGGCGCTGGTCATGGCGCTGGAGCGCGGCGGACGGCGTTCGCTGCAAGAGGCGGCGCGTGAACAGGCCTCGACGCTGCTGCTCATCGCGCTGCCCGCCGCGGCCGGTCTCGCGCTGGTGGCAAGGCCGCTGGCCCAGGTGCTGGTGGGCGAAGGCCTGCGTGAGGCGTCGGCCCAGGTCACGCCCTGGATTGCGGTCGGGGGCTTCTTCGCCGGCGTCACCACCTATTACTTCCACCAGGCCTTCACCCTGGCGCGCAAGACCAAGCTGCTGCTGCTGGCCATGGCCTGCCCGGCGATCGTCAATGTGTCGCTGAACCTGATCCTCGTCCCCCGCTTCGGCGTCATCGGGGCGGCCTGGTCGACAGCGCTGAGTTATGCGATCGGCGCCTTCGCGTCGTGGACTCTTGGTAAACGCGCGGGCGCGCTTCCGATCCCGTGGGAGACCGTCGGCAAGTGCGGTTTGGCGACCGCATCGATGGCGCTCGCCGTGATTTGCATACCCTCGGTCGGCGGCATTCTCGAAGTCGCGGCGAAGGCGTCGGTCGGACTTATGGTTTACGCCCCGGTCGCGTGGATGCTGGACGCGGCGTCGGTGCGCACTCACGGGTCACGCCTTCTCAAGACTTTTCGGGCACGGAGGATGGCATGAGCGCGCAACCGCGTCGGCAAGTCGTGACGATCGAATGGGCCCAGGCAGAGCCTGCGTCCGCCGAGATCGTGCGCTTCGAACCGCCGGAACCTTGGTCTGAACGCGTGCTGATCAACGCCGCGTGGACGGACGCCAGGGTGGTCATGTCGGTGCTGATCCCCTTCTTCCGCGACGACCCGTGCGACCTGATCACGGCGCTGGACCGCGAAGCTGTACGGTTGGCCGGGACGGTCGAGATCGTCGTTCTCGACGACGGGTCCGCCGACGAAGCCCTCGCGCGCAAGGTTGAACACCAGGTCGCCCTGACCCAGATGCCCGCGCGGTTCGTGCGGCTGCGTGAGAACGAAGGCCGCGCCAAGGGGCGCAACCGGTTGGCGGCGCACGCGCGCGGCTCGTCCTATCTGTTCCTCGACGCCGACATGCGGCCCGACGACGACCGCTTCCTGCAAAGCTGGGCCGATCTGGTCGCGTTGAAGGATCCGGCGGTGGCGTTCGGCGGCTTTTCGCTGACCCAGTCGCCCAAGGACCGCAAGTTTCGCGTGCACCGGCGCATGGCGGCCAAGGCCGAGTGCGTGCCGTTCTTCCAGCGCGCGCTGACGCCCGAGAAATACGTCTACACCTCAAACCTTCTGGTCCGCCGCGACGCCTTCGACAGCGAAGCGTTCGACGACACCTTCACCGGCTGGGGTTGGGAAGACGTGGAGTGGGCCATGCGCATGGTGCGCCGCTTTACGGTGGTGCACACCGACAACCCCGCGAGTCACCTGGGCCTCGACACCACCGCCGACCTGGCGCGCAAATACGAACAGTCAGTCGGCAACTACGGTCGCGTCGTGGCGCTGCATCCGGAGATCGTGTCCACCTATCCCAGCTATCGCGCCGCCTCGATGTTGAAGAAGCTTCCGGCGCTCAGTTTCTGGCGCGCGCTGTTCAAACAGACGGCGCTGCTGCCGATCCTGCCGTCGGGCTCGCGAGCCTTCGCCTTGCGCCTCTATCGCGCGTCCCTCTATGCGGAGACCGTATGAGCGGCGAAGCGGCCAATGCATATCGGGCAGACCCGTCGCTGAAGGGCAAGCTGCGGCGTCGTTACGTGCGCCTGCTCGAACGCAAGACCGCGCGCTTCACGCTGGAGCGGCCGCTGCTCTCGATCAGCTTCGACGATGCGCCGGCGACCGCTGTCTCGAACGGCGCCGAGCGGATGGAAGCGGCCGGTGTACGCGCGACCTATTACATCTCCGCCGGTCTCTGCGGTCGCGAGGGTCCGATGGGCCTGAACGCCTCGGAGGAGGAAATCCGCGGCCTCGCCAAACGTGGGCACGAGATCGGCTGCCACAGCTTCAGCCACCTCGACTGCGGCCAGGCCCGCGCCGGCGAAATCGAGCGCGAGGTGCAGCTGAACTCCGAACGCCTGGCGGAATTCGCGGTGCGTCGCCCGCGCACCTTCGCTTACCCCTACGGCGACGTCTCCCTCGACGCCAAGCGCGTCACCGCACGCCGCTTCCGCGCCGCCCGCGCGCTGCACCAGGGCATGATCGAAGACGGCTGCGACCTGAACCAGCTTCCCGCCGTCGGCATCGAAGGCATGGGCGGCGAACTGCGCGCTGCCCGCTGGCTGAACCGCGCCGCCCAGAAGAAAGCCTGGCTGATCCTCTACACCCACGACGTCAGCGCGACCCCGTCCGACTGGGGCTGCACGCCGGAGGCGCTGGAGCGTTTGCTCGAAGAAGCAATCGAACTCGGCTTCGACGTCGCGACGGTGTCGGACGCGCTCGACAGGATCGGCGCCTGATCCACTCGGCAGGCGGCTCGGCCGCTGCTAGGCTCGCCCCATGAGCCGCAAGCCCTTGACCCTCGCGTCTGCCCTCGCCGCCGCAATCGTCGTCCTCTCGGCCGCGGCCGCAACCGCCGAACCGCCGCCCCCGCCTCCGCCACCACCCCCAGGCACGCCGCCCGTTGACGATGGCTGCTCCGGGCCCGCGACGCCGGAGCAGACCGTGAAAGCCCAGGTCACCGCACTGTCGCCGAAGGATATCGGCATCGCTGGCGACAAGATCGGCGCCCTGACCTGGCGTTGGGGCGTGCGCGTCACCTCCGACGACGCCCGACTCGACCAGATCTCCGGCCTGGAGCTAAACGCACGCCTTGGCCTGCTTGCGGTCACGCGCAACGGCTCCTGGCTCACCTTCGATCTGCGACGCGGCGGCCTGGACGACATTCGCGACGTGATCGTCGAGCCTATTCGCGGCGAGCACGGCGTTCCGGACGGCCTGGTTTCCGAGGCTTACGACAGAGAGAGCGTTCTGTTCGAAGACGAACCGAGCCCGCGCCTCTACCGATTCGACCTGTGCAAATTCAATGCGCGAGGCCTCCACGAAACGGCGGAAGCCGTGAGCATAAATCTTGAGATCCGAGCCGCCGCAAAGAGAATAGACGGCTATCACCTTGTCGGCGTGAGTGAGGCCGATCGCTTCACACCCGACTATCGCCCCGGGGTGAGCGACATCTATTCGATCTGGCGTGACGATCGCGGCGGTCCGGAGACGGCCGTCTATGAAGATGGACGCGCACCGGGGTTGAATGGCCCACGAGAGCTTGCACGTCTGCCGCACGCGATGACGGCGATGTTTGCGATCTATTCGTCGTCGAGCGGCAAGGTTGACCTGTTCATGGCGGCCGAAGTGAAGCCCGGCGCCGTGGACCTCTACCGGTTTACGGTGGACTGAAAGCCTGACGCCAGTTTCACCGCCACCAGAACGAACAACACCCAGCGCAGGTCGTTCCAGGTCAGGGTGATGCTCTCGCTGAAGCTGGTGATCGAATAGACCGCGATCACCGGCACGGCGAGATAGGCACCACGGTTGGTGAAGATTGAGATCAGCGCGCGGATCCAGGTCTCCGCGAACCACAGCGCCCAGATACCCGCGCCGACAAAGCCCAGGGTCAGGGCCATCTCGTACCAGCTCGAGTGGGCGTGTTGCGGCGTGAAGCCGGCCTGGTTGACGATGCGGGTCAGAGGCCCCCAGCGGTCCTTGTTGTCCCACACGGCGCCGTAGCCCCAGCCGAGGGTCGGGCGCTGGTGGATCAGGCGCGCGGCGGCGGCCCAGATCTTGGTGCGACCGGTGAGGGTGGCGTCCTTGTCCAGCAGGCTGAAGATCCACTGCGGCTCGAAAATGATCACCGCGGCCACGCCGGCCAGCGCGACGACACCCAGCCACACGGTGATTACGCTCATGACCGGTCCGCGCTTGGCCAGCCAGACGAAGGCGAAGGCGCTGAGGGCAACGGCCGCGGACGCGAGCGCGGTCTTCGATGTCGACATCCACACAAGCGCGAGCGCGAGCACGGTGAACGCCGCCCACAGCCAGCGCCGCGGCTTGTCGAGCATGGCGGCCGCGCTGAAGATCGCGGTTCCCAGCGCCATGAAGCCGCCCAGCGTGTTCTTCTCCAGCCAAAGGCCCCGCCAGGAGCCTGGAAACAGATCTTCCATACGCCCAATGCTCGGCACGAACAGGGCCGCGAACAGACTCGCGAGTGCGAGCAGCGCGAAGGTCGTCGCAAGGATTTGCGCGAGCCGTGTCCAGTCATAGCGGGCGGCGATGACCACGCCACCGAGGGACGTCAGCACGATCGCCACCACGCGGCGCGTGGTGGCTTCGGGATCGGAGGACCACATCACCGAAGCCGCCGCAAAGCCCACCAGCACAACCAGCAACGGTGAGCGGATCAGCGCGCGCAGGGTCTCGCGGCCGCAACTGGCGAAGATCAACAGGGTCGCGGCGTAGGCCGGATAGTAGACCGCGCGGATCAGGCCCGCGTCGTCCGCATTGGGCTTCTCGCCGGTCAGCGGCGCAAGCCAAGCTTCCGAATAGGTGAAGAGCACCAGGACCGACAGGGCGAACACCACCCAGCCGCTGAGCCAGCCGGCGCGGGCGACTTCGGCGGTGCGCCGGGTGCTGACCACCGCGCGCGGTTCGAGCCAGCGCAGCGGATTTTCCGACCCGCCCACGCGGGTGCCGGCGGGAAGGTAACTCATGCAGCTCGGTTCCGTTTGGGTTTGGCGCCCGCGCGCATGCGGTTGAGCACGAGGCCTGCGACGCGGCCGCCGGCGCGCTCGATGGCGTCGCGCAGATCGGCGGCGAGCGCGGGGTCGGTCTCCTCCGCCGCGAAGACGATGACGCTGGCGTCGACGTAGGGGGCAATGGTCAGGGCCGCCTGCGACCGGTCGGTGGAGGGCGCGTCGACCACCACCTCTTCGGCATGGCGGCTGAGCGCACGCCAATAGGCCGGCGACGGCGCCACGTGCGCGCGCTGGTCATAGCCCATCGAGTCGCGGCGCAGGCGCGTGACCCACAGCCGCTTGCCGAGCGCCGGGCGCGCCAGGAACATCGCCGCGTCCGGTATCGGGCGTCCACGCGACGTGTGGCTGGGCGGATGGATGGTGAAAAAGGCCGAACCGTCCGGCGATGCGCCCGCCGCCTTGCCCAGTGGACCGAAGAGTTCCGGATGCGCGCCGATGGCCGCCATCTGGCCCTGGGTTTCCAGGTCTGCGTCCACCAGCCACACCGGCTTCTTCGCATGGGCTGCAGCCAGACGGGCGTAGGCGCGCGCGACGGTCGAGGCGCCCTCGCCTTTCCGCGCGGAGACGAACTGAATGACGCGTCCGCGCTGCGCAGGCGGCGGCCCCAGGGCGGTCATCAGGCTCGCCATTTCCGCCGTAAGGTCGACCATCACGTCACGACTTCAGCGAGGCGGTGGCCAGGATCGGCAGGTCGAGTGTCCGCACCACCGCGCCGGGCGTCGCCGGCTCCTTGCGCATGAACACGCGCAGCAGGCCCGCGCAGACGGCGGTGAAGGCCGCGAACAGCAGCGCCAGGATCAACACCACGCGGCGCAGGCTCTTGGCCTCCACCGGCGGGGCCGCGCGTTCGATCACGCGGATATCGTCGTTGGACGCATTGGCGAGGTCGCGCAGCGCGCGGTTCTCCTCCGCCTTGGTCTCGAAGTCCTTCACATTGGCCTGCAGCACGTCGCGCTGCACCGACAGGTCCTGGTACTGGGGTTCGAGCCCGGTGAGGCGCATCTGACGCGTCGCCAGTTCACCGAGCTGACGGGCGAGTTCGTCGCGCCTGTCGGTGGCGGCGGTGAGCTGGGCCTCGAGATTGATGCGCGTAGTTTCGAGCCCTTCCCACACCGGGTTGGCGCCCAGACGCTTGTCCTTTTCGCCGACGCCCTGGCTCGACGACGCCAGGGCCTGCAGGCTGGCGATCTTGGCGTCGATGTCGCGCACCGGCTCCGACTGCGGCGTGTAGCGCGACAGCAGATCCTGGCGTTCGGAGCGCAGCTTCAACAGGTCGGCGGGCACCGACAGGTCCAGGTCGCGCTGGATTTCGATTTCCTGCGGCGCCTGGCTCTCGTGCGCCTTCAGGGTTGCAAGCTGGCCCTGGATTTCGCGCACCGACACGTCGGCCTTCACCCGCTCGTCGAAGATCGACTGGTAGGTCGCCGCCAGCGAGGCCTTCTCGGTGGCGAAATCGGCGACGCCGTTGTGTTTGAGGAAGCCCTGGTAGGCGTCGTCGGCCTTGCCCAGCCGAGTTTCGAACGCCTGCTTCTCGTGGTCGAGCGCCGGCGAGGACGCGTCGACGAACACTTCCTTACGGTAGGCAAAGTAGCTCTTCACCAGGGTGTTGAGCACCAGCGCCGCCGCGTCCGGGTCGCGGCTCTTGTAGTCAAGGCGCACAACGTTGGAATCGGGGGTGGTGGCGACCGTCAGCCCGCGCTGCATCTCTTTCAGCGCAGCGCCCTCAAGTTTGTGGCGTTCGGTAACGTCGGCGCCGTTCCACCGGGCGCCGAGCTTCGGATCGATAGCCTTGACGCCGAGCGCGTCGATTACCCGTCGCTTCAGCGCGTCGCTGTTCAGTATCTCGGCTTCGGACTGGACCACCTGGTCCTTCTGGGGCGCGATGCCGCGGCCGGCGTCGCTGATCACCGGCTCATAGACGTACTGCTGGCTCAGGTTCACCAGCAGGCTCGAATGGGCAGTGTAGGTTTTGGGCAGGGTCGCGGCGAAGATCACCCCGGCCAAAAGGACCGCGGCAAACACCACGATCATCAGCAGCCGCTCGCGGTTCAGCAGGCCCAGAACTTCAGGCGCGGAATAGCGCGGGCGCAAGCGCGCGTCGCCGCGCACAGCGCCTTGGCCGTCCAGCCAGCCCGATTGGTCGCGCATGCGAATCCCGACGCGGAAAAACTTAGGCAGCGGCAGGGTGCGCGGGCCGTCGTTAACCAGCCGTTACCCGTTAACGAACAAGGCTGCGGCCAATCGTCGGGAGTTCTGTGCGCCGATGCGTTTCGACCGGAAAAGGCGGCTCTTACTGGCTTCGGCCCTGGCGGCCCTGGCCACGCCGGCCCTTGCCGCGCCGTGGAGCGGGCGCACCGACCGTGGATTCGAGAACATCCCCTTCGCCAGCTGGAGCGACGACGAGCCGGCCTACCGATTCTACCCCGGCGACCAGATCGACATCGCAACCCCCACTGCGCCGGAGCTCTCGCGCTCAGTGACCGTGGGGCCGGATGGCCGGGTCTCCATGCCCCTGGTGGGCGCGGTGATGGCGGCGGACCGGACGGTGGATGAACTGCAGGCGACGCTCACCCAGGCCTACAAGGGCCAGCTGGTGCGCCCGGTGGTCGAGGTCAGCCTGAAACAGGCGGCCCCGATGCGGGTCCTGGTGGGCGGCGAAGTCACCACCCCCGGCTGGGTCGACATGGGCGGCGACCTGGATGCGCTGCGCGCCGTCATGGCGGCGGGCGGACCGAAGGCCACGGCGAAACTGGGCGATGTGGTGATCATCCGCCGCGGCGCCGACGGCCGTCCGATGCGCCGCGTGGTCAACCTGCGTCAGGCCCTGAACGATCCGCGCCACGCGGACCTTGTGCCGCTCAGGCGCTTCGACATCGTCTATGTGCCGCGCTCGAGTTTGGCCGAAGTCGGCATCTTCCTCGACCAGGTGAAAGAGGCCCTGCCCTTCACCTTCACCTACTACCTCGGCAAGACGTTCTAGCGCAGAAAGATGCCGGCCAGATTCTTGGGCCTCTTCGCGATGCGAAGGCGGCCTAGGCCGCGAGGCGGGTGGCGCCGGCGTCGAGCCAGCGGCGGGCGGCGCGTTGGGCTTCGGCGACGTCTTCGCGTTCCATTTCCTGGCTCAGTTCGCGACGATAGACGGTCGCTTCGGTCGAGCCCTTCAGGGACGCCAGGTTGAACAGCATGTGGGCGCTGACCAGGTCGAGCGGCGCGCCGCCCTGGCCGGTCGAATACATCATGCCGAGACGGAACAGCTCGTCGCCGCTCATGTCAGGCGTCGGCAGCGGAAGGGCCGCCTCGATATTGGTTTCGATCGCTTCGATCATTGGTCTTCTTCCCCTTGGCCGGTCCTTTGTGGACCGGTTCAACCCATCATCTTCGGGTAGAGGAAAGCGCGACCGCGATGAAGTTAAAGTTAATCGCGCGAACTGTTCGAAATCTTTTTCGTAAAGGCGAAATGAATACTCAAATCGCCTTTAAACAATACGAAACTCGCCGGTAATTTCTGGTTTACCCGGCCGTAAGACTTGGTTTACGCCCGAGCCCGCTGACCGAACAGCAGTTTGCGCGCGGCTTCGGCGTCCTCCGTATGGTCGGCGAGGCTGCGGCGCATCTCCTCGCCCTTCTCCGACGCGATCTTCACCGCCGGCCGCGCCTCGATGCGCTCGGACCAGGCCTTCATGTTGGGGAAGTCATTGAGGTCTTGCCCGAAGGCCTTCCAGCCGCGCGTCCAGGGCCAGATCGCCATGTCGGCGATGGAATAGTCGCCGCAGACGAAATCGCGACCCTTCAGCCGCTTGTCGAGCACGCCGAACAGGCGGTTGACCTCATTGGTGTAGCGGCCGGCGCCATAGGCGGTCATCCGCGCGTCGGGCAGCATGGACGGCGCATAGATGCGGAAGTGGTTCGCCTGACCCGCCATCGGGCCCAGGCCCGCCATCTGCCAGAACAGCCACTCGTCGACCTCGACGCGCGCACGCTCGTCGGCGGGATAGAACTTGCCGGTCTTGCGCCCGAGGTACTGCAGGATCGCGCCGGACTCGAAGACCGAGATCGGCTTACCGTCCGGTCCGTCCGGATCGGTGATGGCGGGCATGCGGTTGTTCGGGCTGATCGCCAGAAACTCAGGCGTGAACTGTTCGCCGCGGCCGATGTCGACGGGCCGGATCACATAGTCGAGCCCCATCTCTTCGCAGGCGAGGGTGATCTTGCGGCCGTTGGGCGTGGGCCAGAACCAGACTTCGATGGGGGCGCTCATCTCAACCTCTTACAAACAGGGCGGCCAGGCCCCCGCCCCGGCGTCCGTCGCAGATGGCCAAGCGCGCGTGCATACGCAAGGTCCGTTCAGGCTCAATTCAGATCGACTCTCGGAAGCTTGGCTTTCAGGAGGCGCTCCATGAACCGCAGGCTTGCGCTTTTTCTGCTCTGCGCCGCCGTCGCCGCGCCGGGCGCTTCGCTCGCCCACGAGGACCGGCATCACCCGCGCCTCATCCAAGCCCACCCTCAGCCGCAGCATTGGAGCCGCGGTGACCGGTCGTGGTGGCGCGGGCGGGCGGAATGGCGCGACTACCGGGGCGAGCGCCCCGGGTTTTGGTACGCGCCGGGCTACGGCTACTACCCGGTGGACCGGGCGCTTTGGAGCCACGTCTGGCGCCGCGGCGAGTACGTGCCGCAGGCCTATCGCCACCGCACGGTTACAGATTGGGCCTGGTTCGGCGTGCGGGCGCCGCCGCGCGGCTATGCCTGGGTCTGGGCGGGAAAGCAGATTGCGCTGGTCAGCCAGAGCTCGGGGCTGGTCCTCGACGTCGAAGAAGACGTCTTCTAACCTTTGATCTGCAAGCACAACCGACAGGCTAATCAAGGGGACTCAAGCGGTTTTGTTTCCCTATCCTGATTGTGCCATGGTGGCCGGCGTTCAGATTGGGTTCAGGCGGCGACCAACACCTTGCCGTCATTCCGCAGGCGCGTTCGTTGGCTTGCCCACAACCGGAGAACAGACACGTGATCCTCAAACGTATTTTGCTAGCGACTTCATTCTTCGCCTGCCTCGCGCTTCCTGCGGTCAGCATGGCTGATCCGCCGAAGGGCGGTAAGGGCGGCACCAGTCATCCGTCCGGTCACGGCGGCGGTGGCGGCGGCGGTTCCCACGGCGCTGGTGGCGGCGGTGGCTCCCACGGCGCCGGCGCAGGCGGCGGCGGTCACGGCGGCGGCGGGAGCCCGATGGGCGGCCACGGCGGCGGCGGCGGTGGTGGCGGCGGCGTGCACTTGGCGCCGGCGACAGGCGGCGGCGGCGGCGGCGGCCACGGCACGGGCGGCGGCGCTGGCCACGGCACGCCGTTGATCGCGCATGGCGGTCACGGCCCTGCCGGCGGTCATGGTCCGCATGGCGGACCGGGCGGCGGTCACGGCGGCCCCCATGGGACGCCGCGCGGCGGTCACGGCGGCGGATGGGCCGGCGCCCACCGCGGTTGGGGCGGCCACGGCATCTGGGCGCACAACCACACCTGGTGGCGCGGGCGCCCGGGTTGGGGCGGCTATAACGGCTTCCGCAGCGGCTACTACTTCGCTCCGGGCTGGGGCTACTACTCCATCCCGCACGAGTGGTGGGGTCACCACTGGGGCATCGGAGAATACCTGCCGGCGTTCTTCTGGACCTACGCCATCGCAGACTTCGGCGCCTACGATCTGCCGCCTCCGCCTCCGGGCTGCGGTTACATCTGGCTGAACGGCCAGATCGCGCTGATCGACCTGGGCGACGGCTACATCATCGACGTGGTCGACAACGTCTGGTGATAAACCCGCCGCAAGGCGAATAAGCGAAAGGCCCCGGAGCAATCCGGGGCCTTTTGTTTTGTCCACGGACTCACACGGAAACACACGGACGGCGTCGCGTTTCAGCGCACGCGCACGGGGCGTCGCGGCAGGAAGACTTTCGCGGCGCAAAGCGCCGCGTGCTTTTCCGTGTGAGTCCGTGTGGGTCCGTGGACTCTCTTTTTCTTAGATCCCGAGTTTCGCTTTCAGGATGTCGTTGACCGCGGCGGGGTTGGCCTTACCCTCGGTGGCCTTCATCACCTGGCCGACGAACCAGCCGATCGCCTGCGGCTTGTCCTTCACCGCGGCGGCCTTGTCGGGATTGGCGGCGATGATTTCGTCGACGGCCTTTTCGATGGCGCCGGCGTCGGTCACCTGCACCAGGCCGTGCTTTTCGACGATCGCGCGCGGGGCGCCCTCGCCCGCCCACATGCGTTCGAAGACTTCCCTGGCGATCTTCGACGAGATGACGCCTTCCTGGATCAGCGCCACCAGTTCGTTGATCGCATCGGGTCCGAGCGGGCTTTCCGCGATGTCCTGGCCGTCCTTGGACAGGCGCCCCAGCAGGTCGTTGATCGTCCAGTTGGCGACCAGTTTTGCATCGCGTCCGGCGGCGGCCTTTTCGAAGAAGTCGGCACGCGCCTGTTCGGCGATCAGCACGCCCGCGTCATAGGCGGTCAGGCCATAGTCGCCCATGAAGCGGCGGCGCTTTTCGTCGGGCAGTTCCGGCAGAGTTCGGCGAATATCTTCGATCCAGGCTTCTTCGATGACCAGCGGTAGCAGGTCGGGGTCGGGGAAATAGCGGTAGTCGTGCGCCTCTTCCTTCGAACGCATGGAACGCGTCTCTCCCTTCACCGGGTCGAACAACCGCGTCTCCTGCAGGATTTTGCCGCCGTCCTCGAGGATTTCGATCTGACGGCGCGCCTCGTATTCGATCGCCTGCTGCATGAAGCGGAACGAGTTCACGTTCTTGATCTCGCAGCGTGTGCCCAGCTCGCCGTTCGGCTTGCGCACCGAGACGTTCACGTCGGCGCGCATATTGCCCTTCTCCATGTCCCCGTCGCAGGTGCCGAGGTAGATCAGGATGGTGCGCAGCTTTTTGAAATAGGCCACCGCTTCGTCGGAGCAACGCAGGTCGGGCCGCGAGACGATCTCCATCAGCGCGGTGCCCGCGCGGTTCAGATCGACGTAGGACTCGGTCGGCGACAGGTCGTGGATCAGCTTGCCCGCGTCCTGTTCCAGATGCAGGCGTTCGATGCGCACTTCGAAGGACGAACCGTCGTCGCGTTCGACCTCGACCACGCCCTCGCCCACCACCGGCTCGTCGAACTGCGAGATCTGATAGCCCTGCGGCAAGTCGGGATAGAAGTAGTTCTTCCGCGCAAAGCGGCTCTTGCGGTTGATCTGCGCCTTCAGACCCAGGCCCGTCTTCACCGCCTGCTCGACACAGAACCGGTTCAGCACCGGCAGCATGCCGGGCATGGCCGCATCCACCAGCGAAACCTGCTCGTTCGGTCCCGCGCCGAAGCCGACGGCGGCGCCGGAGAACAGCTTCGACTTCGACGCCACCTGGGCGTGGACCTCGAGGCCGCAGATGATCTCCCACGGGCCGGTGCGGCCTTCGATGAGGAGTTTGGGGTCAGGCGCTCGGTCGGTCAGCAGCATCGGTCTTCGCCGTTGTGTTGGTTTTCGGTTTGACGGTCAGGAAATAGGCGCCGAACAGCATGACGACGCCGCCCAGCGTCAGTTGGTAGATCATGGCGTCAAGGATCGCGTGACGCGCCTTCGGATCCTGGGCCGCGCCGTGGGTGCCTCCGAACAGCACCTGGATCGGTCCGACCAGGAACGCGACGCCGATCAGAAGCAGCGCGACGCCGCCCAACCGGCGCATGAGGACGCGGTCGAGTTTCACCACCAGGCCTCCGGCCGGTGTTTGAACGCGGCGGCGTCTTCGATGGCCTTACCCAGCGACAGAATCGTGCCCTCGTCCAGCGGCTTGCCGATCAGTTGCAGACCCAGCGGCAGGCCGTTGGCGTCGAGGCCGGCGGGGACGCTGATGCCGGGGATGCCGGCGAGGTTGGCGGTGACCGTGAACACGTCGTTCAGATACATGGTCACCGGATCGACCCGCTGGTCGCCGAGCGCAAATGCGGCCGACGGCGTCGAGGGCGTCAGGATCGCGTCGACCTTGTCCCAGACCTTCTCGAAGTCTTCGGCGATGCGGCGGCGCACCTTCAGGGCGCGCACGTAATAGGCGTCGTAGTAGCCCGCCGACAGCACATAGGTCCCGATCAGCACGCGCCGCTTCACTTCCTTGCCGAAGCCTTCAGCGCGGGTGTTCTCGTAGATGCCCGAAAGCGACTTGCCCTCGGCGCGCAGGCCGTAGCGCATGCCGTCGTAGCGCGCGAGGTTGGACGACGCTTCGGCGGGCGCGATGATGTAGTAACAGGGCAGCGCATATTTGGTGTGCGGCAGGCTGATGTCCACGATCTCGCAGCCGGCGGCGCGCATCCACTCGATGCCCTGCGACCACAGCGCTTCGATCTCGGCCGGCATGCCGTCGAGGCGGTATTCCTTGGGCACGCCGATGCGCAGACCCTTCACCGACTTGCCGACGAATCGCGTAAAGTCCGGATAGTCGACGTCGAGGCTGGTCGAGTCTTTCGCGTCATAGCCCGCCATTGAGTTCAGCAGGATCGCGGAATCCTCGACCGTCTTGGCGATCGGGCCGGCCTGGTCCAGCGAGGACGCGAACGCCACGATGCCCCAGCGCGAGCAACGGCCGTAGGTGGGCTTGATGCCGACGGTGCCGGTGAAGGCCGCGGGCTGGCGGATCGAGCCGCCGGTGTCCGACGCGGTCGCGCCAAGGCACAGCTCCGCCGCCACCGCGCTGGCCGAACCGCCGGACGAGCCGCCGGGTGTCAGCTCCGCGTTGGAGGTCTTCGACTTCCACGGATTGACCACCGGCCCCCAGGCGGAGGTCTCGTTGGACGAGCCCATGGCGAACTCGTCCATGTTCAGCTTGCCCAGCATCACTGCACCGTCGCGCCACAGATGCGAGCTGACCGTCGACTCATAGGTCGGAATGAAGTTGCCGAGGATCTTCGAGCCGGCGGTGGTGCGATGGCCTTGGGTCGCGAACAGATCCTTCACGCCGAGCGGCGCGCCTTCCAGCGGACCGGCTTCGCCCTTCGCCAGCCGCGCGTCCGACGCCCTGGCCATGCCCAGCGCATGATCGAAGGTCGGCAGCACGAAGGCGTTCAGGCGCGGGTTCGCCTTCTCGATCGCGGCGATGTGGGCGCGAGTGATCTCTTCCGACGAGAAGGCCTTGGCCTTCAGCCCGTCGAGCGCCGCCTTGAGAGTGAGGTTGGTAAGCGAACTCATTCCACCACCTTCGGCACCACGAAGAAGCCGTCGGCGGACTTCGGCGCATTGGCCAGCACCCGCGCAGCATCGCCGCCGTCGGTGACCTTGTCTTCGCGCAGCGGCGCAGACGCCTCGACCGCCGTGGTCATCGGCGCGACCCCGGTCACGTCGACCTCGTTCAGCTGTTCGATCCAGGCCAGGATGCCGTTCAACTCGCCCACGATGACCTGCAGGCGGTCCTCGGGCTCGGCGATGCGCGCCAGCTCGGCGACCCGGCGAACGGTAGCGATGTCCACGGCCATGGGCGGAAAAGATCCTTCGGCTTCTGTTGCGATGCAGCACGGACTAGGGCCAGCCCCCCGATTTGACAAGCGCCGCAAGGCCGCGCCAAAGCCCGGCCGTGCCCGTCCTCGACCTCCTCGATCTGCCCGCCGCCTGCCCGACCGGCACGCCCTTCATGGGCCTTG
This sequence comes from Caulobacteraceae bacterium, assembly GCA_036501825.1. Lineage (GTDB taxonomy): Bacteria > Pseudomonadota > Alphaproteobacteria > Caulobacterales > Caulobacteraceae > JAFECT01. The sequence continues at coordinate 33,498 of DASXZP010000032.1, read as the reverse complement.
ACCTGGGGGAAAAGACCATCGGGGTCGCGGTTTCGGACGCGACGCGGCTGATCGCCAGCCCCTACGAGCTGATCCGCAAGACCAAGTTCACCGACGACGCCAACGCCTTGTTCAAGCTAATGAAAGCCCGCGCCGCCTCTGGCATCGTGATCGGCCTGCCGGTGAACATGGACGGGACCGAGGGGCCCCGCTGCCAGTCCGTCCGCGCCTTCGCCCGCAACCTCCTGCGCCTCGACGAGGGGCTGCAGATCGCCTTCTGGGACGAGCGCCTGTCCAGCGCCGCGGTGAACCGCATGCTGATCGCCGAAGCCGACCTCAGCCGCGCCAAACGCGCCGACGTCGTGGACCGGGCCGCAGCGGCCTACATCCTCCAGGGGGCGCTGGACCGGCTGCGGCGCTGACCCTCAAATTGAATCGCCTCGGGTGGGAATTATTGCTACTATATTGCCGCAAAACGGTGCTTCCGATGACCAAAGTCACTAAAATCAGCGTCGCCCTGCCGGCCGAAATGGCGGCCATGGTCAACCAGGCCGTGGAAAGCGGTGACTACGCCACCGGCAGCGAGGTCATCCGCGAGGCGCTGAGAGAATGGAAGCAGCGCCGCCACCCGGTTGATCACCGGCTTCTTGAACTCTGGAACGAGGGCGTCGCGAGTGGGCCCGGCCGCTTCCCGGATATGGCGGATATCAAGGCAGAGGCGCGGCGACGCCTGCAGACTCGCTAAACCACCGGTCTGGCCGATGGCGACGTTCACCCGGTCGGCGCGAGCAGAAGAAGACCTGATCGATATCTGGACCTTCATCGCGCAAGACAGCCTCACGGCGGCCGACCAAGTGCTCGACCGGATCGACGAGGTTTGCACCCGGTTAGCTGAACAGCCGCGCATGGGCCGGTCTCGAAACGACCTGGCCGACGGGCTCCGGTACTTCATAACTGGCGCTTACTTGGTCCTCTATCGCGTCGCAGGCGGCGGCGTGCAGATCGTGCGCGTGGTCCATGGCGCGCGGGACCTGCCGTCGCTTTTCCCCTGACCCGCCCTTCCCCTTCGTCCGGGTTCTGCGTATAGCCGCCCTTTGATGACCCACGCCGCCGACGTTTCCGAGACCATTCGCGCGCGGGTCTTCCCTTTTCCCAAACGGCATTTCGTCAGCGCCGCGGACCTGGATCCGCCGGACGTGGTCGCTTTGCTCGACCTGGCGGACGCCTTTGTCGAGCTGAACCGGCAGACCTCGAAGAAGCTGGACCTGTTGAAGGGCCGGACCGTGGTCAATCTGTTCTTCGAGAACTCGACCCGGACCCAAAGCTCCTTCGAGCTGGCCGGCAAGCGGCTGGGCGCCGACGTGGTGAACATGAGTCCCCGTTCCTCGTCGATGACCAAGGGCGAGACCCTGATCGACACCGCGGTGACGCTGAACGCCATGAAGCCGGACCTGCTGGTCGTGCGCCACTCCGCGTCCGGCGCCTCCGCCCTGCTGGCGCAGAAGGTCTCGTGCAGCGTGATCAACGCCGGTGACGGCTGGCATGAGCATCCGACCCAGGCGCTGCTCGACATGCTGTCGATCCGCCGCGCCTTCGGCCGCGCCGAGGGCTTGCGCGTGGCGATCTGCGGCGACGTGCTGCACAGCCGGGTGGCGCGCTCGAACGTGGCGTTGTTGAACCTGATGGGCGCGGAGGTGCGGCTGGTGGGTCCGCCGACGCTGATGCCCGCCGACGCGGACCGCTGGGGCACGGAAGTGTTCCACGACATGCGCGAGGGCATCGCCGGCGCCAATGTGGTGATGATGCTCAGGCTCCAACTCGAGCGGATGGACGGCGCCTTCGTGCCGTCGATGCGCGAGTACTTCCGCTTCTGGGGCCTCGATGCGGAGAAGCTGGCGCATGCGGCGCAAGGCGCCAAGGTGATGCACCCGGGGCCGATGAACCGCGGCGTCGAGATCGATTCCGATGTCGCCGACGACCTCGACGTCAGCCTGATTCAGGATCAGGTCGAGATGGGCGTGGCCGCGCGCATGGCGGTGCTGGCGACGCTGGCCGCACGGCTGGAGAATGACCGGTGAGCGCGCCTCGCAACGGCCCCCCCATCGCCTTCGTCAGCGCGCGTCTGGTCGATCCGGAGAGCGGTTACGACGGACCGGGCTCCCTGGTCGTGCGCGACGGCGTCATCGCCGACGTGCAGAAACGGCCGGACCTCGAGCGCGGCTCGGCGCAGATGCGGGTGATCGACTGTTCCGGCGCGGTGCTGGCGCCGGGCCTGATCGACCTTCGCGTCAAGACCGGCGAGCCCGGCAACGAACCCAAGGAAACCCTGAAGTCCGCGAGCCGCGCCGCGGCCGCCGGCGGCGTCACCTCCATCGTGGTGCAGCCCGACACCCATCCGCCGGTGGACGAGCCGGCGGTGGTCGATTTCATCCTGCGCCGCGCGCGCGACATCGAGCTGGTGCACGTCTATCCCGCCGGCGCCGCCACCCGCGGCTGTCAGGGCGAACAGCTCGCCGAGATCGGTCTGATGGCCGAGGCCGGCGCGGTCTATTTTACCGACGTCGACACGCCGATCGTGAACTCCAAGGTCATGCGGCGCGTGCTGAGCTACGCGGGCGGCTTCAATGCGCTGGTGTCGCACCGCCCGGCCGACCCCTGGCTGAGCGCCGGCGCCTGCGCGACCGAAGGCGAACTGGCCGCGCGCCTGGGTCTGCCGGCGGTGACGGCGGCGGCGGAAAAGATCATGCTGGAGCGCGATCTGGCGCTGGTCGAGCTCACCGGCACCGCGTTCCTGGTCGATCAGATCTCGACGGCCGAAAGCTTGGAATGCCTGCGTCGCGCCAAGGACAAGGGCCTCGACGTTTCCGCCAGCTGTTCGATCAACCACCTGTGCTTCAACGAGATCGACATCGGCGACTACCGCACCTTCTACCGTCTGGATCCGCCGCTGCGGCCGGAGCGTGATCGCGCGGCCCTGGTCGAGGCGCTCGCCGAAGGCCTGATCGACGTCGTCGTCTCCGCCCACGCGCCCGCCCCCGCCGAAGACAAGCGCCGCCCGTTCAGCGAAGCCGCGCCCGGCGCCGTCGGTCTGGAAACCCTGCTGCCCGCGCTGCTGTCGCTGCACCACGACGCGGGTCTGAGCCTGATCGACGTGCTGCGCGCGGTGACACTCATGCCCGCCGAGCTGCTGGGTCTGCAGGCGGGCCGTCTTTCGCCGGGCGCGCCGGCGGACCTGGTGCTGGTCGACATCGAGGCGCCGGTGATCGTCGACGCCGACAAGCTGATGTCGAAATCGAAGAACTCGCCCTTCGACGGGCGCCGCCTGCAAGGCCAGGTGCTGATGACCGTCGTCGACGGCCGCATCGTGCATCAGGCGCAGCAGTAGAGTGTGACATGACCGACAAACCCGACACGCCCGCCAAGCCGTCCGACACCGCCGCGAAGCTGAAGCTCGCGCTGGAGATGAAAAAGCGCGCCGCGGAGGCGCCGCACGGCGCGCCGACCAAGAACCAGCCCTGGTACGACCGCACGGCGGCGCAGCGTTCGGCGTCGAAGTCGAAACCGAAGGTCCGCAAGTAGCGGGGACTGGCGGATTGTGCGTCAAGCGGTAGGATACGGGGAACGACGACCCGAGGGAGCTCAGTGATGCGCATCGTCAGTTTCCTTTTCCTAGCCGCCCTGGGAGCCAGTGCAGCCGTCTCCGCGGCGGCCGACACGCCCCCGCCGCCCGCCTCGAAGCCCCAGGGCGTGGCCAGCGCCGCCCCCAAGCCATCGGAGCTCGACCGCGTTATCTGCAAGGCGAAAGAGCAGATAAACACCCGGTTTCCCGGCAAGAAAGAGTGTCACTCAAAGCGCTGGTGGGAGGAACAGGCGAACCTGTACCGGCAGGACATGGACGCCAACATGAGCCACCAGCACGGGATCGACCAGCACTAGGCGATCGGCCGCATGATCGATAACTTCTCAGCGCCGCCGCGCCGGGAGCGTTTGTTGGATTTCAAAGCCTTTCTACCCATCCTGATCGCCGCCGTCGGAGGCTATCTCCTCGGCTCAATCCCATTCGGCGTGATCGCCGCGAAGCTCGGCGGCCTGGGCGACATCCGCAAGGTCGGCTCCGGCAACATCGGCGCGACCAACGTGCTGCGCACCGGGCGCAAGGACCTGGCGCTGATCACGCTGCTGGGGGACGGCGGCAAGGGCATGGCGGCGCTGCTGATCGCGCGGTTCGCGACGCACGACGATCTGATCTCTGCGGTGGCCGGCGGCGCGGCGTTCCTCGGACACCTGTTTCCGGTGTGGCTCGGGTTCAAGGGCGGCAAGGGCGTAGCGACCTTTTTCGGCGTCCTGCTGGTGGCGCACTGGCCCGCGGGCGTGCTCGCCGCCCTGACCTGGATCGCCATGGCGGCCCTGTTCCGCATCTCCTCGCTCGCGGCCCTGACCGCGGCGGCCTTTGCGCCCTTCCTGGCGCTGGCGAGCGACGGCGCCTATCCGTTCCTGTGGATGGCGGCCTTCATGGCGGTGCTCATCTTCATCCGTCACCACGCCAACATCGCGCGCCTGCTCACCGGCCAGGAGCCGAAGATCGGCGCCGGTAAGGCGAAAGCGCCGGAGAGCGTCTGACGCGTGGGCGGGCTCAGCGATCAGGAACGCTTTGAACGTCTGCGCCTCGCGCGCGCCGAACGCGTGGGTGCGGTCGCGTTCCGCGAGCTGCTTGCGCTGCACGGCTCGGCGATGGAGGCGGTCGAGCGCCTGCCCGAACGCGCCGGCGCGCGGCTTCCCAACCGCGCCGAGGTCGAACGCGAGATCGAGGCGGGCCACTCCATTAGCGCACGGCTGCACGTGTTCGGCGACGATGACTTTCCCCTGTTGCTCGCCGCGCTCGATCCGGCGCCGCCGGTGCTGTGGACGCTCGGCGATATTGCAACCTGCCGCCCCGAAGCCGTCGCCATCGTCGGCGCACGCACGGCGTCGGCCGCGGCGCAACGGTTCGCGCGCGGGCTGGCGAACGAGCTCGGTCAGGCGGGCTATGCCGTCGTGTCGGGTCTGGCGCGCGGCGTCGACGGCAACGCCCACGAGGGCGCCTTGGCGACCGGCACGGTCGCGGTGCTGGGCGGCGGCGTGGACGACATCTATCCGCCCGAACACGCGGACCTGTACCACCGCATCGCCGAGCGCGGCTGCCTGGTCTCGGAGAGCCCGATAGGCGCGCGGGCCCAGGCGCGCGACTTTCCCCGCCGCAACCGCATCATCTCAGGCCTTTCGCTCGGCGTGGTGGTGGTCGAGGCGGAGATGCGGTCGGGGTCGCTGATCACCGCGCGACTCGCGGGTGAACAGGGACGCGACGTATTCGCCGTGCCCGGCTCCCCGATCGATCCCCGCTGCAAGGGCTCCAACGACCTGCTGCGCCAGGGCGCGATCCTGTGCGAGGGCGCCGACGACGTGCTGCGCTCGCTGACGCCCGCGGCGCGGTTCGTGCGCGATCCGTCGACGCGATACGACGCCCTGCCGCCCGACGGCGAGACCGACGCCCTGCGCGCCGAGATCAAGCGCCTGCTGTCGCCCACGCCGACCCCGCGCGACGAACTGGTGCGCGCCACCGGCGCCGGCGCGGCCGCCGTGGCTGCGGCCCTGGTCGAACTCGCGCTGATGGGCGAAGCCGAACTGCTCGACGGCGGCCTGGTGTGCGCGGCATGAGCGCTGACGTTCCACCCGGCGCACGCGTCTCACCGTCGACCGCGCGCAATCGCGACCCGATCCTGGAGGTGCTGCGCTCGCAGCTGCCGGCGAGCGGCCTTGTGCTCGAGATCGCCGCCGGCGCCGGCGAGCACGCCGTCTACAGCGCAGCCGCCCTGCCCCACTTGAGCTGGCTGCCCACCGACCCGGATCCAGAGGCGCTCGTCAGCATCGCGGCCTGGCGCGATCACGCGAAGCTGCCGAACCTGCGAGCGCCGATGCAGCTCGACGCCGCCGAGCCGGACACCTGGCCGGTCGACCGCGCCGACGCGGTCGTGAACGTCAACATGATCCACATCTCGCCGTGGCGCGCGACCGAGGGCTTGATGGCCGGCGCCGGACGCATCCTTCCGCGCGGCGGCGTGCTCTATCTCTACGGTCCGTACATCGAAGCCGATGTAGAGACGGCGGCGTCCAACCTGGCGTTCGACGAAAGCCTGAAGCATCGCAATCCCGCCTGGGGCCTGCGCCGTCGCGAAGACGTGCAAGCCCTCGCCGCACAGCACGGCCTCGAGTTCAGCGAGCGCATCGCCATGCCGGCCAACAACCTCTCGCTGATTTTCCATAAGATTTAACCCCCCGTTGGAGCCTGACGGCGCGAGGCCGAACGCGCTAAAGTCCGATTCTCGAAGGACACGCGCGATGAAATGGCCCCAGGTCCTGAACATGATCGCGGCCGCCTATGTGGTCGCCATCGCCGTCATCATGCTGGTCGCCATGGCGATCGAGCCCGAAACCCTGCGCGACTACACCGGCCAGACCGTCGGGTTCCTCAGCATCGCCGCCATCATCCTGTTCGTCGTCTGCTCATTCTATATCGGCGCGAGGACGATCTATCAGGCGATCCGCTCGCTCTACCTGCGGGAATAGGCCTGCGGCCTCACGGGACGACAATCACCCCGTCGCACTTGCCGGCGACCCCGTCCGACGCGCGGACGAAAACCTCAAGAGTTTCCTGGTGCTCGTGGCCGTCGGAGGACCAGACGTCCCAGGAGCCGCCCTTCAGGCTCGCGTACCAGATCGTATTGCGCGCCGTTTGGCCGACCTCGAGTTCTTTGCACGCCGCCTGACCAATCCTGATCGCGGTCCTGGAATCCCGAACCCGGTCGGTCGACAGCGCCGTCTCGCCGGCGCAGGCGCCAAGGGCTGCGGTCAGTCCGACAGCGGCCAGGAGCGAAACCCGAACACACATGGCTCCAAGCTAACAGCCCCGGCTCGCCCCGTCAGTCGCCCCGGCGCCCCGGCGCCCCGGCGAATTTTCTTCCCCCCTAAGGGGGGAAACGCCGCCGCAAACCCGGTTCGGGCAAAGGCCACGTTGACAGGCCGGGGCCTCGCCCCCACTTTCGCGCCCCGTTTTCCCCAGGTCCGAGATCCCGCCCCGCATGGACGTCGTTGTCGTAGAAAGCCCGGCCAAGGCTAAGACTATCAACAAGTATCTCGGCCCGGGCTATAAGGTGTTGGCGTCTTACGGACACGTCCGGGACCTGCCCTCCAAGGACGGGTCCGTGCGCCCGGACCAGGACTTCGCCATGGACTGGGAGGTCGATCCCAAGTCCTCCAAGCGCCTGTCCGAGATCGCCGAGGCCATGAAAGGCGCCGGCCGCCTGATCCTGGCCACCGACCCGGACCGCGAGGGCGAGGCGATCAGCTGGCACGTGCTCGAGGTGCTGCAGCGGAAGAAGGCGATTAAGGACGCCGAGGTCCAGCGCGTCACCTTCAACGCCATCACCAAGTCCGCTGTCGCCGCCGCCATGGCGGCGCCGCGCCAGATCGATATGGAGCTGGTCGACGCCTATCTGGCGCGCCGCGCGCTCGACTATCTGGTGGGCTTCAACCTGTCGCCGGTGCTGTGGCGCAAGCTGCCGGGCGCGCGCTCGGCCGGCCGCGTGCAGTCGGTGGCGCTGCGCCTGGTCGTCGATCGCGAAGTCGAGATCGAGGCGTTCCGCACCCAGGAGTACTGGACCGTCGAAGCGGACATGACGGCCAACTCGCCGGCCTTCCTCGCGCGTCTGGTCAAGCACGAGGGCAAGAAGCTCGGCAAGTTCGACCTCCCGAACGAAACCACCGCCAACGCCGCCAAACGCGCGGTCGAGACCGGCGCCTTCACCGTCACCGCCGTCGAGAAGAAGCCCGGCCGCCGTTCGCCGCCGCCTCCGTTCATGACCTCGACCCTGCAGCAGGAGGCGTCGCGCAAGCTCGGCTTCTCCGCCACGCGCACCATGCAGACCGCGCAGCGCCTGTACGAAGGCGTCGACATCGGCGGCGATACCGTCGGCCTGATCACCTACATGCGGACCGACGGTCTGCAGTCGGCGCCGGAAGCCCTCGACGAGGCGCGCAAGGTGATCGCCCAGCGTTTCGGGCCCGCCTACGTTCCCGAGAGCGCGCGCATCTACAAGACCAAGGCGAAGAACGCTCAGGAAGCGCACGAGTGCATTCGTCCGACCAGCCTGGCGCGGCATCCGGACTCCTTGCGCCTCGAAGGCGATCAGCAGCGGCTCTACGAACTGATCTGGAAGCGCACTACGGCGTCGCAGATGGAATCCGCGCGCGTCGAGAAGACCACCGTCGACATCGAAACCGCCGACGGCCGCACCGGTCTGCGCGCCAACGGCCAGGTCGTGCTGTTCGACGGCTATCTCGCGGTCTACGAAGAGGGCCGCGACGACACGGCTGACGACGAAGACGGCGCCCGCCTGCCCGCGATCAACGAAGGCGCGCAGGGCAAGGTCTCGGCCGCGCGCGCGGACCAGCACTTCACCGAACCGCCGCCGCGCTATTCCGAAGCGACCCTGGTGAAGAAGCTGGAAGAGCTCGGCATCGGCCGTCCCTCGACCTACGCCTCGATCCTGGGCGTGCTGCGCGACCGCGCCTATGTGCGCATGGACAAGAACCGCTTCATTCCAGAGGACAAGGGGCGTCTGGTCACCGCGTTCCTGGAAGAGTTCTTCTCCAAATACGTCGAATACGATTTCACCGCCGACCTGGAACAGCGCCTCGATCTGGTATCCGCCGGCGAGCTCGACTGGAAGGTCCTGCTGCGCGATTTCTGGACCGATTTCCACGCGGCGATCACCGACATCGGCGACCTGCGCGTAAGCCAGGTGCTGGACGCCATCACCGAAGCGCTCGCCCCGCACCTGTTCCCCGACAAGGGCGACGGGACCGACCCGCGCGCCTGTCCCTCGTGCGCGAACGGACGTCTGGGCGTGAAGACGTCCAAGTTCGGCGCCTTCATCGGCTGCTCGAACTATCCCGAGTGCCGCTATACGCGTCAGGTCGCGGCGCCCGGCGCCAATGGCGAGAGCGCCGAAGGCGGCGATCGCGAACTGGGAACCGATCCGGATAGCGGCGAAATCGTCAGCCTGAAGATCGGCCGCTTCGGTCCTTATGTGCAGTTGGGCTCGGGCGAAAAGCCGAAGCGTTCGTCGCTGCCGAAGGGCTGGCAACCGGCGGAAATGGATCTGGCGCGCGCACTGCGATTGCTCGCGCTGCCGCGCGAAGTCGGCATGCACCCGGAAGACGGCAAGCCGATCACCGCGGGCCTCGGCCGCTACGGTCCGTTCATTCTGCACGCCGGCACCTACGCCAATCTGCAGGATATCGAAGAGGTGTTCGACGTCGGCCTGAACCGCGCCGTCACTCTGCTCGCGGAAAAGCGCGCGGGCGGCGGACGCCGCCGCAACGAGGCGACGGTGCTGGCGGACCTCGGCGCCCACCCCACGTCGGGCGAGCCGGTGCGCATCCTCTCGGGCAAATACGGGCCCTATGTGAAGTCGGGCGACGTCAACGCCACCCTACCCCGTGGCGCCGATCCCAAGACGGTGACCATGGACCAGGCCGTGCAGCTGATCGCCGAACGCGCGGCCAAGGGCGGCGGCGGCAAGACGCGCAAGGTGTCGGCGGCCAAAAAGGCGGCGAAGAAGTCGCCGGCCAAGAAAGCGCCGGCCAAAAAGGCGCCGGCGAAGAAGGCTGCCGCAAAGAAGACAACAGCCAAGAAAGCCGCGCCGAAGAAAGCCGCCAAGGGCTGATCAGCGCGCCTTTTGCGCCGCCGCCGCGCGTGCTTGCCGCAACGCAGCCCATGCGGGCGCGTACTTCAGCGCCGCATCGTATTTTGCCAGCGCGTCGCGCCAGCGACGCTGCGCCATGCGCACGTCGCCTAGGCCTTTCAGCGGTTCGGCCCAATGCGGCGCCTTGTACGCCGCCAAGGCGAAGTCGGCTTCCGCGTCTTTCAGGTCGCCCTGGCGCAGTTCAAACAGGCCGCGGTGAAACGGGACGGCCGGAAGGTCCGGGGTCGACTTCAAGCCTTCGGCCCACACGTGCTGGGCCCCCGCCACGTCGCCGGCTTGCACGAGCACGTCGCCGTGGGCGGCGTAGCACAGCGACTGGTTCGGCACGCCTTTGAACGCGGTTTCAGCGTCCTGCAGACGGCCGCTGAGGCCAAACGCCAGGCCGGCGATGCAAGGACCGCTGGTGAACGTGTACTGGGCGTTGGGGTCGGCGAGCCACGCCTTGTAAAAGACGTCCATTGCCGAAGCCGCGGTCGCGGCGTCGCCGCGATCGAGCGCGGCCTCGGCCTCCAGCATCAGGGGCTCGAGCTTGGTAATCGGATCGGCGGGATCGCTCAGAGCCATGTAACGCATGGCGCTCGCGTAGTCGTGCAGCCAACCGTAGGCGTCGGCGATCGTGGCGCCGTCCGGATTGGTGCTGGCGCCGGCGCCGCTGTTGAACTTCGCGTCGGCAAGATTCGATTCCAGAACGAGTGGAAAATCCCAGGTGACATAGGCGGCGTTCACGAGATATCGGACGTCCGGTTGCTGCGGCGCCGCGGCCGCGGCCTGCAGCATCGCATGGCCTTCGCGCCATGCCGTCTCCTCGTCCAGCGGCGCCTTGGCGCCGATGAGGTTGCCCCACGCACGCCACCAATCGCTGGTTTGCGGCTTCGCAAAGGTCATGGACAGGCGGTACTTGTCTGCGCTCAAAGCATTCTGGTTGAGGGATGCGTAGGCATTGCCCCAGGCGTTGGCTAGCTTTGTACGGTCGACGTCTTTGGTCGCGCGGGGAAACGCATCCTTGAGGAATGCGATGGCGTCGGCATTGCGGCCCTGGGTGGTCAGATAGGTGGCAAACTGCGTCGGTTGTGAGCGGCCGTACAGATATTCCGCGGCCTGCTTGGTGAGGTTGCCGAGCTCGCCGGCGGCGCCGGCGAAGGTTGCGGCCGGGATCGCATCGCCGCGCACGGTCAGCGCCAGACCACCGGTTTCGGTCTGCACCAACTCGCCGGTGATGTGCACGTCGTGGCCGAAGCGCTGGTGGAGCACCCGATCGATTTCGCCGAGCGATACGCCGGTCTCGGGCACTTCGATCTTGATGTCCGACGCCCACGCGCCGTGCGTGTCCGGACCCTTCACCGTCGTGCGGGTGGCGTCCTGCATCGTGCGCAGCGCGTCCAGAACGCCTTCGGCGACCACCTCGCCGCTCACGCCGCGGCTGGCCAGCGCCGGCGGCGCCTTGAAGGCGTCGACCACGACCGAGTGCGCGGTCACCGCGTCACTCAGCATCACGGCCAGCACAAGACCCACCACCGTGGCGGCGACGGCCAGAAACACCTGAAGCCCGAACTGAAGCGTCTCGCGCCAGCGGCGGACGCGAAGACGCAGCCCGTCGTCGCGCAGATGCTCGTACTGGAGATCGAGCATCGCCTCCTGTTTTTTCAGGACGACGCGCTCTTCGTCGAGGAAGGCGTCGGCGGCGTCCGCGCCCTTGGTGCGCCTGCGCCGCGGATTCAGCGTCAGGGCGGCAGCAGGCGGTGACAGGCCGGCCGCGGCTTGCGCCGCCGCTTCCTCGGCGTCGCCGCCCTCACCCATGATTTCGTCGATCAGGTCAGCCACAGTCGCCCCCAGCGCCGCGCCAAGCCCCGGTTTTAGTTCGCTTATGCGCACTCCGCAAAGGCTGCCGCTCGCGGGCCGGCCCAGGCGGCCGTCGATGCTTAACGTCACGTTAATTTGATTGGCGGGTCGGGCGAATCGCTTTTGCGCCTTGATCAAGCTGAGCTTTTGTTCCCCGGGGTTTCAGGTGGGGAGTTGAGCCATGTCCGTCCGTCTCGTGCGCGCCGCCTGGGTGGGCGCGGTCCTGTACCTTGCCGCCTTTGGGGTATCGGGCGCGGTCGAGGGTTCGATCGACGATCAGGTCGGCCTGCCCCACGACGTGGTCGAGGATGCGGAAGCCTGGCAGACCTTTGTCTCGCACGCGGGCGCTGTGAGCGCCGACTTCGGCAGCGGCGGCCAGGTGCGCGCGGCGCTGAAGACCGGCGCCGGCTATGAACCGGAACAACTCGAACAGGGCGAGATCGCCTACGGCGCCATTGTCGCGCTGCAGCAGGCCGACTTCGTCGCCGGCCTGCGTCGGGTCGCCGACAATCCTGCTCAGAGCGATGCGCTCGCGCGGCGGCTGATGGATGAGCCGTCGGCGGTCTATTCGATCCCCGGCGCTGAGCAAGCCGCCGGCCTAGTGGTCGCGCGTATTCAGGAACAGGGCCGTCACCTCGCCCAGGTCGGCGCCGAGGTGAAGCAGTCGGCCTACGACGTGCAGCACAGTTCGTGGTCGCAGGTGCGCGACTCCGACCGCGTTGCGCGCCTGTCCCTGGTGAAGAAGCTGTCCGCCACGCGTTTTGTCGCCAAGCCCCAGGACGGTGATGAATTGCGCAAGGCGATGGCGATCATGTCCCAGGCGCCGGATCCCGATTTCACGCGCCGCGAAGGCTCGCCGGTGATCACCCGCGCGCTGGTGCTGGCGTCGCTGGCGGTGCTGCGCCGCACCGACGATCCGCAGACGGTGCGCGCGGTGCTGTACGAGCCGGAGACGCGCCAGTGCTACAATCTGGCGAAGCTGAACCTCTTCCAATGTCTCGCTGTCGCGGGCCCGCGCTACGAAGACGTCTTCTGCCTCGCCGAGCACGGCCTGAAGGAGACCGCGTCCTGCGTCACCGCCTCGACCCATGCACGGTGGAAGGGCGAGGCCTGGGAGTCCGGCCGCGTGGCCGCCCTGACCCCGATCCCGGTGGTCGCCGCGGCCGACAAGGTCTCGGGCGAGCCTCGGCGGCGCGGGGTGCATCGGGCGGCGCACCACGGTTCGAGCCACGGCGGCGGACGGCACAAGCGTCACGCCTGATGCCGGCGCCGCACTTTCAGAAATTCATCGATTGCATTGTTCGGCCGATACAATCGGCGCGACTGTAACGCCTGGAATGACAGAATTGGCGCGTTTTCGTAACGAACATAAGGTATCCTCGGCGCCCGCAATAGGCAAAATTCCGGTTTCTACTGTTGACCACGTACCCAGAATAGTGACCCTCATTTCCGTAGTAAGTTCTTATTAACCCCGACGGCCCGCGCCCGAGGGGCGTGAGCCGAGTGGGGGGAATATGCGCAGGTGCGCGTTCGTCGCCGCGGCGTTGGGGCTAGCCCTGACCGCCGGGGTGCAAGGGGCCAACGCCCAACAACTGGTCTACACCCCGATCAATCCAGCCTTCGGCGGCAACCCGCTGAACTCGAGCCAGCTGGAAGCCGACGCCTCCGCCCAGAACCCGTTCAAGCAGAAGGCCGGCGGCCAGGGCCTGACCCAGGCGCAACTGTTCGCCCAGCAGCTCCAGTCGGAACTGCTGGCAGGCCTCGCCAACGACATCACCCAGGCCATCTTCGGCCCGAACGCCAAGGCGTCCGGAACGACGTCCTTCGACGGTGAAACCATCAGCTGGGTCACCACCCTGGGCGAAGTGACCATCACCATCACCGACTCCACCGGTGGAACGAGCGTCATCACCCTGCCGACGACCGGGGGGTGATTGTGATGTTGCGAATTAGCATTGTCGTCGCGCTGGCCGCGGCGCTCCTGGCCGGGTGCGCGTACACGCCCTCGCCGGCGGTGATGAACAAACAGCCCGTCTTTCCCAAGCCGACGGCGAGCCAGACCGAATTGAACGCCCTGCCGCCGGCGGATCATCCGATCTCTGTCGCGGTCTACGGCTTCCAGGACCAGACCGGGCAGTTCAAGCCGAGCGCCCAGGGCCAGACCTTGTCGCGCGCCGTTAGCCAGGGCGGCGCTTCGATGCTGATGAGGTCGCTGCAGGAAACCGGCAAGCGCGGCTGGTTCACCATCGTCGAGCGCGAGCAGCTCAAGGACCTGCTGAACGAGCGCGCGATCATCCGCGACATGCGCTCGCAATACCTGGGCGAAAAGACCGTCAATCCGCAGGCGCTGCCGTCGGTGCTGTTCGCGGGCGTGCTGCTGGAAGGCGGCATCGTCGGCTACGACTCCAACACCTTCACCGGCGGTCTGGGCGCGGCGATCCTGGGCATCGGCTCGGACGCCAAGTACCAACAGGACACGGTGACGGTTTATCTGCGCGCGGTGTCGGTGAAGACCGGCGAAGTGCTGACCACGGTCACGGCGTCGAAAACCATCACCTCCTATGCGGTGGACACCAACGTGTTCCGCTATGTCGCGTCCGATCAGCTGCTCGAGACCGAGAACGGTTTCACCACCAACGAGCCGATCATGCTGGCGACGCAACAGGCGATCGACAAGGCGGTCTACGGCCTGGTGATGGAAGGCGTCGATCTGAAGCTGTGGAACTTCGCCGACCCCAACGCCGGCGCGCCGTTCCTCGAGCGCTATCACGCGGAGCGGGACGGGCTGTTGTCGCCGCAACAGGTGGCCAAGCTGCAGCGGCTGGGAAAAACCTCGTTCAAGAAGGTCGATGACGCGCCGGCCGCCAAGCCCGCGCCCACCGGCCGATAGTCAGTTCACAAGTTTGCGTTCAACCTTACGGGAGGCACCTATGAAGCATCTGTTCCTCAGCGCCGTATCTGCGGCGGCCCTCTTGCTGGCCGCGCCGGTGCTCGCGCAGAATGTCACGACGATCACTCAGACCGGCAGCAACAACTCCGCCAGCTCTGATCAGTCGAACGGCTCGAACGAGCTGACCACGATCAACCAGATCTCATCGAGCAACATAGCAACCGTCGCCCAGGGCGGCGTCGGCGATCAGGCCAGCATCCTCCAGGACACCGACGGGACCTATACGGGGAGCACCGCCACGGTGACCCAGGTCGGCCTGGGCGGCATTATCGAGGTGCTACAGCACGGTTACAACAACGCGACCGTGACCCAGGGCGCCAACAGCGTCAGCGAGACGGCCTACGTCAGCCAGACCGGGTACAACCCGAACTCCGGCGCCACCTTGCAGCAGAACGGCAACGGCGAGTCGGGCTGGATCCTGCAGACCGGCAACTTCAACATCTCGACCGTCACCCAGAGCGGCGTCGGCGGCTCTCCCGGAACGGTGTTCGAAACCGCGATGCCGGGCATCCTGAACGCCAGCGATTTTCCCGCTCAAGAGGGCGGCGCCGGCTCTGAGCAGGTCGGCTTCTACAACACGGCCGTGATCGACCAGGAAGGCGTCGCCGGCATAGCGGCGACCGAAGCAACCGGGACCGGCAACTACCAGAACATCATTCAGGGCGCCGGCACGCTGCAAGCGACCGCCTTCATCCTCACTACCGGCGACTACAACGTCGGCGAGGTCACCCAGGCGGGCGGCGCGGGCGGCTACGCCGGCAGCACCACCTTCGGCACGGGCAACTTCATCAGCGTCTTTCAGAACGGCGCCTCGCTCTCGCTGATCGGCCAGGGCACGCATATTGACGACTTCGGCATCGGTTTCGATGAAGGCACGCCGGTCTCCGGCGCATCGGCGACCGTCGTGCAGACCGGCGACGGCAACACCTCGTTCATCGAGCAGTTCGCCAACGCCGAGGCCACCGTCACCCAGATCAGCAACGGTGAAGCGCCCAACGATTCCGAAATCCACCAGGATATCGGGTCCGACTATTCGATGGCCACGGTCAACCAGAGCGGCGCGCTCGGCTTCTCCTATGTCGAGCAAAGCGGCGAAGGCGACATCGCGTCTGTGACCCAGGAAGCCGGCAGCTCCAATGAAGGCTCCAGCATCGTCCAGTCGGGCGCGAGCAACACCGCATCGGTCGATCAGGCAGGCGCGTCTGAAGCCTCCAACGTCGCCCAGACCGGCAGCAACAACAGCGCCTACGTCGTCCAGTTCGGTTTCGGCAACCAGTCGAACATCATCCAGACCGGCGACTGGAACAGCGCCGACGTGACCCAGAAGGGTGTGAGCGCTCAGTCAACGATCACCCAGACCGGCTCGGGCAACTCCGCCATCGTCAAGCAGTAACGCCTTAGGCCAGCCGGCGCATCCTCGTGCCGGCTGGCCGTCTTTCTTGAAGGAGCCTGCGATGCTTCGTTCAGCCGTGGTTGCGATCGCTGTCTGGGCCGTCCTCGCCGGCGCCTGCGTCGCGCAGAGCCGGTCGTCGTCGGTGACCATCGACCAGATCGGCTCGAGCAACAGCGCAAGCGTCGATCAGTCCCGCGGCGCCGGCGACGTCAGCCTGACCCAGACCGGCGACGACAACAGCGCCACCGTTCGCCAGACCGGCGCGGGCTATGGCACGGCGCTGCTGACCCAAACCGGCTCGTCGAACACGCTGTCGCTGCTGCAGGAGAACAGCTTCAACAGCATGAGCGTCGACCAGGACGGCATCGGCGACCAGGCGATCCTGAAGCAGCGCACCAACGGCGTGGGCGCCAACACCGCGAGCCTGACCCAGACCGGCAATGGCGATCTCGCCAGCCTGACCCAGAACGGCCAGGGCAACTCCGCGACCCAGGTGCAGATCGGCAACGACGACACCCAGAGCGTCAGCCAGAGCGGCGACTTCAACCAGATCAGCTATACCCAGATCGGCAACAACCTGCCCGACTTGAAGGTTGTCCAGACCGGCAATATGAAGATGACCATCGTCCAGACCGGACATTGAACCGGACGCCGCCCATGCGCGCACTGCGGATCGCTCTTACACTGACGGTTCTGGCGCCGACGGTTTCGGCGACGGGCGCCGCGCGCGCAGCCCCGCCCGATCCCGCGTCCTCGGTCACGGCGGCCCAGGTTTCCACGCCGCGCTCGACGGCGGTCAACACCGACCAGATTGCGGCGCCCCAGGCCGGCGTCACCAGCGAGCAGCAGCTCTCGCGCACCCTCGCCCCTGTCGATGCGCCCAGCGGCGGCGCCACGCCCGGCCGCGGTCGAGACACGACGGTCGCGCGGATCGGCGGTCACGACCACTGCGACCCGGCGACGCCCGGCGCCGACAAATCGCCGGAGTGCGCGCGCATCCTCGACCAGAACGCCGACGCCTTCGCCCAGAGCCAGCCCGTGGCGCCAGCGCCCGTAGACACCAACACCAACGCGACGGGCCTGGTGGACAGCATCGTCAACGGCGGCACCGGCTCGGTCGTGACCCTGCCGCCGGCGAAGCCGCAGTCGGACCCGCACGCCTAACCCCGGGTCTGCCCGCTCCCGCGCACCACGTATTTGTAGGTCGTGAGCTGTTCTGCGCCGACCGGTCCGCGCGCATGCAGCTTCGACGTCGAAATGCCGATCTCGGCGCCGAACCCGAACTCGCCCCCGTCGGCGAACTGGGTCGAGGCGTTGACCAGAACAATGGCGCTGTCGACTTCGGCGGCGAACCGCTCGGCGGCGACCGGGTCTTCGCTCACGATCGCATCGGTGTGACCCGAACCCCAACGCTGCACGTGCGCCACGGCCTCATCGAGACCCTCCACCACGCGCACGGCGAGGATCGGCGCAAGATATTCGGTAGCCCAATCCGCCTCCGTCGCCGCCGACATCGCCGGGACCAACGCGCAAGCGTCGGCGTCGCCGCGCAGCTCACACCCACCCAACCGCAAGTCATCGGCAATTACCGGCAGGAGCGCCGGCGCGATAGCGCGATCCACCAGAAGCGTTTCGGTCGCGCCGCAGACCGACACGTTGCGCACCTTGGCGTCGAGCACGATGGCGCGCGCCTTGTCCCCATCGGCGGCGGCGTGGACGTAAGTGTGGCAGAGCCCTTCCAGATGCCCGAGCACCGGCGCGTGCGCCTCCGCCGCGACGCGGGCCACCAGCGTCTTGCCGCCGCGCGGGATGATCAGGTCTATCGCGCCGTCGAGGCCGTTCAGCAGATGCCCGACGGCCGCGCGGTCGGCGGTGGGCACGAGCTGGATCGCTTCGCGCGGCAGGCCGGCAACCGCCAGACCATCTTCGATCGCGGCGTGGATGGCCCGGACGCTAAATTGCGCCTCGGACCCGCCGCGCAGGATCGCTGCATTGCCCGAGCGCAGGCAGAGCGCCGCCGCGTCGGCGGCGACGTTGGGGCGGCTCTCGAAGATGATCGCGAGCACGCCGATGGGCGTGGAGACGCGGCAGATGTCGAGGCCGTTGGGCCGCGTCCAGCGCGCCAGCTCCGCGCCGAGCGGATCGCGTTGAGCGGCGATCGACTCCAACGCCATCGCCATGGCCTCGATGCGCGACCGGTCCAGCTCGAGCCGTCGCAACATCGGCGCGGCGACGCCTGCAGCGGTTGCTGCGGCGAGATCGGCGGCGTTGGCGGCGAGCACGGCGCCGGCGCGCCGGCGCAGAGCCTCACCGGCGGCGGCGATGGCGTCCGTGCGTTGCGCAGCCGGCGCCCGCGCCAGCGTATGGGCGGCGGCTCGCGCCGCCTGCCCCATCGCCTGCATGTCGGCGGCGAGGGTCATGCGCCGCCGCCTTCCTGAAGCACCAGGTCGTCGCGGTGGATCAGCTCCGGCGGCCCCTGGTAACCGACAAGGCCGGCGATCTCTGCGCTGCGGCGACCACATAGCGGCGCCGCGTCGCGGGCGTCGTAGTTGCTGAGGCCCAGGGCGATCTTGCGCCCGGCAGCATCGCGCACCTCGACGCAGTCGCCCCGGCGGAAACCGCCTTCGACCGCGCTCACGCCCGACGGCAGCAGGCTCTTGCCCGCGCGAATGGCGTCGGCCGCCCCGGCGTCGGCGACCAGCACGCCCTGCGGCGCAAGGTGGCCTGCGATCCACTGCTTGTACGCGGCCTTTGGCGCCGCGCGCGCTTCGATCAGCGTCGCGCGAGCGCCGGATTCGATCGCCTTGACCGGCTCAGCGACGTCGCCGCGCGCGATGATGGTGGCGCACCCCGCGGCGCGGGCGATCTCGGCGGCCTTCAGCTTGGTGATCATGCCGCCGGTTCCGACATTCGCCGCAGCGTTGGCGCCGCCGGCGGCGGCAAGTATCTCGGGCGTCAGATCGGCCACACGTTCAAGGTGACGCGCCCCCGGATTGCGCCGCGGATCGGCGTCGTAGAGGCCGTCGATGTCGGACAGCAGCAAGAGCGTATCGGCGCGCACCATCTGCGCTGTCCGCGCGGCAAGGCGATCGTTATCGCCGTAGCGGATTTCCTCAGTGGCGATGGTGTCGTTCTCGTTGACCACCGGTACGGCGCCGAGCTTCAGCAGGGCGTCGATGGTGGCGCGGGCGTTCAGCCAGCCGCGACGGCTCTCGGTGTCGCCGCGGGTCAGCAGCACCTGGGCCACGACGACGCCGTGGGGCGCAAACGCCGCCTGCCAGGCCTCGATCAACGCCGCCTGACCGACGGCGGCGGCGGCCTGCGTCTCATCGAGGCGACGGCGCCGGGTCAGACCCAATCTCGGGCGGCCGAGTGCGACGGCGCCGGACGAAACCACCAGAACCTGACGGCCTGCTGCGCGGAGGCGGACAATGTCCCTGGCGATGGACGCGAGGCGGGATGCGGCCGGGGCGCCGTTCTCCACCACCAAACTGGAGCCGCATTTCAGGACGAGACGGCGAGCGTCGCGCAGGACCGACGCGGCCGAGGGTGTTGACGTTGACATGATGTATTGCGCCGATGCGGCGCGCCTTTTGAATGGGTTTGGAGTGCGCGGTTGCGCGGCGGCGGAGCGGGTCAGGCGCGCTTGCGAGCCTGACCCTCAAGCGGTCGGCGCGGCGCCACCTCGATGAAGCGAGCGAGCGCGGCCGGCCAGTCCCTCAGCAACGCTTCCGCCAGGGGCGAACCGGTGGCGCGGGCGTGCGTCTCGACCAGGCCGCGCAGGGTGTCCGCCGACGCGCCGCTCACCGCGGAGGTCTCTACGGTTTCGTCGTTCAGCGCACGCGAGAGCGTGGAGTCCCCGTCGAGAACCCAGGCGACGCCGCCGCTCATCCCGGCGCCGAAGTTCCAGCCGACCGGCCCCAGCACCACCACGGCGCCGCCGGTCATGTATTCGCAGCCGTGCGCGCCGCAGCCTTCAACCACCGCGACCGCGCCCGAATTGCGCACCGCGAACCGCTCGCCCGCGAGGCCCGCGGCGTATAGAGCGCCCGAGGTCGCGCCATAGAGCGTGGTATTGCCGACGATGGCCTGGCCCGCGCGCCACTGCGCCGGCCGCACCACAAGCTCCGCGCCCGAAAGGCCCTTGCCGACATAGTCGTTGGCCTCGCCGGTGAGCACGATGCGTAGACCCTGCGCGGAGAAGGCGCCCAGGCTCTGGCCCGCCGCGCCGCGCAGTTGCAGCTCGAGCGAACCCGGACGCAGGCCGTCCATCCCGAAGGCGCGGACGATGGCCGAGGAGGTCCGCGCCCCGATCGCGCGCATGGTGTTGGCCACGTCGTAGGTGAGCTGCATCTTCTCGCCGCGCTCGAGCAGCGGCGCGGCGTCACGCAGCACCGCGGCGTCAAGGGTGTCCGCGACCGGATTGCGGTGCGGCTCGGCGCAATAGGCCGGGGTCGACCCCGGGTCCACGCGCACCAGCAGCGGGTTCAGGTCGAGATCGTCCAGGTGCGAGCCTCCACGGCTGACCTGGTGCAGCAGATCGGTTCGACCCACCACCTCGTTCAGCGACCGGAAGCCCAGGGACGCCAGAATTTCGCGCACCTCCTCGGCGATGAAGGTGAACAGGTTGATGACCTTCTCCGGCGTGCCGGTGAACCTGGCGCGCAGAGCCTCATCCTGGGTGCAGACGCCGACGGGGCAGGTGTTCGAATGACACTGACGCACCATCAGACAGCCCACCGCCACCAGCGAGGCGGTGCCGATGCCGAACTCCTCGGCGCCCAGCATGGCGGCGATCACCACGTCGCGACCGGTGCGTACGCCCCCGTCGGTGCGCAGGCGCACATGGTGGCGCAGACCGTTCAAGGTCAGCACCTGGTGCGCTTCGGCGAGCCCGATCTCCCACGGACAGCCTGCAAACTTGATCGAGCTCTGCGGCGAAGCGCCGGTTCCCCCTACATGGCCGGAGATCAGGATCGCGTCGGCCTTGGCCTTGGCCACACCGGCGGCGATTGCGCCGATCCCCGACATGGACACCAGTTTCACACAGACCAGCGCATCGGGGTTGATCTGCTTCAGGTCATAGATAAGCTGCGCCAGGTCCTCGATGGAATAAACGTCGTGGTGTGGCGGCGGCGAGATCAGGGCCACGCCCGGCGACGCGTGGCGCATGCGCGCGATGAATTCGGTGACCTTGAAACCGGGCAACTGACCGCCCTCGCCCGGCTTGGCGCCCTGGGCGATCTTGATCTCGATCTCACGGCACCGGTTGAGATATTCCGCGGTGACACCGAAGCGGCCGGACGCGATCTGCTTCACCGCCGAGTTGGGGTTGTCGCCGTTGGGCCGCGACCGGTAGCGCTCACGATCCTCGCCGCCCTCGCCCGATACCGAACGCGCGCCGATGCGGTTCATGGCGATGTTCAGCGTCTCGTGCGCCTCGGGCGAGAGCGCGCCCAGCGACATGCCGGGGGTCACGAAGCGTTTGCGGATTTCGTTGACGGTCTCGACCTCGTCCAAGGGCGCCGAAACCGCGCTCGGTTGGAAATCGAGCAGGTCGCGCGGCGTGTTCGCCGCGTGGTCGTCGGCCAGCGCCGAATAGGCCTTGAAGCGGCCGTAGTCGTTGCGCGTCGTCGCGTCCTGCAGCAGGTGAATGAGCTTGGCGTCGTAGGCGTGGCGCTCACCGAGCGCGCGGACCTTGTAGAAACCGCCGGTCGGCAGAGTGATCCGGCCCTCAGTCCACGCCTCCGCGTGGAGCGCGACTGCCTTCCCCTCCAGACCGGCCAGGCCGATGCCCGAAATCCGCGACGTCAGCCCGGGGAAGAACTCCGACACGAGCGCGCGCGACAGACCGACGGCTTCGAACTCATAGCCGCCGCGGTAGGAGGAGATCACCGCGATGCCCTTCTTGGCGAGAATCTTCATCAGACCCGCCTCGATGGCGCCCTTGTAGTTCAGGCACGCGTCGCGGAGCGTCAGGCCTAGGTAGACGCCGCGTTCCAAGCGATCCTGGAAGATCTCCTGGGTCAGATAGGCGTTCACCGCCGTTGCGCCGACGCCGACCAATACGGCGAACGCATGCGCGTCCAGGCATTCGGCCGAGCGGACGATGATCGACACGAAGCTGCGCAGGCCCTCGCCCACCAGCCGCGTATGCACCCCGCCGACCGCGAGCACCATCGGCAAAGGCACGCGGTCGGGATCGGCGCACTCGTCGGTCAAGACGATCTGCCCTAAGCCCTGACGCACCGCCGCAACCGCCTCGTCGCGTACCCGGTCGAGGGCTTGGCGCAGCGCCGTCCCTGCGGGCGCGTCGGCGCTGGGCTTGGGCATGGTGCAGTCGATCAGGGCGACCTTGTCGGCGCCGAGCACATCGAGCATGCGCAGATACATGCCGGTGGTGAGCACGGGACTTTCCAGCACGAACACGTCGGTCTGGGTCGCGTCCTCGGCCAGGATGTTGCCGAGGTTCTTGAACCGCGTCTTCAGGCTCATTACCCCCGCCTCGCGCAGGGAGTCTATGGGCGGGTTGGTCACCTGGCTGAAGTTCTGGCGGAAAAAATGCGGCAGCGGCCGGTAGCGGTCGGACAACACCGCCAGCGGCGTGTCGTCGCCCATGGAGCCGATGGCTTCCTTGCCGGTCGTGACCATCGCATCGAGGATGGTCTCGATCTCCTCGTGCGACAGGCCGGCGCCGACCTGCCGGCGCAACAGGGCCTCGTCGCGGAACCGGCGCGGCTCATCGCCCGGCCCGACCAGCGGCTCCAGCTCGACCATGTTCTCGAGCCACTGGGTATAGGGATGCTTGTGCGCCAGTTCGTCGATCAGGGCGTCATGGCCGAGCACGCAGCCGCGTTCCAGATCGACCGCGATCATCTGGCCCGGGGCGATGTGCGCGCGGCGTGCGATACGTTCGTCGGCGACGCCGGTCATGCCCGCCTCGGAGCCTACGATCAGCAGGCCGTCGATGGTTTCGGTCACCCGCAGAGGCCGCAGCCCATTGCGATCCTTGCCCGCCAGCACCCAGGCGCCGTCGGTGGCGCAGAGACCCGCGGGTCCGTCCCATGGCTCCATCACCGCGTTGCAGTAGGCGTAGAGCGCACGATGCTCGGCGCTCATCAGGTCCTGTTGCTTGGACCAGGCTTCCGGGATCAGCAGCGCCTTGGCCATGGGGGCGGAACGGCCCGCGCGCACCAGGACTTCGAAGGTGTTGTCGAGCGCCGCGGAATCCGAACCGCCCGGTTGGATCACCGGCTTCACGTCCTCCTGCCGCTCGCCGAAGGCCCCGGCGGCCATGCGGATTTCGTGGCTCTTCATCCAGTTGACGTTGCCGCGCAGGGTATTGATCTCGCCGTTGTGCGCGAGCATCCGGAACGGTTGGGCGAGACGCCACTCGGGGAAGGTGTTGGTGGAATAGCGTTGGTGGAACAGGGCGAAGGACGCCTCGAACCGCGGATCGCGCAGGTCCGGATAGAAGACGTCGATGTCCTCGGCGCGGAACATGCCCTTGTAGACAACCGAGCGCGCCGACAGGGAGCAGGTGTAGAAGCCTTGCAAGTTGGACGCCGCGGCGCGCTTCTCGATCCGGCGGCGGCAGAGGAACAACGCCCGCTCCAGGGCTTCGCCTGTGACGCCCGCAGGCGGAGCCAGCATGATCTGCTCGATCTCGGGACGGGTCGCGCCGGCCCGTTCACCCACCACGCGGATGTCCACCGGCGCCTGGCGCCAGCCGTAGATGTAAAACCCTTCGCGCAGCACTTCGCTTTCGACGATGGTGCGCGCCGCTTCCTGCGCCGCCAGATCGGTGCGCGGCAAGAACATCATGCCCACCGCGATCGGCCCTGGACGCGGCGCATGGCCGACGCGACGAACCTGGTCCTCAAAGAAGGCCTGCGGCAGGCCGACCAGCACGCCGGACCCGTCGCCCGACTTGCCGTCGGCGGCGACCGCGCCGCGATGCCAGACCGCCTTCAGCGAGCGGATGGCAAGCTCGACCACCTCGCGCCGCGGCTTGCCGTCGACCGCGCAGATGAGGCCCACGCCGCAGGCGTCGTGTTCCGACGCGGGATCGTAGGCGCCGGCTTCGATCAGACGGTCGCGTTCGTGGCGATAGTGTTCCACGTCGTTCACGCCGCGGCCTCCTCGTTCTGCGCATCAGCGCTGAGGTCGCGTTCCAGCCAGCGCATGATGTCGGCCGCCGCGTCCTGGCCGTCGCGCACCGCCCACACCACGAGCGAGGCGCCGCGCACGATGTCGCCGGCGGCGAACACGCCGTCGAGGCTGGTCATGGTGTCCTTCGACGGCAGACGCACCGCGCCACTCGCAGCAACGGCCAATCCCGGCGCCGAAAGGGTCTGCGGCAGAGGTTCCGGATCGAACCCCAGGGCCTCGATCGCGAGATCGGCTTCCAGGTCGAAGGCGGAGCCCTCGATGGCTTCGACGGCGTGGCGGCCACCCGGGCCGGGCGCGTCCAGTCGCATGCGCACCGCACGAACGCCGGTGACACGTTGTGCATCACCGGTCAGCGCCTTGGGCGCGGCCAGCCATTCGAAATGCACGCCCTCTTCCTCGGCATGAGTCACTTCCCGCGCCGAGCCCGGCATGTTGTCGCGGTCGCGGCGATAGAGGCAGACGACGGACTTGGCGCCCTGGCGCACCGCGGTGCGCACGCAGTCCATGGCGGTGTCGCCGCCGCCGATCACCACCACGCGCTTGCCCGCAGCGTTCAAGGTTCCGTCCTCGAACCCCGGGACCGTATCGCCGAAGCCTTTGCGGTTGGAGGCGATGAGATAATCGAGCGCCGGGACCGGACCCTGCGATCCGGCGCCGGGCGCCTCGAGCCGTCGCGCGCGATAGACGCCGGTGGCAAGCAGCACCGCATCGTGACGGCGCCGCAGCTCCGCGAAAGCGACGTCCTTGCCGACCTCGCAGTTCAACACGAACGTCACTCCGCCGTCCGCCAGTCGGCGCGTACGGCGTTCGACCACTTCTTTCTCCAACTTGAAGCCCGGGATGCCGTAGACCAGAAGTCCGCCGGCCCGGTCGTGCCGGTCGTAAATCGTCACCGCGTAGCCGGCAGAGCGCAGCCGGTCGGCCGCCGCCAGGCCCGCGGGGCCGGAGCCCACGATCCCCACAGACAGGCCTCGTTCCTGCGACGGCGCGATCGGTTCGATCCAGCCGTTCTCGAAGGCCATGTCGCCGAGGGCTTTCTCGACCGAGCCGATGGTGACGCCATCCCAGCCGGACTGTTCGAGCACGCAGGCGCCTTCGCACAGGCGGTCCTGCGGACAGATGCGGCCGCAGATTTCCGGAAGCGTGCTGGTGGCGGAGGCGAGACGCCACGCGTCTTCCCAGCGGCCTTGCGAGGCTAGGTTCAGCCAGTCGGGAATGTCGTTGTGCACCGGACAGGCCGACTGGCAGAACGGCACGCCGCACTGCGTGCAACGCGAAGACTGGCCGCGCGCGTCGGCGGTCTGGAACGGCCGATAAAGCTCGCCAAACCCACGCAGCCGTTCGGCGCCGTCGAGTTTTGGCGGCGCCGCGCGGTGGATGGTGACGAAACGACCGGTCGAACCTTCGCCCATATCAACCCCAGTGCATAAGCGAGCCGTGCAGGCTCGAAAGGCGGAACTGACGAATCGCCTGAACCACCAGGCGCGCAAACATGGAACAGCTCTCGCCGCCGCCGATGTCGGCGGTCGACTGACCCTGGGCCAGCACCCAGGCCACGGCGCGCCGCACGGCTTCGGCCTCGTCAACCATACCGAGCCCGTATTGCAGCAGCATGGCGGCGGACAGGATCGCCCCGATCGGGTTGGCCAGGTCCCGCCCCGCGATATCGGGGGCCGACCCGTGGATCGGCTCGAACAGGCCCGGGCCGTCGTCGCCGAGCGAGGCGGAGGCCAGCATGCCGATGGACCCGGCGAGCATGGACGCTTCATCGCTCAGGATGTCGCCGAACATGTTTTCGGTCAGCACTACGTCGAAGGCGCGCGGCTTCTGGATCAGGCGCATGGCGGCGGCGTCCACCAGGACGTGTTCGACCTCGACGTCGGGGAATTCAGTCTTGCCGACGCGGGTGACCGTTTCGCGCCACAGGCGGCTGGTTTCCAGCACATTGGCCTTGTCGATGGAGGTGACGTGGCCACGGCGCTCGCGCGCGGCATGGAACGCGACGCGGGCCACCCGCTCGATCTCGCCGGTCGAATAGGCGCAAAGGTCGGTGGCGCGATCGGCGTTGCGCGTCTTCTCACCGAAGTAGGCGCCGCCCGTCAGTTCGCGCACGATCAAGAGGTCGACGCCGCGCACGATATCGAGCTTCAGCGGCGACTGCGCCGCGGCCTGCGGCGAGACCGCGACCGGGCGCAGGTTGGCATAGAGCCCCATGGCCTTGCGCAGGCCGAGCAGCCCCTCTTCCGGCCGGCGCTCGCCGCCGTCCCACTTGGGACCGCCCACGGCGCCCAGGAACACCGCGTCCGACTCCAGACAGGCGTCGAGGGTCTCCTGGGGCAGCGGATCGCCGGTTTCGTCGATGGCGATGCCGCCGACGAGCTTTACCCGCATGCGCAGGTCATGGTCGTAGACGTCGGATACGGCGGTGAGGACGAGCCGCGCCGCGTCGGTGACTTCCGGGCCGACGCCGTCGCCGGGCAACAGGGTGATGTGATGGGTTTTCATGCCGCTCGCCTCCTCTCAAAGGCTTCGATTTCAGGCAGCCGCCGCAGCAGCCAGCTCAGGGTGTCGGCGCCGTCGAGCAGTCGGCGGCGCGCAAAGGGGTCGATGGAAAAGCGCGTGGTCTCGCCGTCGAAACGCAGTTCACAGGCTTCGAGGTCGAGGGTCGCTTCGGCGCCGGGAGAGGCCGCGAGCCGGTCGAACACCGCCTCCTCCACCGCCACCGGCAGCAGGCCGGTCTCCAGGGCGTTGGCGCGGAAGATGTCGGCGATGGACGGCGCGATCACCGCGCGGAATCCGAAGTCGTAGAGCGCCCACGGCGCATGCTCGCGCGACGATCCGCAGCCGAAGTTGCGGCCGGCCACCAGGATGCGGTGCTCAGCAGGATCGGCGTCGAGCACGGTCGACCCCGCCGCGCGCCAATCGTGGAAGGCGTGATGACCCAGACCCTCGCGCGTGGTCGTGGTCAGGAACCGCGCCGGGATGATCTGATCGGTGTCGATGTCCGCCTGCGGCAGAACGACGGTGCGCGAGGTGAGAACGCGGAACGGATCAGCCATGGACGGCCTCCAGATAAGGGCGAGGATCGGCCAGGGCGCCTTCGACGGCGGACGCCGCCGCGGTGGCAGGACTGGCGAGCATGGTGCGCGCGCCGGGGCCCTGACGGCCCTCGAAGTTGCGGTTCGAGGTCGACACGGCGCGCTGGCCCGGACCCACGAGGTCGCCGTTCATGGCGATGCACATGGAGCAGCCAGGCAAACGCCACTCGGCGCCGGCGGCGAGGAAGATTGCGTCGAGGCCCTCCGCCTCGGCATCGCGGCGCACCTGTTCGGAGCCGGGCACCACCAGCATGCGCAGGCCGGGCTTCACCTTGCGCCCGCGCAGCACTTGCGCCGCCGCGCGCAGGTCGCCGAGGCGGCCGTTGGTGCAACTGCCGATGAAGACGACGTCCACCGGCGTGCCCGCCATCGGCGCGCCTGACTCCAGGCCCATATATTCGAGCGCGCGTTCGTCCCGCGCCGACGCCGCCAGCGGCACGCGCGCGGCGACCGGCGCCGCGGCGTCGGGGGTCACGCCCCAGGTCGCCATCGGCGTCACCGACGAGGCGTCGAGCCGCATCTCGCGATCGAACACCGCGCCGTCGTCGCTCTTCAGCGCGAGCCAAGCTTCCGCCGCACGATGGAACGCCGCGCCCTGCGGCGCCTGCGGGCGGCCGCGGAGCCAGTCCACAGTCACAGCATCCGGCGCGATCATACCGGCGCGGGCGCCGGCCTCGATCGACATGTTGCAGACCGTCATGCGGCCTTCCATGTCCAGCGCTTCGATCGCTTCGCCGGCGTATTCGATCACCGAGCCGGCGCCGCCGCCGACGCCCAGATGCGCGACGATGGCCAGGGCCAGGTCCTTGGCGCTCGCGCCCCACGGCAGACGCCCGTCGACGGTGACGCGCAGGGTCCTGGGCCTGCGTTGCAGCAGACACTGGGTGGCGAGCACGTGCCCGACCTCGGACGTCCCGATGCCGAATGCCAGAGCGCCGAAAGCGCCGTGGGTCGCGGTGTGGCTGTCGCCGCAGACGACCGTCATGCCCGGTTGGGTGAGGCCGAGTTCCGGTCCCATCACATGCACCACGCCGCGATTGGCGGAATTCCAACCGTGCAGGGTGACGCCGTGGTCGGCGCAGTTGCTCTCCAGCGTCTCCACCTGGGTGCGCGCCGCCTCGCTGAAGAAGGCGTCCGGCGCGCTGGTGGGCGTCGAATGGTCGAGGGTCGCCACCGTGCGATCGGGGCGGCGCACCTTCAACTGACGCTCGTTGACGGCCGCGAAGGCCTGCGGCGAGGTGACCTCGTGCACCAGATGCAGGTCGATGTAGAGCACCGCCGGCCGGTCGGGCGCTTCCGCCTCGACGAGGTGCGCGTCCCAGACCTTGTCGAACAGGGTCCTAGGCAAAGGCCCGTTACGCGAAGGCCCGTTAGGCGAAGACTGGCGCACGGCTTGCCTCCTCGGTGTCGTAGATCGGTTCCAGCCAGCCGAAATCGTCCGGCGTCGTGCCGTCGAACAAGCCCTTGAACAGACCTTGCAGGCGCCTGGTCACCGGACCCGGGCCCCCGCAACGCGTGACGATCTCGTCGATCGAGCGCACCGGCGTGACTTCGGCGGCGGTGCCGGTGAAGAACACTTCGTCGGCGAGATAGAGCATCTCGCGCGGAAGGATCTGCTCGACCACTTCGACGCCCTCGCGGCGCGCGAGCGTCAGGACAGTGTCGCGGGTGATGCCGGTCAGGATCGAAGACGCCGACGGCGGGGTGAACAGCCTGCCGTCCTTCACCAGGAACAAGTTTTCTCCCGCCCCTTCCGACAGGCGCCCGTCGGTGCTCAGGCCGATGCCTTCGGCGAAACCGCGGCGGTGCGCTTCGGACCCGATCAGGAAACCGGACAGATAGTTGCCGCCGGCCTTGGCGCCGGTGGGCGTGGTGTTGGGCGCGGCGCGGAACCAGCTCGACACGCAGACGTCGACGCCGCGGGTCTGACCTTTCTCACCGAGATAGGTTCCCCACGGGAACGCTGCGATCGCCATGTCGACGTTGATCGCGTCGGGCCTGGGCGCAACGCTCATGCCGCAAGCGCCGAGCCAGGCGATAGGCCGCACGTAGGCGCTTTTCAGCCCGTTCTCGCGCACGACCGTCTTGGTGGCCGCCACCAGTTCGTCGCAGCCGTACGGCAGGTCGAAACCGTAGATGCGCGCGGAGTCGGCCAGCCGGCGAATGTGGTCCGTCAGGCGAAAACCGCACGGACCGTCCGGCGTATCGTAGACGCGCACGCCTTCGAACATGGAGGTGCCGTAGTGCAGCGCGTGGCTCATCACGTGGACCTTGGCGTCGGCCCAGGGCGTCAGCGCGCCGTTCAGCCAGATGAACTCGGCCAACGGTTTCATCGACGCCCCCATCGGAGACGCGTGGTGAGTTTCATCGAGGTGACGTCTGCGTATTCCATCCAAGTCTCCTTGGCGGATCGCGCGCACAAAAAACCCCGCTCCTGGTAGGGAGCGGGGGTCCTGTGACCTGCGATCCGCGCTGTATCAGCCGGCGGGTCGCTCCGCTCCCGTGAGGGGGGTAATAAGCGCTACGCTAAGCGGCGCCGGTTTGTTGGCGTTCGGAGCGAGAGCAACCACGACCACGCGCGCCGGAGCGGTCGGCTCGGCGGCAAGCGGGTTCATGGCGGTCGGACGCAGGGTCACGGCAATCGGTCTCCTGACTCGAACTAGACCAGACTTGCAGCATCCCGAAAAGGGGGTGGGTGCAAAAATCATCCCTCAGATTTCCTAAAAGACGCCCGCAGAAAAATTTTTGACCCCAACTGACGGCCGTTCAGGTGGTTCGCTCCGGACGGCTTGTGCGGCGCAAAAATCCCCTTGTGCGGCGCGGGATTGCGAGCGGTCCTCCCCCGCCGGTTTGCGGCCAGGTTTTGTGAGGCGATCCGGACGATCGAAGGACGCCTTCGCCAGCGACCGCGGTTGACGCCCGCAAAATCCGGTGACAGCTTCCGCGGCGAATTTTCGGAGGCGCCTCACGTGCGTCAGGTACTTATTCGAAGCGCGGCCGCCAGCGGGTGATCCCATCGGATCACACGAACGGTCGCGCGCAACAAGGGTCCCTCGGGGCCCTTTTTCTTTGCCCGAAATTCAACCCCAGCCGAACGCCGAGCCCCTCCGATGTCCCTCCAGCAGGCCCTTCGCGAACCGCCCGCCCCGCACACGCAAGCCGAGCTCATGACCGGCGCCGAGGTCGTGGTGCGCGCACTGATCGACCAGGGCGTCGAGGTGCTGTTCGGCTATCCCGGCGGCGCAGTGCTGCCGATCTACGACGCGCTGCACGCCGAGCCGCGGCTGCGTCACGTGCTGGTGCGCCACGAGCAGGGCGCGGTGCACGCGGCGGAAGGCTATGCGCGTTCGACCGGACGGCCGGGCGTGGTGCTGGTGACGTCCGGACCCGGCGCGACCAATGCGGTGACCGGCATCGCCGACGCCCTGCTCGACTCGATCCCGCTGGTGGTGATCTCGGGCCAGGCGCCGACCCACCTGATCGGCACCGACGCCTTCCAGGAGTGCGATACGGTGGGCATCACCCGCTCCTGCACCAAGCACAACATGCTGGTCAGCCGGCCTGATCAGCTGGCCCGCGCCCTGCACGAAGCCTTCCACATCGCAACCACCGGCCGGCCCGGCCCTGTGCTCATCGACGTGCCGAAAGACATCCAGCTCGCCGCCGCCGCCTATCACCAGCCGCCCCGCGAAGAATTGGAACGCCGCTATCGCCCGGCCCGCCGAGCCAACGCTGAACGCGTCGCCCAAGCCGCGGAGATGATCGCCAACGCGCGCCGGCCCTTGCTCTACGTCGGCGGCGGCGTGATCAATTCCGGCCCACAGGCCAGTACGCTCTTGCGCCAATTCGCTGCCCTGTGCGGCGCGCCGGTGACCTCGACCCTGATGGCGCTAGGCGCGTTTCCGGCGAGCGATCCGCAGTGGCTCGGCATGTGCGGCATGCACGGCGCCTATGAGGCGAACCACGCCATGCACGACTGCGACGTGATGGTGTCCGTGGGCGCGCGCTTCGACGACCGGGTGACCGGCCGGCCCGACGCCTTCTCGCCGGACTCGTTCAAGATCCACATCGACATCGACCCCTCCTCCATCGGCAAGGTGATCCATGCGGACCTGGGCCTGATCGGCGACGCAGGCGAGGTGTTGGCGCAGCTGATCGCGGCCTGGCCCGGCGGCGGCGCCGACGACCGCAACCTCAAGCTCGCCCCTTGGCGCGAGCGGATCGAGCGCTGGCGCGGCCGCAACGGCTTCGCCTACTGCCCGTCCGATGCGGTGATCAAACCGCAGCTCGCCATTGAGCGCCTCTTCGCCCTCACCCGCGGACGCGACGTCTACGTCTCGACCGAAGTGGGCCAGCACCAGATGTGGGCGGCGCAGTTCTTCGGCTTCGACGAGCCGAACCGCTGGATGACTTCCGGGGGCCTGGGCACCATGGGCTACGGCCTGCCGGCCGCGGTTGGCGTGCAGATCGCGCACCCGGACGCGCTGGTCATCGACATCGCCGGCGAAGCCTCGATCCAGATGACCATGCAGGAGCTGTCCACCGCGGTTCAGCACAAGGCGGCTGTGAAGATCTTCATCCTCAACAACGAGTGGATGGGTATGGTGCGCCAGTGGCAGGAACTGCTGCACGGCGGCCGCTACAGCCATTCGTATTCCGCCGCGCTGCCCGATTTCGTCAAGCTGGCTGAGGCCTACGGCGCGGCCGGCCTGCGGGTCGACAGGCCTGAGGACCTCGACGCGACCATCCTGCGGATGATCGAAACGCCGGGGCCGGTGATGGTCGACTGCCGCGTGGCGCGCGACGAGAACTGCTTCCCGATGATCCCCTCGGGCAAGGCGCACAACGACATGCTGCTGGCGCCCACCGACGACACGGTGATCGACTTCTCGAGCGCCATCGACGACGCCGGACGACGGCTGGTCTGAGCATGCGCAGCTTTTCCAAACCCCAGCCCGGCTCCGCCTACTACGTCGCCGCCTCCGCCGAGGCGCCACGGCGTGCGACCTTTGCGGTGCTGGTCGACAACGAGCCCGGCGTTCTGCACCGGGTGGTGGGCGTGTTCTCCGCGCGCGGCTACAACATCGAGAGCCTCACGGTCGCGGAGACCGATCACGCCGAGCACGCCTCGCGCATCACCGTGGTCACCCGCGGTCTGCCCCACACCCTGAACCAGATCCGCGCCCAGCTGGAAAAGCTGGTTTGCGTGCGCGCGGTCATCGAGGCCGGCGTCGATCCGCGCGCGACCGAACGCGAACTGGCCCTGGTCAAGGTGCGCGGCAAGGGCGCCAAGCGGGTCGAGGCCCTGCGCGTGTCCGAAATCTTCCGCGCCCGGGTGATCGACACCACCCACGAGAGCTTCGTGTTCGAACTCACCGGCGCGCCGGACAAGATCGATTCCTTCGAAACCCTGATGCGGCCGCTGGGCCTCGTCGAAGTCTCCCGCACCGGCGTGCTGTCCATCCTTCGCGGCGCCGAGCGCACTCCCCACAAGACCGAGGACCACCACCCATGAAAGTCTATTACGATCGCGACGCCGACCTTTCCCGCCTTACCTCAAAGAAGGTCGCGGTCATCGGTTACGGCAGCCAGGGGCGCGCCCACACCTTGAACCTGCGCGATTCCGGGGCACAGGCGGTGACCGTGGGCCTGCGCGAAGGCTCGCCCTCGCGCGACAAGGCGCTGGCTGA
Organism: Caulobacteraceae bacterium; assembly: GCA_036501825.1. Lineage (GTDB taxonomy): Bacteria > Pseudomonadota > Alphaproteobacteria > Caulobacterales > Caulobacteraceae > JAFECT01. The sequence continues at coordinate 574 of DASXZP010000032.1, read as the reverse complement.
CGGCGTCCCGGTGACGACGCCGGCGGCGGCGGCGGCCTGGGCTGACGTGGTTATGATGCTCTGCCCCGATGAGCGGCAGGCGGAGATCTATGCCCAGGACATCGCGCCTAACCTGCGCGACGGCGCGACTCTGATGTTTGCCCATGGCCTGAACATCCACTTCGACCTGATCAAGCCGAAAGCCTCGGTCGACGTGTCGATGGTGGCGCCCAAGGGGCCGGGGCATACGGTTCGCGGCGAGTATCAGAAGGGCGGCGGCGTGCCCTGCCTGGTGGCGGTGCATCAGGACGCGTCGGGTCATGCGCTGGACGATGCGCTCGCCTATGCGTCCGCGGTGGGCGGCGGCCGGTCCGGCGTAATCGCCACAACCTTCCGCGAAGAATGCGAGACCGATCTGTTCGGCGAACAGGCGGTGCTGTGCGGCGGCGTGGTTGAATTGATGAAGGCCGGCTACGACACGCTGGTCGACGCCGGCTACGCGCCGGAAATGGCTTATTTCGAGTGCATCCACGAAATGAAGCTGATCGTCGACCTCATCTACGAGGGCGGCATCGCCAACATGAATTATTCGGTG
>DASXZP010000031.1:0-43263 GCA_036501825.1 Caulobacteraceae bacterium | reverse complement strand
GAACAGTTCGGCCGTCGGCGCGAACTCGATCAGCCGCCCGAGGAACATGAAGGCGGTGTTGTCCGACACCCGCGTCGCCTGCTGCAGGTTATGGGTGACGATGACGATGGTGTAGTTTTCCTTCAGGCTGACGATGGTCTCCTCGAGCGCCCGGGTGGAGACCGGGTCGAGCGCCGAGGCCGGCTCGTCGAGCAGCAGCACCTCGGGCTTCACGGCGATCGAGCGGGCCACGCACAGCCGCTGCTGCTGGCCGCCGGAAAGGCCGAGGCCCGAGGAGCCCAGCTTGTCCTTGACCTCGTCCCACAGCGCCGCGCGCTGCAGCGATTCCTCGACCCGCTCGCGCATCTCGCGGGCAGAGAGCTGCTCGTGCATGCGCAGGCCGAAGGCGACGTTGTCGAAGATCGACATCGGGAACGGCGTCGGCTTCTGGAACACCATGCCCACGCGCGAACGCAGGGCGGCAAGGTCCAGCTTGGAGGACAGCACGTCTTCGCCGTCGAGCAGGATTTCACCGGACGCGCGCTGGCCCGGATAGAGCGAATAGATGCGGTTCAGCGTGCGCAGCAGCGTCGACTTTCCGCAGCCCGACGGACCGATCAGCGCGGTCACCGCGTTCTTGGCGACCGGCAGGTTCACCTTATGCAGGGCCTGAGTCTTTCCGTAGAAAAAGTCGAGCTCGCGCGTGCGCAGGGTGATGGAGTCCGCCGGCGGCTCCGTCATGAAGGATTCGTAGGTCTCGGGGGCGAGGTCGGTCATGAGCGGCGGGGCTCCCGGGCAAGAATACGGCCGATGACGTTTACGGCGAGGACGACGAGGGACATGACGAGGGCGCCGGCCCACGCGATCTGCACCAGGTCGGGGAAGGCGTTTTCAGCGTCGTTGAAGATCACCGCCGGCACGCTGGCCATGGGGTGGTTCATGTCGAGGCTGAAGAAGTTGTTGCCGAGCGCGGTGAACAGCAGCGGCGCGGTCTCGCCGGAGATGCGGGCGAAGGCCAGCAGGGCGCCGGTCAGAAGACCGCCGCCGGCTGCGCGCCACACGATCTTGCGCACCACCTGCCATTTCGGCGTGCCAAGCGCGCTGCCGGCTTCGCGCAGCGAACTGGCCTGCATGGCGAGAATGTCTTCGGTGGTTCGCGTGACCACGGGCGCGGCGAGCGCGGCCAGCGCTACGGCGCCGGCCCAGCCGGAGAAGCCGCCGAACGGCTTGACCAGCAACTCCCACACCGCGACGCCGACCAGAATCGACGGCGCCGACAACAACACGTCGTTGAGGAAGCGGATGAGGTGGCCGTAGCGCGTCTCGCCGCCGTACTCGGACAGCCAGGTGCCGGCGAGCATGCCGACCGAAATCGACATCAGCATCGCGGCGGCGAGCATCATGGCGGAGCCCACAAAGGCGTTGCGCAGGCCGCCGGGCACGCAGCTCGTATCGTCACCGCACGACGACTTGGTGTCGGAGAGGAACAGATTGGCGTCGAGGCCGGGCACGCCCTTTTGCAGCAGCGAGATGAGGATAAGCACCAGCGCGCCGATGGCAATGATGGTCGCAACCCCGCAACAGGCGACGAAGACGACGTTGTAGACCTTCCGGCGTGCGACGCGGCCGCTGTTCTTGGTCATCGCCATGGCTACTGATACCGCTGGCTGGAGAGCAGGCCGCGGGCGATCGCCAGCACCGTGAAGGTGATGACGAACAGCACCAGACCCAGGGCGAGCAGCGCGGAGGTGTGCATCTCGCTGGTGGCTTCGGCGAACTCGTTGGCGATGGTCGAGGCGATGGTCGAGCCCGAGTCGAACAGGGACTTCGGAAACGCGTGGGTGTTGCCGATGATGAAGGTCACCGCCATGGTCTCACCCAGAGCGCGGCCCAGGCCCAGCATGATCACGCCGATGGTCCCGCGGCTGACGAAGGGCATGACCACCTTGGTCACGGTTTCGAGCGGCGTGGAGCCGAGCGCGAACGCGCTCTCGCGCAGTTGCGGCGGCACGGTCAGGAACAGTTCGCGGAACACCGCCGCCATGTACGGCAAGATCATGATCGCCAAGATCACCGAGGCGGTGAAGATGTTGGCTCCGTTCGGAATGCCCTGGAAGATGTCGCCCCAGAAAGTCCCCGCCGGCAGCGCCATCATCAGCGGCGTCTGCACATGCAGGGCGAAAAAGGGCGCGAACACGAACAGGCCCCACATGCCGTAGACGATGGAGGGGATGCCGGCGAGCAGCTCGACCGCGACCGCGATGGGCCGGGCGATGATCTTGGGACAGAACTCCACCAGGAAGACCGCGATGCCCATCGCCAGCGGCAGCGCCATGGCCAGCGACAGCGCGCCGGTGACCAGGGTGCCGACGATCGGGCCCGCGGCGCCGTAGTCCTCGGTCACCGGGTTCCAGGTGACGCTGGTGATGAAGTGAAAGCCGAACTTCCTGAACGCCGGCAGGCCGCCGATGAACAGTGAGACCATGATCCAGCCCAGCGACGCCAGCAGCAGGGTCGCGGCGCTAGCGCAGAGCCAGCGGAACCAGGGATCGAATATGGCGCCGCGCGGGATCCGGGGACCCTTGAAGGCGGCGGCGGAGGGGCTGAGTTCGGCCATGACGCGGTGACCAGGTCCTCGAAACGAGCGGGCGGGGACGCGATGCCCCCGCCCTAAACGACGATCCGTCGGTTTGGAAGCCCGACCCTCAGGGACAGGCCCTTAGGGGTAGCAGGGCTTGCCGCCGGCGTGGACATTGGCGGTCCACTGCTTGCGGATCTGGTTCTTCAGCGCCAGCGGCAGCGGGACGTAGTCCAGCTGGGCTGCGGCCGCGTCACCGTTCTTGTAGGCCCAGTCGAAGAACTTGAGCACCGCGCGGCAGGTCTCGGGGTTCTTCTGTTCCTTGTGGACCAGGATGAAGGTCGCGCCGGTGATCGGCCAGGAGTTCGCGCCCGGCTGGTTCAGCAGCAGCACGAAGTTGTGGTCCGAAGCGGCCCAGTTGGCGCCCGCGGCGGCGGCGGCGAAGCTTGCGGCGACCGGTTGAGGGTAGGTGCCCGAGCGGCTCTGCACCAGGGCGAACGGGATGTGGTTGCCCTTGGCGAAGAAGTACTCGACGTAGCCGATCGAGCCGACGGTGGACTTCACGAACGCCGCGACGCCGGGGTTGCCCTTGCCGCCGAGGCCGCCCGGCCACTGCACGCTGTCACTGGCGCCGACCGTGTGAGCGAACTGGGGGCTGATGCCCGACAGGTACGAGGTGAACAGGAAGTTGGTGCCCGAGCCGTCCGAACGGTGAACGGTGGTGATCGGGATGCCCGGCAGCCTCAGCCCCGGGTTCATCCGCGCGATACGCGGGTCGTTCCAGGTCTTGATGTTGCCGAGGTAGATGTCGGCCAGCAGCGGCCCGGTCAGCTTCAGCTGCGCCGAGGCGACGCCCGGGATGTTCACGGCCGGCACGATGCCGCCGATCACGGTCGGGAACTGGTACAGGCCGTTGGCGGTCAGGTCGGCGCCGTGCAGCGGCTTGTCGGACGCGCCGAATTCGACGGTGTTGGCTTCGATCTGCTTGATGCCGCCGCCAGAGCCGATGCCCTGGTAGTTGATGGCGGTGCCGCTCGACGCCTTATAGGCCTCGGCCCACTTGACGTAGATCGGCTGCGGGAAGGTCGCGCCGGCGCCTGAGAGGGTCTCGGCGACCGCGGCGGCGGCCACGCCCGCGCAAAGCGTCGCCGCGACAGCGACTACGAGTTTCTTGAACATGAGAGAGCTCCTGGATCCAGCGATCCCCCAGACCGCCTGCCTGTCCGCCTGGATAGGCGCCCTCTGCAACAGTTCCACGACGGTTCCGGCAAAAAGCCGTCACGGAGCGCTAATCGTCCGTTCTCAAACGGAAAACGCGCGTGTTCGGCGAACACGCGCGCTCCGAAATCGCCCTATTGGGGCGTAGTTACCGGCAGCGATTATTGGGCCGGCCAGACCGGCTTGCCGTCCGGGCCCTTCAGCTGGTCGGACCACTGCTTGCGGACCATGTCCTTCACCGACTGGGGCAGCGGCACATAGGCGAGTTTCGCCGCGGTCGCGTCGCCGTTGGTGTAGGCCCAGTCGAAGAACTTCAGCGCGCCCTGGGTGCGGGCGGCGTCCTTGGACTGCTTGTGCAGCAGGATGAAGGTCGCGCCGGTGATCGGCCAGGAATTGGCGCCCGGCTGGTTCAGCAGGATGAGGTAGTTGCCCGGCGCGTGGGCCCAGTCGGCGCCCGCGGCGGCGGCGGCGAAGCTGTCGGCCACCGGCTGCGGATACTGGCCGTCCTTGTTCTGCACCAGGGCGAACGGGATGTGGTTCTGCTGGGCGTAGATGTACTCGACGTAGCCGATCGAACCGACCGTCTGCTTCACGAACGCCGCGACGCCGGGGTTGCCCTTGCCGCCGAGGCCGTTGGGCCACTGCACGCTGTCGCTGGCGCCGACCTTGGTCTGGAAGGCCGGGCTGAGTGACGACAGGTAGGTGGTGAACAGGAAGTTGGTGCCCGAACCGTCCGAACGGTGGACGGTGGTGATCGGGGTCGCCGGCAGCTTCATACCCGGGTTCAGCTTGGTGATCGCCGGATCGTTCCAGGTCTTGATGTTGCCGAGATAGATGTCGGCGAGAACCGCGCCGGTGAGCTTCAGCTGGCCCGACGGAATGCCCGGCAGGTTGATCGCGGGCACGATGCCGCCGACCACGGTCGGGAACTGATAGAGGCCGTTCTTGTCGAGATCGTCGGCCTTCAGGGGCTTGTCCGAGGCGCCGAAGTCGACGGTGCCGGCTTCGATCTGCTTGATGCCGCCGCCGGAGCCGATGGCCTGGTAGTTCAAGCCGACGTTCGACGACGTCTTATAGTCCTCTGCCCACTTGGTGTAGACGGGCGCCGGGAAGGTCGCGCCCGCGCCGGACACGTCCGTACCCGAGGGGCCCGAACCGCCGCCGGCGGCGTTGTTCGCCCCGCCGCTCTTGGGCTGACAGGCGGCCAGGGCCAGGGCGCCGGCCGCGCAGGCCAGGACCATTACAAACGCGCGTTTCGTGCTCATCGAGCAAATCCTTCCAAGGGGGCGGGCAGGCGCGCGCGACCAGCCGCACGGCGCCAAGCCCGGCCTTAGCCCCCCTCCGTGACAGTTTGTTGAAAGCGATCTAGCGGTTACCGCCTGAGCGGTACTGGCCGCCCAGGGTGCCGTCGCCGCCGTACGGTCCTTCGCAGAGGCGGACTTCGGCCGGCGTGCGCGGACGATGGCAGTCCACCCACTCGGCCGGCTCCGACGCGCGGCGGCCAGCGAGATCGTTGCGCGCGCCGAGCGAGGCGCGGATGGCGCGGATGGCGCCGCTCCAGGGCGGCGAGTCGTCCCCGGTCTCCTCGCGCGCCGCGTGACGCGCGACGTGCGGTCTTGGCGACGCGGCGACGACGCGTTCACGCCTTGGCGCCGGCGCGAAATCACGATCGTCCTCGCGCGCGAGACGCGCGTGCGCATGCGATGATTTCGCCGGCGCCGCAGCGATCCGGGTGAGGCGCGGGCGTTCCAGCGGCTCGACGTGAGCGCGCGTCTTTTCGAGTTTCGGATGCGGCGCGCGCATCGGCGCCGACGCGATCTCCAGCCGCGGCTGGATATGCCGCACAGGCGCGACGCGCTTCGCTGGCGTGACGCGCGGCGTGACCATCGGCGCGGGTGCGGATTCCACGGGGACGGCGGCGGGCTCTTCGCGCGGCGCAACCACGGCGGCCGGCGGCATGTGTTCGTTGGCGGCGACAAGGGTCGCGGCGGCGCCCGACCCGGCCTGCGACACCTCGCCGGCGAGGCGGTGGATGTCGAGCACGCGGGCGCCCGCATCGCCGTCGGCGCCGACCACCGTGCGCGCAGCGTCCAGTTCACGCGTGGACGCGGCGGCGAAATAGCTGTCGGACGCGGGCGGATGGCCATCGCTCAACTTGCGCTGCAGCGCTTCGCCGAAGGCGTCGGCGGCGATGCAGAAGTCGAGCGTCGCATAGCTGGGCGCCGACTTCAGGCCGGAGAAACAGTCCATCGACTGGCGCACCACGCCGGACAGTCCCTCGTTGCGATAGACGGCGCCGACCTTGAGAAAGGCGCTCGACACCTGCTCGCGATCCGGCGGCTGATATTCGGTGAGGGGTTTGGCCTCGACCACGGCTGCGGCAGGCGTGGCGGCTTCGACGTCCAAGTGTTTCACCGCCCGCGGCGCGTACGCGACGCTGGACGAGAGCGGGGTGCGATGGCCGTGAGCGTTCATCGCCTGCACCACGCCCACGGTGACGGCGCCGCCCACCGCGAGGGTGACCGCGACCGCCGCCGCGACACGACCGGGACGCCGGCTTGCGATCTTGAGGGCCGCGGGCTTGAGCGCCGCGGGCTTCGCCGCCCCACGCGTCTTGCGCGGCGCATAGGGGCGCGGGTCGAGGGTCAGGGGATCGTCGGCGACATCGACCGGGCGCGTCTCGACGCTTTCGGCGAGAACGGGTTTCAGACGTCCGGATGCAGACTTTCGCTTCCGCGCGGCGGAAGTCTGGCTGGAAGCCTGGTCGGAGCTGCCTCGACGCGCCATGCGCGACCTCCCGAAGGCGCGCGTAAAGCCGCCCCCCTGGTATCCTGAGCCCCTAGTGGTTTCATGACTCTTTCCAGGCGAGTCTTCAACTGCGACCAAATCTCTGCGGGCGCATCGCTTCAGTGGCTTACGCAGCTTAACCATGCGCGCAAAGAAAACGCCGCCGGGAGGCCCGGCGGCGTCGGTCTTCGAACCTGCCGTGCGCGCTCAGCGCGGGGCGAGGATCATGATCATCTGACGGCCTTCCATGCGCGGCTCGTACTCGACTTTGGCCACCGGATCGAAGTCGACCTTCACCTTTTGCAGCAGCTTCATGCCGAGCTCGGGGTGGGCCATTTCACGGCCGCGGAAGCGCAGGGTGACCTTCACCTTGTCGCCTTCCTCGAAGAAGCGGTGCATGGCCTTGGCCTTCACATCGTAGTCGTGACTATCGATGTTGGGACGCAGCTTGATTTCTTTGGTCTCGACGATCTTCTGGCGCTTGCGCGCCTCGGCCTTCTTCTTCTGCTCCTGGAAGCGGAACTTGCCGTAATCGAGGATTTTGCAAACCGGCGGATCGGCGGTGGGCACGATCTCCACCAGATCGAGGCCGGCTTCTTCAGCGGCCTCCAGGGCGGAAGGGGTCGGCATGACGCCTTGCTTCTCGCCGTGTTGATCAATGAGCAAAACGCGGGGCGCTTTAATGTCCTGGTTCATGCGCGGCCCGTCTTTGACGGGAGGCGCTTGCATGGGGCGACGAATAGGGATCGACTCCTAAGGCTGTTGATAGGCTGGCGGCACGCCGAAAGGCGACGGTTCGACCGTTTCCGGCGCCCGCTGGGCTTTATATGACCAAAGGGGGCCCCTAGATCAAGCGTGGCTCCGTAAGGTTTCAGCGGCGGAAACCACGTCAGACAAAGATAAATCCGCCAGTTGATCTTGGCGCAACACTTCGACGCGGGCGCCGCGCGGGGCGCTGAGCTTGGGGTCGGAGTCGGACGAAAACAGCGCCAGGGTGGGCGCGCCGGCCGCGGCCGCGATGTGGGTCGGGCCGGTGTCGTTGCCCACCACCAGGGCCGCCTTGGCCCCCAGGGCGGCGATTTCCAGGAAGCTGGTTTGACCGGTCAGGTCGCGCCCGGCGGGGATCATTTCCGCCAGCGGCGTCTCCTGCGGCCCGCCGATCACCCCCACGTCGAGGCCCTTTTCGCGCAGCGCCTCGGCCAGAGCCGCGTAGTTTTCCACCGGCCAGCGCTTGCCCGGCCGGTGCGCCGATCCGCCGGGCACCAGCAGCGCATAGGGCGGCTCGAGACAGAACTGCGCCGCCACGTCCGCCCCGCCGGGCCGCTCGGCCGCCCAGCTCAGATCCGGGGGCGGCGCGGCGCCGGGTGTGGTCTGTACCTGCGGCCAGATGCCCGCGTCCTTCAGTTGATCCGCCTTGGCCTCGAGCGCGTGCATGTGGTCGCGATCGGGATTGCGGTGCGGGTGCGAGGCGCCGCGCGCGATGCCCGACCACTCGGGTTTCGGACGCATCATGTGGAACAGGGCCGCGGAACGATCCGACGTCTGAAGATCGTAGACCCGGTCGTAGTTTTCGCTGGACAGGCGCCGCGCCAGACGCAGGCCGCCGAACAGTCCCTTCGGCCGTCCGCCCGCATCGACGCGATCGACGTAGGGGCTCGCCGCGAAGAAGTCCGCGTAGGGCTGCGTGGTGAGCACGGTGATCTGCGCGTCGGGGTGCGCTTCGCGGATGCGCTTCATCGGGCCCATGGCGATGACCACGTCGCCGAGCGCCGACAGCTTGATCACCAGAATGCGCTTCACCGGCGGTTCTCCAGCACGCGCGCATAGACGTCGAGGGTCGCGTCGGTCATCGCCTCGACCGAGTAAAGTTCGCGCACGCGTTCGCGCCCGGCCGCGCCCATGGCCGCGCGCGTCTGCGGCCCCGCATCGATCGCCTGTTCGAGGATGTTGGCCAGGGCGTCGGGATCGCCGGGGGTGACCAGCCAGCCGGTCTTTCCGTGTACGACGGTTTCCTTCAACCCGCCGAGCGCCGAGGCGACCACGGGTACGCCCATGGCCTGCGGCTCGACCGCGGTGCGGCCGAAGGTTTCCGGCACCGTGGACGGCGCCGCGACAATGTCGGCGATGAGATAGGCGGCGGGCATGTCTTCGCAGTGGCCGTAGAGCCGAACCGTGTCGGCGAGGCCCGCGTCATGGATGGCGTGTTCGACCTCGACGCGATAGGCGCTGCGGCCCTGGTCGTCGCCGACGAGCAGCACCTCGAAGTCCTTGCGCCCGCGCGCCTGCAACCGCGCCGCCGCCTGCACCAGCACCAGCTGGCCTTTCAAGCGGGTGAAACGGCCGGGCAGCAGGATTTTCACCCGGCTGTCGTCGAGGCCGATGCGCCAGGCGGCGCGCAAGGCCTCTACGCGGCGCGGCGACACGGCGGCCGCGTCGAAGCGGTCGAGGTCGACGCCGCGCGGAATGGTCACCACCTTCTCGCGGCGCACGCGGTGCTGCGACAACAGATGCTCACGCGTGAAGCGGGAGTTGGCGATCACCACCGCGCCGCGGGTCATGATCGAATTGTACCAGCGCTTCCACGGCGACCTCGCCGGATAGGCGCCGTGATAGGTCGCCACCATCACCGCATCGGTGCGATGCGCCGCCAGCCAGGCGCTGAACGCCGGCGCGCGCGAGCGCACGTGAATCACATCGACCACCTGGTTGCGGATCAGGTCGGCCAAGCGATCGCCGTTGGCCATGATCTCGAACGGGTTCTTGCTGTGCACCGGCAGCCGCACGAACTCGCCGCCGCTTTCGCGCAGCCGCTCGACCATGCGTCCGCCGCGCGAGGCGACGATCGCGCGGCCCCCTGCGCGCACCACCGCCGCCGCCACGTCCAGAGTCGACTGCTCGGCCCCGCCGGTGTCGAGGTCGGGGACCACTTGCAGAAGGGTGAAGTTCGGGGGAAGCGTCGCCAACCGTTCGTCTCGCCGTAGAGTCAGACGCTTAGAATAAAGGGAGCCTGCGCGCCATGGCGGAGCAGAGGGGCAGCGAAACCTCCGGTCGACTGGAGCGCGAAGGCGGCGAGCAGATCGCCTGGAAGCGGCGTTACGGCTCGGGTCCGACGGTCGTCTGGCTGGGCGGGTTCCGATCCGACATGGCCGGGACCAAGGCCGAGGCTCTGGACCAGGCGGCGGCGCGCCACGGCTGGGACTATCTCCGCTTCGACTATTTCGCCCACGGCGCCTCGAGCGGCCGCTGGGAGGACGCCTCTATCGGGCGCTGGCGCGAGGACGCGCTGGCGGTGATCGACGCCCTGACCGAGGGCCCGCTGGTCCTGGTCGGCTCGTCCATGGGCGGCTGGGTGTCGTGTCTGGCGGCCCTGGCGCGGCCGCAGCGGATCAAGGCCATGCTGCTGATCGCCCCGGCCCCAGACTTCACCGAGAAGCTGATGAAGCCGGCCCTGCCGGAAGCGGCGCGGCGCTCGATCGAGGAGACCGGTCAGTGGATTTCGGACGGCGGCTACGACGAGCCCTTCGCCATTACCCGGCGGTTCCTCGACGACGGCCGCAACTGGGAAATCCTCGGCGGCCCCATCTCCATCGACGTCCCGGTGCGCATCCTGCAGGGCCAGCGTGACGACGCCGTGCCGTGGCGGCACGCGCTGAAACTGGTCGATGCTCTGACCTCGGACGATGTCGCGTTCACGCTGGTGAAGGACGGCGACCACCGACTGTCGCGACCGCAGGACATCGCGCGCATGATCGCGGCGGTCAGCGATCTCGTTTCAGCGTAGTATTACGCTGCGCCACCTTCAACCGCCTTCAGGTCCGGTCGCGTGGCCGCTTCGGCCGCGGCGGCGCGTTCGGCGTTCCAGTGCGAGACGCAGGGGACCTTGGCGAGGTCGGCGCGACCGGCGTAGCGCTTGGCGATCTCGGTCGATTCCTGCAGCAGGCCTTCCTGCAGGGTGATCGGCTTGAGGCCGAGGCCCAGGAACTTCTGGTTCAGCACCACCAGCTCGTTCTCGTCGGCTTCGTTGCGCGGGTTGGTGACCTGGTGCACCTCGGCGCCGGTCAGTTCGCTGACCATGCGCGCGAGGTCGCGCACGCGCCAGCACTCGGTCATCTGGTTCAGGATATTCACCCGGTCGCCGCGCTTGGGCGGATTGTCGAGCGCGAGCTGAATGCAGCGCACCGTGTCCTGAATGTGGATGAAGGCCCGCGTCTGCCCGCCCGATCCGTGCACGGTCAAAGGATAACCCACCGCCGCCTGCATCAGGAACCGGTTCAGCACCGTGCCGTAGTCGCCGTCGTAGTCGAAGCGGTTGATCAGCCGCTCGTCGAGCCGCGTCTCGTCGGTCTGGGTGCCCCACACGATGCCCTGGTGCAGGTCGGTGATCCGCAGGCGGTCGTTCTTCGCATAGAACTGGAAGAGCATCGCGTCCTGGGTCTTGGTCATGTGGTAGATCGAGCCGGGGTTCGGCGGGAACAGGATCTCCTGCTCCTTGGGTCCCGTGTCGGTGTCAACCACCACCTTCAGATAGCCCTCGGGAATCTTCAGCCCCGCGGTGCCGTAGCCGTAGACGCCCATGGTGCCCAGGTGCGCCAGGTGAATGTCGAGGCCGCTGTCGACGATCGCCGCCAGAAGATGATTGGTGGCGTTCAGATTGTTGTCGACGGTGTAGAGCTTGTGCCGCGCCGACTTCATCGAATAGGGCGCCGCGCGCTGTTCGGCGAAGTGCACCACCGCCTGCGGCTTCCACGACTTCAACAGGCCGAGCAGGCGGTCGTATTCCTTGCCCACGGTCATGGTGTGGACGGCGATGTCGCGGCCCGACACTTCGCGCCAGGCTTTGCGGCGTTCGCCGGGCGCCGCGATCGGCGTCAGCGATTGAACTTCCAGTTCGATGTCGATGGACCGGCGCGACAGGTTGTCGACGATGGCCACGTCCCAGCCCGCCGCCGACAGGTGCAGCGCAGTCGGCCACCCGCAGAAGCCGTCCCCGCCCAGGATCAGTACTCGCATGGCGTCCAGCCCCATAGCTTTGGCCTAGATGAACAATTCCCAGGCGTAAGCGCAACGGCGTTCACGCGTCCGGGGTCCCAGTTGAGGATTTTTACAGCAGCGGCTTCAGGGCGGCGCGGGCGGCTTCGCCCAGGTCGGGCCGTTTCAGCGCCAGGGCGACATTGGCCCTGAGCAGGCCGATCTTGTCGCCGCAGTCGTAGGTCTCGCCTTCGTATTCGCAGGCCTGGAACGGTTGAGTCGCCATCAGTCGGGCCATGGCGTCGGTGAGCTGGATCTCGCCGCCGGCGCCCTTTTCGTGGGCGGCCAGGGCCTGGAAGATTTCCGGGTTCAGCACATAGCGGCCGGCGATGGACAGGTTCGACGGCGCGGTCCCGGGCTTGGGTTTCTCCACCATGCCCTTGATCTCGATCAGCCGCCCGTTGCGTTCGCCCGGTACGATGATGCCGTACTTGTGCGCCTCGCTTTCAGGCACCGCCTCCACGGCGATCACGTTCGCCGAAGTCGCGTCATAGGCGTCAGTGAGCTGTTTCAGACAGGGCGTCTCAGCCTCGACGATCACGTCGGGCAGCAGGACCGCGAAGGGTTCGTCGCCGATGATCTGGCGCGCGCACCAGACCGCGTGGCCCAGGCCGAGGGGCGCCATCTGGCGCACGAAGCTCATCTCGCCAGCCTTGGGAAGCTCGGCCGTGAGCTCGCTCAGAACCTCGGCCTTGCCCTTATCGCGAAGCTGGGCCTCCAGCTCCACCGCGTGGTCGAAGTAGTCCTCGATCGCGCCTTTGCCGCGGCCGGTCACGAACACGAAGTGCTCGATCCCCGCGGCCCGCGCCTCGGCCACGATGTAGCTGAGGATCGGCCGGTCGACGACGTTCAGCAGCTCTTTCGGCGTGGTCTTGGTGGCCGGGAGCACCCGGGTTCCCAGGCCCGCTACGGGCAGGACGGCTTTGCGGACGCGCGCCATGGAGGCTCCGTGATGGAAAATCGGCCGTGCTTAGGGCGCCTAAGCCAAAAAAGCCAAGCGGATCGGCGGGAACCGTTCACGCGCCCGTGATGTTTCCGTGTCGAGGCGCCTTGCAAGTCGGGGCGTCGCTTATCCCCCCGAGGGGTCCACAGGAGAGAAATCCAATGAAGCTCGACATGAAAACCGGTCTGATCGTGGCCGCCCTCGCCGGCGCCCTGGCTGTGAGCGCCTGCCACAAGAAGGACGCGGACAACGCCGCGGCCGCCGCTCCGGACAATTCGACCGCCACCACCACGACCGCGCCCGACGGCACGACCTCGACCACGACGCCTCCGGGCACCACCGCGACGGCCCCCAACGGCGCCACCACGACCGCGAACCCGAACGGTTCGGCCACCACCACGACCCCCGGCAACGCCGCGGCGAACAACAGCGCGTCGCAATAAGACAAGCTGAACGGCAAGCGAGGGCGCCGCGGCGAAGGCCTGCGGCGCCCTTTTGCTATTCTACAGTCACCGACTTCGCGAGGTTGCGCGGCTGGTCCACGTCGGTGCCCTTCTGCACCGCCGTGTGATAGGCGAGCAGCTGGATCGGGACCGCCAGCACCAGCGGCGAGACCAGCGGGTCCGACGCCGGCGCCTCGATCACATGCGCCGCATCTTTCGCGGCATGACGCGCACCCGCTGCATCGGTGATCAGGATCACGCGCCCGCCGCGCGCGGCGACTTCCTGCAGGTTGGACGCGGTCTTCTCGAACGTATCGTCCATCGGCGCGATAACGACCACCGGCGTGTATTCGTCGACCAGGGCGATCGGCCCGTGCTTCAGCTCGCCCGCAGCATAGCCTTCGGCGTGGATGTAGCTGATCTCCTTCAGCTTGAGCGCGCCTTCCAGGGCCAGCGGATAGTTGGAGCCGCGGCCGAGGTAGAGCACGTCGCGACACCGGGCGACGTCCTGGGCGATCTTGCGCACCGCCGCGTCGACGTTCAGCGCCTCGGAAATCAGCCGCGGCGCCTCCAGGAGCGTGCGCACGAAGCGGCGCTCGGTCTCGCGGTCGATGCGGCCACGCTGCACCCCCGCCGCCACCGCCAACGCCAGCAGCGCGGACACCTGGGCGGTGAAGGCCTTGGTCGAGGCGACGCCGATTTCCGGCCCGGCCCAGGTGGGCCACAGCACGTCGGCCTCGCGCGCCATGCTCGACGAATGCACATTGACCAGGGCCGCGGTCTGCAGGCCGTTCGCCTTGCAATACCGCAACGCCGCCAGGGTGTCGGCTGTTTCACCCGACTGGGACACCGCGAGACCGAGCGAACCCGGCGTCAGCGCCGGTTCGCGATAGCGAAACTCGGACGCGATCTCCACATCCACCGGCAGGCCGGCGAAGCGTTCGAACGCATATTTGCCGACGAAGGCCGCGTAGTTGGCGGTGCCGCACGCCACGATCTGGATGCGCGTGAGAGCCGCGAAATCGACGCCGCCCGGCGGCGCGGCGCGTTCCTCAACGGCGTCGAGATAGGCCGACAGCGTATGCTGACAGCTCTCCGGCTGCTCATGGATTTCCTTCTCCATGAAGTGGCGGTAGGCGCCCTTTTCGACCTGGGCCGCGGTCGCGGGCACCACGGTCACCGCGCGGTTCACGCGTGAGCCGTTCACGTCGTAGATGGTCGCCGCGTGGCGATCGATGGCGACGTAATCGCCCTCCTCCAGATAGCTCACCCGATCCGTGAACGGCCCGACCGCAAGCGCGTCGGAGCCGATGAACATCTCGCCGTCGCCCCAGCCCACCACCAGCGGCGACCCGCGCCGCGCGCCCATCACCAGCTCCGGATGGCCCTCGACCAGGATACCCAGCGCATAGGCGCCGTTCAGCAGGTCCAGCGTGGCCTTCAGCGCCGCGACCGGCGCCTTGCCGCTTTCGAGCTGCTCGTCGAGCAGGTGGGCGATGACCTCGGTGTCGGTGTCGCTGTCGAACTGGTGGCCCCGCGCGATCAGCCCCGCCTTCAGCTCGGCGAAGTTCTCGATGATGCCGTTGTGGACCAGGGTCACCCGGCCGAACTGGTGCGGGTGGGCGTTGCGGACCGTGGGCTTGCCGTGGGTGGCCCAGCGGGTGTGGCCGATGCCGACGGTCCCCGGCAGGGGATCGGCCTGCAGCACCTCTTCCAGCGCGCGGATCTTGCCCGCGGCGCGTCTGCGCTCGACGGGCCCCTTCGCATCCGGCCCCTCAACGAACGCCGCCAGACCGGCGGAATCGTATCCGCGGTATTCGAGCCGCTTCAGGCTTTCGATGAGACGGGGAGCCACCGGGGTGGCCCCGGAAATCCCGATAATGCCGCACATGGCAGGTTCTAGTCCGGCTAGCGCCCGTTTGCTCCGCGGCCTTTTCGGCCTCTGTCGAAGGCGGGCGTCTTGGGTTATTGGAGCACAAGGCGGAAAGTCCGCGGGAGCCCTTTAGCATTCGCTGAGAGCTTCGCACCTAAAACTCCGTTTCCCGACGTTTCCGGCCCCGTCTGAGGCCAAACCTGAAGTCCTAAGACACCCATGACCCAGCGCGCTTTCTTCGGCACCGACGGCATCCGCGGCCAGGCCAACAAGCACCCGATGACCGCCGAGGTGGCGCTCCGGGTCGGCCTTGCGGCGGGCAAGATGTTCCGCTCCGACCACGACCGCCGCCACCTGGTGGTGATCGGCAAGGACACCCGCCTGTCGGGCTACATGATCGAGCCGGCCCTGGTGGCGGGCTTTACCAGCGTGGGCATGGACGTGCGCCTCTTCGGCCCCCTGCCGACCCCCGGCGTGGCCATGATGACCCGCTCCATGCGCGCGGACCTGGGGGTGATGATCTCCGCCTCGCACAACAATTTCGCCGACAACGGCATCAAGCTGTTTGGGCCCGACGGCTACAAGCTGTCGGACGCGGTCGAGCACCGCATCGAAGCCCTGATGACCGAGGGTCTGCAGGAGGGCCTCGCCGGTCCTACCGAACTCGGCCGCGTGTTGCGCGTCGACGATTCGCAGGCGCGCTATGTCGAGATCGCCAAAGGCACGTTTCCGCGGCGGCTGAGCCTGAACGGTCTGCGCATCGTGATCGATTGCGCCAACGGGGCTGCGTACAAGGTGGCGCCGCTCGCGCTCTATGAACTGGGCGCCGAGGTGATCGAGCTCGGCGTTACGCCGAACGGTTTCAACATCAACGAAGAGTGCGGCTCGACCCATCCCGCGGCGATGAGCGAGGCGGTGAAGACCTATCGCGCCGACATCGGCATTGCGCTCGACGGCGACGCGGACCGCTTGGTGATCTGCGACGAGAAGGGTTACGCGGTCGACGGCGACCAGATCATGGCCATGATCGCCGGCGCCTGGTCGGCGCAGGAGCGGCTGAACGGACAGGGCGTCGTCGCCACCGTCATGTCGAACCTGGGCCTCGAGCGCTTCCTGCAGGGCAAGGGGCTCAAGCTCGAACGCACCCAGGTTGGCGACCGCTATGTGATGGAGCGCATGCGCGAGGGCGGCTTCAACCTCGGCGGCGAACAGTCCGGCCACCTGATCCTGCGCGACTATTCCACCACCGGCGACGGCCTGTTGGCGGCGCTGCAGGTGCTGGCGGTGAAGGTGCAGAGCGGCAAGCCGATGAGCGAACTGGCGCACCAGTTCGACCCCGTGCCGCAGAAGATGGAAAACGTCCGCTTCGCCGGCGGCAAACCGCTCGACGCGAAGAGCGTGCAGGACGTCATCGCCGATGCCCAGGCGCGCCTGAACGGCTCCGGCCGCGTGGTCGTGCGCCCCTCCGGCACCGAGCCGTTGATCCGCATCATGGCGGAAGGCGACGACGAAAAGCTCATCGCGCAGGTCGTGAAAGAGATCGCCGGTGCGGTGAAAAAGGCCGCCGCCTAATCCGATGGCGTTTGCGAGTCCGGTCACCGCGGGAATGACGCGCGCGCAGGCGATGCAGGCCATCGGGCGCGCCTGCCTCGAACGGTTCGTCGAGCAAGCCAAACTCATCGTGAAGACTCAGTCGCCGGTCGGCGTGCACCAGGCGCGCGTGGCGAGCCGGCGCCTGCGCGCGGGCATGTCGCTGTTCAAGCCGTTGCTGGCCGATCCGCAGAGCCGCCGCGTGAACGGCGACCTGTGGACGCTGGCCGCCGAACTCGGCAAGGCGCGCGACCTCGACGTGATGCTGAAGCGTCTCGGTGAGCTGGAATTCCCCGGCGAGGTCGACCTGAGCCCGCTGATCCACCAGCTCGAGACCCGGCGGTACATGGCCTACGGCGACGTGGTGCATATCCTGCAGCCGGCGAGGCTGGATCCCATCCTGCTGGAAACCACCGCCTGGGTGGAGCGTGGCGACTGGCTCAAGGACGCCGACAAGGCCCAGGCCAGGGCTCGCGCCAAGCCGGTGGAAAGCTTCGCCGTGGACGAGCTGCAGCGCCGCACCCGCGCGCTGCGCCGCGCCGTGAAGCGCCTCGATCACCTGGAAGACACCGAACGCCATCGCGTGCGGATCAAGGCCAAGAAGGTTCGCTACGGCGCGGAGTTCTTCACCCCGCTGGCCCCGGGCAAGCACGGCCACAAGGCCGCCAAGGCCTTCGTCGGCGCCCTGAAACCGTTGCAGGACTGCCTGGGCGGCCTGAACGACATCGTCACCTCCGGTCAGATGCTGCGCGACCTCGGCCGCACCTACATCGCCGTCGGCTTCGCCGCCGGCGCCGCCGCCGACGAAATCGAACGCACCAAAAACCACCTGCTCCACGGCGCCAAAAAAGCCGCCGAAGACTTCATCGAAGCGAAGTTGTTCCTGGACTGAAGAAAGAAACCGCAGAGATCGCGGAGGAAGAGAAAGCCGCAGAGAGCGCAGAGAAGAGGCGCTTGTCGCGAAGCGACTTTCAAAACCGGAAAGGCCCGCGACAGCAGACAAGCCCGCGACCGCTCCGCGATCTCTGCGGCTTTATCTTCCTCTGCGATCTCCGCGGTTTTCTTAATGCGCCTGCGGCGCGCGCTCAGATTTCCTGGTTGTACGCGCCGACTTCCGCGCGGCGTCCCAGGCGGGGTTTCACCTCGTTGTGGAACAGGGCGCGCATGTCGTCTTCGGACTGGGTGCTCTCGACCACCACCACCAGCTCCGGCTTGTTCGACGATGCGCGCACCAGCACCCATGAACCATCGTCCAACGCCACGCGGGCGCCGTTGACGGTGATCACGTCGGTGATCTTGCGCCCCAGGATCGTGCCGCCATCGGCCGCTAGCTTGCGGTACTCCGCCGACACGTCCTCCACGATGCCGTACTTCTTCTCGTCGTCGCAGTGCGGCGACATGGTGAGCGAGGTGTAGGCGACCGGCAGGGCCTTCTTCAGGTCGGAGAGTTTCCGGCCGGGATTGCGGTCCAGCATCGCCAGCACCGCCGAGGCCGCCACCAGGCCGTCGTCGTAGCCGCGGCCGAACGGGGCATTGAAGAAAAAGTGGCCGGACTTTTCGAAGCCCGCCAGCGCCTTCAGCTCCGCGGTCTTGCGCTTGATGTAGCTGTGGCCGGTCTTCCAGTAGACGGTCTGGGCGCCGTTGGCCTTCAGCACCTCGTCGGTGGCGTAGAGGCCGGTGGATTTCACGTCGACCACGAAGGTCGCGTCCGGATGCAGGTGCGACAGGTCGCGCGCCAGCATCAGGCCGATCTTGTCGGCGAAAATCTCGTTGCCTTCATCGTCCACCACCCCACAACGATCGCCGTCGCCGTCGAAACCGAAGGCCAAATCGGCGCCGGTTTCACGCACCGCCCTGGCCATCTCGCTCAGCATGGCGTGGTCTTCCGGGTTCGGATTGTATTTGGGGAAGGTGTTGTCGAGAACGCAGTCCATCTCGATCACCTCGACGCCCATGCGCCGCAACGCGTCGGGCGCGAAGGCGCCGGCGGTGCCGTTGCCGCAGGCCGCGATCACCTTCAGCGGGCGCGTGACCTTCACCTTCGACGCCACGTCGGCAATGTAGCGTTCACGCACGCCCTCGACCGCGGTCAGCGATCCGCCCGCGACCTCCTTCCAGGTCCCCGAGAGCACGATCTCCTTCAGCCGCCCGATCTCGTCGGGGCCGAAGGTGAGCGGCGGCTGGGCGCCCATCTTCACCCCGGTCCAGCCGTTCTCGTTGTGCGAGGCGGTGACCATAGCCACGCACGGCGCCTCCAGGTCGAACTGGGCGAAATAGGCGGTGGGCGAAAGCGCCAGCCCGATGTCCAGCACCTCGCACCCGGCCTGCACCAGACCCAGGCTCAGCGCCTGTTTCACCGACAGCGAGTACGAACGGAAATCGTGGCCGACCACGATCCGCGGCGTAACCCCGATCTCGCGGATGTAGGTCCCCAGGCCCAGGCCCAGGGCCTGGATGCCCAGCAGGCTGATCTCCTTCTCCAGAATCCAGCGCGCGTCGTACTCGCGAAACCCGGTCGCCTTCACCAGCGGCGTGGTCTCATAGGCGAGGGTGTTGGGCTTCACATCGGCGCGGGGCGCGGCGAGCATACGGTCTCCAGGTTGCAATGGCCGAGCTTGCGGGCGAAGGTCGGCAGATGTCGGGGGGATTATCATGAATATCTGCAAGTCAGCAGCGCTGTTGGCGGCCGTGGGCGCGGTCTCCATGGCCATCGCAAACGCGGCGAGCGCTCAGTCGTTCACGTCGGCGACGAACACCGCCCAAGCGCTGGATTTGGACTCGGCGGCAGGGTCGTTTTCCGTTTGGCGGGCCACCGATCTGACGGGGGTCAACGCTGCGCACATCCGGTTCGACTTCCCCCAAATGCGCAGCGACCCGAAATGGGCTCCGGGGTTCCACTACGCGCTGCAGAGCGGCGACGAAATCGTGCAGATCACGTTTGTCGGCTCGACCAAGACCGGACCGATTATGGTTGGGACGCTGGAGCATCTGAAGGGCGGCAAGACGGTGTCGTCAGAGGACTTCCTGATGCCGATCAACGCCAGTGAGGAATGTGGCCTCGACATCGATTGGAGCCCGGCCAACGAGGTCGCGTTTCACTTGAAGTGCCCGGAAATGGTGAAGGTGTCGCCGACAGGCGAGACGCACAAGGCCACCATGTCTTCGGCGCCGACCGCATTCCAGATCAGCGGGTCGACCGGCGAACTTGAGGTGAAGTCGCTGCAGCTCGGCCATCTGACGCCGTGACGCGCTGACGCTTAGAGCACGCCCGCGCGGAGCAGGTCGTGCACGTGCAGGATACCGACGGGCGAACCCGTGTCGTCGACCACGAACAACACCGTGATGCGGCTATCGTTCATCAGTTTCAGCGCTTCGCCCGCGAGCATGTCGGGGCGCGCTGTCTTGGGCGCGCGGGTCATGACCTGGCCCGCGGTGTGGTCGAGCAGGCCGTCCATGTGGCGGCGCAGGTCGCCGTCGGTGATCAGGCCTTCCAGCTTGCCGTGCAGCACCACGCCCACGGCGCCGAAGCGCTTTTCGGTCATCACCAGCAGCGCGTCCGACATGGACGCCTCAGGCGGGACCAGCGGCAGTTCGCCCGCGCCGTGCATCAAATCGCCGGCCTTGCGCAGCAGGGCGCCCAGCTTGCCGCCCGGGTGGAACACCTTGAAGTCGCCGGCGGTGAAGCCGCGCCGCTCCAGCAACGCCACCGCCAGCGCGTCGCCGAGCGCGATCTGCAGCGTGGTGGAGGTGGTCGGCGCATCGATCTCCGCCGTCGCTTCGGGAATGTCCGGCAGTTTCAGCAGCACGTCGGCGGCGCGGCCGAGTGCGCTGTCGGCGTTGGACGTCATGGCGATCAGCGGAATGCCGAACCGCTTCGCATAGGCGACCACGTCGGCCAGCTCTTTCGTCTCGCCCGACTTGGACAGCGCCAGCACCGCATCGTCGGCCCCGATCATGCCGAGGTCGCCGTGGCTGGCTTCCGTCGCATGCACGAAGAGGGCGGGGGCGCCGGTCGAGGCCATGGTCGCGGCGATCTTGCGCGCCACGTGGCCGGACTTGCCCACGCCGGTGCACACCACCCGGCCCTTGATCCCGTGCAGGGTCTCCACCGCCTGCGAGAACGCGCCGTCCAGGCCTGACGCCAGCGCGCGCAGGGCGTCGGCCTCAACGCCCAGCACCCGGCGGGCGACGGCCGCGGCGTCGAAGGGCTCGCTCACCGCTTGATCACCACGGGCGGTTTGGCTTGGGGCGTGATGCCCGCCTTCCTGTTGGCGGCGGCCTTTGCGGCGGAGGTCAGGTCGGCCTGGGCGGCGGCGCTCATCACCTCGGGTCTGCCGAAGGGGCCGGGCGCGCGGCGGCCGAAGCCCTGGGGCCAGACAGCGGCCAGGACAACCAGGACAACGGCGGCGAGAAGGGCGGTCGCGAAGAAGACGCGGTCGGACAACATGGGCGGGCTATATCGCCTGGGCCCCTGGGCGGCAACGCGTTGGCGGC
The DNA here is from genome assembly GCA_036501825.1 of Caulobacteraceae bacterium. Classification (GTDB taxonomy): domain Bacteria; phylum Pseudomonadota; class Alphaproteobacteria; order Caulobacterales; family Caulobacteraceae; genus JAFECT01. The sequence continues at coordinate 22,330 of DASXZP010000031.1, read as the reverse complement.
TTGACCGGTCCGGCCCAGCGCCCTACCCCGGCCGCGTCCCAAGGAAGGCCTTCAAATTCATGCCCGATCTCGTGTTGCTGCGTCACGGCCAGAGCCAGTGGAACCTGGAGAACCGCTTCACCGGCTGGGTGGACGTGGACCTGACCGGCCAGGGCGAGGCGGAGGCCCGGCGCGGCGGGGAGCTGCTGAAGGCCGAGGGGGTCGAGTTCAACCGCGCCTTCACCTCGGTGCTGACCCGGGCGATCCGCACCCTGTGGCTGTCACTGGCGGCCATGGACCAGGCTTGGATTCCGGTCACCAAGGACTGGCGGCTGAACGAGCGCCACTACGGCGGCCTGACCGGCCTCGACAAGGCGGAGACCGCGACGAGGCACGGCGAGGACCAGGTGCGCGTCTGGCGCCGCTCCTACGACATTCCGCCCCCGCCCCTGGAGCCGGGCAGCGAATGGGACCTTAGCCAGGACCGCCGCTACGCCGGCGTAATTGTTCCGTCTACGGAAAGTCTGAAGTCCACCCTGGAGCGGGTCGAGCCCTATTGGCGGAGCGACATCGCACCTGCGCTTCAGCGTGGTAATACGCTGCTGGTGGCGGCGCACGGCAATTCGCTGCGCGCGATCGTGAAGCTGTTGTTCGACGTCGCCGACAACGACATCCCCGGCGTCGAGATCCCTACCGGAAATCCGCTGCGCATCGAACTCGACGATCAGCTGAAGCCGCTGACCGCCCGCTACCTCGACGCCGCCCGCGCGCAACCGCTGCCGCCGATCCGATGAGCGACGACGACGCCCGCTTCATGCGCCGCGCCATCGCCCTGGCGCGCGCCCGGGTGGGCCTGACCGGCGACAACCCCGCGGTGGGCTGTGTCCTGGTCAAGGACGGCCGGGTCCTGGCCGAAGCCGCGACCGCGGAGGGCGGCCGGCCCCACGCGGAAGAACAGGCGCTTGAAATCGCTGGTGAAACCGCCAGAGGCGCCACCGCCTACGTGACCCTCGAACCCTGCGCCGAACGCACCTCGGGCGCCCCGTCCTGTTCACGCCTGCTGACCGACGCGGGCGTGGCCCGGGTCGTCATCGCCTGCGACGACCCCTCCCCCCTGGCCTCAGGCCGCGGAGCGGAAACCCTGGCTGCCCGAGGCGTTGAAATCGAAACCAGCATCCTCGCCGACGAAGCCGCGCCGCTCTACGCCGACTATTTTCGAACGTTTCAGCGTGACGTCACGCGATGACAAAAAAACAGGTCCACAAAGGAAGATAAGAAACATAAGAACCAAAGACGAAGGAATGCGGCTTCGCCGCGATCGCGCCGCGCCGAAGGCGCTTCAAATTCAACGCACAGCGCACGACGCAGCGTTCTTCTTATCGTCCTTTTCTTTCTTCGGTTCTTTGTGCGAAGTGTTTTTTTGAAGCCCTAGGGCGCCGTCCGCACCGGCACAGGCGCGTTGCAGACATCGACTGCGTTCGCCTTCTCGTGGAACCAAGCTTCGCTTCGGTTGCGGCGGGCTTCGATGTAGGCCCTGAAGCTCGGGCTGTCGGTACGCATCACCTGCAGGTTGGTGCGTTCCGCGGGCGGAACGTCCGTGCCCAGACGAAGCGATTTGATCACCGCGCCGTCGTCGGGGTTGGCGTAGAAGCCGAGGTTCTTGGCGTCGCCGCGCGGCTGGACCGAGAGCAGCGGCATGCCCTGTACAACCCAGCCGACCACCGTGGTGTTGCGATCGAGGTGCCGCGGGGCCTGGCCGTTGATGGCGTAGAGCTCGACCCCCGTGCCGGTCTCAGGATCCGTGTCGCGGGCCACGCCCACGGTCCCGTAGCAGTGCACGCCCCAGGCCTGGCCGCGCTTGGGATCGCGGGCGACAGTCAGGCCGTCGGAGAAACCGGTCTGTGGCGCATAGGTGTCCGGGTCCGGCAGCTTGAAGAACGGAACGCCCGCGGGGATCGGGACCCACAGCTCGCCCGGGACCCTGGTCTTGGCCGAGCCGAGAGGCTTCTTGCCGTCACGGTCGCCCCATTGGACCACGTAGTTGTCCTGGGACCGCTCGATGGTCAGGCCGTCGTAGAAGCGCTCGTGCGCCAGGGTCTCGATGTTGGCCACATGCGCCGGCGCATAGGCCGGGTCGAGCTCGATCACCACCCGCCCGGTGGGCAGGTCCATGTACAGCGTCCGCGCCGGATCGAGGGGCCGCCAGTCACTGGCCGGCGAATGGGCGATAATCTCCGCCGCCGTATTCGCCCCGCTCCCATCCGGCAGCCGCACCGCCTGGGCTGCCCCGGCAACAAGCACGAGCGCCGCGACGGCGCTGATGGCGATGGCTGGCTTCATGGTGATCCCCTCCGACGCGGGGGAGGTTATGGAGCAAGAAGAAGAGAGTCCACGGACCCACACGGAAACACACGGACGAGTCGCGTTTCCGCGGGTGACTCCGGCGCGAAGCGCCATTCAAGGACACCGCGTCTTCGACGCGGAAGCTGCTCTTTCCGTGTGCGTCCGTGTGGGTCCGTGGACGATCTTTTTCTTTCCGTGCTTTCCGTGTGGTCCGTGGACTCTCTTTGTGCCGCGCAAAGAAAACGGGCGGGCCCTGATGGACCCGCCCGCAATCTGTTCAGTTCGCTGTGGACCGGCCTTAGTCGACCGGTTCTTCGCGGGGAGCGCGCGGGCGGTCGCCGCGGTCGCGGTCGCGACCGCCGCCACGGCCGCCACGGCCGCGGTCACGATCGCCGCCTTCGCGACGCGGGCGCTCGGAGCGCTCTTCCTCGGGCGGCAGGCCCGCGGCGGCGCGTTCGGCAGCCAGCTTTTCGGTGAGGTCTTCGCCGGTTTCCTGGTCGACGACCTTCATCGAGAGCTTCACCTTGCCGCGATCGTCAAAGCCCATGACCTTGACCTTCACGCTGTCGCCTTCGTTCACGACGTCCTTCACCTCGGCGACCTTGCGCGGGGCGAGCTGGCTGATGTGCACTAGGCCGTCCTTCGAGCCGAAGAAGTTCACGAAGGCGCCGAAATCGACGACCTTCACCACCTTGCCGGTGTAGATCATGCCGAGTTCCGGCTCCGACGTGATCGACTTGATCCAGTCCATGGCGGCTTTGATCTTGGCGCTGTCCGAGGCGGCGATTTTGATCGTGCCGTCGTCGGCGATGTCGATCTTGGCGCCGGTCTTTTCGACGATCTCGCGGATCACCTTGCCGCCGGTGCCGATCACTTCGCGGATCTTGTCGGTCGGCACGCTCATGGTTTCGATCTTGGGCGCGAACTCGCCGATTTCAGCGCGGGGCGCGTCCATCGCCTTGTTCATCTCGGCCAGGATGTGAACGCGGCCGTCGTGCGCCTGGGCCAGGGCCTTGCGCATGATCTCCTCGGTAATGCCGGGGACCTTGATGTCCATCTGCAGCGAGGTGATGCCGTTCTCGGTGCCCGCGACCTTGAAGTCCATGTCGCCGAGGTGGTCCTCGTCGCCCAGGATGTCCGAAAGGATCGCGAACTCGCCCGAGGGCTCCAGGATCAGGCCCATGGCGATGCCGGAGACCGGCGACTTCAGAGGCACGCCCGCATCCATCAGCGCCAGCGACGAACCACAGACGGTGGCCATCGACGACGAGCCATTGGACTCGGTGATCTCGGAGACGAGACGGATCGTGTAGGGGAAATCTTCCGTGGACGGAAGCATCGGGCGGATCGCGCGCCACGCCAGCTTGCCGTGGCCGATTTCGCGGCGGCCCGGCGAGCCCATGCGGCCCGTTTCACCCACCGAATAGGGAGGGAAGTTGTAGTGCAGCAGGAACTTCTCTTTGTACGTTCCCTGCAAGGCGTCGATCCACTGTTCGTCCTCGCCGGTGCCCAGCGTGGCGACCACGAGGGCTTGGGTTTCACCGCGGGTGAACAGGGCCGAGCCGTGGGTGCGGGGCAGGACGCCCACTTCCGAGATGATCTGGCGGACCTTGTCGAGGGGGCGACCGTCAACGCGACGGCCGTGCTCGATGATGTCGCGACGCAGCACGTCGGCTTCGCATTCCTTGAACGCCGTGCCGAACTTTGAGCTGTCGACGCCGTCGGGATTGGCTTCCGACTTGACCAGGGCCTCGGCGGCCTTGGCCTTGGCGGCGCCCACCGCTTCGTGGCGCTCGTGCTTGCCCTTGTGGCCGTAAGCCGCACGGATGTCGTCGCCGACCAGCTTCTTGATCGAGGCGACGATGCCGGAGACGTCGTCGGGCTGGAAGTCGAAGGGCTCTTTCGCGGCGTGTTCGGCCAGTTCGATGATCGCGTCGATCACCGGCTGCATGCCCTTGTGCGCGAACATCAGCGCGCCGAGCATTTCCGACTCGGTCAGTTCCTGCGCTTCGGACTCCACCATCATCAGCGCGTCCTGGGTGCCGGCGACGACGAGGTCGAGCTTGGACTCGGGCAGTTGATCGAGGGTGGGGTTGAGCACGTATTCGCCGTTGATCATGGCGACGCGCGCGCCGCCGATCGGGCCCATGAAGGGCACGCCGGAAATCGTCAGCGCCGCGGAAGCGGCGACCATGGCGACGATGTCGGGATCGTTCTCGAGGTCATGGCTGAGCACGGTCACGACCACCTGGGTCTCGTGCTTGAAGCCCTTGACGAACAGCGGGCGGATCGGACGGTCGATGAGGCGCGAGACCAGGGTCTCCTTCTCGGTCGGACGGCCTTCACGCTTGAAATAGCCGCCGGGAATCTTGCCCGCGGCGAAGGTCTTTTCCTGGTAGTTCACCGTGAGCGGGAAGAAATCCAGGCCGGGCTTCGGCGCCTTGCCGAACACGACGGTAGCGAGGACGGTGGTCTCGCCGTAGGTGGCCAGGACCGAGCCGTCGGCCTGACGGGCCACGCGCCCGGTTTCCAGGGTCAGCTTGCGGCCGGCCCAGTCGATGGTCTTTCTTTTGATGTCGAACATTTTGCTTCTTTTCTCTTCGCGAGACCCATTTCTCGCGGGCGGACAGGTTGCTGAGCGGCCTGAATAGCGGCCCGGGATCCTCGTCCAATCGTCACGCCGCAACGCGCCTCATTGCGCGCCGTCGGCGACAAGCGGTGAGGATCCAGTTCGAACCCTCGCGTAAGTCGGAAGCCGCCTTTGGCTTCCGCCGCGCCCGATCGTGCTTGTGAAATCGAACGGGCGCGGTGAAGCGGGCGGGAAACTCCCCCGCCCGTAATATAGGAACGACCGTTTAGCGGCGCAGGCTGAGGCGCTCGATCAGGGTCTGATAGCGGCCCTCGTCGGACTTCTTCAGGTGATCGAGCAGGCTGCGGCGCTGCGACACGAGCTTGAGCAAGCCGCGGCGCGAGTGGTTGTCCTTCTTGTGCGTCTTGAAGTGCTCGGTCAGGTTATTGATCCGTTCAGAGAGGATCGCCACCTGCACTTCGGCGGAGCCGGTGTCGGCGTTGCCGCGAGCATAGTCCTTGATCAGAGCGCCTTTGCGCTCGGCCGTGATCGACATCGTGACTCCTTAAGTCAGAGATGAAACACACGGGTCGGAGAAAGCTTCCCCGCCCGCATCTCACAGAGCGCCACGATCCTTCCGTCAGATGTCGCCGAAACGGTTCGAGACGCGTCCTGGCCGCCGATGGTGCGGGGTTTGAGACGGGACTTGAGCGTTTCGACCTGTCTGGGGAGCAGAACGATGGGTCGACCCTGCTTGAGCCTGAAAGCGTCTTCGGTGGTCACGGCCAACGCCGGGATGTCGTCCAGCGGGGTCTCGACCGGAAGCAGGGCCTCCAAGCGGGCGCCTCTATGCACCAACTCTTCCAGGAATTCCAGAGTTATCGCGTTTTCGGTCCGGAACGGGCCTACGGCCAGTCGCCGCAGGGCCGAAACGTGGCCGCAGGCCCCCAGCGCCAAGGCCAGATCCCGCACCAGGGAACGGACATAGGTGCCCTTGCCGCACCGAAGCGTGATCTCGACGTGGGCCGGGTCGCGGGCCCCGGTGACCGCCGCCTCGTGGACCACCACGGTGCGGGCGTCGAGCTCGACCTCGATGCCCTCGCGGGCCAGGTCGTAGGCGCGCTGGCCGTCGATCTTGATGGCGGAATAGGCGGGCGGAACCTGGTCGATCTCGCCCAGGAAGCCGGGGAGCGCCGCCTCGACGTCTGCGACCGGCGGGCGGACGTCCGAGGTCGCGGTGACCTCGCCCTCGCGGTCGAAGGTGGAGGTGGTCTCGCCCCAGGCGATCTCGAAGCGGTAGATCTTCTCCGCCTCGACCAGGAACGGCACGGTCTTGGTCGCCTCGCCCAGCGCCACCGGCAGGATGCCGCTGGCCAGCGGGTCCAGCGTGCCGGCGTGGCCCGCCTTCTGGGCATTCATCAGTCTACGGACTCTGGAGACCGCGTCGGTGGAGGTGATGTCCAGCGGCTTGTCCAGGCAGATCCAGCCGGAGACCGCGTCGCCCTTCTTACGCCTGCCCATCGCCCGGCTCCTCGTCGGACTCGTCGTCGGGAGCGTCGAGGTCGCGTTTCACGCGCGGGTCGTCGAACAGGCGCTCGATGCGCGCCGCTTCGTTGAAGCTTTCGTCGTGCAGGAAGCGCAGTTCCGGCGTGAACTTCATCTCGATGTGCCGCCCGAGCGCGCCGCGCAGAAACCGCGCGTGCTTGTTCAGCGCCTTGACCACCTCCGACGCGTGACCGCCGCCGAGCGGTTCGATGAAACAGGTCGCGTGCTTCAGGTCCGCGCTCATGCGCACTTCGGTCACGGTGACCGAGACGCCGTCGAGCGCGGGATCGTGAATCTCTTCCTCGCGCAGCACCTCAACCAGGGCGTGGCGGATCAGTTCGCCGGCGCGCAGCTGGCGCTGGCTCGGGCCCGCGTGAGCAGGCCCGCGTTCGGTGGTTCGGCGGCTCATGCTCAGGCCTCCGGATAGCCGAAACGGTCGACCCAGGGCTTCAGCGCAGGCAGGACCGGGGCGAGTTCGCCGGCGTAACGGCGCCAGCGGCTGTCATCGCTGCGGCCCATACTCGCGTCGGGCGCCTCGGCGGCGGCGCGCGCCATCGCGTCATCCCAGTCGACGCCGAGGAAAGCCGCGAGTGAGCGCGCTTCAGTTTCCGGTTCGGCGGCGATGTCCTCGAGCCGCACCTCGGCGATCTCGATGGGCAGGCGCTCCCAGCTCGCTTCCAACAGACGCATGGACGCGTCGTAGATCTGCGCCGCGCCCTCGAGCGAGAGGTAGGCGTTGAGGTCTGGATTGACCAAAAACGGCCGGCGGAAACTGTTCAGCACCACGTCGCGCGGATCGCGCAGGGCCAGCACGATCTTGGCCTTGGGAAACAGCGCCGAGATCAGGCACAGGGTCGCCGCGCCCAGCGGTGCGCGATCGACCACCACCTTGCCGCTGAGATCGCCGGCCAGGGCCGCGGCGCGCTGCCAGTAGGCGCTGCGGTGACGCTTGCCGGCGTCGGCGCTGAGGCCCGCCAGCCGGCCGAGGCCGCTCGGCGTCATCAGGAACTCGCGCTCGGCGGATTCCAGCGCATCGGACCGGTCGAGGATGGCGACGCCGGGATGCGCCGCAAGCGTGCGCTGCAGACGGTCGGCGCCCGAACGCGCCGACGCGCTGACGATGAAGATGTGGCCCGCCGCCGGCATTTCGTCCGTACCCGGATCGGGCCGCCACTCGCCGGGCCGCGCTTCGGCGAACCAGGCGGTAAGGCGCTCGGCCAACGCCATGTAGGTTTCGCCGTCGGCCTGGGATTGCACGCCGCGGTGGGCGGCCAGGCGGTCGTTGGCGTCCTGGTAGGCGGCGAAGGCTTCGGCGGTGCGGCCCTGGGCGTCCAGCGCATCGCCCAGCGCGGCGGCGGCGGACGCGCGCGTCTCCGCATTGGCCCTGGCGTCGTCGATCACGCCGCGCAGGGCGGCTTCGGCCTGGGCGGGCGCTTCGGCGGCGAGGTCGGCGAAGGCGAGCGCCAGCACCGCCTCGGGGCGGCCGGGATCGCCGGCCAGGGCGCGTTCGGCGAAGGGCCGCGCTTCCGCATGACGGCCGCGGCGCGCCAACAGCGCAGCCAGAGCGCTCAGGGCGTCAACGAAATCGGGGCTGAGGTCAGCGGCAGCGCGGTAGTGGCGCTCGGCGCCTTCCACGTCGCTCAGCCGCTCCAGCGCAGCCCCCTTGCCATGGTGGGCCGGCGCATAGTCCGGCATGGCCTGCAGCACGGTGTCGAAGGCGGCGACGGCGCGGCGCGACTGGCCGCTCTTGTCCAGACACAGGGCGAGCGCGGTCAGCAGCTCCAGATCGTTCGGGTACTGCTCGAGGCCCTGCTCCAGCACGCCCGCCGCCTCCAGGAAGCGTCCGTCGCGCTCGAAGCGGAAAGAAGCCAGGCTGAAGAACAGCGGCGCGCGCCAGCCGTCGGCTAGGGCGCGCACGGCCAGGTCCATGGCCTTGGGCAGGTTCTGCGCCTCCAGCGCCGCCTGGATGTCGGTGAAATAGCGCTCGCCTTCCGCCGGATCGGGAAGCTGGGAGGTGTTGGACGTGTCGGACGGTGCGGTCATTTGGGCGGGTCCTCCGGCTTGCGCGGTTCGGACGCGCCAAGGGGGCTCTGGAAAGGGCAGGTTGTGAAGGCGGCGGGCTTAGCGGGTCGCGGCCGCCCTGGCTAGTCCGCAGGATAGCCGAACAGGCTGATCCAGGGCGCCAGGATTTCCATCACGGGCGCCAATTCGTCGGCGTAGCGGCGCCAGTGGCCGACCGTCTCGCCATAGTAGCCCGGCGTCCCGGCCGCCGCGGCCTTGGCGCTTTCCAGGGCGGTGAAGGCGCGCATTTCCGCGCTCGGCTCGACTCCGATGAAGCCGCAGGCGGAGACCAGCTGGCCCTCGGGCTTGTCGACCAGGTCCTCGTAGCGGATCAGGCCGATCGGGATCGGCAGCTTCTCGCGGTAGAGCAGGGTCAGCCGCATGGTCAGATCGAAGGCGCGCGCGGCGCCTTCGAGCGAGAGGAACTCGTACATGGTCGGGTTCATCTGGAAGCGGCCGCGGAAACAGCTCAGCACCACGTCGCGCGGATCGCGCAAAGTGAACAGCGTCACCGCCTGCGGGAACAACCGTGCGATCAGCGGCGCGCGCACCGCGTTCAGCGGCAGCCGGTCGATGAACAGCTTGCCCGCGGGGTCGATCCTCGCATCGCGCACGCGCCGCCAATAGGCGCGCCGGTAGGGCTCCAGGTCGCCGTCGCCCTTGCGCGCGAGATGATCGAGATCGGCGGCGTCGGCCATGAAGTCGCGCACGCCGTCGCCCAGCGCATCGTGACCGCGCAAAAGCGCCGTGGACGGATCGGCGCCCAGGGCATGCTCGAGAAAGTCCGAGCCCGAGCGCGGGAAGCCGGTCATGAACACATGGGCGGCCGGACCATCGGGCGTACGCGGCGGAAACGGCCGCGCGGCCCAGAGCTGCGCCGAGGTCTCGTTCATGTAGCGGATCAGCCAGACCAGCATGGCCGGCGCGGTCTGGCCGCGGCCGGCGGCGAAACGCGGCGCGTAGAGCGCCTGCAGTTCGCGATTACCGTCCGTGTACGCCGCAAACGCTTCGGCGTAGCGGCCCTGGGCGTCGAGCGCATCGCCCAGCAGCTTTTGCGCGACGCCGCGATCGAGCGGGGTGGCCTTGGGTCCCGCGACCACCGTGCGCAGGCGCGCTTCGGCGCCCAAGGGCTCGCCCTCTTCCAGTTCGGCTTCGGCGTAGGCCACCAAGGCGGTTGCGTAATCGGGGTCGACGCGCAGCGCCTGCTGCGCGTGAATGCGCGCGCTGTTCGGATCGCCGCGGCGCAGCGACAGGCGCGACAGATGCGCCAGCGGTTCGACATAGTCCGGTTTCAGCGCCAGGGCCTGTTCGTAGGCGTCGCGCGCGTCGCCGAGCTCGCCGACCATTTCGCTGGCCCAGCCGAGGTTGTGAAAGGCAGGCGCGAACCGCGGCGCGGCAATGGTCGCTTCGCGGAAGGCCGCCACCGCGTCGGGCGCGCGCTGCAGCTTGTCGTAGATCAGGCCCTTGGCGTTCAGCGCCGCCGGGTCGCCGGGCGCGATTTCCAGCGCCCGCTCGATGTCGAGCAGCGCCGCTTCGAACTGCCCCTGCTGTTCGAGCCACAGCGCACGCAGGCTGAGCAGGCCCGGATGCTCCTGGCCCATATCCAGGCCCTCGCGGGCCAGGGCCATGGCGCGCGCCATGTCGCCGCCGCGCACGGCTTCGCCGACGGCGCGCAGGCGGTTCTGCAGCGCGGTGGTTGCGGCGTCGGCGGGGGCGGTGGGCGTGTCGGTCATGGAACTCGTTAGGGCGCGACGCTCCTGTGCACCGTCGCGCCGCCGGTCTCAAGGTCGAACACCAGCCCGGCGGGCGCGGTGTCGAGGACCGGGCGGATCGGCAGGCCCGCGTCGTTCAGCCTCTGCGCGGCCCAGTGGTTGCACAGGTGGGTCAGGCTGAAATGCTCCGTACTCCGATAAAACCAGGCTTCGTCGCCGCCCGGGATCAGTTCCGGCGCGCCGTCCTTCAGCGCGAGGCTGCGTTCGACGCCGGCCTCGAGGCGGCGATAGCCCTGCGGCGAAAGATCGATGCGGTGCACGCCGCTGCGCCAGATCAGATCGGGGCGCGCGTGCAACGGTTCGATCATCACCGCCGACGGATTGTTCGGCGCGAAGGCGGCGCGGAAGACGTCGAGGACGCGGTGCGGCGACATCCCCGTCTCGATGTAGAATTTCGCATCGCCCCAGCCGATTTCGACGAAGGGTTTGGCCGGACCCGACGCCTTCACCGCCGCGGCCAGCGGGCCGGGGTCGATCTTGTCCACGGGCAGGACCAGGCTGGTGTGGAATCCGTTGTCGATCAGCCAGACGGCGACGGTCGGCTCGCCCGCCCGCGGCGGATAAAGCGCGCGGTCGCCGGGCTTGCGCACCCCGAACGCGACGATGAGGACGAGCAGCAGCGCCGCCGCCGCGATCAGCAGACCGCGGCGAGCCTTCAGCACGACGGCAGGCCCGGTGCGCCGTGGTCCGCTTCATAGGTCTCGCCCAAGAGGCGGTATTCGATCTTGCGTGGATGGGCGCCGGTGTAGTCGACGCTGAAGGCGCGGCCCTTCTGTCCCGCGCGGATGGCGCCGTCGACGCTTTGGTCGTCACTGCCGTCGGCTTCGCCGCCGTCATCGTAGGTGGTGAGCACGCGGTTGGCGCGCACGACGGGCTTATCGGGGGTCAGTTCGATCAGGTCGGCGTAGGCGACGGTGCAGCCCTGCCAGGTCCCGCCGGCGGTGACCACGAGGGCCGGGCCGTCGAACAGATCGTCGCGCACGGTCCAGGACGGCGGCTCGCCGAAACTGCCCCCGTCGCTGATCTCGGGCCACGCGCCGATGACCTTGAAACCGGTCCCCTGGCGGGCGAGGTAATGGAGCGCCAGCTCGCCGTAGCAACCGTGACAGCCCTCTGATCTGGCTTCGGAAATCAGGGCGTCGTGGCCGCCTATCGGGATCAGTCTGGCCGGGCGGTAGCGCAGGGTGGTTTCCTGCCCGTCGCGGGTCACGATGCGCACCGCCGGCGCGGCCGAACCGAAGGCCGCGGCGAAGGCCTGCTTCAGATCTTCCGCGGGGTTGGCGGACGCCGGCGCCGGGGCCTGCACTGGCGTCGCCGGCGCGGGCGCGACACTCGCGGCCGTCGGCTGCTTCGTATCAGCGTGACAGCCCGATAACACGAACGCGGCGGCGGCCGCGGCAATGACGCCGATCAGGTTTCGCATCACGCCCCCGCGCATGATCAGTTGGCCGGCTGCACCAGGAACTGTTCGACCTTTCCGTCGGGATAGGCGCGCAGGATGATGGTGAGCGTCCGGTCCGGATAGGTCACCGTGTACACCTCCGAAGTCATGCCGCCGCGCATGGTCTTGGCGCGTTGAACAAAGCTCTGCGGATCGCCCAGCGGGCCGAGGCTGGCGGCGAAATCGTGCAGCGCCGGGGCGGAGAAATAGGCGTTGGCGTTCGGTGTGAACTGCGCCCGGTCGATCCGTCCGGCGCGCAGGCCGTCGAAGATGGCGCGCGCGACGCGGGTCTGGTCGGCGTCGGGGAACAGGATGTCGTCGATGGCGTCGGCGATCGAGGACTGGGCGCCGCCGAAATCGGCGTTGGTCAGCACCACCACCGCGGCCCGGTCGTCGGGAAACACGCGGTTGTCGCTGAGGAAGCCGGAAATTTCGCCGCCGTGCTCAAGCATGCTGCGCTTGCCGAAGCTGCGGCTGTACTCGCCGAGGCCGTAGTGCGTATCGGCGCCGGTGGTCAGCTTCACCGAGGTGCGCTGCGCAAGGTAGGACTGGGGTTTCAGCAGTTTCTGGTCGATCTGGCCGATGTCCCACAGCGCCAGGTCCTGGGCGCGCATGGCCAGCCCGCCCATGGCGAACAGCCAGCCCGGCGCCTCCTTAGGCGCAGGATGCAACGGGCCCAGCGCATAACGCGTGTAGCCCTGCGCATCGGTCGGTGAGAGTGGTTTGGTGTCGTCCTCGGTGGCGCCGGTCATGTGCAGCGGGGTGAAAATCCGTTCACTGAGGAACTGCATCAAGGGCTCGCCCGAGACCTTCTCCACGATCAGGCCGGCGATGGTGTAGCCGGTGTTGGAGTACTGCCACTCGGCCCCCGGTTTGAAATCGAGCGGGGTGCGGGCCCACTTGTCGAGGATGTGATCGGCCGTGGTCGGATGGAGCATCTCCTCCATCACATAGTCCTGGGGCCAGTAGTCGCGGTAGCCGGAGGTGTGGCTGAGGATCTGGCGGATGGTGACCTTGTCGCCATCGGTGAGGCGCGGGACGTATTTGCCCACCGGATCGTCCAGCGACAGCTTGCCCTCGTCCACCAGCATCAGCATCGCGGTGGCGGTGAACTGCTTGGAGATGGAGCCGATGCCGTAGCGCATCTCCGGATTGGCCGGGGTCGCCGGGTCAAGCCGCCCTTCGCCGTAGGCCTTCACATAGGCGACGCGCCCGTCCTTCACGATCGCGATCGAGGCCGAGGGCACGCCGGTGCGGGCCAGCACCCCGCTCACCGCCTTGTCGACGGCGGCCTGATCGGCGGGCGACAGGTCGGCGGCAAGCACGGGCGTGGACAAGGCCGCCGAAAGCAAAACGGCGGCGGCAAACGCGATACGGAGCATGGACGGGTCCTCTGGAACCGTCGGACCTTAGCGGGGCCTGCCGAGCCCGCCTAGTTAGCGCGGGTCCGAGGGGGCGCCGTCGTCGCCTTCGTTCTCGGCCTTGGCGTCGATCGCCCGCGGCGGCAGCTGCCATTCCGCGCGGTAGCGGTAGGTCAGGGTCTCGCACAGGGCCGGGCCCTTGGAGTCGGGGGCTTGCCGGACGACGTAGATGGTCAGGTCGCGGTCGGGGCGGACCGGGGTGAAGGCGAGCCAGGCGCGGTCGGCGCCCTTGCAGGCGCCATAGGCGAAGCCGGCGCCGTCCTTGGTGTCGATGGAATAGAGCTGGATGCCGCGGGTGTCGTCGTCGTCCTGCTTCAGCATCTTCACCAGCTGGCCGCCGGAGAAGGCGCCTTGCGGCTTGCCGAGCAGCAGGCGCTTGCCGCGGGTGCGGTAGAGCTTGGTGACGCGGCGGCCGAGCATGTCCTCGTGCACCGCGAGCGTGATCACGTCGGAGCGGTACTTAGCCGAGTCGGAGTCGGGCTCGTAGGTGAAGTAGCGGTCCTTGGCGTGCGCGGCGCCGGCCGCAAGCGCAGCGGTGCAGACGGCGATCGCAAGAGTTCGAACAGGCTTCATGATCGTCGTCTCCATCGCCCCCCGGCTTTGGCGCCCCCAGGCTGGGGCGCCGCGAGGCAAAGCGAGGCGCGCGCCTTACAGCGAGCGCTTCACTTCCTCGACGGTGAAACATTCGATGAAATCGCCCTTTTTTATGTCCTGGAAGCCGGCGAAGCTCATGCCGCATTCCTGACCGGACTGGACTTCGTTCACGTCGTCCTTGAAGCGCTTCAGCGTCTGCAGGGTGCCCATTTCCTGGATCACCACGTCGGAGCGCAGGATGCGGACCTTGGCGCCGCGACGGACCACGCCCTCGGTGACGCGGCAGCCGGCGACCTTGCCGACCTTGGAAATGTCGAAGGCTTCGAGCACCTCGGCGTTGCCCAGGAAGGTTTCGCGCTGGATCGGCGCCAGCATACCCGAGAGCACGCCTTTGATGTCGTCCAGCAGGTCGTAGATGATCGCGTAATAGCGGATCTCGACGCCTTCGCGCTCGGCCAGGTCGCGCGCTTGTTTCGAGGCGCGGACGTTGAAGCCGATGATCGGGGCGCCGGCGCCCTTGGCCAGCAGCACGTCGGACTCGTTGATGCCGCCCACGCCCGACAGGATGATGCGCGCGCGCACCTCGTCGGTGGCGATCTTGGCCAGAGAGCCCACGATGGCTTCGGCGGAGCCCTGCACGTCGGCCTTGACCAGGATCGGCAGCTCACGGAGCTTCTTGTCCTGCAGCTTGGACATCATGTCGGCGAGCGACACGCCGGCGGACGCCGGTGCGCCGGACTTTTCGCGGCGCTTGCGGTCGCGGTATTCGGTGAGCTCGCGGGCGCGGGCTTCGTCTTCCACCACCGCCAGCTGATCGCCGGGCTCCGGCGCGCCGTCGAGGCCGAGCACCTCGACCGGTTCGGACGGGCCGGCGGACTCGACCTGTTCGCCGCGCTCGTTGGTGAGCGCGCGCACGCGGCCCCAGTGCGAGCCGGCCACGATGATCTCACCGCGCTTCAGGGTGCCGCGCTTGACCAGGACGGTGGCGACCGGGCCGCGGCCCTTGTCGAGCTTGGCTTCGATGACCACGCCTTCGGCCGAACGCTCCGGATTGGCGCGCAGGTCCATGACCTCGGCCTGGACCAGAATGGCGTCGACCAGGTTGTTGAGGCCAGTCTTCTTCAACGCCGAGACTTCCACCACCTGGGTGTCGCCGCCGAGGCTTTCGACCACGATCTCGTGCTGCAGCAGGTCGTTGATCACCCGCGTCGGATCGGCGTCGGGTTTGTCGATCTTGTTGATCGCCACGATCATCGGCGCGCCGGCGGCCTTGGCGTGATTGATCGCCTCGATCGTCTGCGGCATCACGCCGTCATCAGCGGCCACCACCAGCACCACGATGTCGGTGACGTTGGCGCCGCGCATCCGCATCGCCGAGAACGCCGCGTGACCGGGGGTGTCGAGGAAGGTGACGCGCTGACCGTTTTCCAGCCGCACCTGATAGGCGCCGATGTGCTGGGTGATGCCGCCCGCTTCGCCGGACACCACGTCGGTGGCGCGCAGGGCGTCGAGCAGCGAGGTCTTGCCGTGGTCGACGTGGCCCATGACCGCCACCACCGGTGAGCGCGGCAGGGTGTCGGCGTCGTCGTCCTTGGCGTCGATGAAGCCTTCTTCGACGTCCGATTCCGAAACCCGGCGCACGGTTAGGCCGAAGTCGGCGGCCACCAGTTCGGCGGTGTCGGAATCGATCACGTCGTTGATCTTCAGCATCATGCCCTGACGCATCAGGAACTTGATGATGTCGACGGCGCGCACGGCCATCCGGTTGGACAGCTCCTGCACGGTGATGACGTCGGGCACCACGACTTCGCGCGCGGCCTTCGGCGGCTCGGTGCCGCCGCCCTTGCGCTTTTCCTTTTCGCGTTCGCGGGCGCGGCGCACCGAGGCGAGCGAGCGCATCCGTTCGGCGGCGTCCTCGTCTCCGGCGACGGCCTGGATGGTCAGGCGGCCTTCGCGGCGCTTGGGTTCGCCCTTGGTGCGCGAGACGGCCTTGCCGTCGTTGCCGCCCTTGTTGGAACGATCGTCGTCATCGCGACGACCGCCGGGGCGGGCGTGGGGCGCGCCGCGGGTGGGACGGGTGACTTCCGGCGCGGACGGCGCTGCGCTGGCGCCGGCGGCGGGACCGCGGGCGCCGGGACGCGCGGGACCGCCGGGACGGGCTGCGCCGCCGGGCGCGCGCGGGGCCAGGGCGGAATAGCGAACGGTTTCGCCGGGCGTGGCGGCGCGGGTGCCATAGCCGCCGCCAGCGGCGGGGGCAGCGCCGCCTTCGCGGGGCGCACGCGCAGAGGCTCCGCCTTCGCGGGCGCCGAAAGCGCCGCCGCCGGCCGAGGGACGCGAACCGTAACCCCCGCCGCCCGCAGCGCCTTCGCGCGGGGCGCGGGCGCCGTAACCGGCGGCGCCGGCGGTTGCGCCTTCACGCGGCGCGCGCGGCGAAGCCGCACGCGGGGTGGCGGGACGCACAGGGGCGCCGAGGGTGGGACGCGCGGCCGCAGTCGCGGCGCGCGCCGCGGCGCGTTCGGGGCGCGGTTCAGCGGCGGGTTCGGGTTCGCGTTCAGCAGCGGCGGGCGCCGATGGTGCGGCTTCCGCTTCCGCAGCAGGCACGGCGGCGACGGGCGCTTCGACGGGTTCGGGCGCGGGCGCCGGCGCGGCGGCTTTTTCCTCGCGGACGCGCTCGGCCTCTTCGGCGCGTGCGGCGCTGTCGCGCTCGGCCTGTTCGGCGTCGCGGCGTTCTTTTTCGTGCTGGGCGGATTCGATGGCGCGGCGGCGCGCTTCCATCTCCTCGTGGGAGAGACCGCCGGCGGACTTGTCTTCGCGCACGGGCGCGGCCGCGGGCGCAGCGGGCGCTTCAGGACGCGCGCGCGGCTTGATGTCGAAGGCGGGACGCTTTTCGGCGGCGGCCGGCGCGGCGTCGGTGCGACGGCGCTTGGTCTCGACCACCACGGTCTTGGAGCGGCCATGGCTGAAGCTCTGACGCACGGTGCCGGTCGCCACCGACCCCGCGACGCGGGGCTTCAAGGTCAGGGGCGCTCGACCGCCGGGCGCCGGGGGCGCGCCCGCGGGGGTCTTGCCGTCTTCGTCGTTCGTATCGCTCATTCGGTCGCTTTACTTCCTCTCCGGGATCGAAACCCGGCGTGGCCCGGCCTTGTGCCTGCGGCCAATAAACAAATCGGGCCGGGGCGTCATCCGCCCCGCCCGTTACGAGCTTCCTCGCGCCAACACTCAGGGAGGAGCGGGCGAAACCCGGCGAGCCTGTGGACGTCTTCGGTCCACCGCTCGGCTCTTCGCCCCGCAAGGAGGGCGAGGTGTATCACATTATCGAGGCCCAAGGCCAAACCCAATTCTTCGGCCGAGAAGGCGCCGCAGACCTCGACAGGCCTTGGCGCCGCAAGGGTTGCGCGGATCGCCTTGTCGCGTCCGTCCGCCGCCCCGTCCCGGGCCTCGACGAGCCACGCCGCCTTGCCGGAACGCACCGCTACTTGGGTCTTCTCGAAGCCCTGGACAAGAGCGCCTTCGCGTCGCGCCAGCCCAAGCCCGTCAAGGCAACGCCGGCTCAACAGCCGCTCCACCAGCCCGGACAGATCGGGGCCCGGATCGAGCCTGGTCTTGGCCGAGCGGGAGAACAGGCCTTTGCGGGCGGCGTGATCGACCGCCTCGCGGGTCGCCTCGACCCAGATGCCCCGCCCCGGCAGCTTGCGCGCCACGTCCGGCGCCACCGTGCCGTCGGGCGCGGCGACGAAGCGGAGCAGGCGCTCCTCGGGCATGACCACCCCAGCCACGATGCAACGCCGTTCGCGGGCGTCGTCCGGGGACGAAGCCTCTTGAGCAGCGCCGATGTCGGCCGCGGGGTCCTGCACCTGGGGCTACCTCATCAGGCGTCCGTAGCGGCTTCGACGTAGTCGCCGAGAGTCTGGCCTTCGCCAGTTTCGGCGGCTTCACCTTCTTCGCCTTCGACCGCTTCGCCCTCTTCCGGCGCCGGCGGTTCGAGTTCGGAGGCGTCGATCCAGCCGGCCGCGACGCGGGCGCGCAGGATCAGCATTTCGGCGTCCTCGACCGGCAGCGCGAACTTCTCCAGCACGCCCGGCACGCGCACGCGCACGCCGTCGACGCTGTCGTAGCCGCCGCGCACTTCGTCGGTAGCGAGGTCGGCCAGATCTTCGACCGTCTTCACCCCGCCTTCGCCGAGCGCCACCGCCATCGGCAGGGTCACGCCCTCGATTTCGAGCACGCCGTCCTCGACGCCGAACTCCTTGCGCTTGGCGTCCAGTTCGGCCGCCTCGCGGTCGAGCCACTCGCGGGCGCGGGTCTGGATTTCCTGCGCGGTCTCTTCGTCGAAGCCTTCGATGGAGGCGACTTCATGCTCTTCGACATAGGCCAGGTCTTCCACCGTGGCGAAGCCTTCGGTGACCAGCAGCTGGGCGATCACTTCGTCGACGTCGAGGGCTTCCTGGAACAGGGCGGTGCGTTCGGAGAACTCGCGCTGACGGCGCTCGCTGTCCTGCGCTTCGGTGATGATGTCGATCTGCCAGCCGGTCAGCTGCGAGGCGAGGCGCACGTTCTGGCCGCGGCGGCCGATGGCGAGCGAGAGCTGCTCGTCGGGCACCACCACTTCCACGCGCTCGTCGTCTTCGTCGAGCACCACCTTGGACACTTCCGCGGGCGCCAGGCCGTTCACAATGAAGGTGGCTTCGTCCGGCGACCAGGAGATGATGTCGATCTTCTCGCCCTGCAGTTCGGCCACCACCGCCTGCACCCGCGAGCCGCGCATGCCGACGCAGGCGCCGACCGGGTCGATGGAGCCGTCGTTGGACAAGACCGCCATCTTGGCGCGGGAGCCCGGATCGCGGGCCACCGCGCGGATTTCGATCACGCCGTCGTAAACTTCCGGTACTTCCTGGGCGAACAGCTTGGCCATGAAGCCCGGATGCGCCCGCGACAGCATGATCTGCGGGCCCTTAGTCTCACGCCGCACGTCGTAGATGTACGAGCGGATGCGGTCGCCGATGTTGAAGATTTCGCGCGGAATCGACTGGTCGCGGCGCATGACGCCTTCGCCGCGGCCCAGGTCGACGATCACATTGCCGTACTCGACGCGCTTGACCACGCCGTTGACGATCTCGCCCGAGCGATCCTTGAACTCTTCGTACTGACGTTCGCGCTCCGCCTCGCGCACTTTGTGGGTCACCACCTGGCGGGCCATCTGGGTCTGCACGCGGCCGAACTCGAAGGGCGGCAGGGTCTCGACGTACTCCTTACCGACGAAGGCTTCCTTGTCGTCCTTCTTGGCGTCGGCCAGCGACTGGAAGGCGTAGGTGTTTTCGATCGGCTCCTCGTCGTCGACCACGGTCACCACGCGGGTGAGCGCGAGCTCGCCGGTCTTCGGATCGATCACCGCGCGGATGTCGTGCTCGGCGCCGTAGCGCGCACGCGCCGCTTTCTGGATCGCTTCCTCGATGGCGGCGATGACGATCTCTTTCTCGATCGACTTTTCGCGCGCGACGGCGTCGGCGATCTGCAGCAGCTCCAGTCGGTTGGCGCTGATTCCGGTGAGGGCCATCAGGCTTCTTCCTCTTCTTCTTGGTCGGATTGTTCTTGCTCGGACGCCAGACGTTCGGCGCGGCGCTTGGCGCCCGCTTCCATCAGCGCATCGTTCAGCACGAGCTTGGCGTCGGTGATCCAGGCGAAGGGGACCAGAGCGGTCTCTTCCTCGTCCTCCAGATCGATGGCGACGTTCTCGCCGTCGACGCCGGCGAGCACGCCCTTGAAGCGTTTGCGGTTCTCGGCCAGGCGGTCGAGCTCGACCCGCGCCTCGTAGCCTTCGTAGGCCGTGAAGTCCTTCAGCCGGGTCAGGGGCCGGTCGATGCCGGGGGTGGAGACCTCCAGCACATATTCGCCGGTGATCGGGTCGGCCGCTTCCAGCACCTCGGACACCGCCCGCGACAGGCGGGTGCAGTCCTCGATGGCCATTTCGCCCTGGGCGTCCTCGGCCATGATCTGCAGGATCCGCCGATGGCCCCCGGTAAGGCGCAGCCGGACGATCTCGTAGCCCGCGGCCTCCGCCACAGGGTCGAGCAATTCCAACAACTTACGGTCCTCGCCGGTCTTCGCGCGCACGGGTTCCAAAACCAACAAAAAAGCGGCGGGCCTTCCGGCCGCCGCTCGAAAATCCCATCCGGGATAAACGATCGATGTGAGGGCTATATAGGCCCTTCAAAGGGGGTTGTCAGCCCCTTACTGCGGGGCCGGCCCAAGCGTGAAGACGTCAGGCTCGGCGCCGCATGGCCGGAGCAGCGCGGATTTCTTGGTCCAGGAGATAATCGTCTTCGGCTGCACGACAGTCGCGGCGCCGACCAGGGCCGGATGGGTCGCCCGGACGCGCTCGACTTCCGCAAGGACGCTGCTGTCGGACGCCTCCGGCACGTGACGCCACTCGGCTTGCTTCCTTGAGTCATCAGCATCAATCCAGAGGCTGTCTGCTCGAATGACATTTATGCGGTCGGGCTGGATCGAAAAAACCAACGCATGGCGATCCATGCACACGGTGCCCGAGAAAAACTTCACACGCCTCCAGAGGACGACTCTGTCTGCCTCAACCCAGGCATAGTCCCCGGGTGGGAGCGATCGGGACACAAGTCTGACTGGCCGGGTGTCCTCGGCATCGAGGTTGAGCTCGGTCGTCTTCTTGGCGGCAAAGGCGAGCGCGGGACCGACGAATTCGCCCGTGGCCAAATCGACCCGGCGGAAGTAGTCGGTATTGCCCCCGTCGGTCGTCGACCCCGCGATCACCATGGGCGCGTAACCCGGTACCATCTGATCGACCGCGGCCGCGGGCGGCGCCAGGGCGCACAACGCCGTCAAAACCAGAAAGGCTGACTGCACAGCCGACCTGTAGTGCATTTGGCGTCCCGACCCTTAGCTCGGTTTTGTTGGTAGCACGCCTGTGCCGAATAGTCAGGCTAGGGATGAAACAGATCGTCACGCCTCCGACGGCGGGCCCTTTTGCTCAGCCTGCGCAGCAGATGAATCGCGACTGCGCCCAGGACGATGCACGCGAACACCACGATGACGACGGCGCCTTGATCCATCAGTGCCTCGCGAATTCCAGGTAGATCGGCTGGGTGTCGCCGAGCAGTTTGTCTTGGTAGCGGGTGGGCGAGTGGTCGGCGGGGGCGGTGCGCCAGTCGTCGGCGGATTGGGCCAGCCAGGCGAAGCGCGGCTCGCGGGTCAATCGTTCGAGCGCCCAGGCGGCATAGTCCATCCAGTCGGTGATGAAGCGCAGGCGGCCGCCGGGCTTGAGGACGCGGGCGAGCTCGGCGGCGGTCTCGGTCTGGACGAAGCGGCGCTTGTGGTGACGCGCCTTGGGCCAGGGGTCGGGGAACAGGATGAACACGCGGTCGAGCGACGCGTCAGGGAACGCGGCGAGCACTTCGCGTGCGTCGCCGGCGTGCAGGCGTACGTTCTCGAGCTTGCGTTCATCCACGTGACGCAAGGCTGACGCGACACCGTTGAGAAAAGGTTCGCAACCGATGATCAATGTGTGCGCATGCCGCTCAGCTTGCGTTGCAAGGTGTTCGCCGCCGCCGAAACCGATCTCGAACCACACCGCATCCGCATTCATCATGAATGCGCGCGGATCGATCGGACCGGCCTTGGGGTCGGGGACGGCAATGGAAGGCAGCAGCGTCTGCATCAACGCCGCCTGTCGCGGTTTCAGAGTGCGCGACTTGATGCGCCCGAACGAGCGCATCGGGCCCCAAGTGGGAGGGCTAGACATGAGAGCGCGGCTCGCTTTTTGGTCGGAGGCGCATCGAGGACGGCGCTTGCTGGGTCCTCGACGTCGCGCGGCTGAGCGCCGCGCAACGCCAAGGATGACGATCCCTTTTAAAGTTTGCGTCATCCTTGGCGGGGAGGCGCGGGAGCGCCGATCCGCCGAGGACCCAGCAAGCGCGACCTTGACGCGCGTCATTCGTCATCGCGGCACTAGAGCGAGCGGCGCAGGTCCTCGACCAGGTCGGTGCGCTCCCAGCCGAAGCCGCCTTCGTTGTCGGGTTGGCGGCCGAAGTGGCCGTAGGCGGCAGTGCGCGCGTAGATCGGACGGTTCAGGCCAAGGTGCTCGCGGATCGCGCGCGGGGTGAGGCCGCCCATCATCTCCGGCAGCAGACCTTCGAGCTTGGCCTCGTCCACCTGGCCGGTGCCGTGGGTGTCGACGTAGAAGCTGAGCGGGCGCGCGACGCCGATGGCGTAGCTGACCTGGATGGTGCAGCGCGCGGCGAGGCCGGCGGCCACCACGTTCTTGGCCAGATAACGGCACGCATAGGCCGCCGAGCGGTCCACCTTGGTCGGGTCCTTGCCCGAGAACGCGCCGCCGCCGTGGGGCGCGGCGCCGCCGTAGGTGTCGACGATGATCTTGCGGCCGGTGAGGCCCGTGTCGCCGTCGGGACCGCCGATCACGAAGGTGCCGGTCGGGTTGATGATCCACTCGGCGCCGTCGAGCAGATGGCCGGGCATCACCTCGCGAACGTAGGGTTCGATCAGCTTGTGGATCTCGTCCGACGACAGACCTTCGCGGTGCTGGTGCGAGACCACCACCTTCAGCGCGCGCACCGGC
>DASXZP010000030.1:0-40827 GCA_036501825.1 Caulobacteraceae bacterium | reverse complement strand
CGACGGCAAAGTTTGGCACCTCGATGTCGGCTCATCACATCCTGGGGCTGGAGCAGGTCCCAAGGGTTCGGCTGTTCGCCGATTAAAGTGGTACGTGAGCTGGGTTCAGAACGTCGTGAGACAGTTTGGTCCCTATCTGCCGTGGGTGTTCGAGACTTGAGAGGATCTGTCCCTAGTACGAGAGGACCGGGATGGACACACCTCTGGTGCACCTGTCGTGGCGCCAGCCGCGCAGCAGGGTAGCTAAGTGTGGAATAGATAACCGCTGAAAGCATCTAAGCGGGAAACTAACCTCAAAACAAGGTCTCGCTGAGGACCGTGGTAGACCACCACGTTGATAGGCCAGGTGTGGAAGTGCCGCGAGGCATGAAGCTTACTGGTACTAATCGTCCGATAGGCTTGATCGTTACTCAATAAAGCCCATGCGCGGCGACGAAATCGTCGTCGCCGGTTTCAGACAATGTCTTCTCAGCATCCGTCCAGTTGACCTGGTGGTTTTGTCGGAGGGTCCCCACCCGATCCCATTCCGAACTCGGTCGTTAAGCGCTCCAGAGCCGATGGTACTTCGTCTTAAGACGCGGGAGAGTAGGTCGCCGCCAGGTCTACCGGACGGATGCAACTAGATCCCGATCCTTTCTTTGCAACGCTACTGCCGCGGGGTGGAGCAGCCCGGTAGCTCGTCAGGCTCATAACCTGAAGGTCACAGGTTCAAATCCTGTCCCCGCACCCACTAATACTGCACAAGCGGCCCTGCTTTCCTGAAGCAGGGCCGTAAGTGTTCCAGACACGTGCAGTGAGTACTGGCCTCGCCCCTCTTCGGGCTTGAAAACGATCTTATCAATCAATGCTCTAAAGGCGTTCCGCACGCCGGCGCTGTCTTCGTGCGCCAACACATCGATCATGTTTTCCACCATCGCGCGGTATTGCTGCGCGGCGTGCGGGTGAAGGCGCGCTGGCCGCGGCACGTCTGCGGCGGCGATCGCAGCCTCAAGTTCAGTTCGACGGCGTTCCAGGTCATTCAATTTGTCTCGGACCGCGGCGCCAGCGACAACGCCGTCCGCGATCTGGTCCACTAGTCGCGACGCCCGCCGCTTTACCTCACCGAGTTCTGTTTCCGCAGACAGCCGTTCACGGAGGGCTTGACGGGCTTCGCCTTCCATTTCCTGCCGGTAGGCTGTGATCGCTTGCTCGATCACATCAGGGGCCAGCAAGTGGCTCCGGATCCCGTCCACGACCCGGCGCTCGACGCCGGCGGCGTCCACGATCCGGTTGTTGGTGCAGGTGCCTCTCTCCCGGTGTGCTGAGCATGCATAGCGCGGCCCCTGAAGCGTCATGGATCCGCCGCAGACCCCGCAGTTCAGCAGCCCCGACAGCACGCGCTTGGGCTTCCGGGCGCATGCACGCGGCAGGTCGGCCAAGTCCGCCTTTCGCCGTCGTACCCCCTCCCAGTCTTCATCGGTGAGAATACGGAGCTCGGGCACCGACTCTCGGACCCATTCCGAGGTCGGGTTGAGAATTGACGAACGCCGCCCGGTTTCGGGGTGTTTACGGAAATGGCGGCGATTGAAGACGCGCACGCCGATGTAGAGCTCGTTGTGCAGCATGCCGTCCTGCGCACGACGGTCACCGTTGATCGTAGCCGCAGTCCATTCGCCCCCGCGGGGTCCGGCGATCCCCTCCCTGTTGAGGAGGGCAGCAATGCCGCGCGGACTTTCCCCGGAGGCATAAAGTCGAAAGACGCGGCGGATGACGTCGGCTTGATCTTCGGCGATTGCGAGCACGCCCGTCTCGCCGCCAGATCGGTCGATCTTGTAGCCGTAGCAGAGGCCGCCCGCACTCCTACCTGCGCGCACGCGACCGACCAGACCGCGCCGGGTTTTTTTCCCTAAGTCGACGAGGAACTGGCGGTTCATCGTGCCTTCGAGACCCACGTTCATCACGCCGATGCGTCCGCTGTTCAGCGTCTCGATCGCGACGTTATGGAACTCGAGCAATTCGAAAAGACGTGCAGTGTCGGCCTGGCCGCGGGACAACCTGTCGAGAGCCTCGGCCATTACTACGTCGAACAGACCGCCGCGTGCATCGTGGATGAGCTGCTGAATGCCCGGTCTCGTGGCCGTCGAGAACCCGGAGACGCCTTCGTCGGCATATTCCTTTACGACGGCCCAGCCGAGCTGATCAGCCCTGCGCCGTAAAGCATCGAGTTGGTCCCGCGCTGAAGTTGCGTTCTGGAGGTCCTCGGACGAGTAACGAGCATACAGGGCCGCGCGCATCACTCAGGACTCCTTACCATCTTCAAGCTGCCGGCGAGCCGCGAAACGCGCAAGCTCCCTCGCAAGTGCGTGAACCGCAAGCGTAGCCTTATCACGCTCAAGAGGAGCGGTTCCGGCGATGGCGCGCGCAGACGCCTCAGCGATCTCTGCCTCATTGCCCGCTCGCACGCCCAACTCCCCGACCAACGCGGGTTCAAAGAAGTTGTCACGACGTCGGCAGGCATAGCGGTGAGTCGCGATGCGGTCAGCGAATTGCTTGACTTGACAAAGGCGCCGTCGTGACAGCGCGGGATGCTGAGAATGTGCAATTGCGAACTATTGCTCACGTGGTGCGTCGTCGCTGTCATCGGTCTTCACGAAATTCCCGTACATCACGGGGGCAATACGATCGCCGTAATAGGGTTTCCAAGCTCCGCCCGGGACCTGAACTTCGTCTATGAACCGCGCGCCATGAGGGCCGCGGAACGCAGCTTGGTCTTTCTCGTAGATGTCAAATTTCGGCACTTGCTATCGTTCCCCCTCGGCTAACCACGCATCGACGTCCGCTCGGCGATAGAGGATTATGGAACCGCGCTTCACGTAGCGCGGACCGGTTCCGGCGGTTCGCCAGTTGGTGAGCGTCTTCAGATTTCGCCGGAGATAGGCGGCAACCTCTGCTGTCCGCATCCAGTCGACCTGCGCCGCCGATTCCGTGTCGACCCGTGGGACATGGCCGGCCTTCGAGCGCTGCCGTCCTTGCGCCCGATCACTCGCGTCTTCGCGCGCTGAGCGATGCCTCGCCGAGGGAGCCGATTGCCGACCCTGCTCCCATCGGTCAGCATCACCTTCACCCTGAGAGGCAACCAAGCGCATCTGAACCCGAAGCCACGCTTTGAGGTCCCCCGCGGCGGTCTCGTAAGTCTTCGTCAGCTCGAAATACAGGTCCAACCAGCTATCCAAATCCACGTCCATCCGCCAGTCGACAGGCTGTTTCAGTGCTCTACGGGCCATGATTTTTCCCAGTGCGCCCACTCAAATCATCCCGAGTGATCCCGAATATGGAATATAGTCCATTGAGACTATTGTCCATACCGACTGTCATGGGCCATGGATTGGCCCCGGATCGTTGGCGACAACGTGAGGCGTCTGCGTCAGGCAAAAGGCCTGACGCAAGAGCGCCTTGCGTTCGAGTCCGAGATCGATCTGACGTACGTCAGCGGGATTGAGCGGGGCCTTCGCAATCCAAGTCTTCTGGTGATGGTTCGTATTGCGGACGCACTCGACGCAGTGCCCCAAACTCTGCTCGAGCCTCCCGAGAAGGGACCTGCCCGGAAGCGCAAAAGCACCGGGGTTTAGAGCCGCCGATTGCGTCGACTTGACGAAGCTCGCGTCGTGATAGCTAGCATTAGCATCATCAAGCACGGCCACGCCCTCGCTGCGAAGGCTTGCGGCGCTCAGTTTCAAAGACCGTGTGGTAGCGGTCACCGGCGTCGATCATCTTGGCACGGTTGTAGTGTTTCTCCGTGACGCGAGACGAGTGGTGTCCGAGCAGCGTAGACGCGGCCTGGACGTTCTCGGGCTCAACAGTCGCGATGGTAGTCGCGGCGATCGAGCGGAACGCGTGCGGATTTATCGGCGTGCCGAATTCCTCTTCGGTGCGCCCGCGAATCTGGAAGCCGATGGCGTCCCGCCCCATGGGCTGGCCGCCGAGTCCGATCCACAGGCCCTCGGACGGAGTTTTGGACTTGTCGCCCCGCAGAAGCACAGGACGGTGTTTCTTCAGATAGTGGTCTAGGGCCTCTACCAAGCAGGCCGGCCATGGGCCGCGGATCGCGTCGCCGCCCTTGGTTTCCGCTTGGGTGAACTCTAATCGCCACTCATCGCCGCGGCGGAACAGGTGGCGGCCGATAGTAATCGCGGTCAGGTTCTTGAGGCGCACCGGGCGGTGCGTCAGGAACGCAATTAGAAGCCCGTCGCGGTAGAGCACCGCGCGCTCGCTATCCGTGCGGAAGCGGTCGTGGTCGGCCGCGTACATCATGTCGAGGCCCAGCTTTTCGACGTCCTCCACCGGCTGCAACACTTTGATTACGTCGCGCACCGGCTTGGCGTGCCCGTGGATGCGGCTGGAGGCCAACTGAATCCACTGGACGGCCGCGCCAGGCCGCATGGCCTTCAGGCTGTTGGCAAGCCCTTGAAGGCGCTGTGCGCGCGTGTAGTCGGCAAGGCCTTGGGCCTTCAAGGTGGCATCGTAGGCGCGGACGCGCTCACGGGTGGCGCGTTCCACGGGATGGATGTCCGGATCCAGCTCACCGGCGAGGGTCAGCCAATTCAGCCAGCTGCCGTAGCCGTGTTCGATGCCGCGAAGCGTGACTTCCTTCCAGCGGGTGGCGTAGCCGACCTCTTCGTCAAGTGGATCGGCGGGCTCGAGCGCACGCGCCCAGAGCTCTTGGTCCAGTTCGGGCCAGGCTTGAACCTTGAGTGAGCGTCGATCAGGAGAAACAGCGCGAGGCATTAGCGGCGTCCATGCTTGGAAGCTTGATTGGTGGCGATCGGGTCGTTGCCGTTCCGCAGCGCTTCGATGATGTCGTCGTAGCGGCGGAAAGCGTGGTCCGTGCGGGTGGTGGCGTAGGATCGGTTGGCCGTGGCCGTGGTGGTGTGGCCCAGGATGCGGCGCACGGTCTCCATGTCGTCGGGATAGACGTCGAGATAGAGCTTGGCCGCCAAGTGGCGGAACAGGTGCGCGTGCATCACGATGCCCGTCTCGCGCTTGATGAAACGCGACAGCGCCGACGAGACGGAAGTCGTACAGCGGACGCCCGAGCGGCCCCCAGCGAACAGGTAAGTCCCGCCGTCCTCGTTAAGGCGGGGGCGGTATTTGTCGCGGAAGGTTTCGAGCATGCGGCCCGAGGCGTCCGGCAGGCGCATTTCGAACGGGACGTTGGTCTTGGTCTCCTGGCACGGGATCATGATGTGCCACTGGCGCGTCTTGCCGCGGCGGACCGGGACCAAGTGGCGGCTGAGGTCGAGGTTCACCAGGTTGTCCACGCGCATGGGGGCGACCAGCAGAATTTCCACCCCAAGAGCCAGCATGGCGCGGCGGGCATCGTCCGGGCCGCCCGTGTCCTTGGCGGCGAGCTCGCGGTAGACCCGCTGGGGCAGGGTGAGCAGGGCGAGGCGGTTGGCCGGATGGTCGAATTGGGCCAAGCGCTTTTTGTTCTTGGGAACCATGCTGACGCGCTCGACGTGCAGGTTCTTGGCGATCACCTTCAAGCGGTCCGCTTGCGCCGGGTTCTTGACCCAGTGGCGCGCGATGGTGACGAGCAGACCCGATTGACCCATCACGCCGACCGTCTTGCGGTTGCCGTTGCGCTCGCGGAGGTGACGCAGGGCCGCCTTCGCGTTGTCGAGCTCGGTCAGGACGGACAGTCCGGTGACTTGCTCGATCGGAAATCCAGAGGCAACGAGCGCGCTGGCGACCTGGAAAAGCTGGCGCCGACGCAGTCGGTTCGTGCTCGGCTTGACCTGCGGCGGCAGGTCATCGGCGAACGGGTCGAAGTCCTCGCGTTGATCCAGAAACGCCTCAACCTCCCCGACGAACGGAGCTGGAAAGTCCTTCGCGTCAAGCGCGTAGAAGCGCGGGTGCTTTTCCACGTGGATGCGATGCTGGGGCCAGCCCGGGATCTGATCCACAGCCTCGTTCCAAAAGCGCATGGCCGCCCGGAAGGTGCGCTCAGGCTTCGCCTTCAGGTTCTTCTCCGCCAAGGCGACACGGAAGCGCTCCAGCGCCCCGAGCGTCACCTCGGACGGCTCGACCGCCTCTCGGCGGAAGAAGCTCATGAGGCGCGACAGCCCGATCTGGTGGCGCTTGGTCGGGAGCTGCTTGGCCAACGCTTGCCAGGCCGGCGACCAGGCGCCGGTGTCGCGCCCGGGTATCATCGGGTAGCCCGCCCACATGAGGGCGTTCGTCACGAGGCTCTTCGCCCGACGGAAGCGCGCAGCGCTCATGAGCGCTGCGGCCGGCGCCGCTTTGGCGAGCTCCGGACCCAGCCGCTGCGGATCGGCTGGAATCTCATGCAGCGGGCGGTCTAAAGCGCGTCCGATCGCCTTCACACCCGATCGCATATCGCCGTTATCACGACAGCGCGGCGCGGCCTTCAGGCGCTCAAGCACCTCCGCCAAGTTCTTCGGCAGATCGGCGGGCTCGGTCGGCAACTCCGGAGCGGCCGGTTCGGCGGGCGACTCCACCGCGATCGATTCGCGCAGGTCGGTTTTAGGAGTCTTCATGGACAGGGGGTGCGAGGGCGCCTTGCCGCGCGCCCGCTTGGGCTTCGGCTGGGGAGCCAGAGGCTCAGCGGGCGGAGCTGCAAAAAGGTCCAGCTGGACCTGCGTAGACCCTTGTTGGCTCAAGGGGATTTGGGTGGACATTCGGTATTACTCCTTACGAAAAACGGTTGTCGTTTCTCGCGTACAGTTCGGCGCAGGCGTCGAATTTGAGTGGACAAACAGGGACATGGCGCGACCCGGGTGCTCAGCGGCGCGCGGCCGCGACCAATGCGGCGGCGTCGTCTTCGGAGACACGCACCTGGCGACCGAAGCGATGGGCGTGCAGCTTGCCGTCAGAGATCCAGCGGCGAATTGTGCGGGTACATGTGCCGAGACGTTCGGCGAGCTGCGCCACGGTCAGGAGCGTGGGAACAGAAGTTCGGTGGGGCTTCATACGTGGTCTCCATCATTCGCCACGGTTGGCGAGTCGGAGAGACCTTCGCGTCACGACGAGCGCGGGTAGTTCAGTTGGGTAGTTTCGTGCCTGCGCCAGCCGCGTCCTTGACAACCAGCCGGTCGTGACCGGGGCGACTCGAGGGTTCGACGAATCTAGCGCACCCGAAATCGTGCCCGCGAAATCAACGGAGTGTTCGGCTCACTCAAGTCACGCCCAGAGTAACCCCAGGTCAGTTCGGCGGGATCTAGAACTGCCGTGGCGGCAGCCGCACGATCAGTCCATCGAGCGCCTCGGTCGCCTTGATCTGGCACGCGAGCCGGCTGTTGCTCTTCGGTTCGAAGGCGAACCGAAGGGTGCGCTTTTCGTCGAAGCCTGGAGCTCCGGTTCGATCGGTCCAGTCCGGATCGACGTAGACTTGGCAGGTGGCGCAGCCGCCGTCGCCGCCGCAGTCCGCCAGGATTCCCGGAACCCGGTTCCACACGGCGGCCACCATCAGGCTATCGCCTACCTTAACGTCCACGGCGTGCTCCACCCCGGTGTGCTCGACGTAGACAACCTTGACCAAACTCGTCTCCCACTGGGCCAGCGGGGGGACCGCCCCATGGTTTATTCTATAGATATGCGAAAATAATTTCTATACACATAAATAGGTGATTGGTCGGCCGCGGAGCCGCAGTCGAGGCCCCTGCTATGCCCGAGCGCATCGAGATCGTCGAAGTCGGCCCCCGGGACGGGCTGCAAAACGAGGCCGTTGTGCTCTCGGTCGCGGATCGGGTCGCCTTTATCGAAAGGCTGGAGGCTGCGGGTGCCGGTCGCACCGAGACGGTCAGCTTCGTCCATCCCAAGCGCGTCCCGCAGATGGCGAACGCCGAAGACGTATGCGCGGCGGTCGGCAAGAGCGCAGGCCGCTCGCGCGTCGGGGTCGTGCTGAATGCCAGGGGCTACGACCGCGCAGTCGAAGCGGGCGTCGACGAGGTCAACCTGTCGGTGGCTGCGTCGGAAGGCTTCGCCCAGGCGAACAGCGGCATGAGCGTTGCCGACCAGCTGCGCATGATCGGCGAGATCGCCGAGCGCGCACACAATTCCGCAGGTTCCGGGTCAGGCGGCCCGAAGCTGTCGGCTACGATCTCCATGGCATGGGGCTGTCCGTTCGACGGCGAGGTTCCGGTCGAGCGCGTGGCTTCGATCGTGCACGAACTCGCCGCGCTGAAGATTCCCGAGATCGCCCTGGCCGACACCATCGGCGCGGGTGACCCATGGGCCGTGCGCAGGAGAGTCGAAGCCGCACGCAAGGCCGCGCCCGATGCCGTCCTGCGCCTGCACTTCCACGACTCGCGCAACACCGGTTTGGCCAACGCTTATGCCGGGGTCGAGGCGGGGGTGCACGTGCTCGACGCGGCCTGCGGAGGCATTGGCGGCTGTCCCTTTGCGCCCAACGCCACCGGCAACATCGCGACCGAAGACCTCGTATTCATGCTGGAGCGCGGCGGGTTCGAGACCGGGTACGATCTCAACGCCTTGATCGAAACCGCCCGATGGATCGGCGAAAAGCTAGGCAAGGCCTCGCCGTCCAAACTGTCCAAAACGGGACCGTTTCCGGGGCCCGTCCGCAACGCATGACCCGGGAGACAGCCATGTCCGCCACCGTGACCGATGAAGCGCCTGGTTCGGGCAGGAGCGAAGCGCGCCTGAGATCGGCGACGGTGACACAGGGGCGTGAGGCTGCCGGCGCCCGGTCGCTGTGGCGCGCGACCGGCATGGTCGAAGGAGATTTCGGCAAGCCGATTGTCGCTATCGCCAATTCCTTCACCCAGTTCGTACCCGGGCACGTGCACCTGAAGGACATGGGCGCCTTGGTTGCCGCCGAGGTCGCCAAGGCCGGCGGCGTCGGCCGCGAGTTCAATACCATCGCCGTCGACGACGGCATCGCGATGGGCCACGCTGGCATGCTCTATTCACTGCCTTCGCGCGACCTGATCGCCGACGCGGTCGAATACATGGTCAATGCGCACTGCGCCGATGCGCTGGTCTGCATCTCCAACTGTGACAAGATCACGCCCGGCATGCTGATGGCCGCGCTGCGGTTGAACGTGCCTACCGTGTTCGTCTCCGGCGGTCCGATGGAGGCGGGGAAGGTGCGCTGGCAGGGACAGTCGTCCCGCGTCGATGCGGTGCATCCGATGATCGCTTCGAGCAACCCGAGCGTCTCCGACGCCGAAAGCGAAACTATCGAGCGCGGCGCGTGCCCGACTTGCGGATCGTGCGCGGGGATGTTCACCGCCAACTCGATGAACTGCCTGACTGAAGCGCTGGGCCTGTCGCTTCCGGGCAATGGGTCGTTGCTGGCGACGCACGCGGATCGCCGCGGTCTGTTCGAACAGGCGGGACGTCTGGTCGTCGAGCTGGCACGGCGTCACTACGCGCGCGGTGAAGCGGTCCTGCCGCGCGATATAGCGACCTTCGCGGCGTTCGAGAACGCCATGCGGCTCGACGTAGCGATGGGCGGATCGACCAACACCGTGCTGCACCTGCTGGCGGCGGCGCATGAGGCGGACGCGCCGTTCACCATGGCCGACATCGACCGGGTGTCGCGTTCTACGCCGTACCTCTGCAAGGTGTCGCCGTCGAGCAGCAATTGGTACATGGAAGACGTGCACCGGGCGGGCGGCGTGTTCGGCCTGCTCGGCGAACTCGACCGGCTCGGACTGCTGAACCGCGAGGCGGTGACTGTGCATGCGCCGAGCCTCGGCGATGCGATTGACCACTGGGACGTGCGCCGCACTGAGCGCCAAGAGGTGCGCACCTTCTACCGCGCCGCGCCCGGCGGGATTCCGACCCAAACCGCCTTCTCACAGGACCGTCGCTTCCAGGAGTTGGACGTTGATCGCGTCGACGGTTGCTTCCGTGACGGTGCCCACGCCTATTCCAAAGACGGTGGGCTGGCGGTGCTCTACGGCAACATCGCGCCCGAGGGCTGCATCGTGAAGACCGGCGGCGTCGCGCCGGGCTCGCTTACTTTCACCGGCGAGGCCATAGTTTTCGAGAGCGAAGGCGATGCGGCCGCGGCGATTACCGCGGGCCAGGTGCGCGCGGGGCATGTCGTGGTGGTCCGCTATGAGGGACCGCGCGGCGGCCCCGGCATGCAGGAAATGCTGAAGCCCACCACCCTATTGAGGGCGCACGGACTCGGTGCGACCTGCGCGCTGATCACCGATGGCCGTTTCTCCGGCGCCACCTCGGGCCTGTCGATCGGTCACATCTCGCCGGAAGCGTCGTCGGGCGGCGCGATCGGGCTGATCGAGGACGGCGACAGCATCACCATCGACGTGGCGGCGCGCTCCATCACCCTCGACCTTCCCGATGCGGAGTTAGCGCACCGGCGTGCCGCGATGACCGCGCGCGGCGCGGAGGCATGGCGTCCGCTCGACCGGGACCGCCGCGTCTCCTATGCCCTGCGCGCCTATGCGGCGTTCGCGACCTCGGCGTCGCAAGGGGCGGTGCGCGACCAGGCGTTGCTGCCGGACCGCTGGGGGCGTACGGACGCGACGCCGGAACGCGCGGCGGAGGTGATGGCATGAGCGGCAAGGTCGCCATGGTGACGGGGGCGGGAACGGGGATCGGTCAAGCGGTCGCAGCCGGGCTCGCGCGCGCAGGCTATGCCGTCGCGCTGATCGGGCGCCGAGCGGACAAGCTGGAGGAGACCGCAGCGCTGGCCCCCGGCGCAAAGATGTTGGCGCTCCCCGCCGATGTCGGCGACCCACAGGCGGTGCGCCAGGCGTTCGACGCGGCCGTCGAGGCCTTTGGCCGGATCGATCTGCTGTTCAACAACGCCGGCGTCACCGCACCGCCGCGCGACGTGGACGAGCTGTCGGTCGAGGACTGGCTGAACGTCGTGCAGGTCAATCTCAACGGCTCTTTCTTCTGCGCGCGCGAGGCATTTCGCGTGATGAAAGCGCAGAAGCCCAAGGGTGGCCGGATCATTAACAACGGCTCGATCTCGGCCCACGCGCCGCGGCCCAAGTCGGCGGCCTACACCACGACCAAACACGCGATCACTGGCCTGACCCGCAGCCTCTCTCTGGACGGGCGACCCCACGACATCGCCTGCGGCCAGATCGACATCGGCAATGCCGAGACACCTTTGGCCGCGGCGATCGGCAAGGGCGTGCCGCAAGCCGACGGTGTTGTGCGCGCCGAGCCGATGATGAGCGTCGACGACGTGGTCGCCGCGGTGTTGATGATGGCGGGGCTGCCGCTCTCGGCGAACGTCCAGTTCATGACGGTGATGGCCACCAACATGCCGTTCGTCGGGCGTGGTTGAGATGACCACCGCGCTCCCCCGCCCCGACGTGAAACTGGAAGATCGGTTCGCCCTGCCACAGGGGCAGATCTACCTGTCCGGCGTGCAGGCGTTGGTTCGCCTGTTGATCGAGCAGCGCGCGCGGGACCACGCCGCCGGTCTGGATACGCGCGGCTTTGTCTCCGGCTATCGCGGCTCCCCGCTCGGCGGGCTGGATATGGTGCTGTGGCAACAGGAGAAGCGGCTCAACGCCGAGGGCATCATCTTCAGTCCCGGTCTCAATGAAGATCTCGCCGCGACCGCGCTCTGGGGCACGCAGCAGGTCGGGCTGTTCGGACCGGCGACCACACAGGGGGTGTTTGGTCTGTGGTACGGCAAGGGTCCCGGCGTGGATCGCAGCCTCGACGCGTTGAAGCACGCGAACTTGGCCGGAACCGCGCCTAACGGCGGCGTCCTGGCCGTGGCCGGCGACGACCACATCTCGCAATCTTCGACGCTCGCGCACCAGAGCGACCAGACGCTGATCGCGGCGATGATCCCGATCCTGAACCCGTCATCAGTGCAGGACTATCTCGACTTCGGCCTGCTCGGTTACGCGCTCTCGCGTTTTTCCGGGTGCTGGGTCGGCTTCAAGGCGCTGGCGGAAACGGTGGAGAGCTCCGCGTCGATCAGCGTCGATCCGGCGCGCCTGCAGATCGTCACGCCCGCCGATTTCGCCGCGCCGCCCGGCGGGCTGCATATCCGCTGGCCCGATCCGCCGCTGATGGCCGAGGCGCGGCTGCACGGACCGAAGATGGCGGCGGTAGCCGCGTTCGCGCGCGCCAACGGCCTCAACCGGGTGACCACGCCGGCCGGCCCGGCGCGCCTGGGCATCATCACGACCGGCAAGAGCTATCTCGACGTGCGCCAAGCGCTGATCGAACTCGGTATCGAACGCCGCGTTGGCGAACTCGGAATCCGCGTGTTCAAAGTTGGGATGAGCTGGCCGTTGGAGAGCGAGGGCGCGCTGGTCTTCGCCCACGGGCTCGATGAAGTGCTGGTGGTCGAGGAGAAGCAGCCGCTGATCGAGAGTCAGCTGATGCGCCTTCTCTACAACCTTCCCGCCGATCGCCGCCCGCGGTTGGTGGGCAAGATCGATGAACGCGGCGCGCCGCTCTTGGGCACGACCGGCCAGCTCGGCGCCGCCGATGTGGCGCGGGTGATCCATTTGCGTCTGCGCGCCTTGGGCGTCAATGACTCGGCCATCGCGGCGCGCGCCGAACGCCTCGATCGTTTCGCCTTGGCCGGTATTGCCGCGGGCAGCACGCATGCGCGCACGCCGTTCTTCTGCTCCGGCTGCCCGCATAACACCTCGACTCTGTTGCCGGAAGGCTCGCGTGCGCACGGCGGGATTGGCTGCCACGGCATCGCGACGTTCATTCCATCGCGCAACACGCCAGGACTAACCCAGATGGGCGGCGAGGGTGCGAACTGGATCGGCCAGGCGCCGTTCTCGACCGACGCGCACATCTTCCAAAACCTGGGCGACGGCACCTACGCGCACAGCGGCTTGCTGGCGATCCGCGCCGCGGCCGCAGCCGACGTGAACATCACCTACAAGATCCTCTACAACGATGCGGTGGCCATGACCGGCGGCCAGCCGGCCGAGGGCCACTTCACGGTGGCGCAGATCGTGGCCCAGGTCGTCGCAGAGGGCGTGAAACAGGTCGTGGTGGTCAGCGACGCGCCGGAGAACCACGCCGCGGCGTCCTATCCGCCGAACGTCGGACTGTTCCACCGCGACCGCCTCGACGAGGTGCAACGCCGCCTGCGCGACATGGCGGGCGTGACGGTGCTGATCTACGAACAAACCTGCGCGACGGAGAAGCGGCGCAAGCGCAAGCGTGGCCTGATGGCCGATCCCGCCAAGCGTATCTTCATCAATCCCGAGGTGTGCGAAGGCTGCGGCGATTGTTCCGTCGCCTCCAACTGCATCTCGGTCGCGCCTCTGGAAACCGAACTCGGACGCAAGCGTCAGATCGACCAGTCGAGCTGCAACAAGGACTATTCCTGCACTAAGGGTTTCTGCCCCAGCTTCGTCATCGTCGAGGGCGGGACGTTCAAGGGTAAACGCAGCGCAGCGGTTTTGCCAAAGGACCCGCCGGCCGCCCCACCGCCGGCGCGAGCGCCGCTCGATCGCCCGTGGAACATTCTGGTGGCGGGCGTCGGTGGGACCGGCGTTGTCACGGTCGGCGCCTTGCTCGGCATGGCGGCGCATATCGCGGGACGGGGGTGCACCGTTTCGGACTTCACCGGGCTCTCGCAGAAGAACGGCGCCGTCTCCAGTCATGTTCGCCTGGCGCCGTCGCCCGACGATCTGCACTCGGTTCGGATCGCGCCCGGCGCGGCTGATCTGTTGCTCGCCTACGACCAAATCGTGGGGACCACGCCCGACATCCTGTCGCGTCTGGACGAGGGCGTCAGCCGTGCGGTCGTCAACAGCCACGTGGCGCCGCCGACCGCCTTCGTCGCCAACCCGGAATTGGATTTCGAACAGGCGCGGATGCGTAAGCGCCTGAGCGACCTTTTGGGCGACCGGGCAATCTTCGTCAACGCGACGCAGCGCGCGACGGCGCTGTTGGGCGATGCGATCGGCGCCAACCTGTTCCTGTTGGGCGTCGCGTTCCAGCAGGGTCTGGTTCCGCTGCCGCTGGAAGCCATTGAGCGTGCTATCGAATTGAACGGCGCCGCGGTCGCAATGAACCGCCGCGCTTTCGCCTGGGGACGGGTGCAGGCACATGATCCCGACCAGCTCGACGCCCTGCTGGGAGAGAGTCCAGCGCCCGCGGCGCCGACGACCTCCGATCTCGTCGAGGATCGTCGCAAGCGTTTGGTCGCCTATCAGAACGAACGCTACGCCGCGCGTTTCCTGCAAACGATCGATGCGGTTCGCGCCGTCGAGGCGCGGATCGGCGCTGACGGCCAGCTGACTGAGGCGGTTGCGAAGAGCCTCTTCAAATTGATGGCCTATAAGGACGAGTACGAAGTCGCGCGTCTGCACACGTCCGGCGGCTTCCGCGACGACGTGCTCGCCCAGTTCGAGGGCGCCACGCGGGTCAGCTATAGCTTCGCACCGCCGTTGTTCGCCGAGCGGGATGCGAGCGGGCGTCTGCTGAAGCGACGGTATGGTCCCTGGATGCACAAAGCATTGCAGTTGCTGGCCAGGGGCCGCGGCCTGCGCGGCACGCGGCTGGATCCATTCGGCTATCTCCCCGACCGCAAACTAGAGCGCAAACTGGTCGAGGACTATGAAGCGACGGTCCGCGGCTTGCTGACGTCGCTCGACCGCGGGACGATCGATGCCGCCTTGGCCATTGCCGAGCTGCCGATGACCATCAAGGGCTATGGGCACGTGAAGGACCGCAGGATCGACGCCTATCGCGACAGACTCTCCGCCCTGACCGCTCAATTCACCGAGGCCGCCGGGCAGGCCAACGCGGCCTGATTCGAGGCTTGACCATGCCGTCAGCTGGCCTTTCACTGCCTCAAGATCGACAGTTTCCCTGTTGACTTTGCTAAAAGAGGAGCTTAATTTCCATATATAAAGAAAAGATGCGCACATATGTGCAGCTCTAGGGCTGGGAGGCCCGGACATGGCGAAGCCCCATTTCAACGTCCGCATGCTCGCGCCGCGCATCGGCGCGGAGGTGCTCGACGTCGATGTGAACGCCCTGACCGACGCGGAATTCGCCGAAATCCGCCGCCTGTGGGTCGAGAACCTGGTCATCTTCTTTCGCGACCAGAACATGACCCCGGCCCAGCACGTGGCCTTCGGCAAGCGCTTTGGCGACCTGCGCGTCAGCCACAACCCGCGCATCCATCATCCAGAGCATCCCGAAATCGCGGTGATGCTGAACGACGAGAACTCGAAGAACGCTGTGGGCGACCTGTGGCATACCGACGGCTCCGGCGACCCTGAACCGCCGTCGGCCTCGATGCTCTACATGCATGAGATTCCGCCGAACGGCGGCGGCGACACGCTGTTCGCCTCGACGCAGCTGGCGTACGACACCTTGTCCGACAGCCTGAAGGCCTATCTCGAGACCCTGACGGCCATTCACGATCGCCAACACGTGATGCGCGGCCAGACCGGCATCTATGCGCAGCAACTCGGCGACGGCGCCCCGGTGACCGAACATCCGGTCATCCGCACCCACCCGGAATCCGGTAAGAAGGGCGTCTACGTCAACCGCGGCTGGACCACCCATATCGTGCAGCTGAAGAAGCCGGAAAGCGATGCGGTGCTGGCCTTCTTGTTCGAGCATATCGAACAGCCGCTGAACCAATGCCGCTTCAAGTGGCAGCCCGGCTCGATCGCCTTGTGGGACAACCGGTCCGCGCACCATCTGGCGCTGTGGGATTATCATCCGCACCGGCGTCTGGCGCACCGCATCATGGTCGCCGGCGATCGGCCCTATCTGCACGCTCCCGCTGCGAAGTCAGCGAACGCGGCTTAAACTTCGAACCTTGGAGATCCGGCCATGAAAATCGTTCAGGTCGACGAGATGACCCCGAAGAGCAAGGGCGACGGCAAGGGCAATCACTCAGCCGGCCGCGGCGGCCCGGGGCACAGCGGCTATGAGATTTTCGATCCCACGGTTTTGGAGCGCGACGGTTCGCGGCCGGACAGCTTCTATTTCGGGCTGAGCTACGCCGGTCCCGGCTCGTTCATGACGCCGCGTCACCACCACAACTTTGATCAGATGCGTTACATGATCGAAGGCCAGTGGACCGATCCATGCGGTGAGCTGAAGCCCGGATCGCTCGGTGTCTTTCCCGAAGGCACCTATTATGGGCCGCAGGACAATCCGGAAGACCAGGGTGCGGTGTTGGTGCTCCAGTTCGGCGGCGCCAGCGGCGCGGGCTATCTGGACAAGAATCTCGGCCGTAAGGCCACCGCGGAGCTGCGGGCGAAGAACACCGGCGTGTTCGAAGACGGCCTGTACAAGCGCAACCCCGGTGTCGAGGGACCGCCGGTGCAGGATGCCTATGAGGCGATCTGGGAGCATGTGATGCAGCGGCCGATCGAATATCCCAAGCCGCAGTATCCGACCCCGATCTTCATCGACAGCAACGTCTTTCCCTGGACGCCCGTCGATGGTGTCGAGGGCGTTGACGAGAAGGCGCTCGGCACGTTCACCAGCTGCAAGTACAGCGTCGCCCGCTATCGCCTGGCGCCGGAGGCCAAGTTCACGGCCAAGGAGCGCGGCGTCTATTTCGTCCTGTCTGGCGCTGGTAAGCTGGAAGACGGGCCCTATCGCGAGAAGACTTCGCTCTATCTCGAAGAGGGCGAGACGGCGACCTATGTCGCGTCGCAGACTTCTGACGTTCTTTATCTCGGCCTGCCGCGCCTTTCGACGATGCAAGTTCGTGACGCGCAGCCGGCGCACGCGGCCGAATAGCTCACCTTCAGGAGCCTGCCCCATGGAAGTCATCGTCGCCACGGACGTTTCAGTCGCGGATCCGAACCACGGGCTCAATGTCCGGGTGGGTTCGATCAACACTCAGCGCCTGGTCGGTGACGACGCGCCGGACGGACTCAACTTCTGGCTGGTACGCAACACCTTCGACAGCGACGGCGGTCAGGTGTTCGAGACGCCGCGTCACCATCACACCTTCGCCCAGATCAAGATGGTGGAGAAGGGCTCGTCCAACTTTGTCCCCGGCAAGGACATCGAAGAGGGCGACATCGCCTATTTCCCCAAGTCCGCTTGGTACGGCCCGCAATCGAAGGACAACTGCACCAGCTTCAGCATGCAGTTCGGCTTCAACGGCGAGCACCAGCGCGGCAAGCGCTGGGAGGACCGTCGCGTCGAAGCCATGGAGCGGCTGAACGCGCGCGGCCATATCGAGAAGGGGCTGTACTTCGAGAAGGACCCGGCGACGGGCGAAACCAAGACGCGCGACAGCGTTGAGGCGCTCTATGACGAGCGGGCGCGGATGGTGCTGGGCACACCTCTGCCCATCGCCGCCGAAGCCTACGATTCCGTCATCCTGATGCATCCGAAGGCCTTCGCCTATTTCCCAGTTTCGCCGGGCGCGGAGCTGAAGATCCTCGGCCGTTTCTACGACCAGCCCGGGCCGAATGGCGATGTGTGCATCTCGATGGTGCGCTTGTCCGACGGCGGTAAGTACACGCTGGGTGACGACCGCGCGCAAATCGGCTGGACCTTGGACAACGGCCTCGCCGTCGACGGCAAGACTTATACCGAGCTGACCAGTTTCTACAGCCCGCGCGGTGAGACGACGGAGCTCTCCAGCAAGGGCGGCGTCGAGGTTTACCTGGTGACGTTCCCGCGGCTCGATTGAGCAGCATCGCGCACGACAGCGCACCGGACAGGCTGGAGATCGAGATGGACGATGCAGGACGGGCAAAAGCTGTGAGCGCGGACAACAAGAAGATGACCGTGCACCAGGCCATCGCCAAGGCCCTGATCGACAACGGCGTGGAGGTGGTGTTCGGCCTGCTCGGCGACGCCAACATGTTCACCATCGACAGCTTCGTGCACGAATACGGTGGCCGGTTCGTTGCCGCAGGGCACGAGACCGGGGCGGCGTTGATGGCGCTCGGCTACGCATCGCTGTCGGGCAAGGTGGGCGTGGTCTCGGTGACCCACGGACCGGCGGTCAGCAACACGGTCACGCCCCTGATCGAGGCTGTGAAGGGCTCGCTACCGATCCTGCTCCTCTGCGGCGACACCAAGGCCGAAGACCGCGAGCAGAACCAGAACATTCCTCAGCGTGACATAATCGTGGCCACCGGCGCCGGCTTTGAGCAGGTGCGCTCGGCGCGGACGGTCGTGCAGGATCTGGCGCGCGCGATGCGCCGCGCCATCGCCGAACGCCGCCCGGTCGCGCTGAACATCCCCTTCGATTTCGACTGGACCGCTATCGACTACCAGCCGGTCCCGGTGCTGACGCCTGACAACCGCGCGCTGGTTGGCGAGAGCGTCGATCTCGACAATGCGATCGGCATCCTCGCGGCCGCCAAGCGACCGGTGATCATCGCCGGTCGGGGCGCGGCGACCGCGGCAGCGCGGGAAACCATTCTGAAACTTGCCCGGCGTATCGAGGCGCCGCTGGCGACGACGCTGAAGGCCAAGGACCTGTTCCGGGGCGAGGACTATAACCTCGGCATCAGCGGCACGGTCTCGACGCCGGTCGCAGTCGAGACGATCATGGAGGCCGACTGCATCCTATCGTTCGGCGCCAGTCTGACCTTCCGCACCACCTCTCACGGCGCC
Organism: Caulobacteraceae bacterium; assembly: GCA_036501825.1. Taxonomy (GTDB): domain Bacteria; phylum Pseudomonadota; class Alphaproteobacteria; order Caulobacterales; family Caulobacteraceae; genus JAFECT01. The sequence continues at coordinate 22,272 of DASXZP010000030.1, read as the reverse complement.
TTCCTGAAGGGCAAGCGCGTCATCCAGGTGAACCTGGAGCCCGGCGAGATCGGCACGAATGCGCAGCCCGATGTCGGCCTCGTCGGCGAGCCGGGCCGCGTCGCGGACCTGATCCATCACTGGCTGGACGAGGCGGACATCCCGCCGTCCGGCTGGTACGGCGAAGCTCTGAAGAGCCGGATCGAGAACGCCGAGCCGGAGCTCGATCCCGATCTCGACTACGACAACGGCACGGTGAACTTCCGCCGCGCGCTGCTGCACCTGGATGCGGCGGTGCCTCAGGACCGGGTGGTGGTCACCGACGGTGGCCGGTTCATGCGCCACGCCTGGCAGCTCGCCCGCTCGTCGGGCCTGAATTCCTTCATCGCGCCGTGTAACTCCGGCTCGATCGGTCTCGGCTTTTCCCACGCCATCGGCGCGTGGTTCGCCGCGAAAGGGAGGCCTGTGTTCTTAGTGTCCGGCGACGGCGGCTTCGTGCACGGGGGCTTGGCCGAGTTCAGCACGGCGGTCCGGCAGAAGGTCGATCTGATCGTCGTCATCTGCAACGACGGCGCCTTCGGCTCAGAAATCGCCAAGTTCGCGGGGAAGGTCAGCGACCGGAGGATGACGCCGGAACTAATCACCTTCGACTGGCCGGAGTTCGCGCCGGTGGCCCAGGCGCTCGGCGGCGACGGGGTGACGGTGCGCACCTTCGAAGACCTCGCCCTGGCCGAAGAGGCGATCCGCAATCGCACGCGTCCGCTGCTGATCGACCTGAAAGTCGATCCCTACCGCATGCAGATGGCTTGACCCTTAGTTCGAAAGACCGGAACCGATGTTTGGACTGATCGTAAAATTCCGCGCCCACGAAGGCAAACGCGACGACTTCATTCGCGTTCTCAGCGAAGGGTTCCAGGATATGAAAGGCTGCCACAGCTACATCCTGGCCGCGGACCCGGCAGACGACACCGCGGTGTGGGCCACGGAGATATGGGACAGCGAGGAAGCACACAAGACGGCGATGGCCGAGCCGCGGATTAAGGACGTGATCGCTAAGGGCAAGCCGTTCATGGCAGGGCGCGACCTGCGCGTGGTCACCGAACCCAGAGGAGGGCAGGGCCTTTGAGCAGCGTGGTGGACGGCGTGCCCATATCGCACATAGTCGCCTATTTTTTCGGCGGTGTGTTCGGCATTAACGCGGCGCCGCATCTGGTCAGCGCGGTGCTCGGGCGGCCGTTTCAAACTCCGTTCGCCAGACCTCCGGGCAAGGGCCTCTCTTCGTCGCTGGTCAATGCATTGTGGGGCTTTTTCAATCTCGCCGTCGCATATCTGCTGGTCTGCCAAGTTGGCAACTTCGACATCCGCGTCGTCGTCGACGTGGCGCCGCTGGGAGCCGGCATACTGTTCGGCAGCGTTTTCCTGGCGCTCACCTTCGGCCGGCTGCATGGCGGGAATCACCCAGGCCGCAGCTGAAGCTAACGTATGCAATCGGTTGAAATCGGGGATGTCATGGGCACAATGATCGGGACGTTCATCAAGACGGCGGCGCCGGAGGTGGTCGAGATCCTCGGCCTGACTGGGCTCGATTTCCTCGCGGTTGACGCCGAGCATGCGCCGTTCGGCCGTCGCGAACTGGATCTGATGATGCTCGCCGCCCGCGCGGTCGGCCTGCCCATGTATGTGCGCATTCCCGACGATCGGCCCACCACCATCCTGCAAACCCTCGACGTCGGAGCGTCGGGGCTGATCGTTCCTCACGTCGACAGCGCGGCGCAGGCTGTTGCGGTGGTTCGCAGCGCGAAGTTTGCCGACGGAGACCGCGGCTTCTCCAACGCCGCGCGCTTCGGCCGTTACGGAACCACGACCATCGACCAGGCCGTCGAACTCGGCGACCAGGCGCAGATCATCTGTCAGATCGAAAGCCCCCAGGCGGTGGCGGCCGCTGACGCGATTGCGGCGACGCCGGGCGTGTCGGGTCTTCTGGTGGGTCGGGCGGATCTGGCGCTGTCCATGGGGCTGCGCAAGCTCGACGCGGACGAGGTGGCGCAAGGCGCGCGCACGGCGATTTCAGCGGCACGCAAGCACGGCAAGCTTGCCGGCATCGTTGCCGGCGACGTGAGCGAACTGCCGGCGTGGCTTGCCGCCGGCGCCGACTTTTTCATCATCGCCCACGACCAGGGCATCCTGCGCAAGGCGGCGGCTGCCGTGGCGACGAGTGCGCGCGCGGCGATTGCCGACGCGGCGAAGTAATCAGGAGACTGTCCAGTGGACCGCATTCTTACCACCCACGTCGGCAGCCTGCCGCGCCCCGCGCATCTGCTGGAGACGATGAAGCGTCGCGCCGACGGTGAGGCGGTCGACGTCGCCGCGCTGAGTCGGGACCTGAAGGACGAGGTGGCGAACGTCGTGCGTCGTCAGGTCGAGGTCGGTATCGATCTGGTCAGCGACGGCGAGTTCAGCAAGCCGAGCTATGCGACCTATATCACCGAGCGGCTCACCGGCTTTGGCGGGACATCGAAGGGCAACGTCGCCGGCGATCTGGCGGATTTTCCCGGCCTCGGCCGCCGACTCGTAGAGATCGGCGCAGTGGTGCCGCGCGGCGGCGGCGCCTGCTGTCAGGGCGAAGTGACGGTGAAAAGCACGGCTGCGCTGGAAGAGGACCTGGCGAACTTCTCCGCTGCGGTGGCGGCCGCCAAGCCGGTCGGCGCGTTCATGAACGCCGCGTCGCCGGGCGTGGTGGCGGTGTTCCAGAAGAACGAGTTCTATCCTAGCGAGGACGCTTATATCGAGGCGGTCGCCGAGGCGCTGCGTCCGGAATACGAAGCCATTGTCAACGCGGGTTTTCTGCTGCAAGTCGACAGCCCCGACCTTGCCATGGGCCGCCACCTGGCGTTCGCCCACATCGACGACGACGCGTTTTTGAAGATCGTGGAGCGGAACGTGCAGGCGCTGAACCGCGCGCTGCGCAACATCCCGGCGAGCGCAGTGCGCATGCACGTGTGCTGGGGCAACTATCCGGGTCCGCACCACCGCGACATACCCTTTGAAAAGCTGGCCTCGCGGGTGCTGCAAGCCAAGGCGCAGACCATCCTGCTGGAAGGCGCCAATCCACGGCATGAACACGAATGGGCGGTGTTCAAGAGCGTTCGCCTCCCGGAAGACAAGGTGTTGGCCCCGGGTGTGATCGACTCCACCTCCAACTTCATCGAGCATCCCGAAGTGGTGGCCCAGCGGCTCGAGCGCTACGCCGGCGTGGTCGGTCGCGAACGGGTGATGGCCGGGTCCGACTGCGGCTTTGCGACCTTCAGCAGCCTGCCGACGGTCGATCCGGACGTGGTCTGGCAAAAGCTCGCGGCCCTGGTCGAAGGCGCCCGGCTGGCCAGTGCGCGGTTGTGGGGCAAGGCGGCGGCGTGAGGGGGCCAAGACTCACGGTTCTGAAATAAATTTACATATATGAGAAAATAATTGACAGGAGGGGGGTGCGCTGGCAACTAGGCCGGTAGTCCCAAGCCGTATCGCGATTCCGCGCGAAGGCGGCGCGCCAGCGGAGCGAAGGCGATGCAACGCCGGGCCATCGGCCGCTCGAATCTGAAGATCGCACCCCTTGTGCTCGGCGGCAACGTCTTCGGCTGGACCGCCGACCGCGACGCCAGCTTCCGCACGCTCGACGCCTTTTTCGACGCCGGCTTCGACGCGGTGGACACCGCCGACGTCTATTCGAACTGGGTTCCCGGCCACAGGGGCGGCGAATCCGAAACCGTGATCGGCGAGTGGTTGCGTGCCCGCGGCCAGCGCGACCGCGTGGCGCTGTTCAGCAAGGTCGGCGCGAAGACAGCCGAGGGTGGCTCGGGCCTTTCGGCGGACCATATCGTGCGATCGCTCGAACAATCGTTGCGGCGGCTGAACACGGACTACGTCGACCTGTACCAGGCGCACACCGACGATACCAAGACGCCGCTCGACGAAACCCTCGTGGCCTTTGACCGCCTGATCGCGGCCGGCAAGGTGCGCGTCATCGGCGCCTCCCACTATGGCGCCCCGCGTCTGATCGAAGCGTCCAACGTCAGTGCGATCAACGGCGTGGCCCGCTATAACAGCCTGCAGCCGCGCTATAATCTGCACGACCGCGCCGAGTTCGAAGGCGCCGTCCAGAAGGCCTGTGTCGCCCTCGACATCGGCGCACTGGCCTACAGCGCGCTGGCCAAGGGGTTTCTGACCGGCAAGTTCCGCTCGGGCCCCGACAGCGCCGGCAGTCCCTACGAAGAACGGCACAACGCCTACCGCGACGCGCGCGGCGTACGAATTCTCTCGGCGATGGATCAGGTCGGGCAGGCGCACGACGCCACGCCCGCGGAGATCGCGCTCGCCTGGCTTGTGGCGCAACCCGGCGTCGCCGCCGCCATCACCGCTTTCGACACGCCCGAGCAGTTGCAGGAAGTCATCGGTTTCACGCGACTGACGCTCACCCCCGCCGAGATCGACAGCCTCAACGCCGCCGGCGCCCTGGAGACCGCCCCATGATCACTCAGACGCCGACGAAGCCGCCCAAGGGCGACGCGGTTGCCAATGTGAAGTCCGCCGAGCGGGTGCTGTCGATCTTCGAGTATTTCGAGAAACGCCGCACGCCGCGCACCCTATCGGAAATCTCGCAGGATCTGGATTATCCGGTGTCCAGCGCGCTCGCCCTGCTGCGCAGCATCCAGGCCATGGGCTATCTGACCTACGATTTCGAGACCAAGACCTATTTCCCAACTCTCAGCTTCGCCATGCTGGGGCACTGGATGCACGATCGCCTGTTCCAGGGCGGCGCCATGGCGCAGATGGTCGAGCACCTAGCCGCGGTGTCGCAGGAAACGGTGTTCCTGGGCGTGCAGAACGGCCTGCAGTCTCAGCACATCCACATCGTGCACAATTCGCAGTCGTCGCTGCGTTACATCCCGCCGGTCGGCACCCTGCGCCCGCTCCTGCGTTCGGCAGTTGGCCGAGTTCTGCTGGCGCAGCAGCCGAAACAGGCGGTGCTGCGCATCGTGGAGAAGATCAACAGTTTGGGCGCCGACGACGGGCGCATTTACGACCCCAAGGCGGTGCTGAGCGAACTGGAGCAGGTTCGGGTCCAAGGCTTCGCCTTCTCCTCCGGTGTGTTCGCCGACGGGGCGGCCATCGTCAGCGTGGCGTTGCCCGTACGCCCCGGCGAGGTGCCCATGGCGGTCAGCATCGGGGGGCCCTCGACCCGTGTCACCCCCGAGACCGTCCCGGCCCTGGTGGCGCTGATCAACGCCTCTGTCGACGAGTTCCTGACCACCCCGCGGGCCGAGGAAGCCGCGCGAGCGGCGGGCGGGCGGCGATAGAGGAATTTCACACCCGTGAAATAGCTATGCAGCCATACGAAAAATAGTTGACTGGGCCCAACGCGGCCGGTAGCGTCTCCCCAATAGGCGGGAGCGCTTCGAGGGCGCGCATCGCCGGCAAAAAAAGCCGACTAAGTCCGCATCGATTGGGGAGATGCATGCTGCATAAGCCGCAGACCAAGGACCGTGCACCCCGTTCGCGCACGGGCGGTCAAATCATTGTCGATTGTCTCGTCGCCCACGGGGTGGACACCGTGTTCTGCGTGCCGGGAGAGAGCTTCCTCGCGGTGCTGGACGCGCTGCGCGACGTGCAGGACAAGATCCGCGTCATCGTCGGCCGCCACGAGGCCAGTGTGGCCAACATGGCCGAGGCCTATGGCAAGTTGACCGGCCGTCCGGGCATCTGTGTTTTCACCCGCGGGCCGGGCTCGTCGCAGGCGGCCATCGGCCTCTACACCGCGACCCAGGACTGCACGCCGCTGATCATGTTTGTGGGCCAAGTGAACCGCGACAAGATCGGGCGCGAGGCGTCTCAGGAAGCCGACTACAAGCGGTACTTCGCCGAGACGTCGAAGTGGGTGACCGAGATCGTCGATCCCGCCCACGCGTCCGAACAGATTTCCCGCGCCTTCCACGTCGCGGTGAACGGCCGGCCCGGCCCGGTGGTGGTCTCGATTCCCGAAGACATGCAGAACGAAGTCTGCACCGTATCGCCGCCAGCGCCCTACAAGCTCGCGGGCGCTGCGCCGTCAGCGGAAGCGCTGGACGATCTGAAGGCGATGCTCGACGGCGCCGAACGGCCGCTGTTGATCCTGGGCGGCGGCGGCTGGTCTGATGAGTCGGTGGCCGACATCCGCCGCTTTGCGGAGACGTTCAAACTCCCGGTGGTAACCGGCTTCCGCCGTCAGGACCTGGTCGACAACGAGCATCCGAACTACGCGGGCAACCTTGGCCTCGGCACCAGCCCTGCGGCGCTGCGCATGGTTCGTGACGCGGACGTATTGCTGGTGGTGGGCGAGCGACTCGGCGACATGACCACCCAGGGCTACACCCTGATCGAATTTCCGCGGCCGCGGCAGTCCTTGATCCACGTGCACGCGGGTCCGGAGGAACTCGGCCTGTTGTACGAGACCGATCTTCCGATCAACGCCACCGCGCGCGAGTTCGCCAAGGCGGCCGCATCGTTGTCGTCCGAGCCGGTAAACGACCGTTCGGACTGGATCGCCAAGGGCCACGACGACTATATGGCCTTTTCCACCCCGCCCGCCGAGCGCGAGGGCGACGTTGACAGCCGTCACGTCATCGCCGATCTGAGCGCGCGCCTGCCGAAGGACGCGACGATCACCAACGGCGCGGGTCTCTATACCGCCAACGTTCACCGCTATCACCGCTACCGCACCTACACCTCCCAGCTCGCGCCGATGAGCGGCGCGATGGGCTATGGTTTTCCCGCGGCGATTGCGGCCAAGATCGTCCATCCCGAACGCACTGTGGTCTGTTACGCCGGCGACGGCTGTTTCCAGATGGCCATTCCGGAACTGGCGACCGCGGTGCAGTACAACATCGCCGTCATCGTGGTGGTGATCGACAATGCGAGCCTCGGCTCCATTCGCCTGCACCAGGAACTGCATTTCCCCGGTCGCGTGGTGTCCACCGATCTGGTAAACCCGGACTTCGTGGCGCTGGCCAAGGCCTACGGCGCCTACGCCGAGAAGGTGGAAAGGACCGAGGACTTCGAAGCCGCCTTCGCGCGCGCCGAGGCGTCCGGACGTCCGGCTCTGCTCACCTTCCGACAGGACGTGGTTCAGGACGTGAGTCAGGCGCTGGGGTCCCTCGCCAGCCGCGGCAAGCCGGTCACCGCCGACGTCGACGCGGTATAGTCGCGGGCCGCCAAGCCGCAGAGGGCGCCGATGAACATCAATCTGAACCTCAAGGACCCGGCCTGGGGCGTAAAAGCCGTCGCCGACGTCCGCGAGATCGCCGAGACCAACCGCGAGATGCTGCTCGCGCACGAGCGCGAGGGGACGTTCCCTTACCCGGTGTTCGAAGAGATGGGACGCCGCGGTCTGTTGGGCGTGATCACCGCGGAGAAATACGGCGGCTACGGCGGCAGCGCGCCGGAGTATTGCCTGACCACCGAGGCGATGGGTCGGTACGGCCTGGTGTCGTCGCAAATCCAGATCCAGGGCCAGCTCTGGCTCGCCGACTGGGGCACCGACGAACAGAAGGCCAAGTATCTGCCCGGCATGATTGCCGGCACCCTGTTGTTTTCGGAATCGATCTCCGAACGCCAAGCGGCGTCGTCGCTGAAGCAACTGGGCGCCACCGCACGGCGGTCGAACGGCGACTGGATTATCAACGCCGAGAAAATCCACATCAACCTCGGCAAGGAAAGCCACGTCTCGCTGGTCTACGCGATGGCGGAGGAGGGGCTGACCGCCTTCCTGGTGGACACCGACCTGCCGGGCGTGCGGCGCGAACATTCCAGTCCGCTGGGCGGGCGGATGATCCCCACCGCAGACATGTACTACGAGGACGTGCGCGTCCCCGAGGGCGCGGTGCTGGGCGCGCCGGGCAAGGGCTTGGCGACCTTCCTGTCGACCTTCAACGTCAGCCGCCTCGGCAACGCGTCAGAACTGCTGGGCGGGGCGGAGCGCGGTCTTGCGCTGGCGGTCGAGTACGCCAAGCAACGCCGTGTCGGTGAAAACCTGGTCACCGACTTTCAGGGCATCCAGTGGATGATCGCCGACGCTTATTCGGCGCTCTATTCCGCCTCGCTGGTGCGCGACCGGGCGGCCAACTTGGTGGCGGCGGGCGAGGAGCATTCCTTCGAGGCGACGCTGGCCAAGAAGACCGCGATCGAGGCCGCCGAAAAGGCGATCAACGAGACCTTCTCGATCGTCGGTGGCCACGGCCTCTATCACGATCAACCGTTCGGTCAGATCCTGTTCGACATCAAAACACTGAAGGTGGGCGGCGGCTCGCTGGAGGTGCTGCGCAACTATCTCTCGCAGCAGATTATCCGCAGTCCGAACCTGAAAGGTCTCGCGTGAACAACATCGCGCACCTGATCGAGCACCGCGTCCAGACGCACCCGAACGCGGTCTGGGGTTCCTTCGGCAAGACCGACACCCTCGCAAACGTGGTCAAGCGCGCGCACGCGACGGCGGACGCGTTCAAGGCAGCAGGCTTGCGCCGCGGCGACATGGTCGCCGTCCTCGGAACCAACTGTTCGAGCTATATGGTGGTGTGGCTGGCGGTGCAGCTCGCGGGTTTGCAAGCGGCGATGGTCAATCCCGGCTATCCGGACGAATTTCTCACCAGCATGCTGGATGACATCACACCCCAGGCCATCATCTGGGTGGCGCGCGATCCGAGAGCGCTGATTGAGCGGGACGGTCTGCATCTCGACGCCACCGGCGCCTGGGACGGCAAGGTCGAGACCCTGCGCGCTGACGCGCGTTTCGAAGGCCGGGCGCCCAACGGTTCGGGCCAGGACTGCACGCGCGAGGACATCGCCTTCTACGTCCACACCTCGGGCACCAGCGGCAAGCCCAAGTTCTGCGCGCTCAGCCATGAATATTTCTTCCGCCTCGGTCGCTATTTCTCCGACTGTATGGCGCTGACCGACCAGGATACCCTGCTGGCGCCGCTGCCGCTGTTCCACATCAACCCGATGTACGGCCTGATCGGCGGGCTCACCACCGGCGCGTCCATCGTGACCATGGATAGGTTCTCGGCTGCGGAATTCTGGGCCGGCGTAAAGAACCATGGGGTGACGGTGCTGCTGCTGCACGGTCCGCCCGCGGCGCTGCTCAAGACCAAGACGACGACGGAAGACGCGGCCGGCCACAAGGTGCGCATGAGCTTCTTCTCCGATCCCGCGTTCCTGAACCAGTTCAAGATTCCGATCGGCGTCGGCGGCTATGGGTCGACCGAGTCCGGCGGCTATTGCTTCCACTGGAAATTCCGCCCCGACGATCCCGCCTCGATCTTTCCGCCCGAGGGACCGACGCACCAGTCGGGGCCGTCGCGCTATGACCTGGAGTGGAAGCTCGGCGTGGAAGACGAGTTGCTGGTGCGCGAAAAGGCGCCGGGCGTGATGTTCTCCGGCTATGTGCGCGGCGGCGGCCTCGATCCGTGCCGCGACGCGGACGGCTGGTTCCAAACCGGGGACCGCGGCCGTTACGACGCCTACGGCAATCTGATCTTTGTGGAACGCGCCAGCGAATCGATCCGCGTCAACGCCGAGTATGTACCCATCGACTTCGTCGAGGATCGCCTGCGCAAGGTCGCCTCGCTCGGCGAATTCGCGCTGTGGAAGGTGCCGTGTGCCAAGCGCGGTCACGAGGCGGTGGTTTACACCACTTCGGTCGCCGTGGACGTGGTCGAGCTGAAGAGCGTGGTGGCCGACCTGCCGAAATACATGCACCCCACCCGCATTCTGCGCATCGCGGCGATCCCCCGCGACGCCGGCGTCGGCAAGACCCAGCGCCGTTTGCTGGGCGATCAGGCCGTGCTCGAGACCGTGACGCTCTAAGATGAGCGACCTGCGCCTCGAACGGGACGGGCATGTCGCGATCGTCGAGATATGCCGCGGTCCGAACAACTTCTTCGACACGGCGTTGATCGAGGCCCTAGCCGAAGTCTTCGAAGCGTTGGACGCCGATGCGGATGCGCGCTGCATCCTGCTGTGCGCAGAGGGCAAGAATTTCTGTGCCGGCGCCGACTTCGGCGGCGCGTCGGCCGCCGCGCCCGCCGTCGAGGACGCGCGGCGGCTGTACCAGAGCGCGGTTCGGCTGTTTCGGGCTAAGACGCCGGTGGTGGCTGGCGTGCAGGGCTCCGCGGTTGGCGGAGGTCTCGGCCTAGCGCTGGTCGCCGATTTCCGGGTGGCGACGGCGCAGTCGCGCTTCACCGCCAACTTCAATCGTATCGGCATCCACCCGGGGTTCGGCCTCAGCACCACCCTGCCGCGCCTGATCGGGCCGCAGAAGGCGTCGCTGTTGTTCTTCACCGGACGCCGCATCGGCGGCGACGAGGCGCTGGCGATCGGGCTCGTCGATCAGGTGGCGGCGGAGGAGGCGTTACGCGATCACGCCCTGGCGCTCGCGCGCGAGATCGCGCTGTCGGCCCCGCTCGCGGTCGCGGCGACGCGCGCGACGTTGCGGCTGGGCCTTGCCGACGCGGTGGCCGCCGCGGTCGAGCGTGAACTGGCGGGTCAGGCGGAGAACTTCCGCAGCGAAGATTTCATCGAAGGCGTCAAGGCCATGACCGAACGCCGTCCGCCCCAGTTCAAGGCGCGCTGAACCCGATGGCAGAGATCCGATCCGCGGCGGTCATCGGCGCGGGCGCCATGGGCGGCGGCATCGCTGCGCTGTTCGCGAACGCCGGGGCGAAGGTGGTGCTGCTCGACGTGGACGCCTCGCACGCGGCCGCCGGACTGTCGCGCCAACGCGACGCGGGGAGTTTCCGCGATGCAGCCCTGGCCGACGCCGTGCAGGTGGGCGGCGTTGCGAGCGACATCGCCCTGCTGGCCGACGCGGACTGGATCGTCGAGGCCGCCGCCGAGCGGATCGAGGTGAAGCGCAATCTGTTCGCGGCGGTGAACCGCGTGCGCAAGCCAGGCTCCGTCGTGTCGTCCACCACCTCGACCTTCCTGCGCGCGCGACTGGTCGAGGGCATGGCGCCCGACGATGCGCGCGACTTTATCGTCACCCACTTCTTCAACCCCCCGACCGCCATGCGGCTGGTCGAACTCGTCTCCGACGCCGATACGCGGCCAGACGCGGTGCAAGCGGTCACCCGCTTTGCCACCGAGGCCATGGGCAAGAGCGTGGTCGCCTGCAGCGACACGCCGGGCTTCATCGCCAACCGTATCGGGACCTTCTGGCTCTCGGCGGCCCTGCACGAGGCGATCGGCCTGGGTCTGACGGTGGAAGCCGCCGACGCCGTGCTGGGGGCCTCCGCTGGCGCGCCGGTCGGACCCTTCGCCTTTGCCGACTATGTGGGGATCGATCTCCTGCCGTCAGTGTGGGCGAGCATGGCGGCGGCGCTGCCGAAGACCGATGCGGCGCAACCCTATCTGACTGTGCCGCCGGTGATCGCGCGCATGGTCGCCGAAGGCCGTCACGGTCGAAAGACCAAACAGGGTTTCATGCGCCGTCGTGCGGACGGCGGCTTCGATGTGCTGGATTTGACGAGCGGTGAGTACCGGCCAAAGGTCGATTTGCCGGCCGTCGATCTCGCGCAGCTTTTGCAGGGCGATGATCTGGCGGCGCTCTATGGCCGTCGCGTGTTGAGCGGCGTGGTGGCCTATGCGGCTGCGCTGGTTCCCAGCGTCGCCGCAACGCCGGACCTCGTCGATGTCGCCATGCGCGAGGGCTACGGTTGGAAGCTCGAGCCGTTCGAATTACGCGAGCAGTTGGGCGCGGCGTTGAACACCGCGCCCCGCTGAGGCTTCAGACCAGCCACTCGATCCGCGTCTTGTTCACCACCCGGCCCAGCAGGCGCGTCTCGCTCTTGCCGCCGCGATAGACCGTGTGGACGATCTCGCTGACGCTGCCTTCGCTCTCGTCGGAATAGACCTGGTCGCCGTTGGCTTCGATGCCGACGCGGTGGATTGTGCGCGTCGCACCGAGGTCGCGCAGCATGGCCGAGAAGGCTTCCTGGGCCGCGGTGGGCCACTGGTAGAGGCAGCGCGAGTGGAACACGCAGACGGGCCCGTCCATCTTTGCCAGGGCAGCGGGCAGGGTCTGAATGGCGTCGCCGGCCACAACCTCCAGCGGGGTGCGGGCGCGGTATTCCAGCGCGCGCTTGAGCTCCTGGAACTTGTCGACCTGATCGGAAACCGCACAGGCGAGGATCCAACGCCGCGCGGCCGGGTCTTCCACCGCGACGGGATTGAGGTCGAGGCCTACGCGCGAGGTGATCTTGGGCAGGTGATCGGGACGGGCCGGCGCCGCGCCCAAGAAGCGGAAAGACCCCACGGTCACCGCCGCGTCGGGCGATCCAAGGATCTCGCCGTTGCCGAAGTCGTAGGCATAGTGGTCGAACAGGGTAAGCAAGCCCGCGCTGCAGCCGACCTCGATCAGGGACAGCGGCTCGCCGGCGGTCTTGGCCACCTCGTTGATCGCGAACAGGGCTTGGGCGGCGCGGTCGGTGTTGGTGGTCTGCAGGGTGCGCGTGTGCAGGATGTCGACGATCTCGTCACGGTGCGCGCGGCAGAAAGCCTTGAACGCGGGGCCGGAGTCTTCGGCGGCCAGGGGGTTGGCGGTGATCGACGGGAAGTATTTCGCTAGCGGATCGGATGGATCGCCGAGCAGCAGATAGTGCACGGCGCTCACCAGCATACGGGCGCTGAGCTGGTCCGGCTGGGCTTCGTCGGCCAGTTCGAACAGCTCGTCGTCCTCGGCGATGAAGCGATGGAAAGCAGCGAACAGCGGCGCGACCGTTCGGCGGCGCTCGCTCCACTGCAAGATGCCGGCGCGTTCGCGCATGACGGGCACAAAGTTAACTTGAGCGGGTTCGGCCATGGTCTATTCGTCCTCCGAGATGCGCGCCGGATCGAGTTTCACGTCGATGAGCAACGGCGCCTTGCGGTTTTTGATGGCGGCCTCAGCCTTTGCCCAGTCTGCGTCGCAGCGCACGGTTACGCCTTCGCCCCCGAGGGCGATCGCGACGTCGGCGAACTCCGGCCAGTTGAACAGGCTGGGACTGGGATCGAGGCTCTTGCGCTCGAACTTGATGTGTTCGGCGCCGTACGCGGAATCGTTGGCGACCACGACGATCAGATCGAGCTTGGCGCGCACCGCGGTGTTGAACTCGGCCAAGCCGCCGTTCATGAAGGCGCCGTCGCCCACGGTCGCCACCACCGGGCGCCCGCGCGCGGCCGCCGCCGCGCCGATCGCGTGCGACACGCCGAGCCCGATGGAGCCGAAATCCAACGCCGGCACGAAGTCGCCCGGTCCGTCGACACGAATCACCGGCCAGATTCGGCGGGTGATGCGGCCGCCGTCTGTGGCCAACACACGGCCTTGCGGCAGGATCGCTTCCAGCCGCACCAAGGCGTGGCGATAATCAACAGTACCGTTGTCGTAATCGGCGTCGGAGCCGGTTTCGAAGCGATAACTTTCCAGCTTGTGTTTCAGTTCATCAGTATAGCCGCCTGACGGCGCGATCTCCGCTTCGTCAAGCCAGTGCATAATCAGGTCGGCGACGCCGCCAGGATCGCCGACCACGCCGACATCGGGTAGGACGTTCTTGCCGATCTCCGCGGCTTCCTGATTGATCTGAACGATGCGCCGGCCCATCACGAAGGCGCCCAGCGAACTGGTGGCCTTGGTGATGCTCGCGCCGAAGAAGATCAGGCAGTCGCTGGCGAGGATGGTTTCCACCGCGGGCTCGGTCGATTCGACGCCGCAGATACCGAGGTCGAAGTCTTCGCCGCGGAACAGGTCCTTGGCCTTCAGCGTCTGCGCCATCGGCGCTTCAATGCGCTTGGCCAGCTTCAGGATCGAGGCGCGCGCTTCGGGGCTGCAGGCTCCGCGGCCGGCGACGATCACCGGCTTCTTGGCGGCGGCAATCATGCCGATGGCGTTGTCCAAGTCGTCGCTGGGCTGCGCCAGGGTCCGGGCTTCGGGAATGTGGGCGCGTACCGGCTTGTACTCGACCTCGATCCAATCGAAGTCCACCGGTGTGTTCAAGACGATCGGGCGGCGCTCCAGGATCGCGCGGCGGATGGCCATGGCGGTGTCGGCCACGGCCGTCTTCGGCGACCGCACCTGTTCAAAACCCGCGCCGACCACCATGGCCAGCTCGCGTTGCGGCGCCTTCTGCAGGCTGAGCCGGTCCTCGGCTTTCACGTCGCCGCAGATCAGCAGCATCGGTGTCGACGCCTTCACGCCCTGCAGCAGGGCGGTGACGGTGTTTACCATGCCGGGCCCGTGGGTCACGCTCGCGACGCCGAGCTTCTTGCCGAGGTCGACGGTGGAATAGCCGAGCGCCATCAGGGCCGCGCCGACTTCGTGCGACGCCGCGACGAACTCCCCGCCGCAATCGCGAATGAAGCTGTCGCACATGAACATGTTGCCGTCGCCCATCAGACCGAAGATGGTTTCGACGCCGTTGTCGCGCAGGCAGCGCGCAATCGCCTCATGCACCTTCATGGCCTAACCCTCCGCGAACAGGCCCTCCGCCGGAAGGCCGGCCTCAGATGGTTTGCAGAGCCTTCAGCACGTCCGCCGTCGAGCCGCGTTCGCCGAGACGGGGGAAGACCTTCTCGACACTCTGGTCGTAAGCGTCCTGCTTGATGTCGGTGGTGGCGTCGAGGGGGAAGGTGACGTTGTAGCCCTGTTCGTAGGCCTGCCGTCCGGTGGACTCCACCGCGTTGCTGGTCGAGACGCCGGTCAGCACCACTTGGGTCACGCCCAGCGCGCGCAGCCGCGCATCCAGATCGGTGGTTGGGAAGGCGCCGCCGCTTTTCTTCCGGATCAGGATGTCGCCAGGTGCAGTTTCCAGTTCCGGCACAAGGTCGGCGAAGCCTTCTGGCCGGTTGGGCGTGCCGCGCGACTGTTCAGTGCGTCCCGGAGGTGTGTCGTCGACGGTGACCAGCACCACCGGCAATCCCTTGGCGCGGAAAGCGCGGGCCAGCTCGTTCGACCTGGCGACGACATCGGCGAAGGGGTGCAGCATCGGATAGCCGCCGATGCCCTTCTGCAAGTCCAGGATGATGAGCGCGGTCTTGGGGTCGAGCGTGGTCACGGGCATCTTTGGATCCTCTCCTCCGGTCCGGAAACTTCGGCGGGCGGTCCCGGGGACCGCGCAAAAGCAAGCGCCGCGTTCTCGTGGTCTGCGTTGGGTCTAGTAATAGGCGTTCGGCCGGGGCCCCGTCAACGAATTTGCGGCTATATGAAAACATTTTGTATGGACATGAATAATCGTTAGGGCCCATATCTAGGCCTGACCCCGCCGCCTAAAGCGGGGACGCCTGGGAGGAATGGAGCATCCTATGGTCACCATAGCTGTCGTCGCCATGGGCGAAATGGGTTCCGGCGTGGCCGGCCGCCTGGTCGAGCGGGGGGCCCGGGTGGTTACCTCTCTGGCCGGCCGTAGCGGCGCCAGCGCCGAACGCGCCAAGGCAGCAGGGGTCGAGGTCATCGACGACCAAGCCGTGGCCAACGAGGCGGACCTCTTCCTGTCAATCGTGCCGCCGGCCGCGGCCGCCGAGACCGCCGAGCGATTCCGGCCCCTGATCGCCGCGTCGCCGAAGAAGCCGCTCTACATCGACTGCAACGCCACCGCCCCCCAGACCCTGAAGGCGATCGCAGAGCCCTGGCTCGCCCAGGGCCTGACCTTCGGCGACGGCTCGATCATCGGTTGGGCGCCCAAGCCCGACGGCTACAGTCCCAAGTTCTACCTGTCCGGTCCGATCGCCGAAGCGGCGGAGACGCTGAAGGGTCTCGGCATCGACACGCGGCCGATGTCGGCGAACCTCGGCGACGCCTCGGGCATCAAGATGGCGTATGCCGCCATCACCAAGGGGATGCAGGCCATCGGCGCCGCCGCCGCCATCGGCGCCGCGCGGGCCGGCGCGGGCGACGCGTTCCTGGAAGAGATCAAAGAGACCCAGCCGCAGATCTATGCGTGGCTCGCGCGGATGCTGCCGGTGATGGCGCGCAAGGCGTATCGTTGGGACGACGAGATGCAGCAGATCGCGCGCTTCATGGATCCGGAAGCCGGCGGCGTGCAGATGTTCGAAGGCGCCGCGGCGCTGTATCGCCATATCGGCGAAGAGAACAACACCGGCCCTGACGCGGAGATGATCGCCATCATCGACCGCTTCGTCAAACCAACCGCGTGAGATCGTGGATTTCGATCTCAGCGACTCCCAAAAGGACATCCGCGAGTTGGCGCGCAAGGTCTGCGCGCCCTTTGACGACGATTACTGGCTGAAGGCGGACGAGGCAGCGGCGTTCCCGCACGATTTCCACCGCGCTGTGGCCGAAGCAGGTCTGCTGGGCGTCGCCATGCCGGAAGCGTTCGGCGGAGCGGGCCTTGGGATTTCCGAGGCGGCGGTGTTGATGCGCGAGATCGCGGAGTCGGGTGCGGGCCTTGCGGGCGCGTCGTCGGTGCATATGAACATCTTCGGGCTGCAGCCGGTTGTGGTGTTCGGGACCGACGCGCAGAAGGCGCGCATGTTGCCGCCTCTGATCACGGGCGACGAGAAAGCCTGTTTCGCGGTGACCGAACCGGACGCCGGGCTCAACACCACCGAGATCAAGACCCGCGCCGAGCGTGACTGCGACGTCTATCTCATAACGGGCCAGAAGATTTGGATCTCCACCGCCAAGGTTGCCGACCGGGCGATGATCCTCGCGCGCACCACGCCGCTGGATCAGGTGAAGAAGAGGACCGAGGGGCTGAGCCTGTTCTACACCCCGCTTGACCGCTCGAAAGTCGAGGTGCGCACCATCCGCAAGATGGGCCGCCATGCGGTCGACTCCAACATGCTGTTCTTCGACGGCCTGGAAGTTCCGGTGGAGGACCGCATCGGCGAGGAAGGCCACGGCTTCAAGATGCTGCTGCACGGCCTCAACCCCGAGCGCGTGCTGGTGGGCGCCGAAGCGGTGGGTCTCGGCATGGCGGCGGTGCGGCGCGCGTCGAACTATGCGCGCGAACGCGTGGTTTTCGGCCGTCCCATCGGCCAGAACCAGGGCATCCAGCACCCCCTGGCCAAGGCGTGGATGAACCTTGAAGCCGCGTGGCTGATGGTGCTGAAGGCGGCCGCGCTCTACGACGCCAAACAGGAATGCGGCGCGGAGGCCAACAGCGGCAAGTACCTGGCCGCTGAAGCCTGCTTCACCGCCTGCGAAACCGCCATACAGACCCATGGCGGCATGGGTTATTCCGCCGAATATCACGTCGAGCGCTACATGCGCGAATGCTTCATCCCGCGCATCGCGCCGGTCAGCCCGCAGATGATCCTGAACTTCATCGCCGAGAAGGTGCTCGACCTTCCCAAATCCTATTGATCGGAGCGCCCACGCCGTGAGCCCGGACACCCCCTATACCGTCGGCGACCTGATCGCGGAGTTTCTCGGCAAGTGCGAGGTCGAGACCGTGTTCGGCGTGGTTTCGGTGCACAACGTGCCGATGCTGGACGCGGTGGCGCGCTCGAATCGCATCCGCTTCATCATGGCGCGCGGCGAACTGGGCGCCGGCCACATGGCCGACGGCTATGCCCGCGCGTCGGGCAAGCTCGGGGTGTTTTTCTCCAGCACCGGTCCAGGCGCCTCGAACGCGGCGACGGGGCTGGTGGAGGCGCGTTTTGCTTCGACGCCTGTGCTGCACGTCACCGGCCAGACCAAAACCGCCTTCGTGGATCGCGACATGGGTACGGTGCACGACATTCCCGATCAGCTGGGCCTGTTGGCCGCCGCCGGTAAGGCCGCGTTCCGCGTGCGCACGCCGACCGACGCGTTCGCGGTGCTGCGCGAGGCGGTTGCGACGGCGTTCAGCTTCCCCTGCGGGCCCGTGAGCGTGGAAGTGCCGATCGACGTGCAGTCCGCGCCGGTTGCGCGACCCGCCGGTCTTGACGACTACGAAGTCCCTGTCGTCGCGCACGCGCCGGTCGCACCCGCTGAACTCGACGCCCTGGTGGAGGCGGTGGCTAAGGCGCGCCGGCCGATGATGTGGGTTGGTCGCGGCGCGCGCGGCGCGGGCGCCGAGCTCGCCAAGCTGCTCGACCTCGGCTTCGGCATGGTGACCAGCCTAGCGGGCCGCGCGAGCGTTCCAGAAGACCACCCGATGAACCTCGGGTCGCTCAACGGCACTGGCTTTCCTCTGATCGAGGACTTCTACGAGACCTGCGATCTGATGCTGGTCGTAGGCTCGCACCTGCGCGGTTACGAGACCGGGGACTTCACGGCGACGTTTCCCAAGAATCTGATCCAGATCGACATCGACCCCCGCGCCGACGGCCGCACCTACCCCAACCAGGGGTTCGTCAACGGGGAGGCGAGCGAGGTTCTGGCCGCGGTGATCGAACGCGCCGGCCCGCGCATGCAGGTCGATCCCGGTTTCCGCGACGAGTTCGCGAAGCTGAAGGCGCTTGCGCGCGCGTCCTTCAAGGCGACGCTCGGACCCTATGCGACCTTCGCGGAACAGCTGCGCGCGGTGATGCCGAAGGATGCGATCTGGGCCCGCGACATCACCACCAACAATTCCAGCTGGGGCCACCGGCTGCTGCAGCTCTACGACCCGTCCACCAACGTTTATCCGATCAGCGGCGGCATCGGGCAGGGGATGTGCCTGGGCATTGGCGCGGCGCTCTCGCCGGGCGAACGCAAGACCATGATCCTGATCGGCGACGGCGGCTTCGCGCTGAACATGGGCGAGCTATGGACCGCCATCCAGGAGAAGCTCGACGTGGTCATCCTGTTGGCCAACGACAACGGCTACGGCGTCATCCGCCAGATTCAGGACAAGGTCGCCGGCGGGAGGCAGGTCTATGACGACCTGCTGTCGCCCGACTTTAAGGCGCTGGCGGCGCTCGCCAAGATTCCGTTCTGGCGAGTCTCTAAGCCTGAAGAGTTCGGCTCCACGGTGGCGCAAGCCATCGCCGTGCGCGGCCCGACCATGGTTGAGATCGACATGGTCACCATCGGCAAGCACCCGCCCTATTGGCCGATCGGTCCCAAGATCCCGACCCTGGCGACGGCGCAATGAGCGGCGCCCTCGACGGCTTGAAAGTCATCGATCTCAGCCGCGTGCTGGGCGGCCCGTACTGCACCCAGATCCTCGGCGACCACGGCGCAGACGTGATCAAGGTCGAACCGCCGCAGGGCGATGAGACGCGCACCTGGGGTCCGCCGTATTCCGGCGACACCGCCGCCTATTTCCGCGCGGTGAACCGGAACAAACGCGGTGTCGTGCTGGACCTGAAACAACCGGCGGCGCGCGAAGCGCTGCTCAAACTGCTCGAAGACGCCGACGCGCTGGTGGAAAACTTCAAGCCTGGTACGCTCGAAGGCTGGGGTCTGGGTTATGACGTTCTGTCGGCGCGTTTTCCGCGCCTGATCCACTGTTGCGTCTCCGGTTTCGGCGCCGATGGTCCGATGGGCGCCATGCCCGGCTATGACGCCGCGATCCAGGCGGTCACCGGGCTCATGAGCGTCAACGGCCCACGCGAAGGCGGCGCGACGCGGCTGGGTGTGCCCATGGTCGATATGTCGAGCGGCCTGAACGCCGTGATCGGCATCCTGCTGGCGCTGCACGAGCGCGAACGCAGCGGCAAGGGACAGTTCGTCGACATCGCCCTGTTCGACTGCGGCCTGTCGATCCTGCATCCCTATTCCGCCAACTATCTCGCCTCGGGCAAGGTCCCGCAGCGCACCGGCAACGGCCATCCGAACATCTCGCCCTACGAAACCTTCGCAACGTGCAAGGGCGACCTGTTCCTGGCGGTGGGCAACGACGGCCAGTTCCGCAAACTGTGCGAGGTGCTGGGCGCGCCGCACTTGGCCAAGGACGCGCGCTATCTCACCAATCCCGAACGGTCGGTGAACCGCGACGCGCTGAAGGCCGACCTCGAAGCCCTGTTCGCAACCCACGAAGCCGCGATCCTCGGCGAGACCCTGATCCGCGCCGGCGTGCCGTGTGGTCCGGTGCTCAACGTCGAGGAAGCGCTGGCCCATCCGCAAACCGCACACCGAGAGATGGTGCTGAAGGACGGCGACTACACCGGCGTCGGCGCGCCGGTGAAACTCAGCCGAACCCCCGCAAGCCTACGCCGCCTGCCGCCCAGGTTCGGCGAGCACGACGCCGAAATCCTATCCGCCCCCGACACGTCCTCCTGAGGAGACCGCCATGACCGTTGCGTTCGGCAACCACATCGCCGGTGAATGGCTGAAGCCCGCCAACGCCGCGGCCAACATCAACCCTTCGAATGTCAGCGACTCGGTGGGGGAGTTCGCTATGGGCTCGGTGGCCGACGCGGACGCGGCGGTGGCGGCGGCAAAGGCGGCGTTCCGGGCTTGGTCGCGCACGACGCCCTACGAGCGCGGCCTGTTCCTGAAGAAGGTCGCCGCCGAACTGACGGCGCGCTCAGACAAACTGGGCCGCCAGCTTTCGCGGGAGGAGGGCAAGCCGCTGGCGGAGGGCGTGGGTGAAATTCTGCGCGCGGCGCAGATGTTCGATTACTACGCCGGCGAGACCGTGCGCATCGCCGGCGAGACGATGGCGGGTCTGCGCCCCGGCGTCACCGCCCAGGTCCTCCGCGAACCGGCCGGCGTGGTCGCCGCGATCACGCCGTGGAATTTCCCCATCGGTCTGCCCGCCGCCAAGATCGCCGCCGCGCTGTGCTACGGAAATACGCTGGTTTTCAAGCCCGCAGAATTGGTGCCCGCCACCGCGTGGGCGCTCACCGACATCCTGGCGCGCGTTGGTCTGCCGGCCGGTGTGTTCAACCTGGTGATGGGCGAGGGACATGTGGTCGGCAAGCGCCTGACCGAACATCGCGACGTGGACGCGGTGACCTTCACCGGCTCCGTGCCCACCGGCCGGATCGTCGCCGCGGCTGCCATCGCCAGCGAAAACATGAAGAAGATCCAGCTCGAGCTCGGCGGCAAGAACCCGCTGCTGGTGCTGGACGACGCCGACCTGGACAATGCGGTGGAGTGCGCCATCGACGGCGCCTTCTTCGCGACCGGACAGCGCTGCACCGCATCTTCGCGACTGATCGTCACCGAAGCCATTCACGACCGCTTTGTCGCAGCGCTGCGTGAGCGGATGGCGAAACTGGTGGTGGACAACGCGCTGAAAGACGGCACCCAGATTGGGCCGGTGGTCGACCAAGACCAGCTCGACATCGACCTGTCGTACATCGACATCGGTCGCAAGGAAGGCGCGCGCGTGGCTGCCGGCGGCGAGCGACTGAAGCGCGATCACGACGGCTTCTATCTGGCCCCGACCCTGTTCGTGGACGCGACGCCCGACATGCGCATCAGCCGCGAAGAAATCTTCGGACCGGTCGCCGCGGTCATGCGGGTGAAGGACTACGACGAAGCCCTGGCGGTCGCTAACGACACAAACTTCGGTCTGTCGTCGGGTATTTGCACCACCAGCCTCAAGCACGCCGAGCACTTCAAGGCCAACAGCCAGACCGGGGTGGTCAAGGTGAACCTCTCGACCTCGGGCGTCGATTTTCACCTGCCGTTCGGCGGCCGTAAGGCGTCGTCCTACGGCGCGCGCGAGCAGGGCGCCCACGTCCGCGACTTTTTCACCACCCTGAAGACTGCCTATCAGCTCGCGCTTTAGTCAGTAGAGCGAGCGGCGCAGGTCCTCGACCAGGTCGGTGCGCTCCCAGCCGAAGCCGCCTTCGTTGTCGGGCTGACGGCCGAAGTGGCCGTAGGCCGCGGTGCGCGCGTAGATCGGGCGGTTCAGGCCCAGGTGCTCGCGGATCGCGCGCGGGGTGAGGCCGCCCATCATCTCCGGCAGCAGGCCTTCGAGCCTGGCCTCGTCCACCTGTCCGGTGCCGTGAGTGTCGACGTAGAAGCTGAGCGGACGCGCCACGCCGATGGCGTAGCTGACCTGGATGGTGCAGCGCGCGGCGAGGCCGGCGGCCACCACGTTCTTGGCCAGATAGCGGCACGCATAGGCGGCCGAACGGTCGACCTTGGTCGGGTCCTTGCCCGAGAACGCGCCGCCGCCGTGGGGCGCGGCGCCGCCGTAGGTGTCGACGATGATCTTGCGCCCGGTCAGACCCGTGTCGCCGTCGGGACCGCCGATGACGAAGGTTCCGGTCGGATTGATGATCCACTCGGCGCCGTCGAGCAGATGGCCGGGCATCACCTCGCGAACGTAGGGTTCGATCAGCTTGTGGATCTCGTCCGACGACAGACCTTCGCGGTGCTGGTGCGAGACCACCACCTTCAGCGCGCGCACCGGC
>DASXZP010000029.1:0-28466 GCA_036501825.1 Caulobacteraceae bacterium | reverse complement strand
AGGTTCACCCACAACACCACCGTCGAGGTGCTCTGGACTGTCGGTCCGGTGCTGATCCTGCTGGTGATGGCGCTGTTTTCATTCCGGCTTCTGTTCGACTACCACGACATGCCGCGCCCCTACATGACCGTGAAGGCCACCGGCTATCAGTGGTACTGGGGCTACGCCTATCCGGACCAGAAGATCGACGAGATCACCTCCAACATCGTGCAGCAGGCAAAGGCCGATCCGGGTCTGTACATCCTGCAGGCCGACAATCCGATGGTCGTGCCGGTGAACCGGTTGATCCGGGTGCAGGTGACCGGCGCCGATGTGATCCACTCGTTCTCGATGCCGGCCTTCGGCGTGAAGATCGACGCGGTCCCCGGCCGGCTGAACGAGACCTTCTTCAAGGCCGACAAGATCGGTAAGTTCTACGGCCAGTGCGCCCAGCTCTGCGGCCTGCAGCACACCTTCATGCCGATTGAGATCCAGGTGGTGTCCGACGCGGACTTCGCAACCTGGGTCGCCGGCCATAAGGGCGTGCTGACCAGCAACATCGGCCCGGCTGCACCGTCGTCCACGGCGGTTGCGAACGCCGTCAAGGCCGGTACCGCCCCCGCGGGCGCCGCGCCCGCGAACGCCGCCGCCAACACCATCCAATCCACCGCCGCCGGCGCCAAGGCTGGCCCTGCGGCGAAGTAAGAGGCCTGCTGATATGGCGACCGCCCAAGCCGTCGAGCACGACGATCACGACGCTCACGAACACACGCCGGGCTTCTGGGTCCGTTGGTTCGCTTCGACGAACCACAAGGACATCGGGACGCTCTACATCATCTTCGCGATCTTCGCGGGAGTGATCGGCACGCTGCTGTCGGGCCTCATCCGCCTGGAGCTGGCCGCGCCGGGCGTGCAGATCTTCACCAAGGGTTCGCTGCTGGCGAATCTGGGGATCATCGAGGGCTCCGAACACGGCTACAACGTGGTGGTCACCGCCCACGCCCTGATCATGATCTTCTTCATGGTCATGCCGGCCATGATCGGCGGCTTCGGTAACTGGTTTGTGCCCCTGATGATCGGCGCGCCGGACATGGCGTTCCCGCGCATGAACAACATCTCGTTCTGGCTGCTGGTTTCGGCCTTCGTGATGCTGGTCACCTCGACGATGATCGACGGCGGACCGGGCCGCGGCTTCGGCGGCGGCTGGACCATGTATCCGCCGCTATCGACCACAGGCCACACAGGTCCCGCCTTCGACTGCGCCATCCTTGCGATCCACCTGGCGGGGGCCAGTTCGATCCTGGGCGCGATCAACTTCATCACCACCATCTTCAACATGCGCGCGCCGGGCATGACGCTGCACCGCATGCCGCTGTTCGTGTGGTCGATCCTGGTGACCGTGTTCCTGCTCTTGCTGTCGCTGCCGGTCCTCGCCGGCGCGATCACCATGCTGCTGACCGACCGTAACTTCCACACCCACTTCTTCGACCCGCGCGGCGGCGGCGACCCGATCATGTTCCAGCACCTGTTCTGGTTCTTCGGGCACCCGGAAGTGTACATCCTGATTTTGCCGGGCTTCGGCATGATCAGCCAGATCGTGTCGACCTTCTCCAAGAAGCCGGTGTTCGGTTATCTGGCGATGGCCTACGCCATGGTCGCGATCGGCTTCATCGGCTTCATCGTGTGGGCGCACCACATGTACACCACCGGCATGCCGGTGGATTTGCAGGCCTATTTCGTGGCCGCGACCATGGTCATCGCGGTGCCGACCGGGGTTAAGATCTTCTCGTGGATCGCCACGATGTGGGGCGGCTCGATCGACTTCAAGACGCCCATGCTGTGGGCGATCGGCTTCATCTTCCTGTTCACCGTCGGCGGCGTGACCGGCGTGGTGCTGGCCAACGCGGGCATCGATTACGCCCTGCACGACAGCTACTACGTAATCGCGCACTTCCACTATGTGCTGTCGCTGGGCGCGGTGTTCGCGATCTTCGCGGGCTTCTACTACTGGTTCGAGAAGATGTGGGGCGTGAAGTACAACGAAGGCCTCGGCGCGCTGCACTTCTGGATCACCTTCGTGGGCGTGAACCTGGTGTTCTTCCCGCAGCATTTCCTGGGCCTGCAGGGCATGCAGCGTCGCCAGGTCGACTACAACATAGCCTTCACTAAGTGGAACACGCTGTCGTCCTTCGGCTATGCGGTGACCCTGATCGGCCTGATCGTCTTCTTCGTGGTGCTGATCGAGGCTGCGGTTCGCCGCCGCAAGGCCGAGGCCAATCCGTGGGGCGAGGGCGCCACGACGCTGGAGTGGACCCTGTCCTCGCCGCCGCCGTTCCACCAGTTCAACGAGCTGCCGGTGATCAAGCCCGACAGCCACCACTAAGACGCCTAAGCCGCACGCTTCAGGGGTGACGAAAGCAGGGACGGGGCGTAGGAACGCTCCGTCCCTTTTTCCTTTGGAACCCAGTTCTTTCGAACCCATGTCCGAGACCGCAGCCCAGCCCGCGCCCGAAAAGGCTTCTCCCGGCGGAGCCGCGCTGCCGCGCGACTATTTCCAGCTTTTGAAGCCTCGGGTCATGTCGCTGGTGGTGTTCACCGCCGTCACCGGCCTGATCGCCGCGCCCGAGCACATCCACCCGGTCCTGGCCGCCATCGCGGTCCTCTGCATCGCCGTGGGAGCGGGCGCGGCGGGCGCGCTGAACATGGCGCTGGAGGGCAAGACCGACGCCCTGATGCGGCGTACGCGCGGCCGCCCGGTCGCCGCCGGCCGGGTCGGGCGCAACGACGCGCTGGCGTTCGGCGCGGTGCTGTCGGCGTTCTCGGTGATGCTGATGGGGCTGGCGGTGAACTGGCTGGCCGCGGGCCTGCTCGCCTTCACCATCGTCTACTACGCCTGGTTCTACACCCTGGTGCTGAAGCGCCGCACGCCGCAGAACATCGTGATCGGCGGCGCCGCGGGCGCCTTGCCGCCGGTGATCGGCTGGGCCGCCGCCACCGGTCAGGCCCCGCTGAACGCGTGGTTACTGTTCCTGATCATCTTCCTGTGGACGCCGCCGCACTCCTGGGCGCTCGCGCTCTACACCTCCGACGACTACGCCAAGGCGGGCATCCCGATGATGCCGGTGGCCAAGGGCGCCAAGTCCACCCGCCTGCAGATCCTGATCTATAGCCTGGTGCTGACGCCGGTCGCCGTCATCCCGGCCTTCACCGGCCTCGGCGGCGTCGTCTACGGCGCGGTCTCGATCGTGGGCGGCCTGGCGTTCCTGGCCTTTGCGGTTCGTCTGTTCCTGAGCCGCGCCGGCGAGACGCCGGGCGAGCGCGAAGCGGGGCTCTACGACGTGAAGGCCGAGGCGCGGGCGGCGCGCAACCTCTTCGCCTATTCGATCCTCTACCTCACCGCGCTGTTCGCCGCGCTGCTCTACGAGCACGGTTTCGGAGGCCTGCGATGAGCGATGAGGAACTCCCAATCCCGCCAAAGGAAGCGGTCCCCCACGTGGACGCTCCGCCCCCGGAGGAGTCCGACTGCGCACTTGATAAGGCCGTTGTGACCGAGACATCAGTCTACGTCCGGCATCATGAGGAACCGCTGGACTCGGCAGCGACCGAGGCGCTCAAGGAGCAGCTCGAGGAAAGCCTGACCACGTATGCCGCTCAGGCTCGAAGGCCTGTAGACGTGGCGGCCATCAAAGCGCGCAACCGGCGAAACCTCGCGATCGCACTGGCTCTCGTCGCCTTCGCGATCCTGGTCTTCATCTCGACGCTCGTGCACCTGGGGGGAGGCGCGACGCCCCAGCCATGATGAGTAAGCCATGACCCGTAACGCCAAGGTCGGCCTGATCTGCGCCGTCGTGTTCTTCGGCATGGTGGGGGCGTCGTTCGCGGCGGTGCCGTTCTATCGCGCCTTCTGCCAGGCGACCGGGTTCGCGGGCACCGCCAAGCGCGCCAAGAAGGCCGCGTCCGAGCGTCTGGCCCAGACGGTCACCGTCCGCTTCGACACCAACGTCCGCGACCTGCCCTGGTCGTTCACGCCCGAGCAGAGCTACCAGACCCTGCAACTCGGCCAGACGGGTCTGGCCTTCTTCAAGGTGACCAACCACGGCTCGACCCCGCTGACCGGGCGGGCCCTGTTCAACATCACCCCCGACCAGGCCGCGCCCTATTTCTCCAAGCTCGAGTGCTTCTGCTGGACCAACCAGACGATGCAGCCTGGAGAAACCAAGGAGTTTCCGGTCGCCTATTTCGTCGATCCGCGGTTTGCCAAGGGCGACGACACCCAGGGCCTGAAGGACATCACCCTCTCCTACACCTTCTTCCCCGCCGCCGACGCCCGCGCCCAACCGGCCAAACCCGGCGCCTGAGGCGGGTCGAAAAGCAAGAAAACCGCGGAGATCGCAGAGGAAGAAAAGCCGCAGAGATCGCGGAGCGGTCGTGTCGCGGCCGCCCGCAGGGCTTTCTGGATTCAGGCATTTTAGAAGGTCGCTTCGCGACAGGCGCTCCCTCTCTGCGATCTCCGCGGCTTTCTCTTTCTCCGCGATCTCTGCGGCTATTCTTAAAACCTCAACCCGAGGCGCCCCCGAACCCCCGGTTCCCGCACCGGAATTCCGCCCAAACCCCTTGGCGGACCGGGGAGGGGCGAGCTATAGCCACCCTAAGATTCTCGCGGGCTGAGTTGCGCAATGGCTGATCACGCCGTCCACCACGACTACCACCTCGTCAAGCCGAGCCCCTGGCCCCTGATCGGGTCGGTCTTCGCCGTCGTTCTGGCGCTGGGCCTGGTCACCTGGATGAAGGGCCTGTTCGGCCTGCCCAAGGGCACTTGGTGGCTGTTCGCGATCGGCGCCGTAGGCGTGCTCTACACCATGCTCGGCTGGTGGATTCAGGTGGTGAAGGAAGCCAACGAAGGCGACCACACCCCGGTCGTCTCGCTCGGCCTGCGCTACGGCATGCTGCTGTTCATCGCGTCCGAAGTGATGTTCTTCGTCGCGTGGTTCTGGATCTTTTTCGAGATGGGTCTGTTCCATGCGGTGCGCACCGCCTCGCCGATCGCCGAGGTCGCCAGCGCGTGGCAGCACTGGCCGCCCAAGGGCGT
Organism: Caulobacteraceae bacterium; assembly: GCA_036501825.1. Taxonomy (GTDB): domain Bacteria; phylum Pseudomonadota; class Alphaproteobacteria; order Caulobacterales; family Caulobacteraceae; genus JAFECT01. Next base: position 23,398 of record DASXZP010000029.1, on the reverse strand, counting down.
CGAGACGCTCGATCCGCTGCACCTGCCGCTGGTCAACACTGTGATCCTGCTGTTGTCGGGGACGACGGTGACCTGGGCCCACCACGCGCTGCAGGAAAACAACCGCACGGCCGCCAAGTGGGGCCTGCTGCTCACCATCATCCTCGGCGTCATGTTCACCTCGGTGCAGGCGTACGAGTACTCGCACATCCTCAGCCACAAGCTGTTCTTCTCGCCGGATGCGGTGAACTCGGGCCTCTACGGTTCGGCCTTCTTCATGGCCACGGGTTTCCACGGCTTCCACGTGCTGATCGGGACCATCTTCCTGACCATCTGTCTGCTGCGCCTGATGGCCGGCGGCTTCACGCCGAAGCAGCACTTCGGTTTCGAGGCGGCGGCCTGGTACTGGCATTTCGTGGACGTGGTGTGGCTGTTCCTGTTCACCTTCATCTACGTCACCTTCCAAGGGGCCGGCCCCCACTACGGATGACCAAGGCGCGCCAGCGGCCGCACCCGGTCCTGGCGGGCCTGCAGGGGCGCTGTCCCAACTGCGGCGAGGCGTCGATGTTTGCGGGGTTCCTGCGCATCGCCGACCGCTGCCCCGCCTGCGGCTTCGATCTGAAGGCGGCGGATTCCGGCGACGGACCGGCGGTGTTCATCATCCTGATCGTGGGATTTGTCGCCGTCTTCGGCGCCTTGTTCAGCGAGATGTCTTTCGATCTGTCGCCCTGGATCATACTTGTGATCTGGCTGCCGATCGCAGCGGTCCTGTGCCTGGCGCTGCTGCGGCCGTTCAAGGGCGTGCTGGTCGCCCTGCAGTTCCACCACAAGGCCGGCGAGCTGCGCAACGATGACTTCTGAGGAGCGATCATGAAACCGTTCGCCAACATCATTTCCGGCGAGATGGTCGCCCTCGGCGAGGTGAAGCCGAACATCAATCCCTCCGACACCAACGACGTGGTGGGCGAGTTCGCGTGCGGGGGCGTGAAGGATGCGCAAGACGCGGTCGCCGCCGCGCGCGCAGCCCTGCCCGCGTGGTCGCGCACCACCGCCCAGGCGCGCGCCGACATCCTGGCCAAGGCCGGCGCCGAAATCCTCGCCCGCAAGGACGAACTCGGTCAGCTCCTCGCGCGCGAGGAGGGCAAGACCCTGCCGGAAGCCACCGGCGAGGCGGCCCGCGCGGGCCAGATCCTGCAGTTCTTCGCCGCCGAAGCCATGCGCCTGCCGGGCGAAAAGCTGCCGTCCATGCGGCCCGGCATCGAGGTCGAGGTGACGCGCGAGCCGGTGGGCGTGGTCGGCATGATCACGCCGTGGAACTTCCCGATCGCCATCCCGGCGTGGAAGATCGCCCCGGCGCTCGCCTTCGGCAACACCGTGGTGCTGAAGCCGGCGGAGCTGACGCCGATGCTGGCGTGGCATCTGGTCGACATCCTCAATCGCGCGGGTCTGCCGAAGGGCGTGCTGAACCTGGTGATGGGCAAGGGCTCGGTGCTGGGCCCCGCCATTATCGGCGGCGTCGACGCGCTCACCTTCACCGGCTCGGTGCCGACCGGCCGCGCGATCGCGCAGCAGGCCATCGGCCGCATGCTGAAGATCCAGATGGAGATGGGCGGTAAGAACCCGATGGTCGTGCTCGACGACGCGGATCTCGACACCGCGGTAAATGCCGCGGTGAACGGCGCCTTCTTCTCCACCGGCCAGCGCTGCACCGCGTCGAGCCGCCTGATCGTGACCGAAAACATTCACGATCGCTTCGTCGAGGGCGTGAAAAAAGCCATGGCGGCGATGACCGTCGACAATGCGCTGAAGCCCGGCGTGAACATGGGTCCGGTGGTCGATGAGAGACAGCTCGAAACCGACCTGCGCTATCTCGAGATCGGCGACCGCGAAGGCGCCAAGCGCTCCGGCGGCGACCGCCTGAACCGCGAGACGCCCGGCTTCTACCTGTCGCCGGCGCTGTTCACCGAAACCCACAACGACATGCGCATCAACCGCGAGGAAATCTTCGGCCCGGTCGCCTCGGTGATCCGTGTGAAGGACTATGACGAGGCGCTGGCGGTCGCCAACGACACCGAGTTCGGTTTGTCGTCGGGCATCTGCACCACCTCGCTGAAGCACGCGACTCACTTCAAGCGCAACGCCGAAGCCGGGATGGTGATGGTCAACACGCCCACCGCCGGCGTGGACTACCACACGCCCTTCGGCGGCCGCAAAGCCTCGAGCTACGGTTCGCGCGAACAGGGACGTTACGCGGCGGAGTTCTACACCACCGTCAAAACGGCCTATGTCAACGCCTAGAACCCGGTTCCCCTGGGGCTTGACCATTGCCGCGGCAATCGTGTTCGCGATCTGCTGCGGCCTCGGCGTCTGGCAACTGCAACGCAAGGCGGAAAAGACCCGCGACCTCGCGCGCCTCGCGTCGCTCTCCCACGCGCCGGCCTCGCCCCTGGTCGATGCGCTCGCCGCGCTCGCCGCCGGTCACGATGAAACCTTCGTCCATGTCACGGCGATCTGCGCCGGGCTCGACAAGGCGCCCTTCGCCGAACTCTACGCGGTGGTCGACGGCCGTCCCGGCGTGCGTCTGATCTCCGCGTGCCGGGTCGCGGACGGCCGCTACGGCGGCGTCCTGGTGGACCGCGGATTCATCGACGACACGATCAAGACGCGGCCGCCGGTCGATAAGGCGTCGATCGATCCGACCCCGGTCAGCGGCGTGCTGCGTCGACCCTCGCCACGCAACGCCTTCACGCCCAAGCGCGTTTCCACCCAGCCGCTCTGGTTCTGGCGCGACGTGCCCGGAATGTCGCGTGTCCTCGACCTGAACAAACCGGCGCCGCTGATGCTGATTTCGGAAACCGCGTCCAATCCGGACCAGAGCGAACTGCGCCCCGCGCCGCTCTCCGGCGACGAAGGCGCCAACAGCCGCAAGGGCGAATACGCCCTCACCTGGTTCGGCCTCGCGCTGGTTCTCGCGTGCTTCTACGCGGCCATGCTGACCAAATGGCTGCGCGGAGCGCGCACATGAGCCCCCGCCTGCACACGCTCCCCAACGGCGTGCGCGTCGTGTGCGATCCGATGCCGGGTCTCGATACCTTTGCCCTGTCGGTGGTGTTCGGCGGCGGCGCGCGGTGGGAGCCGAAGAACCGTTCCGGCTGGTCGCACCTGCTCGAGCACATGGTGTTCAAAGGCGCCGGCGGCCGCTCAGCGCAACAGATCGCCGAGGCCATCGAAGCCGTGGGCGCCCAGAGCAACGCCGCCACCGGCTACGAACGCACCAGCTACCAGATCCGCGCCCTGGCCGGGCGCCTGCCGCTGAGCATGGAAATCCTCGCCGACATGGCGCTCTATCCCACCCTCGACCCCGACGAACTGGAGCGCGAGAAACAGGTGGTCGCGCAAGAGATCGCCGAGAGTTTCGACACGCCCGACGACCACGTCTTCGAAGTCGCGCAGACCACCGCCTTCGGCGGAACCGCGCTCGGCCGCCCGATCCTGGGGTCGGTAAAGAGCATCGGCGCCGCGACCCCGCTGAAACTCGGCGAATGGCGCGCCGCGCTCTATCCGCCCGAACGCACGGTGGTCAGCGTCGCCGGCGCCGCGGACGAGAACGAGGTGCTGCACCTCGCCGAGCGCTTCTTCGGTTCGACCGAACCCGGCATGCGGACCCCGGGACCGGAGCTCGCGGTCTTCGTCGGCGGCGATCAGGCGATCGCGCGCAAGATCGAACAGGCCAACCTGGTGTGGCAACTTCCCGGCCCCGGCGCGCGCGACCGCGCCTGGTTCGACGCGCGCCTGTTCGCCGAACTGCTCGGCGGCGGCATGGCCTCACGCCTGTTCCAGGAAGCGCGCGAGAAGCGCGGCCTCGCCTACAACATCTCCGCCTGGGCCGTGTCCTACGAAGAGACCGGCCAGATCGGCGTCTTCGCCGGCGCCGCCGCCGACGATGCGGAAGCGCTGGGCGTCCTCGTCGCCGAACAGATCCTGGCGATGGGCGAGGGCGTGTCCGGCGAAGAACTGGCCCGCGGCAAGGCGCAACTCGAAACCTCCCTGTTCATGGCGCGCGAGTCGCCCGTCGGCCGCGCCGAACGCGCCGCCGCCCAGGTCCTGCTGTTCGGCCGCGTGATCCCGCCCGAAGAAACCCGCGCCGGCGTCAATGCGGTCACGTCCGACAGTCTGCGCGCGCTGGTCGCCGATATCCTGGCGCCCAAGAAGAGCGCCAACGCCACACTCGGCCCGCGCAAGGCGGCCGGCGCCGGACCCGCGTTTACAAAGGCGCTGTTCGGCTGATCATTCGAGTTCGAGAGGGGATCCTTCAATGCACCGCTTCGCTTCCGCAGCCGTCCTGGCGAGCCTGTTTTTCCTGGCGCCTTTTGCCGCGGCGCCAGCGTCTGCCGACACGCCGCCGGTGATGCATGCGCTGCCCCAGATCCGCTACGAGGTGCTGAAGTCCGGCGACCCGGCCGGCCCGCAACCGACGCGTCAGGACACCGTGCGGGTGAACTACGAGCTGAAGCTGGCCGACGGCACGGTGGTCGACTCCTCCTACCAGCGCGGCGAGCCCGCCGAGTTTCCACTGTCCAAGCTGATCCCCGGCTGGCAGGCGGTGGTGCCGCTGATGCACCCCGGCGACGAGTGGCGCGTCCTGATCCCGGCCGAGTTCGGTTACGGCGCCAAGGGCAAACCCCCGGTCCCCGGCGGCGCCGAGCTCGACTTCCGCATCGAACTCATCGCCATCGTCCCACCCGCGCCGCCGCCGGTTGCTCCGGCGCCCGCGCCGTCGCACTGACGAAAGCGCAGGGGCCCCGCCATGAAGATCGAGCGCGTCGACGTCTACCCCTTCGACCTGAGCTATGTGCACGGGACCTATGTCATGTCGGGCGGGCGGGACATTTCCACCCTGGCGTCGACCCTGGTGCGCGTGACCGCCGGCGGCCTTACCGGCTGGGGCGAGGTCTGTCCGCTCGGCAGCACCTATCTGCCGTCGCATGTGGGCGGCGCGCGCGCGGCGCTCGAACTGCTGGCGCCGGCGGTGATCGGGGTGGACGCGACCAACCTCGCGGCGGTGAACGATGCGATGGACGCAGCGCTCGCGGGACACGCCTACGCCAAGAGCCCCATCGACGTCGCTTGCTGGGATCTGCTCGGCCGTTCGCTCGGCGTCAGCGCGGCGACCCTGCTCGGCGGCGTGCGGCAAGAGCGGTTTCCGCTGTACATGGCGGTGCCGCTGGGCTCGCCCGAGGCGATGACCGATTACGTGCTGAAGCGGCGCGCCGAAGGCATCCATCGCTTTCAGCTGAAGATCGGCGGCGATCCGACGCTCGACGGCGAGCGGGCGCGGCGCATCGTCGAGGCCACCGGCGACGACGATCTGATCATCGCCGACGCCAACTGCGGCTGGCGCCTGAACGACGCCATCATCGCAGCGCGCGCGATGGAGCACCTGCCGCGCCTCTATCTCGAACAACCCTGTCCGACCATCGAGGAATGCATCGAGGTGCGCAAACGCACCACCTTGCCGATGGTCTACGACGAGGTGGTGACCGATCTGACCAGCCTGATCCGCGTCGTGCGCGACGGCGGCGCGGGCGCGATCAATCTGAAGATCTCGAAAGTCGGCGGCCTGACCAAGGCGAAACTGATGCGCGACGCCTGCGAGGCCCTGGGCGTCCAGGTCACTATCGAAGACACCTGGGGCGGCGACATTGTCAGCGCCGTCTCCGCCCATCTTGCAGCGAGCACGCGGCCCGAGTCGCTGCTCACCGCCTCCTTCATGAACGACTGGACCAACGAACACGTCGCCGGCTATCAGCCGCGCAGTGTCAACGGCTTCGGCTCAGCGCCGACCGGTTCGGGGCTGGGCATCGAGGTGGACGTATCCATGCTGGGCGCTCCCATCCTGAGCGTGGGCTGACGCGCCACGCCGGACGCGCCGCGAAGTCGCGCTTGCTGGGTCCTCGACGGCTCGGCGCTGACCGCGCCTCCCCGCCAGCTGCGCGGCGCTCAGCCGCGCGGCGTCGAGGACCCAGCAAGCGGGACGTTGACGCTGCCGACCTTTTCGCGTGTTGGCGTGGCGTGACGTGGACCGCTAAGGTCAGTGCGGGCGCCGCCGGCGCGCCAATCACGGTGCTAAGCCCGACCGTAACTACGGTGGTTTACGGCGTCGGCGGGGCGGTTCGTCCGCGGTACGCCGCGTCGACGTCCGGGGCTCGACCGTAAATACGGTGGATTGCGGAATCCTTCGGGGTGGTTCGTCCCGCCGCCCTTTTTCTCCCCCGCCGCCCCCTCCCACCGCCCGCCGTCGCGCGTTATTCTCCCTCCATGGCCCTGCTGGACTGGATGGCTGCCGATCAGGCGCTCGTGCTCGAGGGCGAGGGCGTGCGTCTGCGGCCGCCTAGGATGAGCGACTATCCGCAGTGGGCGGCGCTTCGGGACCAGTCGCGGGACTTTCTGCAACCGTGGGAGCCGGCCTGGCCGGCCGACGATCTGACCCGCCCCGCGTTCCGCCGCCGGCTCGCGGCCTATACCCGCGATATCGAGACCGGCCAGGGCTATCCGTTCTTCATGACCCGCCCCGACGACGAGGCGCTGCTGGGCGGCATCACCTTGTCCAACGTCCGCCGCGGCGTCGCCCAGGCGGCGACCATGGGCTACTGGATCGGCGAGCCCTATGCGCGTTCGGGCTTCACCCTGCGCGGCGTGCGCGCGGTCTGCCAGTTCGCATTTTCCAAGCTGCGGCTGCACCGGGTCGAGGCCGCTTGTCTCCCCTCCAATGTCCCATCGCGGGATTTGCTGCTCAAAGCAGGGTTTTCCTTAGAAGGAAAAGCCCGCGCTTATTTGAAAATTAACGGCGCCTGGAGAGATCATCTCCTGTTCGGACTCACAGAAGATGGGTCCGGGTGGGGTGACGAACAGACCTCCGGAGACTGAGCGGTTTGAACGACAGGTCGAGAAGTCTGGCCTGGGATCCCACGACGGCGCTGGAGGCTCTTGCAGCCGCCGGTGTCGCGTTGTGGACCTGGACGCCTTCGCAGGATTGCCTGCGGCTGACCGGCGCGACCCGTTCGCTCGGCCTGGGTCCGCTTGCGCCGGAATGCACCGGCGCCGCCTTCGCCGCCCTGGCCCTGCCGCAGGACCGGGCGCTCGCCGAAGCCCTGATCACGCCCCGCGAAGAAGGCGAGGAAGTCGTCGTCCGCCTGCGCATGCGCAATTCCGAGACCTGCCTGTGGCGCGGCGTCTGGCTCGAGGACGGGCTGCGGGCCGCCGGCGTCGCGGCGCTGGAGACCAAGTTCGCCGGCTCCGACACCGACAAGCTGACCGGCCTGCTGGACCGCAAGGCCTTCATCGTGCGCGCCCGCGAGACCCTGGCCACCGCGGGCGAGTTCGAGTTGGTGGTCGCCGACCTCGACCGTCTGCGCCGCCTGAACGAAGCGCTGGGCCATGAGCGCGCCGACCTGGTGCTGGCCGCGCTGGGCTCGCGCCTGTCCGCCGCCTTCCCCAAGACCGCCATTCCCGCCCGCGTGGGCGAAGACGAGTTCGCCGTACTGGTGCCCGACGGCGTCGCGCGTCCGGCTGAGCGCGTGCGCGCCGCGCTGGAGCAGCCGCTGCGCATCGCGGGCTTCGACATCTATCCGACCTTGTCGATCGGCGCCGTGCGCGTCGAAGGCGGCCCCGATGCGCCGGAGGCGGCGGAACTGTTGCGCCGCGCCGAGCTCGCGGTGGAGTCGGCCAAGACCGGCGGCCGCGGCGGCGCGGCTGCGTACGGGCGCGGTTTGGAGAGCGACAGCCTCTCGCGCCTGGCGATGGAGGCGGATCTGCGCAACGCCTTCCAGCGCGGCGAGATCGAACCGTTCTTCCAACCGATCGTGCGCCTCGACACCGGCGCGGTGGCGGGCTTCGAAGCCCTGGCGCGCTGGCGCCATCCGCGCCGCGGCGTCGTGCCGCCCGACGAGTTCCTGACGCTGGCCATGGAAATGGGGCTGATGAACGAACTGGGCCTCCATATGATGGAGACCTCCGCGCGTCAGCTCGCCGAATGGCTCGACCGCCACCCGAAGGCGGGGGCGATGTTCGTCAGCGTGAACCTGTCGACCGGCGAGATCGAACGGTCGGGCCTCACCGAAGACGTGGCGCGGGTGCGCCGCGAAACCGGTCTGCCGAAAGGCGCGCTGAAACTGGAAGTCACTGAAAGCGACATCATGCGCGACCCGGACAAGGCCGCGGTGATCTTGAAGGGCATCAAGGATGCGGGCGCATCGCTGGCGCTCGACGATTTCGGCACCGGCTTCTCGTCGCTGTCTTATCTGGCGCGCCTGCCGTTCGACACGCTGAAGATCGACCGCTATTTCGTGCGCACCATGGGCGCCGATGAGGGCTCGTCGAAGATCGTCCGCTCGGTGGTCGCGCTCGGCCGCGACCTGTCGCTGGAAGTGGTGGCGGAGGGCGTGGAGACCGCCGTCCTCGCCCGTCAGCTGCTCTCCGTCGGCTGCCACTACGGCCAGGGCTTCGGCTACGCCCCCGCGCTCGCCGCCCAGGAGGCCGAGGTCTATCTGAACGAGTCCCTGTCCGACGGGGTCGCGCCCCTGAAGGCGCGCGCCAACTAAGGCCGCCGGCGGCGGCGTCCTGCGCGCCAGATGAACTTTCTGTAACTGAAAATTTTTCGCTTTTGGCGAATAATGCTTGACGGCACAGTCGCTATTTCGGCAAACACCGAAATAGAGCATCATCTCGCATCGGTTTCCGGGGGGCTTTGAATGTTTCGCTCACTTGGCCTGTTCGCCGCGCTTTGCGCGCTTCTTCTTTTCGCACCGGCCATGAGCGCCCAGGCCCAGGCCAATGCGCCCGCCGACCTGGCCGGCGACTGGTCCGGCGTGCTCTCGGTCCAGGGCCACGACCTGCACCTGGTCTTCCACATCGACCCGAACGGCCCCTCCACCATGGACAGCCCCGACCAGGGGGCCAAGGGCCTGCCGGTCTCCGCGGTCACCGAGACCGGCGGCAAGGTGCGTATCGAACTCTCGAGCATTCACATCGCCTTCGAGGCCACGCGCGGCGCCGATCCGGCGGTGCTCGACGGCCAGTTCCTGCAGGGCGGGGCGCAGTTCCCTCTCAAGCTGACGCGCGGCGCGGCGAGTGCGCCTGCGCCAAAGGCCTCACCGCCTCCGGCCGATCTGGTCGGCGACTGGTGGGGCTCGCTGAAAGCGGGCGGCGGCATCGACGTGAAACTCATCTTCCACATCCGCGCCGACGGCGTCTCGACGTTCGAAAGCCCGGACGAGGGCGTCAAAGACGTGCCCCTGACCGCCGTCAGCGAGGACGCGGACAAGATCCGCTTCGAGCTGAGGCCCGGCGCTGTCTACTACGAAGCCAAGCATGACGGTGCGGCGCTCGACGGCGAAATGCACCAGGGTGCGCAGACCTTTCCGGTGAGGCTGCAGCGCGGCCTGCCTGCGGCGTTGAACCGCCCGCAGACGCCCAAGCCCCCGTTCCCCTATCGCTCCGAAGACGTCGGCTACGAGAACACGGTGCAGAAAGTGCATCTCGCCGGCACCCTGACCTTGCCTGAGGGCAAGGGGCCGTTTCCCGCCGTCGTTCTGATCACCGGTTCGGGACAGCAGGACCGCGACGAAAGCCTGCTCGGTCACAAGCCGTTCTGGGTGCTGGCGGACTATCTCACCCGCCGCGGCATCGCGGTGCTGCGCGTGGACGACCGCGGCGCCGGCGGATCGACCGGCGATTTCGCGGCGTCGACCACAGCAGACTTCGTCACCGACGTGCAGGCGAGCGTCGCCTACCTCAGGACGCGCGCGGACGTCGATCAAAAGCACGTCGGCCTCATCGGCCACAGCGAAGGCGGCGTGATCGCGCCGATCGTGGCCGTGAACGACCCGTCCATCGCCTTCATCGTGCTGATGGCGGGCACCGGCGTGCCGGGCGACCAGATCCTGCTCTACCAGGAGAAGGACGTCATGCAGGCCGGAGGCGCATCGCCCGAAAAGATCGCGTCCGTGCTGGCGGTGAACCGCAAGGTCTTCGACGTGGTCAAGACCGGCGTGGACAATGCGACAGCGAAGAGAGAGGTCGCAGCCCTTCTGGCGCCCGAGGTGAAGGCCGCAGGCCAGCCGCCGGAAACGGCGGAGCAGGGCGCCGCCCAGTTCACCAGCCCGTGGATGCGCTATTTCGTGAAATACGATCCGGGCCCGACCTTGCGCCGCGTGCGCTGTCCGGTGCTGGCGATCGATGGGTCGAAGGACATCCAGGTGCCGGTCGAGCTCAACGTTCCAGTCATCCGCGAGGCGCTGAAGAACAATCCCGACGCCACCGTGGAGGTGCTGCCGGGCCTGAACCACCTGTTCCAGACCGCGGGCACGGGCCAGCCCGACGAGTACGCCAAGATCGAGGAGACCATTTCGCCGACGGCGCTGAAGGTCATGGGCGACTGGATTACCGCCCACGCCGGGAAATGACGCCCCCGGCGTGTAAGATTTTGAACCGGAAGGCCTCCTGGCCTATTTCCAAGGTATGGGTCGACGAGGCGTAGCGGGCTGGGTCTGGGCGGCGGCGGTGGCCGCCGTTTTTCTGGCGTCCTCTCCCGCCCTGGCCATGCCGAAGCCGCCCCTGCGCGGCGAGCTGGTCGACATCGGCGGCCGCAACATTCGCGTGCTCTGCCAGGGCCCGCGTTCGGACAAGCCGCTTGTCCTGTTCGAGGCCGGCATGTTCGGCAGCGCGGCGTCGTGGGACGCGGTGCAGACGCGGCTCGCGGCGATCGGCATGCGCAGCTGCGCCTACGACCGGGCGGGCATCGGATTCTCCGACCCGGGGCCGATGCCGCGTGACGCGACCGCGATCAACGCCGACTTCGAGGCATGGCTGAAGGCCAAGGGCGAAACCGGGCCGTTCATCTTGGTCGCCCATTCGCTCGGCGGGCTCGAGATGCGCATGTTCGCGGTGCGCCATCCCGATGAGGTGCGCGGGCTGGTGATGGTGGACACCACCTCGCCTGAGCTCGCGGGCGCCCGGGACGGCCGCATCTTTCTGGAGGACTACGGCGCCTTCGCGCGCTCGGCCGAAATCCTGTCGCAGGTCGGCATCCTCACCACGCTCACCCAATGGCTCGGCGACCAGGAAGGTCTCACCGGCGACGCCCACGATGAGATGATCTACTTCTTCAGCAAGCGGCACGATCAGAAGTACGCCATCAACGAGGTGGCCAACGTCTATCGCCGCGGCAAGGAAGCCCTGGCGGCGGGCCCGCTCGATCCGGACATTCCGGTGACCTCGGTGGTGCTCGACGGCGAGCTGGACTGGACCTCGGAGTGGGGCCGCCTGCGCAATGTCGAGGCGCGCCAGTCGCACTACGGCGCCCAGATCGACATCACCTCCGGCACGCACCCCGAAATGATCGGTCCCAAACACGCCGACGACATCGTGCGCGCGATCCAGTCGGTGATTTACGCGGATGAGCGTAGGCGGGCTGGCATGCCCCATTGATTCCGCTCATCCCCGCGGACGCGGGGACCCAGGCGTTGTTGAAATGGTCATGCATTCGGATGATCTGAAAAACCTGGGTCCCCGCGTCCGATGAGCGGGGTTGGAAAACTCTACGCCCGTCCGCTCTGGCTCGACAGGGTTGCGGCGCTGACGCCGATGCGGGCCAGGGCGCGTTCCCACTTGGCGTCGTGGTTCTCGTCGAAAACCAGATCCGGGTGCGCGTCGCAGGCTAGCCAGACGTTTTCACGCAGCTCCATCTCCAGCTGCCCCGCGCTCCAGCCCGCATAGCCAAGCGCCAGCACCGAGCGCGCCGGCTGGCTGTTGGGCTCGGTCAGCGCCTCCAGCACCTCCAGCGTAGCCGTAAGCGAAATGCCGTCGGTCACCGGCATGGTCGACCCCTCGACCGCATAGTCGTCGGTGTGCAGCACGTAGCCGCGCTCGCGCTCCACCGGGCCGCCCTGCAGCACGTCCTGGTCGGGATTGCGCGCCTTGCCCCGGACGCCCAGCCGGCCCAGCACGCTGGCCACGCTCATGCCCTCGACAGGCAGGTTCACGCGCACGCCCATGGCGTGCTCGGCGTTGTGCAGGCAAATCAGGATCACCGCGTGCTCGAACCGCGGATCGCCGATACCGGGCATGGCCACCAGCAGGCGGCCCGTCAGGAAACCGCCCGTCCCAGAATCCTGGTCGCCGGGCGCCGGTTCGTCGGACTGGTCCATACCCAGCCATGATCGACCGGGCGCGCAGGCCTTGCAAGCGTCGCTTGGCGGAACCGGCCGGACCGTCTAGGACGCCCTTGCCCACGACTTTGGGCGGCCCCCGCAACCACCAGGACATCCTCCCATGACCATCCAAGTCGGCGACAAGCTGCCCGAAGCGACCCTGATGACGCCCACGCCCGACGGGCCCCAGGCGATCACCACCGACCAGATCTTCAAGGGCAAGACCGTCGCCCTGTTCGCGCTCCCGGGCGCCTTCACCCCCACCTGTTCGGCGCGCCACCTGCCGGGCTTCAAGGACAAGGCCAGTGAGCTGAAGGCCAAGGGCGTCGACACGATCGCCTGTCTGTCGGTCAACGACGCCTTCGTCATGGGCGCCTGGGCCAAGGATCAGGGTACGGGCGACACGATCCTGATGCTGGCCGACGGCAACGGCGATTTCACCAAGAAGCTCGGCCTCGAACTCGACGGGTCGAAGTTCGGCATGGGCCTGCGCTCCAAGCGCTACGCCATGGTCGTCACCGATGGCGTGGTGAAGTCGCTGAACGTCGACGAGGGCGAGTTCCGCGTCTCGTCGGCCGAGTACATGCTCGAGCACATCTGACCTCGGCGCGGAGATGACCGACGTCTTCACCCGCGAGAAACGCTCGCAGGTGATGGCGCGCGTCAAAGGGCGCGACACCACGCCCGAACTCGCGGTGCGCAGGCTGCTGACCAAACTCGGCCTGCGCTACCGCCTCCATCGCAAGGACCTCCCGGGCAAGCCCGACGTGGTAATGGCCGGGCGCAAGACCGTCGTCTGCGTGCACGGCTGCTTCTGGCACGGCCACGACTGCGCCCGCGGCGCGCGCATGCCCAAGGCCAACAACGCCTACTGGACGGCGAAGATCGGCCGCAACCGCGAACGCGACGAACGCGCCCGCGCGGCGCTCGCCGCGGACGGCTGGAAGACGATCACCGTCTGGGAATGCGAACTGAAGGACGAGGTGAAGCTGGTACGAAGGTTGAAGCGGGCGCTGAAGTTGTGACCATCCACCACGGAGAAAAGTGGGAGTTGCGCGCTAGTGCGCGGTTGCCGGCGCCGGGTCGCCCGGCAGTGGCTTGCCGGGGCGCCAACCCTCGATCGAGGCGCGCGCACGGGCGATCTGATCGGGGGTGAGCATGGCCGCGGCCTTGTCGCGCGCCGCCGCAGCGTTCGGAAAGTTGGCGATCGTTGCGAGCGAGAACAGCGCGTACGCGGTCTCGAGGTTTTGGGTCACGCCCGTACCGGTCGCATAGGACAGGGCGAGAAACCCGATGCCGCGCGGATCGCCCAGGCTGGCGGACTTGTGGAACAGCGCCGTGGCCTGCACCGGATCCTTGGTCAGGCCTGCGCCGCCCTGAACGTACATCACCCCCAGATCGTCGAGCGCTAAGGGAAAGTTCTGCGCGGCGGCCTTCTTCAGCCACGCAATGCCGGTGGCCTCGTCCTTGGGCACGCCCGTGCCCTGCAGCAGGCTGTTGCCGACGATAAACTGCGCCGGCGCGACGCCGCCGTCGGCGGCCTTGCGATACCAGATCATCGCCTGGACCGGATCCTTGTCGACGCCGACGCCGTTGGCATAGAGCGCGCCGACATTGTTCGCCGCCGTCGGGTCCCCGGTCTGCGCGGCCTTCATGAACCACGAGAAGGCGACCTTCTCGTCTTTCGCCACGCCGCGGCCGGCCATGTACATCGTGCCGAGATTGGATTCGCCTTCCGCGTCGCCCTGGTCGGCGGCCTTCTGGAACCAGGCGACAGCCTGGACGTCGTCCTGCGGCGTGCCCAGCCCGTGCTCGCAGAGCCAGGCCATCATGTTCTCCGCCTGGGTGTCGCCCTTGTCCGCCGCCGCTTTGAAGCTGGCGTAGGCGGTGGCGTAGTCGTGGTTTTGCATGGCCGTGGCGGCGGCGATCATTTCGGGCGAGCTCGGGTGAACACCCGGTGGCAGGGGCGGCGCGGCCGGCGCGCCGGAAAGCGCGAGAAAAAGCAAAGAGGAGATCATTTGAATTCGCCCGCCACGTTCATCGTCGTAACGGTGTTACCGCAGGTATAAGGCGACTGTGAAGCTGGATTCAGGCGAGTCTCAGGCGACCTGCGCTTCTTCCCCGCCGTCGTCTTCCTCGTCCGCGACCGGCATGTTGGCCGCGTTCAGCGCCTCGATCACCGTCGCCATCAGGGTTTGCGGGTCGATGGGCTTGCCGACGAACCAATCCATGCCGGCCTCGCGGCAGGCGGTGGCGTCGCTTTCGGCGGTGACTGCGATGATCGGGATATTCTGGTTCGGACCGACCGTGGAGCGGATGCGGCGGGTGGCCTCGTGGCCGTTCATTTCCGGCATGCGCACGTCCATCACGATCAGGTCGAAGGCCTGTGCGAGCGTCGCTTCGTAGGCGAGCTTGCCGTTCTCCACCGCGACGATCTCGGCGCCGGCGGGTTCGAGCACGAACTGCACCGCCTTGCGGTTGATCTCGTGATCGTCGGCCACGAGCACGCGCAGCGGACGGGTTCCGTCATCGACGGCGCCGGCTTCGGCGGCCGCGTCTTGCGCATCCTGTTCGGCCTGGTCGAGCGCCTGGGCCACGGTCTGCACCAGGGCCTGCGGCTCCAGCGGCTTGCCGACGAACCAGTCCATGCCCGCGGCGCGGCAGGCGTCCACGTCCACCTTGTCGGTGTCGGCGGTCACCGCGATGATCGGCGTATGCTGGTTGGGCCCGGCTTCGGCGCGGATGCGGCGCGTCGCTTCGCGGCCGTCGAGGCCCGGCATGCGCACGTCCATGATGATGATGTCGTATTCCTCGGCGCGCGCCTTCTCGACCGCCTGCAGACCGTCGGTGACCTGGACGATCTCGGCGCCGAGGGGCTGCAGGATGAGCTGCACGGCGCGGCGATTGATCTCGTGGTCGTCGGCGGCGAGCACGCGCAGCGCACGCCCGCCCGACGGTTGACGCGGCGCGGCCTCGTTGGCGGCTTCCGGCACGGCCGGCGCCTCGGCGACGGGCAGGGTGAGCGCGAGCGTGAAGGTCGAGCCTTCGCCCTTGACGCTGTAGGCGGTGAGCTGGCCGCCCATCAGTTGCGCGAGCTGGCGGCTGATAACCAGGCCCAGGCCCGTGCCGCCGTGATTGCGCGCGATCGAAACGTCGCCCTGGCCAAAGGGCGTAAACAGTCGCCCGACCTGTTCGCGATCCATGCCGGGGCCGGTGTCGACCACCTGCAGGCGGATCGCGGCGCCGTCGTCGGCGGAGGCCCAGGCCTTCAGGTTCAGGGTCACCGAGCCCTTTTCAGTGAACTTCACAGCATTGGAGACGAGGTTGTTGACGATCTGGCGCAGGCGCGTGGGATCACCCTCGACCCAGCGGGGCAGGGACGCGGCGCCTTCGACGCGCAGCTTCAGGCCCTTCTTGCGCGCTTCGGCGGTCCAGAACCGCGCGGTTTGCGCGACCACGGCGCGCAGATCGAAAGGCACCGCCTCCATCGACATGCGGCCCGCGTCGAGCTTGGCGTGGTCGAGCACGTCGTCGAGCAGGGTCTTCATCATCCGCCCGGCGTCGGCGATCAGAGTGGCGTGCGCCTTCAGGCTCGAACCCTTGGCGGCGCGCTCCAGTTCTATGGAGCCCGCCAGCATGGCGCTGATCGGGGTGCGCAGTTCGTGACCGATGGTGGCGACGTAGAGCGACTTGGCGGCGCCGGCGGCCTCCGCTTCGTTGCGTTTGCGTTCGGCCAGGGTGCGCGCTTCCGCTTCGGCGCGGCGGCTGGTTTCCAGCACATTCCACAAGGTGACCGCGTAGCCCGCAAAGCCGAGGCAGCCGAGCGCGGTTACACCCTGCAACAGAGCCGAGGCCCCGTAGAAATCCATGAACCAGGGCGTGGCCAGAAGATACGCGATCTCCGGCCCCAGCGCGCAGGCGAGCACGACACGCGAGCCGGGCGTGCCGACCACGGCGTTCAGCATCGCGGCCGAAATCACCAGCGCCGAGATCACGCCGCCGGCGGCGCCTTCAAAACTCCACAGTGGAATCGACAAGGCGCCGAAGGCTGCGCCGTTCAGCACCACGCCGATGCAGCCGAGCACATTGCGCCACAGCGGCAGACGCTCGACCTTGCCCGAGGTCAAAGGGCCGAAGGCGAGCATTTCGGGAAGCTGGCCCGCGAGGAACACCAGCAGCCACGGCATCACCACCGGCCAGCCGAGCAGGCCGTTCAGCGACAGCGCCATCATGCAGCCGATCACGACGCGCGTCAGCAACTGACGCCGACGCATACGCGCCGCGATCGCGATGCCGCAGTAAGCCTCAGCCTCAGCCGCCATGGTTGAGCCGTCTCCGCCGAAAGCACGCCCCCCAGGGACGCCGCCCGCGCGTTTGGTTAAGCGCGCAGCATAGGCGGCCAGCGCTAACGACCGGTGAAAGTCCGGGCGGAATCGGCTGAATTTTTAGGTCGTTATGGTTAAAGGGTTCGCGAGATCAGCACCTTCATGATCTCGTTGGTGCCGCCGTAAATCCGTTGCACGCGCGCGTCCTTGTAGAGCTGCGCGATCGGATACTCGGCCATGAATCCGTAACCGCCATGCAGTTGCAGGCATTCATCCAGGGTCTCGCCCTGGATGTCGGTGCACCAGTATTTCGCCATCGACGCGGTCGCGGGATCGAGCTGGCCCTTGAGGTGCAGGCCGATGCAGTAGTCGGTGAACACGCGGCCTATGGTAAGTTTTGTCTTAACCTCGGCCAGCTTGAACTGGGTGTTCTGGAACTCGATTACCGCCTTCCCGAACGCCTTGCGCTCCTTCACGTACTTCACCGTCTCCGCAAAGCCGCGCTCGGCGGCGGCGATGCCCTGGACCGCGATGTTCAGGCGCTCCTGCGGCAGCTGCTGCATGAGGTGACCAAAGCCCTGGCCTTCCACCGGTCCCAGCAGGTTCGAGGTCGGCACGCGCACGTCGTTGAAGAACAGCTCCGACGTATCGTTTCCCTCAGCGCCCAGCTTGTGCAGGTTGCGGCCGCGCTCGAAGCCCGGCGCGTCGTCGGTCTCGACCACGATCAGCGACACGCCCTTGGCGCCCAGGCTCGGGTCGGTCTTGACCACGACCACGATCAGGTTGGCGAGCTGGCCGTTGGTGATGAAGGTCTTCTGGCCGTTGATGACGTAGTGGTTGCCGTCCTTCTTGGCGGTGGTGCGCACGCCCTGCAGGTCGGAGCCGGCGCCCGGCTCGCTCATGGCGATGGCGCCGATGAATTCGCAGGTCGCCAGCTTGGGCAGCCAGCGCTGCTTCTGCTCTTCGGATCCGTAGTGCAGGATGTAGGGCGCGACGATCGCGTTGTGCAGCGACAGGCCCCAGTTGTCGGCGCCCTTCAGTCCCATGCGCCGCATCAGGACCGCCTCGTGGCGATAGTCGCCGCCTGCGCCGCCGTACTCGGCCGGTATCGCCAGGCACGAAAGACCCGCGGCGCCCGCCTTCAGCCAAAGCTCACGGCCCACGTTCTGGTCGGCGCGCCAGCGCGCCTGGTCCTCGGGCGTGCAGTACTCGTCGAGGAAGCGGTCGACGGAGTCGGCGAAGATCTGCAGCTCTTCGTCCTGCATGAAGTCCGGCTCGTGAACGCCCAGCGGATCCATCAGAACGCCTCCGCCGCCAGCGCCATCATCGAGGCCGAGCCGGTCTTCAGCTTGGCGAGATGGCTCGCCGTATCAGGCAGCACGCGCTCGATGAAATAGAGCCCGGTCGCAACCTTGGTCGCATAGAAGGGGTCCTCGTCCTTGGCCTTGATCTTCACCTGCGCCGCCTTGGCCATCATCGCCCACATATAGGCGAGCGTCGTGAGACCGAAGAGGTGGAGGTAGTCGGTCGACGCGGCGCCGGCGTTGTCGGGGTTCTGCAGACCGTTCTGCATCAGCCAGAAGGTGGCTTCCTGCAGTTTCGCCTTGGCGTCGGCCAGGCCGTCGATGAAGGGCTTCAGCTTTTCGTCGTCCTTGTTGTCGCCGACGAAGGCGTCGACCTCGGCGAAATAGCTCATGATCGCGCGCCCGCCGTTGGCGGCCAGCTTGCGGCCCACCAGGTCCAGCGCCTGCACCCCGTTGGTGCCCTCATAGATCATGGTGATGCGCGCATCGCGCAGGTACTGCGACGCGGGGAAGTGTTCGGTGTAGCCCGACCCGCCGTGCACCTGCATGGCCATCGAGGTCACGTGGAAGCCGCGGTCGGTGAGGTACGCCTTCAGCACCGGCGTCAGCAGACCCATGTAATCTTCAGCCTTGGTGCGCACCGCCTCGTCGTCGGAGCGTTCCAGGTCGGCGTGCAGCGAGGTCCACAGCACAAAGGCCTGACCGCCTTCGATCAGCGCCTTGGATTCCATCAGCATGCGCCGCACGTCCGGATGCACGATGATCGGATCGGCGGGGCCGTCAGGGTTCTTGGGGCCGGTGAGCGAGCGTCCCTGCAGGCGATCTTTGGCGAATTCGACGGCCGCCTGATACGCCGCGGTGGCGATCGACAGGCCCTGCAGGCCGGTGCCGAGGCGCGCTTCGTTCATCATCACGAACATGGCGCGCAGGCCCTGGTTTTCGGTTCCGACCAGCCACGCCTTGGCCTCGTCGTAGACCATCACTGCGGTCGCATTGCCGTGGATGCCCATTTTGTGCTCGAGACCGGCGCAGACCATCTTGTTGCGCTCGCCGAGCGTTCCGTCGTCCTTGATCAGGAACTTCGGACAGACGAACAGGCTGATGCCCTTGGTCCCTGCCGGCGCGCCTTCGATGCGCGCGAGCACCAGGTGGATGATGTTGTCGGTGAAGTCATGCTCGCCTGAGCTGATCCAGATCTTCTGACCGGAGATTTTGTAGGTGCCGTCCGCCTGCGGGACCGCCTTGGTGCGGATCATGCCCAAGTCCGTGCCGCACTGCGGCTCGGTCAGGTTCATCGTCCCGCCCCACTCGCCGCTGACCAGCTTGGGCAGATACATGTCCTTCTGTTCGTCGGAGCCGTTGGCGTAGAGCGCCGAATAAACCCCGTGGGTCAGGCCCGGATACATCGAGAAGGCCGCGCTCGCCGCCGCGGTCATCTGGCCGTAGGACGACGACACCACCGCCGGCATGCCCTGGCCGCCGTACTTCGGGTCGGAGCCCAGCGCGGTCCAGCCGCCCTCGACCATCTGCTTGTAGGCGTCCTTCCAGCCGGTGGGCGTGACCACGGTGTTGTCCGGGTTCCACTTGCAGCCTTCCTGATCACCCGCCTTGTTCACCGGCGCGATGACGCCCTCGGCGAATTTGGCGCCTTCTTCGAGGATCTGCTGCACGAGGTCAGACGACGCGTCGGCGAAACCCGGCAGGTTGGAATACCGGTCGATGTCCAGGACGTCTTTCAGGATGAACATGAAGTCGCGGACGGGCGCGGTGTAGGCCATCTCAGATCCTTTTGCGGAGCGGCGAGGGGGTCGCGTCGGGCTCGTGATCGAGCCGCGCGGTTAGCACGGACTGATAGTCTTCGGCCTGGGGCAACAGATCGGGCCGCGACGCACGCAGGCGTTTTTCGATCCAGTTGCACGAGGCTTCCAACGCCTTGATCGCGGCGTTCACCGCCTCGCGCTTATGCTTGAGGGTGGTGATCTGGGCACGGAACTTCTTCAGCGAGACCGACAGTTGCTGGCTGTTGTCGGCGTGGTCGTAGAGGTCGAGCATCTCGCGGATCTCGACCAGCGAGAACCCGACCCGCTTGCCGTCGACGATCAGCTTCACCCGGGCCCGGTCGCGGGCCGAGAACACCCTCGTCTGGCCGCGCCGGTCGGGGGCCAGCAGGCCCTTGTCCTCGTAAAACCGCAGGGCGCGGGCGGTGACCCCGAACTCCTTGCAGAGCTGGCGGATCGAGAAGGTTCGCTTTTCCTCGGCCGGGGTCATGGCCGGTCTATAACTTGACGTGCGCGTAAAGGGAAGTTTCAGCGCCGCCAGGCGAACTGGATCACCGCCAGCAGCAGCTCGGCCAGAATCAGCCCCACGATCAGCAGCTCGAGCCGGACCGACCGCTCCGTGTCGATGATGTCGTTCATGGCCGTGGCCGCCTGGCCGATGACCTCGAGCTTGCGCTCCAGCACCTCGGCCCGCTCGACGATCTCGTACTCGTCCTCCAGCCGCCCATAGAGCCGCTCCAGGTCCGGCCGGTCCCAAAGCACGTCGGGCTTCTCATGCACCGCGACCCGGCCCGAAACCCGGTGGCGGACCAGCAGGGACGAGCCGATCAGCTTCAGCATGCTGCGGCGGCCGCCGGGCGCCCGGCCGCGCTCGGCCAAGTCGCGGGCAAAGGGCTCGATGGTGTCGAACACCTCCGAGACCTGGCCTTCGTCGTGAGCCAGGGCGGTGCTCTTGGCCAGGATGTCGGCCACCACGAGCAGGGCTTCGGGCGACAGGGCCTTGAGCTGGACCGTCCCGTCGGGCGAAACCGCGGCGTCGCCGTCGCCGCCCACCTGCAGCGGCAGGCTCTCTTCCTCGTAGGGCGGGCCGAAGGGCGAGACGATGCGCGGTTCCAGCGCGCGCAGAACCTCGTCCTCCTCCAGCGGGGTCAGGCCCGACAGCACAACCACGCCGTGGCGGAACACCGCCGCAAAGCCGCTCTCGCCGACGCGGAACGATAAAGGGGCGGTGGAATAGACGTCGCTGCGTTCGAGCCCTGCGGTGGTGATGCGGTCGCCGACCAGCAGGGCGCGCGCGACGCGCGGCGCACGAGGTGTTGGCGGCGAGGCGGGGGAGGGCTCGGCCATGACCGGCAAGCTGTCAGGCGCGGGCGCCCGCGGCAAGCCCGGCATTGTTGACCGGCGCACGTCCCGCTTCTAAGCCTGCTGCAATGCAACAATCGCAATCCCTTCAGGGCCTATCCTCCCTGGCTCGTGAGGCCCGGGCGTGGCCCTTTGAACAGGCGCGCAACCTTTTGGCCCGGCTGCTCAAGCTGCGCCTCGACAGCGACGCCGAGCGCGACCTCGCGTCGGCGCTGTTCAGCCAGGGCAAGGCGGACGAGGTGCGTGCGACCTTCGCCGGGTTCCAGAAGCCCGTCGTGTTCGAGACCGGCTACGGCCCCTCGGGCCTGCCGCACATGGGCACCTTCGGCGAGGTGATGCGCACGACCATGGTGCGCACGGCGTTTCGCGCGCTGACCGACGACCAGATCGCGACCCGGCTGATCTGCTTCAGCGACGACATGGACGGGCTGCGCAAGGTCCCGGACAACATCGAGAACAAGACCGTCCTGCAGGAGGATCTCGGCAAGCCGCTGACGGTGGTGCGCGATCCGTTCGGGGAATATCCGAGCTTCGGCCAGCACAACAACGCGCGCCTGATGGCCTTCCTGGACTCGTTCGGTTTCGAGTACGAGTTCATGTCCTCGACCACGCAGTACCGTTCCGGCGCGTTCGACGCGACGCTGCTGAAGGCGCTGGCGCGGTTCGACGACATCCAGGCGGTGATGCTGCCCACCCTCGGCCCCGACCGGCGCGCCAGCTATTCCTGTTTCCTGCCGATCAGTCCCTCGACCGGGCGCGTGCTGCAGGTCCCGACGCTGGAGCGCCACGTCGATCGCGGGACCATCGTGTTCGAGGACGAGGACGGCTCGCGAGTCGAAACGCCGGTCACCGGCGGCGCGGTGAAGATGCAGTGGAAGCCCGACTGGGCCATGCGCTGGACCGCGCTGGGCGTCGATTACGAAATGTCGGGCAAGGACCTGATCGATTCGGTAAAGGCCTCGGCGCGCATCTGCCGCGTGCTGGGCGGCGATCCGCCCGAAGGCTTCAACTACGAGCTCTTTCTCGACGAGAAGGGGGAGAAGATCTCCAAGTCCAAGGGCAACGGCCTGACCATGGAGGAGTGGCTGCGCTACGGCGCGCCCGAGAGCCTCGCCTATTACAATTTCCAATCGCCGAAGTCGGCCAAGCGTCTGTACTTCGACGTCGTGCCACGCGCGGCGGACGACTATCTCACGCACCTCGACGCCTACGCCGCGCAGGAGCCGGCGCAGAAGCTCGACAATCCCGCCTGGCACGTGCACCGCGGTTTTCCGCCGGCCAAGGGGTCGCCGGTCAGTTTCGGCCTGATGCTGAACCTGGTGTCGGTGGCCAACGCCACGTCCAAGGCGATGCTGTGGGGCTTCCTCGAGCGCTACCTGCCGGGCGCGACGCCGCAGAGCGAGCCCTTGCTCGACCGGCTCGCGGGTTATGCGCTGAACTACTACGAGGACTTCGTGCGCCCCGCGAAACAGTTCCGCGAACCGGACGCCAAGGAACGCGCGGCGATGAGCGATCTCGTCCAGCGCCTGCGTGCGCTGCCGCCCGATTGTCGCGACGGTGAGACGATCCAGAACGAGGTCTATGCCGTGGGCAAGGCGCACGGCTTCGAGCCGCTGCGCGACTGGTTCAAGGCGCTCTACGAGGTGCTCCTGGGCCAGACCCAGGGACCGCGCTTCGGTTCGTTCGCGGCGGTCTATGGATTGGATCGCACCATCGCGCTGATCGACCAGTCCCTGGCCGGCGAACTGATGGCAACGACCTGATTAGTTTCTGAACGGCTCCAGCGGCTTGCCCTGCAGGGCCTCGCGCTCACGCCAGACAATGAAGGTGCCGATCAGGAGGGCGGCGGCCACGTAATAGGCCGTGAGGTTGTAGGCGAGGATATAGAGCACGCCGCTGATCCGAAGCCCGGAGACCTTGCCGAGGTTGACCGCCACCGCCACCGCTTGAAACGCAGCGGCCCAGGTCGGCCAGCTCCGCGGCGATTTCCAGGCGAGGAAGGCGAACACCAACAGGTCGATGATGTCGATCGCCATGACCGGATACTGAGCGTCCAGCTTGCCCAGCGACTTCTGCGAGGCGATCGAAGCGCCCCAGGAGACGAGCAGCAGGCCCGCGACCAGGCGCTCGGTCGTCTCGCCCTTCAAGATCGCAAAGCAACAGACCAGGACGAAGAGGATCGGCCCGACGTGGTGCAGAAACAGGCCCAGCAAGTCCTGCAAGAAAAACGCCCCCAGGGATTAACCTGGGGGCGAATCTGACAGACTCGCGCCGCGGCGTACACGCCGCAGGCGATGAATTCGACGTTAGGAAGCGACGCGCAGCGGGCTGATCTCGTTGGTGATGCCCTTGTCGCCGTCGTCGGGCTTTTCCAGCGGACCGGCTTCTTCGTCGGCGACGCCCATCTTGCGCTGCAGGTTCTGCAGCGAGGAGTGCGCGGC
>DASXZP010000028.1:0-16146 GCA_036501825.1 Caulobacteraceae bacterium | reverse complement strand
ACTCGGGCTGGGTCACGACCTTGATCTCGATCGGCATATAGGCGTGGTTGACGCCGCAGAGCTGGTCGCACTGGCCGTAGTAGGTTCCGACCTTTTCGGCGTTGAACCAGGTCTCGTTGAGCTTGCCGGGCACCGCGTCGGTCTTCAGGCCGAAGGCCGGCAGGCCGAAGTCGTGGATCACGTCCGCGCCGGTGACCTGCACCAGCACATTCTTGTTCACCGGCACCACCAGGGGATTGTCGGCGGCCAGCAGATAGGGCTCTCCGCGCGCCTTGGCGTCGGCCTCGGTCAGCACGTTGGAGGTGTATTCGTCGATCTTCTGGTCAGGGTAGGCGTAGCCCCAGTACCACTGATAGCCGGTCGCCTTGACCGTCAGGTATGGCCGCTCGGGCAGTTTGTGCTCTTCGAACAGCAGGGGGAAAGAGAAGATGGCGATGAAGGCCAGGACCAGAACCGGAACCAGGGTCCAGATGATCTCGACGAAGGTGTTGTGGCTCCAGCGCGCCGGCGTCGGGTTGGCCCGCTTGTTGTAGCGGATCATCACCCACAACAGCAGCAGCAGCACCAGCACCGAGATCGCCGTGATGATCGGCATCAGGATGTTGTTGTGGAATTCGATCTGGTGGTAGCGGACCTCCGAAGCCCCCGGCTGCAGCGCCCAGCCGCCCGGAACCGGACGGCCGACGTTGGGCGCATGCCGGTCGGCCCTCGCGCATCCTGCCAGCGCGGTCAGCAGCGCCAGCCCGGCGGCCGCTCCCCTGCGCATCCCCATCCCCGAAATCTTCATGACCCTCTCGAACCGGCCGTTGCTCAAAACGGGGCGGCCCAAGGACCTGTCCCCGCGTCCGGCGGCGACCTGAAGTCCAGCAGGCGCAAGGGCGCCCGCGACCCTTGGCCGTATATCCGTCGCGGGACGGGACATATCGGTTGGGGACTGGCTTGCCAAGCGAGGCGTGGCTTGGGAGCAGCGGTTTTCTTCGACGGTTCGAATGCTTATGTGGATTGGCCCTGCCTCCAGCGCGCCAACGCCTCGAAAGACCGGTCATGAACGCCATTTCCACCGCGCCTTCCATCCTGGACGCCTCCGAGGTCGATCCCAGCGCCGCGCAAGGGATTTTGCAGGATGCGCTGCACGGCGCCGACGACGGCGAGCTGTATCTGGAACGCACCGAGAGCGAATCGCTGGTGTTCGACGACGGGCGGCTGAAATCGGCCGCCTATGACGCCAGCGAGGGCTTCGGCCTGCGCGTGGTGGCCGGCGAGACGGCCGGATACGCCCACGCCAACGAGATCACCGAGGCGGCGATTCGCCGGGCCGGCGCGTCGGCGGCCTTGGCCAAACGCGGGTATGCGGGCACGGCGGACGAGGCGCCGCGGTCCACCAACCAGAAGCTCTACAGCGAGGTCGATCCCCTCGCCGCACCGGCCTTCTCGGACAAGATCGCCCTGCTGCAGGAGATCGACGCCTACGCCCGGGCCAAGGACCCCCGCGTGGTTCAGGTCTCGGCTTCGCTGGTGGGCGAGCGCAAGGCCATCGAGATCCTGCGCGCGGACGGCCGGCGGGCTCGCGACGTGCGGCCCCTGGTGCGGGTGCAGGTGGCGGTGACCGTCGACGACAAGGGCAAGCGCGAGAGCGCCTATTGCGGCGCCGGCGGCCGGGCCGGCTTCGAAGCCTGGATCGAGCCGGACAAGTGGCGCGAGCAGGTCGACGAGGCGCTGCGCCAGGCGGTGGTGAACCTCGACGCCGTCCCCTGCCCGGCGGGCGAGATGGACGTGGTGCTGGGCCCGGGCTGGCCCGGCGTGTTGCTGCACGAGGCGGTGGGCCACGGGCTGGAGGGCGACTTCAACCGCAAGGGCACCTCCGCCTTCGCCGGCCGGATCGGCCAGCGGGTGGCCGCGCCCGGCGTGACGGTGGTGGACGACGGTTCGATCCCGGGCCGCCGCGGCTCGCTGACCATCGACGACGAGGGCACGCCGACCCATCGCACGGTCCTGATCGAGGACGGAATCCTCAAGGGCTACATGCACGACCGGATGAGCGCGCGGCTGATGGGGATGGAGGCCACCGGCAACGGCCGGCGCCAGTCCTTCGCCAACACGCCGATGCCGCGGATGACCAACACCTTCATGCTGGGCGGAAACGACCATCTGGACGACATGATCGCATCGACCAAACGCGGGCTCTACTGCGTGAACTTCGGCGGCGGCCAGGTCGACATCGTCAACGGCAAGTTCGTCTTCCAGGTCACCGAGGCCTATCTGATCGAAGACGGCAAGATCGGCGCGCCGGTAAAGGGCGCGACCCTGATCGGCGACGGCCCCACGGTGCTGACCAAGATCACCGCCATCGGCGACGACTTCGCCTTCGACCCCGGCGTCGGCATCTGCGGCAAGGCGGGGCAGAGCATCCCGGTGGGGATCGGGCAGCCGAGCTTGAAGATCGGCGGGCTGACGGTGGGCGGGGCGCAGGTCTGAGGCGGGGTTTAAGAATAAGAAAACCGCAGAGATCGCGGAGGAAGATAAGGCCGCGGAGATCGCAGAGCGGTCAGTGTTGAGGCAATCGTCGCGCCCGTTTTGAGATTGTCCACGAACCACACGAACCACACGAACTGAGTCCTCGGCGCCGCAGGCGCATTAGGGTGAATGCGCTTCGCGCGGATGTTTCAAACCTTGTTCGTGTGGTTCGTGGACCATTCTCTTTTTTTCTTCTCTGCGATCTCTGCGGCTTCATCTTCCTCCGCGATCTCCGCGGTTTCCCGCACCGCCGGAAAGCAACCGCCCCGTCTACCGGGTGAACAGTAAGGTGGGGACACGCACGACTTATGAGGTTTGCGCCTCACTCCCTCTCGTCGTGGATTAAGTCGTACATGTCCCGACTTTTCCCACAGAGTTAGGTCGGCAAAGTCGCCCGTCAGGCAGGCACGAGAATGGACCTGGAGGGCGCCCCCTAATCACGCCTACTCGGACGATAGGGGAGTCCGCCGAAATTGATGCAGTCCCAATCCGGTCGAGGGAAAACGACTTCGCCCTTGCTAATTTCTATTTCAAAAATCGTAGGCCATTGCGAACCCCACTGAGATTGTGCAGCGGCATAATCGCCCGCATCATTAAACGCGTTTATTTCAACACGCGCGGCAAATCCATCTCGGCAGTATGTATCTATGACGCCGCTCCCGATACGTTTGGTGCTGGAGTACGTCCATTTTTCTAAAGACAATTGCCGTAAGTAATATCCTCTCACTGTCGCAGCGTCCGACAGGGTTCCGTATTTCTGCACCACTGTTCGAGAGCGATCGTAATACTTGTAGTCCAACGACACGGCCTTCGGCATCGCGATGATGTCGCGCAATTGGATTTCGACAGACTCTCCAAACCAACTTGCGACCACTACCCAAGCAAAAAAGACGATGAACACACATGCAATCGTTGCGACTGAACGCTCCACAAGCGTCAATCGGCGGCGAGTCTCTCCGGCCACTTTCTCCAGCGTACTGGTCATTTGGCGCTGTAAAAGGTTTGCAGGTCGGCGGGGCCGATGCGGTCGCCGGCCAGGGTGAGGCCGCCGTTGGTCAGGTGCAGGGTGAGCGCGTCCTGGTCGTGGGCGGCGAAGGTGACGGGCGTTTGCGGCCAGGAGTGGATCGCGAAGCTGCCGCTCTTCTGCTTCAGGAGGCGTTCGGGTTTTTCGCCGAGGGCTTCGATCATCAGGCGGCCGTTTTCGTCGAAGACGCGATAGGTGCGGCGGTACTGCGCGAACGAGTCGTGGTAGCCGCCTTCGACCACCTTCAGGACATAGGTTCCGGCGAGTTTGCTTCGCTCCTCCGCCGAGACAGGCTCGTCCGTCAGGGTCGGTAACGGCGCCTCTGCGGGCGGCGGTGGATTGGGCTGAAGGCCAAGGACCTTGCGCGCTAACGCGCTGCCGATGAATTTGGCGTTCTGGCCGGCGGTGTTGGTGAGTACGACGACCGTCAGATCGTCGGCGGGGAAGTTATACAGGCTGCCGCTGTAGCCCAGCAACGAGCCGTGCTGGCCGACGTCGCGATGGTCGCCTTCGTGGCCCAGGATAATCCCCATGCCGAAATGCTGATCGGGGTCGGCGGCCGTCATCTTGAGGCCCGGTCCCTCGGCGGTGGTCATGCGCGCAAGCGTTTCGGGTTTCAGAATCCTGCCCTGCTGAACCGCGCGCCAAATGCGGAAGAGATCGGACACGGTGCTGCAGAAGCGAAGATCGGTGCTGACCGCGCCGCTGTCTTCGGTCGCGGCCTCATACTGACCCCCAACGCTCTGGTACGCGTGCGAGAGCCCGTGAATGACGGAGGTGTTGTCGCACAGCGTCGTCGCGGTCGCGCCTGAGGGCGCGAACAGGTTCCGCTGCATGTAGTCCGCGTAGGGTTCGCCGCTGACGCGTTCGATGATTTCGTCGAGGAGTTGGACATTGGAGATGGACCAGTCCCATTGCGTCCCGGGGTCGTGCACCCACTGCCCGTTGGCGAAGAGCGCGATGACTTCGTCCATCGCCTTGGGCTGGCGCACGCTCGAGTCGAGCGGGTTGCCGCGGTAGTGGTAGTCGACGATGCCGGAGGTGTCGCTGATCAGCTCGCGGATGGTGACGTGATGTCCCTGGGTCGGAAACTCGGGGATATATTTTGCGATGTCGTCGTCGAGCGAAAGCTTGCCGCGTTCGACCAGTTGCATCACGGCGACCGCGGTGAACGGCAGCATCGGGCCGACGACGTGATAGACGGAATCGGGTTGCGCCGGCGCCTCTAGCCCGATGTCCGACCGGCCGTAGCCCTTCAGCAGCAGGATTCGGTCGCCTCTGGCCACCAGCACCGAGGCCCCGACCACGTTCGCCTGCGTGAACGCCTGACTGGCGACGGCGTCGAGATCCCCCCGCGACGGTTCGGCGACGGACATGGCGGGGAAGCCAAGGACGAGCATCGCGGCCGCGAACAAGGAATGGGGCATGCGCATCGGCCGACTATGAGCGGCGCGGACCGACAAGCAATACCTTTTCCCCCGGCTTTCCCGGGCTCCTTCTAGCCCCGGTCCACACCGGATCGGCGAACCGCGTTTCCCAACCCCTTCGCCCTGTGCTAAGGCCTTTAGCGATAGTAGCTGGAGGTCCCCGATGGCCGATGTTTTCCGACCTTCGCGCAGCGGCGCGGCCGCGGTGCTGGGGCCCCTCGAGGGTGAGATCATGGAGGCGGTCTGGGCCGGCCAGGGGCCGCAGTCGGTTTCCGACGTGCACGACGCCCTGACCTCGGGCGGGCGGGTCCTTTCCTATTCGGCGGTCAAGGCGGTGCTGAACAACCTCGCCGACAAGAGCCGCCTGACCAAGACGCGCGAGGGCAAGGCGACCTTCTTCGCGCCGGCCAAGAGCCGCGAGGCGTTCGAAGCCGACGTCGTGTCGTCGGTGGTAAGTTCATTGAAGCGCAACTACGGCTCGGGCGTCATCGCGCAACTGGTCGACGAACTCGCCGTCGACAAGGAAAGCCTCGCCGAATTCGAGCGGGTCATCGCGCAACGCAAGTCGGAGCTGAAGGGATGAAGGACGCGTGGGGCGTGAACGGGTGGCATGACGGCCCGCTTCACATGCTGGGCGATTTCCTGTTCGACGGGTCGTTCCGCAATCTGTGGCCGCTGTTGGTCATTCCCTTTCTGACCGCGCTGATCAGCGACCGCACCGCGCGTCTGTTGCCGCGCACGCCCAGCGCGTGGCCCGCGGCGGCGATCCTCGTGCTGGCCCCGGCCGCTTCTGCGGCGGGCGCACTCTCTCAAGCGCTGACCACCTGGGGAACCATCCTCACCTGGCGCGGCGTCGTCCTGATGGTGGTGACCCCGGCGGTGGCCGGATTGCTGCTCGGTTACGCCCTGGTGCGTATGGTTTTACGCCAGCGTGAAGTGGCGCGCCTGTTCCGTGCGGCGAGCCCCGCGGGCGCGCGTCTTGCCGCCGCCTCAGGACGCCTGGACGTGCCGGCGCTGGAGTTGCCGACCTTGGAGCGCGAGTGTTTTGTCGCCGGCCTGTTCACACCGACGGTGTTCATCTCCCGCGGCGCGCTGGATGCGCTGAGCGACGACGAACTCGAAGCCGCGCTGTGTCACGAGCGTGCGCACATCCGCGGACGCGACACCTTGATGCTGTTCGTTCTCGCCCTCGCCCGCGACCTCGCGCCCTACGGCGACGGCGCCGCGCTCGAGGCGTTCAAGACCGCCCGCGAAGCCAATGCCGATCGCGCCGCCGCGTCCAACGCCGGATCGCTCAGCCTCGCCGCCGCCCTGGTCGCGCTGGCGCGCCCGGGTCCGACGCCGCAGGGCGTGTTGCCGATGGCCAAGCGCGACACGCTGCGCTGGCGCATGCAGGCGCTGCTGGACACCGACGCGTCGGAGCCGAAGCGCTCGTGGGTGCAGGTGGCCGGCGGCGTGGGCCTGAACCTGGCCATGGTCGCCTGGCCCGCGGCCCAGTTCGAGCTGATGATGATGTTCTGCGAACGCTGGTGACCAGCCCCTGAATTCCGGGGCGTTGCATTCTACGAGATTCCTGCTAAGTAACTTAGCACTTCGTCGGGGGGCGAAGCCGGGGAACCTCGCCTATGCGTTCGTTCGCTTTGGCGGCCGCCGTTCTGTGCGCGGTCGCAAGCTCCGCCCATGCCCAGACCGCGCCTGCTCAGGACGCAGCCAGCCCGTCGGCCGCCGCGTCCGTCACCCCCTATCCGGCGGCCTTCTTCGCGCCGATGGGGCCGGAGACGGCCTACGACATGATCCTGCGCATTCCGGGCTTCACCTTCGACGACGGCTCGACGGTGCGCGGGTTCGCGGGCGCGGTGGGCAACGTCCTCATCGACGGCCAGCGGCCCACCAGCAAGACCGACGACGTCGCCAGCGTGCTGCAGCGTCTGCGACCCGGCGCGGTCGCGCGTATCGACCTGATCCGCGGCTCGGCGCCGGGCATCGACATGGGCGGCAAGACCGTCGTCGCCAACGTGATCCTGAAGCAGGCCGGCGGCTTCAGCGGCGACGTTCAACTGTCCGCCTACAAGCCCGAGGGCATCGACATCGACCCCGGCGTCAAGGTCGAAGGCGCCTGGCGCCTCGGCGACGCGACGCTGGACGGCTCGCTCTCGGCCGCGCGCTATCACGACGACCAGGTGCACGAGGGAACCCACGAGATCTTCGGACCCACGGGCCAGCGCCTCGACACCTCCGCGCTCGCCGCCGTCGCGCCGAATGAACAGTACCTGGGCACCCTCGCCTATGCGGCGCCGCTGTGGGGCGGCCAGTTCAAGGCGAATCTGCTGCTGGAAGACCAGCCCTACCAGGACGCATTCCTGGACAATTTTCGCGTCGCCGGGCGTGAGGACGAACGCGACCGCCGCGATCAGACCGACGCCGAGTTGGGCCTGCACTTCACCAAGGACCTGCGGCCCGACCTGAACCTGGAGCTGATCGGGTTGCAGCATGTCGACCGGTTCGGCTCGATGTCGACCTTCGTCACGCCGAGCGACAATCAGCTGTTCCTCTCCGCCGACAGCGGCGGCGAGTCGATCGCGCGCGCCGTCTTGCACTGGCGACCGGGCGCCACCGTCACCCTCGACGCCGGCGGGGAGTTCGCTTTCAACTGGCTGAAGACGCGCACCGCCTTCGACGACAACGGCACGGCCATCGCGATCCCGGCCGCCAACGTCCTGGTGCGGGAAAAGCGCGGCGAGGCCTTCACAACCGCGACCTGGCGGCCCGCCGCCTCCGTTGCCCTGGAAGCCGGCGTGCGCGTCGAAGAGTCCACCATCACGTCCACCGGCGACACGGCGCTGAGCAAAACGCTGGTCTATCCAAAGCCACGCCTGGTCGCGACCTGGACGCCGGACGCCGGCGATCAGGTCCGTCTGCGCGTCGAGCGCGAAGTCGGCCAGCTCGACTTCACCAGCTTCGTGGCGGCGGCGTCGCTGAACGCGAACGGGGTGGCGGCCGGCAATCCCAACCTGTTGCCGCAGCAGGACTGGGCCTTCGAGGCGGCCTATGACCGCCACTTCTGGAAGGACGGCGTGGTTTCGCTGACCGTGCGCCATCTGGAGCTGAGCGACGTGGTCGACCGCGTCCCGGTGCAGAGTCCGTCGGGCTTCTTCGACGAACCGGGCAACATCGGCGGCGGCAGCGAGAACGACATCGTCGGCGCCTTCAGTGTGCCGCTCGACCGCTTCTTCATTCCCGGCGGCGTGTTCCGCGGCCTCGAGACCTGGCGTTTTTCGCAGGTGAGCGATCCCACCACCGGCGAGGCGCGTCCGATCTCGGGCCTGCATCCCTTCGACGGCGAGCTGCACTTCAGCCAGGACCTGCCGCGGTGGCGGCTGAACTGGGGGATCGACAGCACCATCGGCTACACCGAGCGCTATTATCGCTTCGACGAAATCGACACCAATCGGAAGAAAACTTGGGCTTCGCTGTTCGTCGTCTATAAGGCGCGGCCCGACCTGACCATCCGCGCCGAACTCGACAACCTGTCAGGGCGTACCTACACGGTCACACGTCAGGTGTTCGACGGCCCGCGCGACGCCTTCCCGCTCGATTTCTTCGACGTGCAGCAACGCCGCTGGGGCCTGCTGTCGTACCTGCGCATCCGCAAAACTTTCGGTTGACGGGACGCTTGAGCACGTTCGGCGAAAGCTGTGCCACATCATGGTCACAGACCTTGCCAATAATTAATCCACCTTTCTGGGATTTAATTGGGGTTTGCGGGCCCGGGCGGACACTTTGCCGTCGCGATTGGGAGACGGTGATGCGTTCGATTTTGGCGGCGGCCCTTCTGTGCTCGGCCGCGACCGCCGCCTATGCGGGCGCCGACGCGCCGCCGCCTCCGCCCACGCCGGCGATCGAAGACCAGGCGGAAGGCGTTAAGAGTTACGAGCCGGCCTATTTCGCGGCGCAGCAGCCGAACACCGCCTATGACGTCGTCATTCGCCTGCCGGGCTTCTCGCTCGACGACGGTACATCCGTGCGGGGATTTGCCGGCGCCGCCGGCAACGTCCTGATCGACGGCCAGAGGCCGACCAGCAAGACCGACGACCTGATCAGCATCCTGAAGCGGATTCACGCAAGCCAGATCGTGCGCGTGGACGTGATCAGAGGCGCCGCGCCCGGCATCGACATGCAGGGCAAGACGGTCGTCGCCAACGTTATCCTGAAAAAGACCGGCGGCCTCACCGGTGATCTCGCACTGGCCAACATCTACCTGCAGGACGGCCGCGACGTGTTCCAGGAGCGGCTGGAAGGGAGCTGGACCGGCAACGGCCGCACGATCACCGGCATGGTGTTCGCGGGACGATTCTTCGACGACGGCGAAGGCTCCGGCCCGCATTTCGTCTACGGCTCCGACGGCAAGCCCGTGGACTTTTCGCACCAGCAGAATCGGGCCGGCGGGTTTCAGTACATCGGCACCGGCAGCTATGAGACCCCGCTGCTGGGCGGGACCTTCAAGGTGAACGCCCTGGTGCAGGATCAGCCGTACAGGAACAACAACGACGACCTGTTCCAGTTCGCCGGTCCGCAGCAGGAGCACGACCATCAGGACCAGACCGACGGCGAACTCGGCCTGCACTACACCCGCGGCCTCGCCCAGGGCCTGACGCTGGAGACGCTGGCCCTGCAGCATGTGAACAAGACCGGTTATCGCTCACTGTTCGACACCACGACCGACGCTGAGAACTTCGGCGAGACCGACTTCTCAACCGAATCCATCGTCCGCGGCATCCTGCACTGGTCGCCCACCTCCACCCTGACGGTCGACGGCGGCGGCGAGTTCGCGTTCAACCGGCTGCGCACCCGCACCAACTTCACCGACAATGGCGTCCCGATCGTCATCCCGGCCGGCGACGTCACGGTCGAGGAAAAGCGCGGCGAGGCGTTCGTCACCGCGACCTGGCGCGCCACGCCCAAGTTCACCGTCGAGGCGGGCATGCGGGCGGAGGATTCCACCATCTCCTCCACCGGCGACGTGGTGTTGTCGAAGACGCTGTTCTTCCCGAAACCGCGTCTGCTGTTGACCTGGTCGCCCGACGACAACAATCAAATCCGCCTGCGCGCCGAGCGCGAGGTGGGTCAGCTCGACTTCAAGAACTTCGCCGCCTCCGCGACGCTCAACGGCAACGGCGTCGTGGCCGGCAATCCCAATCTGGAGCCGCAATCCGACTGGGCGTTCGAGGCGGCCTTCGATCACCACTTCCTGAAGAGCGGCGTGGTTTCGCTGACCTTGCGCCACCTCGTGCTCGAGGACGTGGTCGACCGCGTGCCGGTGATCAGCAGCTCCGGCGTGTTCGACGAGCCGGGCAACATCGGGGGCGGCAGCGAGAACGACATCGTCGGGAGCTTCACCGTCCCCCTGCAGCCTTTGATCCCCGGCGGCGAGATTCGCGGCACGGTGACCTGGCAGATGTCCAAGGTGACGGATCCGACAACCGGCGAGAAGCGCCAGATCTCAGGCCAACTCCCCGTCAACGGCGACCTGCATTTCAGCCAGGACCTGCCGCGGTGGAAGTTGAAGTGGGGCGTGGACGCCAACCTCGGCAATCTGCAGCGGCTTTACCGGTTCAACGAGATCGACAGCTATCGGATCGGCACCTACGACACCGTCTATCTGGAGCGGCGGCTGCCGCGCCACATGGCGTTGCGCTTCGAGCTGGACAACGCCGGCAGCCGGCCCCTGGACCTCACCCGTCAGGTTTACGGCGGCCTGCGAAACGTCGATCCGCTGCTGTTCACCGACTATCAGCAACACAAGTTCGGACTGGAGTTCTACACCCGGTTACGCGTCGACTTCGGCTGAGCGGCTCAGCCTCCTGAGCCAGCCGAACACTGGGGGCGGTGCGCAAGCGCCGCCCTTTCTTTACCAGGCGCCCAAGGTCAGCAGTTCGCGCGCAAGGTCGGTGGGCAGTTCGCCGGTGTCGGCGAGCTTGATGTCGCGCGGCGCGTCCTTCGCAACTAGATAGCGCCAGCCCTGGAATGCGCGCCGCGGCGCCGGCGCCACCGGGATCACCGCGTCGTCGAGTTCGATTTCGCAGCGGGTGTGGGCGCCGTTCTCCAGGGTGGTGATCTTCACGATCGGCTGGCGGCACTGGATCACGCCCTTGATCACCCAATAGAGCGATCCGCCGTCCATCAGCTCGTCATACCGCTTGGGCGTCTGGCGCGTATGCACAATCGGCGGCGACCCCCGCCCCCGCTCCTTGCGGCCCCAGGCGGTCAGTTGCTCGATGCGATCAACGCCGACGCAGAGTTTTACGAGGTGGAGACTCATGGGGGTAAGGTAGCGCGTGGTCAGCCCGCCGCAAGGACGCCAGGGTCGCAGTGTGCCGACTAGGCCCGGACGACGCACACGCCCCAAATTTTCCGTCATCCTTGGCGGCGCGAAGCGTCGCCGAAGACCCAGCAAGCGCAACCTTGACACAGTGAGAACATTTAGCGAACATCATTGGATGATCGCCCCTGGAAACCTCATCGCGGTTTACATCATAGCGAGCCGACGCAACGGCACGCTCTACACCGGCGTCACCAGCAATCTTCACGTCCGTGTCTGGCAGCACAAGTCGAAGCGGCTTCGCGGGTTCACTGCGCAATACGACTGCAAGCGTCTTGTTTGGTTCGAGCCGCACGCCTCGATCGTCACGGCGATCCGCCGAGAGAAATGGGTCAAGCATCAGCTTCGCGCGACGAAGCTTCGCTTGATCGAGGAAGCCAATCCGGAATGGCGGGATTTGTCTGACGGTTGGTACGAAGAAACGACCTGGGATTTCAGCGGCGCGCACGACGCGGGCCTTGAGATGCGTTGAGGTCGCGCTTGCTGGGTCCTCGCCGCCACGCGGCTGCGCCGCGCGTCGTCAAGGATGACGAGCTAAAAGTTTAAAACGTTGTGCGCTAGCCTGCGTCCACCTTGGCCAGCAGGGTTCCTTCGGTGACCTGGTCGCCGACTTTGACCGGGACCTCCGCCACCACGCCATCGAACGGCGCGGTCAGGGCGTGTTCCATTTTCATGGCTTCCAGCACGACCAGGGGGCGGCCTTTTTCGACCGTGTCGCCGGGCTTGGCTTGGACCGCGACGATCTTGCCGGGCATGGGCGCGCGGAGCGAGCCGTCGGAGACGGCGGCGCCGGTGTCCGCGTGGCCGGCGATTTCGCTTTCGCGCAGTTCCAGCGCGGCGCCGTCGTCGAACAGGACGGCGCCGTCTTCGGTGCGGATGAAGTTCAACGCCCGGCGCTCGCCGACCAGAACCTGTTCGTGCAGAACGAGCGCGTCTTCCGCGTCGTCGCCCTCGCCCACGCGCCAGCGCCATTCGCCCGGCGCCATCGGAGACGCGTCGCCTTCGAGCGCTTCGCCGGCCAGTTCGACACGGTGCGTGGTGCGCTCCGGCGCGTTCAGGCGGAAGCCGTAGAGGCCGTCGGGCGTCGCCTGCCACGGCGACATGCGGTCGCTGTCGGACGGCAGGCCGAGGTCAGCGGCGGCGTCTTCCGCGGCGAGCGCCAGGGCGGCGACCGTCGCGTCCGGCGACAGATGCGTCGCGGTCAGGTCGTCCAGGCGTGACGGGATGAAGCCGGTGTCCACGTCGCCGGCGATGAAATCCGGATGCGACAGACAGCGCGCGAGGAAGGCGGCGTTGGTGCGCACGGGCCAGACCTCGACCGCGCGGCAGGCTTCGGCCAGCGTTTCCGCCGCCTCTTCGCGGGTGTCGCCGCGCGCGATCAGCTTGGCGATCATCGGGTCGTAGAACTGGCTGACTTCGGAGCCTTCCTCGACGCCGGTGTCGACGCGGATTTCATCTTCCGGCAACACGAAGTGATCCAGCGGTCCGATGGACGGCAGGAAGCCCTTCGCCGGGTCTTCGGCGTAGAGCCGCGCCTCCATCGCCCAGCCGTGGATCTTCAACTCGGACTGCTTCAACGGCAGCGGTTCGCCCGCGGCGACGCGGAGCTGCCATTCCACCAGGTCCTGACCAGTGATGGTTTCGGTGACCGGGTGTTCGACCTGCAGGCGCGTGTTCATTTCCATGAACCACACGCGGTCGGGCTTCAGCCCCTCGGAGGCGTCGGCGATGAACTCGACCGTGCCGGCGCCGACGTAGCTCACCGCCTTGGCCGCGCGCACCGCCGCGTCGGTGACCGCCTTGCGGGTTGCTGAGTCCATGCCCGGCGCGGGCGCTTCTTCGATGACCTTCTGGTGGCGGCGCTGCAGCGAGCAGTCGCGTTCGAACAGGTGCACCACCTCGCCGTGGGTGTCGCCGAACACCTGCACCTCGATGTGTCGGGGGCGGGTGACGTATTTCTCGATCAGCACGCGGTCGTCGCCGAAGGCGGCCTTGGCC
Source organism: Caulobacteraceae bacterium (assembly GCA_036501825.1). Taxonomy (GTDB): domain Bacteria; phylum Pseudomonadota; class Alphaproteobacteria; order Caulobacterales; family Caulobacteraceae; genus JAFECT01. Next base: position 2,804 of record DASXZP010000028.1, on the reverse strand, counting down.
TCGCGCTGGGCCGAGGCGAGCGCGCCGGCGAATTCGCCAGCCGCGTCCACCCGCTTCATGCCCTTGCCGCCGCCGCCGGCGACCGCCTTGATCAGCACCGGATAGCCGACCTCGCCGGCTGCCTTGGCCAGGGTCTTCTCGCTCTGGTCGTCGCCGAGGTAGCCGGGGGTCACGGGGACGCCCGCCTCCATCATCAGCTTCTTGGCGCTGTCCTTCAGGCCCATGGCGCGAATCGCCGACGGCGGCGGCCCGATCCAGACCAGGCCCGCCTTGGCCACGGCCTCGGCGAAGGCGGCGTTCTCGCTGAGGAAGCCATAGCCCGGGTGGATCGCCTCGGCCCCGGTCGCCTTGGCCGCGGCCAGCACCTTTTCGGCCACCAGATAGCTTTCGCGCGCCGGCGCCGGCCCGATCAGGACCGCCTCGTCCGCCTCGCGCGCGTGCAGCGCACAGGCGTCGGCCTCCGAATAGACGGCGATGGTGCGCAGACCCATCCGCTTGGCGGTGCGGAAGACCCGGCGGGCGATTTCGCCGCGATTGGCGACCAGGACAGACTTGAACATCGCCGGTCCCATAACGCGGCCGGGCGCGCTAGGCGATAGGTTTCATGCCGGGAACCCTCAGTGCTCCAGGGCGGTCAGGCTGGTCCAGATCAGGGCCATGAACAGACAGCTGAAGGCGATCACCGAGAACACCCACAGCAGCGCCATGCGCAGCAGGGTCCCGAAGATCGACGACTTGTAGGTCCCGCGCATGTGCACGAACAGGTGCACCGGCGAGGCGAGGATCAGCAGGCCGCCGAGGCCAAAATTGGCCGCATCCAGCAGGAAAATCGTCGACATCAACAGCCCCTGGAACGACAGGGAGTGCATGGTGAAGATCAGGTGGTCGAACAGGTAGAACCGCCGCTGGAATATGAACAGCAGGCCCAGGATCAGGGCCGCGAGCGGCAGCATGCCGATGGCCACCCAGTGGGCCCGCTCCTCCAGCAGCATGGTGAACTCGGCCTGGTGATCCTTCAGCAGCTTCAGGTGGTCGCGCAGCCACGCGCCGCCCTTCGGCGGATGTTTGTCGTCGTCGACGCCGAAGTTGATGTTGCTGTCGTCGAGGCTCGACGCGACCTTGCTGGCCGGGAGCGTCTTTACCACGACGCCGGCTGATTTCAGGCTCTGCAAGGCCTTGGCGCGCGCGACGTCGGCGGCTTTCTGCTGCGCCGCAGTCTGTGGGGTGGAGTTGAAGTTCACCGCCTGTTTGCCGGTGGCGCCCATGTTCACGCCGGCGGCGAAGAACAGCACCAGGATGACGATCAGGAACATGCGCAGCGGCGGGATCTGATAGGCGCGCTTCCCGTCGAGATAGTCGCGGGTCAGCCTTCCCGGCTGCAGCGCGAGCTTGGGCACGGTCTGAAACAGCCGACCGTCGAAGTGGAAGAAGCTCTCGAACGCCTCGACGCCCAGATGCCAGATCGAGCGCTCGAACCCTTCGGCGAGCTGGCCGCAGTTGTAGCAATAGGGCCCCTGCAGAACCGTCTCGCAGTTGGAGCACGGCGTGCCGATGGCCGCGAGATGGCGTTCCTTGTGCCTGCGCAGCCACCCGCCGATGGACAGGCCGCCTATGAGATCGAGTTCTCGAGCCACGCACGCCCCCCAAAGGCGAGATCCGTCCCGCCGAGCCTAGCATTTCGACCACGATCGGCCGAAGCGGAATCCGGTTCGCCTCAGAGGCGGCGTCAGGTCTTGTCCGTCAGCCAGCCCGGCTTGCGCTTTTCCATGAAGGCGCGGACCCCGTCCTGGCCCTCGGCGCCGGTGCGCGCCTTGGCGATGAGCTGGGCGGTTTCCTGCATCAGGTGATCGTCGATGGTGCGTCCGCGCACGGCGGCGACCAGGCGCTTGGCGTCGCGCGCGGCTTGCGGCGCGGCGGACAGGGCTTCGCGCGCGAGGCCCTGGGCGAGGGCGTGCAGGGCGCGGGAGTCGGCGACCACTTCCTGCACCAGGCCGATCTTTTCGGCGAAGTCGGCGTCGAACACGCGGCCGGTGGAGAACAGGCTGCGCGCGCGGCGCGCGCCGATAGCTTCGATCACGTAAGGCGAGATGGTCGCGGGAATGAGACCGAGCTTCACCTCGGAGAAGGCGAACCGCGCGCCCTTGACCGCGATGGCTACGTCGCACGCCGCCGCCAGACCCACGCCGCCGCCGAACGCCGCACCCTCGACCAGCGCCACGGTCAGCACGGGGATGTCGTGCAGCGCCTTCAGCATGCGCGCGAGCTGGTAGGCGTCGTCGCGGTTGTCGGCCTCATCCCAGTCGACGCTGTCGCGCATCCATTCCAGGTCCGCGCCGGCGCAGAAGCTGCCGCCGGCGCCGCGGATGAACACCACGCGCACGTGGTCGGCGCCGTGCATGGACTCGAACGCTTCGCGCAGGCCGCCGATGACCTCCTGGTTGAAGGCGTTCTTCTTCTCCGGCCGGTTGATGATGATCGTCGCGATCCCCTCGGGCGTCGCCTTGATCAGGACCGTCCCGGTCTCCGCATCGGGCGCGGGGTCCTCGACCATCGGATCGGCGAAGGTGGGCTCGCCGGAAGAGGTGTTGGTCGTGTCGGTCATGGGTCGGCTCCTGGAGAGGGGGAACGCATAAACCAGGGGGCGGGAAGCGCCAATCCCTTGGCGGCGTTGGCGGGCTTGAGGGTTTCGATGGGTCGAGGTCGCGCTTGCTGGGTCCTCGACGGCTCGGCGCTGACCGCGCCTCCCCGCCAAGGATGACGACAACCTTTATAATGGCCCGTCATCCTTGGCGTCGGGCGGCGAT
>DASXZP010000027.1:0-329243 GCA_036501825.1 Caulobacteraceae bacterium | reverse complement strand
CATCGATTTCATCTGCGACACGCTGCGCATGATGACGATGAACCTGGAGGATCCGCACCAGATCGAAGACGCCATGGAGAAGCAGCTCGAGAAGCACCACCACGAAGCGCAGGGCCCGTCCCACGCGCTGCAGAGCATGGCGGACGCGCTGCCGGCGCTGGGCATCGTTGCGGCGGTGCTGGGGGTGATCAAGACCATGGGCGCCATCACCGAGCCGCCCGAGGTTCTCGGCGGCATGATCGGCGGCGCGTTGACCGGCACCTTCCTCGGCGTGTTCCTGGCCTACGGCATGGTCGGTCCCATGGCGACGCGCCTGAAGGACATCGTCGACGAGGAGGGGTCGTTCTACAAAATCATCCAGGCGACCCTGGTGGCCCACCTCTACGGCAACGCCGCCCAGATCTCGGTCGAGATCGGCCGCGGCAACGTGCCCTCCACCGCCCAGCCCAGCTTCACGGAGCTGGAAGAGGCGCTGAACTCGGTCACCCTCGAAGCGGCCTGAGCACACCAGGCGCAACCGACCGGCGGGCCGGGAATCCCTGGCCGTATACGGTCACAGGTCCATCACGAAACCGTGAGATTTCGCTTGCGAAGCTTCCGCGACGCGCGTAATGGCGGCGTCGGGGGGCGTCGAGAAATCCCTTCTCGGAACCCCAAGCTTCCTATTAGGGACCAGGGAACACACATGATCCGCAAGATCCTCATCGTCGGCGTTGCTATGGCCGCTCTGTCCGTCGCCGCCTGCAAGAAGCCCGCTGACGCGGCGAACAACGCTGCCGACGCGACCCCGGCCGCCAACACGGCTTCCGACGCTTCGGCGACCGCCAACGCCGCCGCCGCCGACGCCAAGAACTCGGCCGCGACCGCGACCAACGCCGCCGCCACCGCGTCGAACGCCGCTGCGAACGCTGCTCCGGCCGGCGACATGAAGGCCGCTACTCCGGCGAAGAAGTAATCTCACGACCCTTTGGGGTTATGAGTAAGGGCCGCTCCACCAGGAGCGGCCCTTTTTCTATGTCCGCATGACCGCACACCCGACACCGCTGGAAGATCCCGCGCTCGCCTGGGGCGACGACGGTGAACCGCGCTCGGGACGGTTCGGCGACGTGTACTTCTCCGCCGAAAACGGTCTGGCGGAATCGCGCGCGGTATTCCTCGACGGTTGCGGCCTGCCGGAAGCGTGGCGCGGACGCAGGCGCTTTACGGTCGGCGAACTCGGCTTCGGGACGGGACTGAACATCGCGGCCCTGCTGGAGCTGTGGCGGCGCACGCGCGACGAAGGCGCGACGCTGCACATCTTCTCCGTCGAAGCCTTTCCCATGGCGCGCGACGACGTCGAGCGCGCGCTGGCGCGCTGGCCCGAGATCGCGGACATCGCCGCCGAACTCGTCGAGCGCCTGCCGCCGCGCACGCCGGGCTTTCATCGCGTCGACCTGCCGGCGTGGGGCGCCACCCTCGATCTCGCCTACCTTGAAGCCGCCGAGGCGCTCGCCGCGTGGCAGGGCAACGCCGACGCCTGGTTTCTCGACGGCTTCGCACCGGCCGCCAATCCGCAGATGTGGCGCGACGAAGTGCTGGCGCTGATCGCCCGGCGCAGCGCGCCCGGCGCGCGCGCCGCCACCTTCACCGTCGCGGGCGAGGTGCGCCGCGGCCTGACCGCGCAGGGCTTCGAGGTCTCCAAACGCCCCGGCTTCGGCCGCAAGCGCGAACGGGTGGAAGCGGTGCTGCGCGGCGCAGCGACGGAGGGATCGGCGTCGACCGTCGCGATCATCGGCGCGGGCATCGCCGGCGCATCGCTGGCGCGTGCGTTCAAGGCGCTCGGCTGTGCGTGCACGGTGATCGACGACGCCGATGCGCGCGCGTCCGACGTGCCCGCCGCCTTGGTCACGCCGCGGTTCGATGCGGCGGGCGGCCAGGTCGCGCGCCTCTTCGCGCAGGCGTTCGAACGCGCGGTCGATCTCTATCGCCGCGAAACGCCCGGCGCGATCTTGCATCAAGGTGTGCTGCAGCTCGAACACCAGGACCGCGACGCCGCGCGCTTCGACAAGATCGCCGCGCAACCGCTCTGGCCAGAGCACACGGTGACGCGCTTGACGGCGGAGGCGGCATCGAAGCGGATCGGCGAACCGGTATCGCGCGGCGCCCTCGGTCTCAGCGACGGCCTGGCGATCGATCCGTCGCGCGTGCTTGCGGCGTGGCTCGACGGCGCGCGCCGCATCGAGGCGCAGGTCGCCGGGTTCGACCGCGGCGGGGGCGGCTGGACGGTCAGGGACGCGAGCGGCGGCGTGATCGTGAAGGCGGATGTCGTCTGCATCGCCAACGGCTGGGGCGCGCGCGCTTTTCTGGCGGACGGCCTGCTGAAGCCGACCCGCGGTCAGGCGACGGTGTTCGAAACCGCGGCGGCCCCGGCGGCCTTCGCCTGGGGCGGCTATGTGGTTCCGCTGCCCGGCGGCGTGCTGGTCGGCGCGACCCACGACCGGGCCGAAGCGGCGACGGACGTGCGTGACGCGGACGACGGTCGCAATCTCGACAGCCTGGCGCGCGTGGCGCCGGCTTTGGCGCAGAGCTTGGCCGCGGCGCCCCGGAACGGCTGGGCGGCGGTGCGGGCGCTGACGGCGGACCGGTTGCCGGTCGCGGGCGAACTCAAAGACGGCCTGTATGTCCTGACCGGCCTGGGCTCGCGCGGCTTCACCGTCGCGCCGCTGTTGGCCGAGCAAATCGCCGCCCGGGCCACCGGAACGCCGCCGCCTTTGCCGTTGGACCTGGAGCGGCCTGGATTTCCGGATTGAACGGTCGCGCCTTAGACTGCGTTCGACGGGGAAGCGACCTGACAGGAGACCGACGATGCGCGGCCCAACTCTGAGCGGCTTTGTCCTGACGGCTTCGGCCCTGGCGAGCCTTCTCGCCCTTTCCGCCTCTGCGGTGGCGGCGCCCGACGCCAAGGGCGCCGGCAAGCCCGCCAACAAGGCGTGCTTCTATCACAGCGAACTGAGCGGCTTCACGGCGCCGGACGAGCACACGCTTTACGTCCGCGTGTCGGTGAACGACGTCTACAGGATCGAGACCTTCGGCCCGTGCATGGACCTCGACTGGGCCATGCGCATCGCCATCGTCGATCGCGGCGGCGGCGGCTGGATCTGCGTCGGCGATCCGGCGGACGTGGTCTATCGCCAGTCCGGAATCGGCGAACAGCGCTGCCCGGTGAAGGTGGCCGCCCACCTGACCCCCGAAGAGGTCAAGGCCCTTCCGAAGAAGTCGCGGCCCTGATCCTCACCGGAGTTTAGCGCCTTAGCCCTGCTCCCCGCGCGCCAGCTTCGAACGCCAGGCGCCGTAGAGCAGGTAGAACGCCAGACCGATGCCGCCCCACACCAGGAACAGCATGTGGGTCAGGTGCGGCAGGCCGACGATGAACAGATAGGCGCAGCCGACCACGCACAGCGGCGCGGTCACCCACACCAGCGGCGTCTTGAACACCCGCTTGCGGTCGGGCTGCTTGAGCCGCAGCACGATCACGCTGAGCGCCACCGCGATGAAGGCCGCCAGCGTGCCCGCGTTGGCCAGCACCCCGATGTCGGCGAGCGGCACCGTGCCCGCCACCAGCGCCACCAGCACGCCGGTGCCGAGCGTCAGAGCGATCGGCGTCTTGGTCTTGGGGTTCACCTTGCTGAAGCCTTCCGGCAGCAGCCCGTCGCGCGACATGACGAAGAAGATGCGGCTCTGTCCGTACAGCAGCACCAGGATCACCGTCGGCACTGCGACCAGCACCGCCACGGTCAGCCAGGTCGCCGCCTGCGGGCTGTTCAGATGCTTGAGGATGGTGACCAGCGGAATACGGTCGTCGGCCCAGCCGGTGTAATACATGGCGCCCAGCGCTGTGATCGCCACGCCGATGTAGATGATGGTGCAGACGAACATCGAACCTACGATGCCGATGGTCATGTCGCGCTCGGGGCGCTTGGTCTCTTCCGCGGCGGTTGAGACCGCGTCAAAGCCGTAGAAAGCGAAGAACACCAAGCCCGCGGCGCCGAGTATCCCGTAGTTTCGGCCATCCGCATGCGGCGTGGCCCCCCAGCCCATGGGAGCGATCGGCTTCAGGTAGTGCGCGTCGAAATACGGCGCGGCGATCACCACGAACATCACCAGCGCGGCAAGCTTGATGGTCACCAGCACGATGTTGACCGTCGCACTCTCACGCGTGCCGAGCGCCAAAAGGCCCGTCACCACCAGCACGATGAACATCGCGGGGATGTCGAGGAAGGCCTTGGACATGTCGACGTGCGCCTTGCCCTGGACCAGGTCGAGGATCGGGGCCGAAGCGAACAGGCCCGTGGTCAGGTTGTCCGGCAACAGCGGCGTGTGGAAGGGCAAGGATGGGGACGTGTGCGCCCAGTGCAGGAACTCGTTGGCGTGACCGGACCAGCCCACCGCGACGGCGGCGGCGCCGACCGCGTATTCGAGCACCAGGGCCCAGCCGATGATCCAGGCCACCGTCTCGCCGAGCGCGGTATAGCTGTAGGTGAAGGCGCTGCCTGATGCCGGCACCATGGTCGCCATCTCGGCGTAACAGAGCGCCGCGGTCAGTACGAGCACGCCGCACAACAAAAACGAGAAGATCATCCCCGGACCCGCCAGGGCGGCGGCGATGCCGGTCAGGGTGTAGATGCCGGTGCCGACGATGGCGCCGACGCCCAGCGCGATCAGGTGCGGCCAGCTCAGCGTCGGTTTCAGCTGTTTGTCCGCCGCGTGGGTCGTGGCCAGGTCGATCGACTTGGTCCGGGTCAGGAAATTCGCCATTAGGTCCCCTCCGCCGCGCCAATGTCCCCCGGCGCGGCCCGAACCGGGACCCTAGAACGCTTTGAGGGGGAACGGAAAGCGCTTCGCCGCAGACGGGACGTTGTGGACCCCGGACGCCCGGGCGTAGAACCCGCGCTCCACCTTCCCGGACGGCCCTCCCCATGACCGCCTCGCCCACCTATGCCGAATACCTCGGCCTCGACGACCTCCTGGCCTGCCAGCGGCCGCGCAGCGACCGCCACGACGAGACGCTGTTCATCGTCATCCACCAGGCCAAGGAACTCTGGCTCAAGGAGATCATCCACGACATCGGTCTGGCCCAGCGGCTGATCCGCTCGGGCAATCTGGAGCCGGCGTACAAGAGCCTGGCGCGGGTCTCGCGCATCTGGACGGTGATGACCCTGTCCTGGGACATCCTGGCCACCATGACGCCGGCGGACTATCTGAGCTTTCGCGGCGAGCTGGGCACCAGCTCCGGTTTCCAGTCGGCGCAATTCCGCACCCTGGAATACATGCTGGGCCTGAAGGACGGCAGCTTCCTGCGCTTCCATGAGGAGCGTCCCGAAGCGCTGGCGAAACTGAAGGCGGCGCTGGCCGGCCCCAGCCTCTACGACGATGCGCTGGCCCAGGCGGCGGCGCGCGGCTTGCCGATTCCGACTGAGACCCTGAATCGCGACTATTCGCAGCCGTACGAGCCGTCGGCGGCAGTGGAAGACGCGTGGCTCGAAGTCTATCGCAACACCGAAAAGTACTGGGAGCTGTACCAGCTCGCGGAAAAGCTGGTGGACCTCGACGACGCGCTTTTGACCTGGCGGCACAAACACGTGATCACCGTCGAGCGTATCATCGGGCGCAAGCGCGGCACCGGCGGCACCGAAGGCGTCGGCTATCTGCAGCGCACGCTGGAGCGGCGCTGTTTCCCCGAACTGTGGTCCTTGCGCACCCGCCTGTGAGTCCCCCTTTCCTGAGACCCGTGTCATGAAATTCAAACATCTGTTCACCCATGCGCTCGCCGCCGCGCCCGCGCGGCTGCACATGGCCGCGCACAGCCATCACCTGTGGCCCGACGCCTCGCGCGAGGCGCAGATCGAAGCCTGGGACGACGCCGCGACCTTCGCCGACCGCAAATGGGATAAGGTTATGGGCAAGGTGTGGGAAACCGCGCGCAAGAACGTCGCCACCGAACTGAAACTGCCCTCACACGAGACCGTAGTGTTCGCACCGAACACCCATGAGCTGTTGGTGCGCCTGGTCTCGGCGTTTCCGAAGCGGCCGCTGCGCGTACTGTCCACCGACGGCGAGTTCCACTCCTTCCGCCGCCAGGGCGCGCGTTGGGCCGAGAGCGGCGCCTTTGAGCTCGACCTGGTCGCCGCCGAACCCTTCGACGATTTCGCCGAGCGTTTCATCGCCAAGGCCAAGAGCGGCGCCTACGACCTGATCTTCGTCAGCCACGTCTTCTTCAAGTCGGGCCGCGTGTTCGAAAAACTCGCCGACCTCGCACGCCTGTCCAAGCCCGACGGGCCGTGGGTGGTGCTCGACGGCTATCACGGCTTTCTGGCCATCCCGACCGACTTCAAGCGCGCGTCGGACCGCGTGTTCTACCTGGCCGGCGGCTACAAATACGCCATGGCCGGCGAAGGCGCCGCCTTCATGCACGCGCCGCCGGGCTACGGCCCGCGCCCCGAGATCAGCGGCTGGTATGCCGAGTTCGCCGACCTGGAAGGCCCGCCGGGCGGCGTCGGCTTCGCGCGCGACGCCACGCGCTTCATAGGCGCGACCTTCGATCCGAGCGGACTCTATCGCTTCAACGCCGCGTTCCAGATGCTGCGCGACGAGGGCCTCTCGACCGCGGCGGTGTCGGCGCACGTGGCCGGCCTGCAGCAACAGTTCCTCGACCTCGTCGAAGCCGGCGAGGCCGGACCGTTCCGCGACGCGACGCTGCTCAATCCGCTCGACGCCAAGCCGCATGCGCGCTTCCTCGCCTTCCGTCATCCGGACGCCAACGCGTGGAAAGCCAAGCTGCTGGAAGCCAATGCGGTGACCGACGTGCGCGACGACGTGCTGCGCGTGGGCCTCGGCCTCTATCACGACCCCGAGGACATCGATCGGTTCGCCTCGATCTGCAAGCAGACCCTCAGCGGCGGATCGAAACCCCGACGCTCAAAATCCGCGGCGCCCCGTAGCTGACCACGCCGTCGGTTCCGACCTGGGTCGGCTCGTTGGCGTCGAACAGGTTTTCGGCGGCCACGAACAGGTCGGCGTTGCGCGTCACCGCCCAGGTCACGCGCGCGTCGCTCACCACTGAGGCGCGGATGATGCGCGTGTTCAGGTCGTCTTCGAAGCGCTTCGATTCATAGCGCGCGTCGAGATCGAAACTCAGCCGTTCGCTCGCCCGCCACGACGCGCCCGCGGTTGCGGTCCAGATCGGCGCTTCGGCCGGCCGCTTGCCGGTGAGCTGCGGGGCCTGATCGCCGCCGTCCACCCGAGCATCGGTCCCCGACATCGCCGCGCGCAGCACCAGCCGGTCGCCGAACAGCGTATGGCGCGCGTCGAATTCCAGCCCCGTCGCCTGCACCGCGCCGGCGTTCTCGCGCATCTGGAACACGCCCCCGGCCGGAATGAACCCCGCCTTCGGAAACGTGCCCGGCCCAACGCCGAGCGTGACATTGGTCACCGCATCCTCGAGCCGGTTCACGAACACCGTCGCGTCCACCTTGGTCGCAGCCGTCGCACGGCCCACGCCCGCTTCGACGCCGTAAAGCCGCTCCGGCTGCAGCGCGGGATTCGCCTCCGTCACCGTATTGCCGACGCGGAACGGCCGGTGCAACTCGTTCAAAGACGGCGGCCGAAAGCCGGCGTAGGCCGCGGCGCGGGCGTAGAAGCCGTCGCCCAGATCGCGCCTCAGCCCCAACCGCGCCGTGGGCACGACGCCGGAGCGATCCGCCGGCCGGTCGTCGAGGGTCGCCGCGCCGGTCGACAACAGAGTCTCCAGCCGCTTGCCGTCCCAGCTGCGCCAACCATCCAACCGCACGCCCGCGGTGAGCAGCCACGGCCCGTCGGTGCGCGCGCCCTCCGCATAGACGCCCGCGACCGCGTTCTTGCCGCCGGCGATGCGGTTCTCGGTGAAGGCGCCGGAGACGAACTTGAAATGCTCCTCGGTCTCGCCCTCGGCGGCGCGCGCGTCGGCGCCGACCTCCCAGCTCCAAGCATCGGTGGCGCGGCGGATCGCGGCATTGAGACCGAAGCCCTGCGCCGGCGTCGCGTACTGCTGATCCGCCGGCGTCGCGGCCGTGTGGCCGAGCGAGTCCGACAGGGACAGTTGCGAAAACCCCGACTGCCGCGCCCACACCTGCAGGCGATAGCCGTAGGCGTCCGCGCCCGGCGCCTTGGCCCAGCTCAAACTCTCGTCGGTTCCATTGGCGTGGGCCGTGCCGCCGCGCGTGCCCGTGCCACGGTCCTCGTCATAGGCGCCCGCGCGCGCCGCGAACACGCCGCCGTCGAGATCATCGGTCCAGCGCAGGGCGCCCTGGCGATCGTGCAGGCTGACCGGCGTGTCGGCGAACCCGCGCCCCGCATGCACCGGAATCCAGCCGTCGCTGCTCTCGCCCGACGCCTCGGCGTAGAGGTCGCCGGGCCCTGCCGCCACGTCGATAATCCCCGCGCCGCGCGCGTAGCCGAGCGAGCCGCCCGCGATGTCGCCGGCCCAGTCGCCCGCCGCCGGCGTGCGTTCCTCCAGCGCCACCACGCCGGTCAAGGCGCCCGCGCCATACGGTCCCGCGCCGGCGCCGCGCACGATGTTGGCCGCCTCGATGTCCTCGGACGGCAGCGCCGACCAGATCACCCAACCGCCGAAAGGATCGTTCTGCGGCACACCGTCGAGGGTCACCAAGGCTCGGCTCGATCCGGACGGTGCAATCCCGCGCAACGAGATTCCCTGGGTGGTCGGATTGGACGACAGGCTCGACGAGCGGCGGAACAGCGACACGCCCGGGACCTGCTCCAGCGCGTCGTCCAGGCGCGGCGCGTCCTTCAGGTCCTGGCGATCCAGCCGGATGATCGAAAACGCCTGGTCGCCCAGCGCCGGCGGCAGCCGCGCGGCGCGCACGGTCACCGTTTCCACCACGGCGGGCGGCGGGGGTGACGGGTCGGGCGGCGGCGCGTCGAGGGGGGCCATAGCGCCAGCTTAGCCTGAATTCGATGACGGTCGCGCGGTCCCGTTCGGAGTGGGCTAACATCGCACCATGACCGAGCCCCTCCGCCTCGACCGCGACGGCGCTGTCGCCGTCCTGACCCTCACCCGGCCCGAGCGCCGCAACTGCCTGTCCGACGAAACCCTGGCGGCGCTGCAAGACGCGCTGGACGCGATCGCGGCCGACGAAGGCGTGCGCGTGCTGGTGGTCGCCGCCGACGGACCGGTCTTCTCGTCGGGCCACGACCTGCGCGAGTTGCAGAGCCGGCGCGGCGATGCCGACGGCGGTTCGGCCGCCTGGCGCAAGACCTTCGACGCCTGCGCCGCGGTGATGCGCGCGATCGTGAACCTGCCGCAGCCGGTGATCGCCGCGGTCGAGGGCGTGGCCACCGCCGCGGGATGTCAGCTGGTCGCGAGCTGCGATCTCGCCATTGCCGGCGCGGGCGCGCGCTTCGCGACGCCGGGGGTGAACATCGGCCTGTTCTGCTCGACGCCAGGCGTCGCGCTCGCCCGCGCGATCGCGCCCAAGCATGCGATGGAGATGCTGTTGCTGGGCGAGATGATCGACGCCGAAACGGCGCTGCGTTTCGGCCTGGTCAATCGCGTGACCGCCGCGGGGGCCGCCCTGCCCGAAGCGCGCCGTTGGGCTGAGCAGATCGCCGGCAAGCCGCGCGCAGTGATTCGCAGCGGCAAGGCGGTGTTCCGACGCCAGGCGCCGCTGGCGCTGGCCGACGCCTATGCGCTGGCGTCCGGAGCCATGACGGAAAACCTCGGCGAGCCCGCCGCGGCGGAGGGCCTGGGCGCCTTTCTGGAGAAACGGCCGCCGGTCTGGTAGGTCCCGGGCATGAGCGCGCCGCGGATCCTCATCGTCGCCGACGCCGGCCCCGAGATCGGCGGCGGCCACGTCATGCGCTGCTTAACCCTGGCGCAGGCCCTGCGGGCAAAGGGCGCCGAGGTCGCGTTCATGGCCTCGCCGCCGGTCGCGGGCATTCTCGATCTGTTCGCGCCGCCGGACATCGGACGCGTCGCCGCTCGCGACGCCGATCCGGCGATCTTGACGCAGCACGCGGTCGAGGCGGCGGAGGGTTTCGACGCCTTGGTGTTCGACAGCTTCCGCCTCGACGCGCAGGCGCATCGCGCCATCGCGCGCGGCAAGCCCGCGCTGGTGGTCGACGATCTCGCCGACCGCGCGCTCGACGGCAAGCTGATCGTCGAGCCTGATCCCGGCATCGAAGCGATGGACTACGACGGCCTCATCCCGTCGGACGCACGCCTGATGATCGGCCCGGACTACGCCTTCGTGCGCCCGCGGTTCGCGGAGCTGCGCCACGAAGCCCTGACGCGCCGCGCGGCCCGCGCGCCGGTGAAACGCGTGCTCGCAGCCATGGGCCTGACCGACGTCGGCGGGATCACCGCGCGCGTGGTCGACCGCATGCTGCCGCGCCTCGGCGACGCGGCGCTCGATGTCGTGCTCGGTCCCGATACGGCCAGCGAAGCGCGGATGCAGACCCTGGCGGCGCGCGATCCGCGCGTGAGCGTACACGTCGCGGTCAAGGACATGGCCGCCCTGATGGCCCAGGCCGACCTCTGCGTCGGCGCCGGCGGGGCGAGCGTGTGGGAGCGTTGCACCCTGGGCCTGCCGACCGTGCTGGTGGTCCTGGCCGACAACCAAGCCGGCGTGGGCAAGTGGCTGGCGAACCACGGCGCCGTCGACCTCGCCGACGCGCGGGCGCCGGATTTCGACGCGAGCTTCGACCGCGCCTTCACGGGTTTGATGCGCAGTCCCGACCGGGTCGCGCGTCTCGCAGCCAAAAGCGCCGAACTGTGCGATGGGCTGGGCGCACCGCGTGTGGCCGAAGCGTTTCTGGAGATCGTCGCTCGGCGCTAACGAAGAAAGAATCTAACGCAGAGATCGCAGAGACAGAAGAAAGTCGCAGAGAGCGCAGAGATGTTGCGTTTGCCGCCGTCGTCGCGCGTAACGATTTAAAGAAAGCCGCGCCGAAGGCGCGGAATAGGGAGGCTTCAATCCACTCCGCCAGTGAGACCCGCCGCCCTCTCTGCGATCTCCGCGACTTTCTTCTTCCTCTGCGATCTCTGCGGTAAATCTTCCTTACGCATCCACCGCCGTATGCCGAAATTCCAACGCCATCACGTCTTCCGTCGTGAAGGCCGCATTCGACGGATACAGCCGCTCATACACCCGCTTCACGAACTCGAAGTCGGCAGGCGTGTCCACGGTCCAGCGTTCGGCGCTCTGGTCCTTCGCCTGGGTGAGCGAACCCAGCTTGAAACGTTCGGGCCGCCGGTACAGGAACGGCGTGACGTGTTCGCGTTCCTCCGCGGTCGACGCTTCGCGCGCCGCGATGCCCAGCGCCGCGGTGGTCATCACCTCCACGTCGAGCCCGTGCGGGAAGGTCCGCTGCAGGTCGTTGGCGGTGTAGTCGAAACCGCCGTCCAGGTGAAACTCGATACAGGCGTCGATCACGCGCCAGTCCGCCAAAGGACAATCGGCGGTCAGGCGCACCACGTGGTGGGCAGGCCCGAAGGCGCGCACGGCCCCCGCATAACGCGCCAAAACGTCGTCGAGCGGCCCGCGATGGACGTCCACCCCCGCCTCGCGCAACGCGGCCGCCAGCGGGTCGTCCGAGGTGTGATCGCTGGTCGCCACCACCAGCCGGTCGATCCGCTCCGCGCGGCGCAGGCGTTCGATCTGGCGCGCGATCATGGGTTCGCCGAGCAGCGGTTTCATCACCTTGCCCGGCAGGCGGGTGGAGCTCATCCGCGCCTGCAGCACGCCCAGGATCATGCCCGTCTCCGCTTAACCTCGTGTTCGGCAAATCACCGAACCATGCGAGTCTACTTGGGAACACGTCTACTTGGTAACATGTCTACTTGGTAAGATGGGCGGGCGATACGGCGTGCGAGACCTGCGCGATATCAAAGGGCTGAAATACCCCGACGCCTTCGTCACGCGCTGGTTCTTCAAACAGGGCCTGGATCGCAGGGCCGGGCGTATGGTCGAGCTTGGCTCGGGGACCGGCAACAACCTGGCTCTGCCGCTGGCCTACGGCTGGGCCGTCACCGGCGTCGATTTCAGCGCCGAGGCGCTGGCGGACGCGCGCTTCAACCTGGGCGAGATCGCCGAGCTGGTCGAGGCCGACCTGTCGCAAGGCCTTCCGCGCCTCGACGACGCGCCCTTCGACGCGGTGATGATCCCCAACCTGCTCTGCTACCTGCGCAGCGCCGAGGCGGTCGCGGTGCTGGCCGCGCTGGAAACGCAACTCGCCCCCGGCGCCGACGTGTTCCTCAGCACGCGGCTCACCGACGATCATCGCTGCGGCAAAGGCGTCGAAGTCGAACCGCACACCTGGCGTCTCTCCACCGAAGAGACCGGCGAAGCCGGCCTGATCAACCGCTTCTACGACGCCGGCGAGTTGGAGGCGCTGCTCGTCCGCACGCTGGGCCTGTTCGACATCGTCGCGCTGCAGGCGCGGTTCGAGAACGTGCAAGCCGGCGTGCATGTCGCCAACAGCGACCTGATCGTCTGGGGCAAGGCGCGCGCGTGACCGTCGTTGCGATCATGCAGCCGACCTACCTGCCCTACCTCGGCTATTTCGAGCTGATCGCACAGTCGGACATCTTCGTGTTGCTCGACGACGTCCAGTTCGAACGCCGCTCCTGGCAATCGCGCAACCGCATCATGGGCGCCGCTGGCGAAGTGATGCTGACCGTGCCGGTGAAGAAGCACGCCCAGGCCGCCCGCATTCGCGACATCGAAATCGCCTACGATCAGCCCTGGCGCGAGAAACACCTCGCCTCGGTGCGCCACGCCTATGGGTCGCGCCCGCACCTCGAGGCCGCCATCGCGTTCCTGGAAGCGAATTTCAGTAAGGCGCCGGCGCATCTCGCCGCCCTGACCGGCGCCGTCATCACCGAAGCCGCGAAGGCGCTGAACATCCCCACCCGTATCGTTCCCGCGAGCGAACTCGCCTGCGAAGGCAAACGCTCCGACCACCTGCTGGCGATCTGCCGGACGCTTAACGCCACGACCTACCTCTCCACCGGCGGTTCCCGCGAATACCTGGAAGCCGACGGCGCCTTTGCCGCCGCCAACCTGCCCGTGCGCTACCACGCCTTCACGCCCAAACCCTACCCGCAAGGCCACGACTTCACCCCCTACATGGCCTTCATCGATGCGGTGGCGAATGTGGGATGGACCGAAACCGCGGCGCTGCTGGACCGTCGCTAGACGACTTGCACGAACCAGAGCTGAAACGTTTTAATTCCGCTCATCCCCGCGAACGCGGGGACCCAGGCTTTTTCCCTCAAACCAAGCGAATGTTGGCTTGGCGTGGGAGCGCGAACCCGGATGGCGACCGTTTGAAAACAAAAAAACCTGGGTCCCCGCGTTCGCGGAGATGAGCGGGGGAAGGGTTGAGCGAAGCGGCGCGCAGCGCCGCACCCATGCTTCGTTCGTGTGGTTTGTGTGGTTCGTGGACAATGATCTTAGGCCCGCCCGCCACGCCGCCAGGTTCCCATTTCCGCAATTCCCGCTAGTCTGTGCGCAGAAGTTGCAGTCCGGGGGGATTGTCCTATGCGTTCCTCGATTCGAAGGCGTTCTAAAATGCGTCAACACGCGATCTTAGGCGCCCTCGCCGCCCTGTTCCTCGGCTTCACAGGCGCCGCCCACGCCGATCAGATGAGCGACGGCGACGCGGCGTTTCACAAGGGCGACTACGCCAAGGCGCTCGAGCTGCTGAAGCCCCTCGCCGAGCAAGGCAACGCGGAGGCGCAGTGCCTGGTCGGCATCATGTACCTCACCGGCCACTGCGTGGCGAAGGACCCTGCCCTGGCGGCCAAGTGGCTTCTGGCCTCGGCGAAGCAGGGTCAGAAGGGCGCACAGGTCAACATCGGCATCGTCTATGCCACCGGCGAGGGCATGCCCAAGGACTATGTCAAAGGCTATTTGTGGTTCACCGTCGCCGTGAGCCGCGGCGTCGAAGGCGTCGACAAGTACCGCGATCACGTCGCCACCGAAATGACGCCCGATCAGATCGAGCGCGGCAAACACGACGCGAAAACCTGCCTCGACACGAACTTCAAGGACTGCGGCGGCGACTAAGCGAGCGACGCTCGTCCGAAGTCACTCCGGCGTCGGCGGCGCGACAGACTCGCCGACGTCTTCACCGGCGTCGGGCTCGACCTCATGCTCGAGCGGCGCGCCCCAGGGAAAGGCATAGATCGCCAGGCCCAGCGCGAGCCCCGCCACGAAGCCTGCCACATGCGCCGAGTTGTCGATCCCGGGCATTGCGGCGCCCAGGTACAAGGTGAAGCCCGCGAAGAGCACGCAGTTGGCCAGGATCGCCACGCGGGCGCCGGCGACCCGCGGGTCGCCGAGCACCGCGAGCACCGTAAGCACGCCGAACAGCCCCATGATCGCGCCGGATGCGCCGACGGTGACGTGCGTAGGATGGGTGATCAAGGTCGCGGCCGAGCCCGCCAGCCCGCAGAACAGGTAGGCCAGGATGAGCCCCCATTTGCGTAGCACCGAGCCGAGCAAGAGCCCGCCGAACAGCAGCCCGTACATGTTTGACAGGATGTGCATGACGCCGCCGTGCACGAACTGGCTGGTGATCAGTCGGTAGAGGCCGGCGCCATGGGTGACCGGGCCGTTGATCGCGCCCCACGCCAGCAGATCGTCGGTCTGGAAGGAAACAACCCCCAGCCCCGCGAACACCATGGCGGCATAGACGCCGAGATTAAGGTCCAACAGGACCGGCAGACCGTACATGTCGCGCCGCGGAACGAATATCTGCAGGAAGGCGCTCTTGTGAGGCTTGCGCGCCGACTTAGGCAGGCGTGATTCTTCCATTCTCTCCGGATCGAGCCCGCGGAAGAGAAGCATCAACAGGAACACGACCGCGCCGCCGCCGAACAGGCGCATCGCCCATTCGAGCTTGCTTCCGCCGCGGCTTTCGAACGGCGCCTGATGCGGAATCAGGATGATCGGCGCAGCCGGTGTAACGAACCCGCGCTTCACCAGCGCCTTTTCATAGACGCGCCGGTCCGTGGTGTGTCCGAGAGACTCGAAATAGGTCACTTTCGCGAAATCGAGCGCGTCGAATTCCTTTTCGCTCTTTTCGGCGAACGCCTTGTACTTCGCTTCCTTGACCGCGTCCGACGCGCCGCTGTCGGTGCTGCCGTTGTATCGCAAACCGATCCACACGTTGGGCTTTGCCGACGCGCAGATGGGTACGAGGACGTACAGATGGAAATCCAGGTCTTCGTTGTGCTTTCCGCTCAACTCACTGTGCTCGGTCACCACCGGATGATCCCGGTCGGCGCAGACCGACGAGGCCGTGTAATAGGCGGCTTGCGGCGCGGATGCGATCATCTCCGTTCTGTCGACGTGGACGAGCCTGCCCGCCTCCGCCGAGAGCCAGTATTGCCCAAGACACACGGGCGCGATCACCACGGCGGCCGCGGCGAAGAAGTAGGCGTAGGGCGTATCGCCGTCCTTATCCGGCTTGAGTGCGTGCAGGCGCGGCGAGAGGACGACATGGGTCAGCGCCAGGCCGAGCACGCCAGGCAGCCAGCCGTTCACCAGGTTGCGGTCGAGGGGAAGCCAGCCGGTCGTTATGACCAGGAAATAGTTCGCTGCGGAATAGATCGCCGCAAAGCCGACGACCAGAAGCAGGAACGGGACGAAGATGTGTCCCAGCTTGAACAATAACGCGCGCAAGTGAGCCCCCGCCCATCACCCGGCTCGACGTTATCGCAGAAATGGACGGCGCGCCATTTGCGCTCGCGGGCGTCCTGACCGCGCCTTTCTACGAATGATGGACCGCACGATCCCGGCGGCCGCTCGCAAGCCAGACGGCGGCTGCGATGGTCCAGACCTCTAGGGGGTAGGCGGCGAACCGCTCCAGGCCGCCCATGCCGAGACCGAGATAGTGGCCGCTCAGGAACGATACCGCCGTGGTCAGGCCGACGAGGCCGCCTAGTCCGGCGAGCGCCCGCAGGAGACGAGGCGTTCCTGGCGCCGCCGCGCGGACAATGAGCAACAGCGCGGCGTTGCCGACGAAGAAGATCAGGACCGCGCCGATCAGATGGATGTTGAGATTGACGTCAGCGGGATAGAGGCCCGCCAACACCCAGCCGGCGCCGGCGAGGGTGATCAGGATGCGCGCCGTAACGGCGCTCGCGCCGCGGCGCCAGATCGCCGCCGCCAGCCATACGCCGAGCGCGAGCAGCAGCCCCTCGGTCAGGAACGACAGATTGACCATCGCGTGCAGCGGCGAACACACGTAGCGCGGATGATCCTCGTCCCAGGTCTGGCACAGGACATTGCCGAGGTCGCTGACGTTGTTGCGCGACCAGCTGTAGCCCGTCTTCCACGCGGCGCCCGCGATGAGCTGACAGATCAGATTCTGGACGACGCCAAGCACCCAGGCGGCGGCGGCCAGCCGATCGCGCAAGGCGAGCTTGGGCGGCGACGCACTCAAGCCGCTTCGCCCCGGGTCGAGCCGTGATGCACCATGTCCCACGCCAGCGGCTCGCCGCGCTTCAGGTCGCGTGACGCCACGCGGCCCAGCACGCGTTCCAGATCTGCCGGCGGGAGGCCGTTGCCGGGGCGGATGGAGCGGACGTTGGCGCGGGTGAGCGGTTCGCCGGCGTGCACATCGGCGGTGATGTAGAGCGAGCGGCGGAATTGCAGGCTGCCGCGTTCGGAGCCGAGCACGTCGTAGTGCGCCTTGCCCAGCGCGCGCCACGCCTGCTTGCAGTCGCGCGCCAGGGCGGTGAACTCGTCGGGTTCCAGACTGAAGGCGGCGTCGGGACCGCCGTCGGCGCGGGCCAGGGTAAAATGCTTTTCCACCACGCTGGCGCCCATGGCGATGGCGGCGACCGCCGCGGCCGTGCCGGGCGTGTGGTCGGACAGGCCGATCGGGGACGCGAAGCGCTGCGCCATGTCGGCGACGGTGCGCACGTTGGCGTCTTCCAGGGCGGCGGGATAGCTCGACACGCAGTGCAGCATCACGACACCGGCGGCGCCCGCCTTCAGCGCTGTCTCGCGCGCGGCGGTGATCTCGGGCAGGCTCGCCATGCCCGTGGAGATGATCAGCGGTTTGCCCTTGGACGCCGCAAAGGCGATCAACGGCAGATCCACCGCCTCGAAGGACGCGATCTTGTAGGCGGGCGCATCGAGGCTCGCGAGGAGGTCGATGGCGGTTTCGTCGAAGGGCGACGAAAAGAGGGTCACGCCGCGCTGCCTGGCGCGTTCGAACAGCGCCGGATGCCATTCGAACGGCGTGTGCGCCTCTTGGTACAGCTCGTACAGGCTCCGCCCGTCCCACAGGCCCCCCTTGATGTGGAACTCCGGCCGGTCGCAGTCCATGGTGATGGTGTCGGCGGTGTAGGTCTGGATCTTGATCGCATCGCAGCCGGTCGCCGCCGCCGCGTCGATCATGCTGAGCGCGCGATCGAGGCTGCCGTTGTGGTTGCCCGACAGCTCGCAGATCACATAGGGCTCGTGCGCAGCGCCGATGCGACGGCCGGCGATGACGACTTCTGGGGTGATTTCAGCGGTCATGGGCGAGCGCCTCGGACAAAGCTTCGGCGACGCGATCGGGGTCGTCGTCGCGCATGGACGGGAACAGGGGAAGGCTGAGGGTCTTGGCGTAGAAGGCGTCGGCGCCGGGCAGATCGACCAGGCCGTAGCGCGCGCGCCAATAGGGCTGGCGATGCACGGGGATGTAGTGGACCTGCGTGCCGATGCCTTTGGCGCGCAGTCTGGCCATCACCTCGCGGCGCGAACGGCCGGCGGCTTCGAAGTCGATGCGAACCTGCATCAGATGCAGCACCGGGTCTGAGCCCCGGGGCGCGTCGATAGTCTGCACCACCGGGGCGAGGGGCGCCAGAACCTGGCGATAGCGGGCGACCAGGGCGCGGCGGCGCGCCGAGAAGCGGACGAGCTTGTTCAGTTGCGACAGGCCCAGCGCACAGTTCACGTCCGGCAGCCGATAGTTCCAGCCGAGTTCGACCTGCTCGTACCACCAGGGGTTCGCCACGCCCTCGTCGAACGCTTCGTCCTCGAGGATGAACTCCGCCGGGTCGCGCTTTAAGCCGTGCTCGCGCGCCAGGCGCAGGCGCGCCGCGACCTGTTCGTCGCGGGTGGTCACCGCCCCGCCCTCGCCGGTGCAGATGGTCTTCACCGGATGGAACGAGAAACAGGCCATGGCGCTGTCGGCGCAGGCGCCGACGGGGTTGTTGCCCGACATCGAGCCCACCGCGTGGCAGGCGTCCTCGATCACCACCGCGTCGAGCCGGTCGGCGATCTTCCTGATCTCGCCCAGCGCAATCGGGTCGCCGCGCAGGTGCACCGGCAGGATGGCGCGCACGTGTTTGCCGTGAGCGCGCGGCAGAGCCTGGCGCAAGGTCTCCGCGGTCATCAGCCCGGTGTCCGGGTCGACGTCGCAGAACACCACCTCGCCGCCCTCGAAGCGCACCACATTGGCGGTGGCGACGAAGGTGATCGGCGGCACGACGCAGATTTCGCCCGGCTGCAGGTCGGCGGCCTTCACCGCCATGTGCAGGGCGGCGGTGCCGCTGTTGCAGACCACCGCGTGCGGGGCGCCCACCGCGTCGGCGAAGGCGCGCTCGAACTCGGCCACGCGCGGACCGGTGGTCAGCAGGTCGGCCTTCAGCGCGGCGGTGACCGCGGCGATGTCGTCGTCTTCGATGGTCTGGCGGCCGTAGGGGAGAAAGCCGTCGGTCATGGAGGCGGCCTTCACCCGCCCGCCGTCAGGCACGGCAGGCTTCCAGCAGATCGAGGATGCCCTTGCGGTCGAGCCGCTCGGCCATGTCGGAGGTATAGGCGAAATCCTCCGCCACCCTCTTGCCCGCGCCGTCGTCGCAGAACGGCGTGCGCGCGTATTCCACGAAGGCCGGCTCGATGGCGTAGCGGTCGCCGAGGTCGACGGTGTGGCGTGCGTCGTCGACGGAGATCATCGCCTCGTGCAGCTTTTCGCCCGGACGGATGCCGACGATCTTGGTCGCCATGTTGGGCGCCAGGGCGTGGGCGAATTCCATGATGGTCGAGGCCGGAATCTTGGGCACGAAAATCTCGCCGCCGCGCATCTGCTCGAAGCAGGACAGCACGAAATTCACCCCCTGATCCAGGGTGATCCAGAACCGCGTCATCCGCGCGTCGGTGATCGGCAGTTCCTTGGCGCCGTCTTCGAGCAGCTTCTTGAAGAACGGCGCGATGCTGCCGCTGGAGCCCGCGACATTGCCGTAGCGCACCACGGAAAACCGCGTGCCGATGTCGCCGGAGAGGTTGTTTGCCGCCACGAACACCTTGTCGGACGCGAGCTTGGTCGCGCCATAGAGGTTGATCGGCGAGCAGGCCTTGTCGGTGGAGAGCGCGATCACCCGCTGCACACGGTTGTGCAGGCAGGCGCGCACCACGTTCTCGGCGCCCAGCACATTGGTGTGGATGCATTCGCTGGGATTGTACTCCGCCGCCGGCACCTGCTTCAGCGCCGCAGCGTGCACGACGACGTCGACACCACGGAACGCCAGCTCCAACCGGTCACGGTCGCGCACGTCGCCCAGGAAGAAGCGCATCTGCGCCATCTTTTCCGGCGGGAACTGCTCGGAGAGTTCCTGGCGCAGGTTGAACTGCTTCAGCTCGTCGCGCGAAAACACGATCAGCTTCTTCGGCGCGTGGCGCTCCAGCGCGGTCTTGACGAAGCGGGAGCCGAACGAGCCCGCGCCGCCGGTGACGAGCACCGTCTTACCCGCGAGCGGGTCGGCCTTGGGCGCGAAGGTTCTGGCGCCTGGGGCGTCGGCGGAATCGTACATGGCCCCTCCATTCTGTCCCTGGCTAACGCGCGCCCTTTAAGACCGCGTTAACGCTGTTTGTTAAGGAACCGCCCGCCCCGACAGGGCGCGGCGCAGGTCCCCGGCCGCGGGGCCGACCAGGCTCCAGGGCTCGACGAAATAGCGGCTGAACAGGCGCCTGGGCTCGTGGGCGAAGCGGTGCAGCCACTCCAGACCCAGCCGCCCAGTCCAACGCGGCGGGGTCTTCGAGCGGCCGGCCTCGAAGTCGAAGGCGGCGCCGATGGGGAAGATCACCGCCGCAGGCAGGCGCTCGAAATTGGCCTCGATCCAGGCCTCCTGGCGCGGCATGCCCATGCCGACCAGCAGCACGTGGGGGTCGAAGGCTGCGATTTCGTCCACCACCCGGTCGTTCTCCGGACCCTGCGGATCGAAGAAACCGTGGCGGACGCCGATCTCGACGTTGGGAAAGCGGGCGCGGAGGGCGGCCCGCGCCGCCTCGCCCACCCCGGGCGCGCAGCCCAGGTGGAACACCCGCCAGCCCTCGGCCTGAGCCCGAGCCCAGAACGCCTCGCGCCAGTCGAGATAGGTGGAACGATGGCGGCGGGCGACCTTGGCCCCCAGCAGCCGGCCCCAGGCGATCATCGGCACGGAATCGATCTCGATCAGGTCGGCGCGGGCGTAGAGGGCCGCCATCCTCGGGTCGCGGCCGATCAGATAGAGGCTGTGGGCGTTGTGGTTGGCCACCACCGCCTTCCTGCGCACTCCCGCGCAGGCGGCTGTGAACGCCAGCACCTCATCGGGCGTGACGACATCCACCTCGGCGCCGAGCAGGCGAAGGCGTGGCGCAGAAACCATGATCGGACCCTACGCCCCACGGTGTTTAGGAGGCTTTGCGAAACGGGGTTAACGGACGTCGCGCGGCCTCTGGCCTTGGCCCGGCGGACGGGTTATGCCCCGCGAAACGCGGGCGACCTCGACCCCGACAACCGCATCCAAAGGGCCTTCCAATGCGCGTCGCCATGATCGGGACCGGCTATGTCGGGCTGGTGTCCGGGGCCTGTTTCGCGGACTTCGGCCATGTGGTGACCTGCGTCGACACCGACGCGGGCAAGATCGAGCGGCTCGCGCGCGGCGAGATTCCGATCTTCGAGCCGGGCCTCGACGAACTGGTGGCGTCCAACGCGCGCGACGGGCGACTCAATTTCACCACCGACGGCGCCCAGGCGATCCGCGAGGCGGACGCGGTGTTCATCGCAGTCGGCACGCCGTCGCGCCGCGGCGATGGCCACGCGGACCTCAGCTACGTCTATGCGGCGGCGGAAGAGATCGCGGGCCTGCTCGACGGGTTCACCGTCGTGGTCACCAAATCCACCGTGCCGGTGGGCACCGGTGACGAGATCGAACGCATCATCCGCGAGCGCCGCCCCGACGCGGACTTCGCCGTGGTGTCCAACCCTGAGTTCCTGCGCGAAGGCGCCGCGATCAACGACTTCAAACACCCGGACCGCGTCGTCGTCGGCGCCGAGGAGCCGCGGGTTCAGGCGGTGATGCGCGAACTCTATCGTCCGCTGTCGCTGAACGAAGTGCCGATCGTCTTCACCAGCCGGCGCACGTCGGAGCTGATCAAGTACGCGGCCAACGCCTTCCTGGCGATGAAGATCACCTTCATCAACGAGATGGCGGACCTGTGCGAAAAGGTCGGCGGCGACGTGCAGGCGGTGGCCCGCGGCATCGGCCTCGACAAGCGCATCGGGTCGAAGTTCCTGCACGCGGGGCCGGGCTATGGCGGTTCGTGCTTCCCGAAGGACACCCTGGCGCTGGTGCGTACGGCAGTCGACTACGGCGCGCCGCTGGAGCTGGTGGAAACCACGGTGCGGGTGAACGACGCACGCAAGAAGGCGATGGCGGCCAAGGTCGTCGAAGCCCTGGGCGGCAGCGTCGCGGGCAAACGCATCGGCGTGCTGGGCCTCACCTTCAAACCCAACACCGACGACATGCGCGACGCGCCGAGCCTGGACGTCATCCCCGCGCTGCAGGCTGCGGGCGCGATGGTGCAGGCCTTCGACCCGGAAGGCATGGACGAGGGCAAGCACCTGCTCAATGGCGTCGAATTCAAGAACGGCCCCTACGACGCCGCCGACGGCGCCGACGGCCTGGTGATCCTGACCGAATGGGACCAGTTCCGCGCGCTCGACCTCAGCCGCATCAAGGGCCTGCTGAAAGCGCCCCTGGTGATCGACCTGCGCAACATCTACCGCGCCGACGCCATGCGCGACCTGGGCTTCAGCTACGTGAGCATCGGTCGGCCTCAGGCCTAAGCGTCAGGCGCTCGGAACCAAGCCGATACGCGGCCATGAACGCCGCAAACGTCGGCGGGAACACTCCCGACCGCGACGTAACCATCGGAGCATTTGGCCACCCATCGCGCCTTCATGCACCGATTGACGAAACGCGTTTCCGACATTTCGAGACGCTGCTCCGCAACTGTGTGTCGCCAAGCATTTTCACAGGCCGCCGTGCTTCTCGCCGCCACCCTGTGACAGCCCTGCAAAAAAAGAACCGTGAGACCCAACAGGCCGATGAATGCCCCGCGCACCGTCTACGACGCCGGCGCCGCCGGCGGTGACTGCGGGGCGCAGCGCCAGGTCATCACGCGGGACGACTCCACCTCCAGGTACGACGCCGACAGGGTGCGGATTTTCGCCAGGGTGTCCGCCGTCGTCTTGGCCGAGGCGTCGTTGCCGGGGATGGGGCAGGTCAGGGTTCCGAGCGAGGTTCGGCCGGCGGAATAGGCGGCGTAGTCGGCGTCGTTCAGCACGAAGTCGCGGCGGCTGAAGGTCTTCAGGTCCGACGACAGCTCCATCTTCGACACGCTGTGCGTCTTGTCCTGGACGGTGATGTGGCTGTAGCCGCCGGCGTTCTTCTCATAGGGCGTGCGGCCGTTCACGCAAGCGATGGGCGCATCAAAGCCGAAGGTGAGCGACGACGACCCCGGGATCGGGTTGAAACTCTGCTTCGGGTCCAGCGTGCAGACGAGGGTCACCGTCGTGGTCTGGGCCGTTTGCACCGGTTTGTCGGCGGTCTTGTGATGGGTCATCAGCCACAGGCCGACCAGGGCGACGACGAACACCGCCAGCAGCGCCCACACCGCGATCGGCAACGGGTGCTTCACCGGCGCCGGCGCGGCGCCTTCGGCGTGCGCCTCCACCGAAACGGCCGGCGCGGGCATCTGGGCCTGGCGCCAGCGCAGGAACATGACCAGCGCGCCCACCGCAGCCGCGAGGCCGATCAGGATCACGCCCCAGCGCAGAATTTCGTCGCGCTCGTCCTCCGCCTTTTGCGCCGCGGCGAGCGCCTGGTTGGCGGCGGCGTTGGCCTTGTCGACCTCGGCGGTGAGCGCGGGATCGGGCGCGGCGGGCGCCTTTACGCAGGGGCCGTAGTCGATGTCGCCCGTAACGCCCGAGGTATCGAGGAACTTGGCCAGCACCGTCGAGCGTATGGCGGCGAACTGGCCCTGGTGGCTTTCCACCTGGCCGTCGTCGGCGAGGGTGTCCGCCGCGCCCCAGGTGTTCACCCCGATCACCCGGTCGCACTCGTCGATGAGCGGGCCGCCGCTGTTGCCGTGATCGATGGCGGCGGTGTGGAAGATGGTCTCGACCTCGGCGCCGCCGGGGGCGGTGTCGGAGAACAGCGCGATGGAGCCCGACGTCACGTAGGGCTCGGACGGTTGCAGGCGCTTTTCGATCGTCAGGTTGCGCATGCTGTCGGTCACGCCCGGATAGCCGAGCGCGCGCACGGTCGCTTCCTTACCGGGCGGGGTGGCGGCGATCTTCATCGGCGGCGCCGCGATCTCGGGCGCGCTGAGCAGCGCCAGGTCCGCGGCGGGCCAGGTCTGCAAGAGTTGGGCGTCCTTGCCCTCGGTCCCGGCGAAACGGTCGGGCACGACATAGAACAGCTGGCGCACCGAGCCGTCGATCGGCTGGACCACGTGGTTGTTGGTGATGATCTTGCCCGGCGCGACGACAAAGCCGGTGCCGCCGACGAGACCGATGGGCTGGTCGTTGGCGTCCAGGTGCAGGACCATGATCCTGACCACCGAGCGTTCGGCCTCACGCAGGCCGAGGCCCGCGTCCTGGGCCGCCGCCGGACGCGCCACGGGCGCCGCGCCCAACAGGGCGAGCGCCAGGACGATCAGCGCCGTTCGAAGTCCGCGCAGCATGTCCCCACCCCTCGGCCGCCAATTTCACACGCCCCGGCGGGGCGGGCAATCGCAGGGCGATGACAGGGGGCGGCGCCGGGGGGTGATTTGGCTGTCCCGCCCGCCCGGCGCCCGCTAAAGGGGCGCATGACCGACGCCTCCGCGCCCAAGAAGGGCTGGTTCCAGCGCCTCACCGACGGCCTCTCCCGCTCATCGCGGCAGATGACCGAGCAGGTGGTGGCGGGCTTTGTGAAAAAGCCCCTGGACGCCGCCGCCCTGGGCGAACTGGAGGAGCAGCTGATCGAGGCGGACCTGGGGCCCGCCGCCGCGGCGCGCATCGCCCAGCGCTTCGGCGAGCTGCGCTTCGGCAACGTCTCGGACGAAACCGAGGTGAAGGAAGCCCTGGCCCAGGCGGTGGCGGCGGAGCTGGAGCCGCGCCAAGCGAGTTTCGATCCCTTGGGCGGCCCGCGCCCCTTCGTGGTCCTGTTCGTCGGCGTGAACGGGTCGGGCAAGACGACGACGCTGGGCAAGATCGCCTCGGACCTGACGCGCCAGGGCGCCAAGGTGATGGTGGTGGCGGCCGACACCTTCCGCGCGGCCGCAGTCGAACAACTGCAGGTCTGGGCCGAACGCGCGGGCGCTTCGTTCCTGTCGCGTCCGCCGGGCGCCGACGCGGCGGGTCTGGCCTACGACGCCTATGAAAAGGCGCGCGCCGAAGATTTCGACGTGGTGCTGATCGACACCGCCGGGCGGCTGCAGAACAAACAACAGTTGATGGACGAACTCTTGAAGATCGTCCGTGTGCTCAAGAAGATCGATCCGGACGCGCCGCATGAGACCCTGCTGGTGCTCGACGCCACGGTCGGGCGGAACGCCCTGGCGCAGGAACAGATCTTCGGCCGGACCGCTTTCGTCTCCGGCATCGTGATGACCAAGCTCGACGGCACCGCCCGCGGCGGGGTCCTGGTGCCGGTGGCCCAGGCCTCGGACGCTCCGATCAAGCTGATCGGCGTGGGCGAAGGCATCGAAGACCTCCAACCCTTCGACGCGCGCGCCTTCTCGCGCTCGCTCGTGGGCCTGGACCCGGCATGAGGAATTCAGTGTGAGTCCACCGCTCAAGACCGTCCTGCGCATCCTGATCGACTACGGCGCCCTGATCGCGTTCGCCGTCGTGTTCGCGATCGGCGAGATGCATCACGACAAGGAAGCCCTGATCCACGCGACGCCGACCCTGATGATCGCATCGGTGGTGGCGGTGGTTCTGGGCTTCGTGATCGAAAAGCGCATCGCGCCGATGCCGGCGATCTCCGGCGGCTTCGCCCTGGTGTTCGGCGGCCTCACCCTGTTCTTCCACGACAAGAACATTCTCAAAATGAAGGTGACCTTCGTCTACCTCGCCTTCGCCAGCGCGCTCGGCATCGGGCTGCTGTTCAAGAAGAACCCGCTGCGGCTGTTGATGGGCTCGTCGGTCAGCATGCCCGACCACGCCTGGCGCATACTGACGATCCGGTTCCTGCTGTTTTTCGCGACCGGCGCGGTGCTGAACGAGATCATCTGGCGGGGCTTTCCCAACGACAAGATCTGGGTCGGGTTCAAAATCGTCTATGCGGTCGCAGGCTTGGTGTTCGCCGGATTGCAGACGCCGTTTTTGATGAAGCACATGGACAACCCCGACGAAGCCGCGCCGCTGGTCGAACCGCCGGACACGGGTCTCTAGACGCCGTCCTCTAAACTCCGGCGGGCATGAACCAGTCTCGGGCGGCCGGATTGCCGAAGGGCGCGAACCGCGCTTCCAGCCGGCTCTGCTCAAAGGCGTCGAGGGCCCAGGACACGGAATAGAAGGCGAGGTCGCGCCACGGGATGTCGGCCCAGGGGAACAGCCGCGCCTCGATGGTTTCTTCGCCGGCGCCGAACTGCGGCGTCTTCATCCGCGCCCGGTGGAAGATCTGCACCTGGCTCAGGTGCGGCACGTCGTAGATGGCCAGCAACCCGTCCAGCGCGAGATCGACCAGCGCTTCTTCGCGCGCCTCGCGCAGCGTTCCGTCGGCGACGGTTTCACCCTCCTCCATGAAGCCGGCCGGCA
The DNA here is from genome assembly GCA_036501825.1 of Caulobacteraceae bacterium. Taxonomy (GTDB): domain Bacteria; phylum Pseudomonadota; class Alphaproteobacteria; order Caulobacterales; family Caulobacteraceae; genus JAFECT01. Next base: position 303,137 of record DASXZP010000027.1, on the reverse strand, counting down.
GGGTCCAGTAGCCGCGCCTCGGCATGATCGCGCGGCGGCACAGCAAAACCGCAACGTCCGCCAGCGGAACAGCCCCCTCGCCGAAGGCCGGACCCCGGTCGCTGACCGCGACCACGGCCCCCACCACGATCTTCGGATTCACGTAATCGACGAAGCCGCAGCGGTCGCAGACCCGGCGCGGGCGGCTGTCGCCGGGCGGGACTTCCACCGAGAAGGACGGCTCGAAGGGCTTTGCCACACAAGCGTTCTAGGCGCTCCGGCTTGGCGGCGCGAGGGTTTCCGTCCACGGAGCGTCTGTTGTCGAACTGTCGTGCATCCGTGCTATATCCCGGGGGCAGGCAACTGAGGATCGGACCATGGCGAAGACCAAGGGAAAGACCGGCCGCCCGGGCGAGGACAGCCCGCTCGACCAGTCGCCGAGCCACCTGTTGCACCGGGTTCTCCAGCTCGCGCTCGACCTCTATTCCACCGAAACCGGGCCCGACGGCCTGACCCAACGTCAGTACGCGGTGCTGACCGCAGTGGCGCACAATCCGGGCCTGACCCAGACCGACCTCGTCCGCTCCACCGGCATCGATCGTTCGACCCTGGCCGACATGGTCGCGCGGATGATCACCAAGGGCCTGCTGGAGCGTGAGCGTTCGAGCCTCGACGCGCGCGCCAATACCGTCAGCCTCACCGACGCGGGCCGCGGAGAACTGAACGACGCCAAGCCCAAGGTCGACGCCGCCGACAAGAAGATCCTGACCCTGTTGCCGCGCGGCAAGCGCAACAGCTTCATCGCGGGCCTGCGCGCCTTCGCCCGCGCCGGCGAGGAAGCCGCGGCCGCCGCCGAGGGCGACGCCCAGGACGGCCGCAAAAAGAAGAAGAACAAGAAGGACGCCAAACGCGACAAGGCGCCCAAGGCCGAGAAGGTCGACAAGAAGAAAAAGAAGATCAAGCGCGCCGCCTGAAGGGGCGCTTCGTAGGCGGACCTTCCGCCCTCAGACCTTGATGTCCAGCCGCGACCCCGGGCGCGCCCAGCGGTCCGCCGGTTCGCTCACGTCCGCCTGTTCGACGACGCGCGGCGCCGGCTGAGCGGCCTTGGCGGGCTCCGCCGCGGGAGCGGGCGCAACGCCGGTCACCGCCGTCTGAAAGAACGCCCGCTGCGCCGCACTCACCCGGTCGTTCGGACGAACGGGCGGGGTGAAGGCGGGCGGGAGCGGACGGATCGGGGCAGCCATGCCGGCATGCTTAACGATCGGTGTAGAAAAAGGGTTAACGAGGTGTTGCGGTCAGGCGTCGCAAGAAGGTTTGTCCACGAACCACACGAACCACACGAACGCGCCATCCCCGCCGCGCAGCGGCTTTAAAAATGAACCACGGAAAACACGGAAAACACGGAAGGGGCGGCTGCGAGTCCGTGCTTTCCGTGTTTTCCGTGGTTCCAAAAAGAAAGGCCCGCTACGCGGGCCGGAGAATCGTTCGTGTGGTTCGTGTGGTTCGTGGACGATCTTTCTTCCTACCCCGCCCGCCTCAGCTCCCGGGCCAGCCGGTCTGCATCTTCGTCCGTCAACGGCGCGGGCCATTTGTCGATGATGACGCCCTTGGAATCGACCACGAAGGTTTCCGGCGCGCCGGAGATGCCAAGTTCGATCGCCGCGCGGCCGGCGCGGTCGGAATAGACGGCGGCGAAGGGGTCGCCGATCTGGCCCAGCAGGGTCTGGGTCTTGGCCGGTTCGTCCTTCCACGCCACGCCGACGATCCGCACGCCCTGTTGCTTCAGGCGCAAGAGCTGCGGCTGCTCGGTGCGGCAGGGCGCGCACCAGGACGCGAAGACATTGACCAGGGCGGGACCCTTCACCGCCGTGTTCAGCGCCACCGGCGCGCCGCCCGCGAGGGGTTCGACCGCGACGGCGGGAACCGGCTTGCCGACCAGTTCGTCCGGCGAGACGTGCGGGTCGCGCTTCAGCGTCCAGCCGAAGAACATCACCGCCAGCGCCGCCAGCACGGCGAGCGGAATGACCGCGACCCAGCGCTTCATTCGCCCTTCTCCGCCCGGTCCAACGCCGCTTTCGCACGGCGCGCCCGCATCAGGGTGTCGGCGACGAGGCCTGCGAGCACCAGCACGCTGAGCCCCCAGGCCGGCCAGACGTACATCGCATACTTGCCCATCTCGAGATGCAGCATCAGGCGCCTCCTGCCCGCTTGAGCATCAGCGCTTCGGCGCGCGTGCGCATGACCTCCGTCCGCGTACGCACGATCCACAGGGTGAAGAACAAACTCATGTAGCCGAGCGCCATCACCAAGAGCGGCAGCAGCAGGCTCCACGCGATGGTCGGACCGCCAAGGCGGAACACCGACGCGGCCTGGTGCAGGCTGTTCCACCAGGTCACCGAGAAGTGGACGATCGGCACATTGATCAGCCCGACCAGCGCCAGGATCGCTGCGGCGCGCGCGGCCTTCTGCTCGTCGTCGAGGGCGGCGCGCAGCGCCATGTAACCGAGGTAGAAGAAGAACAGGATGAGGACCGAGGTCAGGCGCGCGTCCCACACCCACCAGGCGCCCCACATCGGCCGTCCCCACAGCGATCCGGTTGCCAGCGCCAATGCGTTGAACGCGGCGCCCAGGGGGGCTGCGGCCTTGGCGGCGGCGTCGGCCAGGGCGTGGCGGAAGACCAGGCTGAAGAAGCTGGCGCCGCCGAGGCACGCGTAGACGAACATCGCCATCCAGGCGGCCGGCACGTGCACGAACATGATCCGCACCGTCTCGCCCTGCTGATAGTCCGGCGGCGCGGTAAAACTGAGCCACACGCCCGCGATCAGCAAAACCGCACTCAGCACGCCCCCGATCACGCCCGCACGGCGCGTGGCGTCCATGAACCGCTGGGGATTGGCAAGACCGAAGATCACGGGCGGGGGTCTAGTCCGGGCTCGGAGCGGGAACAAGGCGGGAAAAAAAGCGAGGCGGGGAGAGGAAGAACTCGAAGGACTCGAAGAAGAGCAAGAGCGTGAGTCTCGAGCGCTCGAATCCGCGCCGGAGGCGCCTTCAAAAAAGGGGAGGCCCGCTACGCGGGCGAATGAGCGCCGACCCCTTCCCCTTCTTCGAGTCCTTCGAGTTCTTCCTCTCCCATCTTACTTTTTTTCCATCACCCCAACGCGTTCCTCACCGCGGCGGCCATGGCGAAGGGGGCCAGCGCCAGGGTCGCGAGGGAGTAGGCGCTGAGGAAGCCGAGGCCGCCGAGCCAGGGCAGGCCGGCGGTGAAATTGCCCACCGCGCCGGCGCCGAAGATGACCGGGGGCGCGAACAGCGGCAGCACGATCACGGCGATCAGGACGCCGCCGCGCCGGGCGCCCAGGGCGACCGCGGCGCCGATGCCGCCGGTGAAGGCGAAGCCCAGGCCGCCGATGGCGGCACAGGCCAGGATCAGGAGCGCCGACGTGGACGAGGCGCCGAGCGCGATGGCGGCGATGGGGGCGGCCGCCGCCAGCGGCAGGCCGTTGGCGGACCATTGGGCGAGACCCTTGGCCAGGGCGACCGCCTCCAGCGGCAGCGGACCGGTGGCGAGCAGGTCGAGCGCGCCGTCCTCGTAATCGCGTTCGAACATCCGCTCGAGCGACAACAGCGACGCCAGCGCCAGCGCCACCCACGCCGCGCCCGGCGCAAACCCGGCGAGGCGCACCAGCGATGGTCCGGCCGCCAGCGGCAGCAGCGTGGTCACGCAGGCGAGGAAGGCGCAGCCGAGCACCGGTCCGCCGCCTCCGCCCCAGGCCAGATCCAGTTCGCGCCGCAGCAGGACCAGGAACGTCTTCACGCGGACGCTCCGATCTGCACGGTTCGTCCGGGCACGGGGAATGGGTCGTGCGCGGCGGCCAGGATCAGGCCGCTGCCCTGCAGATGCTGCGCCATCAATGCTCCGAACCCGGAACGTCGCTCGGCGTCCAGCGGCGCCATCGGCTCATCGAGCAGCCACAGCGGCCGTGGCGCCGCGATCAACCGGGCCAGCGCCACGCGCCGGCGCTGACCGGCGGACAACTTTCGAATTTCGAGATCGAGCAGCGGCTGCAGCGCCAAAGCCTCCACCGCCGCCTTCGCGCTCTCCCGCGTGCCGCCGCACCACTGCGCCTGGAAGCACAGCTCCTCCCACGCGGTGCGCGCGGGCTTCAGACCGTCCTGGTGGCCCAGGTAGTGGAGGCTCTCGGCACGGGCGTCCTCCGCGTCCTGACCTTCGAAACGGATGTCCCCCGCCTGGGGCCGCAAGAACCCGGCCACGGCGCGAAGCAGCGAGGTCTTCCCCGCCCCGTTTGCCCCCGTCAGGGTCAAAAGCTCGCCGCGAGCAAGGGTGAGCGACACCCCCTCGAACAGGCGCCGCGCGCCGCGCTCGACGGCCAAGCCTTCGATGGCCAGGCCGGTCAGCAAGGGCGGCCTCGCTGTTGACGTTCGCATACCCGTGTTAGCGTGGCGGCAGGCTTTTGCCCCAGGAGCGTCGGCATGAAACGGATGGTTCTTCTCCTCGCCGCGACGGCTCTCCTGGCCGCGCCGATGCCGGCCGCCGCCGACGAAACGCCGACCACGGCCAAGTTCCTAGCGGACTGCTCCAAGGCCGAAAACCGCGACGCCTGCGCTGATCTCCTGGCCGAGTGGGAGCTCGACAGCTCAGCGCCCTGCCCGGCCGGACTGGACCCCGTGCTGGACGACCTTCGCCGCCATCCGGAGTGGTCGCAGAACCCCTGGACCGACGCCGTCACTGCAGCTCTCGCCGAGGTTTGCCGGAAATAAGCCCGAGGCCGACCGCACGGCCCACGCGCGCCTCGACGGGACCGTAACGCGGGTCTAAGAGGACCGCGGCCGCGCGGGGATTTGGCGGCGCGAACCGGCAACCTGTGCTTTCCGGTTTCAAGCGCCCAATTCCGCGAAAGGTCTCTGGCCCGCACCCCGTTTTGGGGCGGCCCCATCGATCGAGAGGATCATCCATGCCGTCCATTGACAGCCTAAACACCCGCCGGGACCTCACCGTCGGGCGAAAGAAGTACGCCTATTACAGCCTTCCGGCCGCGGAGGAAGCAGGCTTGACCGGAATCGGTCGCCTGCCCCGCACCCTGAAGGTTCTACTCGAGAACCTGCTGCGTAACGAGGACGGCACGGCCGTCACCCGCGAGGACCTCGACGCGCTCTCGGCCTGGGTCGAGAACAAGGGCTCGGTCGAGCACGAGATCGCCTTCCGCCCGGCGCGGGTCCTGATGCAGGACTTCACCGGCGTGCCCGCCGTGGTCGACCTCGCCGCCATGCGCGATGCGATGGGCGCGCTGGGCGCCAACCCCGAGAAGATCAATCCGCTGAACCCGGTCGATCTGGTCATCGACCACTCGGTGATGGTCGACTTCTTCGGCGACCAGAAGGCGTTCAAGGAGAACGTGGCCAAGGAATACGAGCGCAACATCGAGCGCTACCGTTTCCTGCGCTGGGGCTCGTCGGCGTTCAACGACTTCCGCGTGGTGCCGCCGGGCACCGGCATCTGTCACCAGGTGAACCTGGAATACCTGGCGCAGACGGTCTGGACCGCGTCTGAGGGCAAGACGACCCTGGCCTATCCCGACACCCTGGTCGGCACCGACAGCCACACCACGATGGTCAACGGCCTGGCCGTTCTGGGCTGGGGCGTGGGCGGCATCGAGGCCGAGGCGGCCATGCTGGGCCAGCCCATTCCCATGCTGATCCCGGAAGTCATCGGCTTTCGTCTCGACGGGCGCCTGCCGGAAGGCTCGACCGCCACCGACCTGGTGCTGACGGTCACCCAGATGCTGCGCAAGAAGGGCGTGGTCGGCAAGTTCGTGGAGTTCTTCGGCCCGGGCATCCTGAACCTCACCATCGAGGACCAGGCCACCATCTCCAACATGGCGCCCGAGTACGGCGCGACCTGCGGCTTCTTCCCGATCAGCCAGGCGACGCTCGACTATCTGACCGCCACCGGCCGCGAAAAGGATCGCGTCGCCCTGGTCGAGGCCTATGCCAAGGAACAGGGGCTGTGGAGCGGTGAAGGCGTCGAAGACCCCGTGTTCACCGACACCCTCGACCTCGACCTCGGCACAGTGCAGCCCTCGCTTGCCGGACCCAAGCGTCCCCAGGACCGCGTGCCGCTGATCGACGCGCAACGCATGTTCGAAACCGCTCTGGCCAACGACTTCGGCAAGGGCGCTGAGGCGGACAAGCGCACGGCGGTGAAGGGTGAGAGCTACGATGTCGGTCACGGCGACGTGGTGATCGCCGCGATCACCAGCTGCACCAACACCTCGAACCCTTCGGTGCTGATCGCCGCGGGTCTGGTGGCGCGCAAGGCGGCGGCGCTGGGTCTGAAGCCCAAGCCCTGGGTGAAGACCTCGCTCGCGCCCGGCTCGCAGGTGGTCACCGACTATCTCGACAAGTCGGGCCTCAGCGCCGATCTCGACGCGCTCGGCTTCAACCTGGTGGGCTATGGCTGCACCACCTGCATCGGCAACTCCGGTCCGCTGCCGCAGCAAATCTCCGACGCGGTGAACGAAGGCGACCTCGTCGCCGTCAGCGTGCTGTCGGGTAACCGCAACTTCGAAGGCCGGGTGAACCCCGACGTGCGCGCGAACTATCTCGCCTCGCCGCCGCTGGTGGTCGTCTACGCCCTGGCAGGCTCGATGCGCAAAGACGTCGCGCGCGAACCGCTGGGCGAAGGCAAGGATGGAAAGCCGGTCTATCTGAAGGACATCTGGCCGACCTCGGCGGAAATCGCCGAAATCCAGCGCGCCGTTGTGTCCGAAGAGATGTTCGCCAAGCGCTACAAGGACGTCTTCAAGGGCGACAAGAACTGGCAGGGTATCGACGTCGCCGGCGGCAAGACCTACGCCTGGGATCCCAACTCGACCTACGTGGAGAACCCCCCGTACTTCAAGGGCATGACCATGGAGCCGGCGCCGGTGAAGGACATCATCGAAGCGCGCGTGCTCGGCATCTTCGGCGACAGCATCACCACCGACCACATCTCGCCGGCGGGATCGATCAAGAAGACCTCGCCCGCGGGCGTCTGGCTGCAGGAGCACGGGGTCGAGCCGCTCGACTTCAACTCCTACGGCTCGCGTCGCGGCAACCACGAAGTGATGATGCGCGGCACCTTCGCCAACATCCGCATCCGCAACCGCATGACGCCGGACATCGAAGGCGGCGTGACCAAGCACTTCCCGTCCGGCGACGTGATGTCGATCTACGACGCGGCGATGCGTTACCAGTCGGAAGGCCGCCACCTGGTGGTGTTCGCCGGCAAGGAATACGGCACCGGCTCGTCGCGCGACTGGGCGGCGAAGGGCACCAAGCTGCTCGGCGTGCGCGCGGTGATCGCCGAAAGCTATGAGCGCATCCACCGCTCCAACCTGGTGGGGATGGGCGTGGCGCCGCTGCAGTTCAAAGTCGACGGCTGGCACAAGCTCGGTCTGACCGGCGAAGAGATCGTCACCATCCGCGGCCTGGAAGACGTGAAGCCGCGTCAGGAGCTGATGGTCGAACTGTTCCGTCCCTCCGACGGCAAGCTGGCGCGGTTCCCGGTGCGTTGCCGCATCGATACGGAGACCGAGCTCGAGTACTTCAAGGCCGGCGGCGTGCTGAACTATGTGCTGCGCAACCTGGCCAAGGGCGAAGCGGCGGCCTGAGCCACAGGCCAAATCCAAAGGTTGCGGGGGGCGGCGCACCGGGGCAGGCTCGCCCCCCGCGCCGCCCGCTCACGCTAGGGTGAGGTGCGGCGCCCCAGGGGAACGGCTAGTCAGGCGACCATGCGACTACCAGCGCTGCTGATCGCCGCCGCCCTGATTGCCCCCTTCGCGTTACCCGGGGCCGCCATGGCCCGGACCGTCCATCACCGGACCCGTCACGCCGTGGCCGGCAGGCCCGTGGTCGTTGAGCTCTATACCGCCCAGGGCTGCGCCGATTGCCCCGGCGCTGACGCCCTGGTGGCCAGGCTGGCCGACCAGGCGAACGTGATCGCGCTCACCTTCCCGGTGGACTACTGGGATTACCTGGGCTGGCGCGACACCTTTGCCCGGCCCGAATTCTCTGACCGCCAGCACGCCTACATGAAGGCGATGAAGCTGCGCGACGTCTACACGCCCCAGGTGGTGGTGGACGGCCGCGAGCAGATGTCCGGCCTCAAGGCCGATGAAGTCGAGAACGCGATCAAGGCTGCGGCCAGGGAGCCGGGGGCGCGGCCCGCCATCACCCTGCGCAGCGCGTCCTGGGCCCTGGTGGGCTCGGCGCGCTCGACCGCCGGCGGCGCGGACGTGTGGCTGGTCCGCTATGCCCCGGAGGTGCGCGAGGTCACGCCCAAGACCGGCGAGAACAAGGGCAAGGTCATCCGCGAGACCGACGTGGTGCGCGAACTGGTGAAGCTCGGCCCCTGGCGCGGCGCCAGCCACGCCTACAAGCTGCCCAAGGCGTCCGACCCGGCGCTGAAGTCGGTGATCCTGGTCCAGGCCACAAGGACGGGCCGCATCCTGGCCTCCCGCCGGTTTTAGCCGTCGAACAGAGAGTCCACGGACCACACGGAAAACACGGAATACCGCCGCTTCGCGGCGGTGAAAAAAGCTGATCGGACCATTCGGGTCTAAATCTCGGAAACGCCACGCCCGTCCGTGCTTTCCGTGTGGTCCGTGGACTCTCTTCTTCTTCCAGCCAAGCGCCAGACGCGAAAACGCCCGCGGCATGGGGGGAGGATGCAGCGGGCGTCTGTCGCTTGGAGGAACTGTCGACCGACCGGGACCCCGTATAAATCCAGGGGGGCTGGGGGGGCTGTTCAGGATCCGGGATCTCTCCGTGACCCCGACCGGCCGACCCTCAGACTATCGGGGCCTAAACAGGCGCGCGCGGGACCGAATTAAGGCCATTTCAAGACGCAAGGTGAAGCTTGAGTCATGATCGCTGAGGAACGTGTCCGTCACGACACGGCTTCCTAAGGAGCGGAATCAAGGGTTAGGCTCGCGTCTGATGAGCATCGACGTCATAAGTCCCGCCCCCCGGTCGGGGACCGTGTTCTTCGACCGGCGGGAGCTCAACCAGATCCTGCGGATCTATGGGCGGATGGTGGCGGCCGGCGAGTGGCGCGACTACGCCATCGATTCGAACCTCGAGGCGGTGAGCTTCGCCGTATTCCGCCACGCCTCCGAGGCGCCCCTCTACCGTATCGAAAAACGTCCGGCCCTGGCGCGCCGCCAAGGCGCCTGGTCGGTGATCAGCCAGAACGGCTTGATCGTGAAACGCGGCCAGGACCTGGCCCAGGTGCTGCGGGTCTTCGACAAGGGCCGCTTCGCCGTCGTCGAGTGAGATGAAACGTCGGGCATAAAAAAGCCCCGGCGGAGCGATCCGCCGGGGCTTTTGCTTGTTCGCGTCGCAGCGCGCGATCAGTTGCGCCGGCTGCCGCCGCCGAGCAGGGCCAGGATGAACTGGAACAGGTTCACGAAGCTGATGAACAGCGACAGCGCGCCATAGTTCGACGCCACCGCCAGCGATGCGCCGTCGTTGCGGAACGCGCTGTAGGTGAGCTTCAGGTCCTGGGTCTTGTAGGCGATCAGGCCCGAGAACACGACCACGCCGATCAGGTTGAAGGCGAAGAAGAACATCGGGTTGGCGTAGAGCCCGTGGATGAAGAAGGTGGCAATGCCCGCCAGCACGACGCCCCAGGCGCCCATGATGCAAAAGGCGCCGAGGCCCGACAGGCTGCGCTTGGTGGTGTAGCCGATCAGGCTCAGGCCGCCGAAGGCGCCGGCGGTAATGGCCAGCGCGAGCGCGATCTCGGCGCCGGCGTAGACCAGGAACAAGACGCCCAGCGACGCGCCGATGATGGCGACCAGCAGCCAGTAGAGGATGCCCGACGCCGCCGGCGAGGTGCGACGCATGAAGAAGTTCGAGAACAGGATGATCCCGATCGGCGCAAAGGCGACGACCAGGCCGAGCGGCGTGTAGCCCACTGGGCGGTCGCCGAGGAAGCGGAACAAGAGCTCGGTGACCGGACGTACGTTGCCGACCACCCAGGCCAGACCGCCGGCCACCAGCAGGCCCAGCATCAGCTTGTTGTAGACGCCCAGCATGAAGCTGCGGAGACCCTGGTCGAACGCCGCATCGGTCGGGGCGGCCGGGGCGCTGCTGCCCCAGGGGGCCTGGCTATTGAAGTCGCTCATGGCGAATTGAAACCTCTGTCGCGGTCCGCGGGCGCGGACCTAGCCCCTAATGTGGCCCCGCCCCGGCTGGCCTGCAAGCGCAGGTCGAGAGCGGCGCTATTCGGCCCGCAGCACCGGGGCGGGCCGTTTGGACAGGGCCTGCAGGGCCGCAAGGATGCCGCCGGCGCCGGCGAGCAGGGCTGCGCCGCCGACCAGGGCGGCGACGCCGGTCCAGTCGACGCTCCAGCGCGCCTCGAACACCTTCACCACCACCGGCCAGGCCGCGAGATAGCCGAGGCCCGTGCCCGCCACCCCCGCGATCAGGCCGACGAAGCCGTACTCGACCGCATAGGCCATCAGGATCTGACCGCGCGCGGCGCCCAATACCTTCAGCGTCGCCGCCTCCTTCGCCCGCGCCCGCGCGCCGGCCGCAATGGCGCCCGCGAGCACCAACAAGCCGGCCAGCGCGGCGACCGCCGCGGCGCCGCGCACGGCGAGGGCTAAGCGGTTGAACAGATCGCTCGCCGCCGCCAGTTGCTCGCGCACGCTGATCACGTCGACGGTGGGGAAGTCGCGGCCGAGCGCGCGCGTCACCGCCGCCTCCTGCGCCGGCGTCGCCTTGGCGATGGCGATGTCGTTGAGCCCGGCGCCCGCCAGCGTCTGCGGCGTGACGATGAGGGTGAAGGACGGACCGAAGGCGCCGAACTCGACCTTGCGCAGCACCGCGATGCGCGCGTCGATCTCACGCCCGAGAATGGCCAGGGTGACGGTGTCGCCGATCTTCAGCCCGCCCGCGCGCGCCGCGTCGGCGTCGAGCGCCACCAGCGGCGGTCCCGCATAGTTCGCCGCCCACCAATGCCCCGCGACGATCCCCGCGTGCGGCGGTTCGGCGCCGATGGCGGACAGGCCGATGTCATTGTCGAAGGCCCAGCGTTCGTTCTGCGGCATGGTGCGGCGGTCGAGGGCCTTGCCGTTGGCGCGCACGATGCGGCCGGTGAGATAGGGCCAGCGCTGATAGACCTGGGGCCTCAGGGGCGCGCCGAAGGCCTGGGTCACCTCGGCGTCGAAGGCGGCGGCGCGATCGCCCGGCACGCCGATGAACACCAGCGCCGGCGCCGTGCGCGGCGCGACGTCGGCGACCTGGGACAACAGGCTCGACTGAATCAGCACCACCGCCGCCAGCAGGGCGACGCCGAGGCCGATGGCGGGCGACGCCGTGCGCGCTGCGGAGCGCGGGCCTGCGAGGTTGGCGAGACCGATGCGCAACGCGCCGCGCGCGCCGACGCGCAGACGCCCGGCGACGAAGGCGGCGGCTAAGCCGAGCAACCAAAGCAAAACGAACGACACGGCGACGCCGCCGATCATGATCCCGGCCGCCAGGGGCGTGGGCGCGGTGACCACCGCAAGGCCGGCCAGCGCCGCGCCGGCCAGCAGCGCGCCGATCAGCTCGACGCCGAAGCTCAGACGTCCGCTCAGATTGCGCCGCAGCAGCGCCGCCGGGGGCGTGGTGCGCGCACGCGCCAGCGGCGCCAGGGAAAAGGCGGCGGCGGACAGCAGGCCGAAGGCGGCCGCTTTCAACAGCGGCATCGGGTAGACCGCGAACAGGGCCGGGATCGGCAGGCTGTTGCGCACCAGGGCGCCCAGGATCAGGGGCACGGCGGCGCCGACCGCAAGGCCGATCGCAACGCCGAGGACCGCGAGCAGGCCGATCTGGATCAGATAGGTATTGCGGGTCAGGGCGCCGTCGGCGCCCAGGGCCTTCAGCACCGCGATCGACGGCTTGCGCGCCTCCAGATAGGCCGAGACCGCGCCGGAAACGCCGAGCCCGCCCGCGACCAGCGACGCCAGGCCGATGAAGCCGAGGAAGTACTCCAGCTGGTCGATCAGCTTGCGGATGCCGGGCGCCGCGTCGTTGCGGTCGCGCACGCGCAGATGATTCTTACGCAGCGCATGGCGCAGATCGCGCGCCGCCTTGGTCGCGTCCTGGTTCGGCGCAATCGCAATGCGCACGGTCTCGCCGTAGGGCGCGCCGGTGCCGAGAAAGCCGCCCTGTTCCAGCACGCCGATCCGCGTCAGCACCCGCGGGCCGAGCGGAAAGCCGCGCCCGAGCCGGTCGGGCTCCGACAGCAGCACGTCGCGCGCCACCACCGTGGTGTTGCCGATGAGAAACTTGTCGCCGAGCTTGAGACCGAGACGATCGAGCAGACTCTGCTCGACCACGGCGCTGGCCACGCCGTTCTGCGGCGTCAAGGCCTTCGCCAGCGCGCCGCCGCTTTGCAAATCCACCTTGCCCGCGAGCGGATAGGCGTCGCTGACGCCGCGCAGTTCGACCACGTGGCGCGCGCCGGAAGGCGCTTCAGCCATGGCGTTGACGCCGATGGCGTAGGCCGTCTGGCCCTCGTGCGCAAAGACCGTGCGCTCCTGCGCGGTGAAGCGGCGCTGCCAGGCGGAAACCGACAGGTCGCCGCCCAGGATCTCGCGCGCCTCCGACCCGAGTCCGCGCCGGAACGCCTCGGCCGTCGAACTGGCCGCGGCAATGGCCGCGACGCCGAGCGCCAAGCACAGCAGAAAGATGCGGAAACCGCGCACGCCTGCGCGCAACTCGCGCGCCGCGAACCGCAGCGACAGGAACGTCATGCGGGGACGGGCCCAGTCACTGTCTGAGTCTCGATACGCCCGTCGGCCATGCGCACGCGCCGGTCGGCGCGCTGCGCCAGGGCGTCGTCGTGGGTGACCAGCACCAGGGCCGCCTTGGTCTGGGCGGTGAGATCGAAGATCAGGTCGGCGACCTGGTGGGCGTTGGCGCCGTCGAGATTGCCGGTGGGCTCATCGGCGAACAACAGCGACGGACCCGCCGCCAGCGCCCGCGCCAGAGCCACGCGCTGCTGCTCGCCGCCGGACAGTTGGTGCGGATAGTGCCGCAGGCGCGCGTGCAGGCCCACGCGGTCGAGCCACGCGCGCGCGGTCGCCTGGGCCTTGCGGTCGCCCGCGATCTCCAGCGGCGCGGAAACGTTCTCCTCCGCCGTCATGTTGGGCAGCAGATGGAAGGCCTGGAATACCAGCGAGACCCGCCCGCGCCGCAACCGCGCCCGCCGATCTTCGCCCAGCGCCGCCAGGTCCTGGCCCAGCAGCCACACGGCCCCCGAGGTCGGCCGCTCCAGCCCGGCGGCCACCGCGATCAGGGACGATTTGCCCGAGCCCGAGGGCCCGACCACCGCCACGCGTTCGCCGGCTTCAAGGGTGAAATCGACGCCACGCAGGATCTCGACCGGTCCAGCCGCCGACGGCAGGGTCAGCGACACCGCCTCCAGCCGCAGGATGGGTCCGGGACGTTGAGCGTCGAACATGAGGCCTCGTTATGGTTGAGCGCGCTTATCAAAGGGCTAAATAGGACGGACTGATGGCGGGTTCATCGGTCCGGGCTTGCGGCGTCCCCCCAAGCTGGGCGACCATAGAACCGAGTATGGGGGCGTGTCGTGGCGAGCCGATCGGAACGTGACGCCGCGCAGCTCTGGGACGACTTCTTCCGGCGCCTGCGCCGCCAGAACATTTCGGCGCGCGTGCTGTTCGCTCTGTTCCTCGGGTTCGCAGCCCTGGCGGTGCAGAACTCGCCGCTGCGGGAATCGACCTTCCTCAGCAACTGGGACCAGGCCCTGTTCGACCAGGTGGTGCGGATGCACCGCAACACCCTGGGCGGGGACGCCCAGCCGGTGGTGATCGCGAACTTCGGCGGCGCGGCGCGCGTGGCCTGGTACCAGGCGCATCCGGCCGGGGCGGCCGGCGCGCGGGGCGTCGACGACCTCCCCGCGGCGACGCCGCTGGCGGAGATCGCCGAAACGGCGAGCGCCGCCAATCGCATGTTTGCCCGGGTCGTGCTGGTCGACATCGATGTCACCGCGCGCCTCGCCGATCGCACGCCCGAGGAACTGAAGGGCTTCACCGATTTCCTGCAGGCCTGGAAGGCCGACCCGAACGCGCCGCTGCTGGTGCTGGTGCGCTCGCACCTGCCGCGCAACCCCGGGGATGCAGGCGCCGCCGCACCGCCGTCGCCCTGGGACACGCTGGTCGCCTCATCGCCCGACATCACCTGGGCGACCTCAAATGGGGAGGCGTCGTTCGGCGACGGCGTCCTGCGCTTCCAGCACTACTACGAATGCGTCCTGCTGGGCGGACGGGTGCAGCCCTTGGGATCGGCTCCCCTGACCGCACTCGCGGCGACCCGGTATCCCACGCCGGCGGCGGCGAAGGCCGCCCTGGCGGCCGCGCTCGGCCGGCGGCCCCTGTGCAATCCGTCCAATCGCATCCACGCCGGAGGGCTGGCCGAGTTCGAGAGCGGCGCCGGTTTCGAGCTTCCGACACCGAAGGGTGCGATCCGGTTCGACAGCCAGGGCGGCCTGATCGACTACCACCTCGATGATCCGGCGAGCGCCGGCGTCGCACCGGCCTTGCCCCGCGGCCCCTGGGCCCCGGGCGCCCGGGCCCTGACCATGTGGGACTCCGGCGCCCTGTTTAACGCGCTCGGCCCCGACGTGGGCGGCGGCGCCATCGTCATCGTCGGCGCGCGCCAACCGCTTTCGCCCGATCTTCAGTGGACGCCCTATTCGGAGGTCGACGGCGACCTGGTGCTGGCCAACTGCGCCCGCGGCCTCGTCCTGGCCGGACCGATCCGCGACTTGCCCCTTTGGATGCAGATCGCCGGCCTGATCGTCATGATCCTCGGCGTCCACTACTTTTATCGGCTGTCTACCCTCTTGCACGCCCGCGCTCACGGGATCGACCTCGGCTGGTTGCGCTTCATCACCATGGGCGCGACCTCGGCCCCGATGTCGAAGATCTACGCCTTGACGCTGCTCTACGTCGCAGGCCTCGTGATCGGCTCCTGGCTTCTGAGCATGGGCTACTGGCAGTCCACGCCCTTTATCGGCGCCTCGATCTATGTGCTAATGGGCGACGCCATCGAGATCATTGGCAGCGGCAAGTTGAGACAGGGCGACTGATGCGGACCGAGCTTTTGGTATTGACGGCTCTTGGACTGGCCTTCGCCGCGGGGGCCGCCCAAGCGGCCTGTCCGGGCGGCGCGCCCATGGCCGGGGTGGTGGAATCGGTCCGCGGGCCTCAGGGCGGCGTCGTGGTGGTGCGTGGCGGGGCGCGGCTCTATCCGGTCACCGCGACCCTGGTCTGCGGCGGCGACATGGTTCAGGTGAGCAGCCCAGGCGCCGTTATCTCGGTCCGGTTCGCGGACGGCAGTTCGCGGTCCTACGCCACCGGCTCCTACACCCTGTCGGCGCCCGCCGGCGCGAGCCGGATGGGCCGCGCCTTCCAGGACCGGGTCTCGGCCTTCGCGCCCCAGGCGCAGACCTACGGCCGCAGCATGGTCACCCGCGGCGGCAGCGCCACGCCGTTCGAGTTCGAGGCGGCGGCGCTCGGCGGCGGGAGCGCGCGCCTCAGCGGCGGCTGGCATGACGTGGACATCCGCTGGTTCGGCGGCGTGGGGCCCTTCACCGTCACCTTGACCGGCCCCGACGGCGCGCCGGTCCGTGCACAGAATATCGAGACGCACGACGCGTTGGTGCCGGCGCGGCTCGACCCCGGTCACTGGACCGTCAAGGTCGAGGATCTGGCCGGACGGCATGCCGAAGGCGCCTTCACCGTCGATCCGGCGCTGCCGGCGCCCAAGGTTTCCGCCGATGGTCCGTTGGCGGAATGGGACGCCGCGCTGGACGCGCTTTCGATCGGGGACAAGCCCGATCTGGTGTTCGAAGCCGAACAGGTGCTGGCCCATGCGCCGGCGCAAGGACTGGACCGCAACACCTTCTATATGGCGCTGGCCTGCCGCGACGGGACCCGCGGCGTTTGCGGGGATCGCCACTAGAGACGAGTCGCCCCGCTCGAGCGACTGATGTAGGGTAATCTCAGTTTTTCGGGGGGCGGCATGGGGGCGGTAAACAAGGTCGCTCGGCCGGGCGCATGGCTTTTCGGCTGCTGGGTCCTCGTCGCCCTGCCCGCCACCGCGCAGTCGGTTCGTGCGCCGAGCCCCGAAGAGATCCTGCGTCTGCCGCCGGCCATGCAGGTCGCGGCCCAGCCCATGGGCGACGCCGGGTGCAAGGGAACGCTCGCGCCGCAGCCCGGCGAGGTCGCCTCGGAGAAGGTCGGGAGCTTCGCCGTAACCGGCGTGACCGTCTTCCCGGCCGGCCGGTTCGACCGCCTGACCCGCCCCATCGAAGGCCGCACGGTCAGTCCCGAAGCCCTCAACCGCGTGGGCGCCCAGATCGTCTGCGCCTATCGCGAGCGCGGCTATGTGTTCGCCCGCGCCGAGGTGATCCGCAAGGGCGACGACCAGTGGAGCGTGTCGGTGCACGAGGGCGTGCTGGGCCGCCTCGAATCCGCCGTCGACGACCCGCGTGAGGCGCGCGCCCTGCGCCGTGCGTTCCGGGGCCTCAAGCCCGGCCGGCCGATCAACGCCAACGACGTGCGCCGCGGCCTGCTGAACGCCGGCGTGCTCGGCTTCACCGACATCCGCCCGACCGTGCGCCAGAGCCGGGGCGATCCCGACGAGCTCGACATTGTCCTGGTCGTGCAGGCGCCGGAGTCCATCGCTCAGCTGCACGTCGACAACTCCAACTCGCACACGCTGGGCCGCGACGGCGCGCTGGCGTCGCTGACCACCACCGGCTTCTCGCCGCTCTACGCGCGCACCAGCTTCGGCGTCTTCCACAGCCTGGACGGGCAGGGGCAGATCACGTGGCAGGCGTCGGGCCACGTGCTCGAGCCGTTCACGGGAACCGACGTCGGCCTCGACCTCGCCTCGTCGCGCGCCCTTCCACGCGCGGAGCTGTCTCCGCTCGACCTCGTCTCCAACACCCAGTACGGCAAGCTCTCGCTGAACCGCTATCTCTGGGTCCGGCACGGCCTGATCACCCACGGCTCGCTGGCGCTCGAGAGCGTCGATCAGTCGACTGACCTTTTCGGAGATTTCCCGTTCATTCGCGACCGGCTGCGGGTCGTGAGCCTGCGCGGCGAGGCGCAGCAACTGGCTTTCGGCGGGCTGCTGAACGGCTCGCTCGAGGTGCGCAAGGGGCTGAGCGGCCTGGGCGCCTCGCAGCCGGGCTCGCCGATGATCAGCGTGGCGGACGCCGATCCGCAGGCGCTCGTCTGGCGCGCCGAGGCCGACTACAGCCACACCTTCGGACGGTTCGGCGTCGCCGCCTCGGTACGCGGGCAGTACACCGACCGATCGCTGCTGTCCTTCGAGCAGATGACGTTCGGCTCGCTCAACGGCGGCCCGGCGTTCGATCCCGCCGCCATCGCCGGCGACCGGGGCGTCGCGATGACCCTGCAGGTTCAGGCGCCGCGGTTCAGCCCCGGCCACGGCCTCGTCATCCAGCCCTACGGTTTCACCGACGCCGCGCACATCACCCCGGTAATCGCCTTCGGGCCTCATCCCGGCGGATGGGCGACCGATGTGGGCGGCGGCCTGAAGTTCGCCGCCGGCCGGCGCTTCGCCTTCAATCTGAGCTACGCCGAGACCCTGGGCTCCGGCGGCGCGGGACGGCGCGACTACGGCAGCCGCGTGCTGTTCTCGCTCGACCTCAACCTCGACAACCCGCTTCGCCGCACGGCGGACCTGTTTACCCGCAGAGGGAGCAAGCCATGAGCAAGCGCAACCGATACGGCCTGCGCGCGTCGCTGTTCGCGAGCGCCGCGCTCGGCGTCTTCTCCTGGGCGACGCAGACCTCGGCGCTGCCCACCGGCGGGACGATCACCGGCACGAGCGGCGGGACGGTCACCATTACCAACCCCTCCCCGACCGGCACCGTCGTCACCACGACCGCACACCGGACCCTGATCGACTGGACCAGCTTCTCGGTCGCCTCCGGCGAGACGGTGACCTTCAACGAGCCGGACAAGGACGCCATCGTCGTCAACCGTCAGCTCTTCGGCTCCGGCAGCTACATCAACGGCTACATCACCTCGCTGGTGGGCGGGTCGGTGGGCGGCAACGTCTGGATCATCAATCCCAACGGCATTGTGTTCGGCCCCAGCGCGCACGTGAACGTGGGCGGCCTGCTTGCCACCACCTCGGACCTCTCTGGGAACACGTCCGCCTTCCTGGACGCGCCGGACACCGATCCGGTCTCCTTCACCTTCAGCGGCAACGGGACGCCGGAGATCCGGATCGACGCGGGCGCCAACATCACCGTGCACGACGGTTCGGCCGTCTTCATCTCGGGCAGCATCTACGACTACGGCACGGTCACCGGCACGGGGTCGTTCGCCACCGACACCAAGGCGGTGTTTGCGACGGCGAATAACTTCACCGTCCGGTTCGGCTCCAACCCGCCCGATCCGCTGCGCGCCACGGACCTCGACCTGTTCGACCTGTCCGCCACCTCGGCGAGCGGCGGCGACCTGGTGATGAAGAACGGGGCCTCGACCACCGCGGGCCAGGTCATCCTCGACAACTTCGCCGACCTGGCGACGCTGGCGCCCGGGACCTATTCCAACACCGAGGTCGAGGGCGCGATGATCGACGCCACCGGCAACCGCGGCGACGGCTTCGACCTGATGATCATGACCGGCGACATCGCCAACGGCGCCCCGGTCGGCGGCGTCACGTCGGACAAGACCATCGTGACCATCGCGCCGCCCGGCGGCAACGTCAGCTTCCCCACGACGATCGAATCCTCCGGCGGGCTCTATGTCGTGGGCGATGAGGTGCTGGTGAACAACCAGACAGGCGCCTATGCGACGTTCAGCGTCGCGGGCCATTCGGACCTAATCGGCCATGTCGCCGTCGACCTGACCGACATCGGAGCGCTCGACACCGACGTCGCGGGCGGCTCGGTCACCATCGACCAGAAGACCGGAGCGCTGACGCTGGGCGCCGTCAGCGGCTCTGACGTCACCATCGACGGTTTCTACGGGGTGACGATCGGAACGATCGCGGCGACCGGCAACGTATCGCTCGACGTTTCGGGCGGCCTGGCGGTAGGAAACATCAGCGCCTATTCGCTCTACGTCGGGACCTACGGCGACTCGACCATCGGCAACATCAGCTCGACGGGCCGCATCGTTGTGATCGAGGAAAGCGGCCGCGGCAACGTCAGCATCGGCAACGTCAACGCCGCAGGCGAGTTCTATTTCACCGACACGCTGTCGACGGTCGACGCCGGGAACGTGACCGTTGGTTCCGTCACCGCCGGCCAGAACATCATCATCCATGACAGCGCCGGGTCGGTGACCACGGGCGCCTTGTCCTCGCCGTCGTATGTCTACCTGCTGTCCTACGGGACGATGACCATCGGCGGCGCGACCACGCCGGTATTGAATGCGCGCGCGGGCTACACCGGCAATGGGTCTGGAGCTGTGTACGCCGCGGACATCGACGTCACCGGCGCCATCACCGTCGAGGACGCCTCGTTCATCGCCGGCGGAACTTTCCGCAACACCGCGGCGATAACCGCCGCAGCCAACGGCTACGGCTTCGGCTACACTCCGGCAGGCGAGATCGTGATCGTCGCCAACGACGTCGACATCCAGGCGTCGATCGGGGTGACCGACGTGGGCAACGGCACCGGGCGCCTCTACGTGGAGTCGAGCAACAACCTCGGCATGAACGTCGGCGACAACCTGTCCAATCCGGTGGGCTTCCAGATGAGCGGCGCGGAGTTCGCCTTCCTCCAGGCCGACCACGTGACGTTGGAAGACGTCAGCCAGTACGGAGCGGGTATCCGCATCGGCGACCTGACCATCAACGCCGCGAAGACGCCGAACGTCGAAGTGGGTGAAAAATACGGCTACAAATATTCCACGATTTCTATCGAAGGCACGGTCCAAGGCATCGGCGCGCCGAGCTTCATGGTCGGCGGCCCCTACCAGGAGGCCCAGAAGCCGGGCACGGTCATCGTCTCCGGCGCCCTCGGCACCGCGGCCAATCCCATGGGCTATGTCTATCTCGGCGCCAACAGCAAGGTCGTGCTGGGCTCGCAGGCCTATCTGCAGGAGTGGGAGAACGACACGAACCCCGGCGTGTTTCAGCCGGGCCTGGGCGGCGTCGCCACCGGGCACGAATGGATTTCCGCCGGCAATGTGGTGCTCGCCCTCGGCTACGCCTCCACCGGTCCGATCATCGAGCAGAACACCTCCGCCACCGGCGACGGGATACACATCACCGGCTCGCTGACGATCGAAGGTGAACCCTACACGGTCAATCTGTTCGGCCAGCTTCCGGACGGCGCCGGCGGCGAACTGTACGGAACGGCCGCGGCGGGATCGCCGGAGCTGTTCGCAAACCCCGGACCCGCCCAGTCCCAGTGGCGGTTCAACGGTTGCCAGTTCGGGGGCGGGAACTGCCAGCCCCTGGTCGGCTCCAGCTCCTACGGCCTGCCCTACGGCGGCTCCGTCACCGGGACGAGCGGCGGCAACGTGACGCTGACCTACACCGGCCCGACGCTCACGGTCTATTCGAGCGCGCACCGGGTGATCATCGACTGGCAGAGCTTCTCCATCGCCGCAGGCGACACCGTCACCTTCGTCGAACCCGACAAGAACGCCATCGTGGTGAACCGCCAGCTGGGCGGCGGCGAGAGCGACATCTACGGCGTCATCACCTCGCTGGTGAACGGCAGCATCGGCGGCAATGTCTGGATCATCAACCCGAACGGCGTGCTGTTCGGCTCCGGCGCGCAGATCAACGTCGGGGGCTTCCTCGCCTCGACCTCGAACCTCACGAGCGACACTACGTTCCTGACCGAAGGCGACGATGCGCCGATCACCTTCGCGGCGGAACCGACCACCTTTGCGGCGGTCGGCAACACCACCGGCGGCATCACGCTCGATGCGGGGTCGAACATCACGGTTCACGACGGCACGGCGGCCTTCATCGGGAGTTCGATCGTCGACTACGGCGCGGTGACCGGCGCCGGGTCGTTCCAAACCGACACCAAGGCGGTGTTCGCCACCGCGCAGAACTTCACCCTCCGCTTCAACTCCAATCCGCCCGACCCGCTGCGCGCAACCGACCTCGACCTGGTCGATCTCTCCGCCACGACCGGCGGCGGCGACATCACGCTCGGCGCGGGCTCGACGACGACGGCGGGCCAGGTCATCGTCGACAACTTCGCCTTCCTCTCCGGTCTGAGCCCGAACAATTACGGGTCGACGAACATCGCGGGCGCCGTCATCGACGCCACAGGCGACCGCGGCGACGGCTTCGACCTCATGATCCTGAGCGGAAACGTCACCGGCGGCGCACCGATAGGCGGATTGGCGTCCGACCAGACAATCGTCAACATCGGCCCCGACAGCGGTTCGACACCGTCCACCACCCTGACTTCCGCCGGCGGCCTCTACATCGGCGGCGATTACGTCAGGGTGAACGTCACGGCAGGCGCCGAAGCGGCATTTGATGTCGCTGGGTCCACGACCATCGTCGGTCACAAGGGGGTCAACCTGAACAACATCGCCGACCCCGGCAATGTCTATGGCGGCTATGTCCACATTTGGGAGGATGAAGCCGCGCTGGTCGTCGGCAACATAACGGCGTCTTCGAACGTCATCGTCCATGAGTATCAGGGCGCAACCATCGACAACGTCACGGCCGGCGGATTTGTGAACCTCTTTACCGGCGAAGTTGACCTGTCGGTCGGCAACATCCACGCCGGCTCGCTCTACGTTAACGCCTTCGGCAACGTGACCTTGGGAAATATCGTATCGACCGGAGGTCGCGGCGTCAGCGTGTTCGACGGCGGCGCCGAGCTGAAGATCGGCAACATAACGGCGGCCTATACCGTCGGTGTTTATCACGCCAAATACGCTGCCGGTAACGTGACCATCGGGGCCATCGATGCCGGTCAAAATGTTTACGTGACCGACCTTGTCGGCCGGGTGGCTACCGGCGACGTTACCGCGGGCGGCCTGGTTCGAATCGGCGCCGCCGGCGTGTCGAGCGGCAACATCACCGCGAGCACCGCTTACATTACCTCCACGCAATCGATCTTGACCGGCGACATCACGACCTCGTCCGCCGGCCCGGACGGCGGGTCGAGCATCGAAATCACCGCGCACTATGGCTCGGTCACGACCGGCAATTTGAGCGGCGTGAGCATCGCCATCGACGGAGCGCAATATATCGAGACCGGTGATTTGACCACCACGGGCGGCATCGGCATCGTGGCGCTCAATATGGCCGACGTTCATCTCGGCAACGTCAGCGCAGGCGGGTCGCTGTTCATCAGTTCCGGACACACCTATCTCGAAGAGCCCTACGTCGGGACCGGCGCCGTCACCGTCGGGAACATTGAGGCCGCCGGCGGCGTGAACATCGGGAGCGAAGGCAGCGTGACGACGAACGCCATCGACGCCTCAGCCGTGTCGATCCAGGCGGGAACGGGCACCGGCTCGAGCATCGACGTCAACGGCGACATTACCGCCGCCGGCGTGGTTCGCCTGCAGGCCGGCGGTGCGATCACCACCGGCGCCATCGACCCGTCCAACGTCTATATCACCAGCACCTACGGGTCGGTGACCACGGGCGCCATCACCTCGGCCGGCGGGGTCACCGTCAATGCCTATGACAATATCGCGACCGGGGCGGTCACCGCCGGCGGCGGCGTGTACATGGACGCCGCGCACGGCGGAGTTACCACCGGCAATATCGATGCAGGGTCAGCGACTATCAACGCCAATGCCTACGTGGGCCTCGGCAACGTAACGACGACGGGCGCGACTTACGTCGCCAACCATGGCGCCGGCGAAATCGTTGTCGGCGATATCCACGCTGGTTCGGTTCGCATTGAGGACGGCTTGCCGGACGCACTCAATTACCCCAACTCGACAGTCACAATCGGCAACGTCTCATCTGCAGGAAGTGTTTTCATCAGCTCCGGTGGCGACATCTCCACAGCGTACGTCGACGCAGGCGGATCCGTTAGATTAGTTAGTGCGCGTGGAAGTATCAGCGCCGGCCCCATTACAACGCCATCCTACGCTTATATTCTCGCTTTCGGCCCCTCAATAACCCTTGGCGGCCTAACGGCGCTGGATGCTTTTGTTCAGGCTGGTAAGTCCCCGTTTGCGACGGCGCCTTCAGGGCTCCCGCCTTCCGATCTGACCATTACGGGGCCGGTGAACGTTCAAGGCGGCGTTTTTACCGCGAGCGGCACGTTTCACGACCTGGCGCCCATTACCGTGACCGCAAGCGCCGGCGGGGCGCTTCCTCTGGGCTTTGCGCGCGGTAGAATCGAGATCGCCGCGAATGACGTCGACATCGAAGCGCCGATTGCGGTGATAGACGCCGGTGGCACGGGAACTATCAGTCTCATCTCGACGAATCCGGCCGGTCTCGACCTTGGCGACAATCTGTCGAATCCCGCAGGCTTCGAGGTGAGCGGCGCAGAGTTCTCACGCCTGGAGGCGGATAACGTACACTTCGTCGAGCTCAGTCAGACCGCGGGGGTTCGAATCGGGGACTTGACCATAGACGCATCCAAGACCCCCTCTGTCGGAATTTACGCCGGCGACGCTTTGACTGCGCGCTACGGCGTGGCTCCGTCACAAACGATCTCCATCGAAGGAACGGTCGAGGGAATCGGAAATCCAACCTTCGTCGTGGGGGGAGGCTCTTACACGCCCGCTCACATCGTCGTTTCCGGCTCGCTTGGCACAGCAGACGATCCATTGGGAGTCGTCAGTCTGAACGCTGGGTCGAGCATCGTCATCGGCTCGCAGGCCTTCGCCAACGAGGTCGCGAACGGCACGGCG
Organism: Caulobacteraceae bacterium; assembly: GCA_036501825.1. Taxonomy (GTDB): domain Bacteria; phylum Pseudomonadota; class Alphaproteobacteria; order Caulobacterales; family Caulobacteraceae; genus JAFECT01. The sequence goes on along the minus strand of DASXZP010000027.1, from coordinate 279,231 downwards.
ACCTATGCCTGGAGCGAAGGCCTGGGCGGGGTCGAGGACGGCCATAGCTTCGTCACGGCGGGCGACGTGGTGCTGGCGTCCGGCGGCGTGATCGTCGGCCAGGACACCTCGCCAATCGGGGGCGGGATGACCGTAATCGGGTCGCTGACCATCGAAGGCGGTCCTATGGCGGTCAACCTGTTTGGTGCGCTGGCCGGCGTCCAGGGCGAGTTGTTTGGCGCCGCCGCGGCGTCTTCGCCGGAGCTGTTCGTCATCGGCGCGACGAACGGACCCTACCGCTTCAACGGGTGCCTGTTCGGCAGCGCGGCCTGCGAGCCGACGGTCAACACGCCGGTCACGAGCTTTGCGCCGCCCCTCTATGCGCCGACCGCCGGCGTCTATTCGGGCGCTTCGCCGGTGACCATCGTGATCAACAACGGCGCGGACTTCGGGCCGGCGCCCACGCAATCGGCGTTCGGTCCGATCGTCGTTGCCCCGAGCGCGCTGCCGCTCGGCGGCGACCGCGACGACGGCGACGACAGCGCCAACGGCGATAGCGGCGCCAACAAGGACGACCAGCATTCGAACCGGTTGAAGAAGAAGGGCCAGAAGTCGACCGTCTCGGGCATGGGCAATGAAGACCATTGGCCGGAAGGCAAACAATGACGCGCCGCACCCCGCTTCACCGCCGCGCCGGCGCCGCGTTTGCGGCCGCAGCGCTGTTCGCCGCATCCGCCGCCGCCGCGCAGTCGACCGACGCGCCGGCGCTCAAGTTTGCTCTGGCGCACGACACCGCGGGCCAGGCCTGTTCGGCGGTGCGCATCTATGGCGATCCACTGCTGCGCGGCGAGAACGAGCGCGCCTACGACCTCTATTGCGGAGGCCAGGACGATCCGGTCGGCCGCGTCTATCTGCTGGACGGCCCGGCGCGTCTGGAGGCGTGGAAGGCGGGTCTGAGCCCCTGCCCCGACGCGCGACCGCTCGATTGGCCTGAGCCCGGCGTCGGCCAGGCCTCGGCGTCGCTCTGCCGCGGCGGCGCGCGCCCGGCGGAAGCGCGCCTTACCGCCAGTTCGGCCGGTGGCGTGGTCGCGGGAACCGCGGCGCCGCCCGCGGCCCCCGCGATCGAAAGCGCGATGCGCATCCTGCTGGGCGCCGCCAAACCCGGCGTCGAGTCGGGCGACCGCACGGCGATGTCGCCGCTGCTGGCCTCGCTGACCACCGCGCTCGGCGGCCCGGTCTCGGGCGTCTCGCCGCAGGATTTCGAGACGCTGGTGGCGGCGGGCAACGAGAGCAACACCCTCGAACTCTACGCCCAGGCGGAAGGCTATTTCAGCGAGGCGGTGGCCGCGCACCGGACCTTCTGGCCCGACGACCAGGCGGGCGACGCCGACCTGAGACTCGAACTGGCGCTGAACCTCAGCGATCAGGGACGCTTTGGCGAAGCGCGCAAGACCTTCCGGGACGTGCAGCCGCAGCTGGATCGCGATCCCGCCACCGGCGCCAAGCTGCGCCTGTACGAGGCCGAAGACGCGCTCAACGACGAAGGCGACGCCGATCGGGTGAAGCACGCGGCGGACCTCATCGCCGCGGCGCAGACCCTGCTCGACAAGGCGCAACAGCGCAGCGATCGCCCGCTCGCCGAATCCGAACGCCTGAACATCCTGCGCGCCATGCTGTGGCGTACGGCCGCGCGCGTCTCGCGCAGCGATCCCGCGCACGCCCAGGCCGAGCTGCAAAGCGCCCTGGCCGCGCTCGACCAGGTGGAGCAGAGCAACGCCGACTGGCTGCGGGCGCTCACCGCGCGCGACATCGCCGCCCTGCAGCTGGCCCAGCATCAACCCGCCCAGGCCGTCGCGACCCTGAACACGGCGATCGGCAAGCTCGACGAATCGAGCCCCGGCACGCCGGTAGAAGCCGCCCTGAAGATCGAGCTCGCCCGCGTACACGCCGCGAACGGCCAGAACGCCGAAGCGCTGGGCGCCTACCGCCAGGCCTTCGAACTGCTGGGCCACTCCGGGGAAGCCTCGGGCGCAACGGCGGACGAGGCGGTCAGCTATTTCCAGGTGCTCGAAGCGGACAAAAGCGGTGAGACGATCGCTTTCGATGATCCGCGCGCCTCGGAACTGTTCGCCCTGTTCGAATCGGTGTCGCGCACCTCGGTGCAGCAGACCGCCGCGGCGGCCGCCGCGCGCCTGGCCAGCGCCGAGGACCGCGTGCTGGTGCGCAAGTGGCAGGACGCCCAGCGCGCGTTGCTGAGCGCGCGCATCGAGGTGAACCGCGTCGACGCCGACCCCCACGCCACCGCGGCTGAACGCGCCGCGGTCGCCGCCGGCTTCAAGTCCGCCAACGCCACAGCCGACGCCCTGGCGCGCGACGTCTATGCGCGCGATCCGAGCTACGCGACCCTGGCCAAGGGACCGGTCGGCCTCGATGAAGTGCGCGCGGCGCTCTCGGACCAGGACGTCGTCGCGCGCATCCTGGTCGGCGGCAACGGCGGCGCGGGCCTGCTGCTGACCAAGGCCGGCGTGACGCCCTTCCGCATCGACGCCGGCGCCGCGGAAATCACCGACCTCGTGCGCGGCCTGAAGGAGTCGGCGCGCCAGCCCGGGACCTTCGACCTCGCGGTGTCGAGCAAGCTGTATCAAGCGGTGTTCGCCCATGCGGGCCCCGCCCTGCTGGCGGACACGAGCAAGACGCGTCTGATCATCGACGTGCAGGGCCCGCTGGCCGCGGTTCCGCTGGCGGTGCTGGTCACCGTCCCGCCGACCGGCGCGACCACCTTCGCCTCGGCGTCCTGGCTCGGCAAACGCTACCAGATCATCGACAGCGCCGGCCTGCGCGCCTTGAAGCCCGCGGGCAAGCCGGGCAGCGCCTTCGTCGGTTATGGCGATTTCACGCCGCTGGCGCCGGGCGCCGGCAAGCTGCAGCAGGTCGACTGGATCGTGAAGGCGCGCGGCCTTCCCGCCGACACCTGCCGCATCGCGCTGCTCACCATGATCAGCGACCTGGGGCCGCTCGAAAACACCCAGTACGAGCTCGACGCGGCGCGCAGCAACCTCGGCGGCCAGATCCACATGGGGCCGGACTTCCGACCCGAGACGATGATGAAGGACGACAGCCTGGCCGACGCCGGGGTCGTGCTGCTGGCCACCCACGGCGTGTTCCGCGGAGTCGAGCGCAACGAGGCCGACTCCACCTGCCTGCCCGCCGCCGCCCTGGTGACCAGCGCGCCCACCGGACCCGGCGACATGTTCCTCGACACCGCCGCGGTGCTGAACATGCGCCTCGATGCGAACATCGTGGTGCTGTCGGCCTGCGACACCGGCGAGCCGGTGTCGGTGGATCCCGGTGAAACCGGCCTGCCGTCGGGCGGCGATGCGCTGTCGGGCTTCGCCCGCGCCTTCATCTACGCCGGCGCCCGCAATGTGGTGGTCACCCAATGGCCGCTGAGCGACGCCTATGCGGCGACCTTCATGACCCTGTTCACCGGCGCGCTGAAGAACGGCGACAGCCCGAGCGCGGCCCTGCAGAAGGCCCAGGTCGCCTCCATCGCGTCGGGCGACAACGCGGACCCCTTCTACTGGGGACCGTTCACCCTGGTCAGCATGGGCCTGCCCGGCGCGCAGTAACGACGGGTTGAGCGCGCGCTTGCGCGCGTTACATAGAGCCCATGGCGAACCCATCCCCCTTCCGCATCGGGCGGCGAAGCCTGATCGGCTCTGCCCTCGCCCTGGGCACGGCGCCGGCCCTGGCGGCGGCCAAGGCGCCGGTCGTCACCATCCTGGGCGACTCGATCACCGCGGGCCTGGGGCTGGCGCAGGCGGACGCCCTGCCGGCGCGGCTGCAGGCGGCTCTGGGGAAGCTCGGGGTCCACGCGATGGTGCGCGGCGCGGGGGTGTCGGGCGACACCACCGCCGGCGGCCTGCAGCGGCTCGACTTCAGCGTCCAGGCCGACACGGCCGTCTGCGTGGTGGCGCTGGGCGGCAACGACCTGCTGCAGGGGCTCGACCCCAAGAGCATGCAGTCGAACCTGACCCGCATCATCGAGCGGTTGAAACAGCGCCGGATCGGCGTGGTGCTATGCGGCCTGACCGCGCCGCAAGCCATCGGGCGCCATTACGCCCGCGACTACGACGCGGTGTTCCCCGCCGTCGCGAAGGCTGAGCGCGTGACCTTCTATCCGGATCTGCGCAAGGGCGTAGCCAATGTGAAGGGGCTGACCCAGGGCGACGGCCTGCATCCCAATGCGGCGGGGGTGCTGATCATTGCGCGCGGCCTGGCGCCCGTCGTTGCGAAGGCGCTGAAGGCGCACGGATGATCCGGCTTTTCGCGGCCCTGGCGATCCCCGACGACATCGGCGAGACTCTCGCGCGACGGCAACAGGGCCTGCCACGCGCCAAGTGGCGCCCGCTCGACACCTTGCACGTAACCCTGCGCTTTTTCGGCGAGGTCAGCGAAGAGAAGGCCGCGGACCTCGACCTGGAACTGCAACGCGCCGCCGGGGCGCCCTTCGATTACGAACTCAGCGGCGTCTGCGCCTTCGGTGAAGGCGAAGAGGTGCGCGCGGTATGGGCGGGCGTGGCCGAGAACGAGGCGCTCAACCGTCTGGCCGCCCGTTGCGAAACGGCGGCGCGGCGTATCGGCCTGACGCCCGAGGCGCGCACCTACAAGCCGCATGTGACGCTGGCCTATACCAAGCATCCCGATCCGGCGCGGGTCGCCGCCTGGATCCAGGGCCACAATCTGCTCAAGTCGCCGCCGATCCGCGCCCACTGTTTCGGGCTGTATTCGTCGTGGCAGTCGAGCGACAGCTCGCGCTACGATCTGGAAAGGGAGTATTTGCTCCGATGATCCGCCCCCTTCGCTCCGTCCTGTTCCTGCCCGCGTCGAACGCGCGGGCGATCGAAAAGGCGCGCACCCTGGCGTGCGATGCGGTGGTGCTCGACCTCGAAGACGCGGTCGGGCCCGAACACAAGGCCGAAGCGCGCGCGCGTATGGTCGAGGCGGTGCACGCCGGCGGCTTTCAGGCGCGCACGCTGGTGGTGCGGGTGAACGGCCTCGACACCGAATGGGGTGAAGAAGACCTGTTCGCCGCCGCCGGCGCGGCGCCCGACGCCATCCTGGCGCCCAAGGTCGGCGACGCGGATTCGGTCGAGGCCTATCGTCTGCGCATGGTGCAGGCGCCGGAGCGCACGCGGCTGTGGGCGATGGTCGAGACCTGCAAGGCGGTGATGAACCTGGGTGAGATCGCGCAGGCCGGCGGCCGTCTCGGCGCGCTGGTGGTCGGGGTGAACGACCTGTCCAAGGACATGCGCCGCCCGGCGTCGAAGGATCGCACGGCGCTGCATACTGCGCTCAGCCTGTCGGTCACCGCCGCCCGCGCCAACGGCCTGAACGTGCTGGACGGGGTCTACAACGACCTCGACGACCTGTCCGGCTTCGAGCGCGAGTGCGCCGACGGCCGCGCCTTCGGCTTCGACGGCAAATGCCTGCTGCACCCGAACCAGATCGACGCCGCCAACCGCGTGTTTGCGCCGACGCCGGCGGAAGTCGCCTGGGCCCGCTCGGTCGTGGACGCCTTCGCCCAGCCGGACAACGCCGACCGCGGCGTGCTGCGCGTCGACGGCCGCATGGTCGAGCGGCTGCATCTGGAAGAGGCGGAACAGGTTCTGGAAGCGGCGGGCGCGGCGCGGCTTTAGGCGCCTCGACACATCCTCATCATCGCCGTCACCCCCGGACTTGTTCCGGGGGTCCATCGTTGCGCAAATCTCCAGAGATTAGCGCGAGCGTCCAGCGAGCCATCGCAACCGTTGTGCCGGTTCGCGCGGAGCGCTCACTCAAAGTTTCGGTGCGACGGATGCATGGATCCCCGGAACAAGTCCGGGGATGACGGACTAAATAATTGTGGGACGACGCGCTAACTTACCAGCCGATGAACTTCATGAAGTCCGGCAGGCTCGAGATCCAGACGTTCTTGAAGTTGTCATCGAGGGCTTCGAAGCTCTCGCCCGGGCTCAGGTTCACGTCGTACTGGGCCCAGGGATCGTTGTCGGAATCCACATAGGCCTTGATGTAGCGCTTTTGCGTGTTCCACTCGTTGATCTTGGTGGCGCCGCCCGCCAGGCCCGGCTTGGTCATGTTGAAGCCGGCGGAGAGCTGCATGGAGGCGCAGCGGTCGGCCTTGCAGTCGTACATGTAGATGTCGAAGTTCACGCCCTCGGCGGCGCTCTTGATGTACTTGTCGCCGCTCGTGCCCGTGGCGACCTCTGCCTTGTAGCCCTGGTCCTGCAGCCAGTGGACCACTTCGGGGATGGTCATGCCGCCGGCGGGGATGGGGCCGGTCTGGCCGTCCGCCTGAGCCGAACCTGCCGCCAGGGCGAGCGCCGCGGCCGCCGCCGCGCCGAAAATGCCGAGCCGTCCCATGGATTTTATCCCCCGAGGTCCCCTTGCCCTGACCTTTTAGCGCAATCTTGGCCGTTCGTCAGCGGGTCCCTCAGCGCTTGACCACCACCGAGAGGCCATCCCCCACCCCGGCCACGGTCATCTCGACCCGCCCGTCGGCGTGGATCTTGGCCGCCAGGGCCCGGAGCGCCACGGTGTCCGGCTCGTGCTCGGCCGGGTCGGCCACCGCCCCGCCCCACAGCATATTGTCGATCAGGATCATCCCGCCTGGGCGCAGCAGCCTGAGACACAGCTCGTAGTAGGCGTCGTAGCCGGTCTTGTCGGCGTCGATGAAGGCCAGGTCGAAGCCGCCCGCCAGACCCTCCTCAAGCATGTCGGTCAGGCTCTGCGCCGCCGGCCCGATGCGCGGAGCGATCACGCCCTCGACCCCAGCCTGCGCCCAATAGCTGCGCGCACGATCCACGAACTCCTCGGACAGATCGCAGGCGACCAGCAGGGCGTCATGGCCGTGCATGGCATGCATCGCCAGCGCCACGGCCGTCGACGAATAGCCGGTGAACACCCCCACCTCCACCGCGCGCCGCGCCCGGATCGCGTGCGCCAGCACCTGCATCAGCGCGCCCTGCTCGGGACTGATCTGCATCCCCGCGCGACCGCCCAGGTCGCGAAACGTCTCCTCACGGCAACGGGCGAGCGCGGGATGTTCGCGGGCGCCGAACTTCTGGACGTAGTCACGGACGTTGTCGGGGAGGCCGAAGGATCGGGACATGACGTTTCCTCAGCTTTGGGAGCGAACCCGCTCCACATAGTCCTGCGAGCGCATTTCCTGAAGGCGTGAGGCCGTGCGTTCGAACTCAAACGACCCGTCTCCCGCCGGATAGAGGTCCATCGGTTCGCCGTCGGCCAGCACCACGAGTTTGGTCTGGGCTTCGTAGAGGGCGTCGATGAGGGTGACGAAGCGGCGGGCTTCGTTGCGGCTTTCGGGGCCGAGTTTGGGGACGGCTTCCAGGAACAAGGTGGGAAAACGGGCGGCGATGGCGAGATAGTCCTGCGGGCCCAGCGGCTCGACGCACAGGTCGCGGAAGGTGGCGCGCAGCATGCCGCCGGCGGCGCGGGGGAAGAACAGGTTGCGCCCGAGGATTTCGACGTGGGCGCCGATCTCGCGCGTCACGCTGGTCATGTCGCGCCACAGGGCGTCGAACGCCTTTTCGTTGTCGGGGGTCAGCGGCGAGAACCACACCTTGGCGCCGCGCAGGCGGTCGAGGCGGAAGTCGCAGGGGCCGGCCATCTCGACCACGTCGCAACGGCGCTTGATCAGGTCGATGAAGGGCGTGAACAGCTGGCGGTTGATGCCGTCCTTGTAGAGGTCATCGGGCGCCCGGTTCGAGGTGGCGACCAGCACGGTGCGCAACTCGAACAGCGCCTCGAACAGCCGGCCCAGGATCATGGCGTCGGCGATGTCGGTGACCTGCAGCTCGTCGAAGCAGAGCAGGCGCGCCTTTTTGGCGATCAGTTCGGCCACCGGGCGGATCGGGTCGTCGCCCTTGTGATAGCCGAAGCGCGCCTTGCGGGCGGCCTGGTCGCCGTCGCGCCATTCGCCGATCAGGCCGTGCACCTCGGCCATGAAGACCTGAAAGTGGTAGCGCTGCTTCTTCGCCACCTGGGCGGCGTCGAAGAACAGGTCCATCAGCATGGACTTGCCCCGCCCCGGCGGGCCCCAGAAGTACAGCCCCCGCGGCGGCGCGGGGGGCGCCAGAAAAGGGAGCACCGGGTCTCTCAGCCGCCCGAGCTCGCCCTCCAGCCGCGACAGGGCCTCGACCGCCTTGGCCTGGCCGGGGTCGGGTTTGATGTGGCCCTGTTTCAGGAGCCGTTTGTAGGCCTGACGAGTCGCCTGGGGCATGGCTTCGGTTAACGCGGGAGGCTTGGCCGGTCACTCCCCATTCCGCTCATCCCCGCGAAAGCGGGGAACCAGGTGTTTTCCCGCGGTCCAGGCAAATGTTTGGGTCGGTTGGGAAGGCGCTGACCCGGATGGCGGCCATCTGAAATCAAAAAAGCCTGGGTCCCCGCTTTCGCGGGGATGAGCGGAGCAAAAGCTGAACCGCCCTTTAGCAAAAGTAGCGCTTGGGCGGCCTTTCGCGGTGGGGCGCAAAGGACTAAATGGACGGTCGCGCCGGACCCCGGCGTCTCACCCCCTATTGGAGCTTTTGAGTCATGGGCTATCGCGTTGCCGTCGTGGGCGCTACGGGCGCCGTGGGCCGCGAGATGCTGGGCCTGCTCGACGAGCTGGAATTCCCCATCAGCGAGATCCACGCCATCGCTTCGCGCAATTCCCTCGGCGCCGAAGTCAGCTTCGGCGAGCGGACGCTGAAATGCCAGGACCTCGAAAAGTTCGACTTCTCCAACGTCGACCTGGTGCTGATGAGCGCCGGCGGCGAGGTCTCCAAGGCCTGGTCGGAGCGCATCGGCGCGGCCGGCCCGATCGTGATCGACAACTCCTCGGCCTGGCGCATGCACCCCGACGTGCCGCTGATCGTACCCGAGGTGAACCCCGACGCGGCCGCCGACGCGCGCAAGAAGAACATCGTGGCAAACCCGAACTGTTCGACCGCGCAACTGGTCGTCGCGTTGAAGCCGCTGCACGACGTGGCGCGGATCAAACGCGCGGTCGTCTCGACCTATCAATCGGTTTCCGGCGCCGGCAAGAAGGGCGTCGACGAGCTGTGGGATCAGACCAAGGCGGTGTTCGTGCTCGGCGGCGTCGAGCCGAAGACCTTCCCCAAGCAGATCGCCTTCAACGTCATCCCGTTCATCGGCAAGTTCCGCGACGACGGCTACACCGACGAAGAAGCCAAGATGTGGATGGAGACCCACAAGATCATCGACGAGGACATCGCGCTGACCGTCACCTGCGTCCGGGTGCCGGTGTTCGTGGGCCATTCGGAATCGGTGAACCTCGAATTCCACGAGGAGATCGATGAGGATGAGGCGCGCGACATCCTGCGCTCGGCGCCCGGCGTGGTGGTGATCGATAAGCACGAACCCACCGGCTACATCACCCCGAAAGAGGCCCAGGGCGAGTTCGGCGTCTATGTCAGCCGCATCCGCCGCGACCCGACGGTGAAGAACGGCCTGTCGCTGTGGGTGGTGTCGGACAACCTGCGCAAGGGCGCCGCGTTGAACGCGGTGCAGATCGCCCAACTGCTCGACGAGCGAGGGGTGCTGTCGCCCGTCCTGGCGTGAGCGAGCCCGCAGCCAAGAGCAATGCCGGCCTGATCGCCGGAACGATTTGCTACGTGATCTGGGGCTTTGTGCCTCTGTTCTTCCAGGCCATCGCCGACTATGGCGCGGGGCCGTGGGAAATCATGGCGCACCGCATCGCCTGGGGTTCGATCGCGGCCTGGGTGCTGGTGCTGTTGGCGAAACAGAGCGATCAGGTGGCGGCGATCTTTCGCTCTCCGAAGACGCTGGGTTTGTTGACGCTGTCCGCGCTGCTGATCGCGATCAACTGGATCATCTACATCTGGGCGGTCACCAACCGGAAGACCCTGGACGCGAGCCTCGGCTATTACCTGGTGCCGCTGATCAACGTCGGCGCCGGCGCGGTGATGTTCCGCGAGCGGATCGGAACCGCGGCCAAGATCGCCATCGGCGTCGCCGCAGTGGGCGTGGTGTTGCAGGGCTTTGCGCTCGGCCGCGTGCCGGTGGCGTCGCTGGTGCTGGCGGTGGTGTGGGGCGGCTACGGCATCGTGCGCAAGCGCGTGAAGGCCGAGGCGCAACCGGGCCTGCTGGTCGAGTGTCTGGTGCTGGCGATCCCGGCGTTCGGCTACATCGGCTGGCTGGAGGCGAACCACCACGGGCATCTGCTGTCCAATCCGGTGACGGGCGCGCTGCTGCTGGCGGCGGGGCCGGTGACGGCGATCCCGCTGGCGCTGTTCGCCTGGGCGGCGCGGCGCATGCCGCTGTCGACCATGGGCTTTCTGCAGTTCATCGCCCCGACCTTGAGCTTCGTCATCGGCGCCGAAGAGGGCGAGAGCCTGACGCCGCTGCGCCTCGCGTCGTTCGTGTTCATCTGGGCGGGCGTGGCGATCTTCGCCTGGGCCGCCTGGCGCAAGACGCGCCGGTACTCCACGACAGTGGCTAGCCGAGCCGCTGCGGGTTGAACAGCGAGCGCGGTTCGTCGCGCATCAGCGTCTTCTCAAGTGAGGACGACGAGGCGATCCACTCCGCAATCTTCACCCGCGCCTGTTTGTCGCCACGGTCGATCGCGCTGCGCAACGACGCCAGCGAAAGACCCGCCGCCTTCAGTTCGCTGCGCGAATGTTCCAGGCCGTCGCCGGGATAGCGTTCGTAGATCAGGCCCAGTTGGCTGCGCGCCGATTCCACCATTGCGACCGCGGTCGGCGCATCGTGACGGGCCAGGGCGCCATCGGCGGCGCGCAGCGCGCGGCGGATATCCTCCAGCCGATCGCGCGGCGATTGAGCGATGCGTTCGGCCTTCGGGCAGGCGCTGGGCGACAGGGCGCGCACGTAGGAGGCCAAGCCGTTCAGCACCGCGGGCGACGGTTCGCGGCCGTCGAACTCTTCGGTGACGATGCCGTGGATGAAGCCTTCCAGGTCCTTCCTGTGCGGGTCCTGGTCGATGCGCAGCGCGGTCTTCGGGCCCGACAGGTTGGGGATTGGCTTGTAGTGGTGCTCGTCCTTGCCGCGCTTGGGCGACATCAGAAACGAGGTGATGTCCGCCGTGCCCGGCGCCCCCGACAGGCCCGGGAACTGGAAGTCGGGATTGGTGCGGCCGTTCACGTGGCAGGCGTTGCACGACAGGCCCGCACGCCCGGCCTGGCCGCCGAAGATCACCGTTGAACGAAACGCGGCGCGGCCGACCTCCACGCGCCAGCGCGCCGCACGCGTCTTCGGCAGGGTGACGCATTCGCCGGGCAGCGTGCCCAGCGCAGTCTTCAGGTCGGTTCCGGGCGCGAGCCAGCGCGCGCCTTTCAACGGCGGCAGAGCGACCGCGGCCAAAAGCAACGCACTGGCGCCGGCGATTACGACCCGTGCTGCGAGTGCGGCGCCTGGTCGATCCACCCGCGAAGCTCCTCCTGCTCCGAACAGCCAAAGGTGCAGATCGCATCCAGCCGGGCGAGCAGCTTCTTGGCGCCCGCGATGTCGCCGCGTTCCACCTTCAGCTCGCCATAGTATTCGGTGGCGCCGACGTGGGTCGGGTCAACCGCCAGGGCCTCGGTGTAATAGGCCTCGGCCTGGTCGTAGCGATGCAGCTTGCGGTTCGCGTAGCCCTCATAGGTGAGGATGTCCGGGTGCGGCCCGAAGGCGAGCTCGGACTTGTGCAGCGACTGCAGCGCGTCCTCGTAGCGGCCCGCATTGATCAGGGCCACGGCTTCGACATAGGCGCGGTCGCCGCCGGCGGGGCTGTTGAACAGCAAGGACGCCTTGGGCGTGTCGGTCGCCGCGCCGCCGTCGAGGGCGGCCTGAAGGGCGGCGATGGCGGCCTTCAGCTCGTCGTTTTTCGGACAACTGCCGGCGCAGGCCGCGTCGCGCTTTTGCAGGTCGGCGAGTTCGGCCTGGGTCTTGGCCGTGTCGCCGGCCTTGGCTTCGGCCACGCCGAGCAACTGGTGCGCGGTGATGTTGTCGCCGTTGTAGCGCACCGCCTTTTCGTAGGCCGAGCGCGCGCCCTTGGCGTCGCCCGCGCCTTCCTTGGCGAGCCCCATCAAGGTCCAAGTGCCGGAGTCCTTCGGCGCGACGTCGATCACGCGGTTGAAGTGCGAGATCGCGACCTTGTACTGTTGCGCCTTCAGCGCTTCGACGCCTTTCTGGTGCTCCTCGACCGGATTGTACTGCGGCCCCGACGCGCTGGGCATGGTCGAGCCCATGCCGCCGCCGCTCCCGCCCCCGGACGCCCAGGCGGCGCCGGCAAGCAAAGCGGCCACCGATGCCGTGATGATCAGAACTCGGACGCTGTTCCCGTGCGTCATGGTCCACCTCCCTCAAAATCCACACGCCCCGACTGCGCGGTTTGATGCGCACGAAGCCCGGATGGTTTCAGGCGCCCGCAAACGGGGCCTATCGGGTGGACGTCACCGCGGTACGGGACGATCAGGCAAGAAGCTTATCGCGAAAGCCGCCAACCGGGCAATGAACTCGCGCGATCGAAGACATTTGCGGGATATGTCTTCGATCCGGAGCAGGAAATTGCCGGTCGCACCGCGGCCGGGGCCGTTTGCGGCAATATCTTCGCCGCCGAGGTCGTCCTCAGGATTTCGCCGGCCCGTGTGCGAGGGCGTCCTGGATCGCAGTTATCGCGTCCTTGAGCGGCGCCTGATCGGGGCAGCCGGCCCCGCAGGCCGCCGCGCGCGTCTGCAGGTCGGCCAGTTGCGCCTGGGCTTCGTCGGTCAGGCCCAGTTCGGCCGCCGTCGCGCCGAGGCGCCCGCGCGCGGCGATGTTACCGTCGTCGAACTTCACCGCCTTGGCGAAGGCGCCGTGGGCGCCGCGAAGATCGCCCGCGCCTTCCTTGGCGACGCCCAGCATGATCCAGACGTTGGGGTCTCGCGGCGCGCCGCCCAGAGCGTGATTAAAATCGATGATCGCGTCGCGGTATTTCTTCGCCTTAAGCGCGGTGAGGCCGTTGTTGTATTCGTCGACCGTACCCGCCCATTGCCCGTGCCCGCCGGTGTCCACCCGCCCGTTGGGATAGCTGATCGGGCTGCCGGTCATGGGGTTTTGGGTCGGCCCCGTGGCGTGCGCCGAAAACGCCGTCGCGGCGGCCATCAGCGTCAGAATCAAGAGTCCGCGTATGCGCATGAGCAATCCCCCTTGCAGACCTTAGCCGGAACCGTGCGATGCGCCTAGGTTGCCGTTCAAAGGGCCGAATAGACCGCTTCGATCAGGCGCACGGGGCGGGGGTCGCCGATCAGGTGGGGCGACTGTTTGTTCATCACATAGGCGCCGGAGAAGCGCGTTTCCGGATCGGCGAAGACGCAGGAGCCGCCCCAGCCCGAATGGCCGACGCTGAGACTGCCGGGGCCGTAGATGTTGAGGTCGCGGTTGCGCAGGAAGCCCGCGGCCCAGGACAGCTTGAACGGCAGCACCAGGTCCTGGCCGAAGATGCGCTCGCGCGTGGCCTGGGCGACTGTGGAGGCGGACAACACGTGCTTGCCGTCGAGGCGGCCGCCGGTGGCGATGACGCTGAGCAGACGCGCCAGCGCCGGCGCCGTGCCGTGACCATTGGCGGAGGGAATCTCGAGCGCGCGCCATTCGGCGGCGGCGCGGCCGCCGGCGACGGAGCCGCGGTCGAGGAAGGCCGCGCTCTTGATCGGGGTGATTTCGCCGAGGTCCGGCGGCGAGGTCGGCTTTTGAATGTCGCAGACGCGCGCGTGTTCGCTTTCGGGCAGACCGATCCAGAACTCGATGCCGAAGGGCGCACCGAAATCCTCGCGCAACGCCTGGCCCATGGTGCGCCCGTCGATGCGGCGGAACACTTCGCCCATCAGATAGCCGATGGTCACCGGATGATAGCCCGACGCGGAGCCCGGCGGCCACATGGGCGCCTGGGCGCAGAGAACGCGCAGCACCGCCTCGCGGTCGAACCAGATGGTCGGCTCCTGCGGCGGCACGAGGCCCGCGAGACCGCCCTGGTGCGACAGGGCCTGGGCGATGGTGATCCGCTCCTTGCCGTTCTGACCGAAGGCGGGCCAGACCTCGGCCATGCGCTGGTCGTAATCGAGCTTCCCGCGCTCGACCAGGGTGGCCATCATCAGGGCCATGACCGCCTTGCCGGTGGAATAGACCGGCGCGAGCGTATTGGCCTCGAAAGGCTTGGTGCGCTGGCGATCGGCGTGACCGCCCCACAGATCGACCACCGGCTCGCCGTCGATGCACAGGGTGAAGCGCGCGCCGAGTTCGGCGCCCCCGGCGAAGTTGGCGGCGAAGGCGTCCTTCACGCGTGCGAACCGCGCCGGCGCGGTTCCCTGGATGTCCGGGGCATAGGTGTCAGTCATGGGCCGCCTATCCGCGTCCGGGGTCAGGAGAAGGTCTCTATACGCACCCTCGCGCTCGGACGCACCAGCCGATCGCCGAGCGCGACCAGGGGAAGTTCGGGCGCGCGCCATTCCGCGGCGGCCTGTACCGCCTCGGCCGTGCCGTGCACGGCGCTGACGCAGGCGCCGAGCGGTGTGCGACCTTCGAGGAGCCAGGCCGCGAACAGAGCCGCGATCAGATCGCCCGTGCCGCGCGGCACATTGTCCTGTCGCAGATGAAAAGCAGCCACCGCGGACTCCGCGTCGGCCCACAAGGCGCCGATCTCGCCAGGGTCGCCAGGAACCGAGGTGACGAGCGCAGGTTTGCCGAACGCGCGCGCCGCGGCGATGACGGAGGCTGCGTCGGTCACCTCCTGTCCGCTGAGCCGCGACAGCTCCCACAGGTTCGGTGTGATGATGTCGGCGTCGCGCGCGAGATCGATCAACGCGTCGGCAACGCCGGGCTTTACATAGAGCCCCTTGTCATCGTCGCCCATGACAGGATCGACAAGGATGATCGGCGGCGTCTTCCCCAGCGCCTTTGCCTGGGCGCGCGCGAGCGCGATGGTTTCGCTGGCGACCCAAACCTGTTCGGGCGATGCGAAATAGCCGGTGAGAATCACGTCGGTCAGATCGAGCAGACCGTTCGCGGCGACGCCTTCGATCACGCTCTTGAAGGTCGCCGCGTCGACCGCGCTGCCCCCGGGCGGTCCCCAGCCGGGGTGACGTCCGAACAAGGTCGTAGGCACGACCACCGGATCGATCTTGAACGGCGCCAGCGCGTAAGCCTGCGCCATGCCGCCCACCCGACTGGCGGCAACGTAGCTGGAAAGGATCAGGGCCAGCGGCATGGGCTAGTAGCGGTAGGGCTCCGGCTTGAAGGGGCCGTCGACGGGGACGCCGATGTAGTCGGCCTGTTCCTTGGAGAGCCTGGTCAGCTTTGCGCCGAGCTTGCCCAGGTGCAGCATGGCGACCTTCTCGTCCAGGCGTTTGGGCAGGGTGTAGACCTGCTTCTGATAGGCCTTCTGGTTGGTCCACAGTTCGATCTGGGCCAGGGTCTGGTTGGTGAACGACGCGCTCATCACGAAGGACGGGTGACCGGTGGCGTTGCCGAGGTTCACCAGGCGGCCTTCGGACAGCACGATGATCTTCTTGCCGTCGGGGAACTGCACGTGGTGCACCTGGGGCTTGATCTCGTCCCATTTGTAGTTGCGCAGCGACGCGATCTGAATTTCGGAATCGAAGTGGCCGATGTTGGCGACGATGGCGTTGTTCTTCATCTCGCGCATGTGTTCGAGGCGCAGCACGTCCTTGTTGCCGGTCGCGGTGACGAAGATGTCGGCGGTGGGGGCCACGTCTTCGAGGGTCTGCACGTCGTAGCCTTCCATCGCCGCCTGCAGGGCGCAGATCGGATCGATCTCGGTCACCACCACGCGCGCGCCGCCGTTGCGCAGCGACGCGGCCGAGCCCTTGCCCACGTCGCCGTAGCCGCAGACCACCGCAACCTTGCCGGCCAGCATCACGTCGGTGCCGCGGCGGATGGCGTCCACCAGGCTTTCGCGGCAGCCGTAGAGGTTGTCGAACTTGGATTTGGTGACGCTGTCGTTGACGTTGATGGCGGGGAACGGCAGCTCGCCGCGTTCGGCCATCTGGTACAGGCGGTGCACGCCGGTGGTGGTTTCTTCCGACACGCCTTTAATGGCGTCGCGGATGGAGGAGTAGAAGCCGGGCTTCTCTTTCAGATAGCGCTTCATCACCGTGTAGAGCGCTTCTTCCTCTTCGTTCTGCGGCTTGTCGAGCACCGACGGATCCTGTTCCGCCTTCGGCCCGAGGACGCAGAGCAGGGTGGCGTCGCCGCCGTCGTCGAGGATCAGGTTGGGGAAGCCGCCGTCGGCCCATTCGAAGATGCGGTGCGCGTATTCCCAGTACTCGATCAGGTTTTCACCCTTCACCGCGAACACCGGCGTGCCGGCCGCAGCGATCGCCGCAGCGGCGTGATCCTGCGTCGAGAAGATGTTGCACGAGGCCCAGCGCACTTCGGCGCCCAGCGCTTCCAGCGTCTGGATCAGGACCGCGGTCTGGATGGTCATGTGCAGCGAGCCCGCGATGCGCGCGCCCTTCAGCGGCTTGTCCTTGCCGAACTCTTCGCGCACGGCCATCAGGCCGGGCATTTCCGTCTCGGCGATCTCGATCTCCTTGTTGCCCCAGTCGGCGAGCGAGATGTCCTTGATCACATAGTCGGTCATGGGGCGGGTCCTTGGCGGCGAGAGAGAGGATGCGGGGAGAGGGGGTTCGGACCGGCTCTATAGACCGGCCGCAGAAACATATAAAGATATCTTTATATGACCCGGGCGGGGCAGCTCAGGTGACCGCGTTGCGGACCCGAAAGCGGCTGTCCGCAAAGGCTTTTTCCGCCATGACCCCGGCCAGGCGGTCCACCGCCTCCCAGACGTCCAGGTGGCGCGTGTAGAGGGGGGCGAAGCCGAAGCGGACCACGTCGGGGGCGCGGAAGTCCGGGATGACCTCGCGCTCGATCAGGGCCTGGCAGACGCCGTAGGCCTGGGGGTGGCGCAGGCTGACCTGGCCGCCGCGCCGGCCGCCGTCGCGCGGACAGGCGGGAGTGAAGCCGTGATCGCCCAGGCGCTCATCGACCAGAGTCAGGAACAGGTCACCGAGCGACTGGGCCTTGGCGCGAACGTCGCGCATGGCGACGCCGTCGAAGGTGGCGAGGCCGGCTTCGAGCGCGATCATACTCAGCACCGGCGGCGTGCCGCAGAGCGCACGCGCCAGACCCGGCGCCGGTTCGTACTGATCGATGAAGGCGAACGGCCGCGCATGACCGAGCCAGCCGGTGAGCGGTTGAGTGAACCGCTCGTGCCAGCGCGTTGCGACAAAGACGTAGGCCGGGGCGCCGGGACCGCCGTTGAGATATTTGTAGCCGCAACCGACAGCGAAGTCGGCATTGGCCGCGTTCAGGTCGATGTCGAGCACGCCGGCGCTGTGACTGAGATCCCAGATCGTCAACGCGCCCTTGGCCTGGGCGGCGCGGGTCAGCGCATCCATGTCGTGAATCTCACCGGTGCGATAGTTCACGTGGGTCAGCACCAGGGCGGCGACGTCGTCGCTCAACGCCGCTTCGATGTCCTGGCGCGCGACCATGCGCAGTTCGGCGCCGACCAGGCTGCAGAGGCCCTGCAGGATGTAGAGGTCGGTCGGGAAATCGCCCGCCTCGGCGACCAGAACGTTGCGGCCGGTGAGGCTCAGCGCCGCCGACGCCAGCTTGAACAGATCGACCGAGGTGGAGTCCGCGACGATCACCTCGTCGTCGCGCGCGCCGATCAGACGCGCGATCTTGGCGCCGCAACGCTGCGGCAAATCCATCCAGCCGGCGGTGTTCCACGAGCGGATCAGCCCCCGCCCCCACTCCTGCCGCACGGCGGCGTCGAGTCGTTCAGCGACACCCTTGGCCAGAGCCCCCAGCGAATTGCCGTCGAGGTAGACGACGCCCTCGGGAATCTCGAACCGGTCGCGGATGGCCCGCAAAGGATCGGCGGCGTCCAGGGCCTCGCAGTCGGTGCGGGTGATGGTCATGACAGTGGTATGCCGCGAGTTCCGACAGACCTCAAATCCCACGCGCCTCCAAATATGTCCGTCACCCCGGGCTTGTCCCGGGGCCCAGCGTTCAGCCCGCAGTGGAGTTCGCAGGTTCGCGCGAACCTGGGCGTCCCTGAGTCACGGCACAAACCCTGGGCCCCGGGACAAGCCCGGGGTGACGGACAATATCTAAACCGCGATGCTGAATTCATCACGTGGCAAGGCCGTTTGCGTGGTTGCACCTCCGCATCCCCCTGCTAAAGCGTCCCCTATGAGCGCGCACGATCCTGCCCTGCCCCGCCACGACTGGTCGCTTGCCGAGGTCGAGGCCTTGTTTGAGCTGCCGTTCACCGAGTTGGTGTTCCGGGCGGCCGAAGTGCATCGGCGCTGGTTCGATCCGAGCGAGGTGCAGCTGTCGCAGCTGCTGTCGGTGAAGACCGGGGGCTGTTCGGAGAACTGCGGCTATTGCAGCCAGTCGGCGCACTTCGAAACCGGGCTGGGCGCTTCGAAGCTGATGGAGGCCGACGCGGTCATCGCCGAGGCCACGCGCGCCAAGGCCTCGGGCGCGCAGCGTTTCTGCATGGGCGCCGCGTGGCGCGAGCTGAAGGACCGCGACCTGCCGAAGCTGGAGGCGATGATCTCCGGCGTGAAGGCGCTGGGGCTGGAGACCTGCGCGACACTGGGCATGCTGAGCGCCGATCAGGCCAAGGCGCTGAAGGCCGCGGGGCTCGACTACTACAACCACAACCTCGACACCGGTCCCGACTATTACGCCAAGGTGGTGACCACCCGCGTCTACCAGGACCGGCTCGACACCTTGGAGGCGGTGCGCGACGCGGGCATGGCGACCTGCTGCGGCGGCATCGTGGGCATGGGCGAAGCGCGCCGTGATCGCGCCGGCCTGCTGCACGCGCTCGCGACCCTGCCCGCGCATCCGGACAGTTTGCCGGTCAATGCGCTGGTCCCGATCACGGGCACGCCGCTCGGCGATCTGATCAAGCGCGAGGGCGAGATCGACGGGCTGGAGTTCGTGCGCACCATCGCGGTCGCGCGGCTGGTCTGTCCCAAGGCCATGGTCCGGTTGTCCGCCGGGCGCGAGGGGATGAGCCGCGAGCTGCAGGCGCTGTGCTTCATGGCCGGCGCCAATTCGATCTTCGTGGGCGAGCGGCTCTTGACCACGCCCAATCCGGAAATCGATTCCGACGCGAAGCTGTTCGCGGATCTCGGGCTCAGGCCCATGAGCGAAAAAACCGGCGCCGAAGCGCGCGCCTAGCTCGCCTGAGCGGTGGACGAAGGCGTGGCGCGTTCCTGGATGATGCGGGTGACGCGCTCGGCCAGGCACTGACCGTTCACCGGCTTGGCCAGGAACTCGTTCACCCCCGCGTCGCGCGCGGCCATCACCTGTTTCATGTGCGCGTGACCGCTGACCATCAGGATCGGCGCGTGGGCAAGACCCTGGTCCTTCAAGGCGCGAACCTGACGCGCGAAGGCGATCCCATCCAGGTGCGGCATGCAGAAGTCGGTGACGATGATGTCGGGGCGGAACTGCGGCACGGCCTCGAGCGCCTTGGCGCCGTCCTCGCACTCGCGGATGTGGAGGAAGCCGAAGGCGCGCAGCAGGGCGCCCAGGATTCGGCGCATGTTTTCCTGGTCATCGACCACGAGGACCCGGATATCCTTCAGTTCGACCACGTCGCAGCCCCAGTTAGACCCTGTGCCGTTTCACACTTTGTTAAGCGTCACACGTCTCGCCCGACACGAGCGTTGCAAGATCGCACTACCCCGTTACGAAAGGGTGAGCGCCGCCTCAGCGGTCCTCTTCGAAACGCCCGTCCACCAGGTCGGCCAGGGCGGCCACCGCGGCGTCGGCCTCGGGCCCCTCGGCGCTGATATCGATGGAGGAGCCGGGCCCGGCGGCCAGCATCAGCAGGCCCATGATCGAGCGGGCGTCGACGGTCTGGCCGTCGCGGCTGACCTTGATCTCGGCGTCGAAGGCGGACGCCAGCTTGACGAACTTGGCCGAAGCGCGGGCGTGCAGGCCGCGTTCGTTGCAGATTTCCACCGTCCGCACGGCGGTCACGTCACTTCTCCCCGGTCAGCACATAGGAGGCGACGGAGATGTACTTGCGCCCGGCTTCCTGGGCGTGGTGCACGCAGGCCTGCAGGCTTTCCTTGTGCCGCACGCTGGCCAGCTTGATCAGCATGGGCAGGTTCAGGCCGGCGATCACCTCGGCGCCGGTCTGCTCCATCACCGAGATGGCGAGGTTGGAGGGGGTGCCGCCGAACATGTCGGTGAGCAGGATGACGCCTTGGCCTTCGTCCACGGCCGAGGCGGCGTCCAGGATGTCCCGGCGCCGGCGCTCCATGTCGTCCTCCGGCCCGATGCAGATGGCGGCCACGCCCTTTTGGGGGCCGACCACATGCTCCATCGCCGAAATGAACTCAGCCGCGAGCCGTCCGTGGGTGACGATCACGAGCCCGATCATCCAATGCCTCTTTAAAGCCCCTGTCCGCGGGCCCGTTCTGATGAGGGGGCTCTTTACGCGACGGAGCTAAATAGGCCTAACCGGGCCCGGCTCCAAGCGCCTCGTGGCCAAAGCATAGTGAAGCTTGGCCAGGGCCGAGGTCTGCAGCGCGTGCAGGCGCACGGCCGGAAGCTCAAGCCCCTCAAGGGCCATGACCTCGTCTTCGGGCAGGCGTTCCAGGGGCTCGGCCTGGCAGGTGGCGGCCAGGGCGACCTTCGCGACACAAAGCCGCGGCGCATAGAGCAGGCCCAGGCCCCGCGCTTCGAGCCGGTCGGCGATGGCGTCGGGCGCGCGCGCCCACAGCGCCCCAGCCGAGGGCCAGACCACGGTGTAGTCGTCTGAGATCAGCCGCCAGCCGGCGTCCAGCGCGCGCAGCGCCAGGTCGCTCTTGCCCGACCCGGATTCGCCGAACAGCAGCACCGCCAGCCAATCACGCTCGACCCGACGCGCGACACAGGTGGCGTGAACGATCATTGGATAGTCCCGTTGCACAAGAAGCGCCCTTCTCCCTGAGGGAGAAGGTGGTCCGAAGGACCGGATGTGGGTTTAGACGGCCGCCCGGTTGAGCGATGTCGGTAAGGTTGCGCCCAATTCTGTTCCCTCCCGTGTCCCACATCCGGCGCTTCGCGCCACCTTCTCCCGACCGGGAGAAGGATCGCAATTTGTGCGGTGTGCGTAACGATCAAGTGCGCGCCGTCGCGTCGGGCAACGATACGATGAACCGCGCGCCCAGGACTTTGCCGCTCGCGTCCTTGCGGTTCTCCGCCCAGATGCGGCCGCCGTGGGCGAGGACGATCTGGCGCGCGATGGAGAGGCCCAGCCCTGAGTTGCCGCCGAACGCCTGGCCCTTGGGCCGCGAGGTGTAGAAGCGTTCGAACACGGTCTCGAGGTTCTCTTCCGGAATGCCCGGACCGTCGTCGTCGACGGTGATCAGGATCGGCCGCGCGGGATCGGCGCCGTTGCGCGAGACGCTGACGCGCACTTCGGCGCCCTCGGCGCTGAACGATTTGGCGTTGTCGATCAGGTTGCGGAACACCTGGCCGAAGGGCCCTTCGCGGCCGGAGACGTAGAGCGCGCGCCCGGGCTCGGCGGACAGCGCCACATGCGGTTCGTTGGGCCGTTCGCCGGCGCCGTAGAGGCCGACGATCTCGGACAGCAGGCGCGCCACGTCCACCGGGCGCGGCGTTTCACGCGACAGCTCCGCATCGAGGCGCGACGCGTTGGAGATGTCGGTGATCAGCCGGTCCATCCGCCGCACGTCCTGCTTCAGCAGCGCCATCAGGCGCGCCTTGGCCTTCTCGTCGTGCACCAGTTCCAGGGTTTCGACCGCGGAGCGCACGGAGGTGAGCGGGTTCTTGATCTCGTGCGACACGTCGGCCGCAAACCGTTCGATCGCGTCCATGCGGTTGGACAAGGTGTCGGTCATGGTCTCGAGCGAGCGCGCCAGATCGGCCAGCTCGTCGTTGCGTTCTTCCAGGTCGGGCAGCGAGATGGCGCGCGCCTGGGACAGGCGCACCTGGTCCGCCGCCGCCGACAGACGGGTGATCGGCCGCACGACGATGAAGTGCAGCAGCACCGAGGACAGGATGGTGCCCGCAAAAGCCACGAGAATGAACGGCGCGAGCGCGCGGCGCTGCGCCCACAGGATCTGGTCCACGTCGCCGGCTTCCAGCACCAGCACGCCCACCACCCGCTTCACCCGCGACACGGGAATGGCGACGGAGACGACGCGTTCGCCGGACGCGGTGCGGCGCATCTCGTGCACGGGAATGCCGAGCAGGGCGTCGTGCACCTCCTTGTCCAGGGCGGCCTTCGCCTGCTGCTGGCGGCGCTCCATGCCTTCGCGGTCGGGCGGCGGCGGGGCAGGCACGCCGCGGGCGCGGGCCGGCGGCAGGCGCTGTTCTTCCACCGCGTCGGAGACGAGATAGCTGTCGGCGATCAGATTGCCGTCGACGTCGAACAGCCGCGCGCGCTGGCCTTGCGGCACGAAGGTCTTCTGGAACGCCAGCAGGGCGCCTTCGGATTCCAGCGTCGGCGACGGCTCGCCGCGCGTCGACAGTTCGGCGATCACGTTGGCGATCAGCTCACCCTGGGCGGTCAGCGACTGCAGCCGCGTGTTGATCAGGCCGCGGCTGATTTCGTTCAGCACCAGGGCGCCGATCACCAGGATCAGGAGGCCGATGAAGTTGACGACGACGATGACGCGGCCGAGGCGCGAGCTTCCGAACGGCCAAATCCGCCGCACCGGCCGCCTCGCCCCGGTCGCGCTCTGCTCAGGCTTCGCGGTAGCGATAGCCGACGCCATAGAGGGTTTCGATCGCGTCGAATTCCGGATCCACCTGCCGGAATTTCTTGCGCATGCGTTTGATGTGGCTGTCGATGGTGCGGTCGTCGACGTAGACCTGGTCGTCGTAGGCGGCGTCCATCAGGTTGTCGCGGCTCTTCACGAAGCCGGGGCGTTGCGCCAGCGCCTGCAGCAGCAGGAACTCGGTCACCGTCAGCTTCACCGGCTTGCCTTCCCACATGCAGTCGTGGCGGGCGGGATCGAGGGTGAGCTTGCCGCGCTTCAGCGCCTTGGACGGGGAGCCATCGGCGTTCACCGGTTCGGGTTCGCCGGTCTCGACCCCGGCTCGGCGCAGCACCGCCTTCACGCGCTCCATCAAGAGACGCTGCGAGAACGGCTTGTGCATGTAGTCGTCGGCCCCGAGGTTGAAGCCGAGGATCTCGTCGATCTCCTCGTCCTTCGAGGTCAGCATGATGATCGGCAGGTTGGAGGTCTGGCGCAGACGCCGCAGCACCTCCATGCCGTCCATGCGCGGCATCTTCACGTCGAGGATCGCCAGGTCCGGCGGGTCGCTCTCGAGCGCCTGCAGGCCGGTGGCGCCGTCGAAATAGGCCTTGACCTCGTGGCCCAGGCTCTCGAGCGCCATCGAAACCGAGGTCACGATGTTCTCGTCGTCATCGACCAGGGTGATTTGAGCCATGTCTTCTCCGCGGGCGGTATCGCCAAAGTCGCGAAACTAGGGAGCAATCCGCCAAAGTTTAAGCCGTTTTGCGGCCGGATTGCGCTCAAGCTAGCCGGCCGGGGCGGTCCGGGGAGGGTCTAACCCCTCTGGGAAACGTCTGAAAGGCCCCTTTGGGCCTCCTAACCCGCGCTTAAGCCTCTTCCTTCACCTTGCCCAACGGTTGGGGATACCGGGGAAGTTTATGGGGCAGGTCCACTTTGAGGTCTTTGCGCGCAAGGCGCCGGGGGCGCCCTGGCGGCTGGAGCTCGCCACCGAGGACCGCCAGCAGGCCCTGACCGTCGCCGAGGACATCATGGAGGACAAGCGCGCCGCGGGCGTGCGCGTCACCAAGGAGACCCTCGACGAGGAGACCATGGAGTTCCGCTCCTCCACCATCCTGACCAAGGGCTCGGTGGACGAGCCCAAGATGAAGCCGGCCCGGGACCCCAACGCCGGCCCGGCCTGCAACGGCCCCGCCGACCTCTACCTGCCGCCGGCGCGTGAGACGATCCAGCGGGTGCTGGACGACTGGCTGCGCCGCCAGCGCGTCACCCCCTTCGAGCTGCTGCACCGCCCCGACCTGGTGGAGAAGCTGGAGGCGTCGGGCATGGAGATGCAGCACGCCATCCAGAAGGTGGCCGTGCCCGAGAGCCAGAACACCGGCCAGCCGATCCACGAGATCATCCGCAGCTATCAGCGCCTGTCGGAACAGGCGTTCGACCGCCTGATCAAGGCCGGCCGCGGCCAAATCTTCCCCGAGGTGAACCCGCAGAGCATCGGCATGGTCGCCGCAAAGCTCGCGGGTAATCCCGAGCGCGTGTTCCTGATGGGCGGCGGCGTCGCGGCGCACATCGCCGACGCGGCGAACTGGCGCGAGAAGGTCGACCGCCTGCTCGACCTCGTCGAAGGCGCGCCGCAAGAGGACAAGGCGCGCGCGCTGTGCCACGTGGTGATCGAACAGCCGCTGTCGGAGATCGTCGCCTCGCGCGCGGGGTTGCAGGATCTGATCGGCGGCGAGACGCTCGATCTCGGCGGTCAGCTCGCGGCGCTGGTCCGGATCGCGGCGCCCAGCGAGGTCGCGGCGTTAATGAAGATGGAGCCGGCGCTGGCCACCCAGCTGCCGCCGCTGGAAGGCGCCGCTGTGCGCCTGGGCAAGCACATGGACGCGGGCGCGTTCCGGGTGCTGGGCACGGTTCTGGCGCGACGCGTGATCGCCGAACTGATGGGCCCGCGGCGCCTGCGCCCGGCCGACGCCAAGGCCGAGATCGACCTGCTGCGCGCGCTGGCCATGGGGCTGACCGCGTCGGCGGGGCGGCTGCTGTCGCTGGAGGAGGTGCAGGACGCCTTCGTGCGCCGCTCCAAGGCGATCGTGAACGCGGACTTCGTCGAGGCTTACCTGGGGCACGACGACAGCGCTTCGGTGGAGGCGTTCGCCTTGGTGAAGCTGTGCGAGAACCTGGCGGGCGCGGCGAACAAGCGACTGGGCGCCCGCTGGCTGATGGGCTGTATCGAGGCGCTGCGTTTCGAGACCGAGTTTCGCAAGGGGTCGGAGCCGGCGATGACGCGACTGGCGGGCCTGGCGGCCCTGCAGCGGGCGGTGCAGCACGCCGACCTGCCGGAAAAGGAAACCCGCGACATCACCCAGAAGCTGGGCGAAGTCGGCGGCGATGTGGAAGGCGACGTGCGCGTCTGCGCACAACTGGCCAAGGCCAACGCCAACGCCGTGCAGAAACTGACCGCGCTCTTGCGCCTCGCCTGCGGGGAAGCGGCCCCGCTGGGCCCGGCGGCAGACCGCGCCAAGGCCGAAGTGCTGCGCATGATCCGCACGCCGGAAGTGCGCAAGGAACTGGCGGAATCGCCGGAAGCGGCGGCGAAGGTCATGCCGCTGGTGCAACAACTGATGGCGGCCGCCTAGGGCGTGTCCCACAAATGTTGTCGTCACCCCGGGCTTGTCCCGGGGCCCATCGTCCAGCTTGCTCAGGGCTATGGTGCAAAGGCGCGTGCGAACCTGCATCCACAACAGCGTGGACACTTGCCATGGGCCCCGGGACAAGCCCGGGGTGACGACATATAATCAGGGGTAGGAGACCACCCCCATGCACTTCAACCGCGTCATTCCCACCCTGCGCATGTTCAACGAAGAGAAGACCCGGGCGTTTTACGTCGGGTTCCTCGGCTGCAAGGTGGATTTCGAGCATCGTTTTTCGTCCGAGGCGCCGCTGTACATGCAGGTCTCGCGCGATGGGTTGATCCTGCAGCTGAGCGATCACCACGGCGACGGGTCGCCCGGCGTGCACATCACCATTGAGATGGAAGGCATCCGCGAATTTCACGCCGAGATCGCGGCCAGGCCCTACAACTATTTCAATCCGGCGGTGGAGAAGGCGCACTGGGGCGATGCGCTGCGCATGGGGGTGATCGACCCCGCGGGCAATCACATCGAGTTCATCGAACCGCAGAAACCGGCGTCGTAACCGCGGCCGCCACCGTCGTCTTCGGCGATGCGATCGAGGCGAGGCCCGGGCCGGTGAGCCAGGCGTGGGCCAGGCGCTTCACCTCCTCCAGGCTGATCGAGCCGTAGACCGCGTCCCAGGTGCGCGCGTCGTCGACCTGGACGGGATTGCGCGCGGAGCCGTCCATGATCTGGACCCACCAGTTGATGTCGGTGTGACGATCGGCCTCCTGCGCCAGGACCGGCTTGCGTTCGTTCTCGAGCTCCTGGGCGGTGATCTTGCCGGCGGCGAGTTCGGCGGCGACGTCGCGGATGACGCTCAACACCTCTTCGGTCTTGCCGGGCGAGCATTCGACGAGCACCAGCACCGCGCCCTGGTCGGAGCCGTCGTCCATGTGCATCGAGGCCGAGGGCGCATAGGTCTCGCCCATCTTGTCGCGCAGCCGGTGACGCAGCGCGTCCTGCAGCAGCATGACGACGTAACGCATGCCGCGTTCGTCGCGGCGGCGATCGGGCGTTCCGTTCCACAGCGGCCACATCACCTCGACCGCGGCGCGTTCGGGCGGTCCACTGAACACGGTGTGCACGTCGTGGTCCAGGCTCGCGGGCCAGCGGGCGAAGGCGTCGGGATTGATCGCGGCGGGCTGCGGCTTGCGCGGCGGCAGCGCGCCCAGGGTTTTGGCGACCGCAGCGACGGCGGCGGCCTCGTCCATGTCGGCGACGACGGTGACTTCCAGCGGCGCGGTGGTCATTGCCGGTTTCAGCTCGGCGGCGAAGGCGTCGGCGCGCATGGAGCCGAGCCCCGACGGCGTCGGCAGGGTCAGCGGGCCGGTGGGCGCGATGGTGCGGTTCAGCGCGTCGGCGGCGGCGAGATAGGGCGTGGTGCCGTAGGCGCGATAAAGATTGCCGAGCTGACTGCCGACCATGCTCTCCATCTCGGGGCTGAACCCCGGATCGGTGAGGAAGGCGGCGAGCGTCTGCATCTGCACGTCGAGGTCGGCGGGCGTGGTGCGTCCGCCCAGCACGAAGCGGTGCGGCCCGATGGCCAGGCCCGCGCTCCACAGATGGTCGGGGAACATCTTGCGCAGGTCTTCGAAGCTGTCCTTGCCGAGACCGCCGACCAGCAAGAGCTGGGCGCCGATGCCGGCGCCGAACATGTTGGCCTTGCCGAGCCCCGCGCGGCCGTCGCCGAAGCTGACGTTGACCACCGCATCGCCCTTGGCGAAGGGCGTCGATTTGAAGTTCATCACCACGCCGTTGGCAAACGTCAGGCGCACGAAGCCCGGGTCGGCGATCTCTTCGCGCTTCACCACCTTTCCGGCCGGGCCGAAGTCGGCGTAGGCCCAGGCCTTTTGCAGCGCGGGCTTGTAGTCGTCGGCCGGATCGGGCGAGGCGTCGAGCTTGGCCCAGAAGGATTTGGCGTCGTCCAGGGCCGGCGGGCTCGAGGAGATGATCACCATCACCGGCCCGCCGCCCTGCCAGTCGGCGCGCATCTGTTTGCGCACTTCGTCGGGCGTGATGTCCTGGGCCGCGGCTTCGGCGCGATAGCGCTCGGTCATCGGCGCGGTGACTTCGTTGCTGTCGATCTCGCCCAGGATGAAGGTCGCCAGCGAGCTGGACGGATAGCTGTCGTTGTGATCGCGGCCGTAGCGCATCACCGCCATGCGTCCGCTGAGCGCCAGTTTCAGCTCCGCCGGCGTGGGGCCGAATTCGAGCAGGCGGCGCATCTCCATGCGCCCGGCGGTCAGGCCCGCGCGCCAGTCGCCGCTGTCGGGATTGAGCGTCAGGCAGTTGGCCGCCATCTCGCGATTGTCGTCGGCGTAGAGCACCTGGGCCGAGTGGAACGGCGGCTGTGGCCGGCGCGCGATTTCGCCCAGCCGCTGGTTCAGCACCACCTGCCACAGTTCGCGCACGATCGCCTTGCGCTGGGTTGCGAGGGTGTCGGGACCGTGCGGTTCGGGCGCGCGCTTCACGCAGAAGGCGACCTCGTCGGCGAGCTGGTGTTCGCTGGGCCACGAGGCGAGGTCGAAGGGACGCTTCAGGTCGGTCTTCGACGGCGCGGGACGTTGCGGCGCGGGGCCCTTGCCCTGCCAATCGGAGAAGGTCGCCTTGATCCGCGCTTCCAGTTCGTCGGCGGGCAGGTCGCCCACCACCACGATCAGCGCGTTCTCGGGCCGGTACCAGCGGTCGTGAAACGAACGCACCTGGTCGGCGGTCATCGACGAGATCGATTCCAAGGTCCCGATCGGGTCGCGCTGGGTGAGGCGCAGTTCGGGCTCCATCATCGCGCGCAGACGGCGCGTCACCACTGCGGACGGGCTCTCGCCGGTTTCGCGTTCATGCAGGATGACGCCGCGCTCGTGAACCACCGCGCTCGGCGTGATGTCGAGGCCGTCGGCGACGTCGTGCAGCCACTCGAAGCCGAGGTCGAGGTTGGCCTTGGTCGCCTGGGGAATGTCCAGGTGATAGGTGGTGTCGTAGGCGCCGGTGAAGGCGTTCTGGTCGCGCCCGAACTGCACGCCTTGGTCGGCGAACAGCTGCTCCATCCGGCCCGCGCCGATGCGCTTGCCGCCGGCGAAGGCCATGTGTTCGGAGAAGTGAGCGACGCCGCGTTCGTCGTCGGTCTCGTCGATGCTGCCGGCCTCGATGCGGAAGCGGATGGAGATCGCGCCCTTGGGCTCGGGGTGGCTGAGCACCGCGTAGCGCAGGCCGTTGGGCAAGGTCCCACGGCGGATGTTCGGGTCGGGCTGGATGGCGTTGGGGTCGGGAGCCTTGGCCCGGACCGCCGGAACCGCCTTGGCCGCAGGGGCGCCCGCCGCGGACGCCACAGCGCCCAGCGCAGCCGTCGCCGCCAGAACCACGATCCAGAGCCTGCGCATCACCACGTCCCCGATACAGAGGGACCTAAGCGGGCTTTTGGACGGGAGACAACTGGGCTCAGCGTCGCGGAGAAAGGGCGCCTCTCCCCCCGCTGGGGGGAGACCGCCGCGCTCCGCGCGGCAGAGGAGGGCCGGTGCGCCGACGATGAGGGTTTTGCGCGCTAGTCACCAAACGTGGCGGCCGCGGCCCGCCTCTGCTCGCTCTCGCGAGCGGTCTCCGCCCAGAGGGCGGAGAGGGGCGGAGAGGCGCGGTGCACGGGTTAGTGCGCCTCGTCCCAGTTTTTGGCCCACCTTGCGTCGACGGTCAGCGGCACCGTCAGGGCCACGGCGGGTTCGGCGGCGGTTTCCATGATGTGTTTGATCACCCTGGCGGCGCGGTCGGCTTCCGCTTCCGGGGCTTCGAAGACCAGTTCGTCGTGGACCTGGAGCAGCATCCGCGTCCGCAGGCCTTCGCGTTTCAGGGCCGCGGGCATGCGCATCATGGCGCGGCGGATGATGTCGGCGGCGGTGCCCTGGATCGGGGCGTTGATGGCGGCGCGTTCGGCGAACTGGCGGTGGCCGACGTTGCCGGAGCGGATCTCAGGGATGTTCACCTTGCGGCCGAACAGGGTGGAGACGTAGCCTTGCTCGCGCACCAAAGCCCGCGTCTTGTCCATATAGGCGCGGATGCCGGGGAAGCGTTCGAAATAGGTGTTGATGTAGGCGCCGGCCTCTTCGCGCGGGATGCCGAGCTGGTTGGAGAGGCCGAAGGCGGAGATGCCGTAGATGATGCCGAAGTTGATCGCCTTGGCTCTACGGCGCACGTCGGCGGGCATGCCCTCGACCGGGACGCCGAACATTTCCGACGCGGTGGTGGCGTGAATGTCCTGGCCGGCGGCGAAGGCGGCCTTCAGTTGCGGGATGTCGCCGATGTGCGCGACCAGGCGCAGTTCGATCTGGCTGTAGTCCGCGCTGATCAGCACATTGCCGGCGTCGGCGATGAAGCTCTGGCGGATCTGGCGCCCGGTTTCGGTGCGGATCGGAATGTTCTGCAGGTTCGGATCGGATGAGGCGAGACGGCCGGTGGACGAGGCGGCGAGCTGGAAGCTGGTGTGCACGCGCTGGGTCTTTTCGTCGGCGGCGGCGATCAGGGCGTCGGTGTAGGTGCCCTTCAGCTTGGACAGCTGGCGCCATTCCAGCAGCATGCGCGGCAGCTCGTGGGTCTGGGCCAGTTCTTCGAGGATCGAGGCATCGGTGCCCCAGGCGCCGGTGGCGGTTTTCTTGCCGCCGGGCATGCCCAGTTCGCCGAACAATATGTCGCCGATCTGTCGCGGTGAGCCGAGGTTGAACGGGCGGCCGGCGATCGCGTGCGCCTTGGCCTCCCACTCGGCCATGCCCTTGCCGAATTCGTTGGAGAGCAGGCGCAAGCGTTCGGGGTCGACCTTGACGCCGGCGCATTCCATTTCCGCCAGCACCGCGGGCATGCCCCGCTCCAGGGTTTCATAGACGGTGGACAGGCCTTCGCGCGACAGGCGCGGCTTGAGGTGATGCCACAGGCGCAGCGTCACGTCGGCGTCTTCGGCGGCGTAGCAGGTGGCGGGTTTCAGCTCGACGTAGCGGAAGCTTTTTTGCGCCCTTCCGGAGCCCGCAACCTGCTTGAACGGAATCGGTTCGTGGCCGAGGATCAGGGTCGACAGATCGTCCATGCCGTGGCCGTGCACGCCCTGGTCCAGCACGTAGGACATCAGCATGGTGTCGTCGATCGGCGAGACCAGGATGCCGTGGCGCAGCATCACGGCCATGTCGTATTTGATGTTCTGGCCGACCTTCAGCACGCCCGGGTCTTCCAGCAGCGGCTTCAACCGCTTCAGCACGTCGGCCGCGGAGATCTGTTTCACCACGTCGCCGGAGAGCGCCAGGCCTTCATCGGCCATGTGTCCCACCGGGATGTAACAGGCCTGGTTGGGGCCCGTGGCCAGGGACAGGCCGCAGAGATCGGAGTGGCTGGACGACAGCGAGTCGGTTTCGGTGTCGAAGCCGACCACGCCGGCCTCGAAACAGCGCGCGATCCAGGCGTCGAGGCGCTCGACGGTCTGCACGCATTCGTAGGCGTTCAGGTCGAAGACGTTGGAGCCCGGCTCGGCCGCGACCGGCGCCGCGCCCAGACGGTCCGCCTGGGCTTTCGACACCGGCACGCTCGGCGCACGCGGCGTAGCGGGACCCGCGGAGCCCGGTTCGACCTTGCCGTCGCCGACGCGTTTGGCCAGGGTGCGGAACTCCATCTTCTCCAGGAAGTCGCCGAGCACCTTGGGGTCGGGATCGCGCACCGCCATCGAATCGATGGTGTCGGGCATGGGCGCGTCGCATTTCAGCGTCACCAGTTCGCGCGACAGGCGGATCTGGTCGGCGAAATCGATCAGGGTCTGGCGGCGCTTTTCCTGTTTGATCTCTGAGGCGCGCGCCAGCAGGGTGTCGAGGTCGCCGTATTCGGTGATCAGGGCCTGGGCGGTCTTCACTCCGATGCCCGGGGCGCCCGGCACGTTGTCGACGCTGTCGCCGATCAGCGACTGCACGTCGATGACCTTCTCAGGCGGCACGCCGAACTTTTCGATCACCTGGTCGCGCCCTATCTTCAAATTCTTCATCGGGTCGAACATGGCGACCTTGTCGCGCACCAGCTGCATCAGGTCCTTGTCGGAGGAGACCACCACCGTCTCGCCGCCGGCCTGTTCCGCCGCCAGCGCATAGGTCGCGATCAGGTCGTCGGCTTCGTAGCCGCCGAGTTCGACGCAGCTGACGCCGAAGGCGCGGGTCGCTTCGCGCACCAGGCCGAATTGCGGCACCAGGTCTTCGGGCGCCGGCGGGCGGTGCGCCTTGTACTGGTCGTACATCACGTTGCGGAAGGTGTGTTCCGACGCGTCGAAGATCACCGCCAGGTGGGTCGGCGCCTCGGCGCCCTTGGTCTCGCGCAGCAGCTTCCACAGCATGTTGCAGAAGCCGGCCACCGCGCCCACCGGCAGGCCGTCGGACTTGCGCGTCAGCGGCGGCAGGGCGTGGTAGGCGCGGAAAATGTAGCCCGACCCGTCGATGAGGAAGAGCCGGATCGCGGGCCCGTCCTGGGTGAGGGCGCGGGCGGGGGCTTCGAGGGTGGGGGAGTCGGTCATTGAGGGGTGAACATAGGGCGCGAGGCGTTGTTGGGCCACCGGGCTTTAAGAGAGTCCACGGACCACACGGAAAACACGGACGAGGCTTGACAGGGCCGCGGGTTCGATTGTCGACCGCGCTCTGCGCGGTCATTCACAGCCTGTCCCCTTTGCAGGATCTAATCTTTCCGTGTTTTCCGTGTGGTCCGTGGACTCTCTTTGCTCACCACACCCCCGTGTTCGCCATCGAGGCCCACGGTTCCGCCGGCGCTAGCCGTTCGCCCTTTTGCAGCAGTTCTACCGAGATGCCGTCGGGGGAGCGGATGAAGGCCATGTGGCCGTCGCGGGGTGGGCGGTTGATCGTGACGCCGGCGTCCTGCAGGTGCGCGCAGAGGGCGTAGATGTCGTCGACCTCGTAGGCCAGGTGGCCGAAGTTGCGGCCGCCGGCGTAGGCCTCGGGGTCCCAGTTGAAGGTCAGCTCCACCGTGGGCGCGCCGTCGCCCTTGGCCTTTGCGGCGTCGCCGGGGGCGGCGAGGAAGACCAGGGTGAAGCGGCCCTTTTCGTTCTCGATCCGCCGCGTTTCGACCAGGCCCAGGCCTGCGCAAAAGAACGCAAGCGCGGCGTCCAGGTCGGCGACCCGGACCATGGTGTGCAGATAGCGCATGAGCAGACCTCGTCTTGTCTTCTCGGTGCATACGCCACAGGTATGGCGCATGAAAGAGATCGAACGCGTCTTCGACCCCGTGCGCC
Organism: Caulobacteraceae bacterium; assembly: GCA_036501825.1. Taxonomy (GTDB): domain Bacteria; phylum Pseudomonadota; class Alphaproteobacteria; order Caulobacterales; family Caulobacteraceae; genus JAFECT01. The sequence goes on along the minus strand of DASXZP010000027.1, from coordinate 246,496 downwards.
TGTCGGCGCTGCGCGCCACCCTGGCCGATGCCGGGATCGAGACCTACACCCTGGACGCGTCCGCCGGCGGCCTGCTGGGCCCGATGGTGCAGACGCGACTGATGGTCGGCGACGACGACATCGAGATGGCCCGGCACGTGTTGGAGCAGGCGGGACTGGGGCCTGAGTAAGCGCCCTCTCCCCCCGCTGGGGGGAGACCGCCGCGCTCCGCGCGGCAGAGGGGGGCCGGTGCGCCGACGGTGAGGGATGATCGTGCGCTAATCACCGAACGCCGGCGCACCGGCCCGCCTCTGCTCGCTTTCGCGAGCTGTCTCCGCCCAGGGGGCGGAGATGGCGGAGAAGGCGTTTGACACGGCCGCCAACCGCGCCTCTCATCCCCCCAGCGTTCACCTGTTGGGAGGTGCGGCGTGCGGGGTTTCGGGACGTTTCTGGCGGCGGTCGCCTTTGCGGCGGCCATGGCTTGCGCCCACGGTGCGGCGGCGCAGAAGGAGCTCGTCTACGCGCCCCCGCCCCCGCCGCCCACCAGCATCCCCAACCTGCCCTGCGCAACGCCTCAGGACCTGGAGGCGCTGAAGGCGATTCAGATCAAGTGGTCGCTCGCCTATTCCACCTTTCAGACCGACGAGACGGCGATGAAGGACGCCCAGGCCACCTATGAGAAGGTGGACGCCGCGTACCAGGCGGCGGTGGCCGCCGGCGCCGATCCGGAGACCCTGAAGGCGTTCGAGCCGCAGCTCTATCAAGCGCGCTTCGAATGGGTCGGCGACATGGGCGAGGTCTCGCGCGATCTGAAGGATATTGCGCAGGAGTCGGTCGCCTGGCACGACTTGCTCGGGAAGATCAGCAAACAGTGTGTCCAGCCCAAGCCGCCGGTGCGCGACGTCCCGCCCCCCGTCCACGGCAACGGACGTACGCGCAACGCTTCGACCTGGGAGCTGGCGGTGCTGGACGAGATCAACAAGGCGCGCACCAATCCGCAGGGATACGCCACGAGCCTGTGCTCGGCGGGCTCGGCCGAGGGACGCGCCGACGCGGTTGCGTTTCTGATGCAGCAGAAGCCGCTGCCGGCGCTGACGTGGGACGCGCGCCTGGGCGTGGCCGCCGGCGAGCATGCCGCCGACGACGGCGCGCGCGGCAATGCGGAGCATGTGGGATCGGACGGGTCCAAGCCGATCACGCGGGCGCAGGCGCTGGGCGTGCACGCGATGGTCTATGCGGAGGTGATCTCGATCGCGCAGAAATCGCCGTGCGACGTGGTCGGGCAACTGGTCATCGACCGCCCGGGGCCGGCGCATCCGCACCGCGCGGATCTGTTCGACGCGATGCTGGTGAACGCCGGCGTGGGGTGTGGGGACAACGCCAAGTACGGGACGATGTGCGTGGTGGACATGAGCGGCGACGACGTCGGCGGCGGGGACGGGGACTGAACCTCTCCCCCCTCTGGGGGGAGACCGCCGCGCTGCGCGCGGCAGAGGAGGGCCGGTGCGTCGACGGTGAGGGATTGTCTTCGCTAGTCACCGAACGTCGGCGCACCGGCCCGCCTCTGCTCGCTCTCGCGAGCTGTCTCCGCCCAGGGGGCGGAGAAGAGCTTCGGATGTTTGGGGCTAGTCGATCGCGTCCGGATCGTTCGCTGCCGGGTCGGCGAATTCGGTTTCGTGGCTGTGGTGGTCGGCGTCGGGGGCCAGCTCGAACCTGCGGTCGCAGTAGCCGCATTCGACCCATTCTTCCTCGCCCATTTCCAGATAGACCAGCGGGTGGCCCAGCGCCCCGTTGCCGCCGTCGCAGCCGACGCGCTTGGAGCGCACGGTGATGACCTCGGGCGGGGGGACGGCGTTGGAGGGTTCCTGGTAGGTCGGCATGGGTCGGGCGGCCTTCGGGCTTGGCGCAGGGCGTTGGCGGGCATACCTAGGCGGGGCGTCCGGGCGCGTCAATTTCGAGCACCGCCGCCCTGGAGCGCCTGCCCCGCATGACCGCCGCGACCGCAACCGTCCCCGCCCCCTCAGACCAGAGCGACATCCAGCCCGAGTTCGCGCTGGAGCTCACCGGCCTGACCAAGACCTATGCCGGGACCAAGCGCACGGCGCCCAAGCAGGCGCTGAAGGGCGTGGACCTGAAGATCCGGCGCGGGTCGATGTTCGGCCTGCTGGGGCCCAACGGCGCGGGCAAGTCGACGCTGATCAACATTTTGGCCGGCCTCAGCCTCAAGTCGTCGGGCAAGGCGGTGATCTGGGGGCGCGACATCGACGAGCGTCCGCGCGCCGCGCGCGCCGCCCTGGGCGTGGTGCCGCAGGAGCTGGCCGCCGACGTGTTCTTCACGCCGAAGGAGGCGATGGAGGTGCAGGCCGGTTTCTATGGCGTGCCCAAACACGAGCGCCGCACCCTGGAGCTGCTCGAGGCGCTGGGCCTCGCCGACAAGGCCGACGCCTATGTGCGCCAGCTGTCGGGCGGCATGAAGCGGCGCCTGATGGTGGCCAAGGCGCTAGTGCACAATCCGCCGATCCTGATCCTGGACGAGCCGACCGCGGGCGTGGACGTCGAGTTGCGCCGCCAGCTGTGGGCCTATGTGCGCAAGCTGAACGCCCAGGGCGTGACCATCCTGCTCACCACCCACTATCTCGAGGAAGCGCAGGAGCTGTGCGACACCATCGCCATCGTCAACCACGGCCAGGTGGTCGCGTGCGAGCCGACCGGCCAGTTGCTGAAGCGCATGGACACCCGCGCCGTCGTCGTCACCCCCGCCGAGCCCGTGCGCGAAGCCCCCAGACTCGACGGCTTTGAAACCAGGCTGCGCCCCGGCGGCGCCTTCGCCGTCACCTACCGCACCGGCCAGTCGAACGTGGAACAGGTGCTGGCCGCGGTGCGCGCCGCGGGCCTGCACATCAAGGACATCGTCACCGAGGACCCGGATCTGGAGGACGTGTTCCTGAGTTTGACGTACGACAATCCGGAAGCGCGGGATCCGACGCGGGACTGAGGGCGAGCACTCCGCAAACCACCGTAATTACGGTCGGCAGGGCCGGCTCGCTTAGCCGTGCGTGCCGCAGATCACCGTATTTACGGTCGCTCCGGATTCGTTTCGCGGACTTTTCCGTTCCCGGTCCGTTCTTCACAATCCGACCTGGATCGCTTACCTTCAATCCGGACGATCGCCGCGGCGTCCGGATCTTTTGACAGGTGAATCAAACCCCGATCCCGGGCCGCCCGCCCCGGCGGCGTCGCCGGCCGGCCGCCGCCTGCGCCTGGGATTGAGAGCCGCCCCGCATTCCGCTAGACACGCCTCCCGCTAGCCGCACCCGTAGCTCAGCTGGATAGAGCGTTGCCCTCCGAAGGCAAAGGTCACAGGTTCGAATCCTGTCGGGTGCGCCATTTATTATCGCATAAATTCAATATAATAACATCAATATGGCATCTTAACACCAACGGTGTTAGAGTGACCACGTGATGTTAGATAACGCGCTTACCTGGGACCAAAAGCTTTGCCACGAGGCGCAAGCCTACGCGCAGGCAGCGTTCGATTTCGATCTGCACCTGCGGCCGCTCGAAAACACCGGCTTGCCCCGCTTCGTCGGCGAACGATACGCCCTGTTCCAGGGGGACATCGTCGGTCGTCCAGCCCTGTTCATGGCGGTCCGCCCCACCCGCGAAACAGGAGGCGCCGATGTCATCCGCCAACGCGATCTTGTCCGCCGCCAAACCGGCATCGATCTCGTTGTGTTGCTGTACGAGCGGCTTTCCCCGAGGCGCCGGCATCGGCTGATTGCTGAACGCGTCGCCTTCATGGTTCCGCAATCTCATATCTTCGTACCGGACCTGGTTCTCGATCTTCGCGACCGCCAACCGGCGCCTTCCGAAGGGCGCGCCTCGTCGCAAGCCTTTACGCCGACAGCCCAGGTCGTGATCCTAGCTCGCCTGCTGCACCACGACACCGCAGGCGCGAACGTGACCGACCTCGCCAATCAGTTCGGGCTGGCGCCGATGAGCCTCAGCCGCGCCTTTGATGAGATTGTGCAGACGGAATTGGCGGACATCAAGCGAGCGGGCCGCCGACGGGAACTGCATTTCCGCGTCTCCGGAAAATCGTTGTGGGACGCAGCAGAAAGTCGATTGCAGTCGCCGGTTCGCAAGGTGCGCCAGGTCATCATCCCCGAACCGGACCTGTTTCCAGGCCGGGTCGCCGGTGAGAGCGCGCTCGCCTTACGCACCATGCTCGCGGCGCCGCGCACACCGCGCCAGGCGGTCGCCGCGGCGGACTGGAATCGACTGGCGCGCGAACACGGACTGGTTCCGGCGGACCCTTTCGATCGGCGCGCGGATGAAATCGAGACCTGGACCTACGACCCGGGCGCTTTGACAACGGACCGCGTGGTAGACCCTCTGTCGCTCTATCTCAGCCTTCGCCATCAACCGGACGAACGCGTCGCCCAGGCGGCGGAGCATCTGCTGGAGTCCCTCCCGTGGTAATCGGCCTCGATCGCTGGCGCGACCATTTCGACGATTACGCCGATCACTATGTCCTCGTTGGCGGCGTGGCCTGCGACCAGGTGATGACCGACGCCGGCCTGACATTCCGAGTCACCAAGGATTTCGACGTCGTGCTTCTGGTCGAAGCGCTGACGCCCGATTTCGGCGCAGCGCTCTGGGCCTTCATCGAGGCCGGCGGCTATGAGCGCAAGGAGAAGTCGGAGGGCGGAAACGTCTACCGCTTCGTCAGGCCCACGACCCCTGACTATCCCTATATGATCGAACTATTCTCGCGCACCCCGGATGGAATAGTCCTGAGCGACGACGCCCGCATGACCCCGATCCCAATCGACGAAGCGATCGCGAGCCTTTCCGCTATCCTGCTCGATGCGGATTACTACGCCTTCCTGCAGGCAAACACGCGAAACCTCGACGGCCTTCCGTTATTGCACGAGACCGCCCTGATACCGTTCAAGGCGAGCGCCTTCCTGGACTTGCAGAAGCGGCGCGATGCCGGCGAGAAAATCGACAATCACGCCGTGAAGAAGCATCGGAACGACGTTTTCCGCCTGTTGCAGCTTCTGCCCGAGGGGAAGGTATTCGAACTACCGGAATCGATCGCCGAGAACATGCGCGAATTTGTTGACGCCGTTATGGGCGACGACACATTTAAACCGTCCGATCTCGGCGTGAATCTCAGCCGAGACGAAGCAGCGGCCGTAATCGTGGCCGCGTACGGTCTCTAACGGCGCCTGTAGAGCGTTGCCCTCCGAAGGCAAAGGTCACAGGTTCGAATCCTGTCGGGTGCGCCAAATTTCTGTGGGCCGGAAAGACGGAACTGAAGAGAATGGCTACGCGTGGTTCGACGCGATTTCTCGAACTAGCGCCGCAGCACGTTTTTTTCCTGGCCCGGTGAGAACCCACCCTTTCTCCTTCGAACCGGTAAACTCATTCCCTCGCCCGCTTAGATATTTTGAGTGGTTGGTGTTGTCGAAGCATCCAAGGCTGACACAAAGTGTTCTCGCGGCCTTGTCGCTAAACGCGGCGTCTCCACCCTTCAACAGGGCGCGCGCGCCCTCCAGCAGATAGCAATTGAGTGACCGTTCTCGATTTGATTTGCCAGGCACTTCTGCAGCGATGACGTCGCCTTCCGGTCCATCAACATGAAATACCAGCTCGAGCTCAGCGCTCGTTAGCCCGTTCTGCTTTAGCCATGCCTGGGCGGCCGTTGGCGCCCCTGCCAAATGGGTGTGAGGGGCGGGCGTCTGATCAAGCGGCGTCTGAGGTCGAGAGCTCTCAAGTTGAGTCGCCAAGTTTAGCTTTTCGAGAACCCACTTTACGACTCGCGTTTGCGTCGCCGGTGACTCCAATTTTTGAAGCGCGGATAGAACGACCGCCATTGTTTCCAATTCCACTTCAATACGCTCGGCCATGCTTCCATCCGGATTTAGCGTTCAATCGTGCTTATGATAGCGTGATCTAGAAAATTAACAACAGTCGGAGCGGTGACTTTCGGCCGTCGAGCCGAGTGACGCACGGAGTGTCATATTTTTTGACTGGTATTTATCATTATAATTCAATATATTAATGGTTATGCTATCGATTAATCGTCGACTAGATAGTTGCGGATAGCGAGGCCATACCCTATTGTTAAAATATGACCGACGATCCCGAACTGGCTGCAATGGCGAAAATCCTGGCCGCGCTGAGCGACCTTGACCCTCCGGCGAGGGCCCGTGTGTTTCGATGGATCCACGCAAAGCTTGATCTGACACCTCAAGCGGAGGCACCGCCAAAGACGGCAATGGCAGTTGACCCAACGACCGCGACCGAACGCGCGATCGAAGACCGACCGAAATTCGAGGCGTCACTTGCCTCGCACATCCGGTCAAAGGGTGCCGAGGGAAACCAGGTCCTCCGCTTTCTGGTCACGTCCGACTGGTTACGTCAGCGCCAAAAGCCTCTGGCAGCGAGTGCCGTTGCGAAAGCTCTCCAAGATAACCAGCAGGCGCGGCTCGCCAACCCCGCGGATTGCTTGAATAAGAACGTCGCCAAAGGGTTTTGCGAGAAGACGAAGGACGGCTTCTTCATCACACCGGAAGGCCTGAGGGAACTTGGCTATCAATGACCACCGCATCAACTGCCCTCGGCGCGCTGCCTTCAGGACTGCGCGAACCCCTTCTCGCGGAATACCGGGAGATCACCCGGAATTACGCGGAGCACCGCTGGCGGCCGTCGGAACTTAGCGGCGGCATCTTTTGTGAAATTGTCTACACGATCCTGCACGGCCACGCAGCGGGTACCTACGCTACAGCGCCGAGTAAGCCTCCGGATTTCGTTTCCGCTTGCCGCTCGCTGGAACAGAACACGCAGGTACCGAGGAGTTTCCGGATTCTAATCCCCCGCGCGCTACCCGCTTTGTACGAAATTCGTAACAACCGAGGCGTCGGTCACGCGGGCGGTGACGTCGACTCAAATCACATGGACGCTACGCTTGTCCTTTCCATGGCCAACTGGATTATGGCCGAACTTGTTCGCGTCTTCCACGCTCTTGCAATCACTGACGCGCAGAAGTTGGTGGATACCATCGCGGAGCGCCGAATTCCTCTCGTCTGGGAAGGTGGGTCGATGCGGCGCGTGCTTGATCCCGAAATGAAACTCCGAGACCAAATCATCGTCCTTATCGCTTCAAAAGGAGGATCGGTAAGCGTTGCAGATCTCTTTGACTGGACTGGCTACGGCAACAAATCTTATTTCATGAAAATCCTTCGTGAGTTTCACGACTCCCGCTGGATTGAGCTTGCTAAGGATGAGCGCTCTTTGGAAGCTCTCCCGCCCGGTGACAAACAAGCCGCAATCATCGTAAGCGCGAGTGTTCACGCTCTAGCGTAGCCCGTGAGTTCCAGAGTGTTCGACCACCGTCAGGTGCGCGCCACGATGTGGCAGGAGCTTGCGAGGGGTTGCGGCCGGGCGCTAGCCAGTCGCTAACCGAAGATGGCTTGATATACTGACGGCGAGAGCAACACCGCTTCGGTCAACGGCGGCTTCAATTCGAACATCCTCGGATCGCGTGCAAAAGAGTGCACCCGCATCAATCGGAACGCGTCCATGCGCTCTTTCGAGAGGTCGTACTCATTTCTGCTTAGGTAAAACGGAGTCGTCCGACCGCCGGTCGTTGTCTTCACCTCAATGAGGCGCTCCCGTCCCTGGCGATCGAACGACCGGATGTCGTATCCGGCGCCGTCGCCGTCTTCCTGGGCGACCCAACGCACTTTCCTCGCAAGATCGGCGCGGTCTTCCGCCTGTAGGCGGTTGCGTTCGAAATGGAGGACCGTCTCCTCGCCCGCTTTTCCCAACGCGCGATTCCGGAAATCGCGTTCGCCCGGGTCGAACTTGCGCACGAGCCGCTCAAGCTCTGGGCGGCGCTCCTTCGGTGGCTGCAATGATGGAGCCTCTTCAAGAAAAGGCACGATTGATTCGAACACTGCATGTTTCTCGACGGGACTCCAGTTCGGAGCATGGCCCGACAGGTGCCTCTCGATCGCGTCAAGGATTGCGTTTTGATAGTTGAACCTTGGCTTATAGCCTCGGACTATCGGGTATCCGAGCTCTTCCAAAACCGCTGAAATGTTTCCGTGCTTGAACTCGACGGAGGCGTGGGACCGATCAACCCTCGTCATCAGCGCCTTTGCGCGCTGCCGCTTTACAAAGCGTTCGTCGGCTTGATCCAACGCTAGCATTGCAAAGTATTCGGCGACGATGAGATCAAGTTCATCGTCGCCCCAGTCCGTTCCGGCTTTTTCGCTGTCCGCCACCTCTGTTGGGCGAAGGGGCTAACGCCCCCTCACTTCCCCCCGTTCACCACCGCCGTCGCCTCATCAATCTTCGCCGCATACGCCTCAATCGCTTGCGCCGTGATCGCCGCGTACTTGTCCGCCTCTTCCCACCGGCGGCCTTCGATCGCTTCGCGCACGCCCGGCAGGGTCTTGGAGCCGTAGCCCGTCAGGACGCCCGGCGCGTAGATCATGTTGCGGTACCACGGGCGGCCCGGCAGGCCGTCGGGGTTGAGCAGGACGCCGTCGGCGCTCTGCAGCACGGTGTCGAGGCGGGCCACGGCGGCGGGCGACAGGGATGCGCCCTTTGCCATGATGGCGGCGTCGTAGGCGGCGGCGCTGGTCTTCAGCCGGGCGATGGCGGCGTCGAGGGGGGCGAACTTGATGTCCGGGACGGCGCTTTCCCTGGCGGGCGGGCCCATCGGGCGCAACGGGTCTTCGGCGAGTTTGTAGGCGCCCTTGCCGAGCAGGGCGTCGTCCTTTTCGGCGTGTTCGCGCTCATCCTTGGCGAGCTTGTGCAGTTCGTCGTCGTAGCGTTGGAAGGCGTCGGCGGCGTCGGTGAAGCGCACCGGCGGGACGGGGTCGTCGGCGGCGCGCAGGACGATGCGGCCGACGGTTTCGGCGAGCGTCTTGGCGTAGTGGAACTCAGGATCGTCGAAGCGGCGGTAGTGCTCGTAGGTGTCGTAGGCGGAGTGGTAGGAGCCGCCGGTCTGCGCCTCTCCGCCGTAGCCGACGTTCATGGCGGCGATGCCGATGAAGTCGAAGAAGGACGAATAGTCGGAGCCGGAGCCGAGCGGGCCGAGCGGCATGTCCTTGCCGTCGGCGGCGGCCTTGGCTTCCAGTTTGGCGTCTTCGTTGGCGCCCTTCTGGGCGCCGTCGACTTCGGCGCGGGCGCGCAGGCGCGCTTCGACGAGGGCGCCGGATTCCGGGTCGGTCACGTCGGAAGCGACGGCGTTGACCGCGTGGGTCCAGGAGGGCGAACCCTCGACGCCGAGGAAGCCGCGGCTGTTGCCGTCGGTGTTGACGTAGAGCACGCCGTGTTTGCGCAGCTCGTCCTGGTGGGTTTCGGCCCATTCGGTGGAGCCGAGCAGGCCCGGTTCTTCACCGTCCCAGCCGAGGTAGACGAGGGTGCGCTTGGGCCGCCAGCCCTGTTTGACCAGGCCGCCGATGGCCTTGGCTTCTTCCATCTCAGACACGTTGCCGGACAGCGGGTCGGCGGCGCCGAACACCCAGCCGTCGTGGTGGTTGCCGCGCAGCACCCACTGGTCGGGGAACTCAGACCCTTTGATCATGGCGACGGTGTCGTAGATGGTCTTCAGCGACCAGTCCGACTTTACCGCGAGGTGGATCACGGCGGAGTGGTCGCCGCCGCCGACGTGATAGGTGATCGGCAGGGCGCCGCGGAAGTCGGCGGGCGCGACGGGGCCGTCGAGTTCGGCGAGGAAGTGTTGCGCGTCGCCGTAGGAGATCGGCAGGGTCGGGATCTTGAGGATGGTCTTGGCGGTCTCACGCGTCAGGCGTTTGGCGTCTTTCGTCGCGCCGATGCCCGGCGTCAGCGGATCGCCCGGATACATGGTCATGTCCTGCACGGAGCCGCGCTGGAAGCCGTTGGGCGGACGCTCGCCGCCCTTGGGATAGGGATCGTCGCGGTAGTAGCCGTCGTCGTGCGGGTCGGAATAGATGATGCAGCCGACGGCGCCGTGCTCCTGCGCGAGTTTCGGCTTCAGGCCGCGCCAGCCGGCGCCGTAGCGGGTGATGACGATCTTGCCCTTCACCGAGACGCCCAGGCGCTCGAGCGCCTTGTAGTCGTCGGGCATGCCGTAGTTGGCGTAGACCAGGGGCGCGGTGACATCGCCGTCGCCCTGGTAGGCGACGTAGGCGGGGAGTTCGGCGGAGACCTGGGTGGTGACCGGATCGCCGGCGATCGGGCCCTCGGTCAGGGTGGCGGCGAAGTGGTCGCCGGGGCCGACCATCTCGAGCGTTTCAGAGATCGGGACCGGGTAGAGGACCTGGAACTCCTCGATGTGGGCGTCCCAGCCCCACGACTTGAACATCGCGAGCATGAACTCGGCGTTGGCCTTGTCGTGGGGGGAGCCGACGTGGTTCGGCTCCGACGCCATCTGCTTCATCCAGGCGGCCATTTCGGCGGGGTCGAGCTGGGCGTCGAAGGCGTGCTCGGCGGCGGCCTGGTCCATGGCCGCGGGCCTGGCAGGCTTTGGGGCGGCGGCCTTAGGGGCGGCGAAGGCCGGGGCCGCGACGGCGAGGGCCAGGGCGGCGGCGGAGGCCAGGAGCGACAGCTTGCGAGCGGTGATCATGAGGTACGGCCCTCCCCGGGCGCGACGCGCGTATACGATCTCGCTGGTTAAGCACCGGGCGGGAGGCGGGGCAAGGGTGGGTGTTGCGGGGCGCCTTCTCCGCCCCATAGGCGGAGACCGCTCGCGAGAGCGAGCAGAGGCGGGCCACGCTCTCCGCCCTCTGGGCGGAGACAGCTCGCGAGAGCGAGCAGAGGGGGGCCGCGGGCAGGCGGGTGGGGATTGGCGGCTCATCACCAACGTCGGCGCACCGGCCCTCCTCTGCCGCGCGCGGCGCGGCTGTCTCCCCCCAGTGGGGGGAGATCGCGCGGCGGGGACCTGTCCCGCAATTAACTCGACCTGTGGCCCGGGCCGGCCCTAGGGTCGCGGCAGCGGGCGCTGAGGGTGCGCTTTATTTCCTTTGGGGGAACCATGAGGAAGACTTTTGCGGCGGGCGTGGTGCTCGCCGGGGTTCTGGCTTTGGCCGGGACTGTGTCGGCGCAGGCGCCGATGAGTGCGGACCAGTTGATCGCCAGACACGTCGCGGCGCGCGGCGGGCTCGACAAGTTGCGCGCGATCAGGAGCCTGCATTTCGAGGGCGACATGCTGGTCGACTTCGGCGGCGGGGCGGTGAAGCTCGACGTGAATGAGACGCTCGCGCGCGGCGGCAAGATGCGCCAGGACGCGACCATTCAGGGGCTGACCATCGTGCAGGCCTATGACGGCGCGCACGGCTGGCAGATTCAGCCGTTCTCGGGCCGCAAGGACGCCGAAGCGCTGTCGCCGGACGACAGCAAGGACCTGGCGGAACAGGCCGACATCGACAGCGCGCTGGTCGACTACAAGGCCAAGGGGTCGAGCGTCGAATACCTGGGCACAGAGGATATGGACGGCACGCCGGCCTACAAGCTGCGCGTCACCGAGAAGAGCGGCGACCAGCTGACCTTCTTCATCGACACCGACAGCCTGATGACCATCCGGGTTTTGACCAAGCGGTCGCTGCACGGGCACGACCAGATGTCGATCAACGACCTCGGCGACTATGAGCTGATCGACGGGGTCTATTTCCCGTTCCAGATCGAACAGTCGCAGCCGGGCTCGACCCAGAAGACGACGATCAGTTTCGACAAGGGCGAAGCGAACGGCAGCGCCGACGACGCGCTGTTCGCCATGCCGAAAACGCCGGCGAAGTGAGGAACGCATCATGAGAACGATCAAAGTCAGCGCGATTGCGCTCTCGATCGCCGCGTTCGGCCTCGCGGCTGAAGCGGCGCCGGCGACGAAACCTGCGGCGCCCGCGATGAAGCCGGGTTCGCCGGCGGCGGAGAAGACGGGGGCGGCCGCCCAGGCGGTGGATTCCGGCGCGGTGTCGGGCCTCGGCGCGCGCAACATCGGCTCGGCCGAGATGAGCGGCCGCATCGCCGCCATCGACGCGGTCTGGCGCGACAAGAAGCTCACCCTGTTCATCGGCTCCGCCTCCGGCGGCGTGTGGAAGTCCACCGACGGCGGCACGACGTTCACGCCCGTGTTCGACAAACAGGACGTGCAGTCGATCGGCGCGGTCAGCATCGACCGCAAGAACCCCGACATCATCTGGGTCGGCACCGGCGAGCCGTGGACGCGCAACTCGGTCTCGGTCGGCGACGGCGTCTACAAGTCGGTGGACGGCGGCCAGACCTGGGCCAATATGGGCCTGCCGAATTCGGAGCGGATTTCGAAGATCATCATCGATCCGAGCAACAGCGACACCGTGTACGTCTGCGTGCCCGGCAAGCTGTGGAGCGATTCCGCCGATCGCGGTCTCTATAAGACGACGGACGGCGGCAAGAGCTGGTCGCTGGTCCTGAAGGGGCCGAACCTGTCGACCGGCTGTTCGACGCTGGCGATGGATCCGAAGGATCCGAACGTGCTGCTGGCGGGGCTGTGGGACTTCCGCCGCACGGGGTGGAATTTCCGTTCCGGCGGCAATGGGCCCGATGCGCCGTCGGGCTCGGCGATGATGCGCTCGAGCGACGGCGGCAAGACCTGGAGCAAGATGGACGCGTCGACCAACGCGGGCCTGCCGAAGGGGCCGTGGGGACGGCTGGCGATCAGCTATGCGCCGTCCAACGACGCGGTGGTCTATGCGCTGATCGAAAGCCCGCGCAGCGCGCTGTTCCGCTCCGACGACGGCGGCAAGACCTGGCAGGAGCGCGACCGCAGCCAGTCGATGGTGTGGCGGCCGTTCTATTTCGCCAATCTGATCGTCGATCCGACCAATCCGGATCGTCTGTTCAAGCCGGACCTGTCGCTGATCTCGTCCGACGACGGCGGCAAGAGCTTCTCCAACGCGTCGGGCGGTTCGCACGGCGACCACCACACGGTGTGGATCGATCCGGAAAATCCGCAGCACGTGATCACCGGCGACGACGGCGGCCTGTGGTTCTCCACCGACGGCGGCGGGACGTGGCGCAAGGCGCTGAACCTGCCGATCTCGCAGTTTTATCACGTGAGCACGGACAACAAGAACCCGTACCAGGTCTATGGCGGGTTGCAGGACAACTCCGACTGGGTGGGGGATTCGGACTATCCGGGCGGCATCACCAATTCGCGGTGGGAAAACCTGTTGGGCGGCGACGGCTTCTGGGCCTATGCCGATCCGTCGGATCCGAACTTTGCTTACGCAGAGGCGCAGGGCGGGACCATTGCGCGCATCGACCGGCGCACGCTGGAGCAACGCAACATCCAGCCCAAGGCGGACTATAAGGAGAAGCTGCGCTTCAACTGGAACACGCCGATCGCGCTGTCGCCGAATGAAGTGGGCACGATCTATATCGGGTCGCAGTTTCTGTTCCGCTCGCGCGATCACGGCCAGAGCTGGGACCGCATTTCGCCGGATCTGACCACCAACAATCCGGAGATGCAGAAGCAGGAGTTGTCGGGCGGCATCACCATCGACAACTCGGCGGCGGAAACGCACACGACGATCTATTCGATCTCGGAAAGTCCCAGGGCCGCCGGCGAAATCTGGGTCGGCACCGACGACGGCAATGTGCAGCTGACCCGCGACGCAGGCGTGCACTGGGCGAACCTGACCGCCAACCTGCCGAAGGACCTGCCCAAGGGCGAGTGGACGTCGTGGGTGGAGGCGAGCCGCTACGACCCGGCCGTCGCCTATGCCGCGTTCGACCGGCACACCTTCGGCGACATGACGCCCTATCTCTATCGCACGGGCGACTTCGGCAAGACGTGGACGCGTATTGCGTCGCCGGCCCAGGGCGTGCGTGGCTATGTGCACGTGATCCGCGAAGACCGGCTGAACCCGAACATCCTGTTCATGGGCACCGAGTTCGGCCTGTGGATCTCGCTCGACGGCGGCCACGGGTGGGCGCAGTTCAAGGGCGGCGACATGCCCGACGTGGCGGTGCGCGACATCGCGGTGCAGACGCAGAAGGACGATCTGGTGCTGGCGACGCACGGGCGCGGCATCTGGATCATCGACGACGTCTCGCCGCTGCGCGCGCTGACGCCGGAGACGATGGCGGCGACGTCAACGTTCCTGCCGGGGCGGCCGGCGATCCAGAAGATCCAGGGCAACGGCGGCTGGGCCGAGGGCGACGCGACCTATGTCGGTCCCGACCCCAAGGACGGCATGATCATCACCTACTTCCAGAAGTCGCGCCACGTGTTCGGCAAGCTGAAGCTCGAGGTGATCGACGACAAGGGCGAGGTGCTGACCACCCTGCCGGCGTCGATCCGCAAGGGCATCAACCGGGTCAGCTGGGACATGCATGCGCCGCCGCCGCGGGTGCCGACCGCAGCCCAGATCGCCGGCGCCTCGACCCAGGGGCCGCGCGTGCCGCCGGGCGTCTACACCGTGCGCCTGACCGACAACGGCAAGGTCAGCGAGGAGAAGATCAGCGTCGGCCTCGACCCGCGCGACAGCTTCACCGTCGCCGACCGCCAGGCCCAGTACGACGCGGTGATGCAGGCGCGCGATCTGTTCAACCGGATGAGCGATCTGGTCGACCGCATCAAGGGACTGCAGATGGCCGCGCTCGATCGCGCGCAAGGTTTGCCGGACGGCGATCCGGTGAAGGCGCAGCTGATGGCGCTGGTCGACCACGCCCAGGACCAGCGCAAGCTGATCGTCGCCACCAAGGAGGGCGGCGCCATCACCGGCGAAATCCGCATCCGCGAGAACGCCGACGACGTCTACGGCGCACTGATGTCCTATGAAGGGGCGCCGGCGAAGTACCAGGTCGAGCGGGTGGCGTCGCTGTCGCGTGAGCTGGACGACGTGCAGTCCGCGTTCGGCGCGATCGAGGCGAAGGAGCTGCCGGCGGTGAATGCGGCGCTGGAGAAGAAGGGGTTGAAGCCGATCACGACGGCGGCGATGAAACAGGCGCTCTTGGAAAACCTGCCCAACCCGTTTGAGGAACAACGCGCGGTGGCTGCGGCGATGCAGGATCGGGACGAGCACTAGGTTCCATTGACGCAAGGGAAACGCCCGCCTCGAAAGAGGCGGGCGTTTTCTTTCGCGCGCGCACCCTCCCCTCTCTCCGCTCATCCCGGCGAATGCCGGGACCCAGATCGTAAAGCGCTTCCTTGAGCCGTTTTAGGTTTGTGGCGAACCTGCAGATTGCGGAGCCATATGATCTGGGTCCCGGCATTCGCCGGGATGAGCGGAGGTTTTTGGGGTTGGCCGCGGCGCGCATGGCGCTTATGGCCTTTCCAACGGAGGCGATCATGGCGCGGGAACGGATTGGGGCGGAGGCGGCGTGTGCGCGGCTGAGCGGGTGGGCGGCGGCGCCGGACCGGGATGCGATCGTCAAGACGTTCAGGTTTGCCGACTTCAACGCTGCGTTCGGGTTCATGGCGCGGGTGGCGCTGAAGGCGGAGACGATGGATCACCATCCGGAGTGGTTCAATGTGTACAACCGCGTCGACGTGCTGCTGGCCACCCACGATGCGGACGGGGTGACCGAGCTCGACGTCCGACTGGCGGCCTTCATGGACGATGCGGCGCGCGGCGCCTGAGGAGATCACGATGAACGGACGCATGCGCGGCAAGAAGGCGTTGATCACCGGCGCAGCCGGTGGGCTCGGCGAGGCGATGGCGACCATGTTCGCGCGCGAGGGCGCGGCGGTGGCGCTGACCGACCTGGACGGCGAGCGGGTCAAGGCGATCGCGGACAAGATCAACGGGGTGCATCCGGGGCGTGCGCGGGCTTATCAGCACGACGTGACCAGCGAGGACGCGTGGGTCGCGGTGCTGAAGCGTGCGGCCACAGACATGGGCGGGCTGTCGGTGCTGGTGCACAACGCCGGCATCGGCGGGACGCTGGACTTTGTCGAGATGACCGAGCTCGACATGTGGCGCAAGGTGCATGCGGTGAACACCGAGTCGATCCTGCTCGGGACCAAACACGCCCTGCCCTATCTGCGCGACAACCAGCCGGGATCGATCGTGGTAATCTCGTCGATCGCGGGGTTGCTGGCGGCGCCGGGGATGGGGGCGTACAATTCCGCGAAAGCCGGCGCCTGGCTGATTTCCAAGACCATCGCGCTGGAGTGCGCCAAGCAGAAGATCGACGTGCGCTGCAACTCGGTGCACCCGGCCTTCATCAAGACGCCGATCATCGACCCGTTCATCGCCATGAGCGGCGGCGACGAGGAAGCGGCGCACGCGAAACTGGCGCGGGGGATTCCGTTGGGGAGGATCGGGGAGCCGGACGACGTGGCCTACGCGGTGCTGTACCTGGCGAGCGACGAGAGCCGGTTCGTGACGGGCATCGAACTGAAGGTCGACGGCGGCTTGTCGGCGCAGTGAGGTAAGAGAAGAGAGTCCACGGACCCACACGGACTCACACGGAAAAGAGAAAGAAGGATTGTCCACGAACCACACGAACCACACGAACGCTGATCGTGAGGCGTGGAGCCAGGCTTTGTCTTAAGGCGGCGCAAAGCGCCGCAATCTCTTTCTTGTTCGTGTGGTTCGTGTGGTTCGTGGACAAATATCTTGGCCGGCCAAGCGCACAACCTGACTGCGATCGCACCGTCCGTGTGTGTCCGTGTGGGTCCGTGGACTCTCTTGAAACCCGCTCAATTCACCAGACACGTTCCCAGCAACACCCGCGCCCCACGCGCCCGCAGGATGCGGTCGGTGGCGGATTGCATGCGGGTTTCGAGCAGGTCGAGGTCGGGGACCTGGCCGGGGCGGAGTGTGCCGGCGAAGATGCGCACCTCGTCCGCATAGGCGTCGACCAGCAGCGGCATGTGCGCCACCGCGCTCTTGTTCACCGCCGGGTCCGGCGCGTCGATGCCGGCTTCCACGGTGAACACGCCGCGGCGGCCGTCGGCGCGCACGACGTTGCCGGTCATGGTGTGGATGGGGATGAAGGTCGCCCCGCCCTCTTTCCGGCGGCCTTCGCCCTCGTCGGCGAGCGCGGGGACGGCCGCCAGAGCGGCCAGGGAAAGGGCGGAGAGGAACAGGCGGCGATGCATGAGCCGACCCTGCCCCGAACCGCTTACCGCTTGGTTTATGACAGGGCGCGCGGTTGACGCGCGCAGCGGGGGGCGGGCAGGGTCTGAGCCTTGATCGGCGCGAGGGGGCTCCGATGTCGAGGCTTCTCAAGGCCCTGGCGATGGCGGCGGCGCTGGGCGCGCTGGCGGCGAGCACCGGCGCTCAGATCCCCCGCCCCCACGACCGCCCCGCCCGGGCGTTCGAAAAGCCTTTGGCAAGCGTCCCGCCCTGGACCATCCCCTCCGACGCGAAAATCCGCGCGACCCTGGCCGACCTGGTCGAGCGCCGCCACGTAGCGCCCGGCTTCGTCATCGGCATCATCGAGCCGTCGGGCCGGCGGATCATCGCCTATGGCCGCAGAGACGCGGACGATCCGCGGCCGCTGGACGGTCAGACCCTGTTCGAGATGGGCTCGATCACCAAGCTGTTCACCGCGCTCCTGCTCACCGACATGGCCGATCGCGGCGAGGTGAAGCTGAGCGATCCGGCGGTGCGGCTGGCGCCGCCGGGGATGAGCCTGCCGGTGCGCGCGGGGCGTGAGATCACTTTGCTCGACCTGGTCACCCACACCTCGGGCCTGCCGGATTTTCCGGCCAACCTCGGCCACAAGACGGCGCTCAATCCGTTCGCGGATTATAGCGAGGCGAAGCTCGAAAGTTTCCTGGCGGCCTACCACCTGCCGCGTGTTCCCGGCGCGACCTGGGACTATTCGAGCCTGGGCGTGGGCCTGCTCGGCGATCTGCTCGCGCGGCGTGAAAACACCGACTACGAGAGCCTGGTGCGCGCGCGCATTCTGGCGCCGCTCGGCATGCGCGACACCGGCGTCACGCTCACCACAGCACAGCGCGCGCGCCTCACGCCCGGCCACACCACCGCCTGGACGCGCGCGCCCAACTGGGACCTGCCGGTGCTGGAAGGGTGCGCGGGGCTCAAGTCCGACGCCGACGACATGCTGAGTTTCCTCGCCGCGAACCTCGGCTACGACCACACCGCGCTCGACCCCGCGCTCGCGTCGATGCTGAGCGTGAAGCGCCCGACCGACTGGCCCTCGGACCGGCAGGCGATCGGCTGGATCGTCTCACAGACCAGCATGGGCGAGGTGGTGCACCACGAGGGCGAGACCGCCGGCTATCGCACCTACGTCGCCTTCGATCCGGTGCGCAGGACCGGCATCGTGCTGCTGGCCAACGCCCACACCCCGGTCGACCTGGGCGACGTCGGCGACCTGATCCTGATCGGCACGCGGCGGTCGTAGGGGACGGCTTATCGTGTCCCGGCGCGACGACGGCACACGCACTGTGGGACATGATTAGCTGTCCCCGATGTACGCCTTTTTCGGCGAGGCAAAAGCAACATCGGGGACAGGTTAAGGTGTCCCGGCGCCAGGCACTCGGAAGGCGTCGGCGTGGACGAGGGACACCTTAACCTGTCCCCCGTGGATCTAACTCTTTGATTTAATTGGCGCTGGGGGACCATCCGGGGGGATGGTGGAGCTGAGCGGAATCGAACCGCTGACCTCTTCATTGCGAACGAAGCGCTCTACCAACTGAGCTACAGCCCCAGCGCGAGGCGCGGTCATACGGACCGGCCGGGGGAGCGTCAAGCGGCGCGGACGCCGCGGCCCTTGCGCGCCTGGGCGGTTTGCGGCACGGAGCGGCCATGATGCTCCAGACCGGCCCGACCGGGTTCATCTTCTTCATCGTCAACGCCCTGCTCGATATCCTGACCTGGGCGATCATCATCAATGCGGTGGCGAGCTGGCTGGTCGCCTTCAACGTGGTCAACCCCCGCAACCGGGTGGTGAACATGATCCTGCGCTCGCTGGACGCCCTGACCCGGCCGGTGCTGTGGCCGCTGAGGAAGGTGATTCCGCCCCTGGGCGGGCTCGACATCACCCCGATCATTGCGCTGCTGATCATCCAGGGCGTGCAGATCTATCTGCTGCCGCCGGTGGCGGCCTGGGTTTACGGCCTGATCGGCTGAGCCGCTGGCGGATCGCCCCACGCGGCGCATCTGACTCCTCGAGCGCGACCCCGGTCGCCGATGATGAATTCCTTGTAATGCGCAGCACCCGCCTTCCTGGGCGGGTCGGCGGCGCCTAAACTGTATACGATGACTAGTCGGAGGGGCCGTCCGTCATCGGACGCGGTCCCGGGGCGGGAGGAAAACCAGAGTGAACACCCACAAGCTTACGTGCGCGCTCGCCGTGCTGGCGTTTGCGATCGGCGGATGCGCCACCGACGCGGCCACGGCGCCGCCCACGACCAAGACGGCGTCAGCGGCGCCGGCGGCCAAGCCGATCCCGCCCGGCCTCGATCCGGCCGGCGATATGGATCCCTTCCCCTCGACCTATCATCCGATCCCGAGCCGCCCGACCGCGATCATCAACGCGCACATTCTGACCGGCACGGGCGCCGAGATCGAAAGCGGCACGGTCCTGATCAAGGACGGCAAGATCGAACAGGTCGGCGCCAATATCGCGGCGCCCGCGGGCTACGACTTGGTCGATGCGCAGGGCGAGTGGGTCACGCCCGGCATCATCGACGGTCACTCGCACATGGGCGTCTATGCGGCGCCGGCGAACGCCGCCTCGGCGGACGGCAACGAGCTGACCGATCCCAACACGGCGCAGGTGTGGGCCGAACACTCGCTGTGGCCGCAGGATCCCAGCTTCAACCGCGCGCGCGAAGGCGGGGTGACCACGGCGCTGATCCTGCCAGGTTCGGGCAATCTCTTCGGCGGCCGCTCCGAGACCATCCGCAACGTGCCCGCGCGCACCGAGCAGGAAATGAAATTCCCCGGCGCCCCCTATGGCCTGAAGATGGCGTGCGGTGAAAATCCGAAGCGCGTCTACGGCTCCAAGGGCCGCGCGCCGTCCACCCGCATGGGCAATGTCGCCGGCTATCGCGCGGCGTGGATCCGCGCCGCGGATTATGAGCGCCGCTGGGACGACTATCACGCCAAGATCGCCAAGGGTGAGAAGGCCGATCCGCCCGGACGCGATCTGCAGCTCGACACGCTCGCGGGCGTGCTGCGCGGGCAGATCCTGGTGGAGAACCACTGCTACCGCGCCGACGAGATGGCCAACATGATCGATATCTCGAAGGAGTTCGGCTACCACGTGGCGGGCTTCCACCACGCGGTGGAGGCTTACAAAATCGCCGACATGCTCAAAGAGAACGACATCTGCGTCGCCACCTGGGCGAACTGGTGGGGCTTCAAGATGGAGGCCTATGACGCGACCGAAGACAACGCCGCCCTGCTGCACAAGGCCGGCGTCTGCACGGTCATCAAGTCGGACGATCCGGATTTGACGCAGCGTCTGAACCAAGAAGCGGCGGAGGCGATGTCCGCGGGCAAGCGCGACGGCATCGACATTCCGGAACGCGAAGCGATCGAGTGGATCACCAGGAACCCGGCGAAGATGATCGGCATCCTCGACCAGACCGGCACGCTGGAGCCCGGCAAGCGCGCCGACGTGGTGATCTGGAACCACGATCCGTTCTCGGTCTACGCCCTGACCCAGAAGGTCTATATCGACGGCGCGGTGGTCTATGACCGTCACGATCCGCGCTTCCACGCCGAGTCGGATTTCGAGATCGGCCACCCCGGCGAGGAGACCCGCTGATGACCCGCACTCTGAAATCGAGACTGATGATCGCCGCGGCCGTTTCGACGCTCGCCATGATCGCGGCGCCCGCGTTTGCGGAAACCGTCGCTATCGTCAATGCGCACATCTTCACCTGCGGGCCGCAGGGCGAGATCGCCAACGGCACGGTGGTGATCAAGGACGGCAAGATCGCTTCCGTGAGCGCCGGCGGCGCCCCGTCCGGCGCGCGCGTGATCGACGCCCATGGCGGGGTGGTGACGCCCGGCCTGATCGCGTCGGACAGCGAGCTCGGCGGCGTGGAAGTGGGCCAGCTCGGCAACGACCTGTCGTTGAAGGGCGCCGACATCGGCGCGGCCTTCGACGTGTCCTTTGGCCTCGATCCCGATACGACGCTGGGTCCGGTGGCGCGCATGGGCGGCATCACCGACGCCATCGTCATGCCGATCCCGACCGGCGGCGGCGGCGACGGCGAGGACATGGACCTGGACGACAACAGCGAATTCACCGCCGGCGTTCCGGGCAAGAGCAGCGCCGTGTCGGGTCTGTTCGCAGGCCAGGCGGCGGTGGTGAACCTGGGCGATGGTCCCGACATGCTGGTGAAGTCGCGCGTGGCCATGGTGGCGCCCTTCGGCGAAGGCGGCGGCAAGGTCGCGGGCGGCGCCCGCGGCGCGGAATACGTCGAGTTGAAGGACATCTTCGAAGACGTGCGCTGGTACGCGAAGAACCGCGCCGCCTACGACAAGGGCGAGACGCGCAACCTGCACGTTTCGCGCGCCGATCTCGAAGCGTTGATTCCGGTAGTCGAGGGACGCCAGCCCCTGGTGGTCTACGTCGACCGCGCGTCGGACATTCGTCAGGCGCTGCGGTTTGCGAGCGAGGAGCACATCAGGATCATCCTCGACGGCGCCGCCGAAGGCTGGCGCGTGGCGGGCGACATTGCCTCAGCCCACGTGCCGGTGATCGTCTATCCGCTGCAGGACCTGCCGGTGGATTTCGAAAACCTCGGCTCCACCATGGAGAACGCGGGCCGGTTGTCGAACGCGGGCGTGGAGGTGATGTTCAAGGCCGCCGACGGCTCGCACCGCGTCCGCGAGACGCGCTATGACGCGGGCAATGCGGTGGCGCACGGCATGAAGTGGCAGGCCGCGCTCGACGCAGTGACCATCAATCCGGCGAAGGCGTTCGGCGTCAGCGACCGCAAGGGCTCGCTGGAGCCCGGCAAGGACGCGGACATTGTGGTGTGGTCGGGCGACCCGTTCGAACCGGCGACCCAGCCCCAGGCGGTGCTGATCGGCGGACGCGAGCAGCCGCTGACCGACCGCCAGATCGAGCTGGGCAAGCGGTATCGGACGCTGGGAACGCCTTATCCGGCGCAGTACGACCACTGAGGAATGCGGAGCGTCGAGGTCGCGGCAGCGTCGAGGTTGCGCTGGCTGGATCCTCGACGGCTCGGCGCTGAACGCGCCTCCCCGCCAAGGATGACGGGAACTTATAAAGGGCGGCGTCATCCTTGGCGTTGCACGGCGGTCAGCCGTGCGACGTCGAGGATCCAGCAAGCGCGACATCGACGCGGCGAAATCCCCACCGACCTGTTTCACCTTGATCCGGACACATCCTTGCTGTGGATTGCGGGGCGTTGAAGGAGCGGTGATATGCGGATGATCGGAATTGGGCTTGCGGCCGGCGTGGTCCTGGCTGCGGGCGCGGCGTCTGCCCAGGACGCGGCGGTCAATCCGCTGGAGGCGGCCTTCGACAAGCTGTGCGTAGCGACCCACGCCGAGGGCGCGCGGGTCGTCGCGGCGGCGGATGCGGACGGCTGGCAGGCGGCGCCGGATTCGGTGACCGGGGCCCCGGCCTTTCGCCAGTCGGTGGCGGAGATGTCGCCGGAGAACCTGCAGGCGCGCACCAAGATGGACGGCAAGAACCGGATGATCGTGCTGACCGGCGCGGGCAGCCTGCCCATGGGCGCGGGCGGGGCGTTGAAGCTGAACTTCTGCTCGGTCGGCATGGAGGGCATGCCGGGCGCGGCGGTCCGGGCCGACATGAAGGGGCGGATGGGCTTCGAGCCGGTGCACAGCGACGACGCCTCGGACCTCTACGCCTTTGCCGAACGCGACGGGACCAAGACCCCCTTCAAGGGCGACGACGTGGACGCCATCAAGAAGGCCGGAACCTCCGGGGACCTGTCGCTGATGGTGGTGGTGGGCCAACCCACCGACGTCTCCCTGGTCTATGCGGTGGCCCTGCCGGCCAAGTAGCGCTGCCTCACCGTTCAGCCGTCACCCTCGGGCTTGTCCCGAGGGCCCATCAGTCCGCTGGCTCAACGCCTGTGTGTGAGCCTGCGCGAGACCCCATCGCGACGAGTTCTGACATCCACCCTGGGCCCTCGGGACAAGCCCGAGGGTGACGAAAGTTATTGGGTAGGATCGCACGGTTGCGCCTGTCGCGAGGGCTCCCCTATAAGGGCGCGGCCGGTTTCCGATGCGGGAATCCGGCCTCCTTCCACCCTCCCGACACGATGGCCTAATGAACATCCACGAGCATCAAGCCAAGGCCGTCCTGCGCGAGTTCGGCGTCCCGGTTCCCAAGGGTTTTGCGGCCTTCTCGGCCAAGGACGCGGTGAAGGCGGCCAAGGCGCTGAAGGGCTCCAAGGTCTTCGTGGTGAAGAGCCAGATCCACGCCGGCGGGCGCGGCAAGGGCAAGTTCGAGGGACTCAAGCCCGACGCCAAGGGCGGCGTGCGCGTGGTCTCCTCCATCGACGAGGTGCGCAAGAACGCCGAGGAAATGCTGGGCCGGGTGCTGGTCACCCACCAGACGGGGCCGAAAGGCAAAGAAGTGCGGCGCCTCTACATCGAGGAAGGCGCCGACATCGCGCGCGAACTGTACCTGTCGCTGCTGGTCGATCGTGAAACGTCGCGGGTGGCGATCGTCGCGTCCACCGAAGGCGGCATGGACATCGAGGAAGTCGCGCACAAGACGCCGGACAAGATCCTCACCTTCTCCATCGATCCGGCGACCGGCGTCATGCCCCATCACGGCCGCACGCTGTCGAAGGCGCTGAAGCTGAAGGGTGACGCGGCGAAGGAAGCGCCGAAGTTGCTGCATCAGCTGTTCCATGCCTTCGTCACCAAGGACATGTCCTTGCTAGAGATCAACCCGCTGATCGTCACCGGCGACGGACATCTGAAGGTGCTCGACGCCAAGGTGTCCTTCGACGACAACGCCCTGTTCCGTCACCCCGACATCCTTGAGCTGCGCGACCTTTCGGAGGAAGACCCGAAGGAAATCGAGGCGTCCAAGCATGAACTCAGCTACGTCGCGCTCGACGGCGACATCGGCTGCATGGTCAACGGCGCGGGTCTCGCGATGGCGACCATGGACATCATCAAGCTCTATGGCGCGGAGCCTGCGAACTTCCTCGACGTCGGCGGCGGCGCGTCGAAGGTAATAGTCACCGCGGCGTTCAAGATCATTACTGCGGACCCGAACGTGAAGGGCATCCTGGTCAACATCTTCGGCGGCATCATGCGCTGCGACATCATCGCCGAAGGCGTGGTCGCCGCGGTGAAGGAAGTCGGGCTGAAGGTGCCGCTGGTGGTGCGCCTGGAAGGCACCAACGTCGACCTCGGCAAGAAAATCCTCAACGAAAGCGGCCTCGACATCGTCGCCGCGAATGATCTCGACGACGCGGCGAAGAAGATCGTGAAGGCGGTGAAAGGGTGAGCTGCCTTTCAAGCACCCGCGTGCTCACGACGATCGGTATCGTGGCGCTGGGATTTGATTTGATGGCTCAACCATCTCTTGCGCAAGGCAAGACGTCTCTTCTTGGACTGACGCAAACCTATTGCATGGCGAACCATGCCGAAACCAAGGCCGTCATGGCTGCCGCAGACGCTCACCAATGGTCCGCGTTGCCAGACCAAATGAGAGCCACTCTCGCGGACCTATTCGTGAAGAACCAGGATGGCCGACTACTAACCGTCGGTGATGACAAGTACGTGCTCCTGGCCGGAGAAAGAACTCCCCCCTTGCCGGATAATGCAAAGCCAGATGTCGCTGTTCGGTGGCGCGTCTGCGTCGTCATCAAATACGGGAAGGGCGACTTCGAATCGACACTGTCCGACGTTACGCATTGGGTTGGTTTTGAGCCGGCGATCAGCGGGGGGGTTCAGTCTTGGTCATTCCACACGACCCCTGACGGGCGACGCGCACCTAGCTCTATGACCGAAACGTCAGCAAAGAAACTTCTCGCAAACGGACCCATCGAGACGATCGCCATCAAACCCACAAGGTTCAACGGCGGCGAACTCACCTATGGCGTCTTAAGCCTCGCATCATAGATCGAACCGAACCTCCGCATGTCCATTCTCGTCTCCAAAGAAACCAAGGTCATCTGTCAGGGCATCACCGGCGCCCAGGGGACCTTTCATACCGAACAGGCCTTGGCCTACGGCACGCGCATGGTGGGCGGGGTGACGCCGGGCAAGGGCGGGACGACGCACCTGAACCTGCCGGTGTTCGACACCGTCGCCGAGGCGATGCTGGCGACCAATGCCGACGCCAGTGTGATCTATGTGCCGCCGCCCTTCGCCGCGGACTCCATCTGCGAGGCGATCGACGCGGAAGTGCCGCTGATCGTGTGCATCACCGAGGGCATTCCGGTGGCCGACATGGTCAAGGTGAAGCGCTCGCTGTCGGGGTCCAAGTCGCGGCTGATCGGGCCGAACTGTCCGGGCGTCTTGACGCCGGGCGAATGCAAGATCGGCATCATGCCGGGCAACATCTTCAAGAAGGGCTCGGTCGGCGTCGTCTCGCGCTCGGGCACGCTGACCTATGAGGCGGTGTTCCAGACCAGCCAGGTGGGCCTGGGCCAGACCACCGCGGTCGGCATCGGCGGCGACCCGGTGAAGGGAACCGAGTTCATCGACGTGCTCGAGATGTTCCTGGCCGACCCGGCCACCCAATCGATCATCATGATCGGCGAGATCGGCGGCTCGGCCGAAGAGGACGCCGCCCAGTTCCTGGCCGACGAAGCCAAGAAGGGCCGCGCCAAGCCGGTGGTAGGCTTTATCGCCGGGGTTACGGCGCCGCCAGGACGCCGCATGGGCCACGCCGGGGCGATCATCTCGGGCGGCAAGGGCGACGCGGGGTCGAAGACCGCCGCTATGCAGGCGGCCGGGATCAAGGTTTCGCCCTCGCCGGCGGGGCTGGGTTCGACGTTGATGGAATTGCTGAAACGGTAAGGCTGCAAACCTCACCTCCCTTCCTCCTCGATGGAGGAAGGGTCGGGGATGGAGGTGGAGGCAATCGGCCGACAGGCCTGGCGGGGAGGCGGTACGGTCGGCGCCGCCCGCGCTTTGTTCTGATGCGGCCTGCCACCATCTCCCTCCCCGGCCCTCCCTCCATCGAGGAGGGAGGGTGCGCTAGACATGGAGCAGGCGTCGAAGGCCGCCCCGACATGTTTGGTTAGCAATGGGTGACTATCTATGGAGCGGGCCGTCGGACAGGGACGGACGCGGTAAGGACCATCGATCATGGCGGATGACGCCGGCCGGCTGAACCAGGTCTTCCAGGAAACCTCCTTCCTCTACGGCGGCAACGCCAGCTTCATCGAGGACCTGCACGAGCGCTGGGCCCAGGACCCCAATTCGGTCAGCGCCGCCTGGCGCGCCTTCTTCGAGCAGCTGAAGGATTCCGCCGACCAGGTGAAGCAGGCGGCCCAGGCCGGGAGCTGGGGCCGCGAGACCGCGGTCGAACGCACCGAAGAACTGTCCGCGCTGGACGGCCAATGGGACGACGGCGAAATCGTGAAGCCGGCCAAAATCGCCGCCGCTATCCAGCAGAAGTCGCCCGACGCCTCGGCCGCCGACATCCGCGCCGCCGCCCACGATTCGATCCGCGCCCTGATGCTGATCCGCACCTTCCGGATCCGCGGCCACCTGCAGGCCGATCTCGATCCGCTGGGCCTGGCGCCGCCGATCGCCAACAGCGAACTGACGCCGGAGTACTACGGCTTCAGCGCGACCGACATGGATCGCCCGATCTACATCGACGGTGCGCTCGGTCTCGAATACGCGTCGATCCGCGAAATCCTGGTGATCATGCGGCGCACCTACTGCGGCCACCTCGGCGTGCAGTACATGCATATCGCCGAGGTCAACGAGAAGCGCTGGATTCAGGAACGCTTCGAAGGCCCCGACAAGGAAATCGCCTTCACCCGCGAAGGCAAGCTGTCGATCCTGAACAAGCTGATCGAGACCGAAGGCTTCGAACGGTTCCTGCACAAACGCTTCCCGGGCACCAAGCGCTTCGGCCTGGACGGCGGCGAAGCGACGGTGCCGGCGCTGGAACAGGTGATCAAGCGCGGCGGCGCCATGGGCGTTTCCGAAATCGCGCTGGGCATGAGCCACCGCGGGCGCCTGAACGTGCTGGCCGCGGTGATGGGCAAGCCCTACCGCGCCATCTTCCACGAGTTCCAGGGCGGATCGTCGGTGCCGTCGGACATCGAAGGCTCCGGCGATGTGAAATACCACATGGGCGCGTCGTCCGATCGCGCCTTCGACGGCAAGTCGGTGCACCTGTCGCTGACCGCCAACCCGTCGCACCTCGAGATCGTCGACCCGGTGGTGCTGGGCAAGGCGCGGGCGAAACAGGCGTTCGTGCTGCGCGCCGCGCCCACGGCGGGACGCGAAGGCGTCATGCCGCTGCTGATCCACGGCGACGCGGCGTTCGCGGGCCAGGGCGTGGTGGCGGAGTGTTTCGCGCTCATGGGCCTGGCGGGTTACCGCACCGGGGGCGCGCTGCATTTCATCGTCAACAACCAGATCGGTTTCACCACTGCGCCGAAATATTCGCGCTCGTCGCCCTATCCGTCGGACGTGGCGCTGATGGTGCAGGCGCCGATCCTGCACGTGAACGGCGACGACCCGGAAGCGGTTGTCTTCGCGACGCGCGTGGCGGTCGAGTTCCGCCAGACCTTCGGCAAGGACACGGTGGTGGACATGTTCTGCTACCGCCGCTTCGGCCACAACGAAGGCGACGACCCGACCTTCACCCAACCCCTGATGTACGCCAAGATCCGCGACTTGCCTTCCGTGCGTGAGATCTACGCCAAGCGCCTGATCGGCGAGGGCGTGACCACCCAGGCAGAGGTCGACGGCTGGGTCGACGCCTTCGACAAGTTCCTCGACGCGGAATTCGAAGCCGGTAAGACCTGGGGCGCGTCGAAGGCCGACTGGCTCGACGGCAAGTGGACGGGCCTGGGCCTGCCCGAAGGCGACGACCGCCGCGGCGAGACCGCGGTGCCGGAAGCAAAGCTGCGCGAGCTCGGCCTCAAGCTCACCACCATTCCGCCGGGGGTGAACGCGCACCGCACCCTGCGCCGCGTGATGGACGGGCGGCGTGAATCGGTCGAGAGCGGCCACGACATCGACTGGTCGACGGCGGAAAGTCTCGCCTTCGGTTCGCTCGTCGATGAGGGCTTCCCGATCCGCCTGTCGGGCCAGGACAGCGTGCGCGGCACCTTCAGCCAGCGCCACTCGGCGATCATCGATCAGACCACCGAGGAGCGGTACGTCCCGCTCAACAACATCCGCGCGGGCCAGGCGCCCTACGAGGCGATCGATTCGGCGCTCTCGGAAGAGGCGGTGCTCGGCTACGAGTACGGCTATGCGGTGGCGGACCCGAACACCCTGGTGTGCTGGGAAGCCCAGTTCGGCGACTTCGCCAACGGCGCCCAGGTGGTCATCGACCAGTTCATCGCCGCGGGCGAGCGCAAATGGCTGCGCATGTGCGGCCTGGTGATGCTGTTGCCGCACGGCTATGAGGGCCAGGGGCCGGAACATTCCTCCGCGCGGCTGGAGCGCTATCTGCAGCTCTGCGCCGAAGACAATATGCAGGTCGCCAACTGCACGACGCCGGCGAATTACTTCCACATCCTGCGCCGTCAGATTCACCGCGACTTCCGAAAGCCGCTGATCCTGATGACGCCGAAATCGCTGCTGCGGCACAAGAAGGCGGTTTCGTCGCTGAGCGAAATGGCGGACGGGTCGTCCTTCCACCGCGTGCTGCACGACGATGCGCAAAGCCGCCCGGAAATCTCCGGCATCGAGATCGTGCCCGACGACAAGATCCGCCGCGTGGTGCTGTGCTCGGGCAAGGTCTATTACGACCTGCTCGACGGTCGCGAGAAGCGCAAGATCAACGACGTCTATCTGATGCGGCTGGAACAGTTCTATCCGTGGCCGATGAAGTCGATGATCACCGAGCTCGGCCGCTTCAAGAACGCCGACCTGGTCTGGTGCCAGGAAGAGCCCAAGAACATGGGCGGCTGGACCTTCGTCGACCCGTGGCTGGAGCTGACGCTGGACCGCACCGAAATGAAGGTGAAGCGCGCCCGCTACGCCGGCCGCCCGGCCTCGGCCTCGACCGCCGCGGGCCTGATGAGCCGTCACCTGAAGGAACTCGAGACTTTCCTCGACGACGCGTTTGCCCAGTAACGCGCGTAAAGACTAAAACCCTAGCGACCCCTCCCCGGAGCTCCATCCCATGGCCGACATCGTAACCCCCGCCCTCGGCGAGTCCGTGACGGAGGCGACCATTGCGCGCTGGACCAAGAAGCCGGGCGACGCGGTGCGCAAGGACGAGGTCCTGGTGGAGCTGGACACCGACAAGGTGTCGCTGGAGGTCTCCTCGCCCGCCGACGGGGTGCTGGGGGAAATCCTGACCCCCGAGGGCGCGACGGTGACGCCGCGCATGGTGCTCGGCCGCGTGACCGAAGGCGCGGCCGCCGCGCCGGGCGCCGCCGCCGCTCCGGCCGCCCAACCGAAGCCCGCGCCGGCCCAGCCCGCGCCGACCCCGCAACCGCCGCCCCCGCAGGTGATCGTGCAGACGCCGCCGCAAGCCGCGGCCGCTCCGACGCCCGCTCCGGCGCCCGCGCCTGCCGCTGCGGCCGCGACCGGCCAGTCGGTAGAGATCAAGACGCCGGTGATGGGCGAATCGGTCACCGAAGGCACCCTGGCGCGCTGGAGCAAACAGCCCGGCCAGGCGGTGAAGAAGGACGAGGTCCTGGTCGAGATCGAGACCGACAAGGTGGCGGTGGAAGTCTCCGCCCCCGTGGACGGGGTGCTGACCGACGTGATGGTCGCCGAAGGCCAGACCGTGACGCCCGGCCAGGTGATCGGCCGCATCACCGCCGGCGCCGGCGCCATGGCCGCCGTCGCGCCGCCGCCGTCCACCGCTCAACCCGCTGCGCCCGCACAACCGGCCGCGCCGGCGCAACCCGCCGCGCAACAGCCGCAAACTCAGCAACCCCTCTCGCCGTCGGTGCAGCGCATCGTCACCGAGAACAAGATGGATCCCGCCCAGATCCAGGGCACCGGCAAGGACGGCCGCGTGACCAAGGGCGATGCGCTGGCTGCGCTCGAAGGCGGTCCCACCGTGCCGGCGCCGGTCGCCGCCCAACCGCCCGCCGCCATGAGCGCGCCGCTGCCGCCGCGCCCCGTCGGCGCGCGCGAAGAGCGGGTGAAGATGACGCGCCTGCGCCAGACCATCGCGCGGCGTTTGAAGGAATCTCAGAACACCGCCGCCCAGCTCACCACCTTCAACGAGGTGGACATGAGCGCGATCATGGCGCTGCGGAATGCGTACAAGGACGGTTTTGAAAAGCGTCACGGCGTGAAGCTCGGCTTCATGGGCTTTTTCGTGAAGGCATGCATCGCGGCGCTGAAGGAAATCCCTGCGGTCAACGCCGAGATCGAAGGCACCGACCTGATCTACAAGAACCACTACGACATCGGCGTCGCCGTCGGCACCGACCGCGGCCTGGTGGTGCCGGTGGTGCGCGACGCGGACGCGATGAGCCTGGCGGAAATCGAAAAGGGCATCGGCGAACTCGGCAAGTCGGCGCGCGCCGGCACGTTGTCGCTGGAACAACTGCAGGGCGGGACGTTCACGATCACCAACGGCGGCGTCTATGGCTCATTGATGTCGACGCCGATCCTGAACATGCCGCAGTCGGGCATTTTAGGCATGCACAAGATCCAGGACCGCCCCGTGGTGGTGGGAGGCCAGATCGTCATCCGCCCGATGATGTACCTGGCGCTCAGCTACGACCACCGCATCGTCGACGGCAAGGAAGCGGTGACCTTCCTGGTGCGCGTCAAGGAACACATCGAAGACCCGCAACGGTTTTTGCTGGACGTGTGAGGCGCACATGTCCCACTTGGTTCTCACCACCTACGACTGGGTTCCGCCGCCGCCGCGCGGGTTTGTCCGCGACCTGCGCATTCGGTGGGCGTTGGAAGAGGCCGGTTTGCCCTATCGCATGGCCAGCACGCCGTTCAAGGATCGCGGGCCGGAGCACCTGGCGCACCAGCCGTTCAACCAGGTTCCGTGGCTGACCGACGGCGACCTCTCGCTCTTCGAGAGCGGCGCGATCCTGCTGTACTTGGCTGAGCGGAGCGACAAGCTGGCGCCCACCGACGCACGCGGGCGCGCCGAGGTTCAGGAGTGGGTGTTCGCCGCGCTGAACTCCATCGAGATGGCGAGCGTGGCGTGGTCGCTGATGAAGTTCTCCGGCGAGGGCCTCGACACGCCGTTCGGACAGCGCATGGACGCGTTCGTGAAAGCGCGCGTCGATCGCATGGAGCCGGTCCTGGCCGACCGCGAATGGCTGGCAGGATCGTTCTCCGTCGCCGACATCGCGATGAGCGACGTGCTGCGCCTGATCGACCGCTTTGACGGCCTGAAGGAACACCCCGCGAGCAGGGCCTACGTCACGCGCGCCACCGAGCGGCCGGCGTTCAAGAAGGCGCACGCGGATCAGATGGCGCACTTCGCGGCGGCGGATGCCGCAAACCCATCCTAATTTCCGTCACCCCGGCCTTGTGCCGGGGCCCATGGCGGGGGTCGTGGCATCGGATGATCTAGCGTGGCGCCTCGCGCGCACAGCCCCTGAGCAAGCTGAACGATGGGCCCCGGCACGGGGCCGGGGTGACGAACAGGTGAAATATGGCTGGGATATTGTAGAGTAACCCGCATGCTCCTCGTCGCCCTGCCCGCCATCTGCCTGTTCCACTGCGCCAGGCCGGCGGCGGGAACCGCGCTCGAGAACGCGACCGGCCAGGATGTGCGGATCGAGGTGACCTATCGCGGGACCGATAACCGGACCGTCGCCGTGGTCGTGGCCGGGAGCGCCATGCCGCTGCAGACGCCGCTCGATCGGATCGACGCGGTTCACTACGCCTACGGCGATCATCACTGTGTCCTGACCCACGATCAGGTCATGACCTCAGCCCACCGCATCAAGACCGCTGAGGCCGCGGTTAATCTCGAACCCTGCCCCTGAAGCGGGGTAGCGCCAAGCGCTGACTCAGCCCTAAGCTGAGCCATGAGCATCGCCGTCGTCGGCCGTTACGCCATGTTGTCCGAGGCCTGGGTCGTTTGCTCGGCGCTGCGGTCCGCCGGGATTCCGGCCGAGGTGTTCGACCACTACCGGGGGACGATGATCTGGACCCAGCAGACGCTGTTGGGCGGGTTTCGGGTCGCGGTTCCGACGCGCGACCTGGACGACGCCAACGCACTCCTGCAGGAGGTCGCGCCGAAACCCGAGCCCATCAGGGGCGTCGGGTGGACCATACCGGCCATGGCGCTGGCCTTTCTCTGCTTCTGGGCCGGCATCGCGATGTGGGGCTACTTCGAGGCGAAGACCCGGCCGGCGCCCTGGCGAATAGCAACCTTTGTTGTGCTGCTCATGCTGGAGAGTCTGGGACTTGTGGCGCTGATCATCGAACTGTCGACCCGGCCGCGCTTCTAGCCATCGGCGGCCTTTGGCCCTATCCACCCTCCCCCATGCCCTTCACCGCCACCGTCCTGACCATGTTTCCCGAGGCCTTCCCCGGGGCGCTGGGGGTTTCCCTGATCGGGAGCTCGTGGCGTGAGCAGGGGCTGTGGCGGCTTGAAACGGTGGACATCCGGGGGTTTTCAGAGGATAAGCGCGGCTTCCTGGACGACACCCCTGCGGGTGGCGGCCCGGGGCAAGTCCTCAAGGCGGACGTGGTCGCTAGGGCGCTGGACAGCGTGGACCGGGCGGGACGGCCGCTTTTGTATATGAGCGCCCGGGGTCGGCCCCTGACCCAGGCGCTGGTCAAGGACTGGGCCGCGGGTCCGGGCGTCATCGTCCTCTGCGGCCGGTTCGAGGGGGTGGATCAACGGGTGCTCGACGCCCGCGGGTTCGAGGAGGTCGCCGTCGGCGACGCGGTCCTTGCGGGCGGCGAAGCAGCGGCGATGGTGGCGATCGAAGCCTGCGTGCGGCTGGTTCCGGGGGTGCTCGGGCAAACCGCGTCGCTGGCGGAAGAGAGCTTCGAAGACGGGCTTTTGGAGCACCCGCAGTACACCCGTCCGCGGGGGTTCGAGGGGCTCGAGATTCCCGAGGTGCTGCTGAGCGGCGATCACAAGAAGATCGCGGCCTGGCGGCGCCGGATGCGTGAGACGACGACCCGTGAGAAACGGCCCGATCTGTGGGCGCGGTTTCTCGCCAATCAACAGCCAAAGGGCGACTAAGCCCGACTGAAAGGACGACGACGATGGATATCCTGCAGACGCTCGAGCACGAAGAAGCTCAGAAGCAACTGGCCAAGCGCGCCATTCCCGAATTCCGCCCCGGCGACACCCTGCGCGTCAACGTGCGCATCAAGGAAGGCGAGCGCGAACGCGTGCAGGCCTTCGAAGGCGTGTGCATCGCGCGCGCCGGCGCCGGCGTGCAGGAGAACTTCACCGTGCGCAAGATCAGCTTCGGCGAAGGCGTCGAGCGCGTGTTCCCGCTGCTCTCGCCGTCGATCGAGTCGATCGAAGTGAAACGCCGCGGCCACGTGCGCCGCGCCAAGCTCTACTACCTGCGCGACCGCCGCGGTAAGTCGGCCCGCATCGCCGAACGCGTCACCGCCCGCCCCGACGACAAGGGCGCCAAGGGCGGCGACGAAGGGTAAGCGGTTTCACACGATTGGATTTCGGAAAGGCCCTGGAGCGATCCGGGGCCTTTTTCGTGCGCGCCATTTAAATTTTGCGTCACCCCGGCCTTGTGCCGGGGCCCATCGTTCAGCTTGCTCAGGGGCTGTGTAAGCGAAGCGCCACGATACGATCATCCAAAGCCACGACACCCGCCATGGGCCCCGGCACGAGGCCGGGGTGACGATACTTATTTTGGGGTTGGCGTCTTGAGCCTGCCGCTCAGTAAAAAATCGCCTTGTCGTTGCTCTTCTTTTCGGGCGGGGCGGCGTTTGGGTCGGTGGCCAGGGTCGGGTCGGTTTGTTTGTTGAGTTGGTCGTAGGGAATCGGGCCGGTGGGCAGGTTGGCGGCGCTGCCGGTTTTGAAGTCGGTGGGCGCGGACGCAGGCGCTGTGGGTTCAGGGGCGGGTTGCGACTGCAGTTCGGTGTCCTGGGCTTCGCTCGGCGCATAGTCGCGGGCGTGGTGGCGGCCGGTGAGCCACCAGCCGCCGAGGAAGACGGCGGCGATGATCAGAACGATGACGAACAGTGCGCGCATGCGGCCTCAGTAAAACACGGCGCGGGCGTTGCTGTGGCGGCGCGGCGCCCGAACCATGGAATTTCCCTGTGTCGCGGCTTGCGGCTGGGTCACCGGCGGAGAACTCGCAGCGGGCGCGGTGGTTGCAGGCGCAGGGGAAGGCGCCGGCGCGGGCGGCGCGGCGGCGGGCGCGGGCTTCTTCGTCGGCGCCGTTGCGTTGGTCGCCGTGTTGGTAGCGTTGCTGATCGCCGACTTCACCTCGTCGAGCAGCTTCTTCGCTTCGCCCGGCGCGCCGAGGTCGCTGCGGATGAAGTGGTAGCTGCGTTCGTCGGTGCAGGCGCAGGCCTTCAGGAAACCGTCGTGGTCGCGCCAGATCAGGATCGGGTAGGCGTCGCCGAGGCCCGCGGCCTTGAGCAGCGGCGTCATCTGGTTCACGTAGTCGCGCGTGGCGTTGACCACCGCGTTGCGCGCAAAGTCATGGTCGGCGGGCTTCAGCCCGTCGGCGGCCCAGTCCTTGTGCGGCGTCGCCATCCACTTGGCGTAGAGGCTCCAGTCGCGGTTGATCCACAGC
The DNA here is from genome assembly GCA_036501825.1 of Caulobacteraceae bacterium. Taxonomy (GTDB): domain Bacteria; phylum Pseudomonadota; class Alphaproteobacteria; order Caulobacterales; family Caulobacteraceae; genus JAFECT01. Next base: position 211,704 of record DASXZP010000027.1, on the reverse strand, counting down.
TCGGCGATGGTGGCGCGTTCGGCCGGGGTGGATTCCTGCAGGCCCTCGTGGTCGGGGCGCGCGAAGACGATGACCCGGGTGTCGATGTTGGCGGCGGCGAGTTTGGGAAACTCCTCGCGCTGGTAGGCGGTGCAGTCGGTGCAGTCGCGGTAGGTGATCATCCAGATCGGCGGACCCGAGCGGCCCGGCGAGACCCAGTCGGCCTCATCCAGCAGGCGCTGAATCTCGGTCTGGTTCTTGGCGATGGTGACCGGGCGGAAGCGCTCCCAGAAGTTCCAGTAGGCCCAGAACCCGCCCGCGGCGATGACGCCGCCGACGATCACCGCCACCAGGCTGAAGAACAGAAAACGGTGGTGGTGATGTTCCATGCCGCCGCCGGGACCCTGGCCTGGGCGTCACGCCCACGGTTAACCATTACCGTAGGAACGTGCGCCGCCGAAGAGGGCTCCGCTCAATTGGACGCAAAGGCGCGCATTCCCGCCACACTCGCGCGATGGGGGAAAAGAAGGAAGAGAGACCACGGAAAACACGGAAAGCACGGAAATTGCGCCAGAAAGTCAGAGCCGTCCCGACAGTCCCGATTCCCGCGCCTTCGGCGCAATAAGGATCGGAGCGCCGACGTCCGACGGCGGCACGCTGCTTTCCGTGCTTTCCGTGCTTTCCGTGGTCGATGCTTTTCTGACTACCGCATCGTCGGGATGACGAAGGCCGAGTCCTCGTGGGCGCCGCCTTCCAGGGAGCTTTCCGGCCAGCGGGCGGTGACGGTCTTGGTCTTGGTCCAGAACCGCAGGCCTTCCATGCCGTGCTGGTTGATGTCGCCGAAGGCCGAGCGCTTCCAGCCGCCGAAGGTGTGGTAGGCGACCGGCACCGGGATCGGCACGTTGATGCCGACCATGCCGACGTTGACCCGGCCGGCGAAGTCGCGCGCGGCGCGGCCGTTCTGGGTGAAGATGGCGACGCCGTTGCCGTACTGGTGCTTGGACGGCAGCGACAGCGCTTCCTCGAAGGTTTCGGCGCGCATGATCTGCAGCACCGGACCGAAGATCTCTTCCTTGTACGAGGTCATGTCCGGCGTGACCTTGTCGAGCAGGGTCGGGCCGACGAAGAAGCCGTTCTCGTGGCCTTGCAGCTTGAAGTCGCGGCCGTCGACGACGAGTTCGGAGCCTTCCTTGATGCCGGTCTCGATCCAGTTCAGCACGCGCTGCTTTTGCGCGGCGGTGACCATGGGGCCGTAGTGGGCGTCCTTGTCGGTGGAGACGCCGACCTTGAGCGTCGGGATTTCCGCGACCAGGCGTTCGCGCAGTTCGTCGGCGGTCTTCTTGCCGACCGGCACCACCACCGGCAGCGCCATGCAGCGTTCGCCGGCTGAGCCGAAGGCGGCGCCGACCAAGTCTTTCACCGTCGAACCCAGGTCCGCGTCGGGCAGTACGATGCCGTGGTTCTTGGCCCCGCCCATGGCCTGGACGCGTTTGCCGTTCGCGGCGCCCGTCGAATAGACGTACTGGGCGATGTCCGACGAGCCGACGAAGCTGATCGCCTGCACCATCGGGTGATTGAGGATGGCGTCGACCGCGGTCTTGTCGCCGTGCACCACGTTCAGCACGCCCTTGGGTGCGCCGGCTTCCAGCATCAGTTCCGCGAGCCGCACCGGCACCGACGGATCGCGCTCGGACGGCTTCAGCACGAAGGCGTTGCCCGCCGCGATGGCCATGCCGAACATCCACATCGGGATCATGGCGGGGAAGTTGAACGGCGTTATGCCGCTGACCACGCCCAGCGGCTGGCGCATGGAATAGACGTCGATGCCGGGGCCGGCGCCGATGGTGTATTCCCCCTTCAGCGCCTGCGGGATGCCGCATGCGTATTCGATCACGTCGAGGCCGCGCTGTACGTCGCCGCGCGCGTCGGCGATGACCTTGCCGTGTTCTGAAGCGAGCAGTTCGGCGAGTTCCTCGATGCGCGCTTCGACCAGGCGCTTGAACTCGAACATGACGCGGGCGCGGCGCTGCGGGTTCACCGCCTGCCAGTCCTCGAAGGCGGTCAGCGACGACTGTACAGCCGCATCCACCTCGGCCTCCGTGGCCAGGGCCACGCGGGCCTGGACCTCGCCGGTGTTGGGGTTGAACACGTCCCCGAACCGTCCGGATTTGCCCTCGACCAGCTGGCCGTCGATGAAGTGGCGGATGTCGCGCACGCCGCGTCTCCTGTGAGTGAGAAATGGGGGGTCGGCGGGCGGTTTAGACCCTGGCGCGGCAAAGGGCCAGAGGGGGTTTTCGCCTTAGCGAAGGAGAAATCCTCCCCCGGCCGAAGGCCGTAGGGGAGGTGTCGGCGAAGGCCGACGGAGGGGCCGGCGCGACGGTTGGGGGATTGGCGAAACGACGTTCGACGTCGCGTGTGGGTGAGGGGTGAGTATCCCCCGACGTCGGCGCCGGCCCCTCCACCGCTTCGCGGTCCCCCTCCCCTACGCGCTTCGCGCGGGGGAGGATTTTGCGCGGCGCTTGCCCCCGCCCGCGGCGCGACCGATGATCCCGGCCCGATGGTATCGACCGCCCCCGTTTCGACCGAGGCCGTACCCGTGCGGACGGGGCGCGAACATATCGTCGATGTGCTGATCGCCGAGCGGGCGCCTCGGTTGACGCGCTCGTTCGTCTGGCCGCTGGTGAAGCCGTCGCTCTATGCGTTGCTCGACTACGGCAAGGCGCGGCGGATGGCGGATGCGATCGCCACGCTCTCGGGCGCCGACGCCATGGCCTATGGGTCGCAGCTGTTGGCGCTGAAGACGACCGCGCAGCATCTGGAGCGCATTCCGACCCACGGCCGCTGTCTGATCGTGTCGAACCATCCGACCGGCATCGCCGACGGCATCGCCATGTACGACGCGCTGAACCGGGTGCGGCGCGACGGCATCTTCTTCGCCAACGCCGATGCGTTGCGCGTCTGCCCGCGCTTCTCCGAAACGATCATTCCGGTGGAGTGGGTGGAAGCCAAGCGCACCCGCGAAAAAACCCGCGCCACCCTCGTCGCCGCCAGGGCCGCGTTCGAAGGCGAACGGGCGGTGGTGATGTTTCCCGCGGGACGCCTGGCGCGGCGCACCAAAGAAGGCCTGACCGATCCGCCCTGGGCGCCGACCGCCTGTTCGTTGGCGCGCAAGTACGAGGCGCCGGTCATTCCCGTGCACATGACCGGCCCGTGGTCGACGCTTTTTCACCTGTTCGACCGCATCTCGCCGGAGCTGCGCGACGTGACCCTGTTTCACGAACTGCTGAACAAGCACGCCAAGCGCTTCAGCCTGATCGTCGGTCCGCCGATCGCGCCGGATGCGCTCGATCCCGATGCGACGGTGGCGACGGAGCGCCTGAAGCACTACGTCGAGCGCGTGCTGCCGCTCAAGCCCGACGCGCCCTTCGCGTGATTCTCGATGAACCCCACGACCTGACGCTCGACAGCGCCGAGGCGACCGCCGCGCTGGGCGCCGCGATTGCGCGCGCGCTGAAGCCCGGCGACGCGGTGCTGCTCTCAGGCGGGCTGGGCGCGGGCAAGTCGACCCTGGCGCGCGGGCTGGTGCGCGCCCTGACCACGCCGGACGAAGAGGCGCCCTCGCCCACCTTCACCCTAGTGCAGACCTATGAATGCGTCCCGCCGGTGGCCTGGTTCGACCTCTATCGCCTGAGCGGGCCGCAGGAGGTCTATGAGCTTGGCTTTGACGAGGCCCTGGACGAGGGCTGCGTGGTGGTGGAATGGCCGCAGCGTCTTGGGGCTCGCCTGCCCCCCGACAGACTCGATATAGAGCTGGCCGGCTCGGGAGAGCGGCGCACCGCGCGGCTTACACCCCACGGATCCTGGAAGGGACGCAAGCTTGGCTGAGCGGGAGGCGATCAAGGCGGCGTTCCTCGAGTACGCCGGCCTGGGCGGGCTGGAGCGCCGGCCCCTGCCGGGCGACGCCTCGACCCGGCGCTACGAGCGGCTGGTCCGGCCGGACGGATCGACCCTGATGCTGATGGACGCCCCGCCCTCGGCGGAAAGCACGCCGTGCTCGCCTCACGCCTCGCCCGAGGAACGGCAGGCGGCCGGGTACAACGCCCTGGCGCGGCTGGCGGCCGGACGGGTCGACGCCTTTGCGGCGGCGGCGGGCTATCTGAAGTCGAACGGGTTGTCGGCCCCGGAAATCCTGGCGCTCGACGCGGACCAGGGTCTGGCGGTGACCGAGGACCTGGGCGAGGGCGTCTATGCGCGGCTGATCGAGCAGGGCGGCGACGAGCATGAACTGTACTTCGCCGCCATCGACGCGCTGGCCTCGCTGCACGGGCGCACGCCGCCGCAGGTGCTGAGCGCCAAGGGCGCGGAGTGGCCACTGCTCGCCTATGACGACCTGGCGCTGAAGACCGGCGCCGACCTTTTCGTCGCCTGGTATCCGAAGTTCGATCCGCGCCTTAACGTCGACGACATGGCGATCGAGGAGTGGGAAGCGCTGTGGGCGCCGATCCGCGAACGCGGCGAAGCGGGGGCCACCGTCTTTGCGCACCGCGACTATCACGCGGAGAACCTGCTGTGGTTGCCTGAGCGCAGCGGGGCTGCGCGGGTGGGCATGGTGGATTTTCAGGACGCCTTGCGCGCACATCCGGCGTGGGACCTGCATTCGCTGTTGCAGGACGCGCGGCGCGATGTGTCGCCGGAGCTGGAGGCGGCGGCGCTGGATCGTTATTTCGCGCAGCGGCCGGAGACCGAGCGCGAACGCTTCCTCGACGACTATGCGGCGCTGGCCGCTTTGAACGAGGCGCGCATCCTCGGCATTTTCGCGCGGCTGATCGTGCGCGACGGCAAGCCGCGCTATCGCGCCTTCATGCCGCGCATGTGGCGGCACCTGAACCGCAACCTGGAGCGCCCCGGCATGGAAGGCCTGCGGATGTGGTTCAAGGAACACGTGCCCGATGAGGCGCGCGGGTGAGCAACGCTCCTACGACAGCGATGGTACTGGCCGCGGGCCTCGGCACGCGCATGCGCCCGCTCACCAACGACCGGCCCAAGGCCCTGGTCGAGGTCGGCGGTAAACCGCTGATCGACCACGTGCTGGCGCGCCTCGCCGACGCCGGCGTCGAGACGGCGGTGGTGAACGTGCACTGGTTCGCCGACCGGCTGGAAGAACATCTGAAAACCATCACTCGCCCGCAGATCGTGATTTCCGAGGAGCGCAAGCTGCTGCTGGAAACCGGCGGCGGGTTGAAGCGCGCGCGCAAGCTGCTGGGCGACGAGCCGGTCTATGTCGCCAACATCGATTCCGTGTGGATCGACAACGGCGATGCGTTGGGCGATCTGGCGCGTGCGTGGGATCCGGACGCCATGGACACCATCCTGCTGCTGGCGCGGCGCGACCAGTCGATCGGGTTCGAGGGCGCGGGCGACTTCTTCCTTGCAGATGACGGCCGCCTCACTTTCCGCGGCGACGCGGAGTCTGCGCCCTACGCCTATATGGGCGTGCACATCACCAAGCCGCAGGTGGTCGACGACCAGCCGCGCGGGCCGTTCTCGCTGACCCAGGTGTGGAAGCCGATGGCGGTTGAGGGGCGTCTGTTCGGCGTCGTGCTCGACGGATTCTGGATGCATGTGGGCGATCCCGCCTCACGCGCGGAGGCGGAAGCCAAGCTGACCGAGCCGGCCGGGTGAACCAGGGCGACCTCTTCGACCTTCCCGACACCAAGCGCTGGTTCACCATTCCGGCGTACCGGCCGTTTCTCGACGACCTCGCGCGCGGCCTGAACCAGCGCCTGCCCGAGCCGCACGCCCTGGCCGACGCGCTCGTTCTCGTTCCCACGCGTCGCGGCGCCCGCGCGCTGGCCGACGCCTTCGTGCGCACCAGCGGCAACACCGCGGTGCTGCTGCCGCAGATCCGTGCGCTGGGCGATTTGGACGAGGGCGAGCCGCCGTTCGAGCCGGGCGACCTGGCGCTGGAACTGCCGCCGGCGATTTCGCCGTTACGCCGGCGGTTCGAGCTGGCGCGCCTGATCCTCGAGCACGCGCCTCCGGAAGGCCGCAGCCTCGACGCCGCCGGAGCGCTGGAACTCGCCGATGCGCTCGGCCAGTTCCTCGACGCGGTGGAGATCGAAGAGCCGGTGTTCCGCGAAGAGCCGATCACCCTGGCGGAACGCGTCGACCAGCTGGTCGAGGGCGACTTCGCCCACCACTGGCGCCGCTCCGCAAAGTTTCTCGCCGTCGCCACCCGCGAGTGGCCCAAGCGTCTCGCCGACCTCGGCCTCGTCGATGTCGCGACGCGGCGGGTGAAGCTGCTGCGCTTGCTTGGCGAGCGTTGGGACCACGCACCGCCGAAGACGCCGCTGATCGCCGCCGGGTCCACGGGTACGACCCCCGCCGCGGCCGACCTGCTGGCGATCATCGCGCGCGCGCCGCAGGGCTGCGTGGTGCTGCCGGGCCTTGACAAGTTTCTCGCCGGCGATGCATGGGATAAAATCGACGACCAACACCCTCAGGGAGCGCTTAAGCGTCTACTCGATCGCCACAAGCTCGATCGCGAACAAGTTCGTCTGTGGCCAGCGCACGACGAAGGCCCTGTAACCACACGCGGTCGCTCACGCCAACGCATAATCAACGAGGCGCTGCGGCCAGCGCAGGCGACCGCCGACTGGTTACGTCAGATCGAAACTTTGGCGAAAGAAGCCAAAAAGACAGGGGTCGACCCGGTCGCGGAGGGGCTCGACGGTCTCACGCTCGCCACCGCGCGCACCGAAGAGGAAGCCGCCACCGCCGCCGCGCTGCTGTTGCGCGAGGCGCTGGAGACGCCGGAGCAGACCTGCGCCCTGGTCACGCCGGATCAGGCGCTGGCGCGGCGCGTGTCGGCGAAGCTGTCGCGCTGGGGCGTCGAGGCCGACAGTTCGGCGGGCGCGCCGCTCGCGCGGTTTCCGACCGGCGTGCTGCTGAACCTGGTCGCACGCGCGAGCGTCGATCCGGTCTCGCCGAAGCTTCTACTAGGCATTCTCAAACACCCGTTCGTGCGTCTCGGCCTCGACGAGAGCGACCTGCGTCAGCGGCGATCCACCCTGGAACGGCTTGCGCTGCGCGGGCCGCGGCCCCGCGACTGGGCGGCGCTGCACCGGCGCCTCGACAAGCCCGCACGCAATCGCGACCGCGAAGAACATCCCGAGGCCGCCGCGCGCCGGCTCGCCGCCGGCGAGCTGGCCCGCACGCTGGAAGCCGCGCTCGCCATCGCCGCCGAACCGTTCGCAGGCGCCGCGACCGCGCCGGACGCGACGCGGGCGCTCACGCACTGTCTTGAAGTCCTGTGCACGGCGGAGGGATCGCCAGGGTCGCTGTGGTCCAGCGGCGCGGGAGAATCCGCCGCGACCTTGCTCGCCGGCCTGATGGACGACGGCGCGGCCCTGCCGGCGATGGGCGCTGCGGGGTTCGAGGCGCTGCTGGGCAAGCTGCTGGAGGACGAGACTGTGCGCACCGGCGGCGCCAGTCATCCGCGCCTGCGCATCCTGGGCGCCATCGAGGCGCGTCTGGTTCGCGCCGACCGGCTGGTGCTGGCCGGTCTGGAGGAAGGCGTCTGGCCGCAGGCGTCGCCGATCGATCCGTTCCTGTCACGCCCGATGCGCAAGGCGCTCGGCCTGCCGCCGCCCGAGCGTCGCATCGGCCTTTCCGCCCACGACTTCGCCCAGGCGGCGTGCGCGCCGAACGTGGTGCTGTTGCACACCGAGCGGCGCGGCGGTCAGCCGAGCGTGCAGTCGCGCTGGCTGTGGCGGCTCGACACCCTGGCGAAGGGTGCGGACGTCGTCATCGCCGAGAACAGGGACGTGATCGTCTGGGCCGACCAGCTCGATGCGCCGTCCAGCGAAATCCCGCGCTATGCGCCGCGCCCGGCGCCGACACCGTCGGTCGACCTGCGTCCCCGTTCTCTCTACGTCACGCGCGTCGAACGCTGGCTGCGCGATCCCTACGCGATCTATGCCCAGCGGATTCTGCGGCTGGAGCCGATGGAACGGCCCGACGAATCGGCCGAGGCGCGGGCGCGCGGCAATGCGGTTCACAATGCGTTGCACCAGCTGGTGCAGGATCACCCACACGTCATGCCCGAAGAGGCGGCGACGATCTTCGAGGCGATGCTGCTGGAACATTTCGACACGGAAGGTTTCCACGGCGCCACGCTGGCGCGCGAGCGCCCGAACGTGCGCGAGATGGCGCGGTTCATCGTCGGATGGGAACGCAAGCGGCGCGTCGAGCACTTGCGGCTGCTCACCGAACAGACCGGATCGCTGACCTTTGAAGCGCCCTTCGCGCCTTTCACGGTCAAGGCGCGCGCCGACCGGCTGGAAATCCTCAACGGCGGCGGCGCGGTGCTCGACTTCAAGACTGGACAGGCGCCGACCAAGAAACAGATCCAGTCAGGCTTTTCGCCGCAACTTACCCTGACCGGCGCCATACTGGCGCACGGCGGCTTCGACGATGCGGGCGCCGCGACGCCCATCAGCCTGACCTATGTGCGGGTGACCGGACGCCGCAAGCCGGGGGAAACCATCGATTGTTTCAAGGGCGCTGAAGCGGCGACCTTGTCCGAGGAAGCGCTGGCGAAACTGAAGCTGCGGGTCGCGAAGTTCGATGAACAGTCGACGGCCTATCCCTCGTGGGCGGCGCCGCAATACATGCTCGAGTTCGGCGGCGATTACGATCACCTCGCCCGCGTCTGGGAGTGGGCGGTGATGGGTGAAGACGAAACCATCGTGGCGCCCGTCGCATGAGCGCGCTCGCCCAAATTCAGGCGTCGGATCCCAACGCGTCGGTGTTCGTCACCGCCAATGCGGGCTCGGGCAAGACCAAGACCCTGGTGTCGCGAGTGGCGCGCCTGTTGCGGCGCGGCGTCGATCCGGCCGCCATCCTCTGCGTCACCTACACCAAGGCCGCCGCGGCGGAGATGCAGACGCGGCTGTTCGACGAGCTGGGCAAGTGGTCGATCCTGAAGGACGACGCCCTGGCCGCGGAGATCGCCAAACTGGAAGGCGTCGGCGCGCACGAGTTCGGCCCTGACGACCTGTCGCGCGCCCGGGCCCTGTTCGCGCGCGCGCTGGAAACGCCGGGTGGTCTGAAAATCGACACCATCCACGCCTTTTGCGAAAAGCTGCTGCGGCGATTCCCACTGGAGGCCGGCGTGTCGCCCCGGTTCCAGGTTCTGGAGGACTCCGCGGCCGACGCCCTGTCGCGGGAGGCGCGCGAGACCGTGGCGCTGGCGGCGACGCAGCGCCCTGAGGGTGATCCCCTGGCGCGCGCCTATGCGCACTTCGCCGTCGAACTGGCGCACATGCAGTTCGACGAGATGATGCGCACCCTGGAGGCCAAACGCACCGAACTCGCCAACTATGTCGCCGCCTGCGACGCGGGTGAGAAGCGCACGCCCACCGAGATCTGCGGGACCGACGGTACGGCGCCGGAGACGCTGGAGGTGGACCTTGCCGCGACCATCGACTGGGGGCGCTGGCGCGCGATCGAAGCCGCCCTGGCCGCGAGCTCGTCGGCGGACCAGGCCCTGGCGGGCCGCATGGAAGAGGCGCGCGAAGCCGACGGCTCGTTCGATTCGCTGCGCCGGGTGTTCCTCAAGGAAAAGAGCGCCGAGCCACGGGCCAACCTGGTCACCAAGAAGATCGACGGCGCGATCCGTGACTGGCTGAACGACGTGCAGGACCGCGTCATCGCGGCGCGCGAGCCCATCCTGGCGGCGCGGGTGGCGCGCGATTCGACCCATTTGCTGACCCTGGCCCGGGCGTATGCGAGCGTCTACGAGACGATCAAGGCGTCAAACCGGGCGCTCGACTTCACCGATCTGATCACCCGCGCGCGCGATCTGCTGCAGACCCGCGAAGACGCGGCCTGGGTTCTGTTCAAGCTCGACGGCGGCATCGACCACATCCTCCTCGACGAAGCCCAGGACACCGCGCCTGAGCAATGGGATATTATCCGCCGCCTGACCGATGAGTTTTTCGCCGGCGCCAGTGCGGCGCGCGATCCGCGCGCCCTGAAACGGACCGTGTTCGTGGTCGGCGACGAGAAGCAGTCCATCTACTCGTTCCAGGGCGCCCAGCCTGAACGCTTGAACCGCGAAACCGACGACTACTCGAAGCGCGCCCAGGAGGCGGGCGCGCGGCTGGAGGTCGTGCCCCTGACCGCGTCCTGGCGTTCGACGCCGCAGGTGCTGGCTTTCGTCGACGCGGTCTGTGCGCCCGACGATGTAGCCCGCGCGCTCGATACCGCCTATGAGGCGCCGCCGAAGCACGAGCCCCTGCGCGACGACGCGGGCGGCGTCGATATCTGGCCCGAGTTCAAGGACGACCCGCCGCCTGACCGCGACGCATGGGAGCCGGTGGATGCGGCGGTCGGCGAAGGCGCGCGCAAGCGGCTGGCGCAACGCATTGCGGTGGAGATCAAGGCCGCTGTCGCGCGCGGTGACGGCGTGCAGGACAAGGACGCCCGCGCCCCGCGCGCGGTCAACTTCGGAGATTTTCTGATCCTGGTGCGCCGCCGCGACGCGCTGTTCGAGGAAATTATCCGCGCGTTGAAGCAGGCGGGCGTGCCGGTCGCGGGCGCCGATCGGCTAAAGCTGTCGGAACATATCGTCTTCGACGACTTGCGCGCCGTTGCGCGATTCGCGCTTTATCCGCGCGACGACCTGACGTTCGCGGCGCTGCTGCGCAGCCCTTTCTGCGACGTCGACGAACAGTCGCTGTTCGACCTCGCCCACGATCGCAAGGGGTCGTTGTTCAGCGCGCTCCGGCAGCGGGCCGATGAACGCGCGGAATGGCGCGCCGCCTACGCTCTGTTCGACGAGGTTTTGTCGGCCAGCCGCAGCCGCGCGCCGTTCGAGTTCTACGGCCGCCTGCTCGGACGCCTCGACGACCAGGGCCGTTCCATGCGCGCGCGCCTGCTCGACCGCCTGGGCCGTGAGGCCGAAGACGCCATTGACGAGTTCCTGAACCAGGCCCTCGCCGCCGAAGCGCGCGGCGTCCACGATCTGGAAGGCTTCGCCGCCGGCCTCGACGCCAGCGACGTGGTGGTGAAGCGGGAGCTGGAAGAAAAGCGCGGCGAAGTGCGGGTGATGACCGTGCACGGCGCCAAGGGCCTGGAGGCGCCGATCGTTTTCCTGCCCGACACCACCGTGCGCGCGAAGCCGATGGGTTCGACGCTGTTCGAAACCGAGGACGGCGGTTTTCTCTGGGCGCCGCGCAAGGACGACGATTGCGCCGCAGCTGTGGCGGCGCGTGCACGTCGCGACCTGAAGAACGATCAGGAATCGCTGCGCCTGCTCTACGTGGCCATGACGCGCGCGCGCGATCGCCTGATCGTTTGCGGCCGCGTTCCCGCGACGCGCGGCCCCGAACCCGGATCGTGGTGGATGCACCTGAAGGCCGCCTTTGCGCGCGACGGTATCCGCGAGCAAGTGCGCCCGGTCATGCTCGGCGACATGGAGATCGAACGCTATGGGCCCGATCCGGTGACGGCGCCGGCGCGAAGCGACGAGGGTGAGCATGCGGCGGCGATGCCGGCGTGGACGCGCCAACGCCTGACGGCCGAACGCGGCGCGCGCTGGGCGTCGCCGTCGAACATCGCCGACCAGGCCAAGGCGCCGGCGCCCTCGCCCCTGGCCGAACGGTCGGGCCTGGGCCGCTTCCGCCGCGGCGATCTGATCCACAAGCTGTTCGAGGTGCTGCCCGACGTGGCCCCCGACAAGCGCCGCGCCGCGGCCGAGCGGCTGCTGGGCCGAGAACCCGGCCTGACCCCCGAGCAACGGAGCGAGATGATCGCCGCCGCCTTCGGGGTGCTGGAAGACCCGCGATTTGCCGAGGTGTTCGGCCCGGGCTCCCGCGCCGAGGCGGCCCTGGCCGGGACCGCGCCGGATTTGCCACAGGGGATCGCCATTTCGGGGCGGCTGGACCGGCTGGTGGTCGGGCCCGACCGGGTGCTGGTGGTGGACTATAAGACCAACCGCCCCGCCCCGGACCGGATCGAGGACGCCGACCCGGCCTACACCGCGCAAATGGCGGTTTATGTTGCGGTTTTGCGCGCGCTGTACCCGGAACGGGCAGTCGAGGCGGCCCTGATCTGGACCGACGGCCCGCGCCTGATGCCCGTTCCCCAAGACGTGATCGAACGCGCGCTGGAAAGCCTGCGCCGGGACAGTTGAACCCAGCGAGCGTCGCGACTAGTTAAGCCGTCGCGCTCACCCCGTCCCGAGTCGCCCAGAGGAGTCGTTGCAGTCATGGCCACCGTTCAGGTCACCGACGAGAGTTTCGAGCAGGACGTGCTGAAGGCGTCGACGCCGGTCCTGGTGGACTTCTGGGCGGAGTGGTGCGGCCCCTGCAAGCAGATGGCCCCGGCCCTGGAGCAGCTGTCCGAAGAGCTCGAAGGCAAGGTCTCGGTGGCCAAGTTCAACGTCGACGAAAGCCCGATGACCCCCTCGCGCTACGGCGTGAAGGGCATGCCGACGCTGATGCTGTTCAAGGACGGCCACATGACCTCGATGAAGGTCGGCGCCATGCCCAAGCGCAAGATCCTCGAATGGCTGGTCGAAACGGGCGTCGAAGCGAACGCGGCCTAACCGCCGCCGGCTCGCGTCGATGTTTGTCATCGAGGACGAGTTTCATTGCGAACTCATCGGCGAGTATTCCACGCGTGGCGAGGCTGTCGCTGAGCTGCGTCGATTGACTGACCTTCGCTGGGATGAGGAGCCCAATCAGGCGCCGTGCACGAGCTGGCGGACCTGCCATCGCGACTACGAACTCATCGAATACGACGACTCCACGACACCTTGGCGCACCGTTCATCGCTCACCCGCGTTGAAGGTTTCGGCGCAGGGTGCTGAATGGTTGCTCGAGCCCGACTAGCCTCCCATCCTGGAACAAACTAGTCTCCCGTCTGGGAGGCGGTATGGCCCAAGACACGCGAGACGACGCGCCGGTCGAGGCTCCGCCTGTGCAAGAGGTGGGGGCCGAGCCAGTGGAAGTGCATCATCATCCGCATCCGGGGCACACCTGGAGGGAGTTCGCGCGCGAGATCGGCATTGTCGTGATCGGCGTCTTACTGGCGCTGGGCGCCGGGCAGATTGCGGAAGCGATCCATTGGCGGCGCGAAGTCGCGGACGAGCGCGAGGCGCTGCGCGGCGAGATTCGCAACAACCTTGCGACCGCGGTGTTTCGGAAGGCGCAGCAACCGTGCATCGACGCGCGTCTGCAGCAGATCGGCGAGGTGTTTCGCCGCCACGCCAAGGGCGAACCGCTCGGCTTGAAGGCGCCGGTTGCGCGGCCGCCGTTCTGGGGCGGATCGACCGGCACCTGGGACATCGGCGTCTCGGGCCAGGCGATCGGGCATATGTCGCAGAAGGAGAAGCTCGCCTTCAGCGACTCTTTCGAGACCTACAAGTCGTACATCGCCCTGCGCAACGAAGAAGACGCCGACTGGCGCAGCCTCGCCCTGCTCGACCATGCGGATGTGCTGGACGCTAACGACTGGTCGCACCTGCACGAAACCTGGGGCGACCTTTTCGGCATGAGCAACCGCATCCACGCAATCGGCGACGACCTGCTGAACGGCGAGTCGATGGGCGAAAAGCCCGGGGAGATCACCGGCGCCCAGCCCGATCTGGACAAGGCGTTCTGCACGCCTATCATCGGCTGAGGCGCCTCACCGCGACTTGCAGTTCGGCCTTCCGAACAGGACGTAGCGTATGTCGCTGGTCTTGCCGCTCTTGGGCTTTTCGACGCCGAAGCCGAAGCCGGTGAACATGTTGCCCGGGTCGGCCTTGGTCTGCGGCGCGCGGCGCAGGCTCACATAGTCGCCGAAACGGTCGTCGCCGGTGTCGCTGCCGGAGGTGATGTAGGCGACGAAGTCGCCCCAGAAGCCGACCACGTGGTCTTCCCAGTTGCCGCCGCCGCCGTACTCGAACGACATGCCGAGTTCGCCGGTGCAGGCATTGCTGGCGAAGGCGGGATAGCCGAAGGCGTAGTCGTCGTTCCACACCTGGACCTGCTGGATCTTGCCGAAGTTCTTGGCGATATCCAGTTCGACGATTTCGATGTGCGCCTGCTTGAAGTTCTTGTCGGTGCCCGCAGTCCAGCCGAACCACAGATCGTTGCCCGATCGCGCGGCGCCGATGACGCCGTTGTACGGGAAGGAGTTGCCCCCGGGCCCGTTGAAATTCTTGGCCAGCCAGTCCTGGCCGTCGGGCGTCTTCGAAGTCGGCGCATTGGTCGACCAGCTCGAGATGCCGACGTCACGCCAGGAATAGGTGCTCGTGCCTTCCTTCATCGAATAGACGGTGAGCTTGGTGGTGCCGTTGTGGCCGGCCCAGAAGATTGTGTCGCCCGTGTCCTGGCTGAGGTGCGCGCCCCACACGTCGGAGGAGTCGGACGGCTTGGTGAAGTCCAACGTGATCGTACCGCCGGCCTTCAGGCCCGCGAGCGAGGTGCGCACCACCTCAAAGCCGGTGTCGCAACCCTTGCCGCCGCCGGCGTCCCAACTGATGTAGAGGTTGTTGTCGCCGACCGAGAGGTCCGGATAGTCGGCCGAGCAGTTGCCGAACAGGCCGGGCGTCAGCTCCCAGTAGGTCCACGCCTGTCCGCCGCTCGATTTGATCTGCGCAGGGCTGGCCACCGCCAGGCGATAACCGGTTCCCTGCATCAGCCACACGAACCGGTCGATGGAGGCCACGTACTGGACGACCTGATCGCAGCAGAAGCCGACGGCGCCGGGGGTGAACACCGTGGTCGGGTCGATGATGGTGAAGGCGCCGCCGCCGTTGGTCGAATAGGCCGCGCGCCAGTTGGTGGAGACGAAGATCATCCCGCTGCTGGCGCCGCCGCTCGGCTCTGCACAGACGGCGGCGGAATCGCCGCTGCAGCCGGTCCCCGCGCCGGTGAAGCCCACATTGTCGTTGGCGTCGAACTTCACCTGCGGCGGATCGCCGAGTTGCGCATGGTCGAGTTTGGTCGCCGTCGGCGTTGGCGTTCCCGCGACTTCCGGACTGTGCGGCACCGGCGGCGCAGCGCCGTTGGTCTCGTCGTCCATCTGCGGCGCCTGGTGCGGATAGCCGCCCTTGGTTTCGTGCGAACCGACCTGGACCGAGCCCATTTTCCCTTCGCCACGCTCGGCCGGCGGTCCCGCGATCTCGGCTTCGACCCGGAACGGATGCGTCCCGCGCGCGCCCGGCATGGCGTAGGTTCCGGTGAGGATGAGCGTGTAACGGGCGCCGGGCTTGAACGCCTGACCGTTGAAGCTCACCTCGACCACCGCGACGGCGTCCGCGCCGATTTCGCGCACGTCGATCGGAAGGGCGCCGGTCGCGGTCTGCGCGTCGAGTTGCGCGCCGGTGACCTTGACGTCCTGAAGCGCACGCTTCGCGTGATTGACCAGCGGCGCCGCGACGATAATGGTCGCAGGCGCAGGCCTCGCCACGCCGACGGCGCCCAACGACAGCGCGCTTGCGGCACGGTCTTCTGGCGTTTGCGCGTGGGCGACGCCGACGATGGTAAACAGAGAGAAAACGGACGCAACGACGACGCACAGGGACTTACCGAACATAGCGGCCTCCCTCGCTCAGTCCTGAAGGCGGACGCGCCGTCCGCCGATAGCGGCACTATATGTAGACTTATCCGGCGACGCAAAGTTTTGCGCGCCGCATAACGATGACGTGACCGTTCAACTTGTTGTCGCGGCCGCGAGCCTTGAACGCGGTGAGAGCGCTGATGCGTCGCTAAGGTCGCGCCTTGTGTTTCGAAAGCCGCCGGCGGTTGGCGCGCACCTTGCGGCGATAGTGGGTGAGCGATTTCGCCACCACGTCTTGCGGCGAGAGCCCCAGCGCGCCGACCATGCCCTTGGTCATCAGCGCCACGCCGGCGTCGGTCTTTTCGCTGACCATGCGCTGCACTTCGGCTTGCGCCGCCGCGCCGCCCGCGGCGAGTTTCATCATGCGCAGGCCGATGACCATGTTGGCTTCGAGGCCGAGAGACCATGCGTCGACACTGAGATCGAGCCAGGACTTGCGGCGCCGGGTCACGAGTGCGCCGCGATGTAGGCCTTGGGATCTTTGTCCTTCGGTGTGACGCCCGTCAGGTGGTCGGCGGCGAAGGCCGCGAAGCGGACGGCGAGGTCGTGACGCAGATCGAGCGGCGCGTGTTGGCGGAAATCGGTGAGGCCCTGGCGTTCCTCTTCGGCCATGTGGTCCGCGTTGGCCTTGTTCGCGGCGGCGACGGCTTTGCGCCACGGCGCTGAACCTGGGCGGTGATGCGCGACCTCGGCGACCGCGTCGCGGATTTCGTTGTGGTCCTTGATGGCGTCTTCGGTTTCGGCCGCCGCGGTGGGCTTGCCGCCGGCGCCTTTGCCGAGCTTGAGCACCGCCGGATAGAAGAACCGCTCCTCGGCCTCCGCATGGGCGTCGAGCAGCGCCGCCAGGCGGCCCCAGACGGACTCCAGGCTTTTCGCGTCGCCGTCGCCGATCTGCTCAAGGATCGCGAACAGCCGCCGCTGTTCGGCGTGGTCGTCGAGAATCAGTTGTGTGATGTCCACCTTTGCCTCGCGTGGCAGCCCGCAGCAAAAAGCCCCTAATGAGTAAAGTGTTCCACGGATTGGGATTTTTGCCGGGCCCGCGCGGCTTTGCTGCGGAGCCAACCCGCCCTACGGTACGTTAGACCCTCGGACGCGCCGGTATCGGCGAACGCCGGCGGCGAAAAGGCCCTCAGAACTTCATGTCGATCAGCGGGAACTCCGGGTCCGAACAGTCCGAAAACGCGCGCTACCGGCTCCTCGTCGAGTCGATCACGGACTACGCCATTTACATGCTCGACCCGTCCGGCGTGGTGTCGAGCTGGAACCCGGGGGCCCAGCGGTTCAAGGGCTATTCCCGCGACGAGATCATCGGGCGCCATTACTCCCAGTTCTACACCGAGCCGGATCGCCAGGCCGGCATGCCGCAACGGAACCTGAAGCTCGCCTCCGACAACGGCCGCTTCGAAGGCGAGGGTTGGCGGGTGCGCAAGGACGGCACGCGGTTCTGGGCGCACGTGGTGATCGACCCGATCCGGGGACAGGATGGCGAACTGGTCGGCTTCGCCAAGATCACCCGCGACCTCACCGAGCGCAAACTGGCCGAGGAGGCGCTGCAACAGAGCGAGCAACAGTTCCGCCTGCTGGTCCAGGGCGTCAGCGACTACGCCATCTACATGCTCGACCGGGAAGGTCGCGTCAGCAGTTGGAACCGCGGGGCCGAACGGATCAAGGGCTATACGGCGGCGGAGATCATCGGCGAACATTTCGGCCGCTTCTACACCGACGAGGATCAGGGGGCGGGGGTTCCCGCGAACGCCCTGGAGACGGCGGCGCGCGAAGGCCGCTTTGAAACCGAAGGTTGGCGGGTGCGCAAGGACGGCAGCCGCTTCTGGGCGAACGCGGTGCTCGATGCGGTCCGCGACGACGCGGACCAGGTCATAGGCTTCGCCAAGATCACCCGCGACATCACCGAACGCCGCGAAGCCGAAGAGGAATTGAGGAAGGCGCGCGAGGCGTTGTTCCAATCGCAGAAAATGGAGGCGGTGGGCCAGCTGACCGGCGGCGTCGCGCACGACTTCAACAACCTGCTGACCGTCATCATCGGCGGGTTGGAGACGATCAAGCGCAGCAAGCCCGCGGACGAGGTGCGCATTTCACGCGCCGCCGATATGTCGCTGCACGCCGCGAGCCGCGCGGCGGGCTTGACCGCGCGGCTGCTGGCGTTTTCGCGCAAACAGCCGCTGCATCCGACGCCGGCCGATCTCAATCTGCTGGTTCGCACGATGAGCGATCTGCTGCATCGGACGCTCGGCGAACAGGTCGAACTGGAAAGCGTGTTGTCGCCGAGGCTCTGGAAGATCGAAGTCGACCAAAATCAGCTGGAGAGCGCGATCCTCAATCTCGCGGTGAACGCCCGCGACGCCATGCCCAACGGCGGCAAGCTGACCATCGAAACGGCGAACACCTATCTCGACGAAAGCTATGTCGCGAGGGATTCAGAAGTCACCGTGGGCCAGTATGTCGTCGTGGCGGTGACGGACACGGGGTCCGGTATCTCCAAGGAGGCGTTGGAGCGCGTCTTCGAACCGTTTTTCACCACCAAGGAAGCGGGACAAGGCACCGGCCTTGGCCTCAGCATGGTCTATGGTTTCGTCAAGCAATCGAACGGCCACATCACCATCTATAGCGAACCAGGAGAAGGCACGACGGTGAAGCTCTATTTCCCGCGCCATCACGGCGAGCATGAACCCGAGACGGTTCCCGCCGCCAGCTATCCGGCCGGCAGCGAGGGCGAGGTGGTGCTGGTGGTCGAGGACAACGACTCCGTTCGCAAGTTCAGCGTCATGAGCCTGACCGAGCTCGGCTATGGCGTCATCGAGGCGACGGACGCGCAGTCGGCGCTGGCGATCATCGCGAGCGACCAACGGGTGGACCTGCTGTTTACCGACGTCGTGCTGCCCGGCGCCAGCGGCCGCCAACTCGCCGACGAAGCCAACCGCATGCGGCCGGACCTGAAGGTGCTCTACACCACCGGCTATTCAAAGAACGCCATCGTCCACCACGGCCGCCTGGACGCGGGCGTTCACCTGCTCTCCAAGCCCTTCACCTTCGAACAACTGGCCAACCGCGTCCGCGACGTGATCGACGGCGGCTAGTTGAAGCGGTGCGGCGACCTCAGACCGGCCAAGTCTCGGGTGAACGCGCCAGCACTTCACCCGCGAGATAGAGCGACCCGCAGATCACCACGCGGGGGCGTGCCGCGGACGCGAGGGCGCGGTCGAGGGCTTGGTCGAGGTCTGGGCACGCGCCCGCGGCGAGGCCTTGGGCGCGGGCGGCGGCGGCGAGGGCGACCGGCGGGATGACGGCTTCGCCTTCGAAGGGGACGGTGAATACCCGCGGCGCGAGCGGCGCCAGCGCCGCGAAGAAGGCGTCGGGGTCTTTGGTTTTCAGCATGCCGCAGACCAGCACGAGCGGGCGCGGGTCGCGAGCGTTCTTGTCTTCGAGGGCGCGGGCCAGCGCGCGGGCGGCGTGGGGGTTGTGGCCGCCGTCGAGGATCAGTTCGGCGTCGGCGGCTTTGGCGCGGGCGCCGAAGTCGCCGTCGCTGATGCGTTGCAGGCGCCCGGGCCAGGTCGCGGATTTCAGGCCGGCGGCGATGGCGGCCTCGTCGATGCGCGGATGGTTGAGTTTCAGGATCGCGGCGACGGCGAGGCCGGCGTTGTCGAACTGATGCGCGCCGGCGAGCGCGGGGCGCGGCAGGTCGAGCAGGCGGTCAACGCCCTGGAACACCAGGCCGTCGCGTTCCGCCCACGCATCGAAGTCGCGGCCCATGACCGTGAGCGGGGCTGAGAAGCGCCGCGCGGCGGCTTCGATGACCTCCAGCGCGGCTTCGGATTGGCGGCCGATGACGCCGGGAGCGTCGCGCTTGAGGATGCCGGCTTTCTCCGCGGCGATCAGCTCGACGGTGTCGCCGAGGAATTCGCGATGGTCGATATCGACGGGCGCGATGACCGCGACCGCGGGTTTGTCGACGACATTGGTGGCGTCGAGCACGCCGCCCAGGCCGACCTCGAGAATGCACAGGTCGGCGGGGGTTTGGGCGAAGGCGACGAGGGCGACGGCGGTGGTGACCTCGAAGAAGGTGACCGGCTTGCCGGCGTTCACGCTCTCGACGTGGTCGAGGATCGAGGACAGTTGATCGTCGTCGATCAGTCTACCGGCGAGGCGGATGCGTTCGGCGAAGCGCACCAGGTGGGGCGAGGTGTAGACGTGCACGCGCAGGCCCGCCGCCTCGGCGATGGCGCGGATGAACGCGACCGTCGAGCCCTTGCCGTTGGTGCCGGCGACGTGGATCACCGGCGGCAGCTTGCGTTCGGGATGGCCGAGATCGTCGAGCAGGCGCCGCATGCGGTCGAGCGACAGGTCGATCGCCTTTGGGTGCAACGCCTTCAGGCGCTCGAGCGTCCGGTCGACGGGGAGAAGACGATCGGTCACTTCACTTATTCCGCTCGTCCCCGCGAACGCGGGGATCCAGGCTTTTTTTGTTCCTATTTGAGGTCGCCGCCATCAGCGTAGCCAACTCATTCCACCCAAACATTCGCTCGGTTTGAAGGAAAACACCTGGGTCGCCGCTTTCGCGGGGATGAGCGGAGAGGGGGCTAAGCCGCCGCGCGTTTGCCGCTCATCAGCATGGAGAGGATGGCGCCCAGGACGTGGGGGATTTCGTGGCGCAGGACGACGCGGTCGACCATGCCTTTTTCCACCAGATATTCGGAGCGCTGGAAGCCGGCGGGCAACGTCTCGCGGATGGTCTGTTCGATCACGCGCTGGCCGGCGAAACCGATCAGCGCGCCGGGCTCCGCCAGCTGCACATCGCCGAGCATGGCATAGGACGCGGTGACGCCGCCGGTGGTCGGGTCGGTCAGCACCACGACGTAAGGCAGGCGCGCCTTCTTCAGTTCCTGAATGGCCAGAGTGGTGCGCGCCATCTGCATCAGCGACAGGGCGCCTTCCTGCATGCGCGCGCCGCCCGCGGCGGTGAAACAGACCATCGGCACGCCGCGCTTGACCGCCTCTTCCGCCGCGCGGATGAAGCCTTCGCCGGCGGCCATGCCGAGCGAGCCGCCCATGAAGGCGAAGTCCTGCACCAGCACCACGGCGGGAACGTCGCGGATCGTGCCGTAGCCGATCGCCATCGCGTCCTTGGCGCCGGTGGTCTTGCGCGCGGTGGACAGGCGTTCGCGGTAGGGACGGCCGTCGAAGAAGTCGAGCGGGTCTTCCGGCGCGTCGGGGGTGTCGATCGCTTCCCACCGGCCGTCGTCGAAGGTGTAGCGGAAGCGCAGTTCCGAGCCGATGCGCATGTGGCGCCCGGCGGGGGTGACCCACAACGCGGCTTCCAGGTCGGGGCGATAGATCATCTCCCCGGTGTCGGGGCATTTGACCCAGAGGTTTTCGGGGGTGTCGCGCTTGGCGAAGGCCTTGCGCACGCCCGGCGCGATCTTGGCCAGCCAGCCGCCACGCTCACGGCGGTCTCCGGGAGTCTTGCCCGCAGGCGCGTCAGGGTCGGAGGCGTCGACGGCGGGCGCACTGTCCCGGGCCGGGCGGGCCGGGCGCTGCGGCTTCTCGGGCTTGCCCCGTTTGCCGCCCTTCGCTTCGTCGTACTTGTCGGACACGGCCATGCCCGTCAGGCCTCCGCCGCCGCGAGTCGTGCGGAGCGCACAGCCTTAGCCAAAGCGCCTGCCGTTTCCAGCACTTTCGCGGCCGGAGAGCCCCCGTCCGATAACGCTTCCGCGATCCGTTCGACCAGGGCCGAACCCACCACCGCGGCGTCGGCGACGCGGGCCACCTCGGCCGCCCGCTCGGGGGTCTTGATGCCGAAGCCCACCGCCACCGGCAGACCCGAGGCCGCCCGCACCCGTGCCACGGCAGGGGCGATGAGGTCGGCGTCGGCCTCCTTCACCCCGGTCACCCCGGCCACGGAGACGTAATAGACGAAGCCGGAGGTGCGCTTGACCACCGTCTTCAGGCGATGGTCGTCGGTGGTGGGGGTGGCCAGGCGGATCAGGGAAATCCCCACGGAATCAAGCGCGTCGGCCAGAGGGTCGGCCTCCTCGGGCGGACAGTCAACGACGATCAACCCGTCAACACCCGCCTCGGCGGCGTCGCGGGCGAAGGCCTCGAGACCGGGGGTGAGCAAGGGGTTGAGGTAGCCCATCATGACGACCGGCGTTTCCGCGTCCCCCTTTCGGAAGCGCCGCACCAGGTCGAGGGTTCCGCTGAGCGTCATCCCGGCTTTGAGCGCCCGCAGCGAGGCACGCTGGATCGGCGGACCCTCGGCCATGGGGTCGGAGAAGGGGAAGCCGAGCTCGATCACGTCGGCGCCTGCGCCGGGCAGACCCTTCAGGATCTCGAAGGCGGTCTCGGTGTCGGGGTCGCCCGCCATGACATAGGCCACGAAGGCGGCGCGGTTCTCAGCCTTCAGGGCGGCGAACCGCCGGTCCAGTCGGTTCATAGGCGCGGAATCCTGAACTCGACGCCGTAGTTCGCGGCGATGACGGTCGCGCAAAACGCCGCAACACCGGCGCCCAGCATCAGGAGCATCCACACGAAAGGTTGTCGGGTGACCGTCAAAGCTTGACCCCCAGGCGCTCGGCCACGGCGAAGATGTCCTTGTCGCCGCGTCCGCACATGTTCATCACCACGATCCCGCCCTTGCCGATGTCCTTGGCCAGATCGAGGGTCCGGGCCAGCGCATGCGCCGGCTCCAGTGCAGGAATGATGCCTTCGAGTTTGGCGCAGAGCTGGAACATCTCCAGCGCCTCCTCGTCGGTGGCGGAGACGTACTCGGCGCGGCCGGTGTCGTGCAGGTGCGCGTGCTCAGGCCCGATGCCGGGATAGTCGAGGCCGGCCGAGATCGAGTGCGCGTCGATGATCTGACCGTCCTTGTCCTGCAGCAGGTAGGTCTTGTTGCCGTGCAGGACGCCGGGGCGCCCGCCGGTGAGCGACGCCGCGTGCTGGCCACTCGGAATGCCGTGGCCCGCCGCTTCGACGCCGACCAGGCGCACGCCTTCGTCGCCGATGAAGGGATGGAACAGACCGATGGCGTTGGAGCCGCCGCCGATCGCAGCGACCAGCGCGTCGGGCAGGCGGCCTTCGGCTTCGAAGATCTGCTCGCGCGCTTCGCGGCCGATCACTGATTGGAAGTCGCGCACCAGTTCGGGATACGGATGCGGACCCGCCGCGGTGCCGATGATGTAGTAGGTGTTCTCGACGTTGGTGACCCAGTCACGTAGCGCCTCGTTCATGGCGTCCTTCAGCGTGCCCGTGCCCGACGTCACCGGGATCACCTCGGCGCCCAGCAGCTTCATGCGGAACACGTTGGGCGACTGCCGCTCGACGTCGGTGGCGCCCATGTAGACCACACACGGCAGGCCGAAGCGCGCGCAGACGGTGGCGGACGCGACGCCGTGCTGACCGGCGCCCGTCTCGGCGATGATGCGCGTGCGGCCCATGCGGCGGGCCAGCAGGATCTGGCCCATACAGTTGTTGATCTTGTGCGCGCCGGTGTGATTGAGCTCGTCGCGCTTGAAGTAGATTTTCGCGCCGCCGGCGTGGTCGGTCAGACGCTCGGCGAAATAGAGCGGGCTGGGGCGGCCGACATAGTGCTTCAGGAAGCTGTCGAGTTCGCTTTGGAAGGCCGGATCGGCCTTGGCCGCGGCGTACTCACGCTCGAGCTCGAGCACCAGCGGCATCAGAGTCTCGGCGACGTAGCGGCCGCCGTAGTCGCCGAAGCGGCCATGCTCGTCGGGCCACGCATAGGCGTTCGATTTTTGGGGAGAGCTCAACGCAACGGTCCTCAAACGCTCCGCCGCCGCACTAGCGGATGCGCTTCACAGCCTCGAGAAAGGCCGAAATCAGGGCGGGGTCTTTTAGGCCGGGCCCCCGCTCCACGCCAGAGGAAACGTCCACGATCGGGGCGCCGGACTGGGTCACGGCCTCGCCGACGTTCCAGGGATCGAGCCCGCCGGCCAGGAACCAGGGCCGAGAAAACCGGCGGCCTGTCAGCAGCGCCCAGTCGAAACTGGCCCCCACCCCGCCTGGGCGGGTGGCGTCCCTGGGGGGCCTGGCGTCGAACATCAGGTGGTCGGCGACCCCGTCGAAGGCCTGGGCGGCGTCGAGGTCCGAGGCCTCGGAGACCGGCAGGGCCTTAATCACCCCGACGCCAGTGCGCCCAGCGATGGCGCGCACGCGGCCAGGGTCCTCGCGGCCGTGGACCTGGATCAGGTCGGGAGCCAGGACCTTGGCGATGACGTCGAGCTCCGCGTCGGTCGGGTCCACCGTCACCGCGCAAACCCTGACCCGGCCCCGGGCGGGCGCAGCCAAGCGGGCGGCGGTTTCGGGGTCGAGATTGCGCGGGCTGGCCGGGAAAAACACGAACCCCACGTGGGTCGCCCCGCCGTCGAGGGCCGCTTTCACGGCCTCAGGCGTACTCAAGCCGCAGATTTTGGCGGTCGCGGGCGCGGGCATGGGCGCTGAGGTCGGTGGGTTTCCACAGAAAAGCAAGGCTGCCCCCAACGGTTTCGTGAATTCCAGTTGAGCGGTGGTTGGGGTTAGGCTAATGTCTACTGGATTGATAGGAGTTGAGATGGCGGAGCGTCGTAAGATCCTCGTCATCGGCGCCGGGTTCTCGGGCGTCGCCCTGGCTATCCAGCTCCTGAAGCGGACCTCCGCCCAGGTGGTCCTGGTCGAACGCAGCGGCGTCTTCGGCCGCGGCATCGCCTACGCCGGCCACGGCGAGGCCAATGTGCTGAACGTGCGCGCGAGCCGGATGAGCGCGCTGGCCTGCACGCCGACCCATTTCACCGACTGGCTGGCGCAGCACGCGCCGGACGACGCCGACGCGGACGGGTTCGCACGGCGCACCACCTACGGCGCCTATCTCTCCGACACGCTGCGTACGGAAGCGGCGGCCGCGCCTGGACGTTTCGTGCGCCGCGCAGGCCAGGCGGTGGCGCTGGAGGCGGACGCCAATGGCGCCACGGCGCGGATGGAATCCGGCGTCGAACTGAACGCCGACGCGGCCGTGCTTGCGCTCGGCAACATCCCGCCGGCGACGCCGGCCGAGGCGCAGGGCGCGAGCGGTTCACCGCGTTACGTGGAAAATCCGTGGGCGGCGGGCGCGCTGGACCGGGTCGGCCTCAGTGACGACGTGATCCTGATGGGATCGGGGCTGACCGCGGTCGACGCCCTGCTCGAGCTGGAAAGGCGCGGCTGGCGCGGTCGCGCAACGATCGTTTCGCGGCGCGGGCTTTTGCCCCAGCCGCACGACGCGGTGCAGGCCCACGTCCACCACGAGGCGCCCCGGCACGGGCGCCTGTCGGTGATGCTGAACGCGTTTCGGGCCGATGCGGCCTCGACCCCGTGGGGCCGGCTGATGGATGAGCTGCGGCCGCACGGCCAGTTGCTCTGGACACGGATGACCACCGAGGAGAAGCGCCGCTTCCTGCGTCATCTGCGGCCCTGGTGGGACATTCACCGCCATCGCATCGCGCCCAAGGTCGCCACCCGGCTGGCGCGGCTGCGCGTCGACGGGCGGCTGGACGTGCTGGCGGGCAAGCTGGTTTCGGCGGCGCGCGACGGCGAGGCCATGACCGTGACGGTGCGCCCGCGCGGCGCGCGCGCGACGCGGACGCTGAGGGCGCCCTGGCTGGTCAACTGCACCGGGCCGGACATGGACGTGACGCGCGCGGGCGATCCGCTGCTGACGCAACTGTTCAATGCCGGCGTCGCCAAGCCCGACGTGTTGAAACAGGGCATCGAGGTGGACGCGGCGCTGCGCGTACACGACGCGTTCGGACGAGTACAACCACGCCTGTTCGCCATCGGCCCCGCCACCCGCGGCGCCTTCTGGGAAGTCATCGCCGTGCCGGACATCCGGGTGCAGGCGATGCAGATCGCGGACACCTTGTCGGCCCTGGACGGTGAACGCGGAACGGATGTGCGGGCGGGTGTTGAGAGCGACAGTCCGGACGCGGAGCTTCGGATTTAGAACTCCCTCATGTGAACCCTCCCTCCTCGATGGAGGGAGGGCAGGGAGGGAGATGTGGGCAATCGATTTGGGGGAGAAACGCGTGCGGCGCCGCCCGCGCCTCTTTCATCAGCGCCGCAGGCACACCACCATCCCCGACCCTTCCTCCATCGAGGAGGAAGGGAGAGAACCTGATTATTTGGAACGCGACGCCTTCAACTCGTCGCGGATTTCTTCCAGCAGTTTTTCGCTCGGCGTCGGGGCCGGCGGCAGGGTGGGGGCGGCGGCTTCTTTTTCGCGCAGGCGGTTCACCATCTTCACCACCAGGAACACCACGAAGGCGATGATCAGGAACTGGATCAGGGTGTTCAGGAACGCGCCGTAGCCGATCGCCACCTCGGTGGTCTTGCTGGCCGCGTCCGCCGGGCGCAGGACCCATTTCAGGCTGGAGAAGTCGGCCTTGGAGGTCAGCATGCCGATGGGGGGCATGATCACCTGGTCGACCAGGGAGGTCACGATCTTGCCGAACGCCGCGCCGATCACGACACCGACCGCGAGGTCGACCACATTGCCGCGCATCACGAAGGCGCGGAACTCCTGGAAGAAGCCGTGGCCGCGCTTCAGCGCGTCGTTGACGTTGGGGACGCTCATGCGTCTCCCGACACGTTGAGCCGCTCGCGCAGCTCCTTGCCGCTCTTGAAGAAGGGCACCGACTTGGCCGGCACCGAGACCTGATCGCCCGTACGCGGATTGCGGCCCGCGCGCGCCGGCCGCGAGCGCACCGAAAAGGCGCCGAAGCCGCGCAACTCGACCCGCCCATTGTGTTCGAGCGAGTGAACCATCTTGTCGAGAATGACATTCACGACGCGCTCGACATCCCTATGCGTCAGGTGGGGATGTTCGGCCGCCAGTTTTGCGATCAACTCCGACTTGATCATATGCGCCCCCGGAGATGGGCCCGCCTCAAATAAGCGCGGGCCAGATCAAGACCTTACACGTCGCCTTCCGGGCGAAAAAGGCCTGTCGAACAAGAATCGACCAAACCCATTCGCCCGGAGGCAGACGGTATAGCGGAAGTAAGCTTACTCCTTGCTGGCCTTCTCGCGCAGCGCGGCGCCCAGGATGTCGCCGAGCGAAGCGCCCGAGTCCTGGCTGCCGAACTGTTCGACGGCGGCCTTCTCTTCGGCCACCTCCAGCGCCTTGATCGACAGCGACAGGCGACGGGTCGCCTTGTCGATGTTGGTGACCTGGGCGTCGACGCGATCGCCGACGGCGAAGCGCTCGGGGCGCTGTTCGCCGCGGTCGCGCGACAGGTCCGACTTGCGGATGAAGGCGTTCATCGGCGCGGCTTCGTCACCGAACTTCACCTCGATGCCGCCGGTGGTGATTTCGGTAACCTGCACGGTGACCGTCTGACCCTTGCGGTAGGTGTCGCCGGCGATCGGGTCGCCGCCGAGCTGCTTGATGCCGAGGGAGACACGTTCCTTCTCCACGTCGACGTCGAGCACCTTGGCCTTGACCATCTCGCCCTTTTTATAGCGCTGGATGGCTTCTTCGCCCGAGGCGTTCCAGTCGATGTCGGACAGGTGCACCATGCCGTCGATGTCGTTGTCGAGGCCGATGAAGAGGCCGAACTCGGTGGCGTTCTTCACTTCGCCTTCGACGGTCGAACCGACCGGGTGAGCGGCCACGAAGGCGTCCCACGGGTTCGACTGCGCCTGCTTCAGGCCCAGCGAAATGCGGCGCTTGGAGGCGTCCACGTCGAGCACGATGACCTCAACCTCCTGCGAGGTGGAGACGATCTTGCCGGGATGAACGTTCTTCTTGGTCCACGACATTTCCGAGACGTGCACCAGACCTTCGACGCCGGCTTCCAGCTCAACAAACGCGCCGTAGTCGGTGATGTTGGTGATGCGTCCGGTGAAGCGCGCGCCGACGGGGTACTTCGCGTCCACGCCGTCCCACGGGTCGGCCTGGAGCTGCTTCATGCCGAGCGAGATGCGCTGGGTTTCCGGATTGATCTTGATGATCTGGACTTTCACCGTGTCGCCGACGGCGAGCACCTGGCTGGGATGCGAGACACGCTTCCAGCTCATGTCGGTGACGTGCAGCAGGCCGTCGATGCCGCCGAGGTCCACGAACGCGCCGTAGTCGGTAATGTTCTTGACCACGCCTTCGCGGACTTCGCCTTCCGACAGCTGGCTGACCAGTTCGGTGCGCTGTTCGGCGCGGGCTTCTTCGAGGATGGCGCGACGCGAGACGACGATGTTGCCGCGCGGGCGGTCCATCTTGAGGATCTGGAACGGCTGTTCCTTGCCCATCAGCGGACCGACGTCGCGCACGGGGCGGATGTCGACCTGCGAGCCCGGAAGGAAGGCCGAGGCGCCGCCGAGATCGACGGTGAAGCCGCCCTTCACGCGGCCGACGATGGCGCCCATCACCGGCTGGCCGTCGGCGAAGACGACTTCGAGGCGGGTCCAGGCTTCTTCGCGGCGGGCCTTCTCACGGCTGATCACCGCTTCGCCCATCGAGTTCTCGACGCGTTCCAGATAGACCTCGACGTTGTCGCCGATCTTCACCGGGAACTGGCCGTCCACGTTGGGGCCGAATTCCTTCATCTGGATGCGGCCTTCGGTCTTCAGGCCGACGTCGACGATGGCGAAGTCCTTCTCGATGCCCACGACTTTGCCGTGGACCACCTGGCCCTCCATCATGTCGCGGCCGGCCATCTGTTCGTCGAGCAGCGCGGCGAAGTCGTCGCGCGTAGGGGTCATAACGTCCGTCATAGTTCCAATCTCCGAACGCCTTGGGGTCCGCGCGCGAGGCGTCGGGACCGCTCAGGCGATACTGTCTAGGGGTTGCTGGGACCTGGGGCCTGAGATGAATCAAGTCCCGGCGAATTGCCCGCGGCTGCGAGGGAATGGCGCGGTTGGATTAGCCCGTTGGTCCTAAGACCGGGGGGCGCGCGCCGCCTCGACAATGCGGCGGGCCGCATCGGTCGCGGCTTCTATACCGAGGTCGGTGGTGTCCAGCAAGACCGCGTCGGGGGCCATGACCATGGGGGCGGCGTCGCGGTGGGCGTCGCGGGCGTCCCGGCGCAGGATGTCGGCCAGCACCACCTCGAGCTCCAGCCCCCCATCCTCCTGGCGGAGCTGTTGCCAGCGCCGCTGCGCCCGAGCTTCGGCCGAGGCGGTGACGAACAGCTTGGCGTGGGCCCGGGGCGCTATGACCGTCCCGATGTCGCGGCCGTCCAGGACCGCGCCGGGCTCGCGCTCGGCAAAGGCCTGCTGGAAGGCGATCAGGGCCCGGCGGACCCGCGGATGGACCGCGACCCGGCTCGCCGCCTCGCCCGCCACCGCGCCGCGCAGCTCCGGGTCGGCCAGGTGGCCCTGCTGGAGGGTGTGGGCCGCGGCTTCGGCCGCCGTTTCGTCGTCGAGGTCCAGGCCGGCCTTCACCAGTTCCAGCCCCACCGCCCGGTAGAGCAGGCCGGTGTCCAGGTGGGGCAGGCCGAAAGTCTCGGCCAGGCGCGCGGCTATGGTGCCCTTGCCCGAGGCGGCGGGTCCGTCGACGGCGATCACGAAGCCCATCAGGCCGCTCCCCCAGGGTCGTTAATCTGGGCGCCGAGACTTTGCATCAGGGCGACGAAGGTCGGGAAACTGGTGGCGATCATGCCGGGCTCGTCCACGGTGACCGGCGCTTCCGCCGCGAGACCCAGGATCAGGTGCGCCATGGCGATGCGATGGTCGCCGTTGGTCGCGACCTCGGCGCCGCCGGCAGGCGGGCGGCCGCGGCCGTGCACGATCAGGCCGTCGGGTTCTTCTTCCACTTCGACACCGCACGCTTTCAGGCCCGCCGCCATCAGCGCGATGCGATCGCTTTCCTTCACGCGCAGTTCGCCAATGCCGCGCATCACCGTGGTTCCTTCCGCGAAGGCGGCGGCGGCGGCGAGGATCGGATATTCGTCGATCATCGACGGCGCGCGGTCGGGCGGCACGACGACGCCGCGCAGCCGCGATCCGCGCACGGTCACATCGCCGACGCGATCGCCGCCCGCGTCGTGGGCCGCGATGGATAGATCGGCGCCCATTTCCGTCAGCGTATCGAGCAGGCCCGTGCGCAGCGGGTTCAGCAGCACATTCTCGACCACGACCTCTGAACCCCGGACCAGCAGGCCCGCGACGATGGGAAAGGCCGCCGACGACGGATCGCCCGGCACGCGGATAGGCGCTGCGGTCAGGGCCCCCGGATGCAGGCGCACCACGCGGCCGTCGGCTTTATCTTCCACGTCCACTCGCACGCCGAAGGCGCGCAGCATGCGTTCGGTGTGGTCGCGCGTGGGTTCCGGTTCGATGACGGTGGTGACGCCGTTCGCGCCGAGACCTGCCAGCAGGATCGCCGACTTCACCTGCGCCGAGGCCATCGGCAGACGGTAGTCGATCGCGTGCACATCATTGCCGTGCACGGTGAGCGGCAAGCGTCCGCCTTCGCTCGCCTCGAAGCGCACGCCCATCAGCTTCAGCGGATCGATCACCCGGTTCATCGGCCGCTTGCGCAGCGACGCGTCGCCGTCGAAGCGCGTGGCGATCGGAAACGCGCCCGCCGCGCCCATCAGCAGACGCACGCCGGTGCCGGCGTTGCCGCAGTCAATGGTGGACTGAGGTTGAGCGAAAGCGCCGCGGCCCTCGACCCGCCAGCGGCCCTCGCCCAGATGCTCGACCTTTGCGCCGAACGCCTCGACCGCGCGCGCGGTGGCCAGGACGTCGTCGCCCTCCAGCAGGCCCTCGATTTCGGTGACGCCCGTGGCCAGGCCGCCCAGAATCATTGAGCGGTGGGAAACTGATTTGTCGCCGGGAGCCCGGACGCGCCCGCTCAGCGGTCCCGAGGGCGCTCCTTTGAGGCGCTCAACGCCTTTATCTTGCGACCCATCCGCGCTCATGCCGCGGGGCTTTTGACAGCGCGGTCCCAAAGTGGCAAGGGACGCGCCGCTTTACCGTCACCCCTCCCGAATAGGTGAGCCCATTGGCTGATCCCGCCCTCGGCGCCAAACAGATTTGCCCCAACTGCCAGGCCAAGTTCTACGACCTGGGCAAGCGGCCCGCGCACTGCCCCAAGTGCGCCAATGAATTCGATCCCGAAGAAGCGGTGAAATTCCGCCGCATCCGCGCCCGCTCGACCCCGGCCGAATACGAGACCGAGGAAGAGGCCGAAGACAAGGTGAAGGCCAAGGAGCCCGCCGAGGACGAGGAAGAAGAAGAGGTGGTCGCGCCGGAGATCGACCAGGCCCCCGACGATGAGGTCCTGATCCCCGACGAGGACGGCGAAGTCGCCGAACCGGCCGCCGAAACCCCCGCCGTCACCGAGATCGACATCGAAGACGACGTGGTCGAGGAAGAGGACGACGGCGTGCCCTTCCTCGAGGACGACGAGGACGACGACGGCTTCGAAGAAGAGATCGAGGGCCTGCCCGAGGGGGGCGAAGAGGACCGCTAGGTGCTTGGGCCGTGGGGGTCGGGCGCAGGCTTGATCCCCCAGCCCCCCTGGCGTAGAACCCGCGCCTTCGCCGGACCAGCCCGGCGGAAACCAGGACTTCGGGGCTATAGCTCAGCTGGTAGAGCGCTTGAATGGCATTCAAGAGGTCAGCGGTTCGACTCCGCTTAGCTCCACCATCCTTCTCCCCTCTCAGGAACCCTTTGTAAAATAAGGCCCTGAGAGGGTCGAGAAACTCTCCCTGTGTAACTACGCATTGCTCTTCTTGTGTGACTGAGGCCTCAGGCCGGTCGGGTCGAACGGCGCGTGATGGCCCACGCTCACCCCGCTTCACTTGCGAAGCTTGCGCGCGCTGGTAACCGGACGGCTTCCACAGCGCCCCTCAGGAGGTCCCCCGTCGACCATCAGTCCACGTGCCCATTCTCACCGCCTAGGTCGTACCTGCATGATCTTCGGCCAGCGCAGCGGACAAACGTCGCTCGGGGACCTTGAGATGTAAGACGGCGGCCGCAGGCCGGTCGCTTTGTCCACCACTTCGAACCGGCATCCCAGGTCAACGATACGTTGCCGGACGCTATAGGTGTGACCCGCCTCGGGCGTGAACGTCGCGATACTGGGACACATGTAGCGGCTGTACCAAGCTATCGCCAACAGGTTTACGTCTTTGCCGCCTGCAATGGCGAAGGGCTCGCTCTCGGAGGCGTCACGTGGGACGTTTACAGGCTTGTCGCCGAACAAGCCGCCGCAACCCGGGTTTTTCACGGTCCACAGGTATTGGCCCGGCGTCTCCTTCGCGAAAACGATGAAGGCGTCAGCCTGCGAAGGCTGCGCCGGTGAGTCCGCGCCGATGCTGGAGCACGCACCAAGTAAGCCCAGTGCCGCCAGCGACACAGCGATGCCGAGAGACTTGCCAACCATGATTACCTCCCCGGTCCAGGGTTTCGGCGACACATTTATAGCTCAGCTTGTAACGCCAAAGCAAAAACGCCCTTAGTTTCGTCCGGGGCGCTTCGCTAATCAGCGATCGGCTTTAGCTCCGTAGCCGCCACGGCGGGGCATTCATGCCATTGGTTGTCTTTGCCGAGGACGTGGTCGTGGCGGTGCATGCGGCAGTCAGTGCGTCGTGATCACCGTATCGAGGGCGGCGGCGAGTTCTTCCAGACGGTAGGGCTTGGCGAGGACGCGAACGCCTTCGGCGGCGGCGCTTTCGCGGGCGGCTTCGGCAAAGCCGCTGGTCAGCAGGACCGGTAGGTCGCCGCGGCGGCGGCGCACCTCGCGCGCGAGTTCGACGCCGTTCATGCCGCCCGGCATCATGATGTCGGAGAACACCAGATCGACCCGCCGCCCGTTGGAAAGGGCGCCCAGCGCCGCCATCGCGCTGGAGGTCCGGGTCACCTGATAGCCCAACTGCTCGAGCATCTCGGTGACCAGGGCGGCGACTTCGTCGTCGTCTTCGACCAGCAATACACAGCCCAGGTCGCCCCGGCTCTGCATCTCGACGTGCAGATCGACGAGATGCCGCTCGGTATGGGCCGGCGGCTCCTGCGATCGCGGCAGCAGGATGGTGACCGAGGCGCCGCGGCCAATTTCGCTCTCGATCTCGACCCGCCCGCCGGACTGGGTGACGAAACCGTGCACCTGGGCCAGGCCCAGCCCCGAACCACGTCCGACGTCCTTGGTGGTGTAGAAGGGTTCGAACACGTGGGCCATGACCTCCTCGGACATGCCCACGCCGTTGTCGACGACACAGAGCCGCACATAGTCGTGGCCGCCGCCGCCATTCACGCCGGGCGCGTTCTCCGCCGAGATCCGGATCACCCCGCCGCTCGGCATGGCGTCGCGCGCATTGAGCGCGAGGTTCAGCACCACCAGTTCCAGTTCGCCGGGGTCGACGGCCACCGGCCAGAGGCCGTCGGCGAAATCCAGCTCGACGTGCACGTCGCCGCGCAGGCTGCGTTCGAGCAGTTCGCGCATGCCGCCGATCTGCAGCGCCAGGTCCACCGATTCGGGGTTGAGCGGGGTCTTGCGCGAGAAAGCCAGGAGTTGCCGGGTCAGGGCGGCGCCGCGCTGGGCGGCCTGGTGCATGCCTTCGAGCAGGCGGCGGCGGCGATGCGGATCGGTCTGGCGTTCGAGCATCTCCAGGCCGCCGGAAATGACCATCAGCAGGTTGTTGAAGTCGTGAGCGACGCCGCCGGTGAGCTGACCGATCGCCTCCAGCTTCTGCGCCTGACGCAGTACCTCCTCCATGCGGGTCCGCTCGGCCATCTGATTGCGCAGCTCGGTGTTCGCCTGCGCCAGTTCGACGGTGCGGGCCTGGACCTGAAGCTCGAGGTCCTCGGCCGCCTTCTGCTGCGCGGCCAGCAAATCCCGCACTTCGTACTGCCGCATGCGCGCGCGCACCGCCGAGCGGATCGTGCTGGTCAAGGTGATGGTCTGCACCGGCCGCTCCAGCAGCGAAACGTTGCGCAGCTCGGCGATCAGCTTGTTGCGCCAGTTGCCGATGCCGGCCTGTTCCTGGCGGCTGGTCAGCACGACGAACGGCAGGTCCGACCAGGCGGGTTGCGTCCGCACCCAATGGGTCAGGGCGGACAGGTCGCGGCCGAACAGCCCCTCCTCCGCGAGCAGGACCGCCGCGGCGCCGCGGGCGACCTCCAGCACCAGGTTGTCGAGGGTTTTGCAAACCTCGGTCGCGACATCCACGCGGTTGATGAATTCCGCCGCCGCCGGACCGTCACGGCCCAGCGGCGTGAAAATCAAAACACGACGGTCGAGATCAGGCGACGCCGACATCGTCGTCATCGAACAGAGGCCCTGAATCGCCGATGTATTGCGGCGTGCCGGACAGGACGCCCGCAAACTGTTTCAGCGGCGGCCCGAGCTTGATGCCCTCGCTGGTCAGCTTGAATTCGCGGATGGTGTGCTCATGGGCGCCGCTGCGCTTCTTGACCACCGACAGGGCGCGACGGACCTTTCCGCCGACTTCGAAATAGCGAAGCATGATCACCGCGTCGCTCAGATAGCTCATGTCCAGCGGCGTCTCCATCGGGCCGACCAGCCCGTGCTGGGCGAGCACCAGGATCGTAAGAACGCCTTGCTGGGCCAGATAGGTCAGAAGCTCGTGCATCTGCAGGATCAGGAAGCGCTCATCCGGCATGGCATTGAGATAGCCGTTCAGGCTGTCGATGACGACGATGCGAGCGCCGTCCTTCTCCACGCTGTTGCGCACGTTCGCCGCGAATTCGCCGGGCGACATTTCAGCCGGGTCGATCTGCTGGATGCGCAGAAGGCCGTTGTCGAGGTACTTTTGCAGCGGCAGGCCGATGGTGGCGGCGCGCGCTTCGATGGTGCCGCGTCCCTCGTCGAAGGCGAAGAACACCGCGCGTTCCCCGCGCTCCGCCGCCGCCAGCCCATAGGTCAGGGCCAGGGTCGACTTGCCGACGCCGGCGGCGCCGATGAACAAAGCGTTGGTGCCGCGCTCCAGGCCGCCGCCGAGCATCTTGTCCAGCGCCGGGTGGCCGCTCGTGGTAAAGGTGTCGGTGAAGATCTTGTGGTGCTCCGACGCTATCAGGCGCGGGAAGATGTTCAGGCCGCCGGTCTCGATGGTGAAATCGTGATAGCCGCCGCGGAACTTGATACCGCGCATCTTCACCACCCGGATGCGCCGCCGCTCCGCGCCGTAGTCGATCGCCTGCTGCTCAAGCATGACCACCCCGTGGGCGATGGAGTGAAGCTGCAGGTCGTTCTGGTTCGACGTCAGGTCGTCGAGCAGGATCACCGTGCACTGGCGCTCGGCGAAGAAGTGCTTCAGCGCCAGAACCTGGCGGCGATAGCGCAACGGGCTTTGCGCCAGCAGACGCAGCTCGGACAGGCTGTCGATCACCACGCGCGTGGCGTTGAGCTTGCTCACCCGCTCGAAGATCAGCTTGGTCGTTTCACTCAGCTCGACCTCGGCCGGGTGAAAGACAGTGATCTGTTGCTCGGGATCGAGGGTTGTTTCGGGCGGCACCAGCTCGAAGATGTCGATGCCGTCCAGCGACCAGCCGTGCCGCTTGGCGACCAGCTGCAGTTCGCGTCGGGTCTCCGACAGGGTGACGTAGAGAACGCGCTCGCCGCGGCGCGCGCCGTCGAGCAGGAACTGGAGCGCGATGGTGGTCTTGCCGGAGCCCGGGCGTCCCTCATAGAGATAGACGCGGTTGGGATCGAGCCCGCCGCCCAGAATGTCGTCCAGACCCACGCTGCCGGTCGAGACGCGGGCTTCGTCGGCGACGTCGGACTTTTCAAGAGCGTCGGTCATGGCGACTCCATAGATTCAACGGACACGGCCGACCCGGTGGACGAGGACTAACGGCGCGGCTTCCCCGCAAAAAGTGCAGCGTTGCAGCGCCGGACTGGACCTCCGCCCCCTCCGCGGCGCCGGGATGAATTCCGAGGCGGTACGGCCCCGCTGCCGAAACGCACAAAACCCACGGAGGCTCCGAGCCGGGACGATTCGCGCCGCTGGGGCGGCGAACGGACGTGAGCGCTTCTCATCGCCAAATACAAAAACGCCCCGGAGGCTCCCCCCGGGGCGCTTCGCTATCGTAGGGTCGCTTAGGCTCAGTAGCCGCCCTGGTGCTTGCACTCGTGCCAGTGGCCGTCTTCGCCGAGGTAGTGGTCGTGGCCGCGGTCGCGGCAGCTGCGCTCACCCATCCAGCCCTTGTCGTGGTGGTGGTCCCAGCCCTTGTCGCGGCATTCGTGCTTGTGCATGTCCCAGTCGTGGCAGTCGTCCCAGGCGGCCTTCTGGACCAGGCTGACGTGGCCGACCTTCACGGCCGGCGAGACGCCGGCGGTGGTGGAGCCGGCAAAGGCCGCGGCCGCGGCGAGCGCCACGGCGATGGTGAGGAACTTACGCATTGTTCGAAATCCTCCCTAAGAAACGCCCCCGGACGCGGGGGCGCGCGGGCGAGCGTGTTCGGCAAACTAGCGGGATTTCGAGCGGCGTCCACCCTACCCCAAGGCTAGGGGCGGCAGGTTACCGTGAAGCTTTCTTGTCGTCCGAAGCTCCGCAGGAGCGCAGGTGGATTATGGCTTGGGGGTTTGCGGGGCCGGGACCCGGGTGTGGACCATGACCGCCACCAGGACCGCGCCAGTCAGGGACATGATCGCGCCCGCCCACTGGGCCGGGGTCAGGGCCAGGGCCTCGCCGTGCTTGAGGCCGTAGGCGGCATAGGCGCCCACGAGCGCGCCGACCAGACAGACCAGAGCCGCCGAGCCGCGCTCCGCCACATCGCCCTTCAACAGTCTCGAGAACATGCGCCGCCCCGTCTGAACGTCATCGACCGAGCCCATGATAAGCCAGAAAGCTTAAGGACTGTCGCTGCGACATAGGGCGCGCAGGGGGACATTCTTGCCCGCTTGTGTCCGCCCCTGGCTTTGCGTAACGAGCGCTCGTGAGCATCCCCCCGGCCGGCCAGGCCCCTGCGAAACCGCCCCGCCAGAGCGTGATCCGCTCGTCGCTGGTCTATTCCAGCCTGACCCTGGTCTCGCGCCTGATGGGCTTCGCGAGGGATCTGGCGATCACCTATGTGATGGGGGCGTCGTCCACCATCGCCGCGGACGCCTACAACACCGCCTTGCGTTTCCCCAACCTGTTCCGCCGCATCTTTGCCGAGGGCGCCTTCGCGGCGGCCTTCGTGCCCGCCTATTCCAAGGCGCTGGAGTCCGACGGCGAGGAGAAGGCCGACCTGCTGGCCGCCGACGCCATGGCGACGCTGGCGGCGGCGACGATCGTGATCACCGTTCTGGCCGATCTGGCGATGCCGTGGCTGATGCACATCATCAGCCCGGGGTTCACCGGCGCGAAGTACAAGCTCGCGGTGCTGCTGACGCAGATCTGCATGCCCTATCTGCCGGCGATGGCGATCGCGGCGCACCTGTCGGGCGTGCTGAACGCGCGCGGGCGCTTCATCGTCTCGGCCGCGCATCCGACGCTGCTCAACCTGATGATGCTGATCTTCGTGCTGCCGCAGCATGATCCGGTGACGGCGGCGAAGTGGGCGTCGGCGGGCGTGATCGCCGCCGGCGTTTCGCAGGCATTGCTGCTGATGTGGGGCGTGCGCAAGTCGGGCGCCAAGGTCGACTGGAAGCTGCCGAACCTGACGCCGGAAGTGAAACAGCTGATCAAGCTGGCCCTGCCGGGCGCCATCGCCGCCTCAGCGACGCAGATCAACATCTTCATCTCGGGGATTCTGGCGAGTTTCGTGCGCGGCGCGCAGACCTGGCTGACCGTCGCGGACCGGCTGTACCAGCTGCCGCTGGGCCTGGTGGGCGTGGCGATCGGGGTGGCGCTGTTGCCCAGGCTTTCGCGCGCGGTGCACGCCAAGGACCACGAGGGCGCCCAGGAAGCCACCGACGAAGCGGTGACCTTTGCGCTCGCCTTCACCATGCCCGCAGCCGCGGCGCTGGTGGCCATGCCGTTCTATCT
Source organism: Caulobacteraceae bacterium (assembly GCA_036501825.1). GTDB lineage: Bacteria > Pseudomonadota > Alphaproteobacteria > Caulobacterales > Caulobacteraceae > JAFECT01. Next base: position 174,196 of record DASXZP010000027.1, on the reverse strand, counting down.
GATCGACGGGCTGTACACGCGCGGCGCCTTCACCACCTTCGACGCGATGAACACCGGCCAGGCCCTGTTCTGGTACGGGCTGGGGACGCCCGCCTTCGTGCTGACGCGCATTCTCGCGCCCGCCTTCTTCGCGCGCCAGGACACCGCCTCGCCGATGCGCTTTGCGCTGATCTCGGTGGCGGTGAACATCTGTGTCGGCGCCGGCCTGTTTCTGGGCATCCCGGGAACGGCGTTCCACGGGATCGGCGTGCAGGGCATCGCGGCGGGCACGGCCATCGCCTCGTGGCTGACCGTGGTGCAGATGGTCACCGCCCTGCACCGGCGGAAAACCTGGACGCTGGGCAAGCGCGCCGCGTCGCGCATCGCGCGCATTCTCGCCGCCACCGCGATCATGGGCGCCTTTTTGTGGGCCTGCGAACACTGGCGCTTTCAGTTTGTGCAGCCGCTGTTCGCCTCCCTGACGCTGGGCGTCGGCGGCCACCACCTGCTGGGCGCCAAGGAAGTCTCGGTCGCAGTGGTCAGTCTCCTGGGCGCGGTGCTCTACTTCGCGGCGCTGTTCGCCACCGGCGCGATCAAGCCGTCGGAGCTGAAGCGGGTGCTGCGCCGCGGCGGCCGCGATCCGTCCGAGCCGCCGCTGGAGGACACGCCCTCGGGGCCGGAAATCGTCTGACGTCTTGTTCTTGGGGCGGCATCGGCTAAAACGCCGCCCATGAGTTTCCTGGGTTCCAAGTCGAACGGGCGATGGCGCCGGCGGTCCTGACCGCTGCGAGCGACACCCCTTACCCTCAGGAACCCGACCCCGATGACCGACCAGACCCCCGCCCCCTACCAGGGCCCCGAACGCGTGCTTTCGGGCGTCCAGCCCACCGGCAGCCTGCACCTCGGCAACTATCTCGGCGCGCTGAAGAAGTTCGTCGCCATGCAGGACGAGTACCCGTGCTTCTTCTGCGTGGTCGACCTGCACGCCATTACGATGTGGCAGGACCCCAAGCTGCTGGCCGGGCACACGCGCGAGATCGCAGCGGCCTACCTGGCCGCCGGCATCGATCCCGCCAAGGCGTCGATCTTCGCCCAGTCGGCGGTGACCGCGCACGCGGAGATGGCCTGGATCTTCAACTGCGTCGCGCGCCTCGGCTGGCTCGACCGCATGACCCAGTTCAAGGAGAAGTCCGGCAAGCACAAGGAGCGCTCGTCGGTCGGTCTGTACACCTATCCGGTGCTGCAGGCGGCGGACATCCTGGTTTACAAGGCGACGCACGTGCCCGTTGGGGAGGATCAGCGCCAGCACCTGGAGCTGACGCGCGACATCGCCGCCAAGTTCAACAGCGACTTCGAGGCGCCGAACTTCTTTCCCCTGACCGAGGGGATGATCGAAGGGCCGGGCGCGCGGATCATGAGCCTGCGCGACGGGACGGCGAAGATGTCGAAGTCGGACCCGTCCGACTATTCGCGCATCAACCTGACCGACAGCGCCGACGACATCGCCCAGAAGATCAAGAAGGCGAAGACCGATCCGGAACCGCTGCCCGAAACGGTGGAAGCGCTGAAGGCGCGGCCCGAGGCGGACAACCTCGTCGGCATCTACGGCGCGCTGTCGAACCAGACCAAGGCGCAGGTGCTGGCCGAGTTCGGCGGCAAGGGCTTTGGAACGTTCAAGCCGGCCCTAGCCGATCTCGCCGTGGCCAGCCTGTCGCCGGTGAGCGAGCGCATGCGCCGCTTCCTGGGCGACCCGGCCGAGATCGACGCGATCCTGTCCAGGGGCGCCGACGCCGCCCGCGCGGTGGCGGATCCGATTGTGGAAGAGACCAAGAAGATCGTGGGCTTCTGGGCGCCGGGGCGCTGAGCGGAGGAGTGGGTTTTATGGTGCGTTCGTTAGTTGCCGCGGTGCTTGTCGCCCTGATGGCCTCGTCGGTCGCCGACGCCCGCGGCGGTTCGATTACCTTGAGCGACGCCTCGGTGTCCCCGAGCCGCGGGATTTCGACGACGTCCACCGGCCGCGTGGTCATCGACAACGCCGGCGCCGCCGACCGCCTGGTGTCGGCCTCCTGCACCTGCGCGGCGCAGGTCGAGCTGCACCGCATGTGGATGGACGGCCAGATCATGCGCATGCGCAAGATCGAAGGCGGCATGGCGGTGCCGGCCCACGGCAAGCTGGTGCTGGGCAACAGCGACCAGCACCTGATGCTGATCGGGGTGAAGCCGCTGTTGAAGCTGGGCGCGAAGGTGACGCTGAAACTGCACTTCCAACACGCGGGAACGTTAAGCGTGGACGCGCCGGTGCAGGAAGTCGCGCCGATGCCGATGAAGATGCGCCACTAACCTCCGCTCATCCCGGCGAATGCCGGGACCCAGATCATAAAGCTCCGCAATTCAATATTTATCGTCACCCCGGGCTTGTCCCGGGGCCCATGGTTAGTGTCGAGGCTTTGGTGATGGATGGTTTGCGAGCGCTCGCACCGGCTAGCTCCAATGCACGCGGAACGATGGGCCCCGGCACAAGGCCGGGGTGACGATAGTTGGGAAATGGACGCGCCATATGATCTGGGTCCCGGCATTCGCCGGGATGAGCGGAGAAAAAAAGAAACGTTCAGCGCTCGTCCTGCTCCGACACTTCGGTCGGGGGGTTGGCGGTGATCTTGCCTTCGGCGATGCGCACTTCGGGAACCGCCTCGCGGGTGAAGGGCAGGTACCAGGTCGGCGACCCGTCGCCTTTGTCGATTTCCAGGATGTCGCCGGCGCCGAAGTTCGGCACGGACGTCACCACGCCCAGCGCCGCGCCATCCAGGCCTTCGACGCGCAGCCCAATCAGGTCGGTGAGGTAGAATTCGTCTTCCGCCGGTTTTGGCAACGCCTCGCGCGGCACATACAATCGCAACCCGCGCAGCGCATCCGCCGCGTCCTTGGTCTCGACGCCCTCGACGCGCGCGATCACGCCGCCCTTGGCGGCGCGCACGCTCTTGAGCTTCAGCGCGTCGGTCCCGTCCTCACGCTTCAGCGCGCCGTAGCGGTTCAGCGACAGCGGGTCTTCGGTAAAGGTGGTGATGCGAACCTCGCCGCGCACGCCGAAGCCGCCGGCCACGCGGCCGACGAGGATCATGCGCGCGCGAGGCTCGCTCAAGGGCCGATTACTCGGCCGCAGGTTCTTCAACCGCCGGGGCTTCTTCCGCGGGAGCGGCTTCAGCGGCGGGGGCTTCTTCAGCGGCGGGCGCAGCTTCAGCCACAGCTTCCACCGGCGCGGCTTCTTCAACCGGCGCGGGCTCGGGTTCCGGCGCGGGTGCGGGCGCGGCGGCAGCGGCGGCTTCGGCTTCCTTGCGGTCGGTTTCGCGTTGCGCGCGTTCGGCGGCGCGCTCTTCGGCCTTCTTGCCGGGCTTGGCCTTGTTCGGGTTGTTGCCGTGTTCCCACTTCACCAGGCCTTCCTGCGACAGGAAGCGCGCGACGCGGTCGGTGGGCTGGGCGCCCTTGCCGAGCCACTCCGTGATGCGGTCGAGCTTCAGCTGAACGCGCGGGCCGTCCTTGGGCAGCAGCGGGTTGTAGGAGCCCACCTTCTCGATGAACTTACCGTCGCGCGGCGCGTGCGAGTCGGCGATGACGATGTGGTAGTAGGGACGCTTCTTGGCGCCGCCGCGGGCAAGGCGAATCTTCAGCATTGTCTCAAGTCCTCATTTCTTGGGTTTGAAGCCGGGAAGGCCGCCCAGGCCGGGCAAACCTCCGGGTGGTTGCATGCCGCCGAGGCCGGGAAGCCCCGCAGGCGGGTTGTTCGGATCTTGTTGCGCGAGCTTGCCGCCGCCCATCGCCTGCAGCCGCGCCATGTCGGGGCCGCCCATCATGCGCGCCATCTGCTGCAGGCCCTTGCCGCCGCCGCGGCTCATCATCTTGAAGGCGTCGGACATCTGCCGGTGCTGTTTCAGGAGGCGGTTGATCTCCATCACCTCGACGCCGGAGCCCGCCGCGATGCGGCGCTTGCGCGACGCGTTCAGCACGTCGGGCTTCTTGCGTTCCTTCTTGGTCATCGAGGAGATGATCGCTTCCTGGCGCGCGATCATCTTGTCGTTGATGTTGGCGTCCTCGATCTGTTTCTTGACCTTCTGCACCCCGGGCAACAGGCCCATGATGCCCTGCATGCCGCCCATCTTGCGCATCTGCGCCAGTTGATCGGCGAGGTCGTCGAGGTCGAACTGGCCCTTGGCCAGTTTCTTGGCCATGCGCTCGGCCTTGGCCTGGTCGAGATCGACCGCGGCCTTTTCCACCAGAGCTACGATATCGCCCTGACCGAGAATACGGCCCGCGACGCGGCGCGCGTCGAAGGCGTCCAGCGCGTCGACCTTTTCGCCGGCGCCCAAAAACTTGATCGGCAGGCCGGTGACCGCGCGCATCGACAGCATGGCGCCGCCGCGGCCGTCGCCGTCCGCGCGCGTCATGATAATGCCGGTGAGCGGCAGACGTTCGTGGAAGGCGGTCGCGGTGCGCACCGCGTCCTGGCCGGTCAGGCTGTCGGCGACAAGAAGGGTTTCGGTCGGCGACGCGATGCGCGCGATCTCGGCCGCTTCGCTCATCATCGCTTCGTCGAGCGTGGTGCGGCCCGCGGTATCGAGGATCAGCACGTCGTAGCCGGCGAGCTTGGAGGCGGTCAGAGCGCGCCGCGCGATGTCGACCGCGCTCTGGCCCGCGACGATCGGCAGGAAGCCCGCCTCGACCTGCTCGGCCAGCATCTTCAGCTGTTCCATCGCCGCGGGACGGCGCGTGTCGAGCGAGGCCAGCATGACCTTCTTGCGCTCGTGCCGCTGCAGGCGCAGCGCCAGCTTGCCCGCGGTGGTGGTCTTGCCCGAGCCCTGCAGGCCCGCCATCAGCACCACGACCGGCGGATTGGCGTTGAGGTTCAGCGCCTCCGGCTCGTCGCCGCCCAGCATCTCGACCAGGCCGTCGTAGACGATCTTGACCACCTGGTCGGCCGGCTTGACCGAGCGGATGACCTCTTCGCCGGTGGCGCGCTCCTTGGCGTGGGTGATGAAGTCCTTGACCACCGGCAGGGCGACGTCGGCCTCGAGCAGGGCCACGCGAACCTCGCGCAAGGCCTCGTCCACGTCCTTTTCGGTCAGCACGCCGCGGCCCGTCAGCCGGTCGAACACCCCCGAAAGCCGCTCATTCAGCGAGTCGAACATCAAACACCCATCAAATCCGGCCCAAAACCCAAGCCTCCAAACGAAAACGACCCCCGTGGACGATCACGTCGACGGGGGGCCTCGCCGCCCTCGTCCAGCATGTAGGCGCTGGGGTCGTGGCGGTGGAGGGCGCAGGTTGAGGTGCGCCGGAAGGCGGGGGTTATGATGGAAAGGGGGTCGGAAGGCAAGCTTTGGGGATCGGGGCTGGCCCGGCCAAGGACACACCCCTCTCCCATTTGTCGTCACCCCGGGCTCGTCCGGGCCCCATGCGTCCGAGCGCTCAGGGTCCCAACCGGGGGCCTGTTCCGGCGCCGTGCGAACCACCCACAACCAAAGCCACGACACCAACCATGGGCCCCGGGACAAGAGCCCGGGGTGACGAAACCTATTTAGGTGGAGACCGGAAACCCGTGATCGCGGAGGTAGGCATCCACCTTCGCGTCCCTTCCACGGAACGCGCGGTACGCTTTCGCCGGGTCGACTGTGTTGCCGACTGCCAGGATGTCATCGTGGAGACGCTTTGCGACGACAGGGTCGTAGGCATTGTCCGCTTCCACGAACGCTTCGTACGCGTCGTGGTCGAGCACCTCGGCCCAGACGTAGCCGTAGTAGCCGGCGGCGTAGGTTTCGCCGGCGAAGATGTGGCCGAAGTGGGGGATGCGGTGGCGCATGACGATTTCGGACGGCATGCCGAGGTTTGCAAGCGCGGTCTTTTCGAAGGCGTGGGGGTCGATGGGCGCCTCGCCTTGCAGGTGGAGTTGCAGGTCGACGATGGCGCTGGCCAGCAGTTCGACGGTGTCGAAGCCCTGGTTGAAGGCGTGGGCTTTCGCGATGCGGGCGATCAGGTCAGGCGGCATGGGTTTGCCGCCGGCGTCGACCAGCAGGGCGAGGACCTCGGGCGTGCTCAGATAATTTTCGTTCAGCTCCGCGGGGAACTCGACGTAGTCGCGGGCGACCTGGGTGCCTGACAGAGACGGGTAGTTCACGTCGGAGCTGAGGCCGTGCAGGGCGTGGCCGAATTCGTGAAACATCGTGCGCGCGTCGTCCCACGACAGCAGCACCGCCTCGCCCAGGCGGCCCTTGGTGAAGTTGGCGTTGTTGGAGACGAGGGTGGCGACCGGACGTTCGAACTTTTCCTGGTCGCGGTAGGCGCTCATCCAGGCGCCCGACGACTTGCCCGGCCGCGCGTAGGGGTCGAAGTACCAGAGACCGACGTGTTCACCGGCGCGGTTCTTCACGTCGTAGACGACCATGTCGTCGTGATAGACCGTGACGCCGTCGACCTTGGCGAAGGTAAAGCCGTGCAGGCGGTTTGCGGACGCGAACATGGCTTCGCGCACGTGTTCCAACGCCAGGTAGGGTTTCACCGCGTTGAGATCGAGGTCGTACTTGGCCTTGCGCAGTTTCTCGGCGTAGTAGCGATAGTCCCAGGGCTCGATCTTGAACCCCGCGATGGCCTGCATCTCGGCGACGTCGGCGTGCACTTGCGCCACCGCCGGCTTCCACACCGCCAGCATCAGGGCCATGGCATGATCCGGGGTCTTGGCCATGGCGTCGTCGAGGCGCCAGTCGGCGTAGGTCTTGAAGCCCAACAGGCGCGAGCGCTTGGCGCGCAGCACCAGGATTTCCGACACGATGCGATTGTTGTCGTGGGCGTCGCCGTTGTCGCCGCGTTTGATCCACAGCCGCCAGCCCTTTTCGCGCAGGTCGCGGCGGTCGGCGTAGGTGAGGAACGGCTCCATCGACGAGCGGGTGTTGGCGATGACCCACTGGCCAGACGCGCCGCGGCGTTCGGCCTCGGCGGCGGCGGCGTCAATCTGCGACGGCGGCAGGCCGGCGAGATCGGCGTGCGCGAGGGTAAGGGCCGCGCCCTCTTCGTCGGCGAGTTCGTTCTGGGCGAACTGGATGTAGAGCGTCGCGAGGCGCTGGTTGCAGTCGGAGAAGGCGGCTTTGCCCGCGTCTTCGAGGGCGGCGCCCTGGCGCACGAAACCGGAATAGTAGACCCAGACGAGACGCTGTTGCTCCGGCGTCAGATGCGCCTTGTCGGGCGAGTCGTAGACGGCCTTCACCCGCGCGAACAGGCGCGGGTCGTGGTTGATCTCATCCTCGAAGGCCGCGAGCTTGGGCGACATCTCGGTCTCGACGCGCTGAAAGTCGGGCGAGGCCATGGTCGAGGACCAGACGCCGAAGATCGCCTGCACGCGGGTAAGCGTGCGCCCCGAACGCTCCAGCATGGCGATGGTGTTGTCGAAGGTCGCGGGCGACGTGTCGGACGCGATGATCTCGATCTCACGCCGGTTCTCCGCCATCGCCGCTTCCAGTGCGGGTTTGAAATCGGCGACGCGCACCTTGTCGAAGGGCGGGACGCCGCCGTAGGGGCCGCTCCACTCCGCAAGCAGGGGATTTGCCGCCATGCCCGGGTGAGACCGCGCCGCCGCCGCAACACCGGGAACCGCGGCGGCGCAGGTCAGCGCCGCCGCTCCAGCCATCACGTCGCGCCGGCGCGGACGCTTCACTGGCCCGCCGTCTGGCCCGCCTTCGGCAGCGGGAAGCCCTTCGACTTCAGATAGCCGTCGATCAAGGCGTCGTGGCCGCGGAAGTTGCGGTAGGCCTGACCCGGATCGATGGTGTTGCCCACCGAGAGAACGTCGTCGTGATACTTCTTTACCTCGGCCGGATCGTAGGGTCCGCCGTTTTCGAGGAAGGCTTCGAACGCGTCATGGTCGAGCACCTCGGCCCACAGATAGCTGTAATAGCCGGCCGCGTAGCCGTCGCCTTCGAAGGCGTGGAAGAACTGGGTCGGACGGTGACGCATCACCACTTCCGACGGCATCTTCAGCTCGGTGAACAGCGCCTTTTCGAATGCGTCCGGGTCGGTGAAGCTGTCGCCGGCCAGGTGCGCCTTCATGTCGTAGATCGCCGCCGACAGATATTCGGTGACGTCGAAGCCCTGGTTGAAGGTCGAGGCCTTGCGGATCTTGGCCAGGAGGTCGGCCGGAATGGGCTCGCCTTTGTCGTTGACCGCGAAGCGCGTGAGAATCTCCGGCGTCGACAGCCAGTTCTCATTCAGCTGCGACGGAAACTCGACGAAGTCGGTGGTTACCGCCGTACCGGCCTGGGTCGGATAGTCCACCGCCGAATTCATGTCGTGCAGGCCGTGACCGAATTCGTGGAACATGGTGATCGCGTCGTCCCACGAGACGAGCGTGTCCGCCTCGGTCTTGCCTTTCACGAAGTTCTGGTTGTTGGACAGGATCACCGTCTGGCCCAGCAGGAAGCTTTGCGGCCGGTACGGCTGTTCCCAGGCGCCGGAGTTCTTGCCCTCGCGGGCGAAGGGATCGAAGTACATCAGGGCGACGCGCTTGCCGTCGCGGCCGGTGACCTCGAACACGCTGACGTCCGGCGCGAACACCGGCACGTCGGTGACCTGTTTGAAATTCAGGCCGTAGAGCTGGTGCGCTTCCCAGAACAGGCCCTCGCGCAGCTTGTCGTAACGCAGGTACGGACGCACCGCGTTGTTATCGAGGGCGTACTTTTCCTTGCGCACCTTCTCGGCGTAGTAGCGATAGTCCCATGCCGCGATGGTGATGTGAGCGCCTTCCTTGTCGGCGACCGCCTGCATGTCGGCGACTTCCTCGCGCACGCGTTCGGTCGCTTCGGGCCACACCTTCAGCATCAGGTCCATGGCCGCATCGGGGGTCTTGGCCATCTTGTCGTAGAGTTTCCAGTGCGCATAGGTCGGGAAGCCCATCAGCTTGGCCTTCTCGGTGCGCAGGTGGACGATCTCGACCACGATCTTGGAGTTGTCGTTGGCGTCGTGGTTGTCGCCGCGAGCGTAGTAGTTACGCCACACCTTCTCGCGCAGGGCGCGGTCGTCGGAATAGGTCAGGAACGGATCCATCGACGAGCGCGTGTTGGTGATCGCCCATTCGCCCTTGTGGCCGTGGTCGGCGGCGGCCTGGGCCGCAGCGTCCTTCAGCGACTGCGGCAGGCCGCCCAGTTGGTTTGCGCTGAGGTAGGTGATGTAGCCGCTCTCGTCGGCGAGCAGGTTCTTCTGAAACTCGCCGTACAGCGAGGCGAGGCGCTGGTTGATCTGGGTCACGCGCGCCTTGGCTTCGGGAGAGAGCTTGGCGCCAGCCTGGGTGAAGTTGTCCCAGTAGATCCACACCAGGCGCTGCTGGTCCGGACGCAGGCGGTCCTTGGCCTTGGAGTTGTAGATCGCGTCGATGCGCGCGAACAGTTTCGGGTTCTGCACGATCTCGTCGTTGAAGGCGGCGAGCTTGGGATCGAGCACCGCCTGGATCTTCTGAAACGCGGGCGTGTTCAGGTTCGACGACCAGATGCCGTAGACCGAGGATACGCGGTTGAGCGTCAGGGCCGACTTTTCCAGCGCGACGATGGTGTTCTCGAAGGTCGGCGGCGCCGGATTGTTGGCGATCGCGTCGATCTCGCGCCGGTTCTGCGCCATCGCGACGTCGAACGCGGGCGCGAAGTCCTCGAGCTTCACCTTGTCGACGGGCGGATAGCCGCCGTGCGGGCCGCTCCACGGCGCCAGCAGCGGGTTGGTCGAGGCCGCCGACATCGCGGCGGCATGGTGGTGCGCCTTGGTTGCGGCCTGGGAAATCGCGGGCATGGCGAGCACGAGGGCGGCGGCGCTGGCCGCCAAGAACAGCGTCTTGGTCATGAACTTCCTGATGTCCCCGATGGACTTGGTTTGGCGCGACCCTACCCCAGGCGGCGGCCCGTCATAAAATGATTCAATTGTAATGCGGCCCTAGGCCCCAGCACGGTAGCGGAGGGGCGTGCAGCCGAGGCGCTGGCGAAAGGCGTTCACGAAGGCGCTGGTCGAGGCGTAGCCGGCGGCGAACCCGGCCTCGGTGACCGAGGCGCCGGCGGACAGCAGGGACGCGGCCTCGAGCAGGCGCAGCTTCTGGCGCCATTCGGAGAGCCTGAGCCCCGTCTCGGCCTTGAACAGGCGTTGCAGGGTGCGCGCGCTGGCGCCCGATGCGGCGGCCAGGGCTTCCAGGTCGAAGTCGGCGGCGGGGTCGGCGCGCAGGCGCTCGGCGGCGGTCAGGGCCCGGCGGTCGCGGGGATTGGGCAGGGAGAAGGTCAGGGGCCGGGCGGCGGCGATCCGGTCGGTCAGCACCCCGATCAGCCGCGCGTCCTCGAGGTCCAGGGCGTTCAGCCGCGAGCGGGCGACCACGTGCAGGATCAACTCGCGCAACAGCGGCTCCACGTCGATGGCCACGCAGCGCTCCGGCAGGCGGTCGGTCCAGCGCGGGTCGATGTAGAGGCTGCGCATGGCCGCGCGGCCCGGGGTTTCGATCACGTGCTCCGCGTGGCGCGGGGCCCAGACGGCGCGGGCTGGGGGCGCGAGCCAGACCGCCTCGGGGGTGATCACCCGCAGCACCCCTTCGGCGCAGTAGATCAGCTGGCCCCAGGGGTGGGTGTGGGCCTCGATCCGCCGCCCCTGCTCAAAGCCGTAGCCGACGCCGCGGACGTCCCAGCGCGGCGGCCCGGGCTGTTCATCACTTGGCGGCTGGCGCTTCGGCGACATAATCCGGCATTCTAGCGCAAGCACGCCGTAGGGAAAGCGCTAGGCTGGGCCGCGTCACGGGAGGCCGCCATGCCCAACAACCTTCGCCATTTCGCCATCACCGCCGACGACGTGGAGCGGGCGCGGACCTTTTATGAGGCCGTGTTCGGCTGGCGGTTCGAGGCCTGGGGCCCGCCGGGCTTCTATCTGATCGTCACCGGCACGCCCGAAGACCCCGGCGTCCAGGGCGCCCTGCAGGGCCGGCGCGAGCCGCTGACCGGAACCGGCCAGCGCGGGTTTGAATGCAGCATCGGGGTCGACGACGTGGACGCCATCCGCGCCGCGGTGCTGGCCCACGGCGGCAAGATTCAGATGGAGCGCTTTCGCATCGAAGGCGTCGGCGACCTGATCTTCTTCGAGGACACCGAAGCCAACCGCGTCGGCGCCATGCAGTACGACAAGGATTACGCCGCCGCGCACTGACGCCCGAAGAAGCGCCATGGACGCTCGCGCGGCGCCGGTCTAGAGGCTCACCGCATGGCTATCGGCGTCTTCGATTCCGGCGTGGGCGGGCTCACCGTGCACCGCCGCCTCGTCAACCGCTTTCCGAACGCGGACCTGATCTATCTCGCGGACCAGGCGCATGCGCCCTATGGCGTGCGCGGCGGCGAGGAGATCGTGGACCTGACGCGCGCGGGTTGTACGCGGCTGTTCGACGAGGGCTGTTCGCTGGTGGTCCTCGCCTGCAACACGGCGTCGGCGATCGCGCTGCGCCGGCTGCAGCAGACCTGGTTGCCGGACTATCGCCGAACGCTCGGGCGGCCGGTGAACGTGCTGGGCATCATCGTGCCGACCATCGAGGCCGCGACCGGCCTGCCGTGGGAGCACGAGGCCGAGCGTCGCGGCGACAAGATCGAAAAGCTCGACGTGGTCGGGGTGTTCTGCACCGCCGCCACCGCCGCGAGCCGCGTCTACGAGATCGAGATCGACAAGCGCCGCCAGGACCTGGCGGTGTTCTCCGAAGCCTGCGTCGGCCTGGCGGGCCTGATCGAGGACGGCGCCTCGCGCGAACAACTCGCCGACGTGATCGCGGCCCACTGCCAGGTGCTGAAGACGCGCATCGGCCGCGCCCCCGACCGCGTGGTGCTGGGCTGCACCCACTACGAGATCGTCGGCGACCTGTTCGTGAAAGCGCTGCCTGCGGGGACGCCGCTGATCCACCAGCCCACCGCGGTGGGCGACGCGCTGACCGCCTATTTCGAACGCCGCCCCGAATACGCCACCGGCACAGGTGGGACGCGCCGCTTCCTCACCACCGGCCGCGCGGGATTGCAGTCGGGCCTGGTGGAAACCTTCTGGGGCGAACCGGTGACGTTCGAAGCGGCGTAAGCGCCAAACTCCAACGCACTCTCCCTTAGGAAGGGTCGGGGATGGAGATGGGCGTAGGCCGTTTCCAGAGGGCGCGCGTGAGGCGCCCACCGAAACCTACGACGCCGGCCCGCGACCAACCTTCAACCTTGTGCCCACACCTTCCACCCCGGCCCTCCCTCCATCGAGGAGGGAGGGAGACGCAGAAGGGCAAGTTGACCGTCGCACCTTGTTATGTAAGTATCCACTTACCAATCAGGACCCCGCCCCATGCGCGCCGCTCTTCTCGCTCTCACGTCTCTCCTGTTCGCTTCCGGCGTCGCCCACGCCGATGTGATCGACGCCCAGGCCAATGGTTTCCAGGTGAAGGAGCAGGTCGAGGTGAAGGCGGCGCCGGACAAGGTGTGGGCCGCGCTGATCACGCCGGGGCGCTGGTGGAATTCCGGCCATACCTTTTCCCACAACGCGGCGAACCTGACGCTGGAGCCGAAGCTGGGCGGATGTTTCTGCGAGCGGCTGCCGAACGGCGGCGGGGCGCAGCATCTCGAGGTGATCTACGTCGAACCCGGCAAGGCGCTGCATTTGCGCGGCGCGTTCGGACCGTTGTCGACCCAGGGCGTCGCCGGCGCCTGGACGATCCTGCTGGCGCCCGACGGGACGGGCACGAAGGTGACGTGGATCTACATCATGGGCGGCTACACGACCGGCGGCCTGACCAACCTCGCCGCCCCGGTGGACGCCGTGCTGACCGAACAGCTCACCCGGCTCGACCGCTACGCGGAAACCGGCAAGCCGCAGTGAGGGCGCGTCAGCGCATTAAGAAAGAAAACCGCAGAGATCGCAGAGGAAGAAAAAGACGCGGAGATCGCGGAGCTGTCTTCTCTGCGTCCTCTGCGGCTTTTCTTCTTTCTCCGCGATCTCTGCGGTAATTTCTTTTCGGCGCTACGCGCGAAGGCTGACTACGCCGCGGCGTGCGCGCTCTCCGCCGCCAGGATGCGACTCGTGGCGTTGACGACGGCGGCGATGCGGAGGGCCGCCTGCACCTGGACGTTGGTCACCTCGTGGGTGCGCAGTTCGTTTTCGTGGGCGTCGAGGCAGGCACCGCAGCCGTTGATGGCGCTGACCGCCGTCGACCACAGTTCGAAGTCGACCTTGGGCGCGCCCGGATTGCCCAGCACGTTCATGCGCAGCTTGGCCGGCAGGGTGCGGTACTCCTGATTGTGCATCAGGTGCAGCGCCCGATAGTAGATGTTGTTCATGCCCATGATCGCGGCGGCCGCCTTGGCCGCGTCGCGCGCTTCGGGCGTAAGGTGGTTTGACGCTTCCGCTTCGATGGCGCGCACGGTCTGCGGTTCGCCCACGGCATAGGCCGAGGCCAGGAACGTTCCCCACTTCTGCTGGTCGTTCAGCGTCGTCTCGCCCGCGAGGGTCGAGAGGTTCAGCGAAATGTCTTTCGCATAGGCGGGCAGCGCCTCGCGCAGGGCGTCGAGCGACATGGGTTGGTTCCTGATCAAAAGAGAAGGTCCGGGAGGCGGGCGGGGAGAGACTGAGGGACCCGCCTCCCGGATAAGCCGTCGTAGTCTTAAGCCGCAGGCTTCAGCGTCTCGCCGCCGAGCGGGCGGTTGCAGGCGCAGAGTTCGTCGGTCTGCAGGCCGTCGAGCACGCGCAGGGTGTCCGCCGGATTGCGCCCGACGTTCAGGCCATTGACGGTGACGTGCTGCACCACATTGTGCGGGTCGACGATTAAGGTCGCGCGCAGGGCCACGCCCGCGTCCTTGTCGAGCACGCCGAGGTCGCGCGCGAACTGCCCGCCGTTGTCGGCGAACTGCCAGATCGGCAGCTTGTTCAGATCCGGATGTTCGCGGCGCCAGCCGAGCTTGGAGTGTTCGTTGTCGGTGGAACCGCCGAGCACCACCGCGTCACGGTCGGCGAAATCCTTGTTGAGGCGCGCGAACTCGGCGATCTCGGTCGGGCACACGAAGGTGAAGTCCTTCGGGTAGAAGAAGATCACCTTCCACTTGCCCTTGAAGCTGGCGTTGGTGATGTCTTCGAAGGCGCTCTGGCCGCCCTCTTCGTGCTTGTTGAAGCCGGGCTTCACGCCCACGACTTTGAAATTGGGAAGCTGTTCGCCGACGCCGATCATCGCGGTCTCCTTGGAGGTCTGGGGGGTTGCGGCGGGGGCCGCGTGAGAGGGGATTTAGGGGGCGGGTCGACCCAATACAAATCGATTGTTTTTGGATTTTGCATAAACGTTTCTTATATACGCTCCATGCTCCCCAGCCTGCGCCAGCTCCAGTACCTCAAGCTCCTGTCGGAACATGGTTCCTTCAGCCGCGCCGCCGAGGCCGCCCACGTCAGCCAGCCCGCCCTCAGCGCCGGGGTGGCCGAGCTGGAGCGGGTCCTGGGGGCGCCGGTGGTCGAACGCGCCCGCGGCGGGGTGATCCTGACCCCCGTCGGCGAAGAGGCGGTGCGCCGCGCCGGCGACGTGCTGACCCGCGCGGAAGACCTGGTGGAGGCGGCGCGCGGCGCGGCCAAGCCGCTGGCGGGACGGTTTCGCCTGGGCGTGATCCCGACGGTCGCGCCCTTCGTGCTGCCGCGTTCGCTGCCGGTGTTGAAGACGCGCTATCCGCAACTGAAGCTCTATCTGCGCGAGGACCTGACGCCGCGCCTGATCGCGGCGCTGAAGTCGGGCGCGCTGGACGCGGCGGTTATCGCCCTGCCCTACGACGTGAGCGGCCTCGACTATGCGCGTGTCGGCGACGACGAGATTTTGGCCGCGGCGCCGCTCGACCATCCACTGGCCAAGGCCGCCCGCATCGAAGCCGGCGCGCTGAACCCGGACGATCTGATCCTGCTGGAAGACGGCCACTGCCTGCGCGACCACGCCCTGTCGGCGTGCCGCCTGGAGGCGCCGAAGGGCGAGGACGTGTTTGCCGCAACGTCCTTGCAGACCCTGATGCAGATGGTCAGCGCCGGGTTAGGCGTCAGCTTTGTGCCGGAGATGGCGGTGAAAGCCGGCCTCGGCGGCGAGGGCGTCGCGATACGCCCGCTGGAACGCGACGCGCCGAAACGCGAAATCGTCGTGGCCTGGCGTGCCGGCTCGAGCCGCAAGCGCGAAGGCGAGTTGCTGGCGGAAGTGTTTCGAACCTAGGGCGAAGCTGTGGTCCTCCCGCCTTGCCGGGGGGAGGACAGGCTCAGCTTAGTGGCCGCCCTCGGCGGTGCGGCCTTCGGCGGTGGACGGCTTGTCGCTGTCCGTGCGCTCGAGGTGCACCGTCAAAGGGTTGGGCTTCAGATCGTCCATGGCGCCGGTGGACGCATCGACGCCGATGCCGATCAGACCGCCGACCACGACGTTGCCGGCCATCGCCGCGCCGCCTTTGCCGGACACTTCGTGGTCGATGTGGCCGCGGTAGGACTTGTACCCGTCCTTGCTGACCGTGACCTCGAACTTGGCCTTGCGCTCCATGGTGAAGGTGCAGGGCGTGTCCTGGCAGGAGAAGCCGTTGGAGGTCGTGACCTGGGCGCCCACCGGATCGGTCACCACCGTCCAGCTCTGGTGCACGCCGCGAACGACGGTGGCGCAGGCGGTCATCGACAGCGCAGCGCAGGCGAAAGCGGCCACGCGCAGGGCGCGGCTCGTCATGGTATTCATAGGAAAGCCCCCGGTAGTCCCCAAGCCGCGTGAATTTCACGAAGCGTGCAACCGCTAGTCGGAAACAGCCAAAACGTCAATATGGCTGAGCTTTAGCGTGATGTAACAGCGTTCGCTGAGACGCCGCACGCCGTTAATTCATCAGCTGTTGCGCCAGATAGGTGTAGTGCCGGGCCCACCGGGCTGCGTTGGCCGTGGGGTCGGCGTCGTAGGAGTGGCCGCCGAAGTTGTCCTCGAAGAACAGGTAGGGATAGCCCATCGCCTCCAATTTGGCGGCGAACTTGCGCGCGTGGCTGGGGTGGACGCGGTCGTCCTTGGCGTTGGTGGTGATGTAGGGCTTGGGGTACTTCATGCCCGGTTTCAGGTTCTGATAGGCCGAATATTTCGCGATAAATTCGCGATCCGCGGGAACGTCCGGATCGCCGTACTCGCCCACCCACGACGCGCCGGCCGACAGGTGGTTGTAGCGCAGCATGTCGACCAGCGGGCTTTCGATCACCACCGCGTTCCACAGCTCCGGATGCTGGGTCATCGACACGCTCATCAGCACCCCGCCGTTGGAGCGGCCGTAGATGCCGAGCCGCCGCGGCGAGGTGATGCCGCGCTTGAACAAATCTCGCGCGACGGAGGCGAAGTCGTCGAACGCCAACTGGCGATGTTCGCGCAGCACCGCCTCGTGCCACTTGGGCCCGAACTCGCCGCCGCCGCGGATGTTGGCGATGACATAGGCCCCGCCGCGCTCCAGCCAGATCTTGCCGACCTCGGGCAGATAGGCCGGCGGCTTGGACAGCTGGAAGCCGCCGTAGCCGTACATGATGGTCGGCGTCGAGCCGTCGAGCTTTATGTCCTTGGCGTGGACCACGAAGTACGGAATCTTCGTCCCGTCGGTGGACGTCGCCCAGAACTGTTCCACAACATCACGCGACGCATCGAAGCGCGGCGGTAGGGACTTTACCTTTTCGACGGCGCCGCTCGATGCGTCCGCGAGCCAGAGCGCCGTCGGGTCGAGAAAGCCCTGGGTTTCGAGGAACAGCTTGTCCGACTTGCGCGACGCATCGACGACGGAAACGTCGATGTTCTTCGGCAGGTCGAGACGGCGCGGCGTCCATTTGCCGTCGTCGAAATCGTAGACGTCGACAAAGCCCTTCACATCCTCCAGCCCCGCGACGATCAGCTTGTCGCGGGTGGCGGAGACGCCCTCGATGGATTGGTTGTCCTTGGGCCGCTCGATCAGCACCGGCTTGACGCCATAGTCGAAGGCCCAAAGCAAGTCGCTCAGCTTGTACGCCAGCAGATCGCCCGCCTTGAACCCGTTCCAATCTTCTTCGATCGTGAACACGAGTTGCCCGTCGACGTAGGCCTGAATGTTGCTCTTGTGGGGGAGCGGGAGCCTCTTTGGCGGGCAAGGCGCGGGCATGCAGTTGGCGGGCATGTCGACGTAGTATTCACGCTGAAAGAAGCTGACGCCGCGATCGTAGACGACCCCGCGCACCGTGCCGTCCGGGTCGCGGAAGACACGTGCATTGACCTGGATTTCCTTCGGCCCCGAGCGATAAATCTCGCGCGCCTGATCGAGCGGTTGTCCGCGCTTCAGTTGCTTCAGCACGAACGGGTAGCCTGACTCGGTCAACGTGCCCGGACCCCAGTCGCGCGCCACCAGCAGCGTGTCCTTGTCGAGCCATGCCTCGCTCTGCTTGCCTTCCGGAAGGTTGAACCCGCCGGGCACGAAACTTTTCGTCTGCACGTCAAACTCGCGGATGGTCACCGCATCTTTGCCGCCGTCGCTCAGGCGCACGAGGCAGTAGCGCTCTTCCGGCTCCAGGCAGTTCGCGCCCTTCCAGTACCAATCCTTACCCTCGGCCTTGGCCAGGGCGTCGATGTCGAGGATGGTCTCCCACTGCGGCGCCGCCGCGCGATAGCCCTCGACCGTCGTGCGCCGCCACAGGCCGCGCTTGTGTTCGGCGTCCTGCCAGAAGTTGTCGATGGCGCCGCCGCGGAAGGTGGGCGTAGCGATGCGGTCCTGGGCGGTGAAGATCTTCAGCGCCTCCTGGCGGAAGGTCTCGTACCGCGGGTCGGTTTCCAGCACGGCCCGCGTCTTGGCGTTCTGGCCCTGCACCCAGGCGACCGACTTGGCCCCGGTGATGTCCTCCAGCCATTGGAACGGATCACCGGCGCCGGCCGGCGCTTGCGTTTGAGCCAGGGCGGCGGAGCCCACAAGGGCGGCGGCCAGGGCCGCGGCAATGAACGGACGCATGAAATCCCCTTGAACGAGGCGGCGACCATCGCCGACCGCCGGGCCTGTGCGCAAGGGGGCAGGCGATTGAGGGTTGAGCGCCCAACGGCAAGGCTTATGCTCCGGATTCAGGGGGACGATCGATGCGCGACACGCCAGGACCAAACCGGTCGGACCATTTGCGCGGCCTGATCGTGCGGCTGTTCATCAAAACCGTCGCCGGCCTCGCCCTGGTGTTCGTAATCGCCGCGATCGCGGCGCCGCGCCTGTTCGACACCCACGACGACCTGATGACCATCGCGGCCTTCGTGCTGTGGATCGCCTGCCCGCTTCTTCTCTTCTTCGTCGGCTGGGAGCTCCTGGTCGAGATACGGAAAATCAATGAACGACATCCGCCCCGCTAGCCCTCGCTTCGGCATGCCCCGCCTGGGCGGCCGTATCGCCGCGATCGCCGGCATCATCGGCATTCTGGTGATCGGTTTCGGCACGATCACCAGCTGCACCAAACAGGTGCACCCCGGCTACGTGGGCGTGCAGGTGAACAACATCGGCTCCGGCGCGGGGGTGCAGAACCATGCGCTCGGCGTCGGCATCTACTTCATGGGCTTCGGCCAGAAGCTGTACGAATATCCGGTGTTCACGCGCACCTATTCCTGGACGTCGTCGAAGAACGAACAGAACGACACCAACGAGGAGTTTCAGTTCCAGGACAAGAACGGCCTGGCCCTGTCGTCGGACGTGGCGGTCTCGTTCTCGGTCGATCCGACCAAGGCGCCGCGGCTGTTCCAGAAGTACCGCACCGACATGGACGGCATCATCGCCGGCCCGCTACGCAATGCCGTGCGCGATGCGCTCGTCACCCGCGCCGCCCAGTTGTCGGTGGAAGAAATCTACGGCCCGCGCAAGGCCGAACTGATTCACGGCGCCGAGGACGACGTGCGCCGCTACATGGCGCCCTTCGGCCTGACCATCGAGCGGCTGTACTGGGCGGGCAATGTGCGCCTGCCCGATTCAGTGCTGGCCCAGATCAACATGAAGATCGCCAACGAACAGGCGGCGCTGGCCGCGCAAGCCAAGGTGGCCACCGCCAAGGCCGAAGCCGACCAGCAGATCGAGACGGCGCGCGGCGAAGCGGAGTCGATCAAGATCCGCGGCGAGGCGTTGCGGCAGAACCCGGAGGTCGTGCGGTTGCAGGCGATCGCCAAGTGGAACGGGGTGCTACCCACGGTCGTCGGCGGTGGAACGCCGATACCGTTCATCGAGGCGGCGAAGTAGGAACGCGAAACGATGGGACGAGGATGAAGCGGCTCGCATCGACATTGATCGGCGCCCTGGCGGTTTTGGCGCTGGCGTCGGCCGCGGGTGCGAGCTTCAGCGAGCCGCGCGAGAACGCGGAGCAGGCGGCCGCCGCCGAATACGAGGGCGCTAAGGCAAAAGCGGCTGATGGCTCGCGCGCCTATCGCTGGTGGTCCGTCGAAGTTGCGCGCGACCCAAAGGGCGATCTGACGAGCGCCGGCGCCAACATCTATCTGCTGGTCGATCGCGATGGTGACGGAACGCTCATCGATCTCGACGGTCACCGATTTACCGTGTTTCCAGAGGAGGTCGCCGCCTTCGAGCGATTGGTCCGCCGCGCCGGCTTTCCGCACTTCCTGCCCGCGGGCTGGCTGCCGTCCCCATGTTTCGACGGCGCCGATGCTTTCGAAGCGACCATTCACGGCCGCCACGCCCAGATCATGGGTTGTCGCAGCTATCCGCCGCGGGTGCAGTCTGCGATCAACGCGCTGTTCGCTTTGGTGAGGACTCACGGCGGGCGAGCGCCGTGATCGACGTTCGCGATTTACATCGCCGTTAGTCCATCAGCTTGCGCGTCAGGTAGGTGAACTCGAGCGCCACCCGCTTTGCGGTTTCAGCCAGGTTCGCCGCCGCCGCGTGGCCGCCTTCGATGTTTTCGTAGTAGTAGAACGGATAGCCGAGCGCCTGCATCTTGGCCGCGGCCTTGCGCGCGTGGCCGGGGCCGACGCGGTCATCGGCGGTGGAGGTTTCGAAGTAGGGTTCGGGATATTTCACGCTGGCCTTGATCGCCTGATAGGGCGAGTACTTTTCGATGTAGGCGCGCTGTTCCGGTATCGCGGGATCGCCGTATTCGCCGACCCACGAGGCGCCGGCGTCGATCTGGGTATAGCGGATCATGTCGAACAGCGGCACCTGGATGACCACCGCGTTCCACAGGTCCGGGTGCTGGGTCATCTCCACGCCCATCAGCAGGCCGCCGTTGGAGCCGCCCTCGATGCCGAGGCGCCGCGGCGAGGTGATGTTGCGCGCGATCAGGTCTTTGCCGACGGCGGCGAAGTCATCGTAGACCAGCTGGCGATGTTGCTTCAGGCCCGCGTTGTGCCAGGCGGGACCGAACTCGCCGCCGCCCCGGATGTTGGCGACCACATAGACGCCGCCGCGCTCGAGCCAGAGCTTGCCGACGTTGCCGGAATAGCCGGGCAGCATCGATACCTGGAAGCCGCCGTAGGCGTAGAGCAGCGTCGGGTTCGATCCGTCGAGTTTCCAGTTGGCGCGGTGCACCACGAAGTACGGAACCTTGGTCCCGTCCGACGAGGTGGCTTCGAACTGGTCGACGGTCAGGCCCGTGGCGTCGAATCGCGCGGGCGAGGTCTTCACCAATTTCACCGCGCCGGTCGCCGCATCGGCGAGGTAGAGCGACGACGGGGTCAGATAACCGGACACGCTGAGGAACAGGTGATCGTCGCGGCTGGACGCCGAACCCAGGCCCACCGACACGTTCCTGGGCAGGTCGAGGCGCGTGTGCGACCACAGGCCGTTCTTCACGTCATAGACGTCGGCGTTGCCCTTCACATTGTCGTAGAAGGCCAGCACCATGCGGTTGCGCGTCATGGTGATGCCGTCGATCGACTGGCGCGGGCCGGGGCGCAGGATCAGCGTGGCCTTCGCCGACGCGGGATCACGCTTCAGCGCCGCGAGGTCGAAGGCGATCAGGTCGCCCTGCTTCAGGTCGCGCTCAGCCCAGTCCTGCTCCAGCGTCATGATCAGCTGGCCGTGCAGCGTGCCGACAATCGATGATTTCAGCGGCAGCGGCAGTTTTTGCGCCGCATGCAGGCCCGACGCGTCGCCCAGCAGATAGTATTCGCTCTCGAAGAAGCTGACGCCGCGGCGCACCATCACCGCCTGGATCTTCCCGTCGGGATCGCGCAGCACGAACGGGTCCACCGACACGTCGGTTTTGGTCCCGCGGAACACCTCATGGGCCTGGTCGAGCGGTTGGCCGCGCTTCAGCGCCTTGATCACGAAGGCATAGCCCGAGGCGGTCATTTCGCCCGGCGTCCATTCGCGTGAGACCAGCAGGGTGTCCTTGTCGATCCAGCTGACGTTCTGCTTGCCGTCGGGCAGGTGGAAGCCGCCGTCGATGAACGTGCCGGATTCGGAATCGAACTCGCGCACTTCGACGGCGTCCTTGCCGGCCGTGGACAAGCTCACGAGACAGAGCCGCTCTTCCGGCGCCAGACAGTCGCCGCCCTTGTAGACCCAGTTCGCCCCCGCTTCCTTCGACAGCTGATCGACGTCGAGCACGGTCTTCCATTCGGGCGTCGCGGTCTCATAGCTGGCCAGTGTCGTGCGCCGCCACAGGCCGCGCATGTGGTCCTTGTCCTGCCAGAAGTTGTCGATCTGGTCGGTCAGGCCGTGGAAGCCGGGCGCGGGAATACGGTCGGTCGCGGTGGCGATCTTCAGCGCCGCGTCGTGGAAGCCCTGATAACGCGGGTCGGCCTGCAGCACGCCCAGCGTGCGCGCGTTCTCGGTCTTCACCCAGTCCAGCGCCTTGGCGTCGTCGGCCTTCTCCATCCAGACGAAGGGATCGTCGCCCCCGGCGGCTTCAGCGGCGGGTCCGGCGGTCGCGGCGCCGGCGGCGGTGTGGTCTTGGGCCATGGCGGGCGACATCGTGAACAGCGCCGCGCAAAGGGCGGCCGACAAAACGAGACGCATCGAGAACTCCCCAGACGAGCTTTGGCTCTTGGTCTTGCACGCCACGATAGGGGAAGGCCGGGGGCGCGGAAAATTACGGACTTGTAATAAAGGGCGGTTCTTCGCCGCGCCCGGCTCTCGCGCGACCCGGCTTTGCCCTATATCTGCGTCCCATGCGTCGTCCGTTCGTCAAGATGAACGGGCTCGGCAACGATTTCATCGTGGTCGAGGCCCGCTCCGAGCCCTTCGATCCCGCTCCTGAGCAGGTGCGGGCCTGGGCCGACCGCGAGCGCGGCCTGGGGCCCGGGCGGCCCGGGTTCGACCAGCTGATCGTGCTTGAGCCGTCGGACAAGGCCGACGCCTTCATGCGGGTGTGGAACGCCGACGGCAGCCAGGTCGAGACCTGCGGCAACGCGCTGCGCTGTGTCGCGTGGCTGCTGATGCAGGCGACCGGCAAGGAGCGCGCGAGCGTCGACACCCTGGGCGGATTGATTGTCGGCACGGCCGCGGGCGACCACCGCATTTCGCTCGACATGGGCGAGCCGGGTCTCGACTGGACCGAGGTGCCGCTCGCCGAGGCAATGGACACGCGCAACATCGAGCTGCAGGTCGGGCCGATCGACAATCCGCATCTGCATACGCCGGGCGCCGTCAGCATGGGCAATCCGCACGTGGTGTTCTTCGTCGACGACGCAGACACGGCGCCGGTGCGCGAGGCCGGCTCGCTGATCGAACACCACCCGCTGTTCCCGCAGGGCGTCAACGTCGGCTTCGCCCAACCGAAGGGCCGCGACCGCATCCGCCTGCGCGTGTGGGAACGCGGTGCGGGCCTGACGCGCGCCTGCGGCACCGGCGCGTGCGCTGCGCTGGTGGCGGCGAGCCGGCGCAACCTCGTGGATCGCAAGGCGACACTGGAACTCGACGGCGGCGAACTCGAAATCGAGTGGCGCGAAAGCGACGGTCACGTGATCATGACCGGGCCGCTGGAAGCGAACGGCACAGGCACGCTGTGACCGACGCCGCCGTCATCGATGCGGTCGCACCAGACGACGTCGAGGTTGTAACCTTCGGCTGCCGCCTGAACGCCTATGAGAGCGAGGTGGTGCGCGCGCGCGCCGCGGAGGATGGGTTGTCGAACGCCGTGGTGTTCAACACTTGTGCGGTTACCGGCGAGGCGGTGCGGCAGGCGCGGCAGGCCATCCGCAAGGCGCGGCGGTTGCGGCCGGACGCGCGGCTGATCGTCACCGGCTGCGCGGCGCAGATCGATCCGGAGGCCTTTGCGGCCATGCCGGAAGTGGATCAGGTGCTCGGCAACGGGTTGAAGACCAAGGCTGGATCTTACATCGCCGACGCGGACGCGCCGCGCGTGCGTGTGAACGACATCATGAGCGTGCGCGAGACCGCGGGGCATCTGGTCGATGGTTTGAAGGATCGCGCGCGCGCCTATGTCGAGGTGCAGAACGGCTGCGATCACCGCTGCACCTTCTGCATCATCCCGTACGGACGCGGCAATTCGCGCTCGGCGGCGGCAGGGGAGATCGTCGAACAGATCCGGCGTCTTTGCGCACAGGGGTTCAACGAGGTGGTGCTGACCGGCGTCGATCTGACCAGCTGGGGCGCGGACCTGCCGGGTCAACCGACGCTGGGCCAACTGGTGGCGCGGATCCTGAAGCTGGCGCCAGAGCTGCAGCGCCTGCGTCTGTCGTCCATCGACGCGGCGGAGATCGACGCGGACCTGTTGCGCTGTTTCGCCGATGAAGAGCGCCTCGCGCCCTATCTGCACCTGTCGCTGCAGGCGGGCGACGATCTGATCCTGAAGCGGATGAAGCGGCGGCACCTGCGCGCCGACGCGATCCGCCTGGTCGAAGACGTGCGCCGCGTGCGGCCGGACGTTGCCTTCGGCGCCGACCTGATCGCGGGCTTTCCGACCGAGAGCGACGCGGCGTTCGAGAACACCGTAAAGCTGGTCGACGACTGCGACCTCGCCTTCCTGCACGTGTTCCCCTACAGCGCGCGTCCCGGCACGCCGGCGGCGCGCATGCCCGCGGTCGGCGGCAAGACCGTGAAGGCGCGGGCGGAACGGCTGCGCGCGAAGGGCGACGAAGCGTTGGCGCGGCATCTGGAGCGGCAGGTCGGGCGGGTGCTGCCCGTGCTGGTGGAGCGGGAGGGCCTGGCCCGCGCACCGGACTTCACCGAGATCGCCTTCGACGGCGCCGCTGAGCCCGGCGCCATCGTACCGATGCGCGTGACCGGCCACGACGAACGGCGGGCGTTTGCTTCCACCTCCAAGTGAACCCTCCCTCCTCGATGGAGGGAGGGCAGGGAGGGAGATGTGGGCTGGCGGGTTCAGGAAGAATCGCGGGCGGCGCCTCCCACGCTAAATTCGGGGTCCTCGCGCTCTCATCTCCATCCCCGACCCTTCCTCTATCGAAGAGGAAGGGAGGACTTTGAATGGGGCGACCGGCACGGGCCGTTGACAAACCACCCCCGCGCTGAACAAGCTCGCCAAAATCGTATACGGGGAGTTTTCCATGCGCCTTTCGGCCCTCGCCCTGGTCGCGCTTCTGGCCACGACCGCCCTGATTCCCGCCGCCGTGGCGCAGAACCGCAACACCGACACGCAGTCGGATCAGCGCAAGCGGCCGTCGCACCCGTCTGACGAGCCGACCGCGCCGGTGACCACCGATACCGAGAAGGGCGCAGGCTCCGCCCGCACCGAGGACGCGCGGCAGTCCAAGATCACCGACGCCGACATCGTCACCGCTCCGGTGTTCGAGCGGAAGAGCGTGACCCACCACACCGTCGTCATCGACGGCAAGTCCATCCCCTACACCGCGACCGCCGGCACGCTGACCCTGCGCGACGACCAGGGCAAGCCGATCGCGTCCATGTTCTACGTCGCCTACACGTCCGATCAGCACAGCGCCAACCGGCCGGTGACCTTCTTCTATAACGGCGGTCCGGGCTCGGCGAGCTTGTGGCTGCACATGGGATCGTTCGGGCCGGTGCGCGTGCACACCGATTCGCCGGACCCGACGCACAACGCGCCCTTCACCTTCGAGAACAACAACGAGAGCCTGCTCGACAAGACCGACGAGGTGTTCCTCGATGCCATCGGCGCCGGCTATTCGCGGCCGCTCGGCGAGACCAAGGGCGACAAGTTCTGGGGCGTGGACCAGGACATCGACGCCTTCACCCGCGGCATCAAGCGCTACATCACCATCAACGACCGCTGGAATTCGCCCAAGTACCTGTTCGGCGAAAGCTACGGCACGACGCGCTCGGCGGGCCTGTCCTATTCGCTGCAGGAAGCGGGCGTGCAGCTGAACGGCGTGATGCTGCTGTCGTCGATCCTGAACTACGCGATCCGCTCGCCGGGTTATGACCGTCTCTATGTCGGCTATGTGCCGAGCTATGCGGCAGCGGCCTGGTATCACAACAAACTGGCCAACAAGCCCGCGGACCTGCCGGCCTATCTGGCGGAGGTGCGCGCCTGGGCGGCGGGGCCGTATCTGTCGGCCCTGACCAAGGGCTCGGATATTTCGCAGCAGGAATACGACCAGACGGCGCAACAGCTCAGCGCCTACACCGGCCTGTCGGTGACCTTCGTCAAGGAGAACCACCTGCGCGTCGACCTCAACCGCTTCCGCAAGGAGCTGCTGCGCGACGAGCACCGCACCATCGGGCGCTACGACTCGCGCTTCGAAGGCATCGACGCGGACGACGGCGGCGAGAGCCCGGAGACCGACCCGTCGGACACCGGCATCACCGGCGCCTTCATCGGCGCCCTGCACACCTATCTGGTCGACGATCTGAACTACCGCACCGACATGGACTATCTGCCGAGCGGGCCGGACGTGAACCGCAACTGGGACTGGCACCACAAGGCGCCGGGCTCGCGCTTCCCCGAAACCCAGCCGGACGTGGCCCTCGACCTTTCCCAGGCCATGCGGCAGAACCCGCACCTGCGCGTCTATTCGCTGAACGGCTGGTTCGACATGGCGACGCCGTTCTACGAGACCGAGTACGACCTGAACCACATGATGCTCGACCCGACCATCCGGCCGAACCTGCGGTTTGCCTACTATCCGTCGGGCCACATGGTCTATCTGAACCCCGACGCCCTGAAGTCCCTGAAAGCCGACGTCGGCAAATTCTACGACGAGGGGCGTTGAGCGGGGCGCCTCGAAAGGTTTGAACCACGAAGACCACGAAGGCCACGAAGAAGAAGGAGCGCGGCTTCGCCGCAGAGCGGATGCGCCGAAGGCGCAGTGGGTTTCCAGCCGCAAGCCCGACGCCCCTTCCTTCTTCTTTGTGGTCTTAGTGGCCTTTGTGGTTCCTCTATTTTCCCTCGACCAACGCGCTGGCTTGCGGCATGACCGGATCGTGACTGTCGCAACGGGGAGGCGAGGTTGATACCGGGTGAGATTGCCGATTATCGCGCGCTGGCCAGGCGCAAGCTGCCGCGGTTCCTGTTCGAGTACATCGACGGGGGCGCCGGCGCGCAGACGACGCTGCGCCACAACGTCTCCGACTTCGAAAAGGTGAAGCTGCGCCAGCGCGTCATGCGCGACGTGTCCAAGCTGGACCTGACTACCACCCTGTTCGGCCAACAGCTTTCCATGCCGCTTGCGCTGGCCCCGGTGGGCCTGTCAGGTCTGTACGGGCGGCGCGGCGAATGCCAGGCGGCGAAGGCGGCGGAAGAGGCCGGCATCCGCATGTCGCTGTCGACGCTCAGCCTCTGCGGCGTCGAGGAAGTGGCGCGCGCGAGTTCAACGCCGATCTGGTTCCAGCTCTACATGATCAAGGACCGCGGCTTCATGCGCGAGATGCTGGCGCGCGCGCGCGAATCGGGCTGCTCGCTGCTCTTGTTCACCGTCGATCTGCCGGTGGCGGGTGCGCGCTGGGCGGATGCGCGCACCGGTCTCGCCAACGGTCACCTGCCCGCCGCGCAATGGCAGCGGATGAAGGCCATGGCGGCGCGGCCGGGCTGGCTGTGGGACGTGGGCCTGATGGGCCGGCCGCACGACTTCGGCAATGTGGCGCTGGCGATGGGCAAGGGCGGCGTGCGCGAGTTCTGGCGCTGGGTCGGCGCCAGCTTCGACACCACCGTGACCTGGAAGGACATGGACTTTGTGCGCGAGCACTGGGACCGGCCGATGGTGATCAAGGGCGTGCTCGACCCGGACGACGCGCGCGCGTCCGTGGCCGCGGGCGCCGAAGGCATCGTGGTGTCGAACCACGGCGGCCGCCAGCTCGACGGCGTGTCCTCGACCATCGCCGCCTTGCCGCGCATCGTGGACGCGGTCGGCGACAAGACCACGGTCCTGCTCGACGGCGGCGTCCGCTGCGGCACCGACGTGGTGCGCGCGCTGGCGCTGGGCGCCAAGGGCGTGCTGATCGGCCGGCCCTGGGCCTATGCCCTGGCGGCGCGCGGCGGCGCGGGGGTGAGCGCGATGCTGGAACAATTCCGCAAGGAAATCGGCATCACGTTGGCGCTGGCAGGTGTTCCCGACGTGAAGGCGCTGGGGCGCGATGCTTTGGACTTGGGCTGAGAAAGATAGACTAACCACGAAGTCCACTAAGCGCACGAAGAGGGCGTTGATTGATCGCCCCTGTGGTGGCGCATCCGCCGTCTTTTTGGATTGTCCACGAACCACACGAACCACACGAACGCGTTTCCGAGTCCGGGCTGCGGCGCGTAGCGCCCTTAGAACAAGCCGCGTCTGCGACGCGGAAGCGATTTCCCGTTCGTGTGGTTCGTGTGGTTCGTGGACAAATCTTCTTCGTGCGCTTCGTGCGCTTTGTGGTCAGTTCTTTCTGGCTCACCCCGTGCCGCGTAGCCCTGACGCAATCCCATTGACCGTCAGCTGAATGCCCAACCGTAGGGCGTCGTCCTCTTCGCCGCGGCGGCGGCGCGCCAACAGTTCCAGTTGCAGGCGGTTGAGCGGATCGATGATCGGTTTGCCGAGGTCGACGGATTCCTTTAGCGCCGGCTGACCGCTGAGCAGGTCCTTGGCTTCGCGGATGTCGAGGACCAGCTTGCGGCAGGCGGCCTGTTCTTCGCGGATGCGCGCGAAGATGCGCTGCGCGGCGTTCTGATCCTCGGCTAACGCCGCGTAGCGGGCGGCGATGTCCATGTCGCTCTGCGCCAGGTCGAGCTCCATGTTGGCGATCAGCGACGCAAAGAATTCGAAACGCGCCTCGGCCTCGCGCAGGTCCTTCATCGACACGCCCGCGCGTTCCACGCCGGACGCGAAGCCGTACCAGCCGGGCAGCATGATCCGCGCCTGGGACCAGCTGAAAACCCAGGGGATGGCGCGCAGGTCTTCGATGCGGCGGCTTTTCTTGCGCGAGGCCGGGCGGCTGCCGATTTTCAGGTCGGCCACCTCGGCGATCGGCGTCGCCGACCAGAAGAAGTCTTCGAACGTCGGATCGTCGTAGACCAGGGCGCGATAGGCGTTGAACGATTCGTGCGACAGCACGGCCAGCATCTCGCGCCAGCGCGGATCGGTGGCGTCACCCGGCTTGCGCAGCGACGCGATCAGCGTCGCGGCGGTCAGCGCATCGAGGTTGCGCCGCGCGGTGGGCTGGTCCCCGAAGCGGCGCGAAATCATCTCGCCCTGTTCGGTGAGGCGAATGCGGCCCTGCACCGTGCCGGCGGGTTGCGCGAGAACGGCGCCCGACACCGAGCCGCCGCCGCGGCCGACCGAACCACCGCGACCGTGGAACAGCTGCAGCTTCTCGTGCGCCGCGCGGCAGACGTCGGCGACCTCCAGCGAAGCTTCCCACAGGCTCCAGCGCGAGGTGACGTAGCCGCCGTCCTTGTTGCTGTCGGAATAGCCCAGCATGACTTCCTGCGCCGGGGCGTCCTTCAACAGCGCCTTGGCCAGGGGCAGGGCGAACCAGCGCGAGAGGATCTCGGGACCGGCCTTCAGGTCGGCGATGGTTTCGAACAGGGGCGTGACGTGGACCGCCGTGCGCGGCGCGCCGCCGCCTTCGAACAAGCCCGCTTGTTTCATCAGCACCAGCGGCTCGAGCATGTCCGACAGCGAGGAGGACATCGAGACGACATAGGCGCCCAGCGCCTCGGGCCCGAACCGGCGTACGATTTCGGCGGCGGCGTCGAGGACGCCGAGTTCCTTGATCGTCTCGTCGGAATAGCGCGTGAAGGGCGAGCGCAGAGGGCGTGCGGTAGAGAGTTCATCGAGCAAAAACGTGACGCGCGCGTCCTCGCTGAGCGCGAGATAGTCCTCCCCCACCGAGGCGGTGGAGAACAGTTCGGCCAGCACGCGCTCGTGCACGACGGCGTTCTGGCGCATGTCGACCGCGAGCAGGTGAAAGCCGCAGACGCGCACGATCTGAATCAAGCTGTCCAGCGCGCGGCCGACCAGACGTTCGCCGCCGTGTTCGACCAGCGAACCGCGCACGATCTCCAGATCGTCGATGAAGGCCTGCACCGACGCATAGGCGCCGGACGCTTGCGGTTCGCCCTCGACCAGCACGGCGCGGGTGGCGCGCAGGCGCTGCTCCACCCGGTCGAGCGCGCGGCGGTAGGGCTCGTCGCTGCGATGCACCGACTGTTCGGTCGAGGCGTCGGCCAGGGCGTCGAGTTCGGGGGTGGTGGGGATCAGGTGACTGGACAGGGCCAGATCGACCGCGAGGCCGCGCACGCGTTCGAGATAGACCGGGAAAATCACCCCCGCCTGGCGCGCGAAGGCGTAGCGCAGGGTTTCGGCGTTCACCAGCGGATGACCGTCGCGGTCGCCGCCGAGCCAGGAGCCCAGGCCCAAAATCGCCGGCGCCTGCCGTTCGTCCAGGGCGCGCGACCAGCGCTCGTAGAGCTCGACGATCGCGGGCAGGATGGCGCGATCGACCACCGACAAGGTGTTGCGGATCTCGTCCTCGACGGTGATGCGTTCGGGACGGTTCAGCCGTGTCTTCCACAAAAAGGCGATCTCGCGGAACAGTTCGCCGCGCAGGTCTTCGTCCTCGGCGCGGCGCAGGTGATGGCTGCGCAGGGACAGCAGGCGCGCGATCTCGGCCTCGCGGTCGAGCACGCTCTTGCGCCGCATCTCGGTCGGGTGCGCGGTCAGGACCGGCACAATGCGCAGCTGGCGGACCGCGGCGTGCACCGCCGCGGCGCCTTCGCCGTCTTCCTCCAGCATCGCGAGCGCGGCGGGCAAGGTGCGCGGACGGTCCGCGCTCGGCAGCGCTTCGAAGTCGGCGTAACGCCGGCGTCCCGCCACATCCTCGGCGATGTTGCCGAGCAGCGAGCGGCAGGCAAAGGCGCGCGCGAGATCGATGGCCTGCTCCGCGCTCAGGGCCGCAAAGCCGCCGTCGGCGCCTTCGCCTTCCCCGGCGGCGATGGCGCTTTTCAACGTGTCGGCGGGGCCGTCGCCGTCGAGATAGCGCACCGCTTCCAGAAACAGATCGTCGAGCAGGCGGATGTTGCGGCCGACGTTGCGGTTGGTCACCGGCTCGGCCGGGCGCGCCTCGGGCGGACGTGTGTTGGTCAATGCCGTGCCCTCTCCCCGCCGGTGTTCGCAGAGAAAGTCCGGGGCATCGCTCAGGGTTCCTCGGGCTCGAGCACCGCTTCGTTGGTCGCGGCGGTTTCCTCGGTCTTGTCCGCATCGCTCCGCACGCCCAGCGCATAGGACAGCGCGCCCAGCTGAAAGCGCGCCATGCGGCGCAGCTCGTTCACCAGATCGCCCGGCCGGTCCTCGACCACCTCGAGCACCTTCAGATAGCGCAGGCGGTTGTGGTGGGCGATGGTGTCGAAGATGGTCTCCGCGTCCACGCCGCCCGCCTCGCGCAGGGCCGCATAGAACTGGGTCTTGGCGAGTTTCGGATAGGAGCGGTGGCCGAGCAGGACGTGGGACAAGGTGGTGACTTCGTTTTCGACGGTCACTTTCGGCGGCTGGAACTGGCCGCCCTTCACCGCCTTGCCGACCTGGCGGTGCACCACCACCGTGCGCTTGCGGAAGCGGAAGGTCAGCGGCAGGCTGTAGGCCAGCACCTCGTCGCTGGCGAAGCCCCAGCTGGTGAACACGCCGAGCGCGTCGGTCACCGCGTAGCGGAACTTGATCTCGTCGGCGAACACGCCTTCCAGCTTGGCGCCGTCCTTCAGGTCCATCAGAGGACCTACGGACGTGTGGTTGATCAGCTCGAGCACCGGCATCAACACCATGTGCTCGCGGCGCCTGATCTTGCGCGTGCCGATGAAGCGCGACTCGGCGCGATTGGGCTTGTCCTTGTCGCCGTCGAAGAAGCCTTCGATCATCAGCTGGGCGTTCACCGCATTGCGCAGGGTGTCCGGCACCGCCGCCAGGCGCGCGAGGAAGCCTTCACAGTCGGCGCGGCCGCCGCCGCCCCAGCCGAAGCTCTCGCTGTAGGCGTCGAAGAAGGCCCGCTCGCCGGCGCCGACCTCGGCCTCGGGCTTCAGGACAAGGCGGCCGTCGACGAACTCCAGGTCATCTTCGCGGAACAGCAGATTCGGCGGCGCATAGAGCTTGATCGGTTGTGTCGGGCGCTTGGGGAACAGGCCCCGGCCGTGGGGGCCCGAGCGCAGCGTCACGTTATCGGCCACCCCGCCCAGCGCGCGGAAGGCGTCCAGCAATTCGTCGAAGGTCCAGGTCACGGTCCGGCCTACCTTGACAGGCGGCCCCGGCGCAAGCGTGGTCGCAGCCCCAGGCCCTTTCTTCCCCAGCCCCCAGGACCCCGCCATGGCCGCATCCCCGACCGCCCCCGCAGGACAGGCGCTGGAGGCCCTGGTGGCCGCGCGCGCGGGTCAGCCGCCGGTCCAGACCGGGGTCGTGCACCCGGTCGACGCCATCGCCATCGAAGGCGCGGTCCAGGCCGCCCGGGCGGGCCTGATCGTACCGGTTCTGATCGGGCCCGAAGCGCGCATCCGTGCGGCGGCGAAGGACGCGGGCCAGGACATCTCGGGCTTCAAGGTCATCGACGTCCCGCACAGCGACGCCGCGGCGCGCAAGGCGGTCGAGATGGTCCGTTCCGGCGGGCTCGAGATGCTGATGAAAGGATCGTTGCACACCGACGAGCTGATGCACGCGGTCGTCGATCCCGTGCTCGGCCTGCGCACCGAGCGGCGCGTCAGCCACGTCTATGTGATGGAGGTCGCGACCTATCCGCGCCTGCTGCTGATCACCGACGCGGCGATCAACATCGCGCCGGACCTGGAGGCCAAGCGGGACATCACCCAGAACGCCATCGACCTCGCCCACGCCATCGGCATCGCCGAGCCCAAGGTCGCGGTGTTGTCGGCGGTGGAGACGGTGTCGTCCAAGATCCAATCGACACTGGACGCGGCGGCCCTGTGCAAGATGGCCGATCGCTGCCAGATCACCGGCGGCCTGGTGGAAGGCCCCCTCGCCTTCGACAACGCGATCGACCTGGGCGCGGCGCGCGAGAAACATATCGCGGGGCCAGTGGCGGGCCAGGCGGACATCGTCATCTGCCCCGACCTCGAAAGCGGCAACATGCTGGCCAAGCAGCTGACCTATCTGGCGAACGCCAAGTCGGCGGCGATCGTGCTCGGCGCGCGCGTGCCGATCGCGCTCACCAGCCGCGCGGATTCGGTGCCGACCCACGTCGCGTCCTGCGCGCTCGGTTCGCTGCTGATCCAGCAGAAGCGCGAGCTGTTGAAGGTGTCGGGCTGAAATGGCGGACGCGGCGATCCTGGCGCTGAACGCCGGCTCTTCGAGCGTCAAGTTTACGCTGTTCGCGCGTGAGGGCGACGCGCCGCGCGCGATCTGCCGCGGCGAGATCGAAGACGTCGGCGGCGCGGGCCGTCTGCATGTGAAGGACGCGGCCGGCGCAACCCTCACCGACGTGGCGGCGGCCGATCCGATGCGCGACCCGGACGGCGCGCTCAGCGCGCTGCTCGACTGGACCGACAGGCATCTCGGCAGCAGCACGCTGGCCTGTGTCGGCCATCGCATCGTGCATGGGGGCCGCGACTTCACCGCGCCGGTGCGGATCGACGCCACGGTGATGTCCGCGCTGGAGGCGCTTTGTCCGCTGGCGCCGTTGCATCAGCCGCACAACCTCGCCGGCGTGCGCGCGGTGGAACGCGCCCGTCCCGGCCTGCCGCAAACCGCCAGCTTCGACACAGCCTTCCACGCCGGCCATGCGCCGACGGTCGCGCGCTTCGCCCTGCCCCGCCGCTATGAAGCCGAGGGCGTGCGCCGCTACGGCTTCCACGGGATCAGCTACGACTACCTCAGCCACCGCCTGGCGGCCCTGGACCCGGCGCTTGCCAAGGGCCGCGTGATCGCCGCCCACCTCGGCAACGGCGCGAGCCTGTGCGCGCTCGCAAACGGCAAGAGCGTCGACACCACCATGGGTTTCTCCGCCCTCGACGGCCTGGTCATGGGCACACGTTGCGGCGCCGTCGACCCCGGCGTGCTGCTCTATCTGCAGGACCACGACGGCCTCGACAGCAAGGGCGTGAGCGACCTGCTCTACAAACAGTCCGGCCTGCTCGGCGTGTCGGGCCTCAGCGCCGACGTGCGCGACCTACTCGCCAGCGACAAGCCCGAAGCCAAGGAAGCCCTCGACCTCTTCGCCTTCCGCGCCGCCCGCGAAACCGCCGCGCTCACCGCAACGCTCGCAGGCCTCGACGGCCTCATCTTCTCCGCCGGCATCGGCGAGAACGCAGCCGCCGTCCGCGCCGCCATTTGCGAGCGCCTCTCCTGGCTCGGCCTAACCCTCGACCCCACCCTCAACGCCAAGGGCGGCGAAGCCCGCATCAGCACGCCGGACAGCCGCGTCGCCGTGTGGATCGTGCCGACCGATGAAGAAGCCATCATCGTCCGCGACGCCCTGGCGCTGTTAGGTTAGAGTTTCATGGCGCGCGTTGAGGTCGCGCTTGCCCTCGACCGCCTTACGCCTGTTACAAACCCCCGCTAAACCCCCAAGGTTCACCGTCAAGGAACCGTCATGGGTCTGCGCCGCCATCCCCGACTCTTCGCCATCGCCGCGGCGTTCGTCCTGTGCGCCCTGGTGGGGTGTGGGTTTCATCCCAAGCGGCATAACCTGATCATCTTCGTGGCCGACGGCCTGCGCTCGGGCATGGTGACGCCGCAGAATGCGCCGGCGATGGCGGACGTTCGCGCGAACGGGGTGGATTTCCGCAACAGCCACGCGCTGTTCCCGACGGTGACCACCGCCAACGCCTCGGCCATCGCCACCGGCCACCGGCTGGGCGACACCGGCGACTTCGCCAACTCCGTGTTCCCGGGCGATCCCGTCCTGCCCGCGGTCGCGCCGTCGCACGTCGCCATGTACGAGGACGATCCGACGCTCGGCGACATGAACAAGCGCTATAGCGGCGACTATCTGAACGAGACCTCGCTGCTCGAAGCGGCGCGCAAGGCAGGCTATGAGACCGCCGCCATCGGCAAGCTGGGGCCGACCGCGGTGCAGGACGTCACCGCCCGCGACGGCAAGTCGACCATCATCATCGACGACCTGAGCGGATGGCCCGCCGGCGCCGGCGGCCTGCCGATGCCCGGCTGGGTGAAACAGGCGATCAAGGCCGCAGGTCTCGACGCCGCCGCGCCCGATCGCGGCCTCAACGGGGATCCGGGCGATGCGCATCGCGCCGGCGTGCGCCGGCCCAACGATCAGCAACAGGACTGGTTCACCGCCGTGGTGACGCAGGTGCTGCTGCCCCGGTTCAAGGACGACGACAAGCCGTTCGTGATGGTGTTCTGGTCGCTCGACCCGGACGGGACCCAGCACAACACCGGCGACAGCCTCAATCAGCTCACGCCCGGCATCAACGGGCCGACGGCGCTGGCGGGCATTCGCAACGCCGACAACGATCTGGCGCGCATCCGCAAGGCGGTGCATGACCTGGGCCTGGAAGGCTCCACCGACATCGTGGTCACCGCCGACCACGGCTTCTCCACCATCTCGCGGCAGAGCGCGACCAGCGGCGCGGCCAAGCGCAGCTATCTCGACGTCATGCCGGGCTTTCTGCCGCCGGGCTTTTTCGCCATCGACCTATCGCAGGCGCTGAGCCTGCCGCTGCACGAAGCGAACGGTCTCGACATCAATCTGAGCGGCGGCTTTCACCCGGGCAGCGGCAATGGGCTGATCGGCAAGGACGCGGCGCATCCGGACATCGTCATCGGCGCCAACGGCGGCGCGGACCTGCTGTGGCTGAACGGGCCCGACCCGAAGGCGCTGGCGAAGAAGACGGTCGATGCGATCACCCGGCAGGACTACGTCGGGGCGATCTTCGTCGATGATTCGCTGGGACCGATTCCCGGGACCCTGCCGCTCAGCGCCATCGGTCTGGTCGGCTCCGCGCGTACGCCGCGGCCCTCGATCGTGGTGAGCTTCAGGAGTTTTTCCACCGGCTGCGCCAATCCGGAACTGTGCGCCGCCGAGATCGCCGAGACCAGCCTGCAGCAGGGCCAGGGCATCCACGGCTCGTTCAGCCGCGCCAATACGCACAACTTCATGGCCGCGATCGGTCCCGACTTCCGCCGTCACTATCTCGATCCGGCGCCGGTTTCCAACGCGGACCTGGCGCCGACGCTGGCCAAGATCTTCGGCTTCGATCTGGGTAACACCGGCAAGCTCGGCGGCCGGGTGATAGGCGAAGCCCGCCGCGACGGCGACCGTGCGGGCGCATTCAGCGCCGAGATGATGACCTCACAACCCGCGGCCAACGGCTTTCGCACCGTGCTTCACTACCAACGCCTGGGCGACCAACTCTACTACGACTACGCCGGCATGCCTGGGCGGGTGGTGGAGTGAGGAATTACGTTTCCCTATTCACTCCGTCATCCCCGGACCTGTTCCGGGGATCCATCGTTCCGCAAGCTCGGGAGCGTTAAGCGAGTGCTTGGCACGAGCCACCACCACGTTCCGGCCGTCTGCCGGTTCGCGCAGAGCGCTCACGCAACGATTTCTGCGTTCCCGCCATGGACCCCCGGAACAAGTCCGGGGGTGACGGAAATGGGGTGGATTTAAAGGCGCCCTACGCCGGCGCCGAACCCCAGATCTGTTTCAACAATCCGTCGCGGCCGCAGCCGACGCGGTAGAGGTTGTACTGCACCGGGTTCTTGCGCGCGTAGCCCTGGTGGTAGTCCTCCGCCGGCCAGAAATGCACCTCGTTGCGCAGCTGCACGACGATCTTGCCGTGGAACTTTGACGCATTCAGCTGCGCCTTCGACGCGGTGGCGATGCGTAGCTGTTCCTGGTTGGTCGCGAAGATCTCGGGGTTATACGAGCGGCCCTCGTCGCAGGCCTGGCCGTTGGCCTGGGTCGGGATGATGAAATGCCAGTAGCGATCCAGCAGGGTCGCATAGCTCACCTTCTTCGGATCGAAGGTCACCTGCACGGACTCGACATAGTCGGTCGTCTCGCTCGACACCTGGTCATAGCTCGGGTGCGCCGGCCTGGTCCCGCCGTCGAAGCCCGACACCACCCTCACCACGCCCGGCACGTGTTCGAAGTCGCGCTCCATGGTCCAGAAGCAACCGCCCGCGAACACCGCGGTCTGCAGACCCCCGGCGGCGATGGCCATGGGCGCGGCCAGCAGGGCGGCGCCGGCGGCAAAGGCCGCAAACGGCGCGGCGCGTTTAAGTACGGAAACAGCGTTCGACATGGGGCGTGACCTCAGAGGCGAAGGGCGGAAAGGATCGGGCCGCCGGAAGAGCCCTGCACCAGGACGGCGGTCTTCAGACCGGCTTGCGCGGCCGGCAGGCGATAGGTTTGCTGCGCGCCGCTCCAGCGGCCGATCTTTATGAGCGCGCGCACGACGTTCTTTTCCGGCAGGGTGCGGCCGCCGTTTTCGCCGCGGCCGATCGGCACCTGCTGCACGCGCGGATCGTAGCGCACCATCCACACGTCGGCGCCGGAACGCGGCGCTGAGCCCGCACCGACGGTGATCGCATCACCCGCGGCGGTCACGTTCGGACCGCCGGCGAGACTTTCGCGCGCGATCAGGGCTTCGATTTCGCCGCGGTTGATTCCCACCGTATCGGCGCGGCCGTCGACGATGACCTGCGGTGTGAACACCGAAGGATGTTTCAGCGCCCATTCGTAGGACTGCTGCCGTTCGGTGAAGGCCGGCCGCGCGAAGGTGTCCTTCCACCCGAGCTGGTCCCAGTAGGTCACCGCAAAACTGAGCGCGAGCACGTTGGGGCGATCGGCAAGAGCCAGCACATTGGCGTCCGCCGGCGGACAGGACGAGCAGCCCTGGCTGGTGAACAATTCGACCACCGCCAGACGGTTCGGGTCGGCGGGCGCCGCGTGGCCCATCCGGGCCGAGATCAGCTGCGTCAGCCCCGCCGTCGCCAGGACAAAGGCGATGGTTCCGACGGCGCGGGTGAGAAAGCCATTCTGCATCGAGCGTCTCCGCACGCGGCCCCCGGCGCGCCCCTCCCTATTTCGGGGCTCGGACCCGTCCGGATCAGGCCATTCACGCGCTCGTGATCGAAGAGGTCAAGCCGGGGCGATGCGGACGGGTCCGGCGGGTTCGCCCGTGACGGGAAAAGACGCTCTCCAGCCGCTCGCGCTCGAAGCGGAAACCGAGCGCCTTCAACCGGGCCGGAACCACCTTCTGCCCGGCCAGCAGCAGGTCGGACATCTCGCCGAGCCCCAGGCGCACGGGCGCGGCCGGGACCTTCAGCCAAGCGGGCCAGCCGAAGGCGGCGCTGAGCCGGCGGGTGAACTCGCCCTGGGTGACCAGGTCGGGGGCGACGGCGTTGATGGGGCCGTCATAGCGGTCGTCCTCGATCGCGCGTTCGATCAGGCGCAGCGCGTCGTGACGCGCGATCCACGGCGCCCACTGCTTCCCGCTGCCGAGCGTCGCGGCGAATCCGAACCGCGCGGGCAGGGCCAGCATCGGCAGGACGCCGCCGGACCAGTCGAGCACCAGGCCGAAGCGCAGGCGGCAGACGCGCAGACCCGCGGCTTCGGCGAGCCAGGCTTCCTCTTCCCAGCGCCGGCACAGCGCCGACATGAAGCCCGGACGCGGGCCCGCGGTCTCGTCAAGGATTTCATCGCCACGGTCGCCGTAGAAGCCGACGGCCGAAGCATTGATCAGGCACGCGGGCTTGCGTTCGAGGCGTTCGACGAGCGCGAGCACGGCGCGTGTTGTCGCAAGGCGGCTTTCCATCAGCTCATGGCAGCGTCCGCGCGTCCACCGACCGCCGGCGATCAGCGCGCCGGCGAGATTGACCACCGCGTCGATGCGCATCTCCGCCGGCAGGTGATCCAGACGCTCGACGATCATCGGCGCGTCGCCGAACCGCGCGCAGGCGGCGAGATGGTCGCGCGTCAGCAGGATCACGCGGTCGGCGCGGGCGATGAGCCGCTCGACCAGGAGGGCGCCGATGAAGCCCGTACCGCCGGTCACCAGGACGGTGCGCCCGGACTGCCGTTCCGGCGCGGTGAGGATCGGCGCGCGCAAAGTCAAGGCGGCAACGCCGTCGCGCGCGCCCGACACCAGGGCGCCGACGCCGTACGCGACGCAGATCCACCCGAGCGCGCCGTGAGGCGCTACGGTCAGAACGTTGCCCAGCTGCGCCCAGGCGAACAGGATCGGCGCGAAGACCGCGAGGAACACGCCGTAGCCCACGGCCATGACCGTGTGCAGCACCCGTTCGCTCGGCGGCAGGCGGCGTGTGCGGTCCTCGAGCAGGAAATCCTCGAGCGTGATGAAAATCTCGACCATCAGCAGCGCGGCCAGCGCGACCGCCCACAGCCCGCCGGGCCGAAGACTTCCCAGAACCAGAAACACCACGCCGTAGAGGGTCGAGCGCGCCGCGTGCAGCATCAGCTCCTTGCGCGCGCCGGGCTTGGACGGCAGGGCGACCTCCAGCTCGTGATGCCAGATGGTGTCCAGCGCGCCCATGGCGCCTTGGATGACGAGGATGAGAAGCACCAGGGTCATGACGCACGCTCCTTGACCGGATCGCGAAACAGGCCGGTCTGAAAAATGGTCTCGCCGAACAGCGGATGGACGAAGCGCAGGGTAAAGCGGAACACCCCATCGGCGACGTGGGCGTGCACGACGTGGGCGCGGCCGGGCGTGAGCCACAGAGGAATGGGAATCTTCCCCGTAGGCGTGACCAGGAAATAGCGGCCGCTGCGGAAGTGCAGCGCATGATCTTCGACACTCACCGTGAGCCGCATGCCGAGACCGCCGCGCACCACTTCGAGCAAGCCGCCGTCGGCATCCATGCGTTTGCAGGATCCGACCGCGACCGGCGCCTTGCGCTTGAAATGATAGGTGCGCAGCCATTCGACCGCACCATCGGCGCGTTCGCGCACCTCGACGTTCACCGGCACGTCGTCGCCAATGCCCGGCGCCAGCGGCGCGCCGATCAGGCGGCAGGCTTGCGCAAAGACGCGGCCGACCGGCGAGGCTTGAACGGTCATGACGCCGGGGTAGAAGACCGAACCTCTGGCGTGGGCGCCGTATTCGAACCTCGCGCGCACCGGCGCCGGGAGCTGAAACCAGGCGGTGCGGCCGACAAGCGCACGGAAGTTTACCGGTCGCGGAGAACCGATGCGGGTGTCGCTTACATCCTGTCGTTGGTCGTGAGCGGCGTAGGCGAGAGACATTGCGGCGTCTCCGAACTTTGCGGCTGCCCGCACGGGGCAAGCGTTTAGCGGCCGGCGAACGTGGTGATCTTCGCCCCCAGGTCCAGCAGCTTCATCAGGATCGGACGCGGCGTATTGCGCATCTGGTCGTACCAGCGCGACAGCCGCGCGATGAACGAGTGCATCGCCTTGATCTTGGCCTTCACCGATGCGGGCGTGGCCTTGTCGGTTTCCGCCTCGCGCACGCACTCGGCCAGCATCTCGACGGTGGGATCGATCTCACGCTTCTTGCGGCCCTCGACGATGGTGACCAGCATGTCCCAGGGATCGTGCTTGGCGTCGAAATAGTCGCGCCGATCGAGCGGCAGGTGCACCAGCTTCACCAGCTCCCAGGTCTGCAGCTCCTTCAAACTGTTCGACACATTGGAGCGGGCGATCTTCAGCGTCTCGCCGATCTCCTCGGCGCACAGCGGCTCGTCCGACAGGTAAAGCAGGGCATGGATCTGCGCGATCGACCGGTTCATCCCCCACCGCGCCCCCATCTCCCCCCAGTGGAGGACGTATTTTTGCATGACGGGGGTGAGGTGCACGGGCGGCCTCGATGTTCTGTAGTTTCTGTTTAGACAGAAATATAGGAAATGGCAAGCGGCTTCTCTTGTCACCCTCCCCGGAAAGGGGAGGGTCGCCGCAACGCGGCGGGGCGGGGTGACAGGCGCGAACTTGGAAGCTGGCGAAGCTGAGAAGCCAAACCAGGCGTGGCGCTTGGTCCCCCACCCGGCGCTCCGCGCCACCCTCCCCCTTCTGGGGAGGGTACGTTCGATGTCAGCGCTTTGTCGGCAGGAACGGGATCAGCATCGGCACGCGGGCGCGGTAGGCGTCGTAGGCATCCGCGCCCAGTTCGCTGCGCAGGAAGCCCTCTTCCATGCGCGACTTCATCCAGTAGCCCACGCAGAGCGAAAGCAGCCCAACCAGGGCAATCGGCGTCGCCTTGTCGAGCGCGATCGCCAGGCCGAGGGTAAGAATGCCGGTGTAGATCGGATGCCGCACCAGACCGTAGGGACCGGTATCCACGATTCGGTGATCGGCCTTGCGCGTGATCGCGCTGGACCACAGGGCGCCGAGGTGGACGCGCGCCCACCAGCAGAACAGCAGACCTGCCAAGGCGACGCCGGCCAGGACCCAGCCGAGCGTTTCCGGCGTGCTCCACAGGGGCGCCGTCAAGGTCTTGAGCAGCGGCTGCTCGTAGATGCGTTTCCATCCGCCGAGCCCCCAGGGCCACGGCGGCGTGATCAGCAGCAGCAGGAAACCGACCGACGTGAACACGCGAAACGACGACTGCAGGCGAATGCCGGGCGTGGCCTGCGCGCGGGACGACCACAGGCCGGCCAACTCCCAGCTCACCATCCAGACGATCCAAACGGCGTAAATCGCGCCCAGCGGCGACAACCATGCGGACATGAGCGTTCTCCTAAGCGTCGAATGAGGTCAGAGCTTCGACGTCTTTTCCAGTTCGTAGAAGGAATCACCCAGCACGTCGATCTTGGCGTGCAGGTGCGCGCGGGCGTCGTGGAGCGCCTGGTTGTAGTAGTGCGGACCGAGGGACTCGGAGATGAAGTCGAGCAGGCGCGTCGCATCCATGACGCCGATGTCGGCGCCGAGCTCATCGTTCAGATACTGGGACAGCGCGCGAGCGAGCGCCTCACGCGTGGATTTTTCGAACTCGATTTTCACCGCCACTAGTCAGCGCGCCATGACGATCCAGAGCCGGTGATCAGCCAGCCACGTTTGGTGTGCGTGAACGATACAGCCCACAGTCCCTTGTAGGTCATAGCCTTTCCGTCCTGCACATCAGTGAAGACTGCGGCGTAGGTGAGCAAGGCCTTGTCGCCGTTCACGTCGGTCCACAGCGGTTCGCCGATGGTGAGCATTCCTCTGGGCGCTTTGACCCTGTGGTTATTGGCGTCGTAGTCGCGCATCCAGGCCTGACAGCTGTCCCAGGCATAGGGCGGAAAGCCGTCGACGACGGCCACATGCGGCGCACAGGCGGCGTAGAAAGCCTTCATGTTTCCGGCGTTCATGTCCGCTGTCCACTTATGAACCTTTGCATCTAAAGCTTGGACGTCCGCCGCGGACGCTTGGCCGGCGACACTCGACAAGGTGACAGCCAGCGCGGCTCCGATCGACTTGCGCAGAAGCCTCATATCCAATCCCCCGATCGCTTTTGGTCTTAGTCCGCCTACCGCAGGCCCGCGTTGATTTTATCCAGCGCCGCGGCGCCCGGGATCAGGTCGTCGTCGGTCAACTGGTTCAGCGGCGTCGTCACCGTGCCGAGGTGTTCGTGCAAATCCTCGGCTTCGGGATCCACGAACAGCAGGCCGGTGACGATCTCACCCGCGTGTTGGCGCTCCGTCAGAAACGCCATCGCCTTCACGCGGTCGGTGGGGTCGTAGTCGGCGGCGACTTTGCGGAGTTTCAGGACCGAGCCGTCGTGCTGGGTCACCTCGACCATTTCGCCCGGCGCATAGGCGGCGGCGATGGGCGAGCGCGGGACCATGAAGTCGATGCGGTTCACCGCCTCGTTGTGCTCGCGCACATAGTCGAAACTCTTGGTCGAGCCGGCGTGGTTGTTGAACTGTACGCAGGGCGACAGGCAGTCGATCAGCGCGGCGCCCCGGTGGCTCAACGCGCCCTTGATCAGCGGGATCAGCTGGTCCTTGTCGCCGGAGAAGGAGCGCGCGACGTAGGTGGCGCCCAGCTGCATGGCCATGCCGACTAGGTCGATGGCGCTGTCGTGGTTGACCACGCCCTTCTTGCTCTTCGAACCCGCGTCGGAGGTGGCGGAGAACTGGCCCTTGGTGAGGCCATAGACGCCGTTGTTCTCGACGATGTAGGTCATGTTCACGCCGCGGCGCATGGCGTGGGCGAATTGGCCCAGCCCGATGGACGCGGAATCGCCGTCGCCGGAGACGCCGAGATAGATCAGCTCGCGGTTGGCGAGGTTGGCGCCGGTCAAGACCGACGGCATGCGCCCGTGCACACTGTTGAAGCCGTGCGAATTGCCGACGAAATAGTCCGGTGTCTTGGACGAACAGCCGATGCCCGACAGCTTGGCCATGCGATGCGGCGGCAGGTCGAGTTCGAAACAGGCCTGGATGATCGCCGCCGAAATCGAGTCGTGGCCGCAGCCTGCGCACAGGGTCGAGACCTTGCCCTCGTAATCGCGGCGGGTGAAGCCCAGCGCGTTCACTGGCAGCTTGGGGTGATGCAGTTTGGGTTTGGCGATATAGGTCATTCCGCCGCCTCCGTCTGACGCGCGACGCCGAGCAACGTCGAAATCTCGTTGATGATGAAGCGCGCGGTGATCGGCGTGCCGTCGTAGTGCAGCACCTTCACCAGCTTGTGCGGATCGATGTCGAGTTCGGTGGTGATCAGGGTGCGCAACTGGGCGTCGCGGTTCTGTTCGACCACGAACACGCGCTCGTGTCTGGCGATGAAGTCGGCGACCTCGTCGTTGAACGGAAAGCCGCGGATGCGCAGCGCGTCGAGGTGGATCTGATTGTCTTCGAGCGCCTCGAGCGCCTCGCGCATGGCCGGGGTGGTCGAACCGAAATAGATCACGCCCAGCGTCGAGGGCGTCTTGGCGTCGCGCCGTTCGGGCGCCGGCACCAGGTCGCGGGCGGTGTGGAACTTCTTCAGCAGCCGCTGCATGTTCTCGACATAGTCCGCGCCGTTTTCGCTGTAGCGGGCGTAACGGTCGCGCGAGGTTCCCCGCGTGAAATAGCCGCCCTTGGACGGATGGGTGCCGGGATAGGTGCGGTAGGGAATGCCGTCGCCGTCCACGTCGAGGTAGCGGCCGAACTCCTTGCCGGCGTCCAGATCGTCGCGGGTCATGACCTTGCCGCGGTCTAACCGCTTGCTGTCGTCCCAGGTCAGGGGATCGGTCAGCCACTCGTTCATGCCGATGTCGAGATCGAGCATGACGAAGACCGTGGTCTGCAGCCGGTCGGCAAGGTCGAAGGCGAGCGCGCCGAACTCGAAACACTCCTGCGGATTTCGCGGTAGCAGCATCGGGTGCTTGGTGTCGCCGTGCGAGGCGTAGGCCGCGCTCAAGATATCCGACTGTTGCGTGCGGGTCGGCATGCCGGTGGACGGGCCGCCGCGCTGAACGTCGAAGATCACCGCCGGAATCTCGGCGAAGTAGCTCAGACCGATGAACTCCTGCATCAGCGACACGCCTGGGCCCGAGGTGCAGGTGAAGGCGCGCGCGCCGTTCCAGCCGGCGCCGACCACCACGCCGATGGAGGCGATCTCATCCTCGGCCTGGACGATGGCGTAGCGCGACGCGCCGGTTTCCGGCTCCTTGCGCAGCTTGGCGCAATAGCTGGCGTAGGCTTCGGCCAGGGACGTCGACGGCGTGATCGGATACCAGGCGCAGACGGTGGCCCCGCCGTAGATGGCGCCCAGCGCGGCGGCGGCGTTGCCTTCCAGGAAGATGCGGTCGCCGACCGCGTCGGCGCGGCGGACCTTCAGGTCCAGCGGCTTCAGGTGCTGGCGCACGTGCTGGAAACCGAGACCCAGAGCCTCGACGTTCATCGGGATCAGCTTGGGCTTGGACGCGAACTCCTCGGCCAGCAGTTGCTCGATGACGCCGACCTCGATCTCAAGCAGGGCCGCGAGCGCGCCGACGTAGATGATGTTCTTGAACAGCTGGCGCTGGCGCGGATCGCTGTACGCCTCGTTGGCGATGCGGGTGAGCGGCACGCCGACGACGGTAATGTCCCCGCGAAATTTTTCCGGCGGCAGCGGCTTGGTGGAATCGTAGAACAGGTAGCCGCCGGGCTCGATCTCGGCCAGGTCGCGGTCCCAGGTCTGCGGGTTCATCGCCACCATGAGGTCCACGCCGCCGCGTCGGCCCAGATGGCCCGCTTCGGACACCCGCACCTCGTACCAGGTCGGCAGGCCCTGGATATTCGACGGGAAGATATTGCGCGCCGCCACCGGCACGCCCATGCGCAACACCGACTTGGCGAACAGCGAATTGGCCGAGGCAGAGCCCGAACCATTGACGTTAGCGAACTTGACGACGAAATCGTTGGTAGACGCGATTGCCAT
The DNA here is from genome assembly GCA_036501825.1 of Caulobacteraceae bacterium. GTDB lineage: Bacteria > Pseudomonadota > Alphaproteobacteria > Caulobacterales > Caulobacteraceae > JAFECT01. The sequence continues at coordinate 129,557 of DASXZP010000027.1, read as the reverse complement.
CCTAGTGCCCGCCCTCACCACCAATTTTCGTCACCCTCGGGCTCGTCCCGAGGGCCCATTGGTCAGCAAGCTCGTCGTCGTCAGAATAAGGCGCGCGATGCGTGCAGTCCGAACCCGAAGAGCACGTCACAACGATGGGCCCTCGGGACAAGCCCGAGGGTGACGGAATAATGGGGGAAGATGTGCGGGTCATGGCGTGCAGGGTTTCTGACCCGCGTGGGTCATGTCGAGCAGGAACTTCTGCATGTCCCAGGCGCCGGTGGGACAGCGTTCGGCGCAGAGGCCGCAGTGCAGGCAGACGTCCTCGTCCTTGACCATGACCCGGCCGGTCGGCAGCGTGCCCGACACGTAGAGATCCTGCGCCTCGTCCAGCGCCGGGGCCTTCAGGCGCCCGCGCAGATCCTCTTCGTCGCCGTTGGCGGTGAAGGTGATGCAGTCCATCGGGCAGATGTCGACGCAGGCGTCGCATTCGATACAGGCCGGCGTCGAAAACACCGTCTGCACGTCGCAGTTCAGGCAGCGTTGCGCCTCCTTGTAGCCGAGCTTCTCATTGAAGCCGAGCTCGACCTCGAACTTGATCGACGACAGCGCCTTGTCCTTCTCCAGCAGCGGCACCCTGTGGCGCAGCGCGTTGGAGATGTCGTTGTCATAACTCCACTCGTGAATGCCCATCTTCTGGCTGGACACGGTGACGCCCGGCGGCGGCCGCAGCTTCACGTCGGTTCCCCGGCAGAAGTGGTCGATGGAAATGGCCGCGTCGTGGGCGTGGGCCACCGCCCAGATGATGTTCTTGGGCCCGAACGCCGCGTCGCCGCCGAAGAAGACCTTCGGGTTGGACGACTGCATGGTCACCTTGTCGACCGCGGGCATGTCCCACTCGTCGAAGCTGATGCCGACGTCGCGCTCGATCCAGGGGAACGAGTTCTCTTGGCCGATCGCGACCAGCACGTCGTCGCATTCGAAGTGTTGGTCCGGCTCGCCCGTCGGCAGCAGTTTGCGCTTGCCCTTGTCGTCGGTCTGCCACGCCATCTTCTGGAAGGTGACGCCGGTCAGTTTCGATGAGCCGTTGGTTCCGGAATAGGTGAAGGCCTTGGGGGCCAGGAAGTTGAGGATCGGGATGTCCTCGTGGATCGCGTCTTCCTTTTCCCAGGGCGAGGCCTTCATCTCGTTGAAGCCGGAGCGGACGATGACCTTCACATCCTCGCCGCCCAGACGGCGCGACGTGCGGCAGCAGTCCATGGCGGTGTTGCCGCCGCCCAGGATGATGACGCGCTTGCCGATCTTCTCGATGTGGCCGAACGAAACCGACGACAGCCAGTCGATGCCGATGTGAATATTGGCTGCGGCTCCCTGACGGCCGGGCGCCTCCAGGTCGCGGCCGCGCGGCGCGCCGGAGCCCACGAAGATGGCGTTGTAGTCCTCCGCCAGCAGCGCCTTTAAGCTGTCGACGCGCTGGCCCAGCTTCATCTCGGGCTCGAGCGCGGTGATGAAGCCGACCTCTTCGTCGATCACCTCGAGCGGCAGGCGAAAGCGCGGGATCTGGGTGCGGATCATGCCGCCCGCCTGCGGGTCGCCGTCGTAGATGGTTACGTGATAACCGAGCGGCAGCAGATCGCGCGCCACCGCCAGCGACGCCGGCCCGGCGCCGACGCAGGCGACGCGGAAGCCGTTCTTCTTGATCTCGGGCTTGGGCATTCGCCCGGAGACATCGCCCTTGTTGTCGGCGCACACGCGCTTGAGACGGCAGATGGCCACCGGCTCCTGATCCTCGCCGACTCGGCCGCGCCGGCAGGCCGGCTCGCACGGGCGATCGCAGGTGCGTCCGAGGATCCCGGGGAACACGTTGGACTTCCAGTTGACCATGTACGCGTCGGCATAACGCTCGGCCGCGATCAGCCGGATGTACTCCGGCACAGGGGTATGGGCCGGACAGGCCCATTGGCAGTCCACCACCTTGTGAAAATAGTCGGGCGCCTCTGTGTTGGTCGGTTCCAAACCGTCCGCTCCGCGCTGCCTCCCCGATGGCCCCGTCGTGTCGGACGCGGGACGACCGTCCCGCCGCGCAGGGCCTTGAAAACCATGTTAGATCGGCAATCTGGCGTGCGCCAGGGGTTTGCGCGGGGGAGACGGAGCCATGTTGCGAGAGGCGCTGACCTTAGCCTTCATGGCCGGCATGGCGCTCGCGCCCCGCCCGGCGCCGGGCGGGCCGACCTGGAAGCCGCTGGACCCCGAAAACACCCTGGTCATCGACACCACCAAGGGCCGGATCGTGATCGAGATGCAGCCGGTGTTCGCACCGCTCTCGGTGGAGCGGGTCAAGCGCCTCGCCCACGAGCATTTCTACGACGGCTTGGCTTTCTGGCGGGTGCTGGACGGGTTCATGGCCCAGACCGGCGATCCCGGAAACGTCGACGGCGGCAAGTCGCCCCTGCCCAACCTGAAGCCGGAGTTCACCTTCCGCCACGACCCCTTAGACCCCGTCGCCATTGCGGCCCGGCCCACCGGCCTGGCCTACGGCTTCATCGGCGCGGTCCCCTTCGTGAGCCAGCGGGACGGTCGCGTGAGGCCAGATCACAAGGTTACGGCCTGGGGCCTCTATTGCCCGGGCGTCGCCGGCATGGGCCGCGACGAGCCGCCCGACAGCGGCAACAGCGAATTCTTTCTGATGCGCAACGCCTATCCGTCGCTCGACGCGCAGTATTCCGTGTGGGGGCGCATCGTCTCTGGCCTCGAGGTGGTGCGCGCCCTGAAGACCGGCGAGCCGGTGAAGGACCCCGACCTGATGACCCGCGTGCGCGTCGACGCCGACCTGCCCGACGCCGACCGGCCAAAGCTCGAGGTCATGGACACGCGCAGCATGGCCTTCCGCCGCATCGTCGAGCGGGTGCGCAAGCGTGAGGGCGCGGACTTCTCGGCCTGCGACGTCGAGATCCCGGTCCGCAAAGCCGGCCGATAGCGCCACCGGCGCAAATCGTGCTTAGCTCGACCCAGGGTGGGGAGAGCAGGGGCATGAGCGTAAGCAGCGAACCGGCGGGCGGGACCTTCGACATCGGGCGGGTCATCCAGCGCACCTTCGGCGTGATCGGCCGCAACTTTGTCCCGTTCCTGATCCTGGCGCTGCTGTTCAAGGCCGTGCCGACGGTCGTCATCGGGGCCTGGAGCGCGATAGAGCGGAGCTCGGCCCTGGTCGCCAACAACCCGTTCGGCGCGTTCACCGGCCAGAACGTCCTGATCGGCCTGGTCAGCACGATCGTGAGCATCATTTCGGTCTTCGTGCTGCAGGCGGCGCTGCTGCGCGGCACCATTGCCGACCTCAACGGCAAGCGCGCGTCGCTCGGCGACATGCTCTCCACCGGTCTGCGGTTTTTCTTCCCGCTGCTGGGCCTCGGGCTCGTGATGGGCGTAGCGCTCGCGGTCGGATTTCTGCTGTTGATCGTGCCCGGGATCATGATGGCCGTCGCCTGGTGCGCCGCCGCGCCCGCGGTCGTCGCCGAGAAGACGGGCGTGTTCGACTCCTTCACGCGCAGCGCAAACCTGACCCGCGGCCACCGCTGGGCGATCTTCGGCCTGTTCGTGATCTATGCCGTGATCGTCATCAGCGCCATCGGCAGCGCGTTCATGTTCGCCAACCTCAACGACATCAGGACCATGCTGACCATCTCCGTGGTCATCCAGGCCGTGGTCGGCACCCTTAGCGCCCTGATCGGCGGCGCCGGTTCGGCGGCGCTTTATTACGAGCTCAGAACCATCAAGGAAGGCGCCGGCGCCGACAACCTCGCGTCCGTGTTCGACTAGACGCACAGTGCCAAGTGCATCCGGGGGGATGATCCATGACCTATGACGCCGTGCATTCCGGCGAGCTCGACATCGGCCGCCTGTTCCAGCGCACCTTCGGCATGATCGGGCGCAATGTCGTCACCCTGGCGGTCCTGGGCGTCGTGTTTGTCGGCGCGCCGGACGCCCTCTTGCAGTTCGCCTCCAGCGGCTTGCGGAGCTATGCGGGGGCGAGCGTACAGTCGGTCGACTGGCCGCTGCTGCTCGGCGCGTACCTGCTCTATTTTTGCGGTATCGGCCTCTACAACATGGCGTCGGTGCGCGTCGCGATCGACGACGCAGAGGGCCGGCGCGCATCGATCCCAGACGGCCTTGCCACCATGTTTCGGTTTCTGCTGCCGGGTCTCGCGGCCGGCGCGGTGCTGATGGTGGGCGCGTTTGCGACCTACCTCCTGTTCATCATCCCGGGCGTCATCTTCCTGCTCACCTTTTTTGTCGTCCTGCCCGCCATCGTCGCCGAGAAGGCCAGCGTGTTCGGAAGCTTCGCGCGCAGCCGCGAGCTCACCCGCGGCCGCAGAGGCGCCCTTTTCGGGGCGATGTTCCTGCTGGGCATCATCGTCGGCATTGCGAACTTCGTGGTGGCCTTCCTTGCCGCCATGATCGCCCGGAGCATCAACCCCTCGCCGCAGGCTCTCTACGCCGCCGCCGGTCTGGCGACCGGCCTGATGTCGCCGATCGGCGCGGTGTTTGGCGCCGTCGTCTATCAGCGACTAGTCGAGCTGAAGGAGGGCCGCTCCAAGGCGAAGGTCGCCGACGTCTTCGCCTGACCGGTCAGGTCGTGTCGAACTTGTCCTTCTTGCGCTTGCCGAACAGCAGGCGCGCTTCCAGGCGGCCGCGCAGGGCGGCGTAGTAGGCGCTGAGGAAATCGCCGTCCATTTCGCTGGGACCGCGGGTCCAGCCGATCTTGGTGCGGATGCGGTCGGCGACGCTGGCCAGGGTCTTGCGGTCGCGGCGGCGCAGCACGTCTTCCAGCACCTGCAGTTCGTAGACGCCGTAGGCGTCGAGCTGGGCCGGGGTGAAGGTGAAATCCGCCAGCCGCACTTCGCCCTCGCCGGCGAGGTCCGGCAGCAGCGCGGTCTTGGGCGCCTTCACCACCCAGGTGCCCGCCACCAGGTCGCCGACGCGCAGTCGATCGCGGTTGAACAGCGGGAAGAACACGAAGATCGCGCACCAGACCAGGCCGATGAGCTTGAGCCAGCCGTCGACGCCCTGGCCGCCGGCGAGAATGAAGCTGAGCGGCACGAACAGCTCGAGCTCGCGCATGAAGTTGCGTGCGAACACCATGTCCGAGGTCAGCCGCCCGCCGTTGCGCGCCGCCACCCGCAGGCCCAGCACGCGCTTGCCCGGCGTCGCCGCGCGCGGACCCAGCTCGAACAGGATGAAGTAGCAGTTGCGCAGCAGGAAGAAGACCAGCAGCAGGATGACGAAGGCGCCTTGCGCGGTCGCGGCGTTCTTCTCGCCCGAAGCGACGATGACCGAGCACGAGCCGATGAACATCGCCAGCATGATCGCGAACATGATCAGCAAATCGATGACCAAGGCGCCGGCGCGCTCGGCCGCTTCGCCCAGGCGCAGACGCAGGTCCACCCCCTCGGGGGTGATCAGTTCGCGGATGCGACCGGCGTCAGCCATGCGTGGCCTCGAGCCCCGGCTTGCGCGGGAAATAGAGATAGACGGCCCAGAACACCGCCGTAGCCCCGGCGATGGCGTAACGCGCCCAGTCTTCGGTCACCAGTTGTCGCGCAATGCCTTCGAGCAGGCCCGCGACGAACAGCATCACCACCGTACCGGCGATGAGAATGGCGCCTTCGCGCCCGGCCTGACCGGCGGCGGCGACGCGGGTCTGTTTGCCCGGGAACGCAACCGCCAGTCCGACGCGGAAGCCCGCCGCGCCCGACAGCGTCACGGCCAGCAGCTCGCTGACCCCGTGGATCGACAGCCAGCCCACGAAATTGGGGCCGAGCCCGCGGCTGAAAAACAACTCGAGAAAGGCGCCCAGCACCAGCCCGTTGAACAGCATGAGCAGGGCCGTCGGCACGCAAAACGCAAAGCCGAGCGCGAAGGATGAGATGGCCACGCCGGCGTTGTTGATGAAAATCTCGGTGGCGAGCACGGTCAGGAATTTGCGATCCGCCTTGGTGGCGTAGAGCGTGCTCTTCAGCGACGCCGTGGTCGCAGTCGGATCGCGTCCGTCGGCGAAGATGCCGGGCAAGAAGGCGTAGAACCAGTCCGCGTCCTGGGCCACCAGCAGCCACGCGACCACCGCGCCCAGCGCCATCAACCCCCCGGCCACCAGGCTCTCGCGCCACAGATTGCGCGCCGCCGTAGGCCAGTCGTGCAGGAAGAAACGGCTGATCCGCTGCAGCAGGGTCGTTCGCGTGCCGTAGACGAAGAAATAGGCCCGCGCGCAAAGGCTCTCGAGATAGTCGACTAGGCCCTGGTCGAGCGAGGTCGCGCGCGCCACCGACAGGGATGACAGGGCGGAGCGGTAGAGCACCGTCAGATTGACGATCTCGTCCTCGTTCAGCTTGCGCAGCACCCCGCCTTCGGCGAGTTTCAGCAAGTGTTCGAGCCGGCGCCAGTCGCCTTCACGCTCGTTGCGGAAGCGGTGGCTCTTCAGCGTGAGGTCGCGCGTGACGGCGGTCACAGCCGGTCCTTTCGCTTGAGGTCGAGATAGCGGCTGAGCAGTTCGGGCCCGAGGCTTTTCACCGGCACGTCGAGGACCTCGACCCCCATGCGCTTCAGCCGGGTGATCACCAGCTCGCGTTCGCGCATCAAAGCATCCGCGATCACCGCGCGCGAGACGTCGTCGGGGACCTTGGGCTCGGCCTCGACCATGCCCTCCAGTTCCTCGTCGCGGAAGGTGACGAACAGGACCAGGTGGGTCTTCAGCAGGCGCTGGACGTTTTCGATCATCAACTGGGCGCTGGTGGTGTCGGCGAAGTCGGTGAACACCACGACCAGCGACCGCCGCTCCAGCGCGCCGGACAGCTGGGTCAGGCCGAGGGTGAAATTGGTCTCCTCGGCGGAGTAGTCGATGGACGCGGCCAGCCGCTGCAACATCGGAAAGGCGCCCACGCCCGACACCGACCCGGTGACCAGGCGCGGCTTGGCGTCGAAGGCGAAAAAGCCGACGCGGTCGCCACTCTTCAGCGCCACATAGGCCAGGATCAGGGCCCCGTTCAGGGCGTGGTCGACCCGCGGCATTCCGGCCACCGGCTCGCACATCAGCCGCCCGGTATCCAGCGCGAAGACGATGGGGTGATTGCGCTCGGTGCGGAACTCTTTCGCCAGCAGTTTGCCGTGACGCGCGGTCTGTTTCCAGTCGATGGCGCGCGGGTCCATGCCGGTCTGGAACTCACGCAGGGACTGGAATTCGGAGCCCTCGCCGCGTTCGATCTGCATCCGCTGGCCGAAGGCGGCGTCGCGCGAATACATGCGGATCGCCTCGTCCTTCACCGCCGCGACATTGGGCGTGATGGCGATCTTGCGATCGAGCGTCTCGGTGGTCTGTTTCCACACCAGGCCGAAGGGTCCGCGCCAGCGCAGCCACAGGGTGGTCAGCGGCGCCAAGCCACGACGCTTCGGTTCGAGCGCGAAGGCGCCTTCACCGGTCTTGCCCGCAACCCGCGCAATGACGCGGGCCGGATCGATGGAGAGCTTATCCTGGTCGGTCTCCAGCGCCGCCTCGATGGAGCGCGGGCGTCGAAACCCCGTGAAGGCGGCGCGGAAGGACGCTTCGCCCTTGCCGCCGGTGGGAATCGATCCCGGTGCGGTCACGCTCACCTCGAGGCTCGACGGGCTTGCGCCCAGCACCGCATCGACGAAGGCGAGACCGAAGGCGAACAACACCCACGCGGCGCCCGCCAGCCACCAGCCGGGCCGGCCGAGCCCGATCAACAACGCAACCGGGGCGCCGGCGGCGGTGAGCAGGATCGCGTTGCGGGTGGGATAGATCATCGCTGGTCGCTCAGCGCGGGGCCGCGGTCTGGTCGATCAGGCCGGCGATGATCTCGTCGGCCCGCTTGCCGTCGATCTCCGCCGCCGGCGACAGGATCACCCGGTGACGCAACGCCGGCAGGGCCAGCGCCTTCACGTCGTCGGGGATCACATAGTCGCGGCCGTCTAGCGCAGCGCGCGCACGGGCGGCGGTGGCCATCATGGCGGCGCAGCGCGGCGAAGCGCCGGTCTGCAAATCGGCGCTCGTCCGGGTCGAGCGCACCAGGGCCACGACGTAGTCCACCACCTCGTCGTTCAGATGCACGCTCTCGACCACCTTGGCGGCTTCGGCGATGGTGTTGGCGTCGGCGACGGTGGAGACGCCCAGCGCCTTCGGCTCGATCTGACCCACGCGCGCGCCATGCGCCATGACGATGGCGCGTTCTTCCGCGGCGTCGGGGTATTTCAGGACCTGTTTGAACAGGAAGCGATCGAGCTGCGCCTCGGGCAAGGGATAGACGCCCTGTTGTTCGATGGGGTTCTGCGTCGCGACCACGGTGAAGCGGTTGCTGAGCGCGTGATCCTCGCCGTCGATGGTGACGATGCGTTCCTGCATGGCCTCCAGCAGCGCGGCCTGAGTCTTCGGCGGCGTGCGGTTGATTTCGTCGGCCAGCAGGATCTCGCAGAAGATCGGACCCTTCTTCAGCGAGAAGGCGCTGGTCTGGAAGTTGAACAGATTGGTGCCGATGATATCGCCGGGCATCAGGTCGGGGGTGAACTGGATGCGCCCGAACTGCAGCGACAGGGTGCGCGCGAAACTCTGCGCCAGCAGGGTCTTGGCGGTGCCGGGCGGGCCTTCTAGCAGGACGTGGCCGCCTGCGAACAGGGCGGTCAGCATGAGGTCGACGGTCTCCGTCTGGCCGACGACGGCCTTGCGGATTTCCGCCTGCAGGCTCTGTGCGAGCGACTTGAGGTCAGCGACGTTCACGCGTCATCTCCGTTCTCCAGCGGTGCAGCCTCTGCGCCAGGCGCATGAGGTCCGCATTGTTTTTCAGGGTCGCCGATTCCTCGGCGAGGCTCGTTATCGAAAGGTCGGCCTGCTTGCCGCGGCCGGCGCGGTCCAGGAACTTGTCGAGTTCATCGCGGTCGAGATCGCGCGGCGCGCCCACCAGATTGGCGACGATGCTTCGCACGACGTTGACATAGCGTCGTCCCATGCGCGGCTCGCGCCTGGCCACGCGGATCAGCGCCGAGGAATTGTCCACCAGCGCCGCCTTGCCGAAGGCGACGGCGCGCTCGGGCGTGACGGCGGGACCGAAGCGCACATAGGCGTGCCAGCCCATCATCAGGGCCGCGGCGACGATGCACAGGGTCAGCGCCAGGAACGGCGGTTCGAAGGCGAGTTTCAGAATGCTGCGCCCACGCGCGAAGCCGTGCAGGGTCACGTCCACCGCGATCGGGCCGCCGCTGTTGTGCAACCCATCGAGGATGGCGAGCGCCGTGCGCGTTGTGGTCAAATCCTTCAAACCGTGGGTGTTCAACAGGTCCGGATCGGACAGCACATAGACCTGCCCTTCGATGGCGGTCGCGGGCTTGGACGGCGGCGGCGCGGGCGGTGTTGCGGGCGCAGCGCTGTTGTCGGGGGCGGCGTTGTCGGCAGCGCTGTTCGTACCCGTGTCGCCCGCGTCGTTGGCGCCGCCGGTCGGCGGAATCACTTTCTCGTAGGTGGCCGCATCGCCGTTCGTCGCCGCCGGCGGCGTCAGCAGGCCCAGCACCACGCCGCCGTTGGCGTCGGTGATCACCGGGGTGAGGCCTTTGCCGGAGAGGGTCTGCAACTGTTCGGTCGGCCCGAGGTCCAGGGTGCGCGCCGGATTGAACAGCAGAACGCCGGCGGTGAGTTGCGGCTGGCTGACGCCGGTGGCGCGGGTCAGCTTCAGGTCCTTCGGATGAAAGCCTTCCGGCAGGACGTTGGTGACCATCGGAGCCGGCAGCACGCCGATCTTGCGCACCCAGCCTGCATGCGCCGGGTCGGGCATCGTCTCCCACTTGGGCAGCACGATCAGGGCGTCGCCGGCGAACTTGATGCGCGCGATCGCCTTTCCGTCGGTCATTTCCGCCGGCGTGAGAATCAACAGGCCCGGCGCCGCGGCGGCGGTATGCAGCGGACCGCGGCTGACGATCACCGGATCGCCGCGCGCTTTCAAGAGATCGATCAGGCCGGCGTAGCCGATGGCGGACTTCGACAGGGCGTGACCGCCGCCGTTGTCGCCCTGGCGCAAGTCGGGCGCATAGGCCTGCAGCACGACGAAACCGGCGAAGGCGAACACGCCGACGACGATCATCCACAGCGCGATGAGCGGCGAGAACAGGGCTTGCGATTTCTCGGGGACGGGCGCGTCGGTCACGACCAGGCCTCCGGAAAGGCGAAGGCCTCATAGGCCTGGCGGCAGCGGCCGAATCCGTCGGCGTCCACCGGGCGGCCGCCGAAGAAGCTGCGCTCGACCATCTCGGCGATGGCGACGAAGGCTTCGCGCGCTCGGCGCGGCAGGCCTTCGAGGGAGGCGATGTCGCGGCTGGTCAAGGCCGGGCGCAACAGGTGCGGGCGGCGGCCCTGAATTTCTTCGATGCTGCGAAACAGGATCAGGTGCACCGCTTCGGCGTAGCGGCCTTCGGCGGCGAGCCTGTCCGCCTCTTCCAGCAGCGCGCGAGCCTGGGCCGGCGTCGGGCGCCACTCGGGTTCGGGTTTCGCCGCCCTGGGTTTGCGCTTGAACAGGCCCGGCCAGTACACGCCGAGAATCGCGCGCCCGATGAAGAAGGCGAGCGTCGCCAATATCACGATCACGACGCCCCAGAAGATGTACGGAAACACCGGCGCGAGCGCCTTGAACAGGCGGCCCACCCATTCCAGCCAGGCGGGCGGCGGCTTGGGCGGCGGGTAACCCTGAAAATTGAACTGCAGGCCGGCGTCGTGCAGCATGCGCGCGTGGGCGGCGGCAGCCGGATCGGCCGCCGCGGAGCCTGCGCTCGCCGCTGCGTTGCTCATGAATGGGTCCCCACGACGCCCAAGCTGTAACACGCGCTCAGCGTGCGACCGCAAGCGAATTCGCGACCCCTGCCGGGTTGCAGCCGCGCCCCGCTAGAGGCAACGTCCCCGGCCTGGAGGACCGCCCGTTTGACCCAGCGACCCGACATCCACCGGCGCGACGCGCTGTTAGGCCTGACGGCAGCCGCGGCCGCCGGCCCCGCCCTGGCCAAGCCGCATGCGCACCGGCGCGACTGGAAGGGCCCGGCGCACGAGGTGCGCGACGCCATGGCCTTCGCCTGGGCCGGCTATCGCGAACGCGCCTTCGGTTACGACCAGATCAAGCCGGTGAGCGGCGGGCGCGAGTCGTTCTTTTTTCCGGACGGGCCGTCGCTGGGCCTGTCGATCGTCGAGGCGCTGGGCACGCTCTACGTCATGCGCCTGGACAAGGAGCTGGAGGAGGGCGTTCGCTGGATCTGCGATCATCTGAACTTCGACATCGACGGCGACATCCAGCTGTTCGAAACCACCATCCGCATGGTGGGCGGTTTGGTGTCGGGCTATCTGGCGACGCGCGAGAAGAAGCTGCTGACCCTGGCGCGCGATCTGACCGATCGGCTGATGCCGGCGTTCAAGACGCCGACCGGCCTGCCCTATCGCTTCGTCAACCTTAAGAGCGGCGCCGCGCGCGACAAGCTCAGCTTCCCCGCCGAGTTCGGCAGTTTCGCGCCGGAGTTCGGCACGCTGGGGCGGCTGGTCAACGACAAGCGCTACTACGAAGCGGCGAAAGCCGCGGCCAAGGCGGGGTTCGACCGCCGCTCGAAGCTCGACCTGATCCCCGACACCATCGACGTCGAGACCGGCGTGTGGAAATCGCGCCGCGCCACCATCGGGCCGCCGTCAGATTCCTATTACGAGTACCTGTGGGGCTGCTGGCGGCTGTTCGGCGACAAGGATTTCAAGCACTGGTTCGACGTGCACACGCGCGCGACGCTGAAATGGCAGTCGGACCGCGTGGACGGGCGGCTGTGGTTCGCCCAGGTCGATTTCGAAACCGGCCAAAGGCTCGACCGGCGCCAGAGCGAGCTCGCGTCCTTCTACGCCGGCCTGCTCGGCAAGGGCGGCTGGATGCACGAGGGCCGCGACTATCTGAACGCCTGGAGCGCGGCGCAGGACAAGTTCGGCGTGCTGCCGGAAAGCCTCGACTACGAACACATGAGCGCGGCGCGCAAGACCAACGACCTGCGCCCCGAGTTCGCCAACTCGTGCCTCGACCTCTGGCAGATCGACAAGGACGAGCGCTGGCGCGAGCTGGCGTTGAAGCACTTCCGCGCCATGGTGGCGTCGAGCAAGACGACCTACGGCTTCACCGTGCTCACCGACATGACCTCAAAGCCCATGGCGCAAGGCGACTTCTGCCCCGGCTACTGGTGGGCGGAGCAGATGAAATACTACTGGCTCATCTTCTCCGACACCGCCCGCTTCGACTACGCGCGCAACTACCTCTCCACCGAAGGCGCGATCCTCGAAGGGTTCAAATAGCCGTCACTTCGCCGTCGGCGCGGTGGCCTTGGGCGTGATTTCCAGGCGCCAGGCCTTGTTGTCGGCCAGGAAGCGTTGCGCCGCCTTCTTGATCTCGTCGGGCGTCACCGAGTTGATGTCGGCGGTGTAGTTGCGCAGCAGCTCCAGGCGCCGCGGGTCCGATTGCGCGTCGGTCAGGGCGCGCAGCCAGTAGCCGTTGGTCTGGCGCGCCTTGTCGTCGCGTTCGAGCACCGGCTTGCGCGCACGCTCGAGTTCGTCGGCGGTGACGCCGGTCTTGGCCATGTCGGAAGCGATCTTGGTTGCGTCCGCGAAGAAGCCCGGAATCTTTTCCGGCGGCGTTTCGACCACCCCGAACATATAACCGTAGCCCGGGAAATAGGCCGAGCTGTTCACGCTGGCCTGGGGCGAATAGGTCGCGCCCTCGGCGATGCGCACCTGATCGATCAGGCGGATTTCGAACACGCCTTCCATCAGCGACAGCACCCGCTCTTCGTGCACGTCGGTATAGGTGTCTTCGGTGGGCCAGGCGATCAGCGCGTCGGCCTGGTCGGGGCGGCCATTGTGAGTCATCTCCACCGGCTTCTCGGTGGGCGCCGGGAAACGCGTTTCGCGCGCGCCGGGCGAGCCGGCGGTTTCAGCCGGCCGTTGCGGCAGGGCGCCGAAGGTCGAGGCGACGGCGGCGATCGCCTGGTCCACGCTCACGTCACCCACCATGACCACGTCGAGCCGGCCGCCGGACAGTTCCGGTTCGATCAGCTTTTTCAGATCGTCCACGTGGACGGCTTCGATCTCGGCCTGGGTCGGCAGCGCCTCCCAGCGCGGATCGCCGTCGTGCAGTTTGACCGCGAGGTTGCGCTGCAGGACCCCGCCCGGCGTCGCTTCGAACTGCGGCAACAGGGTCAGCAGCTGCGTCTGCACGCGGTTGAAGCCTTCGGGACGGAAGCCCGGGTGGGTGGTGTAGGCGGCGAGCACCTGCAGCTGCAGATCGAGATCTTGCGGCCGGGTTATCCCCGACATCTCGAAGTCGGCATCGCCCAGGCTGAAGCGCGTCGAATAGATCTTGCCGGTCAGCACCTGCTCCATCTCGTCGACGCTGAGTTGATCAAGACCGCCCTGGGTGAAGGCGTTGAGCGACCAGGTCGGCTGCGCCTTGGTCTTCGACAGATCGAGACGGCCGCCGCCGATGACGACGTTGACCAGGATCTGGTCCTTGCTGAAGGTCGTGGGCTTTACCGTCAGGCGCACGCCGTTGGCGAAGCGCACCGTGGTGACGCCGAGGTCGTCGGTCTTGCGCTCGCTCACCACGCCGGCGGCGCCGAAATGGGTGTAGGGCCAGGTCTTGGCCTCGACCTGCTTGGGCTTTTCGATCGGCGCCGAGCGCGCCTTGTCGAACTCGGCCTGCAGCGCGGCCTGGCCGCCGTCGACCGGTACGGGCGAGATCATCGCCAGCAGCGGACCGTTGCCTTCGAAGGCGTGGCGGACCGCGGCATTCACCGCCTCGACGGTGACGGACCTTGCCTGCTCGTCGAACAGCTTCAGGTCTTCCGCGGGCGTGGTGAAGACTTCGTCGTCCTCGACCACACCGGCGATGGCGTTGGCCAGGGCCGGAGTGCGACGCGTGTTGGCGCCGGCGACGGCGTTCTGCAGGGTGGCGCGCGTGTCGGCGATCTCGCGATCGATCTCGTCCTGGCGCACGCCGAATTCGACCAGAGTGCGTTGTTCGCGCACGCCCGCGTCCAGCGCCGCCTTCCAGCCGCCGGGCTTGGAGACCATGTTGACCGAGGCCAGCTTCGCGGACTTCAGGAAGTTGCTGACATTGCCTGACGCCGCCACGAACGGCGGATTGTCGCCGCGCGACAGGCGTTCGAGCCGGCGGTTCAGCACCGCCATGCCGATCGCTTCGATCAGGTCGCGCTTACGCGTCGCGGCGGTGTCGGCGCTGGCATCGTAGGGCTTGACCCAGTTGACGGAAATGGACGTGGTCGCGTTCGGCTCAACCACCAGATCGGTTTCCTCGCCGCGCTTTTCGACCTGACCGAGGTTCGGCTCCTTGGTCTCGGGACCCTTGCCCTTCCAGTCGGAGAAGCCGGCCTTGATGCGCTTTTCGATGTCGGCGGGATCGATGTCGCCCACCACCACCAGGGTCGCGCGATCGGGGCGATAGTTGGCTTCGTAGTAGCTGCGGATCAGCGTCACCGGCGCGGTCTTGATCACGCTCACCAGGCCGATCGGAAAGCGGTCGGGCACGAGTTGACCCTTCAGCAGGAAGTCGAACTCGCGCTTCTGGGCCCGATAGGACGGCGTGGACCGCAGGCGCTCTTCCGACAGGATGACGCCGCGCTCCGAATCCATCGCACTCTGCTTCAGCAAGAGTTCGCTGGCGGTCTCGCGCATCAGCATCAGGCCGGTCGACAAGGTGTCGGGGTCGGTCTCCGGCAGGTCGAGCTGGAAGACGGTCTGGTCGAAGCTGGTGAAGGCGTTGGTGTCGGGACCGAAGGCCAGGCCCTTGCGCTCGAGGATCTTGATCATATCGCCTTCGGGCACGTGGGTGGAACCCTTGAAGGCCATGTGCTCGAGGAAGTGGGCGAGGCCCTGTTGCGCGTCGCTTTCCTCCAGGGCGCCCGAACCGATGCGCAGCCGGATCGAAGCCTGATGCTCCGGCGTCTTGTTGCGCAGGATGGCGTAGCGCATGCCGTTGGCGAGCGTACCGAAGCGCACGTCCGGATCGGCCGGCAGGTCGGAATAGGTCTGGGCCCAGACCCGGTCGCGCTTTACCGGCGTCGCGGCGTGGACGGCGTGATGCGGCGCGGGCTTGGCCTGGACTGTCATCGCGACCAGGGCGAGGCCGAGGATGGCGGTTGTCGCGGTGAGAATGAAACGGCTCATGACCTGACGAATTCCGGAACAGCCACGCGCGACCACCGCGCCAGCGGAACGGATTTCACGCTAAATACGAATTTCGAGAAACACAACCGCCGGAATTGTTCGCCACGGCGAACCCAAACGCTGGCGTTGGAGATTCGAATATTCAGCCTTTTTCCCGTTCGGGAAGGCCGCGAAGTTCGCGTCGCGCCGCGAACCCGTTACAGCTGCGCGGCTTCGACCTTGCCGGCTTTCACCACCAGGGAGGGGCCCTTGTCCCAGATGGTGGTCAGGTCCTTCAGCGGGTCGTCGCGCCAGGCGCAGAGGTCGGCGCGGGCGCCTTCCTTGATGCAGCCGAGTTCGCCCGCGTGCTGCACGATCTCGGCGTTCACGCTGGTGGCCGAGCGTAGAATGTTCATTACCGAATCGCACATCGAGCGCATGCGGAACTCGTGCGCCTGCCAGCGGTGCATGGCGCCCAGCAAATCGCTGCCGAGGCCGATCTTCACCCCCGCCGCGCGCGCGATCTTCACCGCCTCGCCGCCCTTCGACGCCACGTCGGCGATCTTGTCGACCGAGGCCTGCGGCATGCCGAGCGCCGGGCCTTCTTTACCGAGCACGTCGTAGGTGATCAGCGTCGGCACCAGATAGGCGCCCTTTTCCGCCATCAGCTTGGCGGTCGGTTCGTCGAGCAGGTTGCCGTGCTCGATGGTGCGCACGCCGTTGTTCACCGCGTGCGCGATACCGTCGGGGGTATAGGCGTGGGAGAGCACATAGGTGCGACGCGTCGCGGCTTCCTCGACGATGGCGCGGATTTCCTCCGACGAATACTGCCGCATCCAGATCGGATCGGTGGGCGAGGACACGCCGCCGGAGGTGAAGATCTTGATCTGGTGGGCGCCCTTGCGCAGGTTTTCGCGCGCCGCCAGACGCACGGCATCGACGCCGTCCACCACCTGCGACAGACCCCCGACATGACCGCAGCCGCAGGGCTCGATGTGCTGCGCGCGTCCGTCGCCGTGGCCGCCGGTCTGCGACAGGGCCTTGCCGGAATAGAACAGGTTCGGCCCGCGCATGACGCCGTCTTCGATGGCGCGCCACAGGCCCCAGTCGGCGCCGCCGGCGTCGCGCACCGTGGTAAAGCCGCGATCGAGCGCGCCGGCCATCAATTTCGACGCGTGGTGCGCCAGATAGCTCATCGGCAAGGTGTCGACGTAGGTCAGGTCGGCGCTGGTCGCATAGGCGTGGAAGTGGCAGTCGATGAAGCCCGGCAGCAACGCACGACCGCCGAGATCGAGCACTTGGTCCGCGCTGCCGGTGACCTTGCCGACCTGTTCGATGCGGCCGTCGACGCAGAGCACGTCGCCCTCGGCCACATAGTCGTCGGCGTAACCGTCCCAGATGCGGGCGTTCTTCAGATGCAGGCGCATGGCCGTCTATTCCCGGTCTTTCAGTTGCGCGCGCAGATCATCGAGCGTGCGGCCGATGTGCGCTTCGAGCAGGGTCGTGACCGAGGTGGTGCGGCCCGCCGCCCAGGCGTCGTAGAGTTCCTGGTGCTCGCGTTGCGCGCGGTCGGAGCGGCCCTGCGGCTTCAGATGTTCGCGCACATAGCGCTCGGCCAGGATGTTCAGGCGCTCGACCAGTTGGGTGGTCAGCGGTCGCCCCGCCGGCGTGATCAGCGCCAGGTGGAAAGCGCGGTTGAACTCCGGCGTCGCGGCGTCGTGCGCCTCGGTGGCGCGGTTCAGCGCTTCGAGCGCGCGCCTGGCTTCGGCGCGGTCCGCGTCGGTGGCGGCTTCGCAGCCCTGGGCCGCGGCGGCGGGTTCGATGCGCAGGCGGAGGTCGAAGATGTCCTCCACCGCCTTCGGATCGAGCGGCGCGACCTCGTAGCCGCGGCGGGGGTTGAGGGTGACCAGGCCGTCGTGCTCCAGCCGGCTCAGCGCCTCGCGCAACGGAATCTTGCTGACGCCGAGTTCGGCCGCCAACGTATCTTGGCGCACCGGCGTGTTGGGGCGCAGCGTGCCGGCGACGATGCGTGCGCGCACCTCGTCGTAGAGCACGTCGGGTAGGGGCCGGTCGTGAGTCATAGGATTGGCGTCATGCGTCAGGTCACCGTAAAGCCGCCGTGGAACGGATCGGCTTCATCGACCCAGATCTGGTTGAAGCCGGTGGACCAGGCGGTTCCCTCGATGGAGGGGACGATAGCGGAGAAATCGCCCAGCGTCGTCTCCGCTTCCACGCGGCCGATAAACCGGCTGCCGATATAGCTCTCGTGAACGAAGCGGTCGCCGGTCTTGAGCCGGCCCTTGGCGTGCAGATGGGCCATGCGCGCCGAGGTTCCGGTGCCGCAGGGCGAGCGGTCGACGGCCTTTTCGCCATAGAACACCGCGTTGCGCCCGTCCGCCCCTTCGCCCTTGGGCTTGTCGGCCCAGAGCACGTGGCTGACGCCGCGGATGGTCGAATCGAGGGGATGCACCGGCTCGACCGCGGCGCGCATCAGCTCGCGCACCTCGCGACTGTTGCGGATGATGCGTTCGGCGTCCAGAGCTTCGAGGCCCTCGTAGGCGCCTTGCGGTTCGACGATGGCGTAGTAGTTGCCGCCGTAGGCGACATCGACGGTGAGCTTACCCAGCTCCGAGGTTTCGATCTCGACGCCCTCAGCCGCGAGATAGCTGGCGACGTTCTTCAGCCGCACCCAGGTCACCTTGTCGCCGTCGCGGCCGAACTCGACGGCGATGCGGCCCGCAGGGACTTCGATCGCGAGCTTGCCTTCCTCGCGCGGCGTGATCAGGCCGTGTTCGAGACCGAAGGTGACCATGCCGATGGTCCCGTGGCCGCACATGGGCAGACAGCCGGATGTCTCGACAAACAGAATCCCCGCGTCCGTGTCGCCGAAGGGCGGATAGAGAAAGCCGCCCGACATCATGTCGTGGCCGCGCGGTTCGAACATCAGGCTTTTCCGAATCCAGTCGAAGCGGGTCAGGAAATCCTGGCGCAGTTCGCTCATGCTGGAGCCGTTCAGGCGCGGCGCGCCGCCGGCGATGAGGCGGACCGGATTTCCCGCAGTGTGGCCGTCGATGCAGAAAAACGTGTGCCGGCTCACGCCGCCGCCTTCAGCCGCGGCCGCGATCCCGCTGCCTTCTCCACCATGGCGATAACCTCGGCCCGGCGCGCGCCGGTGAGCGGCCAGCGCGGCGGACGCACCCGCTCGGACCCGCGCCCCATCACCTGTTCCGCCAGCTTGATCGACTGCACCAGGTCGTGCTCGGCGTCGAGGTGCAGCAACGGCATGAACCAGCGGTAGATCGCGCGCGCCTCTTCCAGATCGCCGCGCGCAAAGGCGTCGTAGAGCGCCACCGACTCGCGCGGGAAGGCGCTGGTCAGGCCAGACACCCAGCCGTGGGCGCCGAGAATCAGACCTTCGAGCGCCACGTCGTCGAGGCCCGCCATCAGCACGAAGCGGTCACCGAACCTGTTGATCAGGTCGGTGAAGCGGCGCGTGTCCGGCGCGGACTCCTTCACCGCCACGATGTTTTTCACCGACGCGAGTTTCTCCAGCGCCGCTTCGCCGATGCTCACGCGATAGGCCGGCGGGTTGTTGTACAACATGATCGGCAGGGACGACGCCTCGGCCACCATCTTGAAGTGCGAGACCAGCTCGTCTTCGGTCGGCACATAGACCATGGCCGGCAGCACCATCAGCGCATCGGCGCCCAGCGTCTGCGCATCGCGCGCGAAATCCGCCGCCTTGCGCGAGGTCAGTTCGCTCACCCCCACGACGATCGGCACGCGCCCCGCAACCGTTTCGTGCGCCGCGGCCAGCACGGCGCGCTTCTCGTCGGCGTCGAGCGAATTGTTCTCGCCGCAGGTGCCCATCAGGATGATCCCGTGCACGCCGTCGCGAATCAGGGCGTCTAGCCCCTTGCGCGTGGCCTCCATGTCGATGGAGAGATCGGCGGCGAACTGGGTGGTGGCGGCCGGGTAAACCCCGGTCCATTTGACGGTCATCGACATGAACTGCCCTTCTGGCGTGACGGTTTAAATCGTATACGATAATGGCGATGGCGCAATCCCGGTCTGATAATTCTCCCAACCGGGGCGCCGCCCCGGGACATTTTGCCGTTATTGGCGGCGGCGCGATCGGCGCGGCCTCGGCCGTGCGCCTGCGCCAGGCCGGGTGGGATGTGACCCTGGTCGACCCGGGCGATGAGGAGGCGCGGACCTCCTTCGGCAACGCGGGTCAGGTGGTGATCGACGCGGCCGAGCCCCTGGCCAACTGGCATAATGTCTGGACCGCGCCCGGGCGGCTGTTCGCCTTCGGGGGGCCGCTCGACTTCTGCTGGCGCGACATCGACCTGTGGCTGCCCTGGGCCGTCCGCTATTTCGCGGCCTGCGATCCCAACCGGTTCAGGCGCGGGACCGAGGCGCTGCGCGGCCTGCTCGAACGCGCGGTGCCTGAGTGGAAGGACCTGGTCGCCAGCATCGGCCGGCCCGACCTGGTGGAAGCGAGCGGCCACTTCCAGCTGTGGGAAAGCGAAGCGTCGGCCCAGCGCGGCCTCGCGGCCATGGCGAAGACGGACCTGCGCCCCGCGCGGTGGCGTCCGATCACGCCCGAGGAGCAGGAAAGCCTCGCCGCCCGCTTCGCCGGGCATGTGAAGGGCGGCGTCTTCTTCGAAAACACCGTGCGCCTGCGCGACCCGGGCGAGACCGTGCGCGCCCTGTGGAAAGGCCTCACCGACCTCGGAGGCCAGACCGTCACCGCCCATGTGAAACACCTCGCGGCCGGCGACCGCGGCGTGAGCCTGACCTTCGACGACGGCGCGACCTTGCAGGCCGATCAGGTGCTGGTCGCCGGCGGCGCGCGCTCCGCGTCCCTGATGCGCGACCTCGGGATCACCGTGCCCCTGGTGGCCGAGCGCGGCTATCATCTGCGTTTTTTGGACCCGCACTGGCCGCGCACCCTGCCGGCCATCCTGTTCGAGGACCGCTGGATCTATCTGTCGAGCTTCGACAGCGGCGTGCGCGTCACCGGCTTCACCGAGATCGGCCGCCCGGACACGCCGTCCGACCCGCGCAAATGGGCGCTGTTGGAAAAGCATCTGACCGCGCTCGGCCTGACCGTCCCCGACACCGTCCAGCGCTGGCGCGGATCGCGGCCCACCCTGCCCGATTTCCTGCCCGCCATCGGCCGCGCGGGTCCGCGCGTGCTCTATGCCTTCGGCCACCAGCACATCGGGATGACCCTGGCCGCCGCCACCGCCCAGGCCGTGGCCGAGCTGACCACCGCCAACACGACGCCGGGGCGCCTCGCCGCCTTCGACCTTCGCCGCTTCGCCTGAGATCGGGGTTTTGCGGGACGGCGCGGGCCTGCTAAGCGCAAGTGAACACCGATCAGGAGCCCGGCATGGACTTTACCCTCACCGAGCGGCAGCGGCATTGGCGCGACCGGGTCCGCGCCTTCATGGACGCCCACGTCTTTCCAAACCAGGCGACCTACAAGGCCCAGACCGCCCTGGTCGGCGAGGCGCGCTGGAAGGGCGTGCCCCAGATCATCGAGGACCTGAAGCCCAAGGCACGCGCCGAAGGCCTGTGGAACCTGTTCCTGCCGCCCAACGACCAGCTCGACGAGGGCGACTTCCATGGCGCGGGGCTCAGCAACCTCGAATATGCGTTGTGCGCCGAAGAGATGGGGCGCGTCGAATGGGCGTCGGAAGTGTTCAACTGTTCGGCGCCGGACACCGGCAACATGGAGGTTCTGCACCGTTACGGCTCGCCGCAGCAACGCGAACAGTGGCTGCGGCCTCTGCTCGACGGGAAGATTCGTTCCGCCTTTCTGATGACCGAGCCGAACGTCGCCTCGTCGGACGCGACCAACATCGAGACGCGCATCGTGCGCGACGGCGACGACTATGTGATCAACGGCCACAAGTGGTGGTCGTCCGGCGTCGGCGATCCGCGCTGCAAGCTCGCCATCGTCATGGGCAAGACCGATCCGGACGGGCCGCGCCATGCGCAGCAGTCGCAGATCCTCGTGCCGCTCGATACGCCCGGCGTCACCATCACGCGCATGCTGCCGGTGTTCGGCTATGACGACGCCCCGCACGGCCACGCGGAAGTGCTGCTGGAGAACGTGCGCGTGCCCGCGACCAACCTGCTGCTCGGCGAAGGCCGCGGTTTCGAGATCGCCCAGGGCCGCCTGGGCCCGGGCCGCATCCACCACTGCATGCGCACCATCGGCACGGCGGAGGTCGCGCTGGAAAAGATGACCAAGCGGCTGTTGTCGCGCACCGCCTTCGGCAAGACCATCGCCTCGCACTCGGTGTGGGAGCAGCGCATCGCCCACGCCCGCACCGACATCGAGATGAACCGCCTCTTGGTGCTGAAGGCGGCGGACATGATGGACAAGGCCGGCAACAAGACCGCCCAGCTCGAGATCGCCATGATCAAGGTGTCGGCGCCCAATATGGCGCTGCGCATCATCGACGACGCGATCCAGGCCCACGGCGCCGGCGGCGTGTCGGAGGATTTCGGCCTGGCCAAGGCCTATGCCGGCATCCGCACCCTGCGCATCGCCGACGGTCCCGACGAGGTGCACAACCGCTCCATCGCGCGCCTGGAAATGGCCAAACACTCGAACGCGAAGGTTTGACCCGATGAAGGCGGTGATGAGCCGGACGCCCGGCGGACCCGAAACCCTGACCCTTGAGGACGTGCCCGAGCCCGTCGCGAAAAAGGGCGAGGTGCTGATCGCGATCAAGGCCTGTTCGGTGAACTATCCCGACGTCCTGATCATCGAGGACAAGTATCAGCTCAAGCCGCCGCGCCCCTTCGCGCCGGGCGCCGAGGTCGCGGGCGTGGTCGAGAGCGTCGGCGAAGGTGTCACGCAGGCCAAGGTCGGCGACCGCGTGATCGCCTTTCCGATGGTCGGCGGTTTCGCGGAGAAGGTCGCGGTCGGAACCGCGACGCTGATCCCCATGCCGGACGTGATGACCTTCGAGGACGGCGCCTCGCTGATCCTCACCTACGCGACGTCGCTGCACGCGCTGAAGGATCGCGCGAAACTGCAGGCGGGCGAGACCCTGCTGGTGCTGGGCGCCGGCGGCGGGGTGGGCATCGCGGCGGTGGAACTCGGCAAGGCGATGGGCGCGCGCGTGATCGCGGCGGCGTCCTCGCAGGAAAAGGTCGACCTCGCCATCGCTCACGGCGCCGACGCCGGCGTGGTCTATCCAAAGGGGCCGTTCGACAAGGATGGCCTGCGCGCCTTGACCGAGCGTTTCAAAGCCGCGTGCGGGGCCAAGGGCGCGGACGTGATCTACGATCCGGTCGGCGGCGACTACGCCGAGGCCGCGCTGCGCGCCATCGCCTGGGAAGGCCGCTTTCTGGTGGTCGGTTTCCCCGCGGGCATTCCGAAAATTCCGCTGAACCTGACCCTGCTCAAGGGTTGCCAGATCGTGGGCGTGTTCTGGGGCGGCTTCGTCAACAACCAGCCGCAAGACGCCGTCGCCAACACGCGCGAGCTGCTGAACCTCTACGTCGAAGGCAAGATCCGCCCCGAGGTGTCCGAGCGCTTCCCGCTCGAACGCGGCGGCGAAGCCATCGCGCGGCTGGCGTCGCGCCAGGCGCGGGGAAAGATTGTGGTGATTCCGAATGGCTGATCTCGAAACCTTCCGCGCTGAGACGCGGGCCTGGCTCGAAGCCAACTGCCCGCCCGAGATGCGCCTGCCGATGCGCGACGAAGAGGACCGCTGCTGGGGCGGCAAAAAATGGACCTGGGCGTCCGAGGCGCAAAAGCAGTGGACCGAGCGCATGGTCGCGCGCGGCTGGACGGCGCCGGAGTGGCCGACCGAATACGGCGGCGGCGGCCTGTCCCGCGAAGAAGCGAAAATCCTTCGCACGGAGATGCGCCGGATCAAGGCGCGCTCTCCGCTGGACAGTTTCGGCCTGTGGATGCTGGGCCCGGCGCTGCTGAAGTACGGCAGCGAGGAACAGAAGAAACAGTATCTGCCGCCGATCGTGCGCGGCGAAATCCGTTGGTGCCAGGGCTATTCCGAACCGGGCGCGGGTTCGGACCTCGCCAGTCTGCAGACGCGCGCGGAAGACAAGGGCGACCATTTCCTGGTCAACGGCCAGAAGGTGTGGACGTCCTACGCCGACAAGGCGGACTGGATCTTCTGCCTGGTGCGCACCGACCCCAAGGCGCCCAAGCACGAGGGCATCAGCTTTGTGTTGTTCGACATGGCCTCGCCCGGCGTATCGACCAAGCCGATCGTGCTGATCTCCGGCAAGTCGCCGTTCTGCGAGACCTTCTTCGACGATGTGCAGGTCCCCAAGGGCCAGCTGGTCGGCGAGCTGAACAAGGGCTGGGACGTCGCGAAATATCTGCTCGGCCACGAGCGCGAGATGATCTCCAACATCGGGGTGATGGACGGCGGATCTCTGGGCGCGGTGGCGTCGCGTCAGGCGGGCCTGAGCCGTGACGGCGACAGCGCCGACTATCTGTTGCGCGCGGACCTGGCGCGCTTCGACGTCGATGCGGCCGCGTTTGCCTGCGCGCTGGAACGCACCGGCGATCTGGCCAAGATCAGGGCCGCCCATCCGGCCCTGTCGTCGGTGCTGAAATACTATGGCGCGGTGCTGAACAAGCGCCGCCACGAACTCCTGATGACCGCCGGCGGGTCGGACGCGCTGGAGTGGGAGGGGGAACGGTCCAAGGACGGCGTCGCCGCCAAGTCCTGGCTGCGCACCAAGGCCAATTCCATCGAGGGCGGCACCGACGAGGTGCAGCTCAACATCATCGCCAAACGGCTCTTGAGCCTGCCGGGAGCCTGAGCCCATGCCGCTGGTCCTGACCGACGAACAGGCGATGCTGCGCGACAGTGCGCGCGGGTATCTGAGCGAGCACGCGCCGGTGGCGGCGCTGCGGAGACTGCGCGACAGCCGCGATGCGGAAGGCGTCTCACGCGACCTGTGGCGCGGCTTCGCCGACATGGGATTCACCGGCATGCTGGTTCCTGAAGCCTACGGCGGCCTGGGCTTGGGCTGCGTCGAAGCCGGGGTGGTGATGGAGGAGATCGGCCGCAACCTCACCGCCTCGCCTTTTCTCTCCACCGCCATTGTTGCGGCCACCGCCCTCGCACGTGGCGGCGGCGATGCGCAGAAGGAAGAATGGCTGCCGCGCATTGCAGGCGGCCAGGTGATCGCGACCCTGGCGGTCGACGAAGGCGCCAAGCACGATCCGCGCAAGACCGCGCTGAAGGCCGAGCGCTCCGGCAACGGCTTTCGCCTCAACGGACGCAAGGCTTTCGTGCTCGACGGCCACGTCGCCGACCTGGCGATTGTCGCCGCCCGCACCGCGGGCGTGGCGGGCGAACCGGACGGAATCACCCTGTTCCTGGTCGATCCGAAGGCGAAGGGCGTCGCGATCGAACGCACGGTCATGGTCGACGCGCACAACGCGGCGCGGATTGAATTCGTAGACGTCGAGGTCACCAGCGACGCGGTGCTGGGTGAGGTTGATACCGGCTACCGCCTGCTCGAAGGCGTGCTGAACGTGGGCCGCGCCGCGGTCGCCGCCGAGATCACCGGCGTCGGCGATGAAGCCATGGGCCGCACCCTCGCCTACATCAAGGAACGCCAGCAGTTCGGCCGCGTCATCGGCGAGTTCCAGGCGCTGCAACACCGCGCCGCCCACCTGTTCAGCGAAGTCGAGATCGCCAAGGCCGTGGTGCTGAAAGCGCTGCAGACCCTCGACGGAAACTTCGACGCCGCGGCGCCCATCGTCTCCATCGCGAAAGCCAAGGCCGGCCAGGTCGCCACGCTGGCAGTCCAGGAAGCCGTTCAGATGCACGGCGGCGTCGGCATGACCGACGAATTCGACATCGGCCTGTTCATGAAGCGCGCTCGCGTGGCGCAGGAGTTATTCGGCGACAGCAACTTCCACGCCGACCGTATTGCGCGGTTGAACGGGTACTAAAGCAATATGAACCACGAAGCGCATTAAGCGCACCAAGAGGTTCGCGACCGATCAGCCGGTGAGGCGCGCGGTCCAAAGTCGTTAGTTTTTGTCCACGAACCACACGAACCACACGAACGCGACAATAAATCACACATAAATAGCTTTATCGCGCGCCGAAGGCGCGCACTCATGTCTACCGCGGCGCACAGCGCTAGCGCACCGTTCGTGTGGTTCGTGTGGTTCGTGGACAATTCTTCTTCGTGCGCTTTGTGCGCTTCGTGGTTCAACTTTCTTTTTGAACCATCTCGAAGATCCGCCCCACCATGGCCGAGTCCTTGTCCGCCAGCGGTCCGATGACCGTGAAGTGGTTCGCGTCCGGGACCGACTCATACCGCGTTGCGACGCCCTGCGCGGCCCAGGTCTGGGCGATGGTTTCGCTCTGGCGGTGGTATTCGTAGCTCTCCGCGCCGCCGACGACTGCGTCCAGCGTTGCGCCCGGCAGGGCCTTCCAGTGCAGGGGGCTGAGCCGGCGCGCTTCGCGGGGGATCAATTTCAGGGCGCCGTTCAGCGAGGTCTTCACCAGCGGTTCGAGGTCGAACAGGCCCGAGATCGCATAGGCCGAATGCGCGATCTGCTTCGGCAGTTTCGGATCGATCATCGCCCAGTCGGTGGCGAGCAGGCACGCGGCGAGATGACCGCCGGCGGAATGGCCCGCCGCCACGATCGGCCGACCGCTACGCTCCCACAGCGTGCGCGCCGCCTGGCGCATCTGGCCGACGATGCGGTCGAGCGGAACCTTGGGGCAGAGATCGTAGCTGGTCACCGCGACGCTGACGCCGCGATCGTTCAGGCCCTTGGCCATGTGGCTGAACACCGACTTGTCCAGCGCCTGCCAGTAGCCGCCGTGGATGAACAGCACCACCGGCCCGTCGCCCGCTTCGAACAGATCGAAACGTTCGCGCTCGCCCTTGCCATAGGCCACTTCGACCGGCGGCTTTGCGGCGCGATAGGCGGCGGCGTCCTTGCCCCAGCCGCCCATGATCTGCGGATGCTCCGGGACGCGGGCGCGGTTGTTGTACTCGGCTTCGTAGTCGCGCGGCACGTCAGGCCGCCACGCTCGCCACAGCGACCGACTCGCGCGCGATGGTTTCGATCGCCGCCCAGTCGCCGGCCTCCATCGCCGCCTGCGGCGCCAGCCACGAGCCGCCGACGCAGAGCACGTTGTCGAGCGACAGGAACGTCATCGCGGTGTCGCGCGCGATGCCGCCGGTGGGACAGAACTTCACCTGCGGGAAGGGCCCGGCGAACCCCTTCAGCAAAGCGACGCCGCCGACCGGCACGGCGGGAAACAGTTTGAACCGGTCGTAGCCGTGCTCGAGCCCGGTCATGATCTCCGACGCGGTGGCGACGCCGGGCAGCAGTGGAAGATCGTGATCCTTCGCCGCCTGCAGCAGCGTGGGCGTCAGACCAGGCGACACGCCGAAGGTGGCGCCCGCCGCCTTGGCCGCAGCGATGTCCCTGGGCGACAGCAGGGTGCCCGCGCCGACGGCCGCATCGCCCGCCTCCGCCGCCGCCGCGCGGATGGCGTCGAGCGCCTGGTCGGTGCGCAGGGTGATCTCCACCACCGGCACGCCGCCGGCGGCCAGCGCGCGGGTCATGGGCGCGGCGTGGCGCCAGTCCTTGATCACCACCACCGGGATCAGGGGCGAGCGGCGCATCAGGGTGTCGATGGCGCCTGAGGTCGGGGTGCTACTCATGCCCGCCGCTTGCGCGATCAGCGCTGAAAAGGCAAGCGGCGCCCGGGTTCTCGGCCTGTCCGGACACGATTTCGGGCCGTCCGGACAAGGATTCGCGTGCGCCGGGCCACGCCGCGGTCGAGCGTCGCGCCAGGACCCCATCGCCCTGGACGACCCCATGACCGACGCCGCCAACCCGCCCTCTCTGCGCACCCAGACCCTGGACATTGCCGCCACCCTCGCCGCCGCGCTGCTGGTCACCCTGGTTCTGCGGGTGGTCGTATTCCAGCCCTTCACCATCCCGTCGGACTCGATGGAGCCGCAGCTCTTGAAGGGCGACTATCTGGTGATCTGGAAAGGCAGCTACGGCTGGAGCCGGTATTCCATTCCGTTGCATCTGCCGCTGTTCCACGGCCGGCTGTTCGCTCGCACGCCCAGGCGCGGCGACGTGGTGGTGTTCAATCACGCGATCGGCGGCAAGCGCACCGACTACATCAAGCGTGTGATCGGACTGCCCGGCGACCGGGTGCAGGTGATCGACAGCCGCGTCTTCATCAACGGCGCACCGGTCTCCCATCAGGTGCTGGGCCCGTCCACCGATCCGGACGATCCGACGCGGGCGGTGACAGGCGTGCGCGAGAGTCTTCCAGGCGGGCGCACCTGGACCACCCTGGTCGAAGGGACCGACCATGAGGGCGAAACCACCGGCGTCTACGTCGTGCCCAAGGACGACGTCTTCGTCATGGGCGACAACCGCGACAACTCGCTGGACAGCCGCTGGCCCACAGGCGTGGGCATGGGCTTCATTCCGAAAGAGGAGATCGAAGGCCGCGCCGCCTTTGTGGTCGCGTCCTGGCGCGGCGGGGCGAGCCTGTGGAAGCCGTGGACCTGGTTCACGCGCTTCAATCCAGCGCGCGTGTTCAAGAACCTCGGATGATCCGCCTCAGCGCGTGGCGTAGCGGCGGAATTCAGCCAGGTTGATCTCGCCGTTGCGGTCGGCGTCGATGCGGTCGAAGCTTTCGCGCAGGACGCGCGCCTGCAGGTCCGGCGACAGGGCGACGCCGGGTCCGATGTCGAGCGCGACTTCCGGTTTTGCCGAGCGCGCAAATTCCGCAAACGAGATTTGGCCATCGTGGTTGGCATCGATCGCCGCAAAGTTCGCCGACACGCTGGCGCGGGCAAGCGCGGGTTCTGCGACCGCGGTCGCCGCGGCGAGGGCGCCGACAACCAGACTGATACGCAACGCCAGACGTTTGCGATCACGCGCGCGCTTTTGCGCCGCACGCTCTTCCCCATAGCCGGCGATGAAGCCGCGCAGCTCCTCGCTGGCCGAGCGGCCTGCGGCGCGGCAGCGGGCCATGAAGGCCTGCTTGGTGTCATACGGCAGGCGCAGTTCGAGGGTTTCGGTCTTCTTCGGCATCGGATCGGCTCCGGGGCGGTCGGCGCCGATTGTGGCTGTGGAGCGGGCAAAAACAAGGCCGCGCCGGTCAGGGCGCGGCCTCGTCAGATTCCGATCAGTGAGCCCGGGGCTTTCAGGCGGCTTCCCTGGCCCTCGCGGGATGGAAGAACAGCGCCTGGCCGATGGCCGCTTTCACGGTCTCGGGCTGGAACGGCTTGGTGATCAGGAAGGTGGGCTCCGGCCGTTCGCCGGTCAGCAGGCGTTCGGGGAAGGCGGTGATGAAGATCACCGGCACGTCGTAGCTGGCCAGGATGTCCTTCACCGCGTCGATGCCGGACGACCCGTCGGCCAGCTGGATGTCGGCCAGAACCAGGCCCGGGCGGCGGCGCGAGACCGCGTCCAGCGCTTCGTGGTGGGTGGCGGCGACTTCTGTGACCCGGTGACCCAGCTCGCGGACCAGGGCTTCGATGTCGGCGGCGATCACCGGTTCGTCCTCGATGATGAGAACGTCGGTGGCCAGTTCCGCGTCGATTTCCGACTGGGCCTGGGCGATCAGCTTCTGAACCTCGGCCTCATCCGTATCCAGCACCTGGGCGGCTTCGGTGGGGGTGAAGCCTTCGAGCGCGGTCAGCAGGAAGGCCTGGCGTGAACGGGGCGGGATGCGCAGCAGGCGCCGCGCGGTCGGGTCGCGGATGTCCGCGCCGGTGTCCTCGCCCTCCAGCCGGGCCCCGCTGGAGGACCAGATGATGTGGAACACGTGATAGAGGGCGACCCGCGGGGTCATGTGCGGCTGCAGGTTCTGCTCGCCGGCCGCCAGGGCTTCGAGCGCGATCCGCACGTAGCGGTCCCCCGTCGCCTGATCGCCCGTGAGCGCCCGCGCATAACGGCGGACATAGGGCAGGTGCGGCGCCAGCTTGACCAAAAGGCTCATAGGTAACTCCCCGACATCAGGTCTCAGGTCCGGGGCCCCGTGACGGGGCCGCAGAGGCTTGCGGGCAAGGGGTTCCTTACGGTCGCTCGCCCGAGCCCGTGAGGCCAAAACGGCTGGTCCGCCGGTTGGTTCCTCGACGGGAGCCCAAGCTTAGCATTATTATTGTTCCCGTGACGGAACCCGTTCGCGGATTTCGCGTTTCTGCCCCAAGCGCCGGAGCGAGTCCGGCGCACCGGGCGGGGTGCGCGCAGTGGACAGCATGATCGATCGAAAACACCAGTCGCGTTCGGCCAAGCCGGGACCCGCCGATGCGCCGCGGCCCGATGACGAGGCGCGGCTGCGGCAACAGGCGATCGGCGTCGGCCTGCGCCAGATGTTCGACCAGGTGGTGAACGAGCCGGTCCCCGACGAGTTTCTCGACATTCTGCGCAGCGCGGACCTGCGCCGCAAAGAGGCCGGCGAATGAGCGGTCCCGAGTCCTCCGCGACTCCGCCCCCTGCGGTGAAGCCGGCCGGCGCCAGAACGCCGTCCGAGGACGCCGACTTCAAGCGTGAGCTGGTCGGGCTGATCCCGCATCTGCGCGCCTTCGCCCGCAGCCTGTGCGGCGATCCGACCGCGGCCGACGACCTGGCCCAGGACGCCATGCTGAAGGCGTGGGACGCGCGCGCCAGCTTTCAGATCGGCACTAACATGAAGGCGTGGACCTTCATGATCCTGCGCAACCAGTTCTATTCCGAGAAGCGCCGGTCGTGGCGTCAGAGCCAACTCGATCAGGACGTCGCCGAACGCACCCTGTTGGCGGTCGACGATCCGGAAGCGCCCATCGCGCTCGACGAACTGCGTCTTGCGCTGCGCAGCCTGCCCGACGAGCAGCGTGAAGCGCTGGTGCTCGTGGGCGCCGGCGGCTTTGCCTACGAAGAGGCGGCGGAGATCTGCAACTGCGCCGTCGGTACGGTGAAGAGCCGCGTCAGCCGCGCACGCCGCGCCGTGCAGGCCGCCCTGATCAGCGGCGGCTATGAACGCGACGGCGGCGCCGCCGGCGACGCCATGGGCTCGATCCTCTCGGACGCCGAGCGTTTGAGCGGCGTCCGGTAAGACCGTGAAACCCTTGCGGACCTGGGCGTGGGGCGCGTCCCGGTTCCAGACGATC
Organism: Caulobacteraceae bacterium; assembly: GCA_036501825.1. Taxonomy (GTDB): domain Bacteria; phylum Pseudomonadota; class Alphaproteobacteria; order Caulobacterales; family Caulobacteraceae; genus JAFECT01. Next base: position 99,190 of record DASXZP010000027.1, on the reverse strand, counting down.
CGCTACCGTCTGGCCGGCGCGCTCGTGCTCGCCGTATTGCCGGTGCTGATTCTCGGCGCGACCGAGTCGTACTTCGGCTTTCAGCGCGAAGCCCAGCACCAAGCCAACGACCTGACCGCCGCAGCGGTGCGCAGCACCGCCACCGCCCAGGCGCGCATCGAAAGCGCCGAGGCGGTGCTCGAGACCCTGAAGTCCGAGGCGATCACCGGCGACTGCGCCGTGCATCTGCGCAATCTGGTCGACCGGCTGAACGGCTACGCCGCTTTCGCGCGATTCGATTCCACCGGCCGTCTGGTCTGCGCCAGCGACGGCACGCGCATCGCCCAGAACGTCGCCGGCGCCAGCTGGTTTCAGCGGGTCGCCTCGGGCGAAGCCGTGGTGCTCACGCGGGCGGCGGTCGCGGGTCCCCATGGAGAGCCGGAAATGTACATCGCCGTGCGCGACGGCGAACCGGAAGGCGGCTTCAACGGCGCGCTGATCGCCGAACTGCCGTTGTCGGACTTTGCGCCGGCCGACCGTCTGCTGCCCCCCGGCGCCGCCGTCGCGGTCACCGACGAGACCGGCTCGGTTTTGTCCGCCACCAACCACGACGCCTTCCAATCGGGCCGCGGCGAGTGGGTCGCCAAGGCGTCGCGCGAGGGCTCGACCTTGTTTGAAGCGCGCGATGCGGCGGGGCGCGACCGGGTCTACGCCGGCGCGCCGCTGGCCGGCGACGACGTCTACGTTTTGATTTCGACCCCGGCGGAAGGCGCTTTCTCCTGGGCGCGACTCAATCCGGTGGCGACCATCATCCTGCCGCTGCTGTTCTTCGCCCTGGCGGTGCTCGCGGTGATCGGCGCGTCCGAGCGGGTGGTGGTGCGCTGGCTCGAGTATCTGGAGCGCATTGCGTCGATCTACACCAAGGGCCGCTTTACCGTACGCCCGGTGCAGGCGCGCAATGCGCCGACCGAAATCCGCACCCTGGCGGTCACCCTCGACCAGATGGCCGACGCCATCGAGGCGCGCGATGCGTCGCTGCGCGATTCGATCGAGCACAAGGACGCGCTGATGCGCGAGATCCACCACCGGGTGAAGAACAATCTGCAGGTCATTTCCTCGCTGTTGAACATGCAGCAGCGCGCCCTGACCGACCCCGCCGCGCGCGCGGCGATGGGTGACACGCGTCAGCGCATCACCGCCCTGGCCCTGATCTATCGCGCCCTCTACCAGAGCGCCGATCTGCGCCGCGTCGACGTGCGCCTGTTCCTGGAGGAGCTGATCTCGCAGCTCGTCTCCAACGATGCTGGCCGCGGCGGCCAGGTGGTGAAGACCGAACTCACCGCCGACACCTTGGTGATCGACCCCGACAAGCTGGCGCCGCTGGCCTTGTGGGCGGTGGAAGCGATCAGCAATGCGCAGAAGCACGCCTTCACCGCCCGCGGCGGCGTCATGCGCGTGCGCTTCACCGTGGGCGTCGACACCTGCACCCTGGAGGTGGAGGACGACGGCCCGGGCTCGGCCAACGCCGACGAATCTACTGCCGCGGGCCTCGGCCGCACCTTGATGACGGCGTTCGCACGCCAGCTTCGCGGCGGCTCTGAAATCGTGGCGGCGCCGCAGGGCGGCGTAATTGCGCGGCTCAGCTTCCCGGCCATCGACGCCGGCGCCCAGCCCGAGGACGCCCACGCCGGCGAGCGGAACCCCGCCGCAGCCTGACACGTTTGCTGGCTGAGACCTCCCCGACCGGATTCGAACCGGAGCACGCCCAATGAGAAAACTTCTCGTCTTCTTCGCCGCCGCTGCGGCCATCGCGGTTTCGGCCTGTAACACCGTCGAAGGCGCCGGCAAGGACGTCAGCGCCGCCGGCCACGCCGTGAGCGACACCGCCCAGGACGCCAAGCCGCACTAACCCGCTCTCTCTCCCCCTAGCGTTGTCAGCCCCGTCGCCTTGCGGCGGGGCTTTCGCGTGCTAATGCTTTCGCCACTGGGGTCAGAGTATGGGGGACGTCATGGCCGACGCGAACGCGCAGCGCCTGCCCGGCATGGTAACGGTCATCGCGGCTTCGGCCGCGGGCACCGCGTTCGAGTGGTACGACTTCTTCATCTTCGGCAATCTGGCGACGATCATCGCCAAGCACTTCTTCTCCGGCGTCAACGAACTGACCGGGTTCATCCTGGCGCTGGCGACCTTTGCGCTGGGCTTTTTCATGCGTCCGTTCGGGGCCCTGGTGTTCGGCCTGTTCGGCGACGCGCGCGGCCGCAAGGTCGCGTTCCTGATCACCATCACCGGCATGGGACTGGCGACGCTGCTGATCGGCTTTCTGCCGGACTTCGGCCAGATGAAGGGCTTCGGCGTGCCGGGCGTCACGGCGCCGGTCCTGCTGGTGGCCTTACGCGCGATCCAGGGCTTTGCGCTGGGCGGCGAGTACGGCGGCGCGGCGATCTACGTCGCCGAACATGCGCGTCGCGACAACCGCGGCGGATCGACCGGCTGGATCCAGACCTCGGCCGCCTTCGGCCTACTGGGCGCGCTCGGCGTCATCCTGTTGCTGCGTCAGCGCCTGGGCGCGGAAGCGTTCGACGCCTGGGGCTGGCGCGTGCCGTTTTTGCTGTCGGCGGTGCTGCTCGGCCTGTCGCTGTGGATTCGCGTGCGCCTGGGTGAAAGCCCCGCGTTCAAGCGCATGCAGGCGGAGACCACCGGCCGTCGCGCGCCGTTCAGCGAAACCTTCCTGCAATGGAAGAACCTGAAATACGTGCTGCTGGTGCTGTTCGGCGTCACCATAGCCCAGGGCGCGGTGTGGTACGCGGCCTTCTTCTACAGCCAGTTCTTCATGCAGAAGATCCTCAAGGTCGACGACAACACCGTCACCGCCCTGATCGCGGCGGCGACCCTGGTGAGCGCGGCGCTCTACGTCTTCTTCGGCTGGCTGTCCGACCGCGTCGGGCGCAAGCCGGTGATGCTGTTCGGCATGGTCCTGGCGCTGATCTGCTATCTGCCAATCACCGGCCATTCGGCGTTTCATTATCTGACCCGCTTCGGCAATCCCGAGCTGGCGCAGGCGCAGGCCACGTCGCCGGTCACCGTTATCGCCGATCCGGCCGACTGCGCCTTTCAGTTCGATCCCGTCGGCAAGGCGAAATACGTCTCCTCGTGCGAGATCGTCGAAGCCTATCTGACCAACGCCGGCGTCACCTATGCCAAGCGCGCCGCGTCCGCAGGCGCGGTCGCCAGCGTGATGGTGGGCCAGACCCAGATCGCCTCGGTCGACGCGCGGGCGCTGAAAGGCGATGCACAAAAGCAGGCCAAGACCGATGCGGAGGGGCGCCTGAAGGCTGCGCTGAAGGCCGCGGGCTATCCCCTGAAGGCCGATCCGGCCAAGGTCGACTTCACCAAGCTGCTCATCGTCATGCTGGTGCTGACCGTGGCGGCGACCGCGCTGTACGGGCCGCAGGCCGCCGCGCTGGTCGAGCTGTTCCCCACGCGGGTGCGCTACACCGGCATGGGCGTGCCCTACAACGTGGGCGTCGGCTGGGTCGGCGGCTTTCTGCCCGCGGCAGCCTTCGCGATTATGGCAGCCAGCGGAAATTTGTACGCCGGCCTCTGGTACCCGGCGATCTTCACCGCAGTGTCAATTGTCGTAAGCCTGTTCTTCCTCCCGGAAACCAAGGGCCGCGACCTGGATACGATCACGACGTGAGGGTGTTTTGGCGGAATCAAAAAAACACCTCCCACAAAGAACCTAAGAAAAATAAGGCAGATAAGAAGCAAGACAGGATGACGCGCACAGCGTCTCGTCTAGAACAGGCTTGATGCGCCTGCGGCGCGGCGCTTTGCGGCGAAGCCGCTTATTTTTCTCTTCTTCGCTTTCTTTTCTTTCTTCGGTTCTTTGTGTGAAGTGTTTTTTTCAAAGCGCTTACCGCGTCACGACGCTTTCACGTGCACGCGCGCCGTCGCCTGTCGCCCCGCGTTGTCCACCACGGTAACCCGATAGAATCCCCCCGACAGCGGCCTCCACACCACACGTCCCGACACCGGATCGGGATCCAGCGGGTCGCCGTCGATGAACCATTTCAGGCCGTCGCCGCGGGCAGCCAGCACCAGGCCGCGGCCCTTGGCGCCCAGCGTATCCAACTGGACCGTCGTGCCGTCCGCCGGGAACACCATCACCGGGCCCGCCTCGGTCCGCTCCATCCGCTGCAGCGCGCGCGGCGCGCCGCGGGGCGCCAGCGGCGAGGGCGCCTTGGCCGGCGCATCGATGGCGTCGAACACGTCGAACAGCAACGGCGCCGCGGCCTCGCGTCCGGTCAGGCTGCCCCGCGCGCCGCCGTCGGGACGGCCGGTCCAGACCACCACCACATAGCCGCCGCCGATCCCCGCCGCGACCGCGTCGCGAAAGCCGTAGGAGGTGCCGGTCTTGAACGCCACGCGCGGCCCTCGGGATATCAACGGTCCCGGCGCACGGCCCTTGGGCGGGGTCGTCTCGCGCAGAATGTCGAGCACCTGTTCAGCGCTTTCGGTGCGCAGGATGCGGCGCCCGGGCTCGTCCTCACGCTTGCGGGCATCATTCACCGTCCAGGCCAGCGGCTTGGCGACGCCGCCGTCGGCCAGCGCCGCGTAGAGCACCGACAGATCCTCCACCGTGATCCCGGCGCCGCCCAGCGCCAGAGCAAGCCCCGCCGCCTTGGTCTGCGCGCGCGGGCGCACCAGCCGCACGCCGGCCTGTTCGATGCGCGCCTCGAACACGTCGGGGCCGAGTTTGTCGAGGGTCGCCACCGCCGGCACGTTCAGCGAATTGGTCAGGGCCTCGCGCGCGGTCACCTCGCCGTGGAAGACGCGGTCGAAGTCCTCCGGCTGGTAGTCGCCGAAGCGCGTCGGCGCATCCTGCAGCTTGGTGTCGGGCGCGACGATCCCCTCGTCGAACGCAAAGCCGTAGACGAACGGCTTCAGCGACGAGCCCGGCGAACGCAGCGCGCGCGTCATGTTCACCCAGCCGCCCGGCCGGTCGAGCCCCGCCGACCCCACCGCCGCCCGCACGGCGCGGTTCTTCGCCTCCACCACCAGGATGGCGACGCTGGTCTCGGAGCCTTGGTCGATGGCGGTCTTGCGCGCCAGGTTTTCCAGCCGCGCCTGCAACGCCGCGTCGAGGGTGGTCTGCACCGTCGCCTGGCCGCTCGGGGCGTTGTGCGCCAGCCGCCCCGCCGTATGCCACGCCAGATGCGGGAAGGCCGTGCGCGAAAACGGCAGGGCCTCCGCATCCGCCTCAGCGAAGTCCGTCGCGTCGATGGCGCCGGCGCGCAGCAGCTTTTGCAAGACCGCCTTCCGCGCCGCCCGCGCCGCCTGCGGCCTCCGGTCCGGGCGCCGCGCTTCGGGCGCCTGGGGCAAGGCGATGAGCAGGGCTTGTTCGCCCAAGGTCAGGCTCTCGGGCTCATGGCCGAAATAGGACAGCGACGCGGCGCGCACGCCTTCCAGATTGCCGCCGTAGGGCGCCAGCGTCAGGTACAGCGACAGGATCTGCCGCTTCGACAGCCGCGCCTCCAGCTGCAGGGCGCGCAGCATCTCGATGAACTTGGCGCCGTAGGTGCGCGGATGCGGCGACAACAGGCGCGCGGTCTGCATGGTGATGGTCGAGCCGCCCGACACCGTGCGCGCGGCGTGAAAATTGGCCAGGGCCGCGCGCACCACCGCCATGGGATCGACGCCGAGGTGGGCGAAGAAACGCTCGTCCTCCACCGCCGTCACGTGGCGCAGAAAGCTGGGATCGGTTCGCTCCAGGTCCGCGCGCACCCGCCAGCGTCCGTGATCCACCGGCAGGGCCCGCAGCCACGCGCCGTTGCGGTCGAGCACCACCGGCGAGGAGCGCTCCGCCTTGCCCATGTCCGGCGGAAGCACCGCGTCGGCGAGCAACAACAGGCACTGCAGACCCAGCACGCCGATCAGGCCGAGCGTGATCTTGCGCACCCAACGCGCTTGCTTGTCCAACGCCACGCACCCGCTCCGGTCAGATCGCCGGCGTGATCGCGGTGCGCCCGCCCGCCGTGCGCGCGAAGATGCCCGGATGGTACATGTCGTGGGCCTCGGCGCCCGGCAGATAGAAGTCGCCCGCGGTCACCGCGCGCACCACATAGGCCATGGTGAACGGTCGCCCGCCCGGCAGCTTCATCGCCGCGACATAGCGGTCGTCGCGCATCTCCTGGGCGCTGAGCGTCGACAGGGGCCCCAGGAACTTGAACGGGCCGTCCGACGCGTCCTCGGGACTGAGCACGGTCTCGATCTCGAAGCCCGCCGGCAGGGCGTCGTCGATGACCAGCGGCAGGGTCTGGGACGAGACCGCATGGCCGGTGATGCGCACCACGATCCGGTCGCCCTGGGCGATGTGCGAGGGATCGACGCGCTGGCCTTGCATGGTGAAGTAGCTCTTCTCGATGGAGATGCCCTGGGAGGTGGCGCCCGGCGCCGACACCGGTTCACCGCGCACCGTCACCGTGCGCCACAGCGCGCCGCCGCCGCGATTGACGAAGCGCGCCTGGGCCAGCGGCCCCACGCCCCAGCGCACGGCCCCGCCGCTGTTCACCAGGGCGGTCACGCCCGCGGTGTCGATGCGGATCTGCCCGGCGGCCGCCAGCATGAAGTGCGCCGCCTGCAGCAGCCGCGCCTCCTCCTGGGTGTTCAAAGTGTCGGGATCCTTGACCGCGTTCTCCAGCCTGTCCTGCAGGCCGCGAGCGAGATCGGTCTCGCCGGCTTCGTAAGCGAGCGCGATCACCGCGGCGGTGTCGCGCAGCGGGCTCTGATACCAGTCGTTGACGTCGCGATAGCCCAGCGACGCGATCGCCTGTTTGAACGAGTCGCGGCCGCGCGCACGGTCGCCCATCATGTCCAGCGCGGCGCCGACCTGGGCGCGGGCCACGGGCGACTCTTCGGTCTTGAACTCTACGTCGTGATACCAGCGCAGGCGCGCGAGGTCGCCAGTGGCGCGCCCCGCCTTGGCCAGGTCGTAGAGCGCATAGGCCGCGGCGCGCGAACGCATCTTCTGGGTCAGTTGCTTGTTGCGCTCCTTGTCGTCGGTCCACCAGTCCGGATAGGTCAGGAGGTACGAGATCGACGAGAAGCCGTCGGGCCGCGACACCTGGCGCATGGCGCTGAGCGCCTTGTCGATGGCGTCCTGCGACACCGGCACGCCCTGGGCGCGCGCCTCGATCAGGAAATCGGTGGCGTAGGCGCCGAGCCAGGGATCGGCCTCGCCGTCGCCCACCCGCCAGAGCCCGAAGGCGCCGTCGGCGGACTGACGATCGAGCAGGCGGCTCACCGCATCGACCAGCAACGGATGCGCGCGCTGCGCCACGCCGTCGTGGGCCACGCCGTTGGTGGAATAGAGATAGGGATAGGCGGTGGAGACGAGCTGTTCGGTGCAGCCGTAGGGATACTTCGACAGCGCGTCGGCGATGGGCGCCGGATCGAAACCGCGGAACGGCGAATAGCTGACCTCGAGGGTTGCCGACCCCGGCGCATAGCCGTCGAGGAGTGCGTTGCGCGGCGTCCACAGTTCGCCCGGCTGCTGCAGGCTGGAATAGACCTTGGTCTGCGGTCCCCAGCCGACGCGCGTCTGCAGATCGTAGCTTTCCGGATAGTTGAAGTTGGGACCAGTGACGCGGAACGCCACGTGGCCGACGCCGGCGACCGCGGGCGCATCGATCGCCACGTGCTCGGCGATGCGCTGGCCGACGATCAACTGATAGAGTTTGCGGAACAGGCCGAGCAGGCCGTTCTCGCCCTGGACCACGGCGGTATAGCCGCCGGGCGCGCCTTCGACGTTGTGCAGTTCGAGCGTGGCCAGCGCCTTGTCGCCGGGCGCCAGGAACCGCGGCAGGTCGAGTTCGGCCACCACCGGCTCGCGCACCGTGACCTTCTGCTCGGTCTGGCCCACGGCCCGGTCGGTCCAGGCCACCGCCATGACGCGCAGTTCGCCATTGAACGCCGGCGCCGGCAGAACGATGTGCGCCTGACCGTCGAGACCCGTCTCCACAACGCCCGACCACAAAGCCACGGTCTTGATCGGCGTGGTGGTGAGGCCTTCGCCGCCGATTTCGTCGGCGCCGTAATTGAGCGCCGCGGGCGCGCCGAGATTCGGGTCGAGCAGGCGGCCGTAGTCGTCGCGATAATCGACGCCGAGCGCGCGCTTGCCGAAATACCAGTTCACCGGGTTCGGGCTCTCGAACTTGGTGAGATTCAAAATTCCCTGGTCGACCGCGGCGATGGTCACCTTGGCGCGCTGGCCGAACTTCAACCCCTTCACCGTCACCGGTACGATCAACTGATCGCGGCCGCGGATCTTGGTCGCGGCGCCGAGAGCGATGGCGAGCTGGCGGTCCTTGGGATCGAGCTTCACATAGGTCAGGCCGATGGCGCGGCGAGGCTTGGGCGTCGCCACCGGATCGCGCGGCTGCACCACCGAGACCAGCACATAGGCGCCGCCGCCCCAGGCCGCCGACGAGCGCAGGCGTACGGTCGTGCCGCCCGCGGGCACATAGACGTTGCGCAGTTCGATCACCCGGTCGGTGGCGACCGCCACCTGGGCCTGGCCCGCATAGGGCGCCTTGATCGCGATGGAGACGGTTTCACCCTGGGCGTATTTCTGATCGCCGGAGGAGACGCGCACCATGTCGGGCGCCTCCGCGTCCTTGGCCGGCGCGCCCCAGCCCGAAGCGAAACGGATCACGGTCTTCGCATTGGTCTTGGGATCGGTGAGTTCGAGACGGTAGTCGCCCCACTCCAGCCGGCGCGCCAGTTTACCGAGGCCGGAGCCGCCGATATCGAGCACGCCCTTGGCGGCGATCACGTCGCGGCTGGTGCGCCGCCATGACCATTTGCCGTCCTGCTGAAACCAGTCGTAGTCCCAGTTCTCGGTGATTAGGCTCCAATTGACTCCGGAGACCGCCACGGCGCCGCCCTGCGCATTCACCGCGGCGATGTCGAAACCGATCAGCGGATTCGAGCCGCCGTTGTCCGGCTGATCGACCTTCACGCCGATATAGAGCGGACGATCGCGCAGACGGATCTCGGCGCCTTCGCGCACGGGACGTCCGCCCGGTTCGAACACCGAGGCGGTGAACAACGCCTTCAGGGGTTGCGCGCTATCGCCGGCCTGATCGCCCGCAAGCGCAAGCGTCGCGTGACCGGCGCCGTCGGTGACGGTCTCCTTCAGATCGACTTCTTTCTCCGCATAGGGCGACGCCGCGTCGCCCCACTCATAGTCCTTGAACTGCGGGAAGGGATCGTTGTCGGCCTTGAAGCGCGCCTCGCCCTGCACCTTCAAACCCGCGCCCACCGCGCCATAGAGAAAGCGCGCGTCGACGCCGACGTTGCGGGTTTCGCCAGGCGCCATCGGCTGCGCCGCGTTCGCCGCCACCTCGACCGCCAGCCGTTGCGGTGCGAAATCCTCGACCGAGAAGCTGTAGTTTCCCGCCGGCTTGTCGACGCCCTGCAGATCGATCTCCGCCGACCAGCGGCCGCGCGGCGCGCTCTTCGGCAGCACGAAGTCGGCGCTCGCGAACCCCGACGGCGACCCATCGAACCGCCAGCGCGCGGCTTCCACGCCGGAGGGACGCTTCACCACGATGAAACCCTTGCGGTCCTTCACCGCCTTGGCTTCGAGATCGCGCAACAGCGCCACCAGCCGCACTGTCTCGCCGGGGCGATAGATGCCGCGATCGGAGTAGACGTAGGAGTCGACGTTGCCGGTCGCACTGCGCCCCGCGGTCAGCGCCGCCGCATCCATGGGCCGGCCGCCGACGCCCTGGTTCGACAGATCGACCGGCGGCCGCGCGATATCCATGGTGGTGAAATCGGCGCCCGGACCATAGGCCATCACCATCTTGGCGACGTCGCCGCCCTTGCCGTCGAGCAGCGGTCGCGCGAACCGCGCATGACCATCGCCGTCGGACACCGCCGACGCCAAGTCTTCGCCATCCTGCGCCACCAGCGCCAGCCGCACGCCGCCCATGGGCCGCGCGCTCTTCAGCGAACGCACCGTGACATCGAGACCATCGGCGCCCTGGTAGGACACCAGCGCCATGTCGGTGAACAGGATCCAGCGTCGCGCCTGCGCCGGCGGATTGCTGTCGTCGTCGCCGTCCTTCTTCAGGTCGCGGCCGCCCGAGCCGTCCTTCACCTTGATCACATAGGCGCCGGGTTTGAGATCGTGCAGCACCGCGCCCAGAGGAAACACCGTGGTCACACGTTCGGCCTGCGGGCCCTTCACCGCGACCTCGCCCGACCAGACCTTGCGGCCGTCGCTGCCCACCGCGTCGTCGCCGTAGTCGTCGGGATATTCGCCCTCGCCGGTCGCCGCCGGCGCCGAGATTGACTTGCGCACCAGGTTGCGGTCGGGAACGCGCCAGACCTCGACCATCAGCTTGGCGACATTGACCGTCTCGATGCCGACGCCATCGCCGTCCTCGCGCGGCAGGATCACGCCGTCGCCGGCGAAGCCCACATAGGTCGGCTTCACCCCGAAGGAGAAGTCGATGTCGGCGTTGGACTTCAGCGTCTGGCCGTTCTTCGCCTTCAACCCCTTCAGGAAGGTCACGCGATGGTCGGTGACGCCGATGCCGGTGACGCAGAGTTCGGCCGGATTTTTCGGATTGACCGTCGCCGCCGGCGGCCGTCCCGGGTCGGGGGAGACCAGGACATAGTCTGAGTAGACCAGCTGCGGATTGAGCGGGCGGGTGAACTCGACGCAGGCCTTGGCGTTGGCGTCGGACGTGTCAACGCGCTGGCGCCAGACCGCGAACCCTTCGGGCTTGGGCAGGCCCGCCCGGCGCGCATGGGCCGAACGCGGATGGCCGAACATGGAGAACAGGCCGCCGCCGGTACTCTCGGTTTTCGAGTGGAGCGTCTCGGTGGCTTTTGCGACGATGAAACCGCCGCCGAAACCGATCACCACGGCGCCGATCGCGCCCACCACCAACGGTCTGTCGTTCCACCACGCCATCACATCCTCCCGACGCGATGGGACCAGACGACGCGCGCGAATCCCTATCCTGTCAATTTGCTTACCGACCACAGTTCCGTGAACGGTTGCGTATCAGCACGGAGAGACGTAGCGATGTCACAGCAGCCGTCCGCCAGAGCTCAAAAGGGAGCCGTCAAATGAGCGATCCGGGACCCGGTCTAAGCCGTCAGGCAGGCCTCTATATGAAGGGCCTGCGGGGCGAGCGTGAGGCGACGCCGCTCGACTTCTCTGCCCTGGAAGCCGCCGCCCAGGCCAGGCTGACGCCGGAAGCCTTCGCCTACATCGCCGGCGGCGCCGGACGCGAGGCCACCGCCGAAGCCAACCGCGCGGCGCTGGACCAATGGCGGATCACGCCGCGGATGGCGCGCGACTGCTCCAGACGCGACCTCACGGTCACCCTGTTCGGCAAGACGATGCCGACGCCCTTGCTGACCGCGCCGGTGGGCGTGCTGTCGATGGCCCACCCGGAAGCCGACCTGGCGGTGGCGCGCGCCGCGTCCAACCTCGGCATGCCGATGATCATCTCCAACCAGGCGTCCTATCCGATGGAGCAGATCGCCGACTGTTGCGCCGGCGCGCCCAAATGGTTCCAGCTGTATTGGGGCAAGTCGGACGCGCTGGTCGCCTCCCTGGTGCGCCGCGCGGAGGTGTGCGGCTGCGATGCGATCGTGGTGACGCTCGACACCACCGTGCTCGGCTGGCGGGTGCGCGACCTGGCGCTCGGCCACCTGCCGTTCCTGAAGGGCCAGGGCATCGCCCAGTACATTTCCGATCCGGTGTTCCGCAGCATGCTCGGCGAGACGCCGGAGAAGAACCCGCTGGCGGCGGCGGTGATGTTCACCCAGATCTATTCCGACCCGTCGCTGACCTGGGAAAAGCTGAAGACGCTGCGCAAGCTCACGCGCCTGCCGATCCTGGTGAAAGGGATCCAGCATCCGGAAGACGCGGCGCTCGCGGTCGAACACGGCTTCGACGGCATTGTCGTCTCGAACCACGGCGGGCGTCAGGTGGACGGCGCGGTGGGCTCGGCCGATCAACTCGTGCTCTGCGCCGAACGGGTGGACGGCAAGATCCCGGTGCTGTTCGACAGCGGCGTGCGCTCCGGCGCCGATGCGTTCAAGGCGCTGGCCCTGGGCGCCGATGCGGTGTGCATCGGGCGGCCCTATGCCTACGGGCTGGCGGTCGGCGGTCAGGCGGGCGTCGAGGCCGTGCTTTCGAACCTGGTGGCCGAACTCGACATCACGCTCGCACTCTCGGGATGGACCAGCGCGTCACAGCTGAACCGCGACGCGCTGTCATCGCTCTAACGTCAGAACGCAATCACCACGCCCGGGTGGCGATAGGGACGGCGCCAATAGTGACCGTACGGGCGATAATAGCCGCCGTAATACGCCGGACCGTAACCGTAGTAGTAGGACGGCGCGTAGCCATAGCCGTAATACGGCGCCCGATAGCCGTAGTAGTACCCGCTCGGCCGGTAAACATGGCGATAGACGTGGTGATAGACGCGATGGTGGTAGCAGTGGCACCGCGCCGACGCCGGCCCTGAAGCCAGCATTGCCGAAGAGAGCGCGATGGTCGCAACAGCGGCGACCTTGAGAGACGAACGCGTGATACTGCGCATGACCTTACTCCATGCGCCCCCGTGGTTTAGGAAACGTTCAGCGCGCACTTTCGTGTCATTAATTATTCCGGATGAAACGGTCGCGCTTTCCTTTCCCCACCCATCCCGTCATCCCCGCACTTGTTGCGGGGATCCATCGTTGTCCTGGCAAGACCGATACGTGAGCGCTCTGCGCGAACCAGCATCACGGTAAGGTCGCGGTGGCTCGCTAGACGCTCGCTCTCCGCTTCGCAGTAGCGGAACCATGGACCCCCGCAACAAGTGCGGGGGTGACGGACTGAGAGGGGAGTAGGACGCGTCAAAGCGGCAGCTCCGCGCGCTTCACCACCGCGCGCATGGCGACGCTGGAGGAGATGCGGTTCACGCCGGGGATGCGGGTCAGTTCCTGCGAGTGCACGCGTTCGAGATCGTCGACGTCGCGCACCACCAAGCGGAGCAGATAGTCCGAACCGCCGGTCATCAGGTAACACTCGGCCACCTCGCGCACGCCGGCGATGGCGGTCTCGAAGGCGGTGAGCGCGTGCTCGGACTGCGAGTCCAGCGTGACGGTGACGAACACCGACAGCGGCAGCCCCACCGCACGCTCGTCCACCACTGCCGCATAGCGGGCAATGACGCCGCGCTGCTCCAGGCTGCGCACCCGGCGCAGGCAGGCCGACTCCGAGAGGTTGGCGGCGGAGGCCAGCTCCACATTGGTAATCCGTCCGTCCGCCTGCAGGCGGGCGAGCAATTTCCTATCGATCTTGTCGAGGTTATCGGCGGATAGCGTCATTTTCAGCGGCTCAAGCGGCGGATAGCGCCATTTTGGGCCTCTGCAGCGGCGAAAACAACAGGACCTTGCTCGCCCGATTGGCTAAAACGCGCCCAACCCTTCCACCCTGCTCAGGAGAGCCGTCATGCGCGTGGGCGTCCCCAAGGAAATCAAGCCGGACGAATATCGCGTCGGCCTCACCCCCACCGCGGTGCGCGAGTACGTGGCTCACGGCCATGAGGTGCTGGTGGAGCAGAACGCCGGCGTCGGCGCCGGCTTCCCCGACGAGGCCTTCACCCGCGCGGGCGCCAAGATTGCGCCGAACGCGGATGCGGTGTTCGACTGGGCCCAGATGATCGTGAAGGTGAAGGAGCCGCAGGCGGTCGAGTGGGTGAAGCTGAAGCCGGAACAGATCCTCTTCACCTATCTGCACCTGGCGCCGGATCCCGACCAGACCCACGGCCTGATCAAGTCGGGCTGCGCGGCGATCGCCTATGAAACCGTCACCGATGCGCGCGGCGGCCTGCCGCTGTTGGCGCCGATGTCGGAAGTCGCCGGCCGCATCGCGGTGTTCTCCGCGGCGGAGACCTTGCTCAAGCACAACGGCGGCATGGGCCTGTTGCTCTGCGGCGTGCCGGGCGTGTCGCCGGCGCGCGTTGTGGTGCTGGGCGGCGGCGTCGTGGGCATGAACTCCGCGCGCATGGCCATGGGCCTGAACGCCGAGGTCGTGGTGCTGGAACGCTCGATCCCGCGCATGCGTGAGATCGACGACATTTTCCTCGGCCGCGTGCTCACCCGCTTCTCCAGCCAGGACGCGGTGGAGGAAGAGATCTTCCGCGCCGACGTGGTGATCGGCGCCGTGCTGACCGCCGGCGCCGCGGCGCCCAAGCTGGTGCGCAAGGAGCACCTGAAGCGGATGAAGCCGGGCGCGGTGCTGGTCGACGTGTCCATCGACCAGGGCGGCTGTTTCGAAACCTCGCACGCGACCACCCACGAGCATCCGACCTATGTGGTGGACGGCATTGTCCACTACTGCGTCGCGAACATGCCGGGCGCGGCGCCGCGCACCTCGTCGGAAGCCCTGAACAACGCCACCCTGCCCTTCGGCCTGGCGCTGGCGAACAACGGCCTCGACGCCCTGAAGACGGACAAGCACCTGGCCAAGGGCTTAAACGTCCTCCACGGCAAGATCACCCACCCCGCCGTGGCCCAAGCCCTGAACCTCCCCTTCGAAGACCCCTACAAGGTCTGGGGCTGACGCAAGGAAAGAATTGCCGCGGAGATCGCGGAGAAAGAGAAAGCCGCAGAGAGCGCAGAGAAGGCGCCTGTCGCGAAGCGACCTTCTCAAGAGCCTGGACTCAGAAAGCCCTGCGGGCGGCCACGAGACACGACCCCTCCGCGCTCTCTGCGGCTTTATCTTCCTCTGCGATCTCTGCGGCTAAAACTCGGCCAGACCCGGTCGCCGCCTCAGGCCGGTTTTCCCATGGGCCGCCCATGACTTACCGCCCGCCAGGGGCTAGAAGCGCGGCATGAGCGACGAAAGCCAATCCAGCTTTGGGTTCAAGGACGTGGGGGCGCGCGAGAAGGTGCGCCTGGTGCGCGGCGTGTTCGACCGCGTGGCCTCCCGCTACGACCTGATGAACGACCTGATGTCGGCGGGCGCGCACCGGCTGTGGAAGGACGCCGCCGCCGCGCGGCTGAACCCGCAGCCCGGCGAGTTCATCGTCGACTGCGCCGGGGGCACCGGCGACATGGCGCGCCGGCTGGCCAGGATGGCTCGCAAGGCCCGCGAACGCCGAGGCGGCGCCGACGCCCGCATCATGGTCATCGACTACAACGCCGAGATGGTTTCCGCTGGCCGCGCGCGCGGCTCAGAGCCCGAGATCGAGTGGAGCGTGGGCGACGCCCAGGCCCTGGCCCTGCCCGACGCCTGCGCCGACGCCTATGTCATCGCCTTCGGCATCCGCAACGTCGCCGACGTGCCGACCGCGCTGAAGGAAGCGCGCCGCGTGCTGAAGCCGGGCGGACGGTTTCTCTGTCTGGAGTTTTCGCGGCCGGTATCGGACGCCCTGCGCCGCGCCTACGACGCCTATTCGTTCAAGGTCATTCCCGAGATCGGCAAGCGGGTCGCCGGCGATCGCGACTCCTACCAGTACCTGGTGGAAAGCATCCGCCGCTTCCCCGACCAGAAGCGCTTTGCCGCCATGATGGGCGAGGCCGGGTTCAAGCGCGTCACCTTCACCAACTTCTCCGGCGGGGTGGTGGCGCTGCATCACGGCTGGGCGGTCTGAGCGGGCGATGAGCAATCCCGTCTCCTCGACGATGCGCATGGTCGCGGCGGGCTGGGTGCTGGTGCGCTACGACGCGCTCGCGCCGCGCGAATACGCCGAGTACCTGCCGCCCGCCGCGCGTTTCTTCGCCGGATTCCTGCGCCTGTTCGCGGCCGCCGAAGCCAGGAACGGTCGCCCGGGTGAACGCCTGGCGCGCGCCTTCGAACGGCTGGGGCCGGTGTCGATCAAGCTCGGACAACTGTTGTCGACGCGCGCCGACATTTTTGGCGCGGTGTTCGCCGAGGACCTGAGTCGGCTGAAGGATCGTCTGCCGCCCTTCGACGGCGCGGTCGCGCGCGCGGAAGTGGAACGCTCGCTCGGCAGACCGATCGATGCGCTTTACTCGGAATTCGGCGAGCCGGTCGCGGCGGCTTCGATCGCCCAGGCGCACCGCGCGCGGCTGCATGACGGGCGGCTGGTGGCGGTGAAGGTGCTGCGCCCCGGAGTCGAGCGGCGCATCGCCGGCGACGTGGACGCGATGCGGCTGGGCGCCCGCTGGGTCGAGCGCATGGTTCCAAGCGCGCGGCGGCTCGAGCCCATCGCCTTCGTCGACACGGTGGCGCGGTCCCTCGAACTCGAACTCGACTTCCGGCTCGAAGCGTCGGCGGTCAGCGAGCTCGGCGAGATCATGGCGCGCGATCCCTATATGCGCGCGCCCAAGGTGGTGTGGCCGGGCGTGGGCCGCCGGGTGCTGACTCTGGAGTGGGCCGACGGCCTGCCGCTCAGCGATCCCGCGGCGCTGGAGCAGCCCGGCGTTGACCTGCGCGCCCTGGCCGACAACGTGATCCGCGGGTTCCTGGCCCAGGCGCTCGACCACGGGACCTTCCACGCCGATCTGCACGAGGGGAACCTGTTTTTCGCCCCGCCCGCCGCCCTGACCGCGGTGGACTACGGCATCATCGGCCGCATCGGTCCGCGCGAGCGCCGCTATCTGGCGGAGATCCTCTGGGGCTTCATCCGCCGCGACTACCAGCGCGTGGCCGAGGTGCACTTCGAGGCGGGCTATGTGCCCAACACCCACTCGGTCGAACAGTTCGCGCAGGCCTTGCGCGCCGTGGGCGAGCCGGTGTTCGGACGCCTCGCCGGCGAGGTCAGCATGGGTCGCCTGCTGGCCCAGCTGTTCGAGATCACCGCCGTCTTCGACATGCGCCTGCGCCCCGAACTGGTGTTGCTGCAAAAGACTATGGTCACCGTCGAAGGCGTCGCGCGGCGGATCTGCCCCGACCATGACATCTGGGCGGCCGCCTCGCCCGTGGTGGAGCGCTGGATCGCGCGCGAACTGTCGCCGCCGAAACGCCTGTTGGAAGCCGGCCGCGAAATGCTGAGCGCGCTGCGCGCCATCGCCCGCGCCGCCGAAGCCGCCGCCGCGCCTGCGCCAACGGCCGTGATCAAACAGGATGATAGTTTGACGCGGTGGGCGGTGGCGCTGTCGCTCGCCGCCCTGATCGTCGCGGGCTACGCGATTTACCTCTCGCAGGCGACGTAAGAAAACGAACCACGAAGCGCGCAAAGCGCACGAAGAGCGTACCAGCGACGACAGCGCGTGTTCAGCGTCGCCAGGATTGCCCACGAAAAACACGAAAAGCACGAAAAGTAATTATCCCCCCGCGTCACAGACGCGGCTTGCTTCGACGGGCGCTTCGCGCCGAAGACCAGCGCTGGAAACGCGACGCGTTCGTGCTTTTCGTGATTTTCGTGGGCGATCTTGCTTCCTTCTTCGTGCGCTTAGTGCGCTTCGTGGTTCATCTTCAGGACTCAGCCCTGATCGTCGTTGTTGTTGCCGCCGCGGCTGGCGCGTGAGCGGTAGTTGCTGTCGCCGCCGTCGGCTTCGCGCTGCTTCTGCTGGTCCCAGTAGGCGGCGCCGTCCCGCGGCTTGAACATGGTGCGCGGCGCGCCGTCACGGGTGGCGACCGCGAACACATTGCCCTTGGGATCATAGATCAGGGTGTCGCCGTTCTTGCGCTTCAGCGTCTCCACCCCGTGCGGCGGATGGGCGATGAAGGCATGCGCCTTGGCGACATAGTCCTTCACGTCGCTGGCGCCGAAATCGCCGCCGTCGCGCTTGAAGTGATAGTCGGCGCTCTCGGCCGCCGGATACTTCTTCGACCCGGCCCACCAGGTGTCGCCGCCGCCGTTTCCGCCGCCGCTGTCGCGATCGGCATAGCGGCTCGATGAGCGCGAACTGTAGGAACCGTTGTCGGCGTAACTCTCCGACCGGCTGGACGACGATCCGCCGCCGTAGCCGGACGAGGCGCTGGCGTCGCGGTCACGCGCACGCACCGCCGACGGGCCGTTGTCGCAGGCCGCAAGGCCGATCAGAGCGAGGGCGGCCGAGCCGCCCAGGATGGTTTTCCCTAAGGTCATTGTTGGCTCCCCTCTCGTTGCCGCGAACACCGTTACACCACGACATATGTTCTTGCAATGTTCAGGTTCATAAAATGTTCTAGGCCCCGGAACGACCGGTCCTCGACGCCGCCCCGGCCCCGCGCTATGCCCGGCTGCACAGGGATTCGGCGAGGTTCGGCTTGGCCCAGAAGCGGGTGCTCCTCATCGTCGGCGGCGGGATCGCGGCCTATAAGGCGCTGGCGCTGGTCCGGCTCTTGAAGAAGGCCGGGATCGCGGTGCGCACGGTGCTGACCCGGGCGGGGGAGGCCTTCGTGACGCCCCTGTCGCTGGGGGCGCTGAGCGAGGACAAGGTCTACCAGGACCTCTTCTCCCTGACCGACGAACACGAGATGGGCCACATCGAGCTGTCGCGCGAGGCGGACCTGCTGGTCGTGGCGCCGGCGACCGCGAACCTGATGGCGAAGATGGCGCACGGGATCGCCGACGATCTCGCCTCGACCGTGCTGCTCGCGACCGACAAACAGGTGCTGATCGCGCCGGCGATGAACGTGCGCATGTGGCTGCACCCCGCGACCGTGCGCAATCTCGAACAGCTGAAGGCGGACGGCGTCGCCGTCGTCGGTCCCGACGAGGGCGAGATGGCGTGCGGCGAGTTCGGACCCGGACGCATGGCCGAACCGCAAGCGATCTTCGAAGCGATCCAGGCGCGGTTGTCGGGCGCGAAGGCGAAACCGCTGACGGCGGTGAAGACGAGTGCACCGCCGCCGCCGATCGCGCGCATCGGGCCGCTGTCGGGCAAGCGTGCGCTGGTCACGGCGGGACCGACCTTCGAACCGATCGATCCGGTGCGCGGCCTCACCAACCGTTCCAGCGGCAAGCAAGGGTATGCGGTGGCCGAAGCGCTGGCGGCGCTGGGCGCGGAGGTGACGCTGGTGTCGGGCCCCACCGCACTGGAAGCGCCCGCGGGCGTCAAACGCGTCGACGTGGAAACCGCCATCGAGATGGAAGCCGCGTGCCGCAAGGCGCTGCCGGCGGATGCCGCGGTGTGCGTCGCCGCGGTGGCCGACTGGCGTCCGGAAACCCTGGCCAAGAACAAGGTCAAGAAAAGCGGCGGCGCCGCGACCGTTAAACTGATCGAAAACCCCGACATCCTCGCGGGCCTGTCGAAGCCGGGATTGAAGCGGCCGAAGATCGTGGTCGGCTTCGCGGCGGAAACCGAAAAGGTCGAGACCAACGCGCGTGCGAAACTGAAGGCGAAGGGCTGCGATCTGATCGTTGCCAACGACGTGAGTTCCGGCGTGTTCGGCGCCGACAGCAACACCGTCACCCTGGTCGCAGCACGCGGCACCGAACGCTGGGACAAGGTGAGCAAGGCGGAAGTCGCCCAGCGACTCGCTGCAAAGATCGCAGAGGCGCTGAAGTGAGCATCGAGATGAAGATTCGCTGCCTGCCCCACGCCGAGGGTATCGATCCGCCGGCCTATGGCACCCACGGCGCCGCGGGGATGGATCTGCGCGCGGCGGTTCCCGAAGACGCGCCGATGACGCTGCAGCCGGGCACGCGCGTGCTGGTGCCCACGGGTTTCTGCATCGCGGTGCCGGAGGGCTTCGAGGCGCAGGTGAGGCCCCGCTCGGGCTTGGCGCTGAAGTCGGGGATCAGCTGCCTGAATTCTCCGGGCACCATCGACAGCGACTACCGCGGCGAGGTCGGGGTCATATTGATCAACCACGGCGAGGCCCCGTTCACCATCCGCCGGGGCGATCGCATCGCCCAAATGGTCGTCGCTCGCTACGAGCGGGTGGAATGGCAAGCGGTTGAAAATCTTGACGATACCGCCCGCGGCGCGGGGGGTTTCGGGTCCACCGGGGGTCGCTGAACACAGGTCGCTGATTCGCCCTACCCGGGCCTGGCGTGTTAACCAGGACTGCGAGCTCGGGGGAAATCGAGCGGCTGGAGGGAATCGACAATGGAAAAGGCGACTGGGGCCGGTGGGCCCATATTTCACTTCATTCACCAGGGCTTCGACACGGTCCGCACCGACATCTTGGCGATCGTCATCGCCCTGATCGTGGTGTTCGCCCTGATGAAGCGTTGGGGCCAACTGATCGTGATGACCATCGCGGCGACGGTCATTCATCTCCTGATCGCGGCGTTCGCGGTGCCGCTGATCGACAAGCACCCGCTGGTGATCCCCGACGTGATGGCGCCGTCCTACTGGATGATGGCCCTGTCGCTTCTGGTCGGCTATCTGATCATGATCATCGTGCTCTTCTTCCTGAAGAACAACGTCTTCAAGATGGGCAAGAGCAGCGGCGGCGGCCACTGAGCCCCCTCTAACTGGGCCACGCCAAGGCGTGAATTCGAAACGCGGGCGGAGCGATCCGCCCGCGTTTTCATTTGAAGCTCTTATTTAAAGCCCAGCACGTCCTGCATGTCGTAGAGGCCCGCAGGTTTGCCCGCGACCCACACCGCCGCTTCCACCGCGCCGCGCGCAAACAGCGAGCGGTCGCGCGCCGAGTGCGACAGGGTCAGGATTTCGTCTTCCGACCCGAAGATCACCGTGTGTTCGCCGACGATGCCGCCGGCGCGCAGGCTGGCGAAGCCGATGCTTCCGGCGTCGCGCGCCGACCCCAGGCCGTCACGCAGTTGCGTGCGCTTGTCCGACAGGGTCGCGCCGCGCGCGTGCGCCGCCGCTTCGCCGAGCATGAGCGCCGTGCCCGACGGTGCATCGAGTTTGCGGCGGTGATGCGCTTCCAGCACCTCCACGTCCCAGCTGTCTGGACGCAGCTTCGACGCCGCTTGCGCCACCAGGCCGATCAGCACGTTCACGCCGAGGGAAAAGTTGCCGCTGAGCACGATCGGGATGCGCTCGGCCGCGCGCTCGACCGCTGCCTGCTCTTCATCGCTGAAGCCGGTCGAACCGATCACCAGCGCCGGGCCGCCGCGTTCGGCGCAGCGGGTCGCCAGCGCCGCCGACGCCTCGCCGGTGGTGAAGTCGATGACCACGTCGCAGAAGGAAAGGTCCGGCGTCTCGCCCCGCTCGAAGCGCACGGCCACGATCGCGCCTTCGCGCTCCTCCAGCACCTGGGAGACCGCGCGGCCCATGCGGCCGTGCCAGCCGGCCACGGCGACGTGCAGGGGCGCGTTCATGCGCCTGCTCCCGCCGTTTGCAGATCAGCGATTGGCGAGTGAGTTTCTTTTGGATACGGTGGTTGCCGTCTCCCCGACCCCCAACCCAGGACCTGTGCCATGCAGCTCTACTCCGCGAACCTGTCGCCCTACGCCTCGCGCGCCCGCCTCGCGATCTATGCCAAGGGCCTGCCGGTGGAGATTCAGTACCCGCCCGGCGGGATGAAGTCGCCGGAATATCTGCTGATCAACCCCATGGGCAAGGTGCCCTGCCTGCACCTGGACGACGGCTCGTCGGTGCCGGAGTCGACCACCATCCTGGAATATCTGGAGGACGCGTTCCCGCAGACGCCGCTGCGCCCCAAGGACCCGGCCAAGGCCGCGCGCGTGCGCCTGATCGGGCGGGTCACCGAAATGTACGTGATGGAGCCGCTGCACCACCTGTTCGACCAGGTGAACCCGGAGACGCGGGATGCGAAACGCACCGAGGCGCTGCTCGAGGAAATGGACAACGGCCTGGGGCGCCTGGAGCATTACCTGTCGGACGACGCCTACGCCGCCGGGCCGGAGCTGACGCTGGCCGACTGCGAAATCTTCCCGGTGCTGTTCTACGTTCAGGCCATAGGGCCGGCCTTCGGCCGCGGCGACATGATCGCCAAACACCCCAAGCTCGCCGCCTACATGACCTCGGTCGCCAAACACGACGCGGTCGCCAAGGTCCACGCCGAACTCGGCGCCGCGCTGAAGGTGTTCATGTCGGGCGGCGGCGTGACGTAACGCACGACACGCCCACATCCCTATCTCTTTGTCGTCACCCCGGCCTTGTGCCGGGGCCCATGGCAGGTGGCGAAGCTCAGGTGCAGGCGGCTTCGCGCGCGCATCTCACCGTCAACCACCTCTGCGACGGAACGATGGGCCCCGGCACAAGGCCGGGGTGACGGTAATTTGGTTGGGGTAAGTGCGCGTATCGGCGCGCGAGCCTACGCCGTTTCGCCTTCCGGCTGGCCGGTGATGCCGGTCCAGAAGCGGCGGGCTTTGTTGAAGAAGCCGGCGTGTTTGGGGTGCTGTTTCTCGCCGCAGAGGCCGGAGAGTTCGAGCAGCAGCTTCTTCTGCGCCGCGGTCAGGTTGGTGGGCGTTTCCACGAACAGGTCGACCACCAGGTCGCCGCGCTGGCGCCCGTTCAGGGACGGCATGCCGCGGCCCTTGATGCGCACGCTGCGCCCGGTCTGGGCCCCTTCGGGCACCTTGACCTCGACCCTGGTGTCGCCGGCGCCGTCGCCGAGCGACAGACACGGCGCTTCGATCTCGCCGCCCAAGGCCGCCGTGCACATCGGCACCGGCACGCTGCACAGCAGATCCAGGCCGTCGCGCTCGAACAGCTCGTGCGGTTTCACCGACAGGAAGATGTAGAGGTCGCCGCGCGGGCCGCCGCGGAAGCCCGAGTCGCCTTCGCCGGCGAGGCGGATGCGCGCGCCGTCGTCGACGCCGGCGGGGATGCGCACCTGCAGCTTGCGTTCTTTGCGCACCTGGCCGTGGCCGTGGCACTTCACGCAGGGATCGTTGACCACGCGTCCGGCGCCGCCGCAGCGGGGGCAGGTGCGCTCGACCGCGAAGAAGCCGTTGGCCGCGCGCACGCGGCCGGCGCCGCCGCAACCGCCGCAGACCGTGGGCGAGGTGCCGGGCTTGGCGCCCGATCCGTCGCAGGTGTCGCAGGTGACGGTCGAGGGGGTGACGATCTCGACCTCGGCGCCGCGATAGGCCTGCTCCAGGCTGATCTCGAGATCATGCCGCAGGTCCGCGCCGCGCACCGGACCGCTCGAGCGGCGGCCCTGGTTGAACATCTCGCCGAACACGTCGCCGAACACTTCGGAGAAAATGTCGTTGACGTTCTGGAAGCCCGCGCCGGCGCCGCCGCCGAAGCCGCCCGCCCCGCCCATGCCGTTCACGCCGGCGTGGCCGAAGCGGTCATAGGCCGCGCGCTTGTCCGGATCGCTGAGGACCGAATAGGCCTCGTTCAGTTCCTTGAAGCGCGAGGACGCGTCTTCGCAACCGCCGTTACGGTCGGGATGGTGCTCCATGGCGAGCTTGCGGAAGGCGGACTTGATCTGAGATCCGTCCGCCTGCCGCGATACGCCGAGCAAATCGTAATAGTCACGCGACATGGGTGACCGACCCCGTACCCGATAACAGCCTTAGGCGCGCCGCGCCTGATCGTCGCTGTCGACTTCCTCGAACTCGGCGTCGACCACGCTCTCGTCGCCGCCGCCGTCCGAACCCGCCGCAGCGCCGCCTTCAGCCGCGCCGCCCTCAGCGCCCTGCTGCGCCTTGTACATGGCCTCGCCGAGCTTCATCGACGCGGTGGCCAGCGCCTGGGTGCGGGACTTGATCACCTCGGCGTCTTCGCCTTCCGACACCGCCTTCAGTTCGGTGATGGCGTTCTCGATCGCGGCCTTGTCCGCAGCGGGGATCTTGTCGCCGTGTTCGGCCACCGCCTTTTCGGCGTGGTGAACCGCAGCGTCCGCCTGGTTCTTGGCCTCGACCAGCTCCTTGCGGCGCTTGTCTTCGCTGGCGTGGGCTTCGGCGTCCTTGACCATGCCTTCGATGTCGGAGTCCGACAGGCCGCCGTTGGCCTGGATGCGGATCGACTGTTCCTTGTTGGTCGCCTTGTCCTTGGCCGTCACGTGCACGATGCCGTTGGCGTCGATGTCGAAGGTGACCTCCACCTGCGGCACGCCGCGCGGCGCCGGCGGAATGCCGACGAGGTCGAACTGACCCAGCATCTTGTTGTCGCTCGCCATCGGGCGTTCGCCCTGGAACACGCGGATGGTCACGGCCGACTGGTTGTCGTCGGCGGTGGAGAACACCTGGCTGCGCTTCGTCGGGATCGTGGTGTTGCGCTCGATCAGCGGGGTGAACACGCCGCCCAGCGTCTCGATGCCCAGGGTCAGCGGCGTGACGTCGAGCAGCAGCACGTCTTTCACGTCGCCCTGCAGCACGCCGGCCTGCACCGCGGCGCCCAGCGCCACGACTTCGTCCGGGTTCACGCCCTTGTGGGGTTCGCGGCCGAAGAAGTCCTTCACGACTTCCTGCACCTTGGGCATGCGCGTCATGCCGCCGACGAGGATCACCTCATCGATGTCCGACGCCTTCAGCCCCGCATCCTTCAGCGCCTGTTCGCAGGGGCCGACGGTGCGGTTGATCAGGTCTTCGACCAGGCTTTCCAGCTTGGCGCGGGTCAGCTTCAGGTTCAGGTGCAGCGGACCCGACGCATTCATCGAAATGAAGGGCAGGTTCACATCGTACTGCGGAACCGTGCTGAGTTCCTTCTTGGCCTTTTCCGCCTCTTCCTTCAGGCGCTGCAGCGCGAGCTTGTCCTTGCGCAGGTCGACGCCCTGTTCCTTCTTGAACTCGTCGGCGAGGTAGTCGACGACGCGCAGGTCGAAGTCTTCACCGCCGAGGAAGGTGTCGCCGTTGGTCGCCTTCACTTCGAAGACGCCGTCGCCGATTTCCAGCACCGAGATGTCGAAGGTGCCGCCGCCGAGATCGTACACAGCGATCTTCTTGCCTTCGGTCTTGTCCAGACCATAGGCGAGCGCGGCCGCGGTCGGCTCGTTGATGATGCGCAGGACTTCCAGGCCCGCGATCTTGCCCGCATCCTTGGTCGCCTGACGTTGTGCGTCGTTGAAATAGGCCGGGACGGTGATGACCGCCTTCTCGACCTTCTCGCCGAGGAACGCCTCAGCGCTTTCCTTCATCTTCTGCAGGATGAAGGCCGAGATCTGTTGCGGCGAATAGTCCTTGCCGTGGGCGCGAACCCAGGCGTCGCCGGTCGGGCCCTTGACGATGTCGTAGGGCACCATGCCCTTGTCCTTCGCCACCACCGGATCGTCGAACGAGCGGCCGATCAGGCGCTTGATCGCGAAGAAGGTGTTGCCGGGGTTGGTCACCGCCTGGCGCTTGGCCGGCTGGCCGATCAGGCGCTCGCCGTCATCCTGGATGGCGACCACGGACGGCGTGGTGCGCGAGCCCTCTGCGTTTTCGATCACCTTGGGGGCCTTGCCCTCCATGATGGCGACGCACGAGTTCGTCGTGCCCAGGTCGATGCCGATGATCTTGCTCATGGGTGCTGTCTTTGACTCCGTTAGGCGGACGGTGCGGGCGGCCTCGAATTCAAGCGCCGGGGGGTCCGTCCCCTTGTTTTTTCCACGTCGGTTCAAAACGATGATTGCGAGGCAGTGCCCCCAAGGGGAACAAGCATCGCGTTGGGGTCGATATGGGAAACCTGGGCACAGCCGCAAGGGGAACATCCCTATGGCGCTCAGGGCTATTAAGGCCGAGCTAAGGCCGGTCAAGACCCTTGGCCTGCGGGCAATGCGGCGGGCCGCGGTTCTCCTGGCGCGGGAAAGGCTTGAGTCACCGGGAATGCAGGGCTTTCGCCACTATCCGCAGGCGCTGGATCGCGCCGCTCAGGAGGCCCTGGTGCGCGAGGTCCTCAGCGCCGAAAAAACCGCGCCCTTCTTCCGGCCGGTGACCCCGGGCGGCAAGCCGTTCTCGGTTGCGATGACGAACCTGGGTCCCCTGGGCTGGGTCTCCGACCGAGGCGGCTATCGCTATCAGCCCCTGCACCCTGAGACGGGACAGCCTTGGCCGGCGATGCCCCCCGCCGTGCTCGAGGTCTGGGCGCGCTATGCGGAGGCGCCGGCGGCGCCCGACGCCTGCCTGGTCAACCTCTATCGCGACGGCGCGAAAATGGGCCTGCACCAGGACCGCGACGAAGCCGATTTCTCATTCCCGGTGGTGTCGATCTCGCTCGGCGATCCGGCGGTGTTCCGCATCGGTCCCGCGCAGGGCGGCAAGACGCTCCGTGTGCGGTTGAACTCCGGCGATGTCTGCGTGCTCTGCGGCCCCGCGCGGCTGGCGCGTCACGGCATCGACCGCGTGCTGGAAGGCGGCTCGACCCTCGTGCCGGGCGGCGGACGCTTGAACCTCACCCTACGGCGTGCACGGAGCGCCTGACACGCGACCGACAAGGAACGGTCGGCCAAGGTTTGCACGATCGCCAAATCTGCGTCGCCGAACGCCGGTAGCAGGACCGCGCCTCCTCCCCAGGGGCCCAAAGCCAAACCCGGAGACTCACCATGAAAGCCATCCTTCTCGCTGCCGCGCTCGTCGCGGCGGGCGCCGCCGCGTCGCCTGTGCTCGCCCAATCCTACACCCGGCAGGACGACGTTCCGTCCGCGCATGTGTCCTATCGCGACGTGGACTTCGCCAACGCCGCCCAAGTCCGCGCCTTCTACGCACAACTGCGTCTCGCGGCCCAGCGCGTGTGCCGCAGCGACGAAGACGGCCTCGGCTTCTACGAGAACAGCCGCGCCTGCGAACGCGACGCGCTCAACCGCGCCGTGGGCCAGGTGAACCGCCAGGAGCTCTACGCCCTGCACGGCGCCCCCCAGACCGAAGTCGCCGAAGCCGGGCGCCGCGGTCACTGATAACTTGTCAGCGTTCCGCCCTTCCCTGCGTTGGGGAGGGGCGGAATCCGCCCCGATCAGCGCCTGCCGCGCAAGAAAGTCGGGAATTGCTCCCTTCCTGTGAAATCCCTGTTCGCTGAACTGGATTGCCACGCTATGGTCGCCCGATCAGGAGACCGAGTGTCAGGACTGGAGGGAACGCCATGAACCAACACCACCTCACCCGCGCCGAGGGGTCAGAGCCCGAAGACTTCCATCTGTCGCGCCGCGGCGTCGCGGTCGCGATGTTCGCGGGCTACACCCTGGCCGCCGGCCCGATCCGCGCCGAGACCATCACCACCGACACCAAGGGCCTGTGCGCCTGCGCCATCACCATCCCGTCCCACGGCTTTAACCTGCCGGGCTACATCGCCA
The DNA here is from genome assembly GCA_036501825.1 of Caulobacteraceae bacterium. Taxonomy (GTDB): domain Bacteria; phylum Pseudomonadota; class Alphaproteobacteria; order Caulobacterales; family Caulobacteraceae; genus JAFECT01. The sequence goes on along the minus strand of DASXZP010000027.1, from coordinate 72,140 downwards.
TGCCCGAGGACGCGCAGCACGCGCCGGTGGTGGTGGTGGTCAGCGAAGTGTTCGGCCTGCACGAATACATTCGCGACGTCTGCCGCCGTCTCGCGCACCAGGGCTATGTCGCCATCGCGCCGGACTTCTTCGCGCGCGCGGGCAATCCCGCGACCCTGACGATGGAGCAGTTCGACCAGATCCGGAAAATCGTCGCCACCGCCAACGACAAGCAGGTGATGGGCGACATCAACGCCGCGCTCGACTACATCGCGACCAAGCCCAAGCTGGGCCAGAAACACCCCGACTTCGCCGACATGAAACGCATCGGCGTCACCGGCTTCTGCTGGGGCGGCGGGGTGACGTGGATGGCGATGATCGAAGTGCCGCGCATCAAGACCGGCGTCGCCTGGTACGGCCAGCTGCGCGCGCCGGCGAAACCCAGCGGCGAAGACCGCAAGTACCCGCTCGACGAACCGGAAAAGGTGCACGGCCCGGTGCTCGGCCTCTACGCCGGGCTCGACAAGGGCTTCACGCCGGCGGATGTGGACGCGATGCGCGCGGCGCTGAAGGAAAAGGGCGTGGGTCTCGCCAAACAGAGCGAGCTCATCGAATACCCCGACGCCCAACACGGCTTCCATGCCGACTACCGCCAGAGCTACAACGAAAAAGACGCCAAGGACGGCTGGGCGCGGTTGCTGGCCTGGTTCGACAAATACCTGCGCCACTAAGAGAAGCGAGTCCACGGACCCACACGGACTCACACGGAAATAAAAACGGCCGGCCGCGAGGATGCGGCCGGCCTTTTGTTTTTGTCCACGAACCACACGAACCACACGAACAAGAAAGCCAGACGTGTCGTTCAGATCGAATGCGGCGCTTTGCGCCGCGATCAGATTCTAACGCGCGACGGCGCTCGCGTTTGCGCCGAAGGCGCGTTCGTGTGGTTCGTGTGGTTCGTGGACAATCTTCTTACGGAAACGCGACGCCGTCCGTGTGTTTCCGTGTGGGTCCGTGGACCCTCTTTTCTTACGCCTTGGTGTCGAGCGTTTCGCCTTCCGGGTCGGCGCGGTGGGCGTAGGGGTTGGCGCCGCCGCCGGCCGGCTGGGGTTGGGCCACCTTCGCGGCGACCGTCACCATCGCCGGGCGGATCACGCGGCCGAACAGTTCGTAGCCGGCCTGCATGGTCTGGATCACCGCGCCGGGCGGCACCTCGGCGGAAGGTTGTTCCATCATTGCCTGGTGTTTGTTCGGGTCGAACTTTTCGCCCATCGTCGGTTCGATACGCTTCACGCCGTTGGCTTCAAACGCGTTGTGCAGCGCCTTTTCGGTCAGCTCGATGCCGATCGCCAGATTCTTCACCGCCGGATCGACCGCGTCCTTGGGCACCGCCTGCAGCGCGCGCGCCAGGTTGTCGGCGACCGCGAACACGTCGCGCGCAAAGCGCGTGATCGCAAACGCGCGCGCGTCGTTCATCTCACGTTCGGTGCGGCGGCGCACATTCTCCGCCTCGGCGGCGGCGCGCAGCGCCTGATCCTTCCACTGGGCGATCTCGGCCTCGAAGCGCTGCACCAGCTCGTCGAGCGCGGAGTCGGGCCCTGAGAACTGACCGTTCTCGTCGGCGCCGTTTTCGTCGTGGGGGTCCTTGATGCTCATCGTCTCTCAGTTGTCCAACAGGCGTCCGAGCACCCGGGCGGTATAGTCCACCAACGGAATGACCCGGGCATAGTTCAGTCGCGCCGGCCCGATCACCCCGATCGCGCCCATGACCTTCTGCCGGCCCGTCATATAGGGCGCCGCGATCACAGCGGAACCCGAAAGCGAGAATAGCCGGGTTTCCGACCCGATGAAGATGCGAACCGCCTGGGCGTCGCGGACGTCGTCCAACAGGCCGATCAGCTGCTCTTTCTGCTCGAGATCGTCGAACAGCATGCGCACCCGCTCCAGGTCCGCCGCCGCCCCGGCGTCTTCCAAGAGCCGCGCGCGGCCGCGCACGATCAGGCTGCGGTCCTGGCCCTCGCCGCCGGACCAGGCGGCCAGGCCGTCCTCGATGAGGTGGGCCGCGGTCTCGTCCAGCTGGCGGCGCGCCAGGTCCAGCTCGCCCCTCATCTCGGTCTTGGCCTCGCCCAGGGTGCGGCCCCTCAGGCGCGCGTTGAGGAAATTCGAGGCCTCCTGCAGCGTGGCCGGGGTGACCCCCGGCGCCAGCCGCATCAGCCGGTTCTCCACCCCGCCGTCGTCGAAGACGATGACCACCAGGGCCCGGTCGTGGTCCAGGGCCACGAACTCCACGTGCTTGACGCCGAGGTCCCGGACCGGGCTCGACACCACCCCCGCCCCGCCGGCCAGGCCGGACAGCAGGGCCGAGGCCTCGTTCAGGGCCTCGTCGAAGGAGCGGTCGCGCCCGGCCAGGCGGGCGTCGATCTCACGCTTCTCGTCTTCGCCGAGGTCGCCGATTTCCAGCAGGCCGTCCACGAACAGGCGCAGGCCCGCGTGGGTCGGAAACCGCCCGGCGCTGAGGTGCGGCGCGGTCAAGAGGCCCAGCTGGGTCAGGTCGTGCATGGTGTTGCGGATCGAGGCCGGCGACAGCGCGATCCCAGCCCGCGACAGGGTGCGCGAGCCCACCGGCTCACCCGATTCCAGGTAACTCTCCACCACCCGGCGGAAGATGTCGCGCGCACGGGCGTCCAGTTCGGCCAGGGTAGCCGAGCGCGGCGGACGGTCTGCGGGCGTCAGAAGGCTCATTGTCTCGGGGAGGACTCGTTTCGGAAGATTGGGGCGGGGAGGCCACAGATATAGGGCTTTAGGCGCGAGGCGTGGACGGGTGTTCGGCAATTAGGATAAGCGCGGGGACCGCCCGCGCAACCCGCGCGGTTCAGCTGGAGTTCCCCCATGCCCTTCGAAGGCCGCCCCTCGGGTCGCAAGCCCGACGCCCTTCGCGCCGTGACCCTGGAGACCGGGGTCAACCGCTATGCCGAGGGCTCCTGCCTGATCAGCTTCGGCCACACCCGGGTGCTGGTCACGGCCACGGTCGAGGAAAGCCTGCCGCCGTGGCTGCGCAACAAGGGTCAGGGCTGGGTCACCGCCGAGTACGGCATGCTGCCCCGCGCCACCCACACCCGCGGCCGTAGAGAGGCCGCCCAGGGCAAACAGTCCGGCCGCACCCAGGAAATCCAGCGCCTGATCGGGCGCAGTCTGCGTGCGGTCGTGGATTTGAAGGCGCTCGGCGAACGCCAGATCACCCTCGACTGCGACGTGGTGCAAGCCGACGGCGGCACCCGCACCGCGGCCATCACCGGCGCCTGGGTCGCGCTCGCGCAAGCGGTCCGCTATCTGCGCACCGAAGAGGTGATCAAGACCGACCCCATCCTCGACCAGGTTGCCGCGATTTCCTGCGGCGTGTTCGAAGGCCGCCCGGTCCTCGACCTCGACTACGAAGAAGACTCCAACGCCGAAGCCGACAGCAACTTCGTCCTCACCGGCAAGGGCGACATCGTCGAGATCCAGGCGACTGGCGAGAAGCGCGGCTTCTCACGCGCGGAGTTCGATGAGCTGTTCGGGCTTGCGCAATTCGGCTGCAGCGAACTGTTCGCGCTGCAACGCGCCGCGATGGCCTGACGTAACGCGCCGCAACGTCGCGCCTGCTGGATCCTCGACGGCTCGGCGCTGACCGCGCCTCCCCGCCAAGGATGACGATTCATTTCAAAAAGGGCCCGTCATCCTTGGCGTTGCGCGGCGCTCAGCCGCGCGACGTCGAGGATCCAGCAAGCGCGACCTCAACGCTGCGAACCACTCTAAAATGTCGGCCCGCCAAACCAGCCGATCCAACCCACCACCGTCGCCCAGTGCAGGATCACGCCGGGCCAGATCGACCCTGAACGACGGCGCAGGATGGCGCACCACAAGCCCAACCACGCGGCCCACGCCAAGAAATCCGGGCGGGTGAACAGCGGGCGCTCTTTCGGCTGCCACAGGGTCTCGAACACGTGCCAGCCGGTGAACAGCGCGGTCGAGATCAGGATCGGCCAGATCGCGCGTTTGGTTTCGCTGCGGTCGGGGATCAGCAGGCCGCGGAACGGCAACTCTTCGCCGAGCGCGGGGATGAAGATCACGATCAGCGCCGACAGGGCAATGACGCGCGGCGAGCGTGGTTCGTAGTGCAGCAGGCCGGTCTTCAAACCGAGCGGGACAGTAACGGCCGCGACGAGCGCCGTGACGGCGGCAAGCTCGATCCAATCGCGCGGTTTCGGAACGGTGGTGACCGCGCGCTTCAGACGCGCCGCAGAGTTCTCGATGAGCTTTCCGCTCACGCTACCTTCACGCGCGCGGCGCTTTCGGGCAGGTCGCTACCGAACGCCCGCTGATAGAACTCCGCCACGGTCGGGCGTTCGAGTTCGTCGCATTTGTTCAGGAACGTCAGCCTAAACGCCAGGCCGATGTCGCCGGCGAAGATAGTGGCGTTCTGGGCCCAGGTCATCACCGTGCGCGGGCTCATCACCGTGGAGATGTCGCCGTTCATGAACGCGTTGCGGGTCATGTCGGCGACGCGGACCATCGCCGCGATGGCGCGCTTGCCGTCGGGCGTGTTCCACTCAGGCGCCTTGGCGAGCACGATTTCCTGCTCGACCTCGTGGCTCAGATAATTGAGCGTGGTGACGATCGACCAGCGATCCATCTGACCTTGGTTGATCTGTTGCGTGCCGTGATAGAGCCCCGTAGTGTCGCCAAGCCCAATGGTGTTCGTCGTCGAGAACAGACGGAAATATGGGTTGGCGCGGATCACCCGGTTCTGGTCGAGCAGGGTCAGCTTGCCCGACTGTTCCAAGACGCGCTGGATCACGAACATCACGTCGGGGCGGCCGGCGTCGTACTCGTCGAACACCAGCGCGACCGGACGCTGCAGCGCCCAGGGCAGCATGCCTTCGCGAAACTCGGTGACCTGCTTGCCGTCCTTCAGCACGATCGCGTCCTTGCCGACGAGGTCAATGCGCGAGACGTGGCTGTCGAGGTTCACCCGCACCAGCGGCCAGTTCAGCCGCGCGGCCACCTGTTCGATGTGCGTCGACTTGCCGGTGCCGTGGTAGCCCTGGATCATCACCCGCCGGTCGAACGCGAAGCCCGCACAGATGGCGAGCGTCGTCTGCGGGTCGAAACGGTAGGCGTCGTCCAGGTCGGGCACATGCTGGTCGCGTGTGTCGAAGGCGGGAACCTGCATGTCGCTGTCGACGCCGAAGACGTCGCGTACGGAGACGGACCGGGCGGGCGCGAGCATGAGCAGCGGATCGGTTTCGGGGGAGGCGGGCGTCGGCATGAGGGGGCTTTTAGGATTGAAGGGCGGGGTCGTCCACTGGCCCGCGCCCAATTGGCGAAGCTTCAGGCGAGCTTGGCCTTTTTCAGGGTCTTGTAGGCCTTGATCACCCGCTGCAGTCGGGTTTCCGCCGAACGGTCGCCGCCGTTCGCGTCCGGGTGGCAGCGCTTCAAAAGCTCGGTGTAGCGGGCGCGGATCTGGGTCTTTTCGGCCGTGTCGTCCAGGTCGAGGTCGGCCAGGGCCTGGCGCTCCAGCTTGCCCAGGGCGCGGGTCTGGACCGTGCTTCCGGCTTCAGGCCGGCGGCCGCCGAACATGCCGAAGGGGTCCGAATAACCGCCCGCCTCGGCCTTGTTCATCCCGAACTTGGCGGCGAAGGCCGCGGCTTCCCGCGAAAAGCGCGACGCCTTGAACTGCCAGGTGGGCCTGCCGCCCGTGCGGGTTTCGTCTTCCTGGCGGCGGCGGATCTCGCCTTCGCTCATGCCGGAGAAGTAGTCCCAGTTGCGGTTGTATTCGGCCGCGTGGGGTTGGCAGAACTGATAGAACTCACCGGGCAGGTCGCGCGACTTGGGCGCCTTGGCGGAGGCTGGGTGGCGGCAGCCGGTCCACTCGCAGGGCTTCTCCCCCGGTTTCAGGCGCCAGACGTCGTCGTTCGCGGCCGACGCCTCTTCCTCGTCCGGCTTGGGCGGCCGCACGCGGATGTCGACGAACTTGGGCCGGTATTGAAACACGTTGCGTGGACCTCAAAATCAGGACCCATCAGTGTAGGGCCGAATGCGTCGCCTTCAAGGAACAGAACGATGAAATCTGAAGGTCCGGTCGCCGCAGCCATGCGCGAAAAGCTGGAGGCGGCCTTTTCGCCACAGAAGCTCGACATCGTCGACGATTCTTCGCGTCACGCGGGACATGAAGGCGCGCGCGAAGGCGGCGAGAGCCACTTCACCGTGACTATTGCGGCGGACGCGTTCAGAGGGCGCTCGCGCGTGGAGCGTCAACGCTTGGTTAACCAGGCGCTGCGTGACGAACTGGCCGGGCCCGTCCATGCCCTCTCGATCAAGGCGCTCGCGCCCGGCGAGGCGTGACGCCGCAGGCGACGTGATGCTCTGCCCATACCTAATGCTCTGATTGTTCATCGAGTCTTAGAACCTTCCCTCTAGCTTCGCCCCGGGTTCCGGAATCGCCGGAGGGGAAAGTATGGCCGAACGCGAGGCCGGCCTTGGGTCTGCGCCGCCGACGGATGCGGCTCAGGTCATGCAGACCATTCTGCAGACCCAGTACGTCCGCTATTGGCTGATCGCGTGCTGGGCGCTGGGTCTGTGGCCCACCGCCGGGTGGCAGATCGCGCTCGTCTGGTTTGTGCTGACCATGGCGGCCGGCGCGGTGCGCAGCTGGTTCGAGCGCCGCCTCGCGCGCAGCGTGACCAAGGACCTCGGCCTGGTGTTCCAGACCGTGGCGTTGATCGCCGGCGCCTTCTGGGCCGCGGCGCCGATCCTGGCGTGGATCTCCGACAAGCCGTTCGGGCATGAACTGGCCGTCGGCTATCTCGCCTGCGGCTATCTGCTCGTCTTCACCCAACTGCGCCATTCGCCGAAACAGGCCTTCGTCATTTCGTCGCCCTATACGCTGGTGTCGGTCTGGATGGCGGCGACGCTGTGGGGCACGGCGTCGTTCTGGAGCTTCCTCGCCATCCTGCCCTTCATGTGGTCCGGCCTGGCGGTGCACTTGATCCTGGGTCTGGTGGCGCAGGCCAAGATCACCGCCTTCCAGGACCACCAGTCGCACCTGATCGAAGAGCTGGAAACCGCGCGCGACCGCGCCGATGCGGCCAACAAGGCCAAGAGCGCTTTCCTGGGCGTCATCTCGCATGAACTGCGCACGCCGATGAACGGGGTGCTGGGCGCGGCGCAGTTGCTGTCGGCGACGCGGCTCGACGGGACGCAGAAGGAATATGTTTCGATCGTGCGCAACTCGGGCGACAACCTGCTCGCGCTGCTGAACGACATTCTCGATCTCACCAAGATCGAAGCCGATCGCATGGCGCTGGAAGCCATCGAGATCGATGTGCACGAAATCGTCGAACGCGTCGGCGGCACCTGGTCCGCGCGCGCCACCGAAAAGGCCATCGATTACGCCATCGAAGTCAGCGAAGGCACGCCGTCGGTGGTGGTGGGCGATCCCACCCGCCTTTCGCAGATCGTGCACAACCTCTTGTCCAACGCCATCAAGTTCACCGAGCGTGGCGCCGTCTCGCTGAAGGTGTCGGCCGAACGCCTCGCGGAAACCCGCGCGCGCCTGACCTTCCGCGTGTCCGACACCGGCCCCGGCATCGCCGCGGAAGATGTCGAGCGCCTGTTCCAGCCCTTCACCCAGCTCGATGCTTCCTCGACGCGCCGCTTCGGCGGCACGGGCCTGGGCCTGACCATTTGCCGCCGTCTGGCGGGCCTGATGGGCGGCGAACTGAAGCTCGAATCGGAAGTGGGCAAGGGCTCGACCTTCGTGCTCACCATCGAGACCGACGTGCGCGCCTGGGCCCAGGTGAAGATCGACGACGTGGTCACCGCCGACATCGACCAGGACCGGATGATGCGCGTGCTGGTGGTCGAGGATCACCCGGTGAACCGCATGATCATCGAAGCCTGGCTCACCTCGGCCGGCCACGCGGCGGTCTCCGCCGAAAACGGCGAAGCGGCCCTGGTGCTGGCGGCGGAGCAGGAATTCGACCTGATCCTGATGGACGTGAACATGCCCGTCATGGACGGCCTCACCGCCACGCGCCGCCTGCGCGAGGGCAAGAGCCTCAACCAGGAATCCCCGGTCGTGGTGCTGTCCGCCTCCGCCCGCGCCGAAGACCACGAGGCGGGGTATGCCGCCGGCGCCGACGCCTATTTGAACAAACCCATCGACTTCAAGGCGCTGGCCTCCGTGCTGAACCGCGCCGCCTTCGGCGGACGTGAGCGCTTGCGCGAAGCCGCGTAAGAAATTTCGTCCACGGACCCACACGGAAAAACACGGACGCGTCGTGCTTCCAGTGCTCGTCCTTTTGCGCGAAGCGCCGTGAGGGAGTCTGCGCCTTCGGCGCGATAGCCTCGGAAACGCGACCTCGTCCGTGTTTTTCCGTGTGGGTCCGTGGACTCTCTTCTCTTCTCCCTATTCGTGTCGCCAGGACTTCGGCGTCAAGAGTTCGGGCGTGAAGAATATTGCCGGGATGAGGATGAAGATGGCCAGGGAAAGCCACGGGCTGACGAAGGCCAACGCGACGGAAAGGGTGTAGGCGCAGGCGCCGATGAGGTTCTTCTGTTCGATGCCGCGATGCACGCGCAGACGCTGCTCGTCGGTTTCACGGCGCATCAGCCATGCGCGCATCGCCACATAGCTCCACGACGCGATCATCAGCACGGCGCCATAGCTCGCCGCCGCGTAGGACGACGACGGATGCCTCCCGTAGAACTCGGTGACCAACGGGATCAGCGACATGGCGAACAGCAGCAGCATGTTCAGCCAGGTGTAGCCAGGCGCCAGGCGGCGCAGGTCGCGCGTCATGGCGTGGTGGTTCACCCACATGATCGCGATGACCAGAAAGCTCAGGCCATAGGCGCCGAGCTTGGGCCAGAATTCGAGCAGCGCCTTGCGGTCCAATCCGTCCGCCAGGGCGTCGGGAATCTTCAACTCCAGGATCATGATGGTGATCAGGATGGCGATGACGCCGTCGGAGAAGGACTCCAGCCGGCCCTTGCCCGCGGTCGGATCGCCGTCGGCCTGTTCGCTCACGCTCGCTTCCCCATATGTCGCCTCTCGCGGTCTGCGACGTTAGAGAGGACCGGATAGGGATGAAACCCCGCTCATGAGCGTGCGCGACTTTGCCGAGATGCTGGACCGGGTGGCGTTGACGCCGTCGCGGAACGCCAAGCTCGTGCTGGTGCGCGACTATCTGAAGACCGCGCCGGACCCCGACCGGGGCTGGGCCCTGGCGTGCCTGACCGGGGATCTGGTGTTCAGCGCGGCCAAGCCGGCGATGATCCGCCGTGCGGTGGAGGCGCGGGTCGATCCGGTGCTGTTCGGCTGGTCCTGGGACTATGTCGGCGACCTGGCCGAGACCGTGGCCCTGATCTGGCCGCCGGACCCGGCGCGCAAACCCAATCGTGAACCCGACCTGTCGGAAGTGGTCGAGGCCCTGCACAACGCCGCGCGCAACGAAGTCCAGGGCCTGATCGAAGGCTGGCTCGACGCGCTGGACGCCACCGGGCGATGGGCGCTGCTGAAACTGCTCACCGGCGCGCTGCGCGTGGGTCTGTCGGCGCGACTGGCCAAGACCGCCGCCGCGATGATCCGCCCCGCGCGAAAGCCGCTGCCGCCCGATCCCGACAATCCGGCCGAAGAAGGCGAGGCGCTGCCCGCCGTCGATGTCGGCGAGATCGAGGAGGTCTGGCACGCGATCACCCCGCCCTATGCCGACCTGTTCGCCTGGCTCGAAGGCCGCTCCGACCGACCGTCCGCGGACGCGCCGGGCCGCTTCCGTCCGGTGATGCTGGCGCATGCGGTGGACGAAGAGGTCGACTTCCGCAAACTCGATCCGCACGCCTTTGCCGCCGAGTGGAAGTGGGACGGCATCCGCGTGCAGGCGGTGTGCGAAGGGGGACTGAAGCGACTTTATTCGCGCACCGGCGACGAGATTTCCAACGCCTTTCCCGACCTGATGGACCAGCTTAATTTCGACGCCGCCATCGACGGCGAACTGCTGGTGGTGCGCGACGGTGTAACCGCGCCTTTCGGCGATCTGCAGCAGCGGCTGAACCGCAAGACCGTCGATGCGAAACTGATCCGCGCCTATCCCGCCGCCATCCGCGCCTACGACCTGTTGTCGGAAAACGGCGAGGACATGCGCAACCTGACCTTCGCCGAGCGACGTATCCGGTTGGAACGCTTCGTCGACGATTTGAAGTCGCCGCGCCTCGATCTCTCGCCGCTGGTGCCGTTCGACAGTTGGGAAGACCTCGCACGCCAACGCGCCGATCCCGCGCCCGGCGCCGCCGCCGAAGGCCTGATGCTGAAACGCTGGGATTCGATCTATGAGCCGGGCCGCCCGAAAGGGCCGTGGTTCAAATGGAAGCGCGACCCTTACCTGATCGATGCGGTGCTGATGTACGCCCAGCGCGGTCACGGCAAGCGCTCGAGTTTCTACTCCGACTACACCTTCGGCGTCTGGACCGACGACGGTCAGCTGGCGCCGGTGGGAAAGGCCTATTTCGGCTTCACCGACGAGGAGCTGAAGCAGCTCGACAAGTTCGTGCGCGACCACACCATCGAACGTTTCGGTCCGGTGCGCTCGGTGCGCGCCGACCGTGATTTCGGTCTGGTGTTCGAGGTCGCCTTCGAAGGCCTGCAGCGCTCCACCCGCCACAAATCCGGCGTCGCCATGCGCTTCCCCCGCATCAGCCGCATCCGCTGGGACAAACCTTCCCGCGAGGCGGACACGCTGGAAACGGTGATGGGCCTGCTCGACCGGATAGAGCGTGGCGGTGGTCGAATTTAAAGAAAAGAGAGTCCACGGACCCACACGGACGCACACGGAAAAAAAGCCGGAGAAATATGACTGCGGCGCGTCGCGCCGCCTTCAAGGTCGATTGCGCGCAGCGCTCAAGGTGTATCGCTATTTCCGTGTGTTTCCGTGTGGGTCCGTGGACTCTCTTTCTTCCGGAAACCTCAACCTCCCCAGAACGTTAGCTCTCCATGGCCGCCAAACCCCTTGCGCAGCATGCGATGCCGCATGTCCCGACCATCGATCCTTCGACCCTGACGTTTGCCAAGCTCGCGGATATGGGCGGCGATCTGCTGGTCAATCTGACCGTCGCAGCTCTGATCGTGGTCGCGACCTTCTTTGCGTCGCGCTGGTCGGCGGCTCTGGTGGAGCGCGGGCTCGGCAAGCTCGGCTTTTCCAAGAATGACCGTACCCTGCAGCTGTTCTGCGCGGCGCTGGCGCGCTGGGTGATCATACTGCTGGGCTTTGTCGCGGTGCTGCAGCGCCTGGGCGTGCAGACCACCGCGATCATCGCCATGCTGGGCGCCGCGTCGCTGGCGATCGGGCTCGCGCTGCAAGGCGCGCTGTCGAACGTCGCCGCGGGCGTGCTGATCCTGGTGCTGCGCCCCTACCACGTCGGCGATCAGGTCGAGATCGGCAAGCAACAAGGCACGGTGCGCCGCCTCGATCTGTTCACCACCAACATCTGCACCCGCGACAATCAGAAGATCGTGGTGCCCAACGCCAAGGCCATGGGCGACATCATCGTCAACAACTCGGCCTATGGTCACCGCCGCGCCGACATCCCCTTCGACGTGGCGCGCGATAGCGACCTCGATCACGTGTTCGACGTGCTGGTGCGCGCAGCGGCGAGCGATGAGGCCGTGCTGAAAGCCCCGGCGCCGACCGCAACCGTTACCGCCATCAAGGACAGCGGCTTCGAAGTCACCCTCTACGCCTGGGTCAAGCCCGCCGACTGGTTCGCCGCCAGCGCCGCCCTGCGCAAGGCCGGCATCGAGGCGTTCCGGCGCGAAGGCGTTCGCATCCCCTACCCGGTCCAGGTCGGACTGAGCGCCCAGGATCTCGACGCGCGGCCGCCCGACGGCGAACGGCCCCAGCCCCAGGTGGGCCGCGCTTGACGCCGATGCCTTGACCCGATGCCTTGACCGGGCCGCGGGGCGCCTTACAGCGACGCCATGCGTTACGACTTCACCTCGGACAACACCGCGGGCATGGCGCCCGAAGCCTTCGCGGGCCTGGAACGCGCCAACCACGGCTGGCAGAAATCCTACGGCGCCGATGAGGTGAGCGCGCGCTGCGCCGACCTGATCCGCGACAAGCTGCAGGCCGACGCGGAAATCCGCTTCGTGTTTTCCGGCACCGCCGCCAATGCGCTGGCGCTGTCGATGCTCGCCAAGCCGTTCGAGACGGTGCTGACCCACGAACATTCGCACGCGATCACCGACGAGGCGGGCGCGCCGGGTTTCTTCGGTCATGGCGTCGGTTTGCGCGCACTGAAGGGACCGTCGGGAACCATCGCGCTGGACCAGCTGCTCGAGGCGCTGGCGGAACCGGAACCCGGCTACGTGCAACCGCCGGGCGCCCTGTCGCTCACCCAGGCCAGCGAATACGGCGCGGTCTATCGTGAGGAAACGCTGCGCAAGCTGATCGAGCCGTGCAAGCTGCGCGGCCTCGGCGTGCACATGGACGGCGCGCGCCTGGCCAATGCGGTGGCGGCGGGCTTCGATCCGGCGGATGTCGCGCGACTGGGAGTCGACGTGCTGTCCTTCGGGGCCGCCAAGTCCGGCGCCCTGTGCGTTGAGGCGCTGGTGGTGTTCAATCGCGCACTGGCGGCGCGGATCGACAACCGTCTGAAACAGGCCGGCCAGGTCGGCTCGAAGACGCGGTTCATGGCCGGCGCCCTTTTGGGCCTGCTCGAAAGCGGCGCCTGGGAGGGTCATGCGGCCCACGCCAATCTGATGGCCAGGCGGCTGGAGGCGGCGATCCGCGCGCGCACGCCGTTCGCCATCGCCCACCCGGTCGAGGCCAACCTGGTCTTCATCCGCATGAGCGCCGAGCAGCACGCGCGGCTGCTGGAGGCGGGCTTCGCCTGCTACGATTTCTCCGACGGTTCGATCCGCTTCGTCTGCTCCTGGGCGACCACGCCGGAAGCGGTGGACGAGCTGGCCGAGACGCTTTCCCAGGTCGCCTAGAACCTTCTTCCCGCCCCGGCCGTTGAGCCCGAAGTGAGGAAATTCATGGAACGCTTCAAGGACAAGGTCGCCATCGTCACCGGGGCCAACGGCGGCATCGGCACGGCCATCGTCAAACGCCTGCTCGACGAAGGCTGCAAGGTCATCCTGGCGGTGCGCCGCCCCGACGCCGGCGAACGCGCCAAGGCCGAGGCGGCCGATAAGGACTCGCCCGAATCGGTCGTGGTCGAGTGCGACGTGTCCGACGCCGTCCAGGTCGAGGCCTGCTGCGACGAGGCGATGAAGCGCTGGGGCCGCCTGGACGTGGTGGTCAACAACGCGGGCGTGATGGAGTTCAAATCCATCGTCGAGCTCGACGAGGATGATTGGCTGCGTACGCTGAAGGTCGACCTGATCGGCTGTTCGTATTTCATGCGCGCCGCGTTCAAGCGGATGAAGCCCGGCGGCTCGATCGTGAACATCGCCTCCATCCACGCCGTGATGACCACCCCCGACGTCGCGCCCTACGCCGCGGCGAAAGCGGGCGCCGTATCGCTGAGCCGCTCCGGCGCCATCGAAGGCAAGGCGCTCGGCATCCGCGTCAACGCACTGCTACCGGGCGCCATCGACACGCCCATGCTGTGGGACAACCCCAACATCAAATCGGGCGCCGAAAAGATCGACAAGTCGGACGTCGGCAAACCGGAAGACATCGCCGCCGCAACGGCGTTCCTCGCCTCCGACGACGCGGCGTTCGTGACGGGCACATCGCTGATCGTCGATGGCGGACGGTTGGCGAAGCTTTAAAAGCAAAATTTACCACAAAGCGCACGAAGCGCACGAAGAGTTACATGACGATCCGCCGGACGCCCTCTTTGAACAACGAGACATTGAATTTCATAAGGAATCCGAGCCGAAAGCCGGACAGCTTCAAATAGGTCATGAGCTGGGACTGATGGACGCGCGTAAGCGCGTCGACAACTTTGACTTCGAGGACCAGTTGCTCCGCGACAAGCATGTCGAGACGGTAGCCCGCGTCGAGTTGCAATCCTTTGTAAAGAACCGGAAGGCCCACCTGACGTCGTACGCTGAGTCCGCGATTCACTAACTCGTAGGTCAGACAGTGTTCGTAGGTTGATTCCAGAAGTCCGGGTCCCAGCTCGTTGTGCACATTGAACCCTGCGTCCACGACTGCGCGAGCAATCGCTTCCAGCTCTTCTCCGAGTTCTTCGTGCGCTTTGTGCGCTTCGTGGTTCATTTTACTCTCTCTGCGCTCACGTCTCCGGCGGGAAGTTTTCCAATTCGATCGTGCGGCGGATGGTTTCGTCCAATACGCAGTTGTTGGCGACGATCCTCGAGATCGAGCCCCAGTCGCTGTCCTCCTGCGCCGCGCACCAGGCGTCGCGGTAGGTGATCCAGGCGCGTTGGGCGGCTTTCAGGTTGGCCTTCTGGCGGTCGTTCAGATCGGCCATGACCTTCTGATAGGTCGTGTTCAGCGCCTTGTCCTGCAGCGTGGTCTCGGCGCCGATGCAGTCGATCATCTCGGCGGTCGAGCGCTCCATGCCCGGACAGGTCTTGAAGGTTTTCGAATAGCGCGCCTCGATTTCGGGCGAGCCGGCGAACGCAGGAAACGCAGACAGGCACAGGGCCGCGGCGGCGGCGCTCACAAGGACGATGCGCATGGTTGAAGCCTCCCAGACGGGGGAAGCTTAGGCCCGCGAGAACCTTGGCGATAGCCTCAGGAGAGGCCGGCGCGGCCGATGGCGTAGAAGCGGTCGGCGCGCTGTTTGCGCAGCGCGTCCGGCGACAGGGGATCGAGCGCGGTCAGTTCCTGTTCGATCGCGTCGCCGACCGACGTGATCGCCGCCTCCGGATCGGAGTGCGCGCCGCCCGGCGGTTCCGGAATGATGCGATCGACGATCTTCAGCGCGAGCAGATCGTCGGCGGTGATCTTCATCGCCGCCGCCGCGTCCTGCGCGCGCGAACCGTCGCGCCACAAGATCGACGCCGCGCCTTCCGGCGAGATCACCGAATAGATCGAGTACTCGAGGATCAGCACCTTGTTCGCCGCCGCCAATGCAATGGCGCCGCCGGACCCGCCTTCGCCCGTCACCGTCGCAATCATCGGTACGCCGAGCGTCAGGCCGCGTTCGGTGGAACGCGCGATCGCTTCCGCCTGGCCGCGCTCTTCCGCGCCCACGCCCGGATAGGCGCCGGCGGTGTCGACGAAGGTCAGCACCGGCAGGCCGAACTCATCGGCCATGTCCATCAGGCGCACCGCCTTGCGATACCCCTCGGGCCGCGCCATGCCGAAATTGTGCTTCAGCCGGGTGGTCGTATCCCACCCCTTCTCGTGGCCCATCACCACCACCGCGCGCCCATGGAAGCGGCCGAGGCCGCCGACCACCGCCTGGTCGTCGCCGTACTTGCGGTCGCCGCGCAGCTCGACGAACTCGGTGATCAGGCCTGCGATGTAATCCATCAGGTGCGGCCGCTCGGGATGGCGCGCGACCTGGGTCTTCTGCCAGGGGTCGAGCTTGGCATAGGCCTCGCGACGCAGCTCGGTCACCCGCGCCCGCAGCGCGTCCAACTCGGCGTCGAAGCCGCCCGGCCCGGCGTTGTCGGAGAGCTTGGAGAGCTCCTCGATCTTGGCCTCGAGGTCGGCGATCGGGCGTTCGAACTCGAGATAATGGCGGACCGCGGCCATGGAATCCTTACGAAAACTGCGTCCTTGCAGACGGCCGGAACCTAGGCGGTTGGGCCCGCAGGAACAAGCCGCAGAAGCTTAACGCACGGGCCCCTCCCGGGTCCCTAATCCTCCCGGGCCAGCGGGTGGGAAGTCTCCACCACCTCGCGCAGCCGGTCCGAGGCCACGTGAGTATAGATCTGGGTGGTGGCGATGTCGGCGTGGCCGAGCAGGGTCTGCACCACGCGCAGGTCGGCGCCGCCTTCCAGCAGATGAGTCGCGAAGGCGTGGCGCAGCACGTGCGGACTGACCTTGGCCGGATCGACGCCGGCCGCCAGCGCCGCCTCGTCGAGAAGTTGAGCAAACCGCCGCCGCGTCAGCCGACCGCCGGCGCCGCGTGAGGCGAACAGCCAGGGGTTGGCCTTGTCGCCTTCGCGCAGGAACGTGGCGCGGACGTCGAGGTAGAGTTTCACCGCTGCGCGCGCAGCATCGTTCAACGGCGCCAGGCGATCCTTGCCGCCCTTGCCGGTGACCATGAGATAGGCGGGATCGCGCTTCACCGCGTCGAGTCTGAGCGCGATCAGTTCCGACACACGCAGGCCTGAGGCGTACAGCAGCTCGATCATGCAGGCCAGGCGCACGCCCTGCGGACCGTCCTTCGCCGCAGCGGCGGAGACGATGGCGCTGATTTCTTCCAGCGAGAGGATCTTCGGCAAGGGCCGTCCGCGTTTCGGCGCATCGACGCGGCGTGACGGATCTTCCTTCACCCAGCCTTCGGTCATGGCGAAGCGATAAAACTGGCGCACCGCCGAACGCCGGCGCGACGCGGTGGCGGGCGACAGGCCGCGTTTGGCGAGGTCGGCGAAATAGGCTTCGACGCTGGGCGCATCCGCGCTCATCAAGCCGCCGCGAGATTTCAGGAACGTCTGCGCATCGGCCAGATCGCGGCCGTAGGCGGCGAGCGTGTTGGGCGAGGCGTTGCGCTCGACCGTCATCATCTCGAGGAAGGCTTCGGCCTGGTCGGGCAGCGACACCGCTTACGGCCGCGCCAGAACGACGAGGCCTTCGACCGCGACTGCGCGCGCTTCGCCGTTCAGACCCGCGGCGTGCAGGCCGCCCACGATCAGCGCGCGGTCCGCGGGCGTGAGCCCCAGTCCCTGCTGCAGGCCGATGGACACCGACACGATCGCCGCTTCACCCTGGCGATGGCCAACCGCGGCGCGGGCGAGCGTCAGCGCGCGTTCGGCGTCGGTCCTGGCCGCGGGGGTGTCGAAGGCCGCGAACTGGGCGCGCGCCTCGTCGGAAATCGGCTCGCCCAACGCCGCGAGCAGCAACGCGGCGGCTTGCGCGCGGGCGCGCAGTTTTGCATCGCCGACGCCTCCGCGTTCGATCAAACGATCAAGCACCGGACCCGCAGGCTTGCCGCCTTGCACCGCCATGATCGCGTCGAGCATGGCCAGTTCGAACGGCCCGCTGCCGGGCGCCTTGTCCTGTTCGATGCCGCCGCGCAGCGCGCCTGCCGTATCCGTGTCGCCGGCCACGGCGGCGGCGGTGGCGAACAGCACGGGATCGTCGACCGGCGCGTGCGCCTTCACCGCCAGCGCAACCCCCGGCGCCGCGAGGCGCGACAGG
The DNA here is from genome assembly GCA_036501825.1 of Caulobacteraceae bacterium. Lineage (GTDB taxonomy): Bacteria > Pseudomonadota > Alphaproteobacteria > Caulobacterales > Caulobacteraceae > JAFECT01. Next base: position 54,834 of record DASXZP010000027.1, on the reverse strand, counting down.
GCGATGAAATCGTAGGGCGACTTCGCGCGCTTCAGCAGCGCTTCGGCGGCCTGACCCGCAAGATTGGGATCGGCGCCCTGCGAGGCGAGAACCGACAAAGCGGCCTCCGCCTCGGCGCCGGGCTTGGCGGCGAGGTCGGCGACCGTCGCGGTCGAACCGCCGGCGGCCAACGCATCGATGGTGCGCACGGACTCGGGCGACAGGGCGCCGGTGCGCAGCGCGCGGGCCGCCGCTTCGGCGCGCACGGCGGGGGATGCGGACGGATCATTCGCAACGGCGGCGGCGACTTCCGGCGCCGCGTCATCGAGCGCGAGGTCGAGTTTCAGATGCCGCGACAGGGCGTAGTTCAACGGGTCGGACAGCGACGCCTTCAGCGGCTTTTTCTTGCTCACCGCGCCGCCGGACGCCGCGGTCGCCAGCCGGTCGAAGGCCGCGTCCTTGCCGCCGCCCTGGCGCCAGAGATCGAGCGTCACCTGCGCCGCCGCCGGCTGACCGGCCAGCACGCTGCAGTAGGCGCGCAGCTTCAGTTCAAACGGCGCGTCGCGACCCTGCTGCAGGGCCTGGGCCGCGTCGCAGGCCTCGCTGTCGCGGCCGTACTCGAGCGCGGTCTCGGCCTTGGCGCGGGTCTGGGCTTCGCTGGATTCGACGTCGGCGGCGCGGCCCTGGATCGCCTGGGCGGCCGAGGCGTCGCCCAGCGCCAGCAGGGCCCGCACCCGCAGGCTCGCCAGCACCGGGTCGTTCCCGGCCCCGTCCGGCGCATTGGCCCCGGTCGCCAGCACCCGGCGCGCCAGGGCGGCCAGAGCCGGGCTGAGCGGGCGGCCGTCGATCTGGTCCAGGGTCTCGCGGACCACCCCGGCGGAGGCGCCATGCCAGAGGCCGGCCGGCAGGCCGGTGTCACGGCCGGGCGCCGACCACAGGTCCAGCGCGCCCAGGCTCTGCGCCTCGACCACCTGCCCCGCGGGCTGGGCCTGGTCCTGGGCGGCGGCGGCCCCAGCCAGGATGAGGGATACGCTGGCGACAGCAGCGAGGGATCGTGTAAAGGCCGAAAGGGTCATGGACACTCGCCACAAGTCTTCACCGGCTGTTCTATCACGCCGCCTGCCCCGGTTGCTAAGCGCACAATGACGCCCGAGGCGGACCTTTCCCAGCGGACCATCGCGCTGGTCGGCCTGATGGGCGTCGGCAAGTCGAGCGTGGGCCGCCGCCTGGCCAAGACCCTGGACCTGCCCTTCTTCGACGCCGACGAGGAAATCGAGCGGGCCGCGCGGCGCACCGTGTCGGAAATCTTCGCCGACCTCGGCGAGGCCCAGTTCCGCGACGGCGAGCAGCGGGTGATCGCACGCCTGCTGGCGGGGCCGCCCCATGTGCTGGCCACCGGCGGCGGCGCCTTTCTGCACGCCAAGACCCGCGAGGTGATGAAGGCCCAGGCGGTCACCGTCTGGCTGAAGGCCGACCTCGAGGTGCTGGCCGACCGGGTGGCGCGGCGCGACACCCGTCCGCTGCTGCGCGGGAAAGATCCGCTGGATGTGCTGCGCGCCCAGGCCGAAGCGCGTTATCCCGTCTATGCGGAGGCGGATGTGATGGTGGAATGCGGCGAGAGCTCGCACCAGATCGCGGTGGCGGCGATCCTGGCGGCGCTGGAAGCGCAGGCAAGGCGGAGCGCATGAGCCAGGGGCCCGTAAGCAAAGATCGCGTGATCGAAGTCGCAGGCGAAGGCTTCCGCTCGTACGAAGTGCGCGTGGGCGCGGGCCTGATCGCCCAGGCGGGAGCGCACATCGCACCGCTCCTCGTCAACCGCCGCACGGTGATCGTCACCGACTCCAACGTGGCGCCCCTGCACGCGGAGCGCCTGCGCGCGGCGCTGGCGCGCGAGGGCATCGGCGCCGAGGAACACATCGTCCCCGCCGGCGAAGCGTCGAAATCGTTCGCGGAGCTGGAGCGGCTGTGCGCGCGCCTGCTCAGCGAAGGCCTCGACCGCAAGGACATGATCATTGCGCTGGGCGGCGGCGTGGTCGGCGACCTTGCGGGCTTTGCCGCGGCGATCGTGAAACGCGGGATCGATTTCGTGCAGATTCCCACCACCCTGCTGGCGCAGGTGGATTCGTCCGTCGGCGGCAAGACCGCCATCGACACCCCCCACGGCAAGAACCTGATCGGCGCCTTCTGGCAGCCGCGCCTGGTGCTGTGCGACCTGGACGCGCTGTCGACCCTGCCCGACCGCGAGATGCGCGCGGGCTACGCCGAGGTGCTGAAATACGGCCTGCTCGGCGACCACGGTTTCTTCGAGTGGCTGGAGGCCGACGCCGGCCGGGTGCTGGCGCGCGACCCGCAGGCGCTCGCCCGCGCGGTGGCGCACAGCGTCGAGATGAAATCGGTGATCGTGGGCGAAGACGCGCGCGAGGCCGGGCGCCGCGCCCTGCTCAACCTCGGCCACACCTTCGGCCATGCGCTGGAAGCGGAAACCGGGTTCGGCGATGGCCTGCTGCACGGCGAGGCCGTGGCGTTGGGCTGCGCGGTCGCCTTCCGATTCTCCTCGGCCAACGGCCTGTGTCCGCCGGACGATACGCGGCGTGCGGAGCAGGCGATTGCGGCGGCGGGCCTGCCGATCCTGCTCGACCAGGCGCCCGGCGCGCCGTTCTCCGCCGACCGGCTGATCGATCACATGCTGCAGGACAAAAAGGCCGAAGGCGGCTCCCTCGTCTTCGTTCTGGCCCGCGGCATCGGCCAGGCGTACGTCGCGCGCGGCATCGACGCCCGCGCCGTTCGCGCGCATCTCATCAAGGAAGGCGCACAGCCATGACCGTAGCGCTGTGGGGCATCGCGCCCCTGATCCTGATCCTGCTGTTCGTGTCCGCCACCTTCTCCGCAGCGGAGACAGCGATGACCGGCGCCAGCCGCGGCCGCATGCACCAGCTCGAACGCGACGGCGACCGCGCCGCGCGCCGGGTGAACCGCCTGCTGGCCGATCGCGAGAGCATGATCGGCGCAGTGCTGCTGGGCCAGAACCTGATCAACATCCTGTCCGCGACCCTCGTCGGTCAGGTGTTCGAACAGTCGTTGCGCAAGCCGTGGAACGTCATCGTCTCCACCGTGGTGATGACCGGCCTGGTGTTCATCTTCGCCGAAGTGCTGCCCAAGACCCTGGCGATCACCCAGTCCGACGACGTGGCGCGCTTCCTGTCGATCCCGACCTCGCTGACCGTGCGTGTGCTGCAGCCGCTGTTGTTCACGGTGCAGTGGCTGGTGCGCAAGACGCTGCGTCTGTTCGGCGCCAAGGTGGACATGGAGACCGACGTGCTCGCCGCCCACGAGGAGATCCGCGGCGCGGTCGAATTCCACCACGCCGAAGGCGCGGTCGAAATGCGCGATCGCAACATGTTCCGCGGCGTGCTCGACCTCGCCGATCGCGACGTGAACCAGGTGATGGTGCATCGCAAGAACATCGCCATGCTCGACGCCGACCTCGACGCGCCGACCCTGATCGAGCAGGCGCTGGAAATCGGCCACACCCGCATCCCGCTCTATCGCGACAATCCCGAAAACGTGGTCGCCGTGCTGCACGCCCGAGACCTGATGCAGGCCCTGGCCCGCGCCGAAGGCCGCCTGAACGAGATCGACATCCAGGCCGTCGCGCGCGAACCCTGGTTCATCCCCGAGACCACCAGCCTGAAGGGCCAGCTCAACGCCTTCCTGAAAGCCCAGAACCACTTCGCCCTGGTGGTGGACGAGTACGGCGCCCTGATGGGGCTGGTCACCCTGGAAGACATCCTCGAGGAAATCGTCGGCGAGATCGAGGACGAGCACGATGCGTCCCTACCGGGCCTCACCCGCCAGCCCGACGGTTCGGTACACGTGGACGGGACCCTGCCGATCCGTGATCTCAACCGCGCGATGGATTGGGATCTTCCGGACGACGAGGCGGTGACCGTCGCGGGTCTCGTCATCCACGAGGCCCAGACCATCCCCGATCCGGGCCAGACCTTCATCTTCCACAACCACCGCTTCCAGGTGCTGCGCCGCCAGCGCAATCAGGTCACCGCACTGCGCGTCTCGCCGCCGCTCGCGCCGGAGGCGAACGACGAATAGATCGTCTCCCCCCGAGCGTGACAGCACCGCGATCACCGGTCGGAAAACTGTTCTATTTACAACTTGTTGAAGCCCAACGGCGCCGGTGTGGCCTTAAAACCGCAACCCCGCCGCGGCGGCTGTTTGTGACACCCTTTGTCATACGGCTGAGGGAGAACCGTCACAGTGCCCCGGTAGTGGCCCGAGGTACTCGCAGTTCCTTCGGGGACAGGGGCTAGCTCAAAGGACTCTCTCGTATGATCAAGAACTCGCTGATGCGCGGCGTTGCCTATGGCTCGCTGATCGCTGTGGCGCTGGGCGCTACGGCGCAAGCCGCCCCCGCCAAGAAGCACCACCGCCCTCACCACCACCACACGGCCATGATGGCCTCTCCGAATGCGGACCTCGCCCAGGAAGTGGCCGAGCTGCGCGCGGAAGTGGGCAACCTGAAGGGCGCGCTCGCCGCCCAGGGCGCTCAACAACAACAGACCGCCGCCGCCGCCGCCGCGGCGCAGGAGCAGGCTCAAGCCGCTCAGGCGCAGGTCCAGGCCTCTGCGGACGACATCAAGCGCATTCCAGGCGTGGTGGAAGCCGACGTCCAGAAGTCGATGCCGAAGCCGAAACCCTCGTGGGCTGACAACACCTCGGTGCACGGCACGGTCTTCGCCGACCTGTCGAACATCAAGCAGACGTCGAACGGCGCCTCGCAGAACCCGAGCGGCACCGGCTTCGACATCAAGCGGATGTACATCGGCGTCGACCACAAGTTTAACGACGTCTTCTCGGCCAACCTGACCACCGACTTCCAGTACTCGTCGGCCATCAGCGCCACCGAGCTGTACATCAAGAAGGCCTACCTGCAGGCCAAGCTCTCCGACGCCCTGGTGGTCCGCGCCGGTTCGGCGGACCTGCCCTGGGTGCCTTTCGTCGAAAACCTCTACGGCTACCGCTACGTTGAAAACACCCTGATCGACCGCACCAAGTTCGGCACCTCGGCCGACTGGGGCCTGCACGCCTCGGGCGCGCTCGGCGGCGGCGTGTTCAACTACGCCGTGTCGCTCGTCGACGGCGCCGGCTACAAGGTCCCCGGCACCGGCGGCGCCAACCCCGGCGTCGGCCGCTCGCAGCGGATGGATATCGAAGGTCGTGCGAACGTAACCTGGGACGGCTTCACCGTCGGCGTCGGCGGCTATGACGGCGACCTGGGCAAGGACACGATCGGAACCGTGATCCACCACTCGGCTTCGCGCTTCGACGCGGTCGCCGCCTACGTGAACCCGCGCTTCCGCGTCGGCGTCGAGTACTTCGAGGCCACCAACTGGACCCAGGTCACCAGCACCGTCGCCGACAAGGCGAGCGGCGAATCGGTCTGGGGCGGGTACAACTTCATGCCGCAGTTCGGCGTGTTCGGCCGCTACGACTGGGTCGACCCGACCAAGGACACGGCGCCGAAGAAGCGCGACCACTACTACAACATCGGCCTGCAGTGGGAGCCGGCGCCGATCGTCGACCTCTCGCTGGTCTACAAGCGTGACAACGTGGCCAACGGTACGTTCGCGACCTCGAACGGCACCATCGGCGGCAGTCACTCGGGCGACTACGACGAAATCGGCCTGTTCGCTCAGTACAAGTGGTAAGCTCTCTCGCTTAAACGGTAACCGCTTACGGAAGGGCCCCGTCGCAAGACGGGGCCCTTTTCGTTTGGGCTGTGGGTTGGTTCAAGAAAGATCGTCCACGGACCCACACGGACGCACACGGAAAGAAGAAAGAAAGACTGCCCACGAAAAACACGAAAAGCACGAACGTGTCGTGTTTCCAGTGCGAGCTTTCGGCGCGAAGCGCCCTTCAAATGAGCCGCGTCTGCGACGCGGGAAGGCGATCTCTCTTCGTGCTTTTCGTGGGCAAATCTCTTGATCCGCCAAACACGCCCACGAGCTTCTGCTGAAGGCCCGTTGTTTCCGTGTGAGTCCGTGTGGGTCCGTGGACTCTCTTCTCTTCCCTACGTCAGGCGCTTGCGCATCAGTTGGGAGAGGGTGTCGATCACGGTGACCGCGACCACGATGACCACCGAGATCATCGCCACCTCGCGATAGGCGAAGGCCTGCAGGTTTTCGAACAGCAGCTGGCCGATGCCGCCGGCGCCGATCAGGCCCAGGATGGTGGCCGAGCGCGCGTTGGATTCGAAGCGGTAGAGGCCGTAGGACGTCCACAGCGGCGCGACCTGGGGGACCACGCCCCAGATCACCTCGTGCAGGCGCGTCGCCCCGGTGGCGCGGACGCCTTCGATGGGTCCGGGTTCGACCGCCTCGACCGCCTCGGAGAACAGCTTGCCGAGCACGCCGCCGGTGTTGATCGCAATGGCCATCACGCCGGCGAAGGGGCTGAGGCCCACCGCGACGGTGAAGAACACGCCGATCACCAGATCGGGCGCCGCGCGCATGGCGTTCAGCACCCAGCGCACCGGCTGCACGATCCACGGGGGGGCGATGTTGCGCGACGCAAGCAGGCCCGCGGGAATGGCGAAGACGACGGCGATAACCGTACCCCACAGCGCCATCTCGATGGTGAGCCACATGGCCTTGGCGTAGACGGCCCAGTTCGACCAGTCCGGCCGCACGAAGTCGGCGCCGTAGGTGCGCATGTTCTCCGAGTTGGTGAACAGGCGCGTGAAGCGATACATTTCCGTCGGCGCAAAGCCGATTACCAGCACCACGACGATGCCGCCCCACAGCAGATAGTCGAACAGCCGCGCACTGAGCGCGCGCGTGGGCGGCGGGGGAACGGCGGATGCGGCGGCGGGGTCGCTCACGGTTTCGTCGATACCGGGGTCGCCGGAGTTGTCGACGCCGGCGCTGTCGACACTGGGGTTTGGGGCGTCGCGGGCTGAGGCCCGGCCGCGCCGGCGGCGATCTTCTCGGCCTGGATCTTGGCGAGCTCGGCTTCGGCGGCCTTGATGTCGGCGTCCTTGTGGGCGTTCTTCGCCTCGGTCAGCTTTTCGGTGGCCTCCATCTCGCGCACCGGCAACAGGAAGGAATCGTCCGCCGGTTCGAATTTACCGAAGTGGAGCGAGGCCAGAATCTTGCGCTGGCGATTGCCTTCGGCGCCCGGCGCGCGGCCGTAGCTGAGGAAGAACGAGCGCAGCTTCTCCTTGATCTGCGGGTTCAGGTCCTTGCGCCAGACCACCGGGTCCTCCGGCAGGCGCGGCGAGGTCCAGATCACCTTCACCTTGGCGGCGATGTCGGGACGCGACTTCTGCAGCATGGTGATGGCGGTGGTGTTGTTGGTGGCCGCATCGACCACGCCGTTGGCCACCGAGAACAGGTTGGCCTGGTGATTGGCCGAGCGCACGGTGCGGAAGCAGGTCTGCGGATTGATGTTCTTGGGCGCGAACAGATAGGTCATCGGCGCCAGCGTGCCCGAGGTCGAGCGTGCGTCGCCGAGGCCGAAGGTCAGGGACTTGTCGCACTTCAGCAGGCGATCGACGGTCAGGTTGCTGTTGGCGTTGACGATGATCACCGACGCATAGCCGACCACGCCCGGGGTCGGGTCGGTCGAGTGGGCGAACACCTGGCCGCCGCCGCGGCGCACCGCCTCCAGCCCCGACAGGTTGGAGAACCAGCCGAGCTGCACCTGCTTGAAGCGCATCGCCTCGATCAGGGCGGTGTAGTCCGACGCGAAATACGGCTTGATGGTCAGGCCGGTCTGTTTCGACATGTCGGCGAGGAACGGCGCCCACTCCTTCTCGAGGTTCTGCGAGTTCTCGGTCGACAGGATCGAGAAGTTGACCACCTTCGGATTGTCGTCATCGCCGGCGTTGCAGGACGCGAGCGTCAGACCGAGCGCGGCCAGCGCCGCCAGCGCCGTGCGGCGCAAGACATGTTCAGTCACCGGATCGATCCTTCCCAGAACGCGTCCTCGATTTCGGGACCGTAGATGTCGATGAGCTTCTCGTGGGTGAGCCCGGTGGCGGGCCCGTCGTAAACCAGCTTGCCGCCCTGCAGCGCCAGAATACGGTCGCAATAGCGCAGCGCATAGTCGACCTGGTGCAGGGTGACGATCACCGCCACGCCGTCGTGTTCGTTCAGTTCGACCAGCAGGTCCATCACCCGCCGCGCCGACACCGGATCGAGCGAGGCGATCGGCTCGTCGGCGAGCACCGCGCGGGCGCCCTGGACGATAGCGCGCGCGATCGCGCCGCGCTGCTGCTGGCCGCCGGAGAGCTGCGAGGCGCGCTGGCCGGCGTAGTCGGCGACCCCCACCCGCTGCAACGCGGCCATCGCCTTGCGCTTTTCCTCCTGCGGCCACGCCCCGAACAGGCCGGCAAAGGCGCCGAGGCGTCCGAGCGCGCCCAGCATGACGTTCGAGAACAGGCTGAGTCGCCCGACCAGATTGAACTGCTGAAAGACGAAGCCGAGCGATGCGCGCGCCTGGCGCACCCGCCCGGAGATGCGGCCGTTCTTCTGCACCGGCAGGCCGAAGGCCTCGATGCGTCCCTCGCCCGGGTCGAGCGCGACCAGACCGGAGATGGCGCGCAGCAGGGTCGACTTGCCGGACCCGGACGGTCCGATCAGGCCCACCATCTCGCCGGCTGCGACGCTGAAGGAGACGTGATCCAGCGCGCGGCGCTTGCCATAGCTCTTGGAGGCGGCCTGCACCGAGGCGGCCGGAGACGCGTGCGCTGGGGCTGCGGCGGCCGTCGATCCCACGCTTTCCCTCCCGGCAGGCGTTTTTTTGAATCGCCCACACGGGCGACGGTTTTATGACATTCCGGGCCCGGAAAGCCACGGATTCCGGACCCTTAGCGGAAATGGGGTCCCAGCGGGGCCGAGCCCTGTGGATAACCCAATTAAGCCGTCTACGAATCAAGGGGTTTACAGGGGGGGCCAAGTTCCTTATTTGGCTCGGCTCCGGCGGACCCCGGGACACTGGAAACGCTGCTAACGCCGGTCTGGGTTCAACAACTAAACGGGGGTTGCGTGAGTTGTCTCACCACCATTCGCCCCTGGACCTGGTCCGAAAGCGGTCCCCGGAGCGTCCGGTCGCACTCGTGCGTCCAGACGCGGTGGCCGTAGCGGCACGCTGGTTCCAGGACAAGCTTCAAGGCGAGGTCTTTTACGCGGTCAAGGCGAACCCTTCCGCATGGGTCATCCGTACCCTGTGGGACGCCGGGATCCGTAGCTTCGACGTCGCGTCGCTGCCCGAAATCGAACGCGTCCGCGAGGTCGCGCCGACCGCCAAGCTCGCGTTCATGCACCCGGTGAAGAGCCGCGCCGCGATCACGGCCGCTTACTTCGACCACGGGGTTCGCACCTTCGCGCTCGACACCCACGATGAACTCGAGAAGATCATCGACGCCACCGGCGGGGCCAAGGACCTGAACCTGATCGTGCGCCTGGCGGTGTCCGGCGAAGGCTCGGCCTACAGCCTGGCCGGCAAGTTCGGCGTGGCGATTGATCAGGCCCCGTCGCTTCTGCTCGCCGCGCGCCGCGCGACCAGCGAACTGATGGGCGTCAGCTTCCATGTCGGCTCGCAATGCATGCGCCCGTCCGCCTATCAGGCGGCGATGGCCCAGGCGTCGCGCGCGCTCAGCCGCGCCGGTGTGTTCGCCGACGTGGTCGACGTGGGCGGCGGCTTCCCCTCGATCTATCCGGGCATGCACCCGGCCGACCTCGACGACTACATCGACGCGGTGCATCGCGGCTTCGCCGAGATGAACGTGCACGAGACCACCGAGCTGTGGGCCGAACCGGGGCGGGCTCTCGTCGCCGAAGCGTCGTCGATCCTTTGTAAGGTGGAACTGAGGAAGGGCGACGCGCTCTACCTCAACGACGGCTCCTACGGCGGTCTGTTCGACGCGACCCACGTGAAGTGGCCGTTCCCGGTGAAGCTCGTTCGCGACGGAGAAGCCTCGTCCGACCTGAAACCGTTCCGCTTCTATGGCCCGACCTGCGACGCCATCGATCACCAGCCCGGTCCGTTCTGGCTGCCGGCCGACGTGCGCGAGGGCGACTACATCGAGATCGGCATGCTCGGCGCCTACGGCGTGGCCATGTCGACGGGCTTCAACGGCTTCGGCGATCACGAGACGGTCGAGGTGGGCGATGCGCCCATGGCCTCGATGTATGGTCTCGCGCCGCGCGCCATTCCGCTTCCGCGCACGGAAGAGGAACGCAAGGTCGTGCGGTTCTCACGGGTCAAGGGCGGCAAGCGGCGCCGCCGCAAGTAATCCGCCAACTGAACAATAGAATTTGCGCCGGCCCGTCGCTCCGTCCGGGCCGGCGCAACTGTTTTTGCGACGGGCGCTCAGCCAAGAGGCAACTCGAACGATGAACGCCAAACCCCCTGCCAACCAGAAGGCGGAACTGCTCGCCAACGTTGTCGAGCACGTCGACATCACGTCCTACGACGCCCGCCCGATCATCGATTCCATGCGCAAGATGTCGTTCAGCTCGCGCGACACCGCGCGCGCGGCCGACATCTTCAACATGGCGCTGGAGGACAAGGACTGTTCGCCGTGGCTGACCCTGGCGGGCTCGACCTCGGCCGGCGGCTGCATGCACGTCTACCGCGACATGATCAAATACGGCATGATCGACGTGGTGGTCGCCACCGGCGCCTCGATCATCGACATGGATTTCTTCGAAGCGCTCGGCTTCAAGCACTATCAGGCCCAGTCGAACGTCGACGACCGCGACCTGCGCGCCATGTACATCGACCGCATCTACGACACCTATATCGACGAGGAAGAACTGCAGGCCTGCGACCACGCGATTTATCAGATCGCGGAGAGTCTCGAGCCGCGCGCCTATTCCTCGCGCGAGTTCATCTATGAGATCGGCAAGTGGCTGGCCGCGGGCAACGCCAAGAAGCCGAACTCCCTGATCGAAACCGCCTATCACGAAGGCGCGCCGATCTTCTGCCCGGCGTTCGTGGATTCCTCGGCCGGCTTCGGCCTGGTCAAGCACCAGGTCGAGCGCGCCAAACAGGGCAAGCCCTATCTGATGATCGACGCGGTCGCCGACTTCCGCGAACTGACAGAGATCAAGATCAAGGCCGGCACGACCGGCCTGTTCATGGTCGGCGGCGGCGTGCCGAAGAACTTCGCCCAGGACACGGTGGTGTGCGGCGAAATCCTCGGTGAAGAAGTCGAGATGCACAAGTACGCGGTGCAGATCACCGTCGCCGACGTCCGCGACGGCGCGTGCTCGTCCTCGACCCTGAAAGAAGCCTGCTCCTGGGGCAAGGTGGATGTGACCCACGAACAGATGGTGTTCGCCGAAGCCTCGACCGTGGTCCCCCTGATCGGCTCCGACGCCTACCACCGCGGCCACTGGAAGAACCGCAACAAGCGCCGCTGGGCGGAACTGTTCGCCCACTGATCGAGGCGGAGTGCTGAGATGAAGAGCGGGGCGCCGGCGACGGCGTCCCGCTTTTGTTTGTCTCGCCTCACTTCATGTCGAGTGTGGTGGCCGCTAGCGCCCGCCTATCGACACATCCGACGCAACGGGTGGCTAATCGGCAATTCTGCCCCCGGAACGTCGCTGAGCTTGCGAGGATTCAGGGCCAAGATTTCATCAACCAACTCTTCGACCGTCATCGGGCGGAGTGACTCAACAACGAGCCTCATCGCGCCAATGGGATCGGGCGAGGCCGCGCAAAGGGTCAAGAGGAGTTGGTTGATTTCCTCTGATGAATACCCTCGCCCTTTCGGCGCACAGACTATCTGAAGGCCAGCAATCATTTCTTCGCGGACCATCGGGTCACCTTCACGGCTTGCGCACGAACAGGATGCCGATGTGAGCTTCTGGCGCGCCCAAGATCGCCGCCGTGCGCATGTCGTTTCTCCCGCTTGAATGGGTGACTATGGGCTACGGCGGCGGTCAGGTCACGCCTGGCGGCTGATCGCGCGGGCGGCGGTCATCAGGATTTCGACCACGCGGGCTTCTTCTTCCAGCGACCAGTCGCCGGGCTTCATCTGGATCGCCTGGCGCAGGGTGCGCAGGGTTTCGTGCACGGTCTCGGGCGTAGCCTGGCCCGACAGGACGCGCGCGGCCATACGCATGCGCTCCATCACCCCGTCCACGGCCGCGCGGTTTTCCGTGAGCCACGCCTTGCCGGCGTCGGTGAGGGTGTGGATGCGCTTGCCGCCCTGTTCGGAGACGGTCAGCAGACCCTCGTCCTCAAGCAGGGCGAGCGTCGGATAGACCGCGCCCGGGCTCGGCGCATAGGCGCCGCCGAAAGCTTCTTCGATGGCCTTGATCAGGTCGTAGCCGTGGCGGGGCTTCTCTTCGATCAGAGCCATCAGCACCAGGCGAAGATCGCCCGGGCCGAACATGCGTCCGCCGAAGCCGCGCTCGAAACCGCGCCCGCCCGGGAAGCCACGATGACGGCCGCCCCAGCCGCGGGGGCCGCCTCTGCCGCCGGCGCACTCACGCTCGCGGGCTTCTTCGTGGTGATGGTGGTGGTGGCCGTGTCCACGGCCGCGGTGGGGACGATCATCGTCTTTCCAACCAAACATGAGCTCTACCTCCTATATCGTATGAGCATATCGCACGATATATCGTAAGACCATTCCGCTGGTCAAGAGACGGAGGTAGACCGGCGCGGCCGTTTGCGCTTGAGGTAGGGTGCGGCCTTGGGGAATCCGAGGCGGCCAAGGGGAGACTGGGTGTGACCATACGGATGAAGACGCTCGTGCTGGCGGGCGTGATCGGGCTGGGCGTGGTGTCCACGGTGCTGGCCGCCGACCAAGCCCCCAAGCTGAAGGGCTATCTGTCCGCAGCCCAGGTCCCTGTGGGCCAGGCCTATGTCCCGCCGCCCCCGGCCGCCGACTCGCCACGCATGACCGCCGACCGCCAGGTGTTCGAGGCGACCCAGGCGCTGAAGGACTCCCCGCGCTGGACCGTGGCCCAGGGCGACGCCGACATCGGGCCCGCCCGCGCGGCGCGGCTGTACGACTGCGCCCTGGGCGCGCGCCTGGGCGAGAACCAGCCGCCGGCGGTGACCCGCCTGCTCACCCGCATGTATGAGGACGTGTCGGTCAGCTACAACGCGGCCAAGGACTTCTACAAACGGCCCCGCCCGATCGCCGGCGACAACGCCTCGCCGATCTGCGTGCCGCGCGACGAGCATCTCGCCAAGAGCTTCTCCTACCCCTCGGGCCATTCCTCGATCAGCTGGGCCTGGACCCTGGCCATGGCCGAGATGGAGCCGGACAAGGCGGCCGAAATCATGCGCCGCGGCGCCGCCATCGGCGACAGCCGGGTGGTGTGCGGGGTGCACTGGGTCTCGGACGTGGAGGCGGGCCGCCGCGTGGGCGCCGCGGTCTTCGCCGCCGAGCAGAACTCGGCGGAGTTCCAGGCCGACCTGAAGGCCGCCAAGGCCGAGATCGACCAGCGCCGCGCCTCGGGCCAGACCGATCCCGTCTGCACCGCCGAAGGCGACGCCTTGAAGAACCCCGCCTTCTGAGGAACCGCTGGCCCGGGCTCCCCGAACCGCCTATGTCGCGGCTTTCGGGGATGTTTCGGTGGCTGACGGCGATCGCATTGTCATCGTGGGGGCGGGCCATGCGGGCGGCTCGGCGGCGGCGTTTCTGCGCCAGTTCGGTTTCGCAGGCGCTGTCACCCTGATCGGCGAAGAGCCGCTGGCGCCCTACCAGCGGCCGCCCCTGTCCAAGGCCTGGCTGAAGGGTGAGGCCGACGGTGAGTCGCTGTTGCTGCGGCCACAGGCCTTCTATCCCGAGCACGCCATCGACCTGCGGCTGAACACCCGCGCCACATCCATCGACCGGGCGGCCAAGACCGTGACCCTCGAAGGCGGCGGCACGGTCGCCTACGACATCCTGATCCTCGCCACCGGCTCGAGCGCGCGCAAGCTGCCGATCCCGGGCGCCAACGACTCGGCCGTTCTGGAGCTGCGCACCGCGGCGGAAGCCGACCGGCTGAAGGCGGCGTTGACGCCCGGTCAACGGTTGATCGTCGTGGGCGCGGGTTACATCGGGTTGGAGGTCGCGGCCTCAGCCCGCGCGCTCAACTGCGAGGCGGTGGTGGTGGAGCGCGAACGCCGGGTCCTGCCGCGGGTGGCGTCGGAGCCGCTGTCGGCCTTTTTCGAGCGCTACCACCGCGAACGCGGCGTCGAGATCCTGACCGGCGCGGCGGCGACATCGATCGATCCGACTGGCAAGGCGGTGGCCCTGGCCGACGGCCGCGTGATCGAAGGCGACGCGGTGCTGGTGGGCGTGGGGGCCATGGCCTGCGACGGCCTGGGTTCAGCCGGCGGCCTCGCCTGCAAGGGCGGCATTGTGGTCGACGAGGATGCGCGCACCAGCGATGCGTCGATCTTCGCCATCGGCGACTGCACCCACCGGCCGCTGCCGCTGTACGGCGCGGCCATGCGGCTGGAGAGCGTGCCCAACGCCTTGGAGCAGGCCAAGCAGGCGGCGTCGGCGATCTGCGGCAAGCCGCGTCCGGCGCCGGAGACGCCCTGGTTCTGGTCCGACCAGTACGATCTCAAACTTCAGATCGCCGGCGTGAGTCTCGACCCCGACAAAATTGTGGTTCGCGGAAACATTGAGGCAAATCATTTCGCGATTTTCCACTTGAGGGGCGCCCGCGTGCTCGCTGTCGAGGCAGTGAATGCGCCCGCGGAGTTCATGGCCGGCAAAATCCTGATCGCGAAAGCGCGCGAGGTCGACGCGGAGAAGCTCGCCGATGTCGACGTCGCGATGAAGACATTCCTCGCCTGACCGGCGAGAAAGCGGCAGAGTCTCCGCGTGTTCTGCGCGTCGTATGATTTGACACATAGGCGACAGTTCGTCTGCGACAGGAGCGACGTTTGCGTGACGGTTTATCCGCGCAAAGATCGAGTGTTTCCCAAGAGCCACGCGTTTGCTTTCGTGACGGTCCGACACAAGCAATTTCACAGGACTGTCGCGCCGTCTTTTTACCTCTGACCCCGACGCGGCCCGCCCGACGGCGGGTGCTTTTTGGCGCGTCCGTATTCCTTAAGGGGGACAGAATGCTAGCTAGGAGATTGGCATACGGCGCAGCGACGGCTGTGCTGGCGCTCGCGATGGCGCCGGCGGTCTATGCGCAGGTCACGACCGGGGGCGTCTCTGGACGCGTCACCGATTCCGCGGGTCATCCGGTCGCCGGCGCCACGGTCGTGGTGCGCCACGACCCCAGCGGCACCTCGACCACCACGGTCACCAACGGCGACGGCGTCTACTCCGTGCTGAACCAGCGCGTGGGCGGCCCGTACACGATCACGGTGACCGGCGCCGGCAACGCCTCGGGCTCGACCCAGGTCGCGGCCGTAGCCATCGGCGACCCGACCACGGCGGACGTCGTGGTGGAATCGGCCAGCGGCAACCAGGTCAGCGAAGTCATCGTCACCGCGGTGCGCTCCAAGAGCACCATGGGTCCGCAGACGCGCATCACCCTGACCGACGTCGACACGCTTCCGTCGCTGACCCGCGACATCAAGGACTTCCTTCGCAAGTCGCCCTACGTGGTGCTCGACCCGTCGAACAGCAACGCGCTGATCATCGGCGGCCAGAACAACCGCACCAACACCATCCTGATCGACGGCGTGAAGCAGGACGACGACTTCGGCCTGAACGCCAACGGCTATCCGACCCAGCGCTCGCCGATCTCGCTGTCGGTGATCCAGGCGCTGAACGTCGACGTGGCGCCCTATGACGTGCAGTACGACGAATTCCAGGGCGGCGTGGTCAACATCGTCACCAAGTCGGGCGGCAACGACGTCCATGGCGAAGTCTTCTACGAGTACGACAACAACCACCTGCGCGGCCAGGACTTCATCAACATCAGCGGGGTGGACCAGGCGTTCACCACGCCGTTCAGCGAAACCACCTACGGCGCGACTCTGTCGGGCCCGCTGATCAAGGACAAGCTGTTCTTCACGCTGAACTACGAGAAGTACATCTCGAACCAGCCTTCCACGACCGGCCCGTCGGACTCCAACTTCGCGGTCAAGGTTCCCGACGTCACCACCGCCGAGGCGAACCAGGTTCAGAACCTGATCAAGAGCCAATACGGCTATGATCCCCTGAGCTTCTCGCAGTCGAGTCTGCCGGTTCAGGACACCAAGAAGTTCATCAAGCTCGACTGGAACATCACCGACAACCAGCGCGCGGTGTTCGAATATCAGTCGACCAACGGCGGCTCGTTGAACTCCACCGGCGACTCGACCTCGACCAGCTCGCCCACGCTCGCCCTGCTGTCGAAGTGGTACGTGCTCGAAACCGACCTGACGGTCTACACCGGCCAGCTGTTCTCACACTGGACGGACAACTTCTCGACCGAGATCGACGTCTCGCACAAGAAGGCGATCAACAACTCGGCGCCGCTCGCCGGCACCAGCTTCGCCCAGTTCCAGGTCTATCTGCCCGGCACGGTGTTCCAGTCGAACGGGTCGCCGACCTGTACGGCCGCCTCGCCCTGCCCCAGCATCATCCTGGGTCCGGACATCTCGCGTCAGGCCAACCAGCTGACCAACTCGACGGACCTGGCCCGCTTCAAGGCCGATTACCGTTGGGGCGATCACACCTTCACCGCCGGCCTCGAGTCGGAGCGAGTGTCGATTTTCAACGAGTTCGTGCAGAACGCCAACGGCGCCTATGTGTTCAACTCGATCGCCGATCTGCAGGCCGGCAATGCGTTCTCGCTGAAGTACTCGAGTGCGGCGGACA
Organism: Caulobacteraceae bacterium; assembly: GCA_036501825.1. Taxonomy (GTDB): domain Bacteria; phylum Pseudomonadota; class Alphaproteobacteria; order Caulobacterales; family Caulobacteraceae; genus JAFECT01. The sequence goes on along the minus strand of DASXZP010000027.1, from coordinate 38,057 downwards.
ACGTGAAGGCCGACGGCGCCGCCTCGTTCAGCTTCATGACCAACAGCGCCTACATTCAAGACGAATGGGCGCTGATGCCGAACCTGACGTTGCGCTACGGCCTGCGTTACGACTGGTACACGTCCGGCGATAGCCCGAAGTTCAACCCCGCGTTCGACGCCGCCTACGGCTATACCAACGCCAAGAACCTGAACGGCATGAGCGTCGTTCAGCCCCGCGCGGGCTTCAACTGGACGCCGCTATCGGGCCTCAGCGTGTTCGGCGGCTTCGGCCTGTTCCAGGGCGGCACCCCCAACGTCTGGATCTCGGACAGCTACTCCAACCCGGGCAACCTGACCGGCCTGGTCACCTGCACGATCGCCAACCAGGCGACGGTGTGCCCCGGCTCGCTCACCGGGGTGACCGGCAAGACGGTCGGCGCCGGCGCCCAGGCGGCCAACACCGCCAGCGCCAATGCCGGCACCGGCGTGGTCAACGCGATCGCGCCGGGCTTCGAACCGGCGTCGATCTGGAAGGCGTCGCTGGGCTTCCGCTACGACGCGCCGGACCTCAGCCGCTTCTGGCTGGGCGACAACTGGCACTTCGGCGGTGACGCGGTCGACTCGATCGTCAACAACGCGCTGTACTGGCAGGACGTCTATCAAGGCGCCTACAACTGCGCGCTCACCCACACCTGCGTGAACGGCGGTCAGACCTGGACCGTCGCCCCCGACGGCCGCCAGGAGTACGGCACGACGCTCGCCGCCGGTCAGACGATGTACGGCTCCAATGCGCGTCTGAACCGCGAAGACATCACGCTGTTCGACACCCACAAGGGCTATGAGCGCGAAGTCACCCTGTGGGCCGAGAAGGACTTCCGCGGCGGCTTGTTCAACGGCCTGGGCCTGTCCTACTCCTTCACCCGCACCTGGGCGCAGGACGTGAACCCGGGCACCAGCTCGGTGGCGACCTCGAACTACCGTGAAGTCGGTTCGTCCAACTTCAACGGCAACGTGGCCGGCAACTCGAACTACCTGATCAAGTACGACAACAAACTCTCGGTCGAGTACAGCCACGCCTGGTTCGGTGACAACTTCACCAAGATCGGCCTGTTCTTCCAGGATCGTTCGGGCCTGCCGTTCTCCTACGGCTTCCTCGACCAGACCACGGCGACGGGTGCGGCCACCGGCATGTATGGCTTAAACAGCCTGTACACGACGACCGACAACGAACTGCTCTACGTCCCGGCCAAGGACTCGAGCGGCAACGTCACCCTGACCAGCGACCCGAAGGTCACCTACGGGCCGAACTTCACGCCCGCGATGATGACCGCCTTCAACACCTTCCTGCACCAGACGGGGCTGATCGACTACGCTGGCCATATCTCGCCGCGTAACCAGTTCTTCTCGAAGGACTACATCACCACCGACGTTCATCTGGCGCAGGAAATCCCGGGCTTCCTCCCGAGCGGCGCCAAGCTCGAGGGCTACCTGGACATCCTCAACCTGGGCAACCTGCTGAACAAAAAGTGGGGCGTGCTGGAGCAGGGCGGCTTCCCCTACGTGCTCGACCCGATCACCGCGGTGAACTGCCAGTTCTCCGGTTCGGCCGCGCTCGGCAACAACACCGCCGCCGCCACCTGTACCCACGGCGTCGGCAACTTCTACCAGTTCAACAGCTTCACCAAGAAGTTCGAAACCCTGAACACGCCGTCGGTGACCGCCAACACGGCCACCTGGCAGATCAAGATCGGCTTCCGCTTCAAGTTCTAGTCGACGCGTAGAGTACCCCCGCGTTTCAACTGGGCGGCTCCTCGGAGCCGCCCTTTTTCTTTGCGCGGCGCGCGAGAAGAAAAGAGAGTCCACGGACCCACACGGACTCACACGGATGGCGTCGCGTTTCCGTAGAATATTTGTCCACGAACCACACGAACCACACGAACGCGTTTCCGAACCGGTCTTTCGGCGCGAAGCGCCCCTCAATGAAAGTCGCGTCTGCGACGCGGGAAGTCTGGCTTCGTTCGTGTGGTTCGTGTGGTTCGTGGACAATCCTTCTTTCTTTTTCCGTGTGCGTCCGTGTGGGTCCGTGGACTCCCTTCTCTTCCCTTGACCCCGCCCCCCCACGTGCCTATCTGCGCGCGCTTTCCGGCCGCAGCCCAACAGGAGCCCGATGAACCGCGTCGTTCCCGCCGAATGGGCGCAGCACAAGGCGCTGTGGCTTGGCTTTCCGAGCCATGCGGACCTGTGGCTGGACAACCTGGCGGCCGCCCGCGACGAGGTGGCGGCCCTGGCCCGCGCCCTGGCCGGTCCCGGCGGCGAGCGGGTGCGCCTGATCGCCTACGGCGAGGAAGCGGTGGCCGACGCCACGCGCCGCCTGCCGCAGGTCGAGGTCGTCCCCGGCCGCTTCGGCGACATCTGGTTTCGCGACACCGGCCCGATCTTTGTCCGCGAGGGCGCGACCCCGCGCGCGGTCGGCTTCACCGTCAACGGCTGGGGCGGCAAGTACGAACTACCCTACGACGAAGAGGTGGCCGATCAGATCGCCAACGCCTCGCAAACCGACCTCGACCGCTTCGACGTGGTGCTGGAGGGCGGCGCGCTGGAACATGACGGCGCCGGCACGGTGATCACCACCCGCCAGTGCGTGCTGAACCCCAACCGCAATCGCAACTGGACCGAGACCCAAGCCGAAGACGTGCTGAAACGCGCGCTCGGCATGCGCAAGACGATCTGGCTCGACGACGGTTTGCTGAACGACCATACCGACGGCCACGTTGACAACCTGGCGCGGTTTCTGCGCCCTGGCGTCGTTGCCTGCCCGGAAGCCTTCGGCGCCGACGATCCGAACGCGGAGATCTACGACCTCGCCGCCGAGATTCTCGCGCAGTCGTCCGATGCGGACGGACGGCCGCTGGAAGTGGTGCGCGTACCCTCGCCCGGGCGCATGCAAGACGAGGACGGCGAATTGATCCCCGCCTCGCACATGAACTTCCTGATCGCCAACCGCGCGGTCGTCGTGCCGCTGTACGAAAACGCCGACGCCGGCGAAGCCGCGTTGCGTGTTCTGCGCGCCGCGTTCCCGAACCGCGACGTGATCGGCCTCGCCTCGTCCGCCATTCTCACCGGCGGCGGCTCGTTCCATTGCATCAGCCAGCAGGAGCCCGCATGAGCGCCCGAACGAGCGAACGCAGCATAACCGTCGCGGCGCTTCAGGCGTCTTACGGCGAAGACGAAGCGGCGAACATCAAAAAGACCGCCGACCTGGTGCGCGAAGCCGCGTCCAAGGGGGCCCAGGTGATCCTGCCGTCGGAGCTGTTCCAGGGCCCATACTTCTGTGTCAGCCAGGAGGAACGCTGGTTTTCAACCGCGAAGCCGTGGAAGGAGCATCCCTGCGTCACCGCGATGGCGCCGCTGGCGAAAGAACTCGGCGTGGCGATTCCGGTCTCGATCTTCGAACGCGACGGACCGCACTACTACAACAGCCTGGTGATGCTCGACGCGGACGGTTCCGCCCTCGGCGTCTATCGCAAGAGCCACATCCCCGACGGCCCCGGCTATCAGGAGAAGTATTACTTCCGTCCCGGCGACACCGGCTTTCGCGTGTGGGACACGCGCTTCGGCCGCATCGGCGTCGGCATCTGCTGGGACCAGTGGTTTCCCGAGTGCGCGCGCGCGATGATGCTGCAAGGCGCCGAGGTGCTGTTCTATCCGACCGCCATCGGCTCCGAGCCGCACGATCCCAGCCTCGACACCGCCGAGCCGTGGCGCCGCGCCATGCAGGGCCACGCGGTGTCCAACGTGGTTCCGGTGGTGGGCGCCAATCGCACCGGCCGCGAAAACGTGACCGAGGCCGGCCAGACCTTCTACGGCTCGTCCTTCATCGCCGACTGGCGCGGCGACCTGGTGGAAAAGTTCGGCCGCGACGAGGAAGGGGCGCTGGTGCACCGCTTCGACCTCGACTTCCTTCAGACCCACCGCGCCGCCTGGGGCTTCTTCCGCGACCGCCGCCCGGACCTCTACGGCGAGCTGGCCAAGCCGCTCCGCGCTTAGGTCTGGGGCTAAGTCCTTCAAATTTCACGAGTCGGAACAACGGCTTGACTCTGCCGTTCCTTTGGAGAACAAAATAGGAACGAAATGCAGAAACCCCGTCATGTCCACCGCGCTCCAGACCCCACGCGCTCACGAGCTGAAGCGCCTGCGCGAGCGGCTCGCGGCCTATGATCCGGTTCTGCGCCAGACCCGGCGGCTGAGCCTGGGCGATGGGCGGGTGGACGGCTGTTTCCTGGGCGGGGGCCTGCCGCTCGGCTGCTGGCACGAACTGGTGGGGGCGGAGACCGATCTGGAGTCCGCGGCGGTCACCGCGGGCTTTGCGGCGCGGCTGTGCGGGAGTCTGTTGAGCGGGGGCCTGTCCCGCGCGGGTCAGGTGGTGTGGGTGTTGCGGCGCACCGATCTCTACGCGCCGGGCTTGAGCGAATTGGGCCTGCCGTCCGCACGGCTGATGATCGTGCGCACGCGCTCGGAGGCGGAGAGTTTCGCGGCGCTGGAGGATGCGCTGTCGGCGCGCGGGGTGAGCGCGGCAGTGGGCGAAGTCGAGCGCATCGGCCTGACCGAGGGGCGGCGGCTGCAACTCGCCTGCGAGCGGCGCGGCGCCACGGGATTTCTGCTGCGCCGGCGCCTGTTCGGCAGCACTCCAAACCGCGCCGTCCGCGTCGAACCCGCCATCGCGGCGTCGCGGTGGCGCCTCGCACCGGCGCCCAGCGAGATGGCGATCGGCGAACCGGGCCTTGGACCGCCGCGCTGGGCGGCGCGACTGGAACGCGCGCGCGGCGGACGCAGCGGCGGATGGATCATGGAGGCTTCTTTCGATGGCGCGGCTCCTTTCCGTGTGGTCGCCGAACTGGCCGATCACCGCGTGGCGGCGCCGGACGCAAGCCACGGCGAACGCGAAGACACCCCCCGCGCCTTGCAGCGCATCGCCTGAGCCCCTGTTCGCGCTGGTCGAGACGGTGAAGAACGCACGGCGTCTGACCGCGGTGAACGACGCGGCGGCCAAGGCCGGACTGCATCCCTTTCAAACCGTCGCCGATGCGCTGGCGCTCGAACCGGACCTCATCACCGAAGACGCCGATCCGGACGCGGACCTTGCCGCCCTGGAAGCGCTTGGCGACTGGTGTGTGCGGTTCAGTCCCGCGGTCGCGGTGCAGGCGCCCGACGGCCTGATGCTGGACATTGAAGGCGGCGAAGGTCTGTGGGGCGGCGAGCAGGCCATGCTCGACGATCTGGTCACGCGGTTTCGCGGCGCCGGCATTCCCGCATGCGCCGCCATCGCCGATACGGTCGGCGCCGCCTGGGCGCTCGCGCGCTTCGGCAAGGGCCGCCGCGTCGTGCCGAGCGGCGCGCAACGCGCCTGGCTCGAACCCCTGCCGATCGAGAGCCTGCGTCTCAGCGAAAACGATGCGGAGACTCTGGTGACGCTGGGCGTGTCGAGCGTCGGCGGTCTGTTGAAGCTGCCGCGCGCGGAACTCGCGCGGCGCTTCGGGCCCGGCGTGCGTCTGCGTCTCGACCAGGCGCTGGGCGATGCGGAGGAGGCGCTGACCTACCGGCGCGCGCCGCCGCCCTTCTTCGAACGCCTCGCCTTCTTCGAACCGATCAGCGCGCCGGACGATCTGCTGCGCGTGGCCACCGACATCACCGCCGCGATGAGCCGAAGGTTAGCGGGCGCGCTCAGCGGCGCACGGCGGTTCGAGCTCGGCTTCCACCGCGTCGATGGCCGCGTCGAAAGCGTGGGCGTCGGAACCGCGATCGCCGGCCGCGACGCGAAACGCATCGCCAAGTTGTTCGCGCCCAAGCTGGAAACCGTCGACCCCGGCTTCGGCGTCGAGGCGGTGACGCTTGCGGCCTCCCAGGTCGAGCGTATCGCCGACGCCCAGGGGCGCCTCGCGGACGGCGTCCACGAAAACGCGTGCAGCTTCGAAAGCGGCGGCGAGGACGGCGTCGAGGCCCTGGTCGACCGTCTGGCCAATCGCCTCGGCGAGGCGGAGGTCTGGCGCCCGGCCGCGCGCGAAACCTGGATCCCCGAACGCGCCGTGGAGCGCGCGGCGCCCCTCGCCGCTTCGGATAAGGCCTGGCCCGCCGACCGGCCGCGTCCGGTGCGCCTGTTCCATCGTCCCGAGCCGATCGAGGCCATCGCCGAGACGCCCGACAATCCGCCGGTCTCGTTTCGCTGGCGCGGCCGCACCCATCGCGTGCGCAAGGCCGAAGGGCCCGAACGCCTGGCCCAGGAGTGGTGGCGCGCCCAGGACTACGGCCCCGACAAGGTGCGCGACTACTACCGCGTGGAAGACGCCGAGGGCCGCCGCTTCTGGATCTTCCGCGCGGGGCTTTACGCCTCGGATGCAACACCGCGCTGGTGGCTGCACGGGTTGTTCGCATGAGCGCCCCCCGTACTCAGGACTACGTTGAGCTTCAGGTCACCACCAATTTCTCGTTCCTGCGCGGCGCGTCGCATCCGCACGAGCTGACTCACGAGGCCGCGGCGCTGGGCCTGAAGGGCCTTGGCGTCACCGATCGCAACACCCTGGCCGGCGTGGTGCGCGTGTGGAGTGCCGCGAAGTCGCATGAGAACTTCGCGATGCGCGTCGGCTGCCGCCTCGATTTCATCGACAGTCACCCGAGCGTGCTCTGCTATCCCACCGAGCGCGAGGCCTACGGCCAGCTCACCCGCCTGCTGACGCGCGGCAAGACCCGCGAACGCCGCGGCCGCAAGACCAGCGTCTGCGAAATCGTGGGCAGCGACCTCTACGAACACGCCGAGGGCCAGGTCCTGATCGTCGTCCCGCCCGCGGCGCTCGACGACGCTTTCGAACGCGCGCTCGCCGCCCTCGCGCACGATTTTCCCGACCATGTCTATCTTGCCGGATCGCGCCGTTACGCCGCGCGCGACCACAGGCGGCTGTATCGGTTGGCCGAACTCGCCCGCACAGCGCGCACACCGCTCGTCGCCACCAACGATGTCCTCTACCACACGCCCGAGCGCCGGCCGCTGCAGGACGTGATGAGCTGCGTGCGCGAGAAGACCACCATCCAGCAGGCCGGCCTGATCCTGGAGGCCAACGCCGAGCGGCATCTGAAGTCGCCCAAGGAAATGGCGCGCCTGTTTCGCGATCACCCGGACGCGCTGGCGCGCACGGTGGAAATCTTCGACCGCTGCAGCTTCCGGCTCGACGATCTGCGCTACGAATACCCCCACGAGCCGGTGCCGCCCGGCAAGACCGCCATGCAGCACCTGCGCGACCTGTGCACGGCCGGCGCCGCCAAACGCTATCCCCAGGGCGTGCCCCAGGCCGCGATCGATCTGCTCGAACAGGAATACGCCCTGATCGAGGAGCTGGGCTATCCGCACTTTTTTCTGACCGTGCACGACGCCGTCGTCTTCGCGCGCTCACAGAACATTCTGTGCCAGGGCCGCGGGTCGGCGGCGAACAGCATGGTGTGCTTCTGCCTGCACATCACCGCCATCGATCCCCTTGCCGAAAAGCTTCTCTTCGCGCGCTTCCTGTCCAAGGAACGCGACGAGCCGCCGGACATCGACGTCGATTTCGAACACGAACGGCGCGAGGTGGTGATGCAGCAGATGTACGAGCGCTACGGCCGCGACCGCGCCGCCATCTGCGCCACGGTGATCCGCTATCGGCCGCGCAGCGCCATCCGCGACGTGGGCAAGGCCCTGGGGCTCAGCACTGACGTCACCGCGCGGCTGGCCGACACCGTGTGGGGAAGCTGGGGCGACAGCCTGCCGGACGAGCATATCCGCCAGACCGGCCTCGACCCGGACAATCCGGAAATCCTGCGCGCGACGCTTTTGGCCACCGAACTTCTGGGCTTTCCGCGCCATCTGTCCCAGCACGTCGGGGGCTTCGTGCTGACCGAGCGCCGGCTCGACGAAACCGTACCCATCGGCAATGCGGCGATGAAGGACCGCACCTTCATCGAGTGGGACAAGGACGACATCGAAGATCTGAAGATGCTGAAGGTCGATATTCTGGCCCTGGGCATGCTGACCTGTCTCAAGCGCGGCATCGACATGCTGAACGCGGACGCGGACTGCCCGCTGCGCGTCGACGATATCGCCGACTTTCCGTACGAGGATAAGGCCGTCTACGACATGCTGAGCGAGGCGGACTCGGTCGGCGTGTTCCAGGTGGAAAGCCGCGCGCAGATGTCGATGCTGCCGCGCCTGAAGCCGAAAGAGTTCTACGACCTGGTCATCGAGGTGGCGATCGTGCGCCCCGGCCCGATCCAGGGCGACATGGTGCACCCCTATCTGCGCCGCCGCGACGGCATCGATCCGGTGATCTTCGACAAACCGTCGCCCGAGTTCGGACCGGAAAACGAACTGAAGGACGTACTCGGCCGCACCCTGGGCGTGCCGCTGTTTCAGGAACAGGCGATGAAGCTGGCGATCATCGCCGCGGGCTTCAGTCCCGACGAGGCCAACGGCCTGCGCCGCGCCATGGCGACGTTCAAACACGACGGCGACGTCAGCGTCTATCGCGACAAGTTCGTGGGCGGCATGACCCGGCGCGGTTATCAGCCCGACTTTGCCGAGCGCTGTTTCAAACAGATCGAGGGCTTCGGCTCCTACGGATTTCCGGAAAGCCACGCGGCGAGTTTCGCCAAGCTGGTCTACGCCTCGTCTTGGATCAAGAAATGGCGCCCTGATATCTTCTGCGCCGCCATCCTGAACAGCCAACCCATGGGCTTCTACCAGCCGGCGCAGCTGGTGCGCGACGCGCGCGAACACGCCGTCGAGGTGCGCGAGGTCGATGTTTTACTGAGTGACTACGATTGCACGCTGGAAGCCGCCGGCAAGGTGTCTCCGATCACGCGCTACGGCGCCTTCAAGGCCGTGCGTCTCGGTTTCCGCCAGGTGCGCGGCATCGACAGCGAAAACGCCGCGCTGCTGATGGCGGCGCGCGACGCCGGCGCCTGTACGCCCGAAGCTCTGGCGCGCACGGGGGTGATGCGCCGCACCCTGGAGCTGATCGCCCAGGCGGACGGTTTCCGTTCGCTCGGTCTCAGCCGGCGCGAGGCGTTGTGGGCGGTAAAAGGTCTCGACTTCACGGCGCCGGCCAAGGCGGCCAAGAGCAACGAAGCGCCCCTGCTCGCCCTGATGGGCGATCCGGCGGAGGCGAAGGTCGAGCTTCCCGGCATGCGCCTGCCGGCCGAGGTGGCGGAGGACTATCGCACCCACGGCCTGTCGCTGAAGGCGCACCCCTGCCGCTTCTTCCGCCAGAGCCTGGCGGCCCGCGGCGCGGTTCCGGCCTCGACCCTGAAGGACAAGACCATCCGCGACGGGCGCGTGCTGTCGGTCGCGGGCCTGGTGCTGATCCGCCAGCGGCCGGGCACCGCCAAAGGCGTGGTGTTCATCACCCTGGAGGACGAAACCGGCCCCGCCAACGTGGTGGTCTGGCCCGACCGGTTCGAAGCCAACCGCAAGACCGTGATGACCGCGGGCTTCCTTTTGGTGCGCGGCAAGATCCAGCGCGACGCCGGCGGCGGGGTGATCCACCTGGTCGCCGAAAGCTTCGAGGACCTGACCCCCGCCCTGGGCTTGCTGCGGGAACAACGGACGGTCCGCCCGGCCCAACCCGAGCCCGTGCCCGACCTGGTCCGCAGCCGGGACTTCCACTGACCCTTGGAAGCCGGAACCGCCCCGCCCGATCCGCATTCACCGAGCAGACGCGTCTCCGGGCCCGTTAACCTTTTAGGAGAAGACCATGCTGGGCTGGACCATCACCTTCCTCGTCCTCGCCATCATCGCCGGGGCCCTGGGCTTCTTCGCCTTGGCCGGACTGGCGGCGGCCATCGCCAAGATCCTGTTCCTGGCCTTCATCGTGCTGCTGGTTCTGAGCTTCATCGCCCGAGCCGTTCGTGGCCAATCGGTTGTTTAAAAACGCCTTTCCTGGGACGGTAAAAAACTTCAACCGTCCCAGGAACCGATCCCCGCGCAGGGGGTTATTGCGATGTGGAGACGGCGACGCCCCCCCGACTTGAGACCGGCGAATAGCCGGTTTGCCGTCTCCGCACCTTATTCTCGATGATGCGACTTGAAGCGGTCCGGTAACGGGCCGCTTCTTTTCTTTGGCACCCATTCTTTTCTGAGACATCCAGGTGAACGGCGTTCGCTCTTGAGGGGAGAGCGCTGGATTTGAGACCCCGCTTCCCGGCTATTCCTGGCCTTAACAGTGCGTTAAGCTCACGCGCGCGTTCGGCGAGCCGTACGCGGGGGCATGAGTACGGGGTGGAGCAAGAGCATGCGGTTTCCTGAAGTGGTTCGAATGGCCGACGACACGAGCCCGGTCTGGGCGCGCAAGTCCCGCGGCGGCGGCGGCGGCGGCGGCGCCATCATCACCGGCCTGATGTTCCTGCTGGCGCTGTTCGCGGTCCTGATCATCGTCCTGAGCGGCATGCACGGCTGGTCCTTCGCCCAGGCCGGCGGCGTCATCGACGGCTGGATCGGCAACGCGATGGGCCATCACGCCGCGGCCGCTCCGGCGAAGTGATCCTGACCGGCGCGAGGCAGCTAAGCGCGCGCCGGAGCCTAATCCACGCCCTGACGTTAGCGTCAGCATGACCGACGTCGCGGACGCACGCGCGTCCAAGCCCGGGCCCCAGAGCGCCCAGGCTCGACGCATCGAGATCATCGTCAACCCCCTGTCCGGCGGCGTGGGTCCGCGCGCGGCGCAGGAGTGCGAGCGCCTGCTCGCGACCCTCGACGTCGACGCCAACCTCAGCGAGATCAACCCGCGCACCATGGAGGCGGACGTCGCCCGCGCGCTGGAGTCGCGGCCCGACGTTCTGGTGGTTCTGGCCGGCGACGGCACCGCGCGCTGCGCGGCCGCGATGGCCGGCCCCAAAGGTCCGCTGGTCGCGCCCCTGCCGGGCGGCACAATGAACCTGTTGCCGCACGCCCTCTACGGCCAGGTCGACTGGAAGTCAGCGCTGCAGACCGCCCTGACCGAGGGCGTCGCGCGCGACATCGCCGGCGGCGAGGTGGACGGGCGTCCGTTCCAGGTGGCCGCGATCCTGGGCTCCCCCGCCCTGTGGGCGCCGGCGCGCGAGGCTGTGCGGTCGGGCAAGCTGCGGCTTGCCTATCTCTATGCGCGGCGAGCGGCGCGGCGCGCCTTTGCGCGGACGCTGCGCTACTGCGTCGACGATCAGCCGTCGCGCCGCGGCGAGGCCATTGCCATCATCACCCCGCTGATTTCCAAGGCCATGGTCGAGCCGACCGGCCTCGAGGTCGCGCAGGTCGACTACAAGTCCGCCGGCGACGCCTTCCGCCTCGCGGCCAAGACCCTGTTCTCCGACTGGCGCGCCGACCCGACGGTGGAAACCCAGGTCGCCCGGCGCGTGCTGGTCAGCGCCATGCGCTCGATTCCCGCCATCCTCGACGGCGAACCCGTCGAACTCGGCCACGTGGCCGAGGTGCGCTTCATGCCCTGCTCGTTCCGCGCGCTCGCGCCGAGGCGCGAACAACCGGAGTCCTTGCCCGCGCAGCCTGAACCGGAGGCGACCGCGCCCTGATGGGAGAGGTGCTGCACTTCTCCGACATACACTTCGGCGCCGAGAACAAACCGGCGGTCGCCGCCGCGCTCGCCTATGCGCAGAACGCCAAACCCGACTTGGTGCTGGTGTCCGGCGATATCACCCAGGCGGGCCGCACGCGCGAGTTCGAAGCCGCCGCGCAATGGCTCGCGGCCATGCCCGATCCGGTGTTCGTCATCCCCGGCAATCACGACACGCCCTACTGGGATCTGCTGGCGCGCCTCGCCTGGCCGTGGCGGCGCTATGAGCGGATCATCAAACACCCCGCGGTCGACCATCAGTTCCAGACCGACGAGATCGCCGTGCGCGGCATCAACACGGCGCGCGCCGCGCAGATGCGCTGGAACTGGTCGAAGGGCGCCATCGATCTGGATCAAACCCGGCGCGCCGCGCGCTCGCTGAGCGATGCGCCGAAGACGGCGCTGCGCATCATCGCCTGCCATCACCCGTTGATCGAGATGGACGGCACGCCGATGACCGGCGACGTGCGCTGCGGCGACGCGGCGGCTGAGATTTTCGCCGCGGCCGGCGTCGACCTGGTAGTCACGGGCCACGTGCATGTGCCCTTCGCGCTGGAAATTCCGATCGCCGATCACCGCTCGCACGCGGTCGGCGCCGGCACCCTGTCGACGCGCCTGCGCGGTTCGCCCGCCGGCTTCAACCAGATCGACTGGGACGAACGCGAAATCCGCGTCACCGCCATGAGCTGGGTCGAACCCGCCTTCGTCCCCTCCCAAACCTGGCGCTACAAACGCAGGCAACCGGCCTAAGAGAAGAAAACCGCAGAGAGCGCGGAGAAAGATAAAGCCGCAGAGAGCGCGGAGAAGAGACTCTGTCGCGAAGCGACCTTCCAAATTCGGAAGGCCGCGACATCAATTTCGCCCACGACCGCTCCGCGATCTCTGCGGCTTTCCTTCCTCTGCGCTCTCTGCGGCTTTCTTGATGCGCCTGCGGCGCGCTCAACACAAAGAAAGAGGCCGCCTCGTACGAGACGGCCCCTACCGCGCACCCTGCGTTCAGACGGCGGCTATATTCGTCGGCCGCCGCCCCGGAACGCGCCCGCGATCAGCGAGACGACGAACAGGATGAGGAAGACGTAGAACAGGATCTTGGCGATGTCCGCGGCGCCGGCCGCGACCCCGCCGAATCCAAGGAAGGCGGCGATCAACGCCACCACGAGAAAGATCAGGGCCCAGCGAAGCATCGGGACGTTCCTCCAAAGGGACGGCCGAGGGGGGAACCGGCCGCGGGAGTCCAACGCACCCGCGGCCGCCGGGGTTCCTGGCTAGGCCGTTTCCCGGACCGGCACGGGATAGGCCCAGGCCTGTTTCGCGGCGAGCTGTTGTTCCGCGAAGGACCAGTTGGCCAACCTGTCGAAGAAGGCTTCCAGGAAGGCTTTGCGGTTGTTCTGGTGATCCAGGTAGTAGGCGTGTTCCCACACGTCGCACACTAGGAGCGGCTTCACCCCGGGCGTGGCCATCGGCGCATGGGCGTCGTGGGTTGTGACCACGCTGAGCTTGCCGTCCTGTTCGATCAGCCACGCCCAACCGGAGCCGAACTGCGCTTCGCCGTCGGCGACGAACTTGTCGCGCAGCTTATCGAGGCCGCCGAAGTCGCGCTCGATCGCGGCCAGCAGATCGCCCTGCGGCTTCGAAGCCTTCGGCGTCATGCAGTTCCAGAAGAAGGCGTGGTTCCACGCCTGGGCCGCGTTGTTGAACAGTTTCTTGTCGCCGTCCTTCACCGCCGCCTCGATCACCGCTTCCAGGCTCGCGGGGTGTTTGCCCGACTTCTCGACGAGTTGGTTGACGGTGTCGACGTACTTCTTGTGATGCTTGTCGTGGTGGAAGTGCAGCGTGTCGGACGACATGGCGGGTTCGAGCGCGTCGTAGCCGTAGGGAAGATCGGGGAGGGTGAACATCGGGAACTCCAAAACGCCCGCCTTATCGCTCCGGATTGCGACGTCCCACCAGAAGAAGTTCAACGGCGGTGGCGACGAGCCGGGGATAGCGCAGACAAATCCACCCCATGGCCGCCGCGGCGAGCGCGGTGGTGACCGGCCGCTCGATCGCGATGTCGATGAGGTAGTCACTCAACCCCGGGGCCGCCGCTTTCGTTTCACGCCGGCGCTTGTCGATGAGCCACCAAGTGAGCGCTACAGCGCCGGCCAGGATCAGCGCGACGATGGCGACGACAACGGCAGCGGTGGTCGCGCCCCACTGCGCCTGCGCGACATTGAACAGCGCATAGCCGCCGGCGCCCACGGCAAGCAAAACGGCCGCGACGATGGTCGCGGCCGCTGCAATCTTGATCAACGGAACTTTGTCCCGGCTCAACGCCGGCGGCCGCCCGCGAGCAGGAGACCGAGCACCACGCCCACGCCGACAGCGCACAGCGTCGCCGCGACCGGCCGCTCCTGCACCCGCTCGACCAGATAGCGTTGCGCCACATCGAAGCGATCCTGGGCTTCGTCGTAGTAGTCGTGCGCGCGGCCCCGGAACTCGTCGGCGTACTCGCGGGCGCGGCCACGCAGTTCGTCGGCGCGGTCCTTCAGATCCTCGGCGCCCTCGCGGACGATGCGCTCGGCGCGGTTGGCGAAGGCCTTCAGGCGCTCTTGCTCGGCGGCGCCGTTGGCTTGGATGTCGTGGGCCAGTTTTTCGGCCTTGTCGGCGGGGCGGGCGTTCATGGCGGGGCTCCTCGGAGGGATAGGCGATAGATAGGGCTCAGCGCTTCAACGCCAAGCTTACGGTCAAAGTTTCAAGGGACGGGAAGCCTTACAGCACTAAGGTTGAGGCTTCTTACCACGGAACCCCGTTATTTACCCGGCGCCTTGGCGTTGTCCTCGGCCTTCTGCAGGGCTTTCACCTCCTCCAGGTGGCCCGAGATGACGGGCAGGGCCGAGGCGGCGGCGGCCTTGATGGTCGCGTCCGAGCCCTTGTCGGCATAGGCCTTGAACATGCCGACGGCCGCTTCATGGCCCTTGCGCTGGTCGTCCAGATACTTGCGGTCGAAGTCCTGGGCCTTAACCGAGCGCAGGTCCGACAGCATGCTCTGGTGGGCCCCGTCCAGGTCGGTGGGCAGGTCGGCGGCCAGGCCCGCCTGGGAAGCCGCGCCCTTCATGTCGTGGGACAGCTTGGTGTGGTCGGTGATCATGTGATGGGCGAACTTCTTGATCGCCGGATCGGTGGAGACCTTCAGCGCCAGCTCGCTCGAGCGGATTTCGAACATGTCGCTGACGCCGGCGTCGCGCAGGAAATCGGCCGTGGACTTGACCCCGATGCCGTGGTCGGCGGCGGCGGTCTCGATGGCGTTCTTCGCTTCGGAAGCGGCGGTCTTGGTTTCGGTGGCGGCGTTGGCGGCGGCGTTTTCGACCTTGGCCGCGGCGGCGGCGCTCTCTTCCTTGGCCTTGTCGCGGTTGGCGGGGTTGCAGCCGGCCAGCAGGGCGGCGCTCAGGAAAACGGCGCTGGAAGCGAGAAGGGCATGGCGGGGCATCAGGATTCTCCGGGGGACGGATGAACAAACTCACGCGTTCGTGAACAGTTCCCTCGGGCTGGCGAAGCCCCGCCCGGCGCGCTATGCGGAGCGCCATGGCCACCCAGCAAACCGGCTTCGCCTTCCTGCCGCCCGCGGCGTCGACCGTCTCGATCCACGACAGCGGCATCCGCTTTCCGGTGCGGCGCATCTTCTGCGTCGGACGCAACTATGCGGCCCACGTGCGCGAGATGGGCGGGGACGCGGCGCGCGAGACGCCGATCTTCTTCACCAAGCCCGCCGACGCCATCGTGCGCGACGGCGGCCGGGTTCCCTATCCGCCCGCCACCCACGAACTGCACCACGAGGTCGAGCTGGTCATCGCCATCGGCGGCGAAGGCCATGACCTGGAGCCGGCCGCGGCGGAACGTCTGATCTGGGGCTGGGCGGTCGGCGTCGATCTGACCCGGCGCGACCTGCAGAACGCCGCCAAGAAGGCCGGCATGCCGTGGGACTCGGCCAAGGCGTTCGACGCCTCGGCGCCCATCGGTCCGATCACCTCGCGCGCGGACCTGAAAAATCCCGAGGGCCGCATCAGTCTCACCGTCAACGGCGAGACCAGGCAGGACGCCAGCCTTTCCGACATGATCTGGAACCCGCTGGAGATCGTCGCCGAAGCGTCGAAGCTGTGGACCCTGGCGCGCGGCGATCTGATCTTCACCGGCACGCCGGAAGGCGTCGGCCCGCTGCAGCGCGGCGACAGCGTCCACTGCGAGATCACCGGCCTGACGCCGCTCGACTTCACCGTCGTCTGACCCGGATGGTTCCGGTCCTGCACAACTACTGGCGGTCGGGCACCTCCTACCGCACGCGCATTGCGCTGGAGTTGAAGGGGCTGGCCTACGAATACCGCGCCGTCGATCTGCGCGCGGGCGAGCACCGGCAAGACGCCTATCGCGCGCTGGACCCGCAGGGCCTGGTGCCCACGCTGGAGATCGAGGGCCATGCCCTGATCCAGAGCCCGGCCATCCTGGAGTGGCTGGAGGAACGCTATCCCGAGCCGCCCCTGTTGCCCCGCGACCTGTTCGAACGCGCCACCGTGCGCGCCATGGCGGCGATCGTGGAATGCGACATCCACCCGCTGAACAACCTGCGTGTCCTGAAGTCGATCCGCCACGACCTCGGCGCCGACGACGCAGGGCAGGCGGCGTGGACGGCGCGCTGGATCACCGCGGGGTTCGACGCCATGGAAGCGATGATCGCGGGTCACGGCGGCCACTGGTGCTTCGGCGATCACCCGAGCCTGGCCGACTGTTGCCTCGTGCCGCAGATCTATTCGGCGCGCCGGTTCGATGTCGACCTCGAGCCCTTCGCGCGCATCCGCGCGATCGAGCAACGCGCGGCCGAACACCCGGCGTTCCAGGCCGCGCATCCGGACCGCCAGCCGGACGCGGAACGCGCCTCTTAACTTACCAAGTCCTGAAAACCGCTCAGAATTCTGACCGAAGTCTGAACGTCCCACTCAGGTCTTCTTTAAGGTTTACGGCGCATGGTGAAGGCCTAGGGTCGGAGAAAGACCAATGGCCGCTCAAGTCCGCAGCCTCGCCGCAAAGTCCCGCCAAAGCGCGCGGACGCCGCAAAGCACGCCGAAGTCTCTTACGGTTGCGACGCCGGCCTATGCCTCCATCCTGAAGACCGCGCGCAAGGTCGAAGGCGCCCTGGTTCGCGACGCCCAAGGCGGCGAACGCGTCGACTTCCGCAACGGCGACGGATGCGTGTTGCTCGGCTGGGGTGATCCCCGCGTCGAAGCCGCGGTCGCGCGCACCCCCGCCACCTGCTCGGGCAGGCTGGAAAGCGAAGCCGCCGAGCGCGTCGGCGATCTCATTCCCTCCGCCGAAGCCGTGGGCTTCCGCGCCAGCCTCGAGTCGGCCCTGGTCGACGCCCTGGTGGCGGCAAAGACGGTGACCGGCCGCGACGGCGCCTTCTTCTGCGACGACGAAACCGCGGTGTCCGGCGACATCAGCGCCCTGCACGACGCGCTCGACCGTCACCTCGGCGAGGTCGCCGCCCTGGTCATCCGTCCGATGGATTCCCCGCGCGAGTTTCTGCTGGGCGCGCGGTCGCTCACCGACCGCACCGGCGTGGTTCTGATCTTCGACGAATCGCGCACCGCCTTCCGCGTCGACCTCGGCGGGGCCCAGACCCTGGCCGGCGTGAAGCCCGACATGACCGTGCTGGGCTCCTCGCTCGCCAACGGCCGCCCGATCGCCGCCGTCTGCGGCAAGCTGGAGCCGATGTCGGCGCTGACCTCCACCGGCGACATCGTCACCGCCGCCGCGCTGGCCGCGACCTGCGCCACCCTCGACCGGGTCGTGCGCGACGACGTTCCCGACGTGCTGCGCGTGCGCGGCGCCGAGATCGAAGCTGAAGTCGAAGCCCGGCTCGACGCCACCGGCGCCACCGAATGGCTGAGCATCTACGGCGATCCGACCTGGAGCCTGATCTGCGCGCGTCCGCGCTCCGGCTTCGACGGCAAGGCGGTGGAAGACGCCCTCGCCTCGGCCCTCTATCACGAAGGTATTCTCAGCTTCGGCGCCCACGTACCGTCGCTGGCGACCCGCGAAGGCGCCGTCACCCGCCTGCTCAAGGCCTATGACGACGTGCTGCCCGGCATCGTCGCGCGCTGCCAGGACGGCGAGTTCGTCCGCGCGCGCCGGCGGAGCGTCGCTGCGTGAGCACCCGGCTCGCGCTCGGCACCGATCTTTTCGAAACCCCCGGCGCCAAGGAATCGGCGCTCGCGGCGGTGCTCGAAACCGCGGCCCACGCGGGCATCGACCTCATCGACACCCAGCCCGGCGACGGCGACGTGGAGCGCACCCTGGGCTGCTGCTGGCCGTTTCCCAGCCCGTTCCAGGTGACGATCAAGACCCTGCCGCTGGAAGGCCAGAGCGTGGAGCGCGTCGAAGCGCGCGCGCGGCGTTCCCTCGACCTGATGGGCCTGGCCCACGGCTATGCGGTGCTGGCGCCCGCCGCCGATCTGTTGAGCCGCGACGGCCACGCCTTGTGGACGCGCCTGCAAGCGTTGAAACACGAAGGCGTGGTGCAGAAGACGGGCGTGGTGCTCGGCCTGGACGACGAGCCAGTGCATCTGGCGCGCCGCTTCCGGCCGGACCTCATTCAGATCAACGGCTCGCTGCTCGACCAGCGGCCCGAGACCTCAGGCGTCTTGCACGCCCTTGCCGACCTGGGTTGCGAGGTGTGGCTGCGCTCGGTGTTCCTCGACGGTCTGCTGTTCATGCCGCGCGAAG
This sequence comes from Caulobacteraceae bacterium, assembly GCA_036501825.1. Lineage (GTDB taxonomy): Bacteria > Pseudomonadota > Alphaproteobacteria > Caulobacterales > Caulobacteraceae > JAFECT01. The sequence continues at coordinate 19,696 of DASXZP010000027.1, read as the reverse complement.
ACCTGCCGCCGGCCCTGGCCGACGCGGGCCCGCGCCTGTCGCGCATCCGCCGCATGCTGGCCGAAGCCGGCGCCGATCCGATGCAGGCCGCGCTCGCCTACGCCCGCTCGCGTCCGGACGTGTCCACCGCCGTGGTCAGCGTACGGTCGGCGGCGGAGCTGAAAGCCCTCGCCGCCGCCGCATCGCAACCGCAACCGAGCCTGGACTGGCCCGAGTTTGCACTCGATCACCCGGTCGCGCTCGACCCGCGCCGCTGGAGCGAGATCAGAGCCCCGCGAAACGCAGCCTGACGCCCGCGAAGGCGCCGAGGCCGGGCTGCAGGAAGCCCACCGGGTCCTGGTATTTGCGGTCGAACAGATTATCCACCCTCGCAAACAGCACCGCGTCCTTCGTCATCCGATATTCCGCCGCGACATTGGCGGTGGTGAACGACGGTGCGTTCAGGCGTGCGATCGAGAAGCTGCGGTTGGAATCGATCCACGAGCCGACGTAGAGCACCGTCGCGCTGAGCGTCAGCCGCTCGGTCGCCTTCCACGTCGCCGTGCCGCTCGCCTTGTCCTTCGGACGCCGCACCAGCTCCAGCCCCGTGTCCGCGTTCTTGGCAATGGTCCAGGTGTAGTCAGCGCGCAGGTCGAGGCGGTCGTTGATCCTGGCCGACGCGAAGGACTCGATGCCGTAGGTCACCGCCCGATCCACATTGCCGAGCGACGAGGTGAAGGTCACTGGATCGAAGGTCGCGTCGATCAGATCGCGGATATCATTGTGGTACCACGTGATCCCAACGCGATAGCGGTCGCCGCCGAACGGTTGCTCTACCCCCACGTCGTAACCGAAGCTGCGCTCCGGTTTCAGGTTCGGGTTGGCGAAGAAGTCGAAGGCCGGGAAGCTGACGAACAGGTCCGACAGCGTCGGCGCCGCAAACGCCGTCCCCGCCGTCGCGTTCAGCTTGGTTCCGGTCGCAGCCGCCGTATAGGTCGCCCCCGCATGCCAGGTCGGCGCATCGCCCTCACGCTCATAGTCGTCCAGGCGCACGCTGCCGGCCAAAGCCAGGCCCGGCAGGGGCGCCGCCTGCAGCTCGGCAAAGCCCCAGCCGTCGTTGTCGTGGGCCGGGACGCCGGCGTTCTGCAGCCGGTCGTCCTTGTCGCCGAGGCCCAGGACCAGGGTTTCCTGGGGCGCCAGCGTGATGTCGCCCTGCCAGTCGGCCCCCACCCGGGTCCCGTCGAAAATCTCCGGCGGCTGCACGCCGAAGCCCTCGTCCGGGTCCTGCTCGTGGGTGCGGTACTGGGTGTAGTCGACGCCGAGGGTGCCGGTCATCCGCCCGTCGAACAGCGACTGACGCGCCTGGGCGCGGGTAAACAGTTCGCCGCGGTCCTGGGTGCTCTGCTGCGCGTTCGGCACGCTCGGGAACAGGTTCTCGTTGTCGCCGGTGAAGCGCAGGATCGCGCGCGTGTAACGCACGGTCAGATCGAGTTTCAGATCGTCCGACACCGCCGCACTGAAGCGGCCTGAGGCAGTCACGTTGTCGTACGCGTCGCCGATCGCTTTCTGGCCCGGCGGCAAGAGATCGGTCGGCGTCACCGGCGTATCGTCGGAACGATAATGTTCGAGATCGACCGCATAGCCCAGCCTGTCGACTTCGCCGTTAGCGGCGAGGCGCTGGTTGAACGTGCCGAAGGAGCCGCCCTCCAGCGAAACACTGGCCGCGGACGGTCCGCCCGGCGGAGTCGTGATGATGTTGATCACCCCGCCCAACGCCTGTGAGCCGTAGAGGCTCGAGCCAGGCCCGCGCAGCACCTCGATACGCGACACGTCGCCCAGCAAGGTCTGGCCGAAATCGAACCCGCTGGGGATCGAAGGATCGCTGGCGTCGATGCCGTCGATCAGCACCAGCACGTGGTTTGAGTTGGTCCCGCGCACGAACACCGAGGTCTGTTCGCCCGGACCGCCGGCGCGCACCGCATTGATGCCGGGAACGGTCGCCAGCGCGGCGGGCAGATCGTTGAGCTGTTGCTGTTCGATGTCGGCCTTGCTGACGACGGTGATCGAGTTGGCGACCTGTTGCACCGGAGTCGGGGTGCGCGTCGCGGTGACGACGACTTCGGACACTTTCGTGTCGTCGGCCGGGTCGGCGAGGGCGGGGAAGGCGGCGAGCGCGAGGGCGCCGGCCGAGAGGCTGGAAAGAAGCGCGCGTTTCATACGCAGGGTCTCCGTCAAGCCCGGGTCCGGCGCGGACCGGGGCGGCTGCAGCGCAACCGGTCGTCCGTACAAAGACGGATTTGCGCCGACCGGCGTGTCGCTGCGACGGATGTCCCGCGCCTTCGGCCTATTCCCGGACCAAGGACGAGCGACGTCGGCGGCAGGTCTCCTGGCTTGCGGGTCTTCGGAGCTCGCCCTCGCCTTCCCGGTTACCCAGTGGCGCCGCTCAGAGCCGAAGCTCCAGGCGGACGGACGCGGACCTCGCCGCTCACAGTTGCGGGAACAGCCGCGGTTTTGGGGCTAGCCCCGCACCGCGTTCCCTCTTGGCCCCCGAGGGGGACCGCGGAGGCGGGTTGTTGCAGGGCGATCCCATAGGGGCAAGGCCTCCAAACCCCAGATTTCCTGGTAACCGGGCGTAACCCTCTGTGCGGTAAGGAAAGCTGGCGAAACCGCCCGCGCGGTCGTACATGAGCGGCGGCCAAGGAAACCGGACGGACCGTGACCCCTTCGCAGTTCTTTTCCCACCAGAAGCAGGGCTTCGTGCGCACCGCCGCATGCACGCCGCGCGTCCACGTGGGCGACCCGGCCGCCAACCTGGCCGAGACCTTGAAGCTCGCCCGCGAAGGCGACGCCGAGGGCTGCGACCTGATGGTGTTCCCCGAGTTGGGTCTGAGCGCCTACGCCGTCGATGACCTGTTCGGCCAGGACGCCCTGCTCGACCGCGTCGAGGCGGCCATCGGCGAACTGGCCGAGGCGAGCACGACGCTCCGTCCAGTGCTGGTGGTCGGCGCCCCGGTGCGGCGCAACGGTCGGCTCTACAACTGCGCCGTCGTGATCCACCGCGGCCGTATTCTCGGCGTCGTGCCCAAAACCTTCCTGCCGAACTATCGCGAGTACTACGAGAAGCGCTGGTTCGCCTCGTCGATGGGTCTGGGCGGCGGCCTCATGGTGCGCATCGCCAGAAATGACGTTCCGTTCGGAACCGACCTGGTGTTCGCCGCGTCGGACCTCAACGACTTCATCTTCCATGTGGAGATCTGCGAAGACTTCTGGTCGCTCGTGCCGCCATCGACGCGCGGCGCGCTCGCGGGCGCGCTGATCCTCTGCAATCTGTCCGCCTCCAACGTCGTCATCGGCAAGGCGGAAGAACGCGAACTGCTCTGCGCCTCCCATTCGATCCGCGCTGCGGCGGCCTATGTCTTCGCCGCGTCCGGCCCCGGCGAATCCACCACCGACCTGGCCTGGGACGGTCAGGCGTTGATCTACGAGTACGGCGACCGCCTGGCGGAGAGCAAACGCTTCCCCCAGGCCTCGCAGATGACCGTCGCCGACATCGACGTCGAGCGTCTGCGCCTCGAACGCCAGCGCATGGGCACCTTCAACGACGTGGCTCTGGCCGTCGGCCATCCGGAACAAACCACGCGCCGCATCACGTTCGCAGCCGAGCCCGACTTCGCCGACCGCGGCCTGATCCGCGCCGTGCCGCGCTTCCCCTTCGTACCCGACGATCCCGCGCGGCTCGATCACGACTGCTACGAGGCGTTCAACATCCAGGTCCAGGGCCTGTCCACGCGCCTGCAGGCGACCGGCCTGGAGCACGTGGTCATCGGGGTGTCCGGCGGCCTCGATTCGACGCACGCTTTGCTCGTCGCCTCGCGCGCCTTCGATCTCTTGGGCCTGCCGCGCGCGAACATCTTAGGCTTCACCCTGCCCGGGTTCGCCACGTCGCCGGACACCAAGGCCAATGCGCTGGCCCTGATGGCGGCGCTGGGCGTCACCGCCGAAGAGATCGACATCAAGCCGGCGGCCGAGCGGATGCTGAAGGACATCGGCCACCCCGCGGGCGAGGGCAAGCCGGTCTACGACGTCACCTATGAGAACGTGCAGGCGGGCCTGCGCACCGACTATCTGTTCCGCCTCGCCAACCAGCGCGGGGCCCTCGTGGTCGGCACCGGCGACCTGTCGGAACTGGCGCTGGGCTGGATGACCTACGGCGTCGGCGACCAGATGAGCCACTATGCGGTCAACGCCTCGGTGGCCAAGACCCTGGTCCAGCACCTGATCCGCTGGGTCGCCGACGGCGATCTGCTGAAGCCGGACTCGCGCAAGGTCCTGCACAAGATCCTGGCCACCGAAATCTCACCCGAGCTGGTGCCCGCCGGCGCCGACGGCGCGATCCAGTCGACCCAATCTGTGGTCGGCCCTTACGAACTGCAGGACTTCAACACCTACTACATCACCCGTTTCGGCCTCAGACCGTCGAAGGTCGCCTTCCTGGCTTGGCACGCGTGGCGCGACGCCAACGCCGGCGCCTGGCCGCCGCACTTCCCCGAAGACGCGCGCCGCGAATACGGCCTGCACGCGATCAAGCACTGGCTCGGCGTGTTCCTGAAGCGCTTCTTCCAGACCAGTCAGTTCAAACGCACCGCCATGCCCAACGCCCCCAAGGTCACCTCCGGCGGCTCCCTCTCGCCGCGCGGCGACTGGCGCGCCCCGTCGGACGGCAATGCACGGGTGTGGCTGGATGAGTTGAACGCGAACGTGCCGGACAAAACCTGATCAGAACAGGTCGGACAGGTTTCGCCGAATGCGTTGCAACGGCGCCTCCGACGTATCGGGGAACACGAATTCCTCACCGGTGATCGCCTCATAGGCCTGGATGTAGACCGCAGCGGCGTCGCCCAGCACGTCGGGGGGAATCGTCGGTATCGGGTCCTTGTAGGGATCGCAGCGCGCGATCACCCAGCGGCGGACGTAGTCCTTGTCGAAGCTCACCGGCGGTTCTCCGGCGGCGAAGCGCGCGTCGTAGGTTTCGGCGTTCCAGTAGCGGCTGCTGTCCGGCGTGTGGATTTCGTCGGCGAGGACAATGCGGCCGTCGCCGTCGAGGCCGAACTCGTACTTGGTGTCGGCGAGGATCAGGCCTCGCTTCGCCGCCAACGCTTGCCCGCGTGCGAACAGCGCGTGCGCGATTTCGCTGATCTCGCGCCACTGTTCCGGCGTCAGCAGGCCGCGCTCCAAAATCTCCGCGGCGGTGATCGGCTCGTCGTGGTCGCCATGACCGGCCTTGGTCGTCGGCGTGATGATCGCTTGCGGCAGGCGCTCATTGGCGCGCATCCCGTCGGGAAACTTGAAGCCATAAATCTCTCGCGCGCCTGCTTGGTACATCGTCAGCAGTGACGTCGACGTGGTCCCCGCCAGATACCCCCGCACCACGATCTCGACCGGCAGCATGTCGAGGCGCCGACCGATCAGCACGTTCGGGTCCGGATAGGCGAGGACGTGGTTCGGAACGATGTCCCCCGTCTGCTCGAACCAGAAGCGCGCAATCTGCGTCAGCACCTGGCCCTTGAAGGGAATGGCGCCCAGCGACCGGTCAAAGGCCGAGACGCGGTCGCTGGCGATCAGGACGCGCCGGCCGTCCGGCAGGTCATAGTTGTCGCGCACCTTGCCGATGTAGTGCCCCGGAAGCTCGGGAATCGTCGCCTCCGCCAGCACATAATCCAGGTTCGCCTTGAGCTTTGCCGCGTCCATGTCTCGCCGTCCCGGTCCTGGGGCGTGAATAGCGGTTCGGCGGCCGGGGTCAAACAACCGCTGCCCGGGCCGGCGAAGCAGGCTAGCTTTGCGGCCCTCACGCGGGCGGGGATCCGATGAGCGAAAGCAATGCGCCCACCGGCGCCGGCGAGCGGATCGCCAATCTCGACCTGCTCAGAGGCATCGCCATCTGCGCGATCCTGCCGGTCAACATCCTCGTCATGGGCACGGTGGGCGACCGCGAGGGTCTGACCTATCCGTCCCACTGGGACCTGAACCGCATCCTCTGGTGCCTGGAGCAGATCCTGCTCGAGGGCCCGTCGCGCGGGCTGTTCACCCTGCTGTTCGGCGCCGGCATGGCGCTGATGCTGCGGCGCACCGAAGGGGACAATCCGCAGGTGACGCCGGTCGACGTCTGGTCGCGGCGCTGTCTGGCGCTGCTGGCGCTTGGCGTCGTCCAGTTCGCCGTCTTCATGTGGCCCGGTGAGATTTTATGGACCTACGGCATCGCCGGCCTGCTGTTGCTCGCCTTCCGCATCTCGCGCCCGCGTACCCTGTGCATCGTCGCGGCGCTGCTCCTGCTCGGCCTCTGCGGTCTGCGCGCCTGGTCGACCACCAACCTTGTCGAGACCTACATGGGCGCGCCGCCGGCCGCGGCGGCGAAGGCCGCAGGACACGCGCTGACCCCGGCGCAGCAGAATTCCCTCGACGCGGTTCAAGCCAGTCACGACGGCCTCTATCCCAGCGCGACCGCGGTGAACGCGGAGATCGAGCAACGCACGCACTTCAAGAGCCTGCTGAAGTGGAGCACCGACGGCTGGATCTATCGCCATCTGTCCGTGTGGAGTTGGCCGGGCGTCGTCGAATGTCTCAGCTTCATGCTGATCGGCGTCGCGCTGTACCGACTTGGAATCCTGACCGGCGCCGCATCGACCAGGACCTATGTGCTGATGGCGCTCATCGGTTACGGCCTCGGCCTGCCGATCCGGATCGCCGCGCTGGCCTGGCTCGCGCGAACCGGCTTCGAGCTCGACCCGACCCGCCTGGTTCTTCCCGTCTCCGCCGTGCGCTCGTTCCTTTACGAGCCCGCGCGTCTGGGCGTCACCCTGGGCCACGTCGCGCTGGCCACGCTTCTCTTCCGCTGGAAGGTGCTGGGCGGCGCCACGGCGCTTCGCGCGCTCGGGCGAACCTCGCTCACGACCTACAGCCTGCAGTCCATCCTGACGTCGATGCTGTTCTACGGCTTCGGGTGGGTCGGCGCCTTGAGCTTCACCAGCCTGATGCTGGTGTCCGTAGCGATCTGGATCGTCACCGCAATCGCATCGGTGCTCTGGCTGCGCCGGTTCTCCATGGGCCCCGCCGAATGGCTTATCCGCGCCTTCGCCTATGGGCGCGGCGGACTCTCGTAACTCAAGCCGCGGTGGCGCCGATCAGCCACACGGCGCCGCGCAGGCGTACGTTCTGACCCTCCGCAAAGGGCGTGAGCGCTTCGCGGACGGAGGCGAGGGCGGCGGAGACGATCTCGGCCGGCTGATTGCGCAGCCAGCTGCTCACCGCGCCGATCTGCGTCGACTGCGCCACCGCTTCGTCCAGGCCCCGGCCGGCGGCGATGTCGAGATCGACGTCCAGTTTCTCGAACTGCGGCGCTGTCCAGCCGGCGGCGGTCAGCACCTCGGTCACGTGGTCGGGATCGGCAAAGGCGAACATGCCGGGCGCGTTCGGCGCCGGCGCCGGGCGCGGCGGCAGATGCGGCGCGACCGCCTTCATCGGGACCTCCATCCACGGGTTTTCAGCCAGCGCGCGCCAGCAGCTCATCGCGAGCCGCGCCTTCGGATCGGCGGCGCGACGCATTGCCGTGAACGCCGCTACCCGATCGCCGAAGAACATCGTCCCGAACGCCGACGCCAGAAGATCGTAGGGCTCCAGCACCGCCGTGCCGGGATTGGCCTGGCGCCAATCGATGTTGCGCAAGCCGGCCGCCCGCGCGCGGCGAATGGCCTCGCCGATCATCGGTCCGGAGATGTCGAGCGCCGAAACGCTGCCGGTGGGACCGACCGCGCGCGCAAGCTCCAGCGTCGGCCCGCCGCACCCGCACCCGACGTCGAGCACCCGCTCGCCCGGCTGCGGCGCCGCGAAAGCCAGCAGGGCGTCGGTGACCGGTTGCAGCGTCACGTCGGTGTGGGCCTGGCGATCGACCCAGATCTGACCCCCGGGACCGTCCCAGAAGGCTCGCATGTCCTTGTTGATTTCGTCCCGTGTCGGCATTCGACCCCCGCCCATTCGGCGTCCTGAGGGGATAATGGACGGTGCGGCCTCGCCGCGCAAAGGTGCGTAAGGGCGCCGGAGGGCAATCCGTTTTCGCCCAGTCGTTAACGAGAGAGCACCACGTTACCGAGAACCAGGCTGCGGCCCATGAGTGCAGAGAAGCTCCAGACGCCCTTCAGCCCGTCGAGGGCAGCGACTCCGTGTTCCTCCAGATCGCGTAGAACGCTCGTTGCGACATGGGCTGACGAGCGTGGAATCGGCCGGTCGGCCCTGATGCAATCGGCCCAGCAGCGCACTGCATCCACTTCGTTAGCGGCGTGCACCTGTGAGACATAGGTTCCGCCTCGGAACTCACAGACAATGGTGTAGCGATTTGGCATATCTCACATCGCCAGCATGGCGACGAAGGCGTCGAGGTCGCCACCGCGGAATTTGGCGCCGGCGACGCCCGCTCGGCGGGCGGCTTCCATGTCGCTGTCCTTGTCGCCGATCAGGATCGAGCGGTCGGGATCGAGGTCGAGGTCGGCGATGGCGCGCAGGATCATGCCGGGGTTGGGTTTGCGATCCGGGTGGTCGGGGTGGCTGAACTCGGCCACGGGCGCGTCGGGCAGGTAGGGACAGGCGTAGATCGCGTCGATGTCGGCGCCCGCGGCCGCCAGGGTCTCGCGCATCAGGGTGTGAAAGGCGTCCATTTCCGCCAGGGTGAACAGGCCGCGAGCGACGCCGGACTGGTTGGTCACCACCACGATCTTGAAACCGGCGTGGCGCAGGCGACGCACGGCCGCGGCGGCGCCGTCGATGAAGACGAGGTCTTCGGGTCGGTGCGGATAGCCCTTGTCGACGATCAGCACGCCGTCGCGGTCTAGGAAGGCGGCGCGCGCTTTCATTGCGACGCCTCGATCAGGGGCTGCAGGCGGAACAGTTCCGCAAAGGCCAGGAACAGGTGGTAGAGCGTCGACGCCGGGATCGGTTGGTCCAGCGGCTTGCCGTCTGCGTCAAGTTGATCGCGCCAGCAGCCGCTCGGCGCGGGCGCCAGGTAGAGGTCCAGGATGTTGCTGAGCGTGCGCGTGATGGTCGCCGCGTGGGTGACGCAGCCGCGGCCTTCGCAGCGGGCCAGGGACGCCTTCAGCAGTTCGGTCTGCGGCCAAAGGCGGTGGGTCGGTTTCAGCACCGCGCCGTCCACCCCGACCTCATCCCAGGCCAGGCCGTTCTTGGGGTTCAGCCCGTGCTTTTCGCCGAAGCCCGCCAGCGCGTTCATCAGCATGGTGTGGTAATACCCTGTCACACCGCCGAGCCGGGTGAGCAGCCAGGTCCATTCGAACTGATGGCCCGGCTCGACGATCACCGGATCGATCCGTTTCCAGTTCGCGTCGAAACCTTCGGCGAGGGTCGCGGTGTTCGGATCGAACAAAGTCGTCGTGAACAGTTCGCCGATGGCGACCGCGCGTTCCGCCCAGCGCGCTTCGCCGGTGACTTCGTGCAGCGCCAGCATCGCTTCGAGCAGATGCATGTGCGGGTTCTGCAGACCGCCCGGGGGCGAGTCGGGATCGGTGGAGCGAAAGCCGCGGCCGTCGTCACGCGCGAGGCGCCGGTCGATGGCCGCGACGGTCTGCTCAGCCAAGGCCAGCGGTTCGTCCTCGCCCGAGGCGCGCGCGTACCAGGCCAGGGCGTAGAGGGCAAAGGCCTGGTCGTAGAGGTCGAGGGTCGCGTCCTTCACGCCCCCCTCACGGCCCAGCACCTTGGCCCAGCCGCCGCCTTCGAGCCGAGCGTGTTCGACCATGAACCGGTAGCCGGCGCGGGCGGCTTCGAGCCCGCCGTCCCAGCCCAGGACCTGGGCGTGGCTGAAGACGTAGACCTGCCGGGCCTGGACCCGTAATCGCTTGAAATCCAAGGGCTCGACCCGCCCGTCCCGATCCAGCCGTTCGACGAACCCCAAGCCCGGCGCGTCCAGCCCGGTGGAGGCCCACAGCGGCAGTGCGGCCTCGAAGGTCCAGGCGCTGGCGCGCCCGATCAGGGCCGGCAGGGTGTGGGCAGCGTCAGCCATAGGCGCGAGCGGAGCGGATCATCGCCGCCAGCATAGCTCAGAGGATGAAGCGCGACAGGTCCGCGTTCTTGGCCAGGTCGCCGATGCGCTCGCGCACATAGGCGCCGTCGATCTTCACGGTCTGGCCGGCGAGGTCGGCGGCGCGGAAGCTGATGTCCTCGACCACCTTTTCCAGCACCGTCTGCAGCCGCCGCGCGCCGATGTTCTCCACTGCGGAGTTCACCTCGACCGCCGCATCGGCGATGGCGTCGACCGCATCGTCGGTGAACACGATCTCGACGGTTTCGGTTTTCAGCAGCGCCTGGGTCTGGCGCACCAGATTGGCTTCCGGTTCGGTGAGGATGCGTCGCAGGTCGTCGCGGGTCAGGGCCTTCAACTCGACGCGGATCGGCAGGCGGCCCTGCAGTTCGGGCAGCAGGTCCGAGGGCTTCGCCACGTGGAAGGCGCCCGACGCGATGAACAGCACATGGTCGGTCTTCACCGGGCCGTGCTTGGTCGCCACCGTGGTGCCTTCGATTAGCGGCAGCAAGTCGCGTTGCACGCCTTCGCGGCTGACGTCGGCGCCGGCGCGGTCCTGGCGCGAGGCGACCTTGTCGATCTCGTCGATGAACACGATGCCGTCGCTTTCGGCCAGAGCGAGCGCTTCCTTGGTCAACGCTTCCTGATCGAGCAGCCGTTCGCTCTCTTCATTGATCAGCACCGGCCACGCCTCGGTCACGGTCAGGCGCGCGGTCTTGGTGCGGCCGCCTATGGCCTTGGACAGCATCTCCGACAGGTTCAGCACGCCCACGCCCGGCTGGCCGGGAATCTCCATGGCGCCCGCCGGTGCGGTGTCGGCCAGGGTCAGTTCGACCTCGCGGTCGTCCAGCTCGTTGGCGCGCAGTTTCTTGCGGAAGCTTTCGCGGGTCGCAGCACCGGAGCCGGCGCCCACCAGGGCGTCGAGCAGACGCTCCTCCGCCTGGCCTTCCGCCCGCGCCCGCACGCCCGCGCGGCGGCGTTCGCGCACCATGGCGATGGCGGCTTCAACCAGGTCGCGCATGATCTGGTCGACATCGCGCCCGACATAGCCGACCTCGGTGAACTTGGTGGCCTCGACCTTCAGGAACGGCGCCTGAGCCAGCCGCGCGAGACGGCGTGCGATCTCGGTCTTGCCGACGCCGGTCGGGCCGATCATCAGAATGTTCTTGGGCGTCACCTCGTCGCGCAGATCCTCGGGCACGCGCTTGCGGCGCCAGCGGTTGCGCAGCGCGACGGCCACGGCGCGCTTGGCGTCTTCGTGACCGACGATGAAGCGGTCGAGTTCGGACACGATCTCACGCGGAGAAAAATCGGTCATTTTATCTTAGAAGCCTCAAGCTCGCGAAGTCGTTGGCGTGCAGCCGCGGTGCGGAACTCTGTCCGTTCGAACAAATTACCATCAGGCCAGATTATACCCGCCTCGACCGCAAGGCTCTTGAGCGTTTCGATGTCGTCCACGCGTTCGTACGCCCAGAGGCGCCACCGGACGACGAGAAACGACCACGCGATCCAAGACAGTGTGAACGTACCGAGAGCCAGGGCGCTCCCAAGGACAAAGGTGGCTGCCGAGGGCGGAAATTGGGTGAACACGAGCCAAGCCGCGATTGGACAGGAAATCAGAATGGCGCGGACGGGACCGTTCACCGACCAGGAGCCTTGAGCCACCGCCTTCTCAGGCGTCATCGGCTTGTGAGGCGTAGAGGCGGTCAACCGATACGCTCGATGGTCAGATTGTCGTTGGTGTAGACGCAGATCGACGCGGCGATCGCCATGGCTTTGCGCGCGACCTGTTCCGCATCCAGTTGCGTCTCGGCCATCAGCGCTCGCGCCGCCGCCAGCGCGTAGGACCCGCCCGACCCGATCGCCGCGACGCCCTCTTCCGGCTCCAGCACGTCGCCGACGCCGGTGACCGTGTAGATCGAGGTCGCGTCCGCCACGATCAGCATGGCTTCGAGGCGGCGCAGGTAGCGATCGGTGCGCCAGTCCTTGGCCAGGTCGACGCAAGCGCGGGCCAGCTGGTCCGGATACTGCTCGAGCTTGGCTTCGAGCCGCTCCAGCAGGGTGAAGGCGTCGGCGGTGGCGCCGGCGAAACCCGCCAGCACCTTTCCGCCCGCGAGCGTGCGCACCTTGCGGGCCTGGGCCTTCACCACCGTGGGGCCCATGGAGACCTGGCCGTCGCCGGCGATGACGGTCTTGCCGTCGCGGCGCACCGCCAGGATCGTGGTCCCGTGCCAGTCTGGAAAAGAGTTGGCTGGAAAATTGTTGGGTTGGGTCATAGGCGGCACAAGTGGCCGTCTGGGCCCGGGGGTTCAAGTCCCAGAGACCGGGCCTTGACCCGGCGCAGGCGAGCGACAAGGCTTGCCGCGGGCAGGCCGTCCGGTGCGCCGGGCGTGGAGGGGTCTATGGGTAGAGCGGCAAAGATCGCGGGCGCCGTACTCGCAGGGATCGTCCTGGTACTGATCATCGCCTGGTTCGCGATGCGCCGTCCCGACATTCCCTACGCCAAGCTGGAGGCGAAATACGGGACCGCGGCGTCGCGCTACGTCGACCTGCCGGGCGGCCTGCACGTGCACTACCAAGACCAGGGCAATCCGAAGGGTCCGGTCCTGGTTCTGGTGCACGGCTTCTTCGTCAACCTCGACACCTGGAAGCCGTGGGTAAGGCGGCTGGGCAATGACTATCGCATCGTCACCCTCGACCTGCCCGGACACGGGCTGACCCGCGCGCCGGCCGGCTATCACCCCACGCTCGCGGGCTATGTGCAGACGCTCGACGACTTCGTGAGCGCTGAGCACATCAACAAATTCACCCTGGGCGGCTGGTCGCTGGGCGGCGACATCGCGTGGCGCTATGCGGCGGCGCATCCGGACAAGTTGAACGGCTTGATTCTGATCGGCGCCTCGGGCTGGCCCGACACGCGGCCGAACAGCGAGCGTGAAAAAGCGCTGGCGATCATGCAGTCACCGTTCGGGCGTTTCATGGCCCGCAATCTCGACCAGACCAAGCGCGTGCACGACGCCTTCATGGACACCTATGCGAACCAGAAGTTCGTCACCGAGGAGCTGGTGACCAAATACACCGAACTCGGCCGCGCGCCGGGCCACCGCGACGCCATCGTCGACGTGGCGGTGGACATGAACACCGGCGCCGGCGGCTGGGCCACGCCGGAAAAGCTGGCCGCGGTTGCGACGCCGACGCTTATTCTGCAGGGCGGCAAGGACAAGCTCGTCCCGCCGGCGAACGCCTCGAAATACGCGGCGTCGATCAAGGGCTCGCGCCTGATCGTCTATCCGAACGCGGGCCACGCGCTGCAGGAAGAGGACGCCGATCAGAGCGCGGCGGACGTGCGCGCCTTCCTGAAATCGCTGCAACCGGCGGCGAAGAAAAAGGGCCCGCCGACCTCGACCAAGAGCAGCAACGCGGGCCGCAATCCCAACACGACGATCTTCTACTGACGGCGTACCGCACAAAAAAGAAGAAAAGAGTCCACGGACCACACGGAAAGCACGGACGGCGTCGCGCTTTCGGCATCGTTATCGCGCGCGAAGCGCCCTTGAATCAGGCGCGTCTGCGACGCGGGCGAGTCTTCCTTTCCGTGTTTTCCGTGTGGTCCGTGGACTCTCTTCTCACAGCATCGCGGGGATCACGCGGTCGGGCGGCCTGTGGCCGTCCTGGAAGGTTTTGATGTTGAGGATGACGCGCTCGCCCATGTCGAGGCGTGCCTCGTAGCTGGCCGACGCCATGTGCGGCAGAAGCACGACGTTGGAGAGGCCCATCAGCGCGGGATTGATGCTGGGTTCGTGCTCATAGACGTCGAGACCGGCGCCGGCGATCGCGCCCGCCTTGATCAGCGCGCCCAGCGCCGCTTCGTCGACGATTTCACCGCGGGCGGTGTTGACCAGAATCGCGCTCGGTTTCAACAGCGCCAGCCGCTCCGCCGACAGCAGGTGATGCGTCGCTTCGGTCTTCGGACAATTGATCGACAGGAAGTCCACGCGCGGCAACATCTGGTCGAGATCGTCCCAGTAGGTCGCCGACAGATCCTCCTCGATCCGTGCACTGACGGGTTTGCGGTTATGATAGTGCACCGACAGTCCGAACGCCGCCGCGCGCCGCGCCAGGGCCTGGCCGATGCGGCCCATGCCGACGATGCCCAGCCGCTTGCCGAACACCCGCTGGCCGCTCATCGAGGTCGGGGTCCAGCCGCGGAAGTCGCCGCGCTGGACCAGATCGGCGCCCTCAACGATTCGCCGCGCCACCGCCAGGATCAGCGCCATGGCGATGTCGGCGGTGTCTTCGGTCAGCACGCCCGGGGTGTTGGAGACGATGATCCCTTTGGCCACGGCGGCGGCCACGTCGATGTGGTCGATGCCGGCGCCGAAGTTGGCGATCAGCTTCAGGTTCGGCCCGGCGTGCTCGAGCAGCGCCGCGTCGATCCGGTCGGTGATGGTCGGGACCAGGACGTCGGCCCGGGCCAGGGCCGAACGTAGTTCACCAACGGTAAACGCGTGGTCGTCACCATTCAGCCCGCCGCCTGAGCAGTCGAACAGCTCGCGCATGCGCGTCTCGATGTCCGAGGGCAGCTTGCGGGTGAGCACGACTTTGAGCTTGGGGCCGGCCATGCGGAGGATTTCAGATTTTGGGGATTCTGGGGTGAGGGAAACGGAACCGGGGGCTTGTAGCAGCCGCCGCCGGGGGCACAACCGCCGCGCCTGGGCGGCGCTGGGCTTGGCCCTGGGCGCGCTCGTGCTTTCGGGGACGGCGGTGGCGCGCGACCCGAACAAGCCCACCCCCTCGGGCTTCCCGGTGCCGCGCTGGGTGTCGTTGAAGTTCAACCAGGTGAACGCCCGCTCGGGGCCCGGCGACGATTACCCGACGGTCTGGGTGTATGGGACCAAGGGCCTGCCGGTGCAGGTGGTCGAAGAGACGCGCGAGTGGCGCAAGGTCTGCGACCCGGACGGCCAGTCCGCCTGGGTGCACCGGCGCACCATCGACGGCGCCCGCACCGTGTTCCGCGCCAAGGCCCAGGACCTGGCCCTGGCCGCCGACCCCAAGGCCGACGCCCGGATTCGCGCCTATCTGGGTGCGCGTTCTGTCGCAGCCCTCGGCAAGTGCGAAGGCGGCTGGTGCCAGGTGAAGGCCGACGGAATCAAAGGCTGGGCCCCCGAAACCGAGCTTTGGGGTACGGGCGACGCCCCCCGCTGCCGCTAAGAATTCTGAGGCGGCCTGTTTCTGACGAAAGCGGACGGCCAAGCCTGAGGTTGAGACGCCGCGACGCCTCGTGTACCCACGCGCCTGGAATGGACGGGCGCCTGCGTCGCCCCGCCGACGGAGTACCCCGCCGCCCATGGCTCTCGTGGAAAATACGTTGGATTACGACGCCTTGCTGGCTTGCGCCCGGGGCGACATGTTCGGGCCGGGCAACGCCCAGTTGCCCGCCCCGCCGATGCTGATGATGGACCGGGTCACCGACATCCAGCGCGAGGGCGGCAAGTACGGCAAGGGCTACGTCCGCGCCGAACTGGACGTGAAGACCGACGCCTGGTTCTTCGCCTGCCACTTCCTGGGCGACCCGGTAATGCCGGGCTGCCTGGGCCTGGACGCGCTCTGGCAGCTGGTCGGCTTCTACCTCGGCTGGACCGGGGCGCCGGGCAAGGGCCGCGCGCTCGGCGTGGGCGAGGTGAAGTTCTCCGGCCAGGTCACGCCGAAGGTGAAGCGGATTGTCTACAAGATCGACCTGAAGCGGGTGATTCTGCGCAAACTGGTTCTGGGTATCGCCGACGGGGTGCTCGAGGCTGACGGCAACCCCATCTATACGGCCACCGACCTGAAGGTCGGGCTGTACGATCCCAAAGACTTGGTCTGAGCGAGAACGAGAAGGAGTCTCGATGCGGCGTGTGGTCGTCACCGGTATCGGCGTGGTTTCCTCGATCGGCAACAATGCCGCCGAGGTCACAGCCGCGCTGCGGGAGGCCAAGTCCGGCATCAGCTTCGCGCCGGAATACGCCGAGCTCGGCTTCCGTTGCCAGGTGCACGGCAAGCCGGAGATCGACTGGGAAGCGATGGTCGATCGCCGCGCGGCGCGCTTCCTCGCGCCCGGCACCGCCTACGGCCACATCGCGTTCGAGCAGGCGCTCGCCGACAGCGGCCTGGAAAAAGAACAGGTCTCCCATCCGCGCACCGGACTGATTGTCGGCGCCGGCGGTCCGTCGACCCGCGCCATCGTCAACGCCGCCGAGACCACGCGCGAAAAAGGCCCCAAGCGCATCGGGCCGTTCGCGGTGCCCAAGGCCATGTGCTCGGGCGCGTCGGCGACGCTGGCCACCTGGTTCGAGATCAAGGGCATCAACTATTCGATCTCGTCCGCGTGCGCGACGTCGACCCATTGCATCGGCGCCGCGGCCGAGCAGATCCAGCTCGGCAAACAGGACATCATGTTCGCCGGCGGCGTCGAAGAACTCGACTGGACGCTGAGCAATCTGTTCGACGCTATGGGCGCCATGTCGTCGGGCTATAACGACCGTCCCGCCGTCGCCTCACGCGCCTATGACAAGGACCGCGACGGTTTCGTCATCGCCGGCGGCGCCGGCGTGGTGGTGCTCGAGGATCTCGAAGCGGCCAAGGCGCGCGGGGCGAAAATCTACGCCGAGATCACCGGCTATGCCGCCAACTCCGACGGCTACGACATGGTGGCGCCGTCAGGCGAGGGCGCGGCGCGCTGCATGCGCATCGCCATGGAACAGGCGGGCGGACGCAAGATCGACTACCTGAACCCGCACGGCACCTCGACGCCGATCGGCGACGTGAAGGAAATGGAAGCGGTGCGCGCCGTGTTCGGCAAGAACGCGCCGATGATCTCGTCCACCAAGTCGCTGACCGGACACAGCCTGGGCGCCGCGGGCGCGCAGGAAGCCATCTACTGCATGCTGATGATGCAGGGCGGCTTCGCCGCCGAGAGCGCACACATCGACACCCTCGACCCCGCCTTCGAAGACCTGCCCATCCTGCGCAAGCGCAAGGATGTCGACCTCGACACCGTCATGTCCAACAGCTTCGGCTTCGGCGGCACCAACGGCTGCATGATCCTGAGCCGTGTCTGAGGCGCCGGCGCAGCGCCAGGCGCTGGCCTACTATTCCACCGGAAAACTTTCGCTCGCCGCCCTCGCGTTCGCCGGCTGCATTTGGGGTTGGCTCTCCCTGACGGGCGAGGAACTCCGCGCGCCGGCGACCGCGTCGCAGGCGGTCGCGGATGGGCTTGGCGCCCTCGTGCTGGCCGCGCTCGTCGCTCCGCTCGCGGTCGCCCTGTGGCGCGCTTTGACGAGCCGGCCGGCGGTGTGGACGCAAGGCGGTTATCTGCGCTGGCTGCCGTGGGGATCGGCGGCGATCCACGACCTGGTCGCGGTCGGGCCCATTCCAGTCGGCCGCGGCGCGCGGTTTGGCGTCACGCTCGAGGACGGGACGCAAAAGGCGATCCTCGTCCTATTCCTTTCGATCGACCAGTTCGAACTCGCCCACGCTATCGAGAGCCTCAAGCTCGGGCTTGCCGCGCGCGATGGCGGCTCGTCGGCGTTCGACTAGCGTTGCGTGAGTTTAACTTGGAACGTGCCGCGCCGTGGCCGAGACTGATGGTCTCGCGAACGGAGAACGCCATGCGCCCCGGTTGGACGAAGATGCTGGCGGCCGGGGCGCTATCCCTGGCCGCAATGGGGTTTGCGCCTACCCCGTCGCGGTTGCCGCCGATCTATATCGAAGACGTGCAGCGGTTCTACAAACTCTACGACTCCGCCCACGGCCATCCGACCGTCGCGCAATTGGAACAGGATTATCTGATTCCCGGCACCGACGCGCTGCATCGCTTTCAGAAGATTCGCAACGTCACCGCGCAGCGCATCTTCGACGAGAACGACAAGCACCCCGCGGTCTACACCGACGCGCGCCGCTGTCTCGCCATGCTGCCGAAGGTGAAGGCGCGCACCGCTGTCGCGCTCGACAAACTCTATCGGCTGTATCCCGAAGCGAAGAGCGCGCCGATCACCGTCCTGGTGGGACGCGGACGACCGGTGGGCGTGACCGACGAAACCGGCGTCTACATCGGGCTGGAAGCGCTGTGCGCGGCGGACTTCATGAATCCTAGTCCGGAGGATCGTTTCGTGCACGTCATGGCGCACGAGTATGGCCACGTGCAGCAGTCGAAGGCGCTGAAGGATCTGAACCCGGGCGATCCGGGCGCGACGGTCCTCGCCATCTCGCTCGGCGAAGGCGCCGCGGACTTCATCGGCAAACTGATCTCCGGCGACGTGGGCAACCAGGCCGTCTGGAACGAAGCCAAGGGTCACGAGGCGGCGATCGAACAGGCCTTCGTCACGGACGAGGACTCCACCGACCTTACGCACTGGCTCTACAACGGCGACGGCACCGCCCAGCATCCGGGCGACCTGGGCTATTGGGTCGGCTACCGCATCGTGAAGGCCTACTGGGACCACCACGCCGACAAGCGCCAGGCCCTGAAAGACATCATCGAAATGACCGACCCCAAAGCCTTCCTCGCCAAGAGCGGCTGGAAGCCGGCCGGGACGTAGAGAAGAGGGTCCACGGACCCACACGGAAGCACACGGACAGCGTCGCGTTTCCGCAAGAATTTTTGTCCACGAACCACACGAACCACACGAACGAGATGATCGCCCCGCGTCGCAGACGCGGCCTCCATCGATGGGCGCTTCGCGCCGGTGTCCTCGCTCGGAGACGCGTTCGTGTGGTTCGTGTGGTTCGTGGACAATTTCTCTTTTTCCGTGTGCGTCCGTGTGGGTCCGTGGACTCCCGTTTTCCCGGCCCAGGTTTTCCCCCGCCGGGAACCCTGCTAACCAGCCCCCGAACTGGAGATAGCTGCCATGGCCGAGGACGGTTGGACCATGCCCAAGGGCGAGCTGATGCGGGGCAAGAAGGGCCTCGTGATGGGCGTCGCCAACCAGAACTCCATCGCCTGGGGGATCGCGAGCCAGTTGGCCGCCCAGGGGGCTGAGCTGGCCTTCACCTACCTGGGCGAGGGGCTGGAGCGGCGGGTGCGGCCCCTGGCCGAGAGCATCGGCTGCGATTTCCTGGTGCCCGCCGACGTCACCGACGACGCCTCGATGGATGCGGCCTTCGCCGAGATCGAGAAGCGCTTCGGGACCATCGACTTCTTCGTCCACTCCGTCGCCTTCGCCGACAAGAACGAGCTGAAAGGCTCGTTCGTGGAGAACACCACGCGCGAAGGCTTCCTGCTGGCGATGAACATCTCGGCCTACAGCTTCGTCGACTGCGCCAAGCGCGCCGCGCGGCTGATGCCGAACGGCGGGTCGATGATGACCATGACCTACCTCGGCTCCGAACGGACCATCCC
The DNA here is from genome assembly GCA_036501825.1 of Caulobacteraceae bacterium. Taxonomy (GTDB): domain Bacteria; phylum Pseudomonadota; class Alphaproteobacteria; order Caulobacterales; family Caulobacteraceae; genus JAFECT01. The sequence goes on along the minus strand of DASXZP010000027.1, from coordinate 263 downwards.
CAACTACAACACCATGGGCGTGGCCAAGGCGGCGCTGGAGGCGTCGGTGCGTTACGTGGCGCGCGACCTGGGGCCCAAGGGGATCCGGGTCAACGCCATCTCGGCGGGCGCCATGCGGACCTTGTCGCTGGCGGGGATCTCCGGCGGACGCAGCATGCTCTCGCAGGGGCGGGCGCTCAGCGCGCTGAAGGAGGACACCTCGATGGAGGGCGTCGCCGGCTGCGCCCTGTGGCTGCTCTCCGACCTCGGCCGCTCGACCACCG